>NZ_CP059163.1:1390008-2780017 GCF_013466785.1 Nocardioides marinisabuli
GGCCCGGTGGACGCGGGAGTGGACCTTGCGGCCGTCGTGCTTGAGCACGACGCGCCACCTGCTGCCGGGCTCGGCGTCCTCGACCTCGACCTCGACCTCGAAGCGGCCGTCCTCCTTCTCGACGGAGAAGTCGACCTCGGCGCCCCCGACGCGGAAGTCACGGTCCTGCTCGGGCCCGTCGGCGTGGGCCGGCCCGCCCAGCAGGGCCAACGGGGTGGCCAGGAGTGCGGCGGCGCCGAGGGTGGCGGTGGCGGTGCGGATCTTCGACATGGTGTCGTTCCTTCCATCGGTGGTCTCCGGGTGCGAGCACCACGATGGCCGCGCAGGATGAGCCAGCCGTGAGGTCACGATGAGACCCCTCTCATCTCGCCGGGTCGACGCGGCGCGGGGCCGGGTGGACACTCGAGTGGTGGCACACGACGGGGCCGCGAGGGTGCGGTCGGCGATGCGGGCGGTGGCCCGCGCCGACTACCTGCCGCCCGAGGTCCGGGACCGCGCCGGGGACGACGCCCCGGTGCAGATCGGGCACGGCCAGACCAACAGCCAGCCCCGCACCGTCGCCGACATGCTGCGGCTGCTCGACCCCCGTCCCGGGCAGCGGGTGCTCGACGTGGGCTGCGGCTCCGGGTGGACCACCGCCCTGCTGTCGTGGCTGGTGGGCCCGGACGGCACGGTCCTCGGCGTCGAGCTCGAGCCGGCGCTGGTGCGGATGGCGCGCGCGCACCTCGCGGCGCAGCAGGTGGCGCGGGTGCGTGTCGAGCAGGCCGACCCCGAGCGGCTCGGCTGGCCCGCGGAGGCGCCGTACGACGCCGTCCTGGTCTCCGCGGAGGCGCGCGAGCTGCCGCAGGCGCTGCTCGACCAGCTGGGCGACCCCGGCCGGATGGTGGCGCCGGTCAACGGGGTGATGCTGCTGGTCGAGCGCCGCGACGGCGTGGACGAGGTGACCCGGCACGGGCACTACCGGTTCGTGCCGCTGCGGTGAGCCGCGCCGGGGAGGGCCTCAGGCGAGCCCGACCAGCTCCGCCGAGCGCTCCCACAGCCCGTCGATGAGCGCCTGGTCGTGGGCCTGGCGGTGCTCGCGGCCGTCGATCTTGAACCGGCTGAAGTAGCGCCCGTCGATCTCGGGGTCGGCTCCGCGGTGGGCCAGGGCGACCAGCGGCGCGGCGCCGTCGGGGACGCTGATGGTGCCGAAGCGCTTCAGCGGCGTGCGGTAGAGGAGCCCGATGAAGAACGAGTCGCGGCCGAAGGAGCTGCCGACCGGGCCGGGGTGCACGGCGACCGACCGGATGCCATCGGCCGCCCAGCGCTGGGTGATGCCGCGCGTGAAGAGGATGTTCATCAGCTTGCCGGTGCCGTACGCCGGGAACTCCCGCGCTCGGCGGTGCTCGTAGTCGAGGTCGTCGACCACCACGCGGCCCAGCAGGTTGGCGATGCTGGAGGTGTTCATGACCAGCGACCCGTCGGCCGCGGCCAGCTGCGGGTGCAGCAGCCGGGTCAGCAGGTAGGGCGCCAGGTGGTTGACCTGGAGGTTCGGCTCGTGCCCGTCGTGGGTGCGCTGCGATGGCGAGAAGGTGCCGCCGGCGTTATTCACCAGCAGGTCGAGGTGCTCGACCCGCTCGGCCACCTGCTTGGCCAGGTGCCGCACGTCGTCGAAGCGGGAGAAGTCGGCCACCAGCGGCTCGGTCCCGACCGCCTCGGCGATCGGGCGCAGCTTGTCGGCGCTGCGCCCGGTGACGTGCACCGTCGCCCCCTCGGCGGCCAGCACCTTCGCGGTCTCCGCCCCGATCCCGTCGCTCGCACCGGTCACCAGGACGGTGCGGCCCGCCATCGTCTGCTCAGTCATGCCGCGAGCCTAGGCGGCCGCTCCCCACCCGCATGCCTCCAGCGGCATCCGCGACCCGGCGCCAGTTCCCCGCCCACCCGGCGCCAGTTCCTCGCCGAGCCGGCGCCACTTCCCGCGGGCCGGCCCGTTCGAACCAGCCGGCTCGGCGCCCACCACGCCGTACGGCGACGGCGTGAGGAAGAAGCGCCGACTCGCGCAGGAACTCACGCCGACTCGCGCACCGACCCACCCCGACCCGGCGCCAGTTCCCCGTCCACCCGGCGCCACTTCGCGCGAGCCGGCGCGTTCGAACCAGCCGGCTCGACGCCCACCACGCCGTACGGCGACCGCGCGAGGAACAAGCGCCGACTCGCACAGGAACTCACGCCGACTCGCGCACCGACCCACCCCGACCCGGCGCCAGTTCCCCGCCCACCCGGCGCCAGTTCCCGCGAGCCGGCCCGTTCGAACCAGCCGCCTCGACGCCCACCCCGCCGTACGGCGACCGCGCGAGGAACAAGCGCCGACTCGCACAGGAACTCACGCCGACTCGCGCACCGAGCCACCCCGACCCGGCGCCAGTTCCCCGCCCACCCGGCGCCACTTCCTCGCCGACCCGGCGCCAGTTCCCCGCCCACCCGGCGCCACTTCCTCGCCGACCCGGCGCCACTTCCTCGCCGACCCGGCGCCACTTCCCGCGAGCCGGCCCGTTCGAACCAGCCGGCTCGACGCCCACCACGCCGTACGGCGACGGCGTGAGGAAGAAGCGCCGACTCGCACAGGAACTCACGCCGACTCGCGCCGCCCAACTTCCTGCGCCATCGGCATCGGGGTGAGCAGGCACCTGGCAGGATTCCGGTCGTGAGCGAGATGTCCCCCGGCGAGACCGGCGACCTGGGCCACGAGCTGGTGCGGCTGGCCTCCGCCGACAACTTCCGCGACCTGGCCGGCCCGGGCCACACGACGGCCGACGGCCACCCGCTGCGGCCGGGGGTGCTCTACCGCTCCAACGAGCTGCAGCTCAGCGACGCCGATGCGCACCGGTTGGCCGGGCTGGGCCTCGGCGAGATCTTCGACCTGCGCGAGCAGCACGAGGTCGACGCCCACCCCGACATCGAGGTCGCGGGCGCGACCTGGCACCACCTGCCGGTGCCGGGCATCCCGATGGACCAGGTCGTCGCGCTGGCCACCCGCGAGGAGGCCGACGAGGCGATGCGCGCGGTCTACCGCGGTTTCGTCGACGACGAGCTGGCGCGCGCGAGCCTGGCCGACCTGCTCACCCGGCTGGCCGCCGGCACCGGGCCCCAGATCTTCCACTGCACCGCGGGCAAGGACCGCACGGGCTGGGTCTCGGCGCTGCTGCTGCGCCTGGCCGGGGTCGACGAGGAGACGGTGCTGGCCGACTACCTGCGCACCAACGAGGTCAACGGCACCCGCGAGAAGTACCTCGCCATGGTCGCCGAGCACCTGGGCCCCGAGAAGGTCGCGGTCTACGAGAGCATCATGGTCGCCGAGGCCGGCTACCTCGCGGCCGCCGACGAGCGGGTGCGCGCCGAGCACGGCGACCACGCGACGTACGCCGTCGAGGGGCTGGGGGTCAGTCGCGAGACGGTGGCGGCGCTGGTGGCACGGCTGCGCTAGCGCCCCGGCCGTCGAGCGCCTCCAGCGTGGTGGTCGGCGGCAGCCGCCGCAGCTCGTCGGGGTCGGGCGGCGGCTCGACGATGTCGTCGTCCTCGTCGAAGCGCACGTCGATGATCTCGTTGACCTTGTGGCGCTGCGAGCGCACGTAGTAGGTGTAGGCGCGCTTGTCGGCCGGGGTCAGGTCGACCTTGTCGATGAAGAGCGTCAGCAGCGAGCGCGGGTAGAGGTGGCGGGCCAGCACGACGTTGACCTCCATGCCGATCACCCCCATCACCGCGGCGATGTAGATGACGCCGATCAGGCCGAGGACCAGGGCGAAGGTGCCGTTCATCCCGTCGGTCTCGTTGATCACCGCGGTGACGTAGAGGGTGCCGAGCCACTGCAGGAGCTGCCACAGCGCCGCCACCACGAAGGCCCCCGGGGCGGCCTGCGACCAGCGCAGCCGCCGCGCGGCCGCGAACCGGAACAGCCCGGTCAGGACCATTCCCACCAGCAGCACCGTGACCAGGCGGATCAGCCAGCGCCACGAGCCGTCGGCGGTGGGCGCGAACATGTCGGTCTCCGAGCCGAGCGCCGAGACGACCGAGACGCCCAGCACCGCCACGCCCGAGGTCACCAGCAGCACCAGGCTCTTGAGCCGCAGCACCACCGGGTTGGGCCGGCTGTTGCGCGGCACCGACCAGGCGATGTTCTGCGCGTTCTGCAGCGCCTGCCCCAGCCCCAGCGCGCCGTACAGCGCGGTCAGCGAGCCGACCACCACCGCGGTCGTCGACCCGGTCATCCCCTCGGGGCGCCCGAGCTCCTCGCCGATGATCGGGAACTGGCGCAGCGCCGAGCTGAGCACGGCCTCCTGCAGCCCGGGGTTGCCCTGCAGGAGGAAGCCGAGGATCGAGGTGGCCAGCAGCAGCAGCGGGAAGATCGCGATAAAGCCGTAGTAGGTGATGATCGCGGCCAGGTAGGGGCCCTGGTCGTCGACGTACTTGTAGAAGACGGCGATCGGCACCGAGAGGGGTGGGAAGCGCCGCTGCGCGCGGTCGGCACCGTCCAGGACTCTTCCCACCCACCCCACGCTAGTAGGTCGGTCAGTAGGACTTGGGCAGCCCCAGCGAATGCATCGACACGAAGTTGAGGATCATCTCCCGGCTGACCGGCGCGATCCGGCCCACCCGGGTGGCCACCAGCAGCCCCGCCATGCCGTACTCCTGGCTCGCGCCGTTGCCACCGTGGGTCTGCACGGCGCGGTCCACGACGTCGCAGGCGGCCTCCGCGGCGGCGTACTTGGCCATGTTGGCGGCCTCGCCCGCAGCCATCTCCTCGCCGGCGTCGAGCAGGGCGGCGGCCTTCTGGTTCATCAGCCGCGCCATCTCGATCTCGATGTGGCTCTGGGCCAGCGGGTGCGCGATCGCCTGGTGCGCGCCGATCGGCTGGCCGAAGACCTCGCGCTCCTTCGCGTACGCCGTCGCCTGGCGCAGCGCGTAGCGCGCCAGGCCCAGCGAGAAGGCGGCCGCCATGATCCGCTCGGGGTTGAGCCCGGCGAAGAGCTGCACCAGCCCGCCGTCCTCGTCACCCACCAGCGCGTCGGCCGGCAGCCGCACGTCGTCCATGAACACCTGGAACTGGTTCTCGGGACTGACGATCTCCATCGGGATCGCGTTGGCCTCGAAGCCCTCGGCGTCCGTGGGCACCACGAACAGGCACGGCTTGAGCTTGCCGGTGCGCGCGTCCTCGGTGCGGGCCACGACCAGCACGTTGTCGGCCTCGTCGATGCCCGAGATCCAGATCTTGCGGCCGTTGAGCACCCAGCCGTCGCCGTCGCGGCGGGCGGTGGTGGTGATGTTGTGGGTGTTGGTGCCGGCGTCGGGCTCAGTGATGGCGAAGGCCATCGTGCCGGTGCCGTCGCACAGCCCGGGCAGCCACTTCTGCTTCTGCTCCTCGGTGCCGTAGCGGGTGATGATGGTGCCGCAGATCGCCGGGCTGACGACCATCAGCAGCAGCGGGCAGCCCTGCGCCGAGAGCTCCTCGCAGACCGCGGCGATGTCGCCGATGCCGCCGCCCCCGCCGCCGTACTCCTCGGGAATGTTGATGCCGAGGTAGCCGTTCTTGGCGATCGCCATCCACAGGTCCGTCGTCTTGCCGCCGGAGCGGGCCTTCTCGACGAAGTAGTCGCGCCCGTAGGTCGCGGCCAGCTTGGCGACCTGCTTGCGCAGCTCCTGGCGCTCCTCGGACTCGGTGAACGCGTGCGTGCTCATTGCTTCTCCTCCACTACTGCCAGGACCTCTCCGGCCGCGACCTGCGAGCCGGGTCGTACGTCGAGCGTGGCCACCACACCGTCGGTGGGGGCGCTGACCGTGTGCTGCATCTTCATCGCCTCGAGCACCAGCACCGGGTCACCGGCGGCGACCTCGTCGCCCTGGGCGACCAGGACCTTCACGACGCTGCCGGGCATCGGCGCCAGCAGGCTGCCGCTGGCCACCGCGTCGGCGGGGTCGGTGAAGCGCGGCACCCGCGCCAGGCGCACGTGGCGCCCGGGCGAGTCGACGTCGACGACCGGGCGGTGGGTCGACCCGCTCACCGCCACGTCGTACGTCGTGCGCACGCCGTCGCGCTCGAGGCTCACGGCCGTGGCGCTCACCGAGACCACGCGGAAGCCCTCGACCGTGTAGCCGTCGCGCCCGCCCCGCCACTCGACCACGAGCGGCTCGTCGGCGCCGGACACCTCGAGCTCGGTGCGCTGCGGCGCGGAGACGACGTTGCGCCAGGCGACCGGTGCGCCGTGCTGGACGGTGCGCTCGGCCCGGGTGCGCTCGGCCAGCGCCAGGGCGGCCGCGACCGGCGCCCCGGGGTCGTCGTCGGCGCCCGCGAACAGGTCGGGGTGCTCGGCGAGGAAACCGGTGCTGACCCGACCCGCGACGAAGTCGGGCTCGCGCAGCGCCGCGACGAGCAGGTCGCGGTTGGTGACCAGCCCGTGGATCCGGGCCCGCGAGAGCACCCCGGCGAGGCGCCGGGCGGCGGCCTCGCGGGTGGGGGCGTGCACGACCACCTTGGCCAGCATCGCGTCGTAGTGCGTGGAGACGACCGACCCGCTGGCGAAGCCCGCGTCGACGCGCACCCCCGGCTCCTCGCCGTCGGCGCCCGGGATCTCGAAGCGGGTCAGCGGCCCGCTCTGCGGCTGGTAGTCGGCCGCCGGGTCCTCGGCGTAGAGCCGCACCTCGATGGCGTGGCCCCGCGCCGGGGGCACCTCGGGCAGGCCGTGACCCTCGGCGACCGCGAGCTGCTGCTCGACGAGGTCGAGGCCGTGCACCAGCTCGGTGACCGGGTGCTCGACCTGCAGGCGGGTGTTCATCTCGAGGAAGAAGAACCGCTCGGTGGCGGGGTCGTAGAGGAACTCCACGGTGCCCGCGCCCCGGTAGTCGATCGCGGTCGCGGCGGCCACCGCGGCCTCGTGCATGGCGGCGGCGACCTCGGGGCGCAGCCCCGGGGCCGGCGACTCCTCGACGACCTTCTGGTGGCGCCGCTGCAGCGAGCAGTCGCGCTCGCCGACGGCCACCGCGCCGCCGCGGCCGTCGCCGAGCACCTGCACCTCGACGTGGCGGCCGCGCTCGACGTACGTCTCGACGAAGACGGTGCCGTCGCCGAACGCGGAGGCGGCCTCGGCCTGCGCGGCCGCGACCTCGCCGGGCAGGTCGGCCAGGGTGCGCACGATCCGCATGCCCCGCCCGCCGCCGCCGGCCGACGCCTTGACGATCAGCGGCAGGTCGGCCTCGGTGGCGGTCTCGACGGTGTGGTCGGTCAGCACCGGGACGCCGGCGGCCTCCATCAGCTTCTTCGACTCGATCTTCGAGCCCATCTGCTCGATCGAGGCGGCCGCCGGGCCCACCCAGGTCAGCCCGGCGGCCTCGACGGCGCGGGCGAAGTCGGCGTTCTCCGACAGGAAGCCGTAGCCGGGGTGGATCGCGTCGGCGCCCGCGGCCCGGGCGGCCTCGAGCACCAGGTCGGCGCGCAGGTAGGTCTCGCCCGGGGCGTTGCCGGGCAGGCGCACGGCGGCGTCGGCCTCGGCGACGTACGGGAGGTCGGCGTCGGCGTCGGAGTGCACGGCGACGGTCTCGATGCCCAACGCCCGGCAGGTCCGGAAGACCCGCGAGGCGATCTCGGCGCGGTTGGCGACCAGCAGTCGGGTGATCATGGGGGCGCTCACATCCTGAAGACGCCGTAGCCGGCGGCGCCGGTCCAGGGCTGGTTCTCGATGACGGACAGGCAGATGCCCAGGACGGTGCGGGTGTCGCGGGGGTCGATGACCCCGTCGTCGTAGAGCATCCCGGAGAGGAAGTGCGGCAGCGACTGCTCCTCGACCGAGGCCTCCACCATCTGCTTCACGGCCGCGAAGCCCTCGGCGTCGAACACCTCGCCCTTCGACTCCGCCGACTGCTGGGCCACGATCTCGAGCACCCCGGCGAGCTGGGCCGGGCCCATCACCGCCGACTTCGACGAGGGCCAGGTGAAGAGGAAGCGCGGGTCGTAGGCGCGCCCGTTCATGCCGTAGTTGCCGGCGCCGTACGACGCGCCGAGCACCACGGTCAGGTGCGGCACCGAGGAGTTGCTGATCGCGTTGATCATCATCGCGCCGTGCTTGATGATGCCGCCCTGCTCGTACTCCTTGCCGACCATGTAGCCGGTGGTGTTGTGCAGGAACAGCAGCGGCGTGTCGGACTGGTTGGCCAGCTGCACGAACTGCGCGGCCTTCTGGGCCTCCTGGCTGAACAGCACGCCCTGGGCGTTGGCCAGGATGCCGATCGGGCGCCCGTGCAGGCGCGCCCAGCCGGTGACCAGCGAGGTGCCGTAGAGCGGCTTGAACTCGTCGAAGACCACCGCGTTGCCCGGGCCGACGCCGTCGCAGAGCCGCGCGATCACCTCGCGCGGGTCGAAGGGCTCCTTCAGGTCGGCCGGCACCAGGTCGAGCAGCTCCTCGGGGTCGGCGTCCGGCTCGGCGTACGCCGCCGGCGCGGGCCGGGGCCGGCGCCCCAGCCGGGCCACGATCCGCCGCCCGATCCGGATGGCGTCGCGCTCGTCCTCGGCGAGGTAGTCGGCCAGCCCGGAGGTGCGCGCGTGCATCTCGGCGCCGCCCAGCGACTCGTCGTCGGACTCCTCGCCGGTGGCCATCTTCACCAGCGGCGGGCCGCCGAGGAAGACCTTGGCCTGCTCCTTGACCATCACGGTGTAGTCGCTCATGCCGGGCACGTAGGCGCCGCCGGCCGTGGAGTTGCCGAAGACCAGCGCGACGGTGGGCTGCTTGCGCGCACTGGCGCGGGTGAGGTCGCGGAAGAGCTTGCCGCCGGGGATGAAGATCTCCTTCTGGGTGGGCAGGTCCGCACCCCCCGACTCGACCAGCGAGACCGTCGGCAGGCCGTTCTCCTCGGCGATCTGCGCGGCCCGGAAGATCTTCTTGACCGTCCACGGGTTGCTCGCGCCGCCCTTGACGGTGGGGTCGTTGGCGGTGATCACGCACTCGACGCCCTCGACGACGCCGATGCCGGTGACCACGGAGGCGCCGACGGTGAAGTCGGAGCCCCAGCCGGCCAGCGGCGAGAGCTCGAGGAAGGCCGAGCCCTCGTCGACGAGCAGCTCGATGCGCTCGCGCGGCAGCAGCTTGCCGCGGCCGTGGTGGCGGGCCACCGAGCGCTCGCCGCCGCCGGCGACGGCCTTGGCCTGGTCCTCGTGCAGCGCCGACAGCTTCTCGAGCATCGCCTCGCGGTTGCTCACGACTCCACCACCTGCTTCATCCGCTCCAACGTGGTCCGCATCCCCTTCTCGTTCGTCCTCCCGCGCAGCCGGCCCAGCAGCAGCCAGTACAGGCGGAACGGCAGTGCCGCCTCGAGCCGGAAGTACTCGGTGACCCGGGAGCCCCCGGCCCCGTCGGGCTCGATCCGGTAGCCCCAGTTGTTGACCGTCACGTCGTCGGTGCCGACGCTGAACTCGAAGAGCCGCGGCTCCTCGCAGGCCGTCACCTGGCAGGGCGACCAGTACGTCGGCCCGACGCCGTTGCGCTTGACGTGGCCCTTGAAGCTGGCGCCGACCTCGGGGCCGGTGGAGCCGCGCGTCCAGCGCGCCTCGAAGGTCTCGGGCGAGAACTCCCCGATCCGCGTCACGTCGCTGACCAGCGCCCACACCTCCTCGGGTGGGGCGTCCATGGCCACCGTGACCTCACCGGTCATCGGGGGCACGAGTCGGTCCAGGATCATCGGCTCTCGCCTCTCGTGGGTGCGTAGCCCAGCAGCTTGGCCGCGAGGTCGGTGAGGACCTCGGTGGCGCCGCCGCCGATGGGCAGGATGCGGGCGTCGCGGTAGTGCCGCTCCACCTCGGTGCCGTGCATGTAGCCGGTGCCGCCGTGCAGCTGCACCGCCTGGTCGCAGACGTACGTCGCCGCGTCGCAGGCGGTCTGCTTGGCCAGGCAGGCCTCGGCGACGGTCGCGCCGCGCTCGACGACCGCGCGGGTGTAGGTGCGCGCCACCTCGACCTGGCGGTGCATCTCGACCAGCTTGTGGCGCACCACCTGGTTGGCCACCAGCGGCCTGCCGAAGGTGTCGCGCTCGTGGCAGTACGCGGCGGTCAGCTCGAGGCTGCGCGCGGCGATGCCGTAGGCGTGCACCGCGAGGGCGATCCGCTCGGAGACGAACTGCTCGGCGATCTGGTAGAAGCCCGACCCCTCGGCGCCGACGAGGTTGCCCACCGGCACCCGCACGTCGACGTACGACAGCTCGGCGGTGTCGGAGCAGTGCCAGCCCATCTTGCGCAGCGAGCGGTCGACGGTGAAGCCGGGCGTGCCGCGCTCGACGACGAGCAGGCTGACGCCGGCGTGGCCGGCCTCGCCGGTGCGCACCGCGGTGGTCACGAAGTCGGCGCGCACACCGGAGGTGATGAAGGTCTTGGCGCCGTTGACGACGTAGTGGTCGCCGTCGCGGACGGCGGTGGTGCGCAGGCCGGCGACGTCGGAGCCGCCGCCGGGCTCGGTGATCGCCAACGAGCCGATCGTCTCGCCGGCCAGGGTGGGCCGCACGAACCGGTCGACCAGCGCGTCGGCGCCGGCCTCGCCGCGACCGGCGGCCGCGACCATGTGCGGCAGCGCGATGCCGCTGGTGAGGAGACCGGCGAGCAGCCCGCTGGAGGCACCGGCCGAGAGCATGCCCTCCTGCAGGTCGACGGAGTCGAGCATCGAGCCGCCCTCGCCGCCGACGTCGGTGGGGAACGCGAGACCGAGCAGGCCCTGCTTCGCGGCCGCCGCGTGCAGCTCGCGCGGGATGCTGCCGGCGTCCTCCCACTCCTGCAGGTGGTCGACGACCTCGCGGCGGGCGAACTCGGCGCCGAGCTCGCGGATCTCGCTCATGTCAGCAGTCCTTCCTGGATGTGCACCGACCGCGAGCGTGCCCACTCGCCCAGGCCCTTGGCCTGCGGGTCGAAGCGGGTCGAGGCGGCCACGCCCTGGCCGAGCAGCCCCTTGATGACGACGTTGACGGCGCCGAGGTTGGGCAGCACGTGCACCTCGATCGCCTCGTCGGGCAGCGCGGCGGCCTCGGGCAGCAGCTCGCGCACCTTGCGCGGGCTGATGATCTTGGCCAGCCAGGTCACCCGGGCGGCGTACTTGTCGGGCGGGCCGTCGTGGGAGACCCACAGCCCGAGGTTGGCGTCGCCGCCCTTGTCGCCGGAGCGGGCGTGCACGAAGGTGCCCAGCGGCAGCCGGCGGTTCAGCGTGTCGGCCGGGGCGGGGTACGGCGAGGGGCGCAGGCCCAGGGTGTGGTCGGCCTCGGCGTACGTCGTCGGGTCGGGCGCGGTCTCGCGGGTGCCGTCGGGCAGCACCACGACGTGCTCGACGGCCGAGCGGTCGACGTACGCCGCGCGGTAGACGCCGTACGGCGTGGGGGCGCCGGGCGGGCCGGTCATCGTGAAGCCGGGGTAGGACCCGAGGGCGAGCTCGACCGCGGGGCCGGTGAACGCCTTGGCGACCGGGCCCTGCTCGGGGTCGGTGACGGTGCAGCGCAGCAGCACCGACGCGCCCTCCTCGGTGTCGGCGTCGGCGGCGGGCGGGGTCGGCCGGGTCCAGGTCACCTCCTGGGCGGTCAGGCGCGGCGCGAGCTGCTCGCGCACCCAGTCGGCCTTGGCCTCGATGTCGAGGCCGGTGAGCACCAGCTCGATGCTGTTGCGCCAGCCGCCGAGCTCGTTGACGCAGACCTTGAGCCGCTCGGGCGGCGCCTCGCCGACCACGTCGCTGACGCGCACGCGGTCGGGGCCGACCTGCTCGAGGCGGACGGTGTCGAGGTGGGTGGTGACGTCGGGGCCGAGGTACCGGGTGGACTGGATCTCGTAGACCAGCTGGGCGGTGACGGTGTCGACGGTGACCGCGCCGCCGGTGCCGGCCTGCTTGGTGATGGTGGAGGAGCCGTCGGCCTCGATCTCGGCGACCGGGAAGCCCAGCGGCACCGAGAGGTCGACGCCGGCGGCGGCCAGCGAGCGGAAGCCGCTGAAGTTGCCACCGGTGGCCTGGGTGCCGCACTCGAGCACGTGCCCGGCGACCACGGCGCCGGCGAGCTCGTCGTGCTGGTCGGCTTCCCAGCCGAAGTGGGCGACGGCGGGGCCGACGACCAGGGAGGCGTCGGTCACGCGGCCGGTGACGACGACGTCGGCGCCGGCGGTGAGGGCGCGGGCGATGCCGAAGCCGCCGAGGTAGGCGTTGGCGGTCAGGGCACCGTCGAGGCCGACGTCGGCGGCGCGGGCGCGCAGGTCGTCGCCCTCGACGTGGGCCACGGCGACGTCGAGGCCGAGGCCCTGCGCGACCTCGCGGACGCGCTCGGCGAGCCCGGCGGGGTTGAGCCCGCCGGCGTTGGAGACGATCCGGGTGCCGCGCTCGAGCGCGAGGCCCAGGCAGTCCTCGAGCTGGCGCAGGTGGGTGCGCGCGTAGCCCAGCGAGGCGTCGCGCATCGTGTCCTTGCCGAGGATCAGCATGGTGAGCTCGGCGAGGTAGTCGCCGGTGAGCACGTCGAGGGTGCGGCCGTCGTCGAGGGCCCCCTCGAGCATCTCGCGCATCGCCGACATGCGGTCGCCGTAGAAGCCCGAGCAGTTGCCGACCAGCAGCGTCGGCGCGTGGGTGCCGGTCATCGCTGCTCCCGACCGGGGCCGGCGGGCCCGGCGAAGGCCTGGGCGATGGTGAGCCAGGTCGCGGCGTCCTCGCCGGTCGCGACCAGGTCGGTGTCGTCGCGGTGCACGCGCTGGGTGACCAGCAGGCAGAAGTCGTACGCCGACCCGGTCACCGTCTGGGCGGCGTCCTCCGGCCCCCAGGCCCAGGTCTCGCCCGAGGGGGAGACCAGCTGCACGCGGAACTGCTCGGCGGGCGGCTGCTGCTCGTGCACCGAGTAGGCGAAGTCGCGGGTGCGCACGCCCAGGTGGGCGACGTGGCGGACGCGGTCGGTGGGCTCGTGCCGCACGCCGAGGGCGTCGTACACGTCGAGCGCGTGCGCCCAGGTCTCCATGAAGCGGGCGGTGCCCATCGAGGTCGGCGACATCGGCGGGCCGAACCAGGGCATCTTCTGCCCGGCCGGCACCTCGCGCAGCGCGGTGGTCAGCTCGTCGCGGGCCTTGCCCCAGCGCGCGAGCAGCGCCTCGGGGGCCAGCCGGGCCACCTCGAGGGCCGCGGAGTCGACGAAGCCGGTGGGGTCGGCCATCGCGGCGAGGACGATCTCGTCCCAGGCCGCCTTGCCCTCGGGGGTGTGGCTGCGGGCGGCGAGCGCCGCGACCTCGTCGGTCCAGGCGAGGTGGGCGACCTGGGTGGCCACGCTCCAGCCGGGGGCGGGCGTGGGCGTGGCCCAGCCGTCGGCGTCGAGCCCGGTGACGGTCGACCAGAGCTGGTCGCCCTCCGCGCGCAGGTCGCCCAGCAGGGCCTCGAGCAGGTCACTCATCGCGTTCTCCTCGTGAGGGTGGTGTCGAGCGTGTCGGCCCAGCGGTCGAGAATCCGGTCGCGGCGGGCGGCGTCGTCGGTGACGGTGTTGGCCAGGCCGAGGCCGCGGGCCAGGTCGAGGGTGGCCTGCACCAGCTCGCGCACGCCCTCGACGGACTCGTCGGCGTCGAGCAGCTCGACGGTCAGGCGGTGGGTCTCGCGGCCGACCTTCTGTTCGAGCGGACCGACCGAGGCGTGGAGCCCGGGGTCGGTGCGGGCGGCCACCCACAGCTCGAGGGCGGCGACGAAGACCGGGGAGGTGAAGTGGTCGGCGAGCACCTGCAGCACCCCGCGGGTGCGCGGCACGTCGGGCGGCAGCGCCGCGGCGGCGGCGTCCAGCTCGGCGACGCGCGTCGCGGTGAGGTGCTCCACGGCGGCGACGACCAGGTCGTTCTTGGTCGGGAAGTGGTGCAGCTGGGCCCCGCGGCTGACCCCGGCCCGCTCGCTGACCAACGTCGTGGTGGTGCCCGCGAAGCCGCGCTCGACCAGCAGCTCGACGGTGGCGTCGAGGAGCCGCGCCCGCATCAGCCGGGTGCGCTCGCCCTGGGGCACACGGGTGGGGGCGCTGGTCACGGGCACAGCCTGTCCGCTCATCAACAAACAGTCAAGCCTGACTTTTGTTGGCGCGTCGTCATCCTGGCGCACCGCACGCGGGCGTCGGCGTGTCGCGTGCGGTTCGTCAGGACCATCGGATGGTCGATCCGTCGCCGTGCGGCGACGCCGCCGACTCCCTATCGACGCTTCCCGTCCAGGAAGAGGGACACGGCCTTGTCGATCCGCCTCTGGCGCGTGTCCGGGGATTTGGCAGCATTGATGTTGTCCACGTGGTAGCGCTGGAGGCTGTTGGACAGGTCGTCGAAGAACCCTCGTGCCGCGCCGTCCGCGTCCAGCGCGGCAGCGAAGTCGACAGGCACGTCGACGGTGCGCGGCGAGTCCGCCACCGTCAGAGCCACGCGGATCTGATCACCGCCAGCCAGTCCAGTGGCTGCGCGCACCGCGGCACTGAGGCTGATGAGGTACTGACCGCGCATCACGGCCACCGTGCTCCGGTACTCGTACCCGTTGACGTCCACCTCGACCGGCGGACGCCTCCCCGCGCCCAGCTGCGCGATGACTTCCTCAGGGACCACGATCCCCGTGTTGTTCCCGAACGCCGTCAGCGTGGTCTCGAAGCACACACGGCTGGGCTCGTCAGATCTCAACTCTCGTACCTCCGCCTCGGGGACATGGACCACACGCTAGGGCCTGGCACCACGTCGAGCGCCTCATCCGCGACACCCGTGGGGGCCGCGATTCGGCGCGGCTGCCCCGCGCGGCCGCGCCTCACTCGGCGACCAGCTCGTCGATCTGGTTGATGGCCGCGGAGGCTCCCTCGACGACACCCATGTCGAGGACGGCCTGCAGCGCCTCGGCGCTGGCGTAGGTGCTGACGTACGTCGCCCGGGTGCCGCCGTCGTGCTCGGCGAAGGAGAAGACGTTGGTGCTGACCGGCAGGTCGGGGTT
Organism: Nocardioides marinisabuli; assembly: GCF_013466785.1. Lineage (NCBI taxonomy): Bacteria > Bacillati > Actinomycetota > Actinomycetes > Propionibacteriales > Nocardioidaceae > Nocardioides > Nocardioides marinisabuli. The sequence continues at coordinate 1,404,954 of NZ_CP059163.1, forward strand.
CTTGGTGAACTGCTCGTCGAGCGCGAACCCGTCGTCGAAGCTGAAGCCGCTGGGCTCGTCGACGCTGCGGACCTCCCAGAAGCCGTAGTAGCGCTCCCCCTCGGGGCTGGTCATGTAGTAGTTCATCCGCCCGCCGGGGGCGAGGTCGTGGTCGACGAAGGTGGCCGGGTGGGTCGGCGGCCCCCAGACCCGCTCCAGCTGGCGCGGGTCGGCGTACACCTCCCAGATCCGCTTCGGCGGCGCCGGGAAGTCGGCGACGATGGTCAGGGTGCGGGCGTCGAGGTCGTGGGTGACGTCGGTGACGGGCATGGTGCTCAGTCCTTCTGCTCGGGTGGTGGGGGCGCCTGGTCGGCGCTGAGGTCGGGCTCGGGGTCGGGCTCGGCGATGAGCTCGTCGATCCGGGAGATGCGGCCACGCCAGAGGGACTCCAGCTCGGTGAGCATCGCGCCCACCGACCGCACCGCTGCGACGTCACCGCTGGCGAGGGCTTCGCGGCCCTGCCGACGCTTGGTCAGCAGGCCGGCCCTCTCCAGCACGGCGACGTGCTTCTGCACCGCGGCGAAGCTCATGTCGTACGACGCCGCGAGCGTCGAGACGGAGTGCTCACCGGCCAGCACCCGGCGCAGGATGTCGCGCCGCGTGCGGTCGGACAGCGCGTGGAACCAGGCGTCCACCCTGTCCTCTCCGTCCATGGGCCCAACATACAACCAACTGGTTGTACGTTGTCAAGGGTCCCGGCCGCCTTTCCTCCGCACGCCGCCCACACCGGCCACGGCCGGAGCCCGTGTGCGGCAGACTGCTGACGTGCCCGTCCTCCGCGACCGATCCGACCTCCGAGGTCGGCCTGCGCTGGCCGCCCTGCTGGCGGCGGCGTCGCTGCTCACCGCGGCCTGCGGTGGCGAGGCCGAGACCGTCACCGCCGCGGGGGTGCGGGTGCTGGTGGGAGAGCGCACCAGCGAGGGCATGGCCGCCCTCCTGACGGGACGGCTGGCCGACGTGGGCGGCTGCCTCGGGATCGAGCCGGACGAGGTGGGCGACGCGATGGCCGTCGTCTGGCCGCACGGGACCGAGGTCGTGGACGACGCCCCCCTCACGATCGAGGTGCCCGACGAGGGCCGCTACGCCATCGGCGACACGGTCAGCCTCGCTGGGGGCACCGTCGCCGGCGACGAGGTGGGTGGCCTCCCGCTGCCCCCGGAGTGCTCCGGCGAGCAGACCTGGCTGAGCCACTAGCCGGTTCGCGCCGGGTCAGCGCGAGATTCGCGCCGGGTCAGCGCGAGATCTGCGCCGGGTCAGCGCGAGATCTGCGCCGGGTCAGTCGAGGCGGGCGACCAGGGGCAGCCGCGAGCGGGCGGTGAGGCCGACGACGGCCGAGGTCAGCAGCGGCAGCCCGACCACGACGCCGACGACCATCAGCCACGGCACGTCGAGGTAGTGGCTGGGCACGTCCACGGCGTCCCCGAACCCGTACGGCGCGGTGAGCGGGTAGGTGATGGCCACACCGGGCACCGCCCCCACGAGGGCGCCGAGGACCGCGCCGACCAGCCCCACGACCAGCGCGTACGCCGCCGCCACGCCGCGGCGGGTGCGGGGCGCGGCCCCGACGGCCGAGAGGGTGGCCAGGTCAGGCCGGGCGTCGGAGAGCGCCAGGAACGTCGCGGTCAGGGTGCCGCCCAGCATCAGCACCGCGCCGAGGCCGGCCAGCACCAGCTGGACGATCACCGTCTCGTCGGGCGCCTGGTAGCCGCGCTCGGCGTAGACCGTGGCCTCGACGGCCGCGCCCTGCACGGTCTCGGAGATGTCGCGCTCCTGGGCTGCCCCGACCGGTCCGGGCAGGTAGAGCCCGACGTCGGTCACCGGCGCCCCCAGCCGCTCGGCGGCGGCCGGCGACAGCACCCCCTGCACCGGCGCGTACCCCTGGTCGACCGTGACGTAGGTGGCGGGCAGGACGGCCTGCTCGCGGCGGCCGTCGCGGCCGTGCACCTTGAGCACCACCGTGGCCCGCTCGTCGGTGAGCGGCGCGTCGGAGTAGACCAGCGCCCCGCCCGCGTCGAGCGCCTCCTGGCCGGCCGCGCGGTCGTCGTCCGACAGCCCGGTCAGCGCGCCGGGCACCTCCTCGGCGACCAGCACGCTGCCCGCGAAGGCGCCGCCGTAGCTCGACAGCACCGTCTCGCCGCCCTCCCGCCGGAAGCGCACCTCGGTGTAGCGCCCGGTGGCCTGGTCGACGCCACGCAGCCGCTGCACCTCCAGGCCGGGAGCGACACCGCGCACCGCGGTGGCGTGCTCGTCGTAGTCGGCGTCACGTCGGTAGTCGACGACGCTCATGGCGTCCATCGGCAGCGAGGCGCGGTACCCCTCGCGGTTCTGCGCCTCGTCGCTGGTGATCGCGATCCCCAGGGCGACGACGCCGGCGACGGTGGCCGCGACGGCGGCCACGGCCGGCACGGTGCGGCTGCGGTGCCGGGCGGCGTCGCGGGCGGCGAAGCGCAGCGGCAGGGGCAGCCGCGCGGAGACCCGCGCGACGGCGACGACGACGACCGGCACCAGCAGCACCATGCCCAGCACGCTGAGCAGCGCGGAGGCGGCGATCAGGACCTCGCCGTCCCCCGACCCGGCCGTCGCGCCGTACACCGCCGCGGCGACGCCGGCACCGAGGAGGACCAGCCCGACCAGCGGGGAGCGGCGCGAGGCCCGGGCATCGCCGCGGCGCCCGCCGAGCACCGCCACGACGTCCTGGCGCGAGGCCAGCCAGGCCGGCACCATCGCGGCCAGCAGCGCGCTGACCAGGCCGAAGGCGGCGACGGCGAGCAGGTGGCTCCACACCACGTCGAAGGGCCCGAAGCGGGTGTCGGAGAAGCGCTGCACCAACGGCAGCAGGGCCCGGGCTCCCAGGACCCCCAGCACCAGGCCGAGGACGGCGGCGACCCCGCCCAGCACCACCCCGGAGGCGAGGACCACGCGCCGCGACTGCGCCGGCGTGCCGCCGGCGGCCGCCATCAGCGCGAGGGTGCGGGCCGAGCGCCGCGCCCCGACCGCGAAGGCCGGGCCGGCCAGCAGCACGACCTCGAGCAGCACCATCACCACGACCAGGACGATCGTGGTGATCACCGAGGCCTCCGTCAGCGCCGAGCCCCACTGCACCTCCATCGGCAGCTCGTCGTCGGCGGGCGGGTCGGTCATGACGGCGCGCGACAGCACGACCGCGCCCTGCTCGTTGAGCTCGAGGACCTGCTCCCAGCCCACCGGGGCGCCGCCGACCAGGTAGGAGGTCGAGCCGCGCTCGTCGAGCCCGAAGGCGCCCGGCAGCCCGAAGGCGCGCGGGTGGCCGGTGTAGCGGGTGCTCTCGGCGGTGCCGACGATGCTCAGCGCGGTGCCGTCGGCCAGCGTCAGCGCCGTGCCGGGGCCGCGCTCGAGCAGCTCGGGGCTGACCACCACCTCCGTCGCCGCGGTGGGCCAGCGACCGTCGAGGAGGTCGACCAGGCCCTCGGTGAGGGGGTCGTCGAGCCGGGTCTCCACGACGTCGGCGTCGCCGAGCCCGAGCTCGGTCTCGAACTGGACCCAACCCTGCCGGAGCGTGCTGGTGGTCCGCTCGCCGCCCAGCACCTCCAGCACACCGGCACGGGTCAGCGGCTCGCCGTCGCCCCCGCCGTCGTAGGCCTGGCCCTGGTCGGGGTCGGGCTTCTGGAAGACGCGGCCGGCGCCGTCCTGGACCTCGACCAGCGCCGCTGCGGTGCCGAGCCGACGCTCGAGCACCTCCCCGCCCGACACCTCGGCGGTGCTGTAGACGGTGTCGGCGATCGCGACGGCCGCGACCGGCAGCGCGATCATCACCAGCACCAGCAGGCTGCGCGCACGGGCCCGGCGCGCGTCGCGCCAGGCGACCCGCAGCGGCAGCCGCCAGCCGCGCAGCCAGGTCAACGGGTTCACCGGGCGTCGCTCGTCTCGAGCAGCGACTCCACCGGCTCGCAGCCCGACTCGTCGACGACCACGCCGTCACGCAGGAAGACGACCCGGTCGGCCCAGGCCGCGTGCCGCGCCTCGTGGGTGACCAGCACCCCCGCGGCGCCGGCGTCGCAGCGCGCGCGCAGCAGGCGCAGCACCTCCTCGCCGGTCTCGCTGTCGAGGGCACCGGTGGGCTCGTCGGCCAGGATCAGCCGGCGCTCGCCGACGACGGCGCGCGCGATCGCCACCCGCTGCTGCTGGCCGCCGGACATGTCGTCGGGGAAGCGGTCGGCCAGCTCGGCGATGCCCACCTCCTCGAGCGCCCGCAGCGCGGCCCGGCGCGCGACCCGCGAGCGGGTGCCGTCGAGCTCGAGGGGCAGGGAGACGTTCTCGGCGGCGGTGAGCGCCGGGATCAGGTTGAAGCCCTGGAAGACGTAGCCGATCGACGTGCGCCGCATCCGCGAGCGCTCGGCCTGGGGCAGGGCCACCAGGTCGGTGCCCTCGACCTCGACCCGGCCCTCAGTGGGCTGGTCGAGCCCCCCGGCGATGGTCAGCAGGGTCGACTTGCCGGAGCCGCTGGGGCCCATCACCGCGACCAGCTCGCCCGCGTGGGCGGCGAAGGAGACCCCGCGCAGCGCCTCGACCCGGGTGGCGCCCTCGCCGTGGACGCGGGTCACGCCGTGCAGGCGCAGCAGCGCGCTCACCGGTTCGTCCCGGTGGACGTCTCGCGGCGGGCGCGAGAGCGGGCCACGGCCTCGCGCAGCCGGTCGGCCGACTGGGCCAGCCAGCGCTGCTCCTCGGCCCGCAGGCGCGCGGCCTGGGCGGCCTGCAGCTCGCCGCTCATCGCCCGGCCGCCTGCTCCGCCCGGGCGGGCGCAGGGGCCGGCGCTGACGGCGCGGTCTGCGTGGCCGCGCGGCGTACGCGGGCCTCGCAGTGGTCGAGCCAGCGGATCTCGGCCTCGGCGGCGAAGACCAGCGAGTCGAGCACCAGGCTCCAGGCCAGGTCGGCGCGGCCGCCGGCACCGTCGGCCTGCCGCTTGAGGCGGGTGTAGTCCTGCAGGGCGCCCATCGTCGCGCCACGCTGGCGCTGGATCAGGGTGCCGACGTCGACGCCGGGCACCGTGACCGCCAGGGCGAGCTTGATGGCCAGCTCGTCGCGCGGCGGCTGGGTGCGCGCGACCGGGGTGGTGAACCAGGCGGCGACCTCGTCGTGACCGGCGGCGGTGAGCCGCCAGATCTCGTGGCCCTCGTCGTCGCTGCCGGCCGGCTCGACCAGGCCGTCACGCTCGAGGCGGGTCAGGGTCGTGTAGACCTGCCCGACGTTGAGGGGCCACGCCGACCCGGTGCGGGCCTCGAACTCCGTGCGGAGCTGGTAGCCGTACATCGGCTCCTGCTCCAGCAGCGCCAGCAGCGCCTGCTTGACCGACATCTGGTGCCCCGTCTCTCCCGAACGACCGTTGCGTACCGGGTATGTATACCACGTATGCATACCCGGTATCCATGCTTGAGGTCCGTAGAAGACAGGACGGCCGCCCCGGTCTCCCGGGGCGGCCGCCTGGTGGGTGTGGTGCTGGATGCTGCTGGCTAGCTGCGTGTCACTCGGTCGAGACCGAGAGCACCGTCGGGGCGAGCGCCCCGTCGTAGGTCAGCAGGCCGAGGTACTCCGCGCCCTCCTCCAGGCCGCTCCAGCTCACGTCGAACGTCGTGGGCTGCTGCGACTGGGTCGGGACCGGGTTGGGGTCCGCGGTGAGGTCACCGAGGTCCGCACCGGCGCCGACGAGGAAGGTGTCGAAGTCGTAGGCGATCGGGCTGCCCTCGGAGCCGGCGGCGTAGCCGGCGACCTCGAAGTAGTACGCCCCGGCCTCGGGAGCGGTGATGTCGACCCGCTCGTCGGCCGAGCCGGTCGCGGACTGGCCGGCGTAGGCGTAGATCGTCGACGGGTCGCACGAGGCAGCGGCGTACACGAAGAGGTCGAGGTCGCTGCTGTCGTCGGTCGCGTCGAGGTCGAAGCGGGCGAAGTCGACGCCCTCGGGGATCTCGATGCACTCGGACAGCACGGCACCGCCCTCGTCGACGGAGCCGTCGGCCGAGATGCCCTTCGCGAGGCCGGCGGTGCCGATGGCCAGCTCACCGGTGGTCGACGGGGTGATCTCGACCGTGGTCGAGCCGTCGGTGCCGGTGCCCTCGACCGCGAGCGGTGCCTTGACCGAGACCGGTCGCAGCGCGACGGGCAGGCGCATCTTCGTGGGGCCCTTGAGGGTGACGACACCCTGCGCGAACTCGCCCAGGGGCGCGTCGGTGCGGGTGAACTCGATGGTCAGGTCCTCGATGTCGCCCTTGCGCTTGGCGGTGACCGTCGCGGGGACGGAGGCCTCGAAGCCGGGGACGCGGACCTTCACCTTCCAGGTGCCGGCCATGGTCGAGACCATGGTGCGGGTGAAGGAGGTGGTGCCGGCGACCTGGCCCTGCGCCATGGAGGGCAGGTTGACCTCGGTGGCCGGGATCGCCGGGACACCGGTGGGCAGGCCCTGGCCGGTCAGGAAGCCGCGCCACTCGCGGGCGTTCGAGCCGATGTGCCACCCGGGGTTGAAGAACTTCTTCGGGTTCACGATGCCGGCGCCCTGGGCGTGGGCGTCGTCGGAGCCCTTGCCCTCGGCGGTGCGGGTGCGGTTGGCGGTGGTCATCATCGCCGACTGCACGTCCTGGGGCGACCAGGTCGGGTAGGTGCCCATCAGGAAGGCGCCCAGGCCCGCGACGTGCGGGGCGGCCATGGAGGTGCCGGAGTACAGGTCGTAGTCACGACCGGCGTTGGTCGGCGGCGAGACCGCGGCGAGCACGCTCGAGCCCGGCGCGGCGATGTCGGGCTTGAGGATGTCGGACTCGTTGGCGACGGCGGGGCCGCGCGAGGAGAAGCCCGAGACCTGCGGCAGCGGGGTGACCTTGTCGGTCTTGTTGCCGAGCAGGAACGCCGCGGTGGCGTCCTCGCCGGCCTCGTCGAGGTAGTCGTAGACCTTGGGGCCGTCGACCTCGTCGAGGTGGATGGTCGGCACCGAGTGGAAGTCGGCGTCGAGGCTGTTCTCGGACGGGTTGACCATGATCATGCCGACGCCGCCGGCACGGGCGACCTCGGCGGACTTGTCGACGCGGGCGTAGGCGCCGCGGTCGCAGACCACGATCTTGCCCTCGACCAGCGCCGGGTCGAGGGTCTCGGGGCCGCACAGGGCGGCGTCGGCCAGGTCGTCGGTGCCGGCGGCGGAGACCGAGTCGATCATCGGGGTCTGCGGCAGGCGGGTGCCCGAGATCGAGGCGCCCACGAGCTTGGTGCCGTCACCGAGCTTGACGGTGTTCTCGAAGTTGACGTGGGTGGTCGAGGCCACGGTCGTCAGCCACGGGCTGTTGTGGGCCACGGTCGAGGCGTCGGGGCCGCTGTTGCCGGCGGAGGCCGCGACGAAGACGCCGGCCTCGGCCGCGCCCTCGAAGGCCACCTCGACGGAGTCGACCACGGTGTCGGTGGCGCCCGAGATCGAGAAGTTCAGCACGTCGACGCCGTCGGCGACGGCGTCGTCGATCGCGCCCAGGATGGCGTCGGTGTAGCAGCCGCCCGTGTTGGGGTCGGTGTCCTCCCAGCAGACCTTGTAGACCGCGATCTTGGCGGCCGGGGCCATGCCGGAGAGCTTGCCGAACTCGCGGCCCTCCACCTCGACGCCGCGCACGATGTTGCCGGCGGTCGTGGAGGCGGTGTGCGAGCCGTGGCCGCCACCGTCACGCGCGGAGAGGAACTCGTCCTCGGCCATCTCGACGGCGCCCGAGGCGATCTGGGCCTCGAAGGAGTCGGAGTAGTAGCGCGCGCCGATCACCTTGTCGTTGCACAGGGTGACCTCGAACTCCTCGCCGGCCTCGCAGGCGCCGGTGAAGACGCCGCCGTCGAGCTTCTCCATGCGGGTGTTGCCCTCGGCGTCCATCGAGATGTCCCACTTGGTGCGGGGCTCCTCGCCGATGGCGTTGCCCGAGAACGACGCCGACTCGGGCCAGTAGCCCGAGTCGATGACGCCGGCCACGACGCCGTCGCCGGCCTTGCCGCGGGGGCCCTCCTGCTTCCAGGCGCCCTTCTTGCCCGTCATGCCCAGGGCGTCACCGGTGTTCCAGGTGTCGAGCTCGCGCGCGACGTTCTTCTCCACCAGCAGCACGCGGCGGTCGCCGGCCAGCTCGAGCGCCTGCTCGGCGCTGAGGTCGGCCACGAAGGAGTTGCTCGCGATCGTGTTGCTCAGGACCGGCTCGACGCCGGCCTCCTCGGCGAGCGCCTCCTGCTCCCTCTCGAGGTGCGCGGTGTAGGCGCGGACCTTGGCGGAGTCGGCGCGGAACTGGCCGCCCTCCGCGGCGCGGGTCGCGGCGAAGCGGCGGTCGCCGCCGGCGTACGCCGCGGCCGCGGGCTCGCGCAGCACGACGACGTAGCGCCCGGCGTCGTACGACGTCAGGGCGTCGGCGCCGCTGGGCGCCTGGGGGGTGGCGGTCTCGTCGGCGGCGGAGGCCGCCGGCACCGAGGCCGCGACTCCGGCCGCGAGGAGTCCCGCGGAGATGAGGCCGATGCTGCGCTGGCGCGCGGAACGGCTCGCTGCAGTGGTGTGCACGAGTGTGATGTCTCCCTGTAGCTGCCCGAGAACCCCACGTGCGCCGACACCGAGACGGTCGGTCGCGAACACGAGGGTGGTACAGACCACAATTCATCACCCCCCTCTAGGTCAAGGGTTTGCCCCCCGGGGCATGGCAACGGTTTCGTAACGGTGGCCGTTCCGTGACCTCAGGGGTGACCCGCGCGGGCCGGTCGGGAGACTGTCCCCATGACCACCACCCTGATCACCGGCGCCTCCTCCGGGCTCGGCGCCGAGATGGCCCGCCAGCTCGCCGCCCGCGGCGAGGACCTCGCCCTGTGCGCGCGGCGCACCGACCGGCTCGAGGAGCTGCGCTCCGAGATCCTCGCGGCCCACCCCGGGCGCCGGGTCGCGCTGCGCACCCTCGACGTGACCGACCCCGAGCAGGTGCCGGTGGTCTTCGAGGAGCTGCGCGCCGAGCTCGGCGGCCTCGACCGCGTCGTCGTCAACGCCGGCCTGGGCAAGGGCGCCCCGCTCGGCACCGGCCAGGCCGCGGCCAACCGCGAGACCGCCACCACCAACTTCCTCGGCGCGCTGGCCCAGACCGAGGCCGCGATGGAGGTCTTCCGGGCGCAGCGCTCGGGCCACCTGGTGATGGTCTCGTCGATGTCGGCGATGCGCGGCATGCCGAAGTCGATGACGACGTACGCCGCCACCAAGATCGGCGCGGCGTTCCTCGCCGAGGGGCTGCGCACCGAGCTGCACGGCACCGAGCTGGGCCGCAGCGTCGACGTGACGGTGCTCTACCCCGGCTACATCGCCTCGGAGATGAACGAGCAGGTCGCGCAGCAGACCCCGCTGATGGTCTCGACCGAGAAGGGCGTGCGGGCGATGGTCGCGGCCATCGAGAAGCGGGCCGACTCCGCCTGCGTGCCGGCGCTGCCGTGGGCGCCGCTGTCGGTGGTGATGAAGCACGCCCCGCTGGGCGTGCTCAAGCGTCTGCTCTGACGCCGACCCTGAGCCCGACTTTAAGCTCCAGGCCCGCGAGCACGTGGCTCAGCCCGCGGTGCTCGCGGGTCGACCAGGTCGCGGCCAGCGTCAGCGCCAGGTACGCCGCCAGCGCCGCCCCGCCCCAGGGCAGGTCGGCCAGCCCCAGCACGAAGACCGGGCCGAGCCCGGTCGCGAGCTTGACCACCCGCTGCGGCCCCACCAGCCAGCGGTGCCGCGAGGAGGTGCGCAGCGAGACCGCCCACTCGCCCACCGTGCGCCCGGCACCGAGCACCAGCACCGCCTCCAGCGCGAACGGCACGCTCCACTGCAGCAGCACCTGCAGGTCGCGCCACGGACCCACGTCGAGCACGTAGACGTTGACGAACCGCACGCCGATGGCGACCGCGGCGCCCACCGCCACCACGAAGACCGCGTCGCAGACCATCCCGACGACGCGCCGGCCCCAGGTGACGTGCTCGGGCAGCGCCCGCGCCTGCGGGCCGCTGCGCCGCACCACCGCCCACGAGGCCAGCGAACCCAGCACCGCGCCGGTGGCGTTGAGCAGCAGGTCGTCGACGTCGAGGAGCCGGTAGGCGCAGTCGTAGAGCCCCCAGATGCCGGTGCCCTGGGTGGTCTCGATGAGCGCGGAGGCCGCCAGCCCGAGCAGGCCGGCGACCACGACGCCGCGCCGCAGCACGCGGCGTACGAAGAACCCGAACGGCACGAAGAGCAGCACGTTGAGGGCGACCTGCAGGAACGCCGGCTGGCGCAGCAGCGCGCGCACTCCCCCGTCGCCGGGCAGCGAGACCCGCCCGACCGACGTCAGCGGGTCGAGCTGGGTGGGCCGGCAGGTGAAGGCGCCCGGGTCGGGCAGCGGCAGCAGCGTGTAGGTCCACAGCGCGATCCCGTAGACGGCCGCGGCGAGCAGCACCAGCAGCTCGCCGGGCGGCAGCCGGCCCGCGCGGCGGTAGCGGACCGCCGCGGTGGGCACCAGCAGCAGCACCGCGACCAGGGAGCCGAGCCCGACGGCGATGAGCGCGTTCGTCGCCTGGGTCGACATCGCCGGCCCCGGCTAGCGGTAGGTCAGCTGGTCGGGCGCGAGGTGCTCGTGCTCGTTGAAGGTCAGCAGCCGCGGCCCGCCGCGCCCGACCACCACCCGGGTGACCGAGGTGTTGGCGCACACGGTGTTGAGGCGCTGCCAGGTGGCGGCGTACGTCGCCGGGTCGACGTCGTCGCCGAGCAGCAGCGCCGCGCCCAGCGCGGCCACGACCCCGCCGGAGGTGACCACCACGACGCTGCGGCCGCTGCCGGCCTGCTCGACCACGGCACCCAGGGCGGCGCGGGTGCGCCCGCGGAACCCGGTGTAGGTCTCGGCGTAGTCGCCGTCGTGCTCGCCGGTGCTCCAGCGGTGCGTGGCCAGCTCGAAGACCCGCTGGAAGGCCGGCCGGTCGAGCTCGCCCTCGGGCAGGTCGGGGTAGGCGCCGACCACCGCGAGGTGGTCGAACTCGTCCCAGCGGCCGTCCTCGTCGTGCGCTGCGGGCTCGCTCCAGCCGGCGCCCTCGACGAGCGCCTCCAGGGTCTCGCGGTGGCGGCGCATCGAGCCGCGCACCACCCCGGTCGGGGCGACGCCGCGCTCGCGCAGCCAGCGGCCCAGCGTGCGGCCCTGCTCCCACCCGGTGGGCGAGAGCACGTCGTAGTCGTCCGCGCCGAAGGAGGCCTGGCCGTGCCGGACCAGCAGCACCACACCCATCGCCTGCTCCTCAGCGCCCGGCCAGCAGGCGCCGGCAGCGCTGCTCGAGGTAGGCCACGACCTGGCCCAGCGGGGCGTAGGCCTCGTTGGTGGTCTGGCCGTGCACGTAGCGGTACCAGATCTGCTGGGCGATCACCGCGAGCCGGAACAGCCCGAAGACCTCGTAGAAGGCGAGGTCGTCGGCCGAGGGGGTGCGCCCGGTGCGCTCGCAGTAGCGCTGCACGAGCTCCTCGCGGGTCCACATCCCCTGCGCGTTGGTGGGCTGGCGGCGGAAGAGCTGGAACATCTCGTCGTCGTCGGCCTGCACCCAGTAGGCCAGCGTCGAGCCGAGGTCCATCAACGGGTCGCCGACGGTGGCCAGCTCCCAGTCGAGGACCGCGACGACCCGCGGGTCGTCGGGCCCGCCGTCGAGGACCAGGTTGTCGAAGCGGTAGTCGTTGTGGATCAGCACCTGCGCCACGTCGGCCGGCTGGTGCTCGGCGACCCAGCCCAGCACGTCGGACCAGTCGCCGGTGTCGTCGGTGCGTGAGCCCTCCAGGCGCGAGGTCCAGCCGCGCACCTGCCGCTCGACGTACCCCTCGCCGCGCCCCAAGGCGGCCAGCGCGGGCACCTGCGCCACGTCGACGGAGTGCAGCTCGACCAGCACGTCGAGGGCGCGCTCGCAGAGCAGCCCGACCGAGGCGGGGTCGACCTTGCCCCACGACGCGGGCAGGTCCTGGCGCAGGATCGTGCCTGGCACCTGCTCCATCACGTAGAACTCCGAGCCCAGGACCGACTCGTCGCCCTCGTGGCCCACCATCCGCGCGACGTGGTCGAAGACCGGCGCCAGCGCCGCTTGGATGTCGTGCTCACGACCCATGTCGTGGGCACCGGCGGCCTTGCGACCGCTCGGCGGGCGCCGCAGCACCAGGTCGTACGTCGACCCGTCGGGGCGCGGCTGGCGCACCAGGTAGGTCAGGTTGGAGGCGCCGCCGCGGAACTGGCGGACCTCGGAGACCTCGGCGATCCCGGTGCGCGGCGCGAGCCACGCCGCGAGCGCGTCGACGTCGAAGGCGTCCTCGTCGCGGACCCGGCCGGCGGGGTTCTCCTGCTGGTCCTGGCTCATCGCTGGCTCAGGCTCAGCGCAGGGCCATGGAGCCGGAGACGTCGGCGGCGAAGGGCAGCTCGGCGTGCTCGGCGATGCGGCGGTCGAGGTTGGCGGCGACGTCCTCGGGCCACGGCGCGGTCCTGCGGGTCTCCATGTCGATGTGGAGGAAGATCTCCTCCATCACGTAGCTGACCCGCTCGTGGGTGTCGTCGAGCAGGTAGACCAGCGCGTGGGCGGCGCGCTCGGAGCGACCGAGCAGGCGCACGCGCGCCGACATCTGGTCGCCGGTGCGCAGCTCGGCCAGGTAGGTCAGGTGGTGCTCGGCGGAGAAGATGGCGTGCCCCTCGGCGGGCCACATCTGCGGGATGCCGAGCTCGACCAGCGAGTAGTCGAGGCCCTCGCTGGCGATGCCGGTGTAGTGGCGCACGTTGAGGTGGCCGTTGGCGTCCTCGAAGGCGACCGGGACCGGCTGCTCGGCCCAGGCGGGCAGGGCGACGAGCTCGGCGTAGGTCGGGTGCGCGTTCTTGGTGTCTGGAGTGCTCACAGGCCCAGACCTTACTGATCCCCTCCCCCGTCCCCGCCGACCCGGCCCATATCTCACGCCCACCCGGCGCAGATCTCTCGCCCACCCGGCGCAGAACGTCACGCGCTGACGGCCACCGTGACCCGCGCCCGCCCGACCGGGTCAACCCAGCGCCGCGAGGCCCGCACCAGCCGCAGGCCCGACCAGCAGGCCGGCGGCACGGCCAGCAGCAGGACCAGCGCGGGGTCGTCGAGGCGCACCAGCGCCGAGAAGACCAGGCCGGTCAGGGTGGTGGTGAGGGCCAGCCGGGCCGAGTAGCCCACCATCCGCACCGGCGGGGCCGGCGTCGCGCGCGCCGAGCGCAGGTCGACGGCGTACGGGTGCTGCAGCGACCAGCGCATCGCCGCCCCCACCACCTGCAGGGTCACCACCACCAGCGCGCCCAGGAGCGCGGCCGCCTCGGCGGGCGAGGGCACCCCGGAGCGCAGCCCGCCCAGCACCACGGTCGCGACCGAGGCGGCGAGCAGGAACTCGGCCAGCACCAGCACCCGGGCCCAGAACACCCGGGCCGGGTCGACCGGCAGGCTCTCGCGCCACAGCGAGCCGCGGCCGTCGAGGCACCAGGCGTTGACCCCGAAGAGCAGCGCGCCGCCCGAGGCCACCAGCCCGGGCAGCACCAGCAGCTGGGCCCAGTCGAGCGCGCCGAGCAGCGCGACCAGTCCCGGCCCGACCGCCAGCACCCCCAGCCCGCGGCGCATCGGCACCGCGCGCCACACCGAGGCCCGGTCGGTGCGCACCAGCACCCCCAGGACGCTGCGCGGCCGGCGCCGGGCGGGGTGCACCTGCGACTCCAGGCGCAGCTCGTCGCGGGGCGGGCGGCGCGCGGCGAGGTGGGCCGGGACCGCGCCCAGGGCGACCGTGGCCACCACCAGCAGCGCGAGCACGGCCACGGCCAGCGCCCAGCCCGGGTCGGCGCCGCCGACCAGCACCACGACCAGGCGCACCGTGGGCACCCGGTCGAGCACGTCGACGAGCCGCCCGGTCACCTGCAGGCCCAGCGCGACGGCCACCACGAGCGCGTCGCCGCGCGGACCGCGGCCACCCCGCGGGGCAGCCGGCGCACCCCCTCGACGCACCACGCCACCACCTGGGCCGCCGCGGTGGCCAGGGCCACCCACAGCACCATGCCGACCTGGGCGGGCAGCAGCCGCTCCGGCCCGACGGCGTACGCCGTCACGGCGAGCAGGCCCCAGGCCTGCAGGAGCCACGCGATGTTGAGCGGTGCCAGCACCAGCGCGCCGAGGTGGTCGGTGGTGGGGCTGATCGGGTGGACCGCCGCGGCCTCGCGGGCCACCAGCTCGCGCCCGCCGCCCGAGGCGACCGCCGAGACGACGGCGACCAGCAGCAGCGCGACCAGGGTCGTGGGCAGCAGCAGGAGCACGTCGAAGGCACGCTCGGAGTCGCCGGCGCCCGGCGCCGTCGCCGGCAGCACCGCCGCCGCGAGGCTCACCAGCACGAAGCCGCCCAGCGCCCAGCGCAGCCGCCGCGTCGAGGAGGCGGCCCGGAAGGCCAGCAGCGCGCGGGTGTCGGCGACCGCGCGGCGTGCCTCAGTCCAGCAGCGCGCGGTAGGCACGCGCCCCCTCCTCGCCGCTCATCTGCGCCGCGCTGAGCTCGGCGACCCGGGCGCCGCCGCGCAGCACCAGCACCGTCGAGCAGGCCTCGATCGCCAGCTCGCGCAGGTGGGTGGAGACCAGCACCGCCGCGCCGCGGGCGCGGGCGTCGGCGACCACCTCGAGGGTGGCCTCGACGCCGACCGGGTCGACCCCGTCGAAGGGCTCGTCGAGCAGCAGCACCGGCGGCTCGTGCAGCGCCGCCAGCACCACCGAGAGCCGCCGGCCCATGCCGTGGGAGAAGCCGGCGGTGACCCGGTGGGCGACGTCGCCGAGCTCGAAGCGCTCGAGCAGGTCGCGGGCCCGGGGCTCCCAGCCGCGCGGCAGGTCCCGCAGCGCGCCGCCAGCTGCAGGTGCTCCCAGGGGGTCGCCCGCGGCACCAGCCCGCCCACGTCGGGGCAGTAGCCCACCGCCCGCTTGGCGGCCAGGGGCTGGCGTCGTACGTCGTGGCCGGCGACCAGCACGCGGCCGGCGCTGGGTGGCACCACCCCGGCCAGCACCCGCATCGTGGTCGACTTGCCGGCGCCGTTGCGGCCCAGCAGCCCGGTCGCCCGGCCGGCCGCGGCGACCAGGTCGACGCCCGCGACCGCCTCGTCCTCGCCGAAGCGCACGTGCAGGTCGCGCACCTCGACCAGGGGCTGCTCCACGCGTGACTCCTCCCGACGACACCGACCCGGCCCATCCTGCCGCGTGCGCGGTCAGGACGGGCCGGGTCGGCGCGACATCTGGGCCGGGTCGGCGGGTCAGGCGGGGAAGGACTCGCCCTTCTCGGCCATCTCGCGCAGGCGGTCCGTGGGCCGGAACCGGTCGCCGTACACCTCGGCGAGCTCGTCGGCGCGGCGCACGAAGGCCGCGAGGCCCACCTCGCCGTCGACGTGGGTGTAGCCCTGCATGAACTGCGCGGCGCCACCGGTCATCGGCGGGAAGCCGATGCCCATGATCGAGCCGATGTTGGCGGCCGCGGCGGAGGTGATGACGCCCTCCTCGAAGCACTTGGCGGTCTCGAGCGCCTCGGCGAAGAGCATCCGGTCGCGGCAGTCGGCGATCGGGGGCTGCTCCTCGGCCACCGGGAACAGGTCGGAGAGACCGGCCCAGATGGACTGGCGCTTGCCCTGCTCGTCGTAGTCGTAGAAGCCCGCGCCGCGCAGGCGGCCCGCGCGGCCGGCCTCGAGCATCCGGTCGACCACGGCGGTGCCGGGGTGCTCCGCGACCTGCTTGCCGTCGCGCTCGTTCGCCTCGCGGGTGGCCTTGGCGATCTTGCCCATCAGCTCGAGGTTGAGCTCGTCGGAGAGCTGCAGCACCGGGGCGGGGTAGCCGGCCTGGGTGGTGGCCCGCTCGATGGTCCAGGGCGCCACGCCCTCGGCCAGCATCGCCATGCCCTCGTTGACCATGAAGCCGATGACGCGCGAGGTGTAGAAGCCGCGCGAGTCGTTGACCACGATCGGGGTCTTGCGGATCTGCTGCACGACGTCGTACGCCTTGGCCAGCGCCTCGTCGGAGGTCTGCTCGCCCTTGATGATCTCGACCAGCGGCATCTTGTCGACAGGGCTGAAGAAATGCAGGCCGATGAAGTCGGCGGGGCGGTCGACGCCCTCGGCGAGCTCGGAGATCGGCAGCGTCGAGGTGTTGGAGCACAGCAGCGCGTCGGGGTTGACGTGCGGGGCCACCTCGGCGAAGACCTTGGCCTTCAGCGCGGGGTCCTCGAAGACGGCCTCGATCACCAGGTCGCAGCCGGCCAGGTCGGCCGGGTCGGCGGTGGCGTGGATGCGCCCGAGGAGCTCGTCGGACTTCTCCTGGGTGAGCTTGCCGCGCTCGACGGCCTTGGCGTTGAGCTTCTCGGAGTAGGCCTTGCCCTTGGCGGCGTTCTCGGCCGAGACGTCCTTGAGCACGACCTGCATGCCGGCGCGGGCGCAGGAGTAGGCGATGCCGGCGCCCATCATGCCGGCGCCCAGGACGCCGACCTTGGTGGCCTGGAAGCGCTCGACGCCCTGCGGGCGCAGCTTGCCGGCGCCGATCGCCTGCAGGTCGAAGAAGAACGCCTGGATCATGTTCTTCGAGCCCTGGTTGACGATCAAGTTGGTCAGGTAGCGCGACTCGATGCGCGAGGCGGTGTCGAAGTCGCGGCTGGCGCCCTCGACCGCGGCCGAGAGGATCGCGCGGGTGGCCGGGTAGACGGCACCCTTGGTCTGCTTGCGCAGCAGCGCCGGGAAGGCGGGCAGGAACGCCGCGAGGCCGGGCGAGCGGGGCGTGCCGCCGGGCATCTTGTAGCCCGGGGCGTCCCAGGGGTTGGCGTGCGCGTCAGGGTTGGCCTTGATCCAGGCCTTCGCCGCCGGCACCAGCTCCTCGCGGGTGGCGACCAGCTCGTCGACCAGGCCGGCCTCCTTGGCCTGGGCCGGCTTGAACTGCTTGCCCTCGAGCAGCACGCCCATCAGCGCGTCCTGCAGGCCCAGCATCCGCACGGTGCGGGTCACGCCGCCGCCGCCGGGCAGCAGGCCGAGGGTGACCTCGGGCAGGCCCAGCGCGACCTTGGGGTCGTCGACGACGATGCGGTGGTTGCAGGCCAGGGTGATCTCGAGGCCGCCGCCGAGCGCGGCGCCGTTGATGGCCGCCACGACCGGGCGGGGCAGCTTCTCGAGGCGGCGCAGGGCGGCCTTCATGCCCTCGGCCATCTCGAAGACGGCTGCGGCGTCCTCGGGGCCGGTCTTGACCATGCCCTTGAGGTCGCCGCCGGCGAAGAAGGTCTTCTTGGCGCTGGCCACCACGACGCCGGTGACCGACGACCCGTCGGCGGCCAGCTCGTCGTACAGGCGGTCGATCGCTGCGTCCATGGACGAGCGGTAGAGGTCGTTCATGGTGTTCGCGGACTGGTTCGGGTCGTCGAGGGTCAGGGTGACGATGCCGTCGGCGTCCTTGTCGTAGCGGACTGCCGTCTGGGTCTCGGTGCTGCTCATGTCTGTGTTCGTGTCCTGTTCGGTCTCAGGGAAGTCTTCTGGGTACGGCGCTGCGGGTCGCCGTCAGACCAGCTCGACGATCGTCGCGATGCCCATCCCGCCGCCGACGCAGAGCGTGGCCAGGCCGCGCTTCTGGTCGCGGCGGGCCAGCTCGTCGATGAGGGTGCCGAGGATCATCGCGCCGGTGGCGCCGAGGGGGTGGCCCATCGCGATCGCGCCGCCGTTGACGTTGGTGATCTCGTGGCTGATGCCCATGTCGCGCATGAAGCGCATCGCCACCGCGGCGAAGGCCTCGTTGATCTCGAACAGGTCGATGTCGTCGACCTCGAGGCCGGCCTTGGCCAGGGCCTTGCGGGCGGCCGGGGCGGGGCCGGTCAGCATGATCGTGGGGTCGGCGCCCGAGACGGCCATCGACACGATGCGCGCCCGCGGGGTCAGGCCGAGGTCGGTGCCGACCTGCTCGCTGCCGATCGCCACCAGGGCGGCGCCGTCGACGATGCCCGAGGAGTTGCCGGCGTGGTGGACGTGGTCGATCTTCTCGATCCAGTGGTACTTCTCCAGCGCCACGTCGTCGAAGCCGGCGTCGCGCCCGGTCTGGGCGAAGGAGGGCTTGAGGCCGGCCAGGCCCTCGGGGCTGGTGTCGGGGCGGATCGTCTCGTCGTGGTCGAGGATCGTCAGCCCGTTGATGTCGCGCACGGGGATCACGGCGTCGGCGAAGTAGCCGTTGGCCCAGGCCTTCGCGGCGCGGTGGTGGGACTCGGCGGCGTAGGCGTCGACGTCGTCGCGGTTCCAGCCCTCGATGGTGGCGATCAGGTCGGCGCCGATGCCCTGGGGCACGAAGCCGGTGGTGAGCGCGGTGGCCGGGTCCATCGCCCAGGCGCCGCCGTCGGAGCCCATCGGCACGTTGGACATCGACTCGACGCCGCCGGCGACGATGAGGTCCTCCATGCCGCCGCGGATGCGGGCGGCGGCCTGGTTGACGGCCTCGAGGCCGGAGGCGCAGAAGCGGTTGAGCTGCACGCCGGCGACGGTCTCGGGGTAGCCGGCGGCCAGCGCCGCGGTCTTGGCGATGTCGCCGCCCTGCTCGCCCATCGGGGTCACGACACCCAGCACGACGTCGTCGACGCGGTGCGGGTCGAGCCCGGGGTTGCGGGTCCGCAGCTCGTCGAGCAGCCCGACGGCGAGGTCGATCGCCTTCACCTCGTGCAGCGAGCCCGCCGCCTTGCCCTTGCCGCGCGGCGTGCGGATGTGGTCGTACACGAATGCTTCTGCCATGACCGTCCTCGGTTCTCGAAGGTGCGCCGCACCCGCCGGGAGGCGTGGGCGCGTGTGCTGACTCGATTGTGACACTATTACTGTCAGTGTCGTCAAGGAACGTTGTCGACCATTCGGTCGGAGGGAGTGTGATGGGCACCACGTCGGAGTCCGGGACCGGTGACCTGCTCACGCTCGAGAACCTCACCGCCCGGGTCGGGATGAGCGTGCGCAACGTGCGCTTCTACACCACCAAGGGGCTGCTGCCGCCCCCGATCCGCCACGGCCGCTCGGGCTACTACAGCGACGACCACGTGGCGCGGCTCGAGCTCGTGCGCGAGCTGCAGGGCCACGGGTTCACGCTCTCGGCGATCGAGCGCTACCTCGCCGCGGTGCCCGCCGACGCGACGCCCGAGCAGATCGCCCTGCACCGCACCATGCTCGCGCCCTGGCAGGCCGAGGCCGCCGAGGTGATGAGCCACGACGACCTCGAGACCCGCGCCGGGCGCAGCCTGGCCGACGACGACGTGGCGCTGCTGGCCGCGCTGGGCATCGTGCGCCGCCGCGACGACGAACGGCTCGAGGTGACGCCCACCCAGCTGACCGTGGGCCTCGGGCTCCTCGACCTCGGCTTCCCCACCGCCGCCGCGACCGCCGCGGCCGAGGTGTACGCCCGGCACGGGCGCCAGGTCGCCGAGGAGCTCAACGAGCTGTTCCGCACCGTGGTGTGGCCGGCCTACAAGGAGGCGGGCGCCTCGGCCGAGACCGTGCGCGAGGTGGTCGAGCGGATCAAGCCGCTGTCCATCTCGAGCCTGGTGGCGGCGTACGAGGCCGCGATGGACCAGACCCGCCGCGAGCAGATCCGGGCCCGGGCCGAGCGGGCGGGGCCCGGACCCACCGCTGGGTGACCCCGGGGGCGGGGCGCAATCCCTAGGGTGGGGGCCATGAGCCTCACCGTCCTGGTCACCGGCGCCACCGGCTTCGTCGGTCGTCGCCTCGTCCCCGCCCTCCTCGAGGCCGGCCACGAGGTCAAGGCGATGACGCGGCACCCCGACACCTACCAGGGCGAGGGCGAGGCCGTCTTCGGCGACGTCGACGACCCGGGCTCGCTGGCAGAGCCCCTCGCCGGCGTCGACGTGGCGATCTACCTGGTGCACTCCCTCGACGACAACGACTTCGAGCGCAAGGACGCCGAGGCCGCGAAGGCCTTCGCCCTGGCCGCCGCCGCGAACGGGGTGCGCCAGATCGTCTACCTCGGCGGGCTGGGCAAGGAGGGCACGCAGCTCTCCCCGCACCTGCGCTCGCGCCGCGAGGTCGAGTCCCTGCTGGCCGGCTCCGACGTGCCGGTCACGGTGCTGCGCGCCGCCATCGTGGTGGGCGCCGGCGGCATCTCGTGGGAGATGACCCGCAAGCTCGTCAAGAACCTGCCGGCCATGGTGGTGCCCAAGTGGGCGGCCACCCGCACCCAGCCGATCGCGCTGCACGACGTGATCCGCTACATCGTCGGCGTCACCGGCCTCGAGGAGGCCTACGGCCGGGTGCTCGAGATCGGCGGGGCCGACCAGCTCTCCTACGTCGGGATGATGCAGGAGGCGGGCGAGGTGATGCTCGGGCGCCGGGTGCCGGTGCTCCAGCTGCCCGTCGGCACCCCGCTGCTCTCCTCGTGGTGGATCAAGCTGATCACCGGCGTCAACGCCACCACCGCCGGCAACCTCATCGACTCGATGGGCACCGAGGTGCTGCAGACCGACTACGCGATCCGCGACCTGGTGCCCGGCGAGCCGCTCACCTACGCCGAGGCCGTGCGCCGCGCCCTGGAGGAGGGCGAGCGCTGACGGCACGCCGAGCGGTCACTTGTGAACCCTCGAGAGGTCACTTCTGCACCTCGCGCGCTCCCGGCGCTCCGCTCCAGGCCTCGGTCTGGGTCAGCCACAGCAGGTAGCCCAGCGCGGGCAGCACCAGCACCGCCGCGAGACCGACCACGACCAGCAGCCCCTGCAGGGTCGCGGGTGCTCCTGCGGCCTGCACGAGGGTGACCTCGTCGACCAGCAACCAGGGGTACTGCGCCACACCCCAGCCGCTGACCACCGACGCCACGGCCAGCACGGCGCTCCACCGGGCGGGGCCGAAGCGGCGTACGGCGACGAGGACCACGGTGGTGAGGCCGGCGACGAACGAGAGCAGCACCAGGGGCAGCGCACGCCCCGTGAGCCCGGCCCACAGCATGGGGGCGTCGTCGTGGAGCGGCACCAGGGCCGCCAGCACCACCGCTCCGGTGAGCAGGCCCACGACAAGCACCCGCCGGCGCAGCGCAGCCGTGAGCCCGGCCTTCCCGGCCCGGGCCGCGTCGGTGACCAGGAAGACCCCGGCGAGGAAGGCGCAGGTGCCGACCGCCACGACCCCGCCGACCAGTGACGTCGTGCCCGTCCAGGACGCCCACGGGTCGCCCTCGCCGGCCGTCGGCACCCGACCCGAGGCGATCGCCCCGGCGACGGTGCCGAGGAAGAACGGCGTGACCACGGACGAGACGGCGAAGACCACGCCGAAGAACCGGGCCTGGGCCACCGTGGCGGCGTACTTGCGGAAGGCGAACGCCGAGCCGCGCAGCACGATGCCGACCAGGGCCAGGACCAACGGGACCGCCAACGTGGTCGCCACCGCGGCGAAGGTCGAGGGGAAGCCGGTCCACCACACGACGAGCACGAAGATCAGCCAGACGTGGTTGGCCTCCCAGACCGGGCCGATGCTGTGGTCGACCTGGCGGCGCAGCTCGGCGCCTCGCCGGGTCCCGCCCGCCGTGAGGTCGTAGAAGCCGGAGCCGAAGTCGGCCCCGCCCAGCACGGAGTAGGCGACCACCCCGGTGAACAGGGCCGCGGCGACCGCGATCTCGAGGCTCATCGGCGCAGCTCCTCCGCAGGCTCCAGCTCGGGACCGTAGGGGCTCGGCAGGCTCTCGTCGCCCTCGCGCCAGCGGCGGGCCATCGAGCGCAGCACCAGCACCGCGCCGATCGTCATCGCGGCGTACAGGACCGCGGAGGCGCCCAGCACCCACCACAGCGCGGTGGAGGCGTTGCCCGCGGCCTCGGTCGTGCGCATCACCCCGTAGACCACCCACGGCTGGCGGCCCACCTCGGTGGCGATCCACCCGGCCTCGAGCGCCACCACGGCCAACGGCCCGGCCGCCACCGCGGCCCGCAGGAGCCAGGTGCCGCCACGCGTCTCCGAGCGCAGGAGGTCGTGCCCGCGCCAACGCGCGACCCAGTACACCAGCGCGAGCAGCGCCAGCGCGGTGCCGATGCCGACCATCGACTGGAAGGCCAGGTGCGTGATGTTGACCGGGGGCTGCTCGTCGAGCGGGATGGTGTCGAGACCCTGGACCGGGGCCGTCAGCGAGTTCCGCGCGATCAGGGAGCCCAGGTAGGGGATGTCGATCGACCAGCGTGCCTCCCCGTCGACCAGCAACCCGCCGAGCCGCAACGGCGAGGGGCTCTCGGTCTCCGTGGCGAGCTCGAAGGCGGCCAGCTTGGCGGGCTGCGTGTCGGCCAGGCGCGAGCCGAGCAGGTGCCCGATGGCCGGCTGCAGGAGCGCCGCCACCGAGGCGAAGGCGAAGGGCACCGTGAAACCGAGCCGGTGGTGCCGGTCGCGCCGGCCCCGCAGCATGCCAGCGGCGTACACCGCGGCGACCGAGAAGCCGGCGACCATGAACGCAGCCACCCACATGTGCAGGAACTGCCACAGCACGCCGCTGTTGAACATCGCGGCCCACGGGTCGACGTCGGTGACCTCGCCGTCGACGATGCGGAAGCCGGTCGGGTTGTTCATCCACCCGTTCACCGCCAGCACGCTGAAGGTGCCGGCGATGCCGGTCAGGGCCATCGGCACCAGCATCAGCAGGTGCCGGCGCGGGGGGATCCGTCCCCAGCCGTAAAGGTAGATGCCCAGGAAGATCGCCTCGAGGAAGAAGGCGACCCCCTCGAAGGCGAACGGCAGCCCCAGCACGTCTCCGAAGCGGCCCATCAGCCCGGGCCACAGCAGGCCCATCTCGAAGCTCAGGACGGTGCCGGAGACCGCACCGATCGCGAAGAGCACCGCTGAGACCTTGGCCCAGCGCCGGGCGAGCACGAGCGCGAGCGGGTCGTCGCGGTAGACCCCGCGCCAGTGCATCACCAGGATCATGGTGGGGAACGCGACGCCGAAGCAGGCCAGCACGATGTGCCAGCCCAACGAGAGGGCCATCTGCTGGCGCGCGGGCAGGAGACCAGCCGGGTCGGGGACGTCGGCCGCGAGGGTGGTCAGTCCGGTGAGGAGGTCCACGTCACCGACCGTACGACGAAGCGACCGCCGCACCCAGACTTTGTGAAGCGATTCACGAAGTCCTGGGGGTCGGCGCCCACCGGTGCAGAGGTGACTGCTCGGTGGTTCACAAGTGACCGCTCGGCAGGGTCGGCCGGGGTCAGGACAGGAAGATCAGCGGCAGCAGGAAGAGCATCGACAGCGACCAGGTCAGGTGCGTCAGGATCGGCGCCAGGATGCCGCCCGAGGCGCGGCGCTGCAGGCCGACCACGACCCCCAGCAGCACCGCGGCGAAGCCGAGCATCACGTTGCCGGTGGCCAGGGTCGCCACCGTGTAGGCCACCGAGGTCACGCTGACCGGGTGGCGCGTGACGGCGGCGTACGCCGCGCCGCGGAAGAACAGCTCCTCGGCGATGCCGTTGAGCGCGGTGACGACCACCAGGAGCGCGATCGGCGTCTCCTGGGTGTAGCGCAGCACCGAGCGGATCTGGCTCACCAGCGGGTCGGCGAACGGGATCTCGCGGATCACCAGCGCCCCCACGACGAAGACGCCGACGAGGATGGCACCGAGCAGGATCGGCGAGAGCACCGGTCGCCGCAGCCCCTCGCCGCGCGCGATCCGGCCCAGGTGCAGCGGGCCGGAGGCGAAGGCGCCGACGGTCCACACCGCCGCGAGCACCAGGGTCAGCAGGTAGAAGGCCTGGCTGCCCGGGTCGGTGCGCAGCGTGAAGCCGAGGACGACCGCCCCGACGAGGACGAACCCGATGGTCACGAGCTGGCGGCGGCGCAGCGCTGCAGGGGTCTGGCGCTGGTCGCGCGGCACCATCTCCCACAGGCTGCGGCGTACGAACTCGCGCACCGGGCTCATCCTCTCGTCAGGTGGTTCAGCGCACCCCTGCGCTGAAGCTGGCTGCGTTGTGCGAGCCGGCCCCGGAGGGTCGGCCCTGGCCGCCGCGACGGGCGCCGGGCTTGGCACCCTGCTTGGCGGCGGGCTTGGAGCCGGGCTTGCCGCCCTGGCGCTGGCCGCCGCCCTGCGGGCCACGGCCGCCACCCTGGCCACCGCCCTGGCCGCCGCCCGAGCGACGACGGTTGCGGTTGCGGCCGCCACCCCCGCCGGTCGAGCCGCCGCCACCGGTGGAGCCGGTGGCCGGGCGCGGGGCCTCGACGACGATGCCGCCCGGCACCAGCACCCGCTCGCCGGGGGCGAGCTGGGAGAGGACCGGGTGGCCGAGGGCGTCGACGCGGGTGATGGTCGGCTTGATGCCGGCGGCCCGGGTCAGGTCGCGCACGTCGCGCTCCTGCTCGGGGGTCATCAGGGTGATGACGGTGCCGGCGGCACCGGCGCGGGCGGTGCGACCCGAGCGGTGCAGGTAGGCCTTGTGCTCGGCCGGCGGGTCGGCGTGCACGACGAGCGAGACGTCGTCGACGTGGATGCCGCGCGCGGCGATGTCGGTGGCGACCAGGGTGGTGGCCTTGCCCGAGTGGAAGGCGTCCATGTTGCGGGTACGCGCATTCTGGCTCAGGTTGCCGTGCAGCTCGACCGACGGCACACCGCTCTTGTTGAGCTGGCGAGCCAGCGCCTTGGCGCCGTGCTTGGTGCGGGTGAAGACGACCGTGCGGCCGGGGGCGCTGGTCAGGTCGACCAGCACCGGCACCCGGTGCTCGCGCGGCAGGCGCAGCACGTGGTGGTCCATCTTGACGACCGGCGACTGCGCCGAGTCGGCCTGGTGGGTCACCGGCTGGCTCAGGTAGCGCTTGACCAGCACGTCGATCGCGTTGTCGAGGGTGGCCGAGAAGAGCAGGCGCTGGCCCTCGCGCGGCGTGGCGTCGAGCAGGCGGCGCACGGCGGGCAGGAAGCCGAGGTCGGCCATGTGGTCGGCCTCGTCCAGGATCGTGACCTCGATGTCGTCGAGGCGGCAGTGGCCCTGCTTGATGAGGTCCTCGAGGCGACCGGGGCAGGCCAGCACGATGTCGGCGCCCCGCTTGAGACCGGCGACCTGCGGGCCCTGGCCCACACCGCCGAAGACGGTCTGCATGGTGAAGCCGTGCACCTTGGCCAGCGGGGCCAGGGACTCCTGGATCTGCGCGACCAGCTCACGGGTCGGGGCCAGCACGAGCGAGCGCGGGCGGCCGGCGCGGGCGGTGCGGCCGGAGGCGGCCAGGCGGGCCACGAGCGGCAGCAGGAAGGCGTAGGTCTTGCCCGAGCCGGTACGGCCCCGGCCCAGGACGTCGCGTCCGGCCAGGGAGTCGGGCAGCGTGGCTGCCTGGATCGGGGTGGGGCTGGTGATCCCCGCGGCGTCGAGCACGCGGGTCAGGTCGGTGGGGACGCCGAGATCGGCGAAGGAGGGTGAAGACACGTTGGCACTACTCACTGTTGGCGTGTCTCGCCAGAACGTGCTGCGCTCGATGAGACTCACAGCAGCCTCTCTCAGGAGAGGGACGCGGCGCCGAGGCGCGCGGGGGGCCCGAGGCAAGACTGGACGGGCTGCTCCCCAGCATAGGGGAGCAGCCCGGGACGACCTACTCGTCGCGCCGTGTTCCGCGCCACTACCGCTGCGCGGCGGCGCGGACGCGGCGACCGGGCCGCCGGCTACTTGGTGAAGCCGTCCTTGATGTCCTTGCCGGCGTCCTTGAGCTTCTCGACGCCGTCCTTGACCGAGGCCGAGGCCTGGTCGCCCTTGCCCTCGCCCTCGAGCTCGTGGTCGTTGGTCGCCTTGCCGACGCCCTCCTTGCCCTGGCCCTTGAGGTCCTCGGCCTTGTTCGACGCCTTGTCAGCGATACCCATGGTGTTACCTCCTGGTAGCAGTGGACGTGCCACCAATGAACCAGGCGCCGGGGGCCGCCTGCTCACCCCCGCGGATGCGGCGGTCACCGGAACTGCAGCACTCCGTCGTCGATCTTGTCGTGGCGGATGGTGCGCAGGTCGGTGAGGTAGTTCTGCTTGAGCATCCACGGCGCGCGGTCGCCCTGGCGGGGCAGCTGGTCGAGGGCGCGCACGACGTACCCCGACTGGAAGTCCATGAAGGGCCGCTCGGCGACGGTGGGGTCGCGGTCGACGACGAACATGGAGTGCCCGTGCTCGCGCATCTCCTCGAGCACCCGCACCGCGAAGTCGGCGACCAGGTCGGCCTTGAGGGTCCAGGAGGCGTTGGTGTACCCGATCGTGTAGACGAAGTTCGGGATGCCCGAGAGCATCAGCGACTTGTAGGCCATGGTCTCGTGCATCTTGACCTCGGCGCCGTCGACGGTGAAGCGGATGCCGCCGAAGGCCTTGAGCTTGAGCCCCGTCGCGGTGACCACCACGTCGGCCTCGAGCTCGGCGCCCGAGGAGAGGCGGATGCCGGTCTCGGTGAAGGTCTCGATGGTGTCGGTGACCACCGACGCCTGGCCCTTGCGGATCGACCGGAACAGGTCGCCGTCGGGCACGAAGCACAGCCGCTGGTCCCACGGGTTGTACGCCGGGCGGAAGTGCGTGTCGACGTCGAAGCCGTCGGGCAGCTGCTTGACCGTCTGGTCGCGGATCAGCTTCTTGCCCCACTCGGGCTTGCGCTGGAAGAGCTGGTAGGACACGACGGCCTCGAGGATGTTCTTCCACCGCACGACGGGCTGCTTGACCGCGGCCGGCAGCCGCGACAGCTTCTGGGCCACCGGGTCGGTGCCCGGGCGGGTCAGCACGTACGACGGCGAGCGCTGCAGCATCGTGACGTGCTCGGCGGTGCCGGCCATCGCGGGCACCAGGGTGATGGCGGTGGCGCCGGAGCCGATGACCACGACCTTCTTGCCCGAGTAGTCCATGTCCTCGGGCCAGAACTGCGGGTGCACGACCTCGCCGCCGAAGGCCTCGACGCCGGGGAACTCGGGCGCGTGGCCCTCGTCGTAGTCGTAGTAGCCCGAGGCGCCCCACAGCAGCGAGCAGGTGATCTGCTGCTCGCGCCCGTCGTGCTCGTAGGTGACCGTCCAGCGGCGCTCGTCGCTGCTCCACGAGGCCGCGCTGACCCAGTGGTCGTAGCGGATGCGCGGCTCGACGTCGTACTCCTGCGCCACGGTGCGCAGGTAGTCGAGGATCAGCCCGCCGTCGGCCAGCGCGGTGTCGCTGGGCCAGGGGCGCCAGTGGTAGCCGAAGGTGAACATGTCGGAGTCGGAGCGGATGCCGGGGTAGCGGAACAGGTCCCAGGTGCCGCCGCTGGCGCTGCGGCCCTCGAGCACCGCGACGCTGGTGCCGGGGACGCGGGAGAGGACCTGCGCGGCCGCACCGATGCCGGACAGGCCGGCCCCGACGACGAGGACGTCGACGTGCTCGACCTGGGTCTCGGGGGCAGGGGTGGGCTCGGGAGTGCTCATGGAGGAGCACGGTAGTCGAGATCGAGCCTTATTGACAGATGTTCAGCAAGAGGACGTGCGCACGGTCAGCGGGCGTACAGCTCGACGAAGCGGGCCAGCAGGCGCGGCGGCTCGCTGACCTTCGCCGCCCGGGCCGCGGCCAGCGCGTCGTCGAGCCCGCCGGGCGCGGTGTAGCCGTGGTCGCGGTAGATCGTCAGGCGGTGCACCAGGCCCTCGACGTCGAGCTCGGGGTGGAACTGGGTGGCGTAGACGTGCCGCCCGATCCGGAACGCCTGCACCGGGCAGGTCGCCGACCCGGCCAGCCGCACCGCCCCCTCGGGCAGCCGGGTGACGGCCTCCTTGTGCCCCACGAACGCGTCGAAGCGCTGCGGCAGCACCCCGAGCAGCGGGTCGGCCACCCCCGCCTCGCTCAGGCGTACGTCGACCGCGCCCACCCCCTCGCCGTACGTGCGGTCGACCAGCCCGCCGCGCAGCGAGCCGAGCGTGCCGATGCCGTAGCAGGCCCCCAGGAACGGCGAGTCCGCGCCGATCACGCGCAGCGCGAGCGAGCGCAGCTCGGCCTCGACCCGGTGCTGGGTCGCGGTCTTGGCCTCGGCCGGGTCGGAGAGGTTGAACGGGCTGCCGCCCAGGACGATGCCCGACCAGTCGGCCGGGTCGACGGGGCCGCCCAGCGCCTCGTCGAGCGGGGCCCGCTCGAGCCGCACCCGGCGCAGGTCGCGCTCGTCGAGACCGGCGCAGCGCAGCAGGGCGTCGTACTCGCCGTCGGCGGCGTCGTCCTCCGCGCGCGTGCCGAGGAAGAGGAAAGGCCGCACGTCCCGCAGACTAGTCGGCCTGCACCGCCACCCCGCGCTCGAGCAGCCCCTCGACGTCGGCGACGCCCCAGGCGGCCAGCGCCTCGCGGGTGTGCGCGCCGGCCCGCGGCGCCGGGGGCAGGTCGAGGGTCGCGGGGGTGCGCGAGAAGCGGGGCGCCGGCTGCGGCTGGACGATGCCGTCCTTGGTCACGAACGTCTCGCGGGCGCTGAGGTGGGGGTGGTCGACGGCGCGGCTGAGCGGCACGATGCCGGCCACGCAGGCGTCGGTGCCCTCGAAGAGCTCGACCCACTCGGCCTGGGTGCGCTGGGCGAAGGTCTCGGCGAGCAGGGCCCGCATCTCGGGGTAGCGCTCCATCTCGAGCTGGCCCGGGCACCGGTCCTCCAGGCCCAGCAGGCGCACCAGCTCGGCGAAGAACTGCGGCTCCAGCGCCCCGACGCTCATGTGCTCGCCGTCGGAGGTCTCGTAGACGTCGTAGAACGGGGCGCCGCCGTCGAGCAGGTTGGCGGCGCGCTCCTCCGTGAACGTGCCGGAGGCCAGGAAGGCCGCGCCCATCGCGTTGAGGTGGGCGGTGCCGTCGACGATGGCGGCGTCCACGACCTGGCCGCGGCCCGAGACCCTGGCCTCGAGCAGCGCGGCGAGGATGCCGATGACCAGGTACGTCGACCCGCCGCCGAAGTCGCCGACGAGGTTGCCGGGGAAGTGCGGGCGGGCCTTGTCCTGGCCCAGCCCGTGGAGCGCACCGGTGATGGCGATGTAGTTCATGTCGTGGCCGGCCGCGGTGGCCAGCGGTCCGCTCTGGCCCCAGCCGGTCATCCGGCCGTACACCAGCGCGGGGTTGCGCTCGTGGCACTGCTCCGGGCCCAGGCCGAGCCGCTCGAGCACGCCGGGTCGCATCCCCTCGACGAGCACGTCGGCGCCCTCGACGAGGTCGAGCACCGTGGCCACGGCCTCGGGCTGCTTGAGGTCGAGCGCGACGCTGGGCCGCCCGCGGTTGAGCAGGTCGTGGCTGCCGCCGGTGAGCATCTGCCCGCCGGGGCGCTCGACCCGGATCACGTCGGCGCCGAGGTCGGCCAGGATCATGCAGGCGTGCGGACCCGGCCCGATCCCCGCGATCTCGACGACCTTGATGCCCGCCAGCGGACCTGTTCCCTTGCCCAGCTCGATGCTCATGGCAGGCATCCTGACAGCATCGCTGTCACGGTGCCAGGGGGAGTTTCATCGGGTACCCGATGAACCTGGTGCCGGGACCATGAACCTTCATGGTCCCGGCGAGAGCTCCATCGGGTGCCCGATGAAACTCCCGCGGGCCGGCTCAGCGCCGGCGGGCCCAGGCCAGGTAGCCGGGGACGTCGTCGGTCATCACGCCGTCGACGCCGTAGCGCCGCAGCCGCGCCCAGTCGCGGGGCGACACGGTGTGGCGACCGAGCACCAGCAGGCCGGCCTCGCGCAGCGCCTGCACCCGGTGGCGGGTCAGCTGCCGGGTCCACACGTTGACGCCGTCGACCCACTCGGTCGGGTCGCGGCGCGCCTGGAGCACCTGCGCCTTCCAGGACGTGACCACCCACTGGGTCTCGACGTCCGGCACCGTCTGCTCGGCGAGCTCCAGGGTCGGGGCGTGGAAGCACAGCAGCAGGGTGCGCTCGAGCATCCCGGCCCGGGCGACCGCGTCGCGGACCCGGGTCAGGGACTCGGCGCTCCACTCCGCGTCGGGGTACCGCTTGATCTCCAGGACCAGCTTGATGTCGGTGCCCGCGAGGTAGCGCAGGGCCGCGGCCAGCGACGGCAGCCGCTCCGCGCCCCGCGCCCCCCGGCAGTGCGAGCGCAGCCACGCCAGCGGTCGGGCCACGACCGGGCCGCGGCAGGTGGTGGTGCGGTCGAGGGTGGCGTCGTGCATGAGGAAGAAGCGCTCGTCGGCGGTCAGCGAGACGTCGAGCTCCACCGCGTCGGCGCCGGTGCGCACCGCCCGACGCAGCGCCGGGACGGTGTTCTCGGTGACCGAGCTGGTCGGCGCGCCCCGGTGCGCGACCGCCGCGTAGTCGCCCGGCTCGGCCGCGACCGCCCCACCCGGGACGCCCGGGACGCCCGCCAGGACCGCTCCCGCACCCAGCGCCACGAGGGCGCGCACCATCCGTCGCCCCATGTCCCCCGCACGCCCTTCGTCACGGCGCCCGAGCGGGCGCCGTCCGATCCCACCAGCCCCGAGGGCGCGGCGTCAGCCGATCGCCGTACCCGGCCCCTTTGTCCCGGGATCGAGGACTCGGCGCAGGAAAGCGCGGGTGCGTTCCTCGCGGGGCGCCGCGAAGACCTGCTGCGGGGGGCCCAGCTCGAGGATGCGACCGCCGTCGAGGAAGGCGACCTGGGTGGCGACGTCGCGGGCGAAGGCCATCTCGTGGGTGGCCAGC
Source organism: Nocardioides marinisabuli (assembly GCF_013466785.1). Lineage (NCBI taxonomy): Bacteria > Bacillati > Actinomycetota > Actinomycetes > Propionibacteriales > Nocardioidaceae > Nocardioides > Nocardioides marinisabuli. The sequence continues at coordinate 1,435,557 of NZ_CP059163.1, forward strand.
ACCATGGTGGTGCCGGCGGCCGCGAGGTCGCGCACGATGCCCAGCACGTCGCCGACCAGCTCGGGGTCGAGCGCGGCGGTGACCTCGTCGAGCAGCAGCAGCGTCGGCTGCGTGCACAGCGCGCGTACGACGGCGGCGCGCTGCTGCTGCCCGCCCGAGAGCCGGTCGGGGTGCTTGTCGGCGTGCTCGGCCAGCCCGAAGCGGTCGAGCAGCTCGCGGGCCCGCTCGCGGGCGGCTCGACGGCCCAGGCCGTGGGCGTGGCGCGGGGCGAGCGTGCAGTTCTCGAGGACCGTCAGGTGCGGGAAGAGGTTGTAGGCCTGGAAGACCATCCCCATCCGGCGCCGCACCTGCAGCGGGTCGACCCGCGGGTCGGAGATCTCGCGGCCCTCGAAGGTGATGACCCCGTCGTGGATCTCCTCGAGCAGGTTGAGGCAGCGCAGCAGCGTCGACTTGCCCGACCCGGACGAGCCGATCAGGCACACCACGTCGCCGGGCTCGACGCGCAGGTCGACGTCGTCGAGGACGACCCGGTCGCCGTACGTCTTGCGCAGGCCGGTGACCTCGATCAGCGGCGCGCTCACAGGACCCCCGCCCGCTCGCGCTCGGCGACCCGGCGCTGCAGCCAGTCGGTGAAGCGGGCCAGCGGCACGGTCAGCACGATGAAGAAGAGCGCGACGACGACCAGCGAGGTGTAGTTGAAGTTGTAGGAGGCGTAGTCGCGGGCGGCGAAGACGCCGTCGTAGACGCCGACGAGCGAGACCAGGGCGGTGTCCTTCTGCAGCGAGATGAAGTCGTTGAGCAGCGGCGGCACGACGCGACGCACCGCCTGCGGCACCACCACGTGGCGCAGGGTGCGCACCGGGCCCAGCCCCAGCGCCCGGGCGCTGGCCAGCTGGGAGGGGTGGATCGACTCGATGCCGGCGCGGAAGACCTCGGCGACGTAGGCGGAGTACGACAGGATCAGCGCGACCGTCGCCCACACCAGCCGGTCGTTGGTGACGCCCTGCAGCTCCAGGGCTGGCACGCCGAAGCCGAGCAGCACCACCAGCAGCAGGGTGGGGATGCCGCGCATCACGTCGGTGAACGCGACCGCCACGATGCGTGCCGGCGCGAGCCACGCCGAGCGGGTGCCGCGCATGATCGCGACCAGCAGCGCCAGCACGAGGATGGCCGGCTCGGCGACCAGGAAGATCCGCACGTTGAGCCAGAAGGCCTCGAGCACCAGCGGGAACGAGTCCCGGGCGGCGGACCAGGAGAAGAACGTCCCCTGCACCCGCTCCCAGCCCGGCGAGAGCACCAGGGCGAGGCCGAGGAGGGCGAAGACCAGGACGGTGGAGAGGCCGGCGGTGCCCGTGCGGCGCACCCGCAGGCGACGGCGCTCGGCGCGCCGGGCGAGCTCGCGCTCGCTGGGGTGCCAGGCCCCGGAACCGGTCGGCACTACTGCAGCTCGGGCACGCCGACGACGTCGGAGAGCCACTCCTGCTCGATGTCGGCGAGCTCGCCGTCGGCCTCCATGGCCGCGAGCGCGGCGTCGACGCAGGTCACCAGCGGGTTGCCCTTCTCGAAGAGCATCCCGAACTCCTCCTGCTCCCCGCTCTCGGGCTGGAACTGGCCCACGATGGTGCTGCCGGGGATCTCGACGGCGGAGATGTAGAAGGCGGTCGGCAGGTCGGCCAGCACCGCGTCGACCTGGTCGTTGGCGAGCGCCTGCTTGGCGGAGTTGGTGTCCTCGAAGACCGCCGGGTCGACCTCGGGCTGGATGACGTCGCGGATCGCGGTGAGCGAGGTGGTGCCGGTCTGGGCGCCCAGGCGCAGGTCGGCGAGGTCCTCGAGGCTGGTGGCCTCGGCGCCGGCGGTGCCCTCGAGCGCCACCACGGCCTGCGCGGCCTGGTAGTAGCCCTGCGAGAAGTCGACGACCTCGGCGCGCTTCGGGGTGATCGAGATCTGGTTGATGTCGAAGTCGAAGTCCTTGGCGCCCGGCGCGTAGGAGGTGTTGAAGGGCACCCGCACCCAGGTGACCTCGTCCTCGGAGAAGCCCAGGCGCTCCGCGACGGCGTACGCCACGGCCGACTCGTAGCCCTCGCCGTTGGTCGGGTCGTTGTCGGCGAACCACGGCTCGTACGCCGGGCTGTCGGTGCCGACGGTGAGGGTGCCGTCCTCGAGCAGCATGTCGTCGGTGACGCAGCCGGCCGGGTCGACGTCGGCGGCGTCCTCGTCGGGCGAGGCCGAGGCGCCCGGGTCGGTCGCGGTGGGCTCCTCGTCGGCGGGCGCGCAGGCGACCGCACCGAGCAGCAGGGGCAGGGAGGCGAGGGCGGGGACGACCGCAGACCGGCGCAGCATGGGGGAATCGTAGGACGAACCGGGGCTTGCAACTCGTTGCATAGGTCGGGCACGATACGTCCATGGCCCTCGAGCACGCCCTGCTGGTCGCCCTGCGCGAGCAGCCGGCCTCCGGTCTCGAGCTCACCCGGCGCTTCGGCCGCTCGATCGGCTACTTCTGGCCGGCCACCCACCAGCAGATCTACCGGGTGCTGGGCCGCATGGAGGGCGACGGCTGGGTGCACGCCACGACCGTCGAGCAGACCGGCCGGCCCGACAAGAAGGTCTACGAGGTCTCCGCCACCGGTGAGCAGGCCCTCGCCGAGTGGCTGGCCACCCCCACCACGCCCCACCCGCTGCGCTCGGAGCTGGCGGTGAAGATGCGTGGGGCCTCCTTCGGCGACCGCGCCGCCGTGCTCGACGTCGTGCGCGCCGACCTCGCCGAGCACCGCGCCCGCCTGGCGCACTACGAGCAGCTGACCGCCCGCGACTACCCCGACCCCACCACCCTGAGCGACCTCGAGCTCGACCAGTACCTCGTCCTGCGCGGCGGGGTCCTGACCGAGCAGACCTGGGTCACCTGGCTCACCGAGTACCTGGAGGCACACGCATGAGCACCCACTCGACCGGCCCCTACCCCCACCTGATGGAGCCGCTGCGGCTCGGGTCGCTGACGCTGCGCAACCGCGTGGTGATGGGCTCGATGCACACCGGGCTCGAGGACACCCCCTGGGACGTGCCCAAGCTGGCGGCGTACGCCGCGGAGCGCGCGCGGGGCGGCGTCGGCCTCATCGTCACCGGCGGCTACGCGCCGACCAAGCGCGGCTGGCTCAAGCCGTTCGCCTCCGAGCTGACCACCCGCCTGCAGGCGATGCGGCACCGCCAGGTCACCGACGCGGTGCACGCCGAGGGCGGCGCGATCGCGCTGCAGGTGCTGCACGCGGGCCGCTACGGCTACCACCCGTTCATCCACTCGGCCTCCGACACCAAGAGCCCGATCACGCCGTTCAAGCCCTCGGCGATGTCGGCGCGCCAGGTCGACCGCACCGCGACCGCGTTCGCGAGGACGGTCGCGCTGGCCGTCAAGGGCGGCTACGACGCGGTCGAGATCATGGGCTCCGAGGGCTACCTGATCAACCAGTTCCTCGCCGAGCGCACCAACCAGCGCGACGACGCGTGGGGCGGCAGCGCCGAGAAGCGGATGCGCTTCCCGCTCGAGGTGGTGCGCCGCACCCGCGACCTGGTCGGCGACGACCTGCCGATCATGTACCGGATCTCGCTGCTCGACCTCGTCGAGGGCGGCCAGAGCTGGGACGAGGTCGTGACCCTGGCGCACCGGCTCACCGAGGCCGGCGTCAGCGTCCTCAACACCGGCATCGGCTGGCACGAGGCCCGCATCCCCACGATCATCACCCAGGTCCCGCCGGCGGCGTGGCGCTCGGTGACCGCGCGGCTCAAGGCCGAGGTGTCGGTGCCGGTGTGCGCCTCCAACCGGATCAACACCCCCGAGCTGGCCGAGTCGATCCTCGCCGAGGGCGGCGCCGACCTGGTCTCGATGGCGCGCCCGCTGCTGGCCGACCCCGACTTCGTCAACAAGGCCGCCGCCGGTCGCGGCGACGAGATCAACACCTGCATCGCCTGCAACCAGGCCTGCCTCGACCACACCTTCTCCAACAAGACCGCCTCCTGCCTGGTCAACCCGCGCGCCTGCCGCGAGACCACGCTGGTGCTGGCCCCCACGCGCGCACGCCGCTCGGTCGCCGTCGTCGGCGCCGGCCCGGCGGGCCTGGCCACCGCGGTCTCCGCGGCCGAGCGCGGCCTGGCGGTGACCCTCTTCGAGGCCCAGCCCGACCTCGGCGGCCAGTTCCGCCTGGCGATGGCGGTGCCCGGCAAGGAGGACTTCGCCGAGACGCTGCGCTACTACACCCGACGCCTGGTGGTCCTCGGGGTCGACGTCCGGCTCTCCACCCGCGCCACCGCCGCCGACCTGGCCGGCTTCGACGAGGTCGTGGTCAGCACCGGCGTCGAGCCCCGGCTGCCGGTGATCCCCGGCGGCGACGACCCGCGGGTCGTCTCGTACGCCGACGTGCTCTCGGGCCGGGTGGTGCCCGGCAAGCGGGTCGCGGTGATCGGCGCCGGCGGCATCGGCGTCGACGTCAGCCACTGGCTGGTCCACGACCCCTCCTCCCCCGGCCCCGACGAGCAGGCCGGCGTCGAGGAGTGGATGGCGCACTGGGGCGTCGGCGACCCGAGCCTGCACCGCGGCGGCCTGACCGAGCGCAAGCCGCGCGAGCCGTTCCGCGAGGTGACGCTGCTGCAGCGCAAGACCTCGATGATCGGCAAGGACCTCGGCAAGACCTCGGGCTGGGCGCACCGCGCCGTGCTCAAGCAGTCGGGCGTCATGCAGGTCGCGGGGGCGACGTACGAGCGGATCGAGGGTCGCGACGACGCCGTCGTCCTGCACGTCACCGTCGAGGGCGAGCCGCGCGAGCTGGTCGTCGACCACGTCGTGCTGTGCGCCGGGCAGGAGTCGGTGCGCTCACTCTTCGACGACCTGACCGCCGCCGAGACCCACCCCGGCCTGCACCTGGTCGGCGGGGCCGACGTGGCCGCCGAGCTCGACGCCAAGCGCGCCATCGAGCAGGGCACCCGCGTAGCCGCCGCCCTCTGAGCGGCCGAAGACCTACGGTGGGCCCGTGAGCTCGGGCACCACCGTCGGTCCTGCGACCCCGGCCACGGCCCGGCCGGCCGTGCGCGTGGTGGCGTGGGCGCTGGTGGTGCTGTGGCTGGCGGTCAGCGCCGCCGCCGTCCTCACCGGCGCGCGCAGCAGCACCTACGACGACCTGGAGCGCGCCCTGCGCGACGGGACGGTCACCGAGGTCGCCGTCGTGGGTGGGCTGACGGTGGGCGTCCGCGGCCGGGCCACGGTCCGGCTCGAGTGGCGCGAGGGGTGGCTCCTGCGCCGCGCCAGCGTCGAGGAGCGGGCGCCGGCTCGCGATGGGGCCGACGTACGCCGGGCCAGGGGCACCACCGTGGTCGCGGCTCCGGTCGCCGACCGGCTGCGCGAGCTGCAGCCGGGGGTCGAGGTCGAGCACCGGGACTTCGCCCCCTCGGGGCTCAGCGTGTGGGGGATCCCGGTGCCGGTCTGGCTCTCCTGGACGTTCCTGGTCGCCACGGCCGGCACGCTGGCGGTGCTCGCCGCGACACCCGGCCCCTGGCGGGCGACCCGATGGGCGTGGTTCTGGCTGCTCTGGACGCTGCCCCCGCTGGGCCTGCTGGCCTTCCTGCTCCTCGGCGGACCGAGCGGCCTGGCCGCCCCCGCGCCCGGGGCGCGCCGCCTGGGCGGCGGCTGGGCGTTCGTGCTGCTGCTCGTCCTGGGCGGCGGCACGGTGCTCGGCGGCACCTTCGTCTGAGGCCTGGCTAGGGTCGGGGCATGCCTGGTGAGGTCAACCGAGACGACAGCTGCCTGTTCTGCGCGATCGTGGCGGGCACCATCCCCTCGACGAGGGTCGACGAGGACGAGCGGACGGTGTCCTTCATGGACATCAACCCCGCCACCGACGGGCACCTGCTCGTCGTGCCGCGCGCCCACGCGGTCGACCTGACCGACATCACGCCCGAGGACCTCGCGGCCTGCGCGCTGACCGCGCAGCGGCTGGCCCGGCGCCAGCTCGACGTGCTCGGCGCCGACGGGGTCAACCTGCTCAACTGCACCGGCGAGGCCGCCTGGCAGAGCGTCTTCCACTTCCACCTGCACGTCGTGCCCCGCTACGCCGGCGACCCCGAGCGCGACGGGCTGTCGCTGCCCTGGCTGCCCTCCCCCGGCGACCCCGACCGGATCGCCGCCACCGGCCGGCGGCTGCAGGGCGGGGCCGACGGGTGATCCGCGACCTCACCGACTCCGAGGCCCGCGCCGCGCTGCCGCTGAAGTGGGGCGCGGTGCCCGAGGGCACCATCCCGGCCTGGGTGGCCGAGATGGACTTCGCGCCGGCGCCGGCGATCACCGCGGCGCTGACCGCCGCCGTCGGCCGCGGGATGCTCGGCTACTCCGCCTTCCCCGGCACCGCCCAGCCCGCCGACCTCGACGCCGCCTTCCGCGGCTTCGCCGAGCGGCACTGGGGCTGGGACGTGGCCCCCGACTCCTCCACCCCCGTCGGCGACGTGGTCGCCGGGCTGCGCCTGGCCCTCGACGAGCTCTGCCCGCCGGGCCCGGTCGTCGTGCCGCTGCCCTGCTACCCGCCGTTCCGCGACGTGGTCGCGCTGGCCGGGCGCGAGGCGGCGTACGTCGAGCACGACCCCGACCTCGACCACGACGACCCCGACGCGGGGGCCCTCGACCTGGCCGCCGTGGAGCGGCACCTCGAGGCCGGCGCCCGCACCGTGCTGCTCTGCCACCCGCACAACCCCCTGGGCCGGGTCGCGCGCCGGGCCGAGCTCGAGGCGCTGCGCGACCTGGTGGCCGCCCACGGAGCCCGGGTGCTGGTCGACGAGGTGCACGCGCCGCTGGTGCTGCCCGGCCAGGACCGGTTCGTGCCCTACCTGTCGGTCGACCCCGGGGCGGTGCTGGTCACCAGCGCCTCCAAGACGTTCGGCACCCCCGGGCTGCACGCCGCGCAGGTCGTGCTGACCGACCCCGAGGAGACCGCTCGGCTGCGCGCAGTGCCGATCGCGGCCAACCACGGCCACTCCGGCCTCGGCATGGTCGCCGGCGCCGCCGCCTGGCGCGACAGCGACCTGTGGCTGCACGCGCTGCGCTCCCGACTGCGGGTCAACGCCGAGGACCTGCGCGACCTGGTCGCCCAGCACCTGCCGAAGGCGCGGCTGCGACCGCTCGAGGCGACGTACCTGGCCTGGCTCGACCTGCGCGCCTACGGCGTCGCCGACCCGGCCGGCGCCGCCCTCGAGCACGGGGTGCGCCTGGCCCCCGGCCACGACTACCACCCCGGCCTCGACGGCCACGCCCGCCTCAACATCGCCACCTCCGAGAAGCGGCTGGTGCAGATCGTGGAGCGGCTCGCCGCCGCCCTGACCTGAGCGCGAGCCGGCCGGTTCGGACGAGCCGGCTCGGCGTACGCCGCACCGCGCCGGCCTCGGAGTACGCCGTCGCGCTCAGCGCTCCGATGGACTATGCGGAAGCGACCGGTCGAGGGTGCAAACCTGACTGCTCGGTGGTTCAGAAGTGACCGCTCGGCCGGCGGGGGGTCAGACCTCGAGGCGGCCCTTGCGGCGCACGAGGGGGCGCTCGGCGCGGGGGAGCCAGGTGCGGGTGACGTGGTCGACGACGTGCACGCCGGGGGGCGACTCGATGCGGTGCAGGCCGGGGACCTCGTGGCCGCGGCCGTCGCGCAGCGCGGAGTAGACCTGCCACTCGCGGCGCTTGCGGGGGGCGCGGGAGGTGTCGAAGTCCATGTCGCTCCAGTGCGCGAACTCGTCGCGGTCGAGCCACTTCAGCTCCACGCACAGGCCCTCGGGGGCCACGAGCCGGGTGGTCGACTCGGGGAACTCGCGCACCTCCCACTCGAAGGCCTTCACGAACGTGAACTCCGGGCCCATCGGGTAGATCCACGGCTCGAGGAACCGGAAGCCCAGGTCGAGCCAGGCGACCTGCTCGCTCTCCACCGACAGCGGGTGGCGCGGCACCGCGACGATGGCGTTGGAGTCCTCGAGCTGCCAGGACAGGTCGCGCAGGATGCTCACGCCCTCGCGGGTCAGCACCATGTCGCCGTCCCACTTCATCGAGTAGGCGGTGCGCACGTGGGAGAAGGACCAGTTGTAGAAGTGCGTGAGCGAGTGCACCGAGTCGGGCCGGGTGGCCAGGTGCTCGCTGCCGGCCCGGGAGACGCGGTGGGGATAAGACGTCACGGTGATCCGGTCACCGGCCCCGCACTCGTTGGCCACCTCCTGGGCCACCTCGGGGGTGCCGTCGTCGGAGAGGTTGTCGACGATGACGACGTGCTGGACCGCCTCCAGCATCGGCGGCAGCACCCAGGGCAGGTTGTGCGCCTCGTTCTTGAGCCGGAAGACGCAGGTCAGCCCGGGAGACAGCGCCCCGTCCTTCCAGGGCCAGCGCACGTCGTAGGCCGGGTCGCCCTCGAGGCAGGCGATGTCGGCGCCGCGCACCGGGCTCATCCGCGCTCCCGCCCCGCGACCTTGCGCAGCCCCCGGCGCACCGAGGGCGGCACCATCGCGCGCACCGAGTGCGGCACCTTGTCCACCGCGCTGGGCGCCCCGGGCTGGGCCCGCGCCCCCTCGCGGCGCGCCGCGTCGGCGGTGGAGCGGGTCAGGGCCTCCGCCTCGTCGTACATGTCGGCGTACGCCGCCCGCAGCTCGTCGAGGGTCGCCTGGACCTCGGGGGTGTCGCCGCCCTCGTCGGGCAGCTGGTCGAGCGCCTCCCAGGTCGCCTGGGCGATGTCGCGCAGCCGCCGGGGCACCTCGATGTCGTCCCAGGTCAGCGAGACGCGGCGCAGCGAAGGATCGATGAACTGGTGGACCTTGCGGATGTCGTTGGCCGAGGCCGACTTCACCGCGTCGAGGTCGAAGCGCTGCCCGAGGCCGAAGACCGGGACGGTCCAGTCGTCGAGCAGGTCGTGGTAGCGCACGAAGGCGCGGGCCGAGCCGCGGGTGCTGCGCTCGACGTGCAGCATCATGTTGACCCAGGCGGCGGTGCGGTGGACCTCGCTGGTGCGGGCGTCGTAGACGCGCTGCTTGGAGCCGACGACCTCGGTGACCGGACGCAGCATCGTGACGTAGCCGGCCTCGGCCTCGGCGCGCATCGCCGCCGAGCGCCACACGCCCAGGAACCAGGCCAGGCGCGGGTCCTTGACCACCAGCTCGGGGCCGCCCGCGACGAGCTGCTCCTCGAGCCAGGTGTGCAGGCGGGTGCGCAGCGGCTCGAAGTTGTTGAGCCGCCCGGTGTCGAACCACGCCGAGGGCCGCGCGTCGGCCATCGAGACGTTGGTGCGCTCGAGGAGCTCGTCGTGGAAGTCCACCACCCACTGCGACTCCGCGAACCCCTTGGGGTTGGTGTCGTCGGCCGCGACCTCCGGCGCCGGCACCGTCATCCCGAGCGTCTGCAGGGCGCCGGCCATGCTGCTGGTGCCGCTGCGACCCGACCCGACGACGAAGACGACTCGACGCTCCGGCGGGGCGGGGTCGACGAGCTGGGCGGGGGGTTCCGAGGGGGTGGGCGCGTCGACCATGGGCCTCAGACTAACGAGGTCGGCGGGTTCAGCCGACCGACCGGGTCTGCGCGGCGATGACCGCGGCGTACCAGTCGAAGGAGGCCTTGGGGGTGCGCGCCCCGGTCCCGTGGTCGACGTGGACCAGCCCGTAGCGCTGCGTGAGGCCGTGCACCCACTCGAAGCTGTCGAGCAGCGACCACACGTAGTAGCCGCGCACGTCGACGCCGCGCTGGCAGGCCTGCGCGACCGCGCGCAGGTGCGCGTCGAGGTAGGCGATGCGCTCCTGGTCGTCGACGGCGCCGCCCTCGTCGGGCGGCGTCGAGTACGCCGCCCCCGACTCGGTGACCACCAGCGGCGGCAGCGCCGCCCGGTAGCGGGCACGCAGGGTGATCAGCCACTCGCGCAGCGCGTCGGGCACCACCGGCCAGCCGATATCGGTGACCGGGTAGCCGACCAGCTCGCAGACCTCGAAGGGGATCGGCGACTCCTCGGGCGCCGCGCCGATCTTGATGGGGCTGTAGTAGTTGACGCCGTAGAAGTCGAGGGGCTGGCGGATCGTGGCGAGGTCGCCGGGGCGCACCGCCTCCTCGACGAGCATCTCGAGGTCGACGGGGTAGCGCCCCAGCAGCATCGGCTCGAGGAAGAGCCCGTTCCACAGCGCGTCGAAGAGCTTGGTGGCGCCCACGTCGGCCGGGTCGTCGCTGACCGGCCACATCGGGGCGTGGTTGTTGGCGCACCCGACCGAGGAGGCGCCGGCGGCGCGCAGCTCGACGACCGCGCGACCGTGGGCCAGCAGCAGGTGGTGGGCCACCGGCAGCGAGTCGAAGCCCATCTCGCGCCCGGGGGCGTGCATGCCGGTGGCGTGGCCCATCACGGTGGCCACGTTGGGCTCGACCACGGGGATCCAGTGCTCGACCCGGTCGGCGAGTCGCTCGCCGACCACGCCGGCGTACTCGGCGAACGCCTCGACGGTGTCCCGGTTGAGCCAGCCGCCGTCGTCCTCGAGGGCCTGGGGCAGGTCCCAGTGGTAGAGCGCGGCCATCGGCGCGACGCCCCGGGCGAGCATCTCGTCGACCAGCCGGTCGTAGAAGTCGAGCCCGGCGGCGTTGACCGCCCCCCGCCCGCTCGGCAGCACCCGCGACCAGGAGATGGAGAAGCGGTGCCCACCGACCCCGAGCCGGGCCATCAGGTCGACGTCGTCGCGGTAGCGCCGGTAGGAGTCGCAGGCCGGCTCGCCGCTGCTGGCGTCGAGCACCGTGCCCGGGAGGCTGGTGAAGGTGTCCCAGACCGAGGGCCCCCGGCCGTCCACGTCGGTGCTTCCCTCGGTCTGGTACGCCGACGAGGCGGTGCCCAGGCGGAAGCCCGGGGGCAGCACGGGGAAGGAACCTGTCACCGGCACAATGATGCCTGTGACCGTGGAGATCCGTCGGGGAACCGCCCGCTTCGTGACCCGGGTGCCGGGGCGACTGACCCGGCACTCCTTCTCGTTCGGGGAGCACTACGACCCCGACCGGCTCTCCTTCGGGCCGATCGTGTGCCACGACGACCACCTGGTCAGCGGCGGCGAGGGCTTCGAGGAGCACGCGCACAGCGACCTGGAGATCGTAACCTGGGTCGTCTCCGGCGCGGTGCGCCACGTCGACGCCGACGGTCGCGAGGAGGTCGTGCCGGCCGGGTCGCTGGCCGTGCTGTCCGCCGGCAGCGGGGTGCGCCACGCCGAGACCGCCGTGCCCGGCGCCGGGCCGACCCGGTTCGTGCAGACCTGGCTGCGCCCCGACGAGACCGGCACCGCGCCGTCGTACGCCGTCGCGCCCGTGGACCCCGCCATGACCGGCCTGGTGCCCGCGCCGCTGGCGGTGGGGGTCGCCGGGGCGACCCTGCAGGTGGCCCAGCTCGAGGCCGGCGACGCGCTGTCCCTGCCGGCCGCCCCCCGGCTGCACGCCTACCTGACCCGGGGGGCGCTGCTGCGCTCCTCGCTCGCCGAGCCGCTCGCGGCCGGTGACGCCTTCTGCTTCACCGACGAGCCGGCCCACCCGGTCGTCGCGGCGGTCGACACCCAGATGCTGGTGTGGACCTTCGCGAGCTGACGCGGGCCGGCCGGCTCGGCGGGTGGGTGGTCAGCGCTTCTTGGGCTTGCCGATCTTGATCACGAAGCGCGTCCTGACGTTCTCGACGCCGTCGCTGACGACCAGGACCACCTTGTACTGGCCACGGAAGTCGTAGCGGTTGATGGCCTTCTTGCCGCGCGCCTTGTTGCCGTCGCCGAAGGTCCACCGGTAGGAGAGCGGGTCGCCGTCGGCGTCGGTGGCCTTGACCCGGAACCGGATGGGCGACTTCGCCCGGGCCTTGCCCTGACCCTCGAGCGGCTTGGCGGCGATCCTGCGGACCTCCGGGGCCCGGTTGCCCGGCGGCGCCGTGACGGTCTGGGTGGCGGTGGCCGTCGCGGTGGTCGTGGCGGTCTCGGTCGGCTCGCTGGTCACCGTGGTCGTCGCGGTGGCGGTGGGCTGGCTGGTGACCGTCGTGGTCGCGGTGGCGGTGGGCTGGCTGGTCACCGTCGTGGTCGCGGTGGCGGTGGGCTGGCTGGTCACCGTCGCGGTCGTAGTGGCTGTCGCGGTGGTCGTGGCGGTGGCCGTCGTGGTCGCGGTCGCGGTGGTCGTCGCCGTCGCCGTGGTCGTGGCGGTCGCGGTCGTCGTCGCGGTCACGGTGGTGGCGGTCTCGGTCGGCTTCACGGCGCCGACCGTGTAGGTGCAGGGGCTGGTGGCCCGGTCGGAGACGTCCTCGGTGACGAGCAGGCCGCGCCACGAGGAGAGCTGGAAGTCGCTGAGCACGTCGCCCGGCTTGAAGGCCGGCTCGGTGCCGGTCGTCGGGATGTCGGCGGCCTTGAGCGTGATGGTCACCAGGTCGACGGCCGGGTCGAAGCTGCCGGTGAGCCCGGTCTTCAGGGTCGCGCCGTTGCCGTCGGTCAGCGTGTAGGTGCCCGGCGCCTCGAGCGGCAGCGTGGGCTGCAGCAGGGGTCGGTCGGCCTCGACGATGTACTGCACGCCCTTGAGCACGAACCCCCAGCGGAAGAGCTCGCTGGTGCCACGCAGGCCGCCCGTCAGCACCGAGAGGTCGGTGACCTTGATGTGGAAGGTGACCGCGTCACCGGCCGCGCTGCTGGAGAGCCACGCCTCGCGCAGGTCGAGCCCGTCGGGGTCGAGGGCGGGGTCGACCGGGACGATCAGCAGGTCGTTGACGTCGCCCTCGGGGTCGGTGAAGCGGGCGTCGTAGGTGCACTCGTCAGGAGACGGTGCAGAGGTGGCCGGACCGGTCAGGGCCGAGGTCACGGCCAGGATCGGCAGACCCACGAGGGCCACGCCGGTGGCGGTGACAGTGGCAGCGGACCGTTTCCAGGACCGTTGAGCAGGAGAAGGCGTCATCGGGGGGCTCGCTTCCGTTGGGGGAGGACGGCGTCGTACCCATGACCAACGGGACTTCACCTGGCGAGTGACCCTGACGGGCCGAGTGGTCTAGTCACCCGGCCCGTCAGGGTCGTCCCGGCCTCTGCCTCAGCGGCGCTCGCCGACCTTGACGAAGAAGCGCATGCGCGTGGTCTCGGTGCCGTCGGTGACGGTGAGCACCACGCGGTAGTGGCCCTTGCGGTCGTAGCGGTGCCCGGCCTTGCGACCACGCATCGAGTCGCCGTCGCCGAAGCTCCAGCGGGTCCGCAGCCGGTCGCCGTCGGCGTCGGTGGCGACCACGCGGAAGCGCAGGCGCTGCCCGGCCCGGTAGCGGCCCTTGCCGTTGCGCACGTCGACGTCCTCGATCACCGGGGCCCGGTTGCCGGTCTCGGGGGAGGTCGTCACCGTCTCGGTGGCGGTGCTCGTCGCGGTCGCCGTGGCCGTCGCGGTCGCCGTGGCGGTCTCGGTCACCGTCGCGGTCGACGTCGGCCCCGGTGCGGTCGCCGTCTCGGTCGCGGTCGCGGTGACCGTCGGGCCGGGCACGGTGGCCGTCTGCGTCGCGGTGGCGGTGGCCGTCGCGGTCTCGGTGGTGGTCTCCGTGGCCGTGGCGGTCGCCGTGGCCGTCGCGGTCTCGGTCGTGGTCTCCGTGGCCGTGGCGGTCGCGGTGGCCGTCGCCGTCTCGGTGGCCGTCTCGGTGGCGGTCGCGGTCGCCGTGGCCGTCGTGGTCTGGGTGACCGTCGCTGTGGCCGTCGGGCTCGCGGTGGCCGTGGGCTCCGGCTCGACGGCCGCACCCACCGTGTAGGCGCAGGTGCCCTTGGCGGTGTCGGCGTCCGGGACCAGCAGGACCAGGCTGCGGCGCGCGACGAACTCCAGGCCGCTGATCCGGTCGCCCTCGGTCAACGGGTCGAGACCGGCGGTGACCAGGTCCGAGGAGCGCAGGGTCACGGTCAGGACGTCCTCGTCGACGTCGAAGGAGCCGACCAGGTCGCGGGCCAGGGTCCGACGACCGCCGGTGTCGGCACCGAAGTCGCCGAGCACGAACGACTCGGTCGCGGTGGGGTCGCCGGCGAGCAGCCCGTCCTCGAGGATGCGGTAGGCGCCGAGGTAGTAGCTCGCGTCGCCCAGCGTGAAGTTGAGGTCGAAATACTCACCGGTGCCCTGGAGGCCGACCGGCAGCTCGGGGATGTCGGCGAGCCGGACGTGGAAGGTCACGGCGTCGCCGGCGTCGTCGGTGGTCAGCCATCCCTCCAGGATGTCGAGCGCGTCGACCGACAGCTCGGGCGTCGTCGGCACCCCGAGGACGCCCGAGGCGTCACCGGCGGGGTCGGTGAAGCGGGCGTCGGCCGGGCAGGAGACGGGGTCGACCACGCTCGCCGGCGCACCGGTCAGCAGGGCCACCGCCGCGGTGACGTCGACGAGGCCGTGGCCGGCGTCGAAGGAGGTGGGGGTCGTCGAGTCGGGGTTGCGGGTGTCGGCCACCCAGTCGCGCTGCCCGAAGCGGTGGGCGGTGTCGAGGAGCAGGTCCTCCATCTCCGACGGCTCCAGCCAGCGGCCGAGCTCGGCCTGGGCCGCCTGCTGCAGCACCGCGATGTAGCCGGCCACGTGGGGCGCGGCCATCGAGGTGCCGCTGATGGTGTTGTAGTCGGGGTCGGCCACGTCGAGGCCGGTCGCGCAGACGGGCAGGTAGACCCGGCAGGCCGAGGTGATGTCGGCACCCGGCGCGGCCAGGTCGGGGTACGTCGCGACCTGGCCCCACAGGCCCCGGCTCGAGCTCGGGTCGAGGGCGTTGTCCCGGCTCGCCGTGCCGGCGTCGTCGTAGTTGGCCACCGAGATCACGCCGGGAGTGGGGTCCTGGCTCGCGGGGTTGACCACGTTCTCGCTGCCGTCGCCCCCGTCGTTGCCGGCGGCCCAGACGACCGCCACGCCGGCGTCGACGAGCGCCCGCTGGACCACGACGTCGGGCGAGCCCTCGTCGAAGTCGCCGCCGCCGGGGCCCCAGGAGTTGTTGACCGCGGCGACCGGCGCGCAGGTCGACGGGCCGGTCAGCGCCCCCTCGCAGGGGTTGGCGTGGTGCTCGAGCACCCAGTACATGCCCAGCGTGCCCGACAGGATCGTGATCGTGGCGCCGGTGCTCACGGCCACCACGTCGGAGCCGGGGGCCGCGCCGCGCAGCTCACGGCCTGCGGAGTCGGTCACCACGCTGCCGGCTGCGATGCCGGCCACGTGGGTGCCGTGGCCGCCGACGGACGGCGTGTCGGTGTCGTTGACGAGGGTCGCGTCGAGCGCGCACGCGTCGACCGGGACGAACCCCTCGAGGACGTCGTGGCAGGTCATCTTGATGTTGCGCTTGACGCGCGAGTCGCCCTCGCCGTCCTCGAACATCGGGTGCGTGCCGTCGGTGCCGGAGTCGACGATCGCCACCGAGGCGCCGGTGCCGACGAGCGGGTCGCCGATCTCGTCGTCGTCGATGTCGAGCGCGCCCTCGTGCACCGGGGTGGCCCGGGTGGCCTCGTGGGAGGTGTTGCTCCCGAGCGAGACCACCTCGTCGGCCCAGTCGACGCGCGAGGCGCCGGTCTCGACGAGAGCCCGGACCTGGCGCGGCGTGCCGACGCCGACGGCGATGCCGACCTCGGGCAGCGCGGTGGTGCGCGCCATGCCGGCCAGGCGCAGCGCCCGCTTGGCGGCCGCGACGTCGCCGCCGGCCTGCACCATGACCCGCACGGGCTTGGCCGCCCCGACGGAGCGCAGGTGCTTTGTCAGGGCGGGTTGCAGCACGGGGCCGGTGGGTGCTGCCACGGCCGCGGCCGGGGCCGCGGCGGGCTCGGAGGCGGCGGAGAGGACGAAGGAGGCGGGAAGGACGACGAGGGCGGTGCAGGCCGCGGTGGCGGCTGCTGCGGTGCCCATCGCCCTGCGCCCGGAGGCACGACGGAGCATGGGTCTCGTTCCTGGAGGGAGCCGGGGGAGCTGCGCGGGCGGGTCACCCGCACCTCTGCAACGACGCCTGGACCGGTCGGTCACGCGGTTCACACCGACGTAACAGGGCCATGACGGGGCCCGGACGTGCCGCGACCCCGTCGGTCCTCGGTCGACGGGGTCGCAGCGTGTCTGCTCCGGGAAGGTCAGCGGCTACCCCCCGGGGTACGACTGCTCAACGACCCCGCCGACCAGGGGTCACCCGGGGTGCGGCGTGGTCTGGACCACACCGTCCGTCTCGCCCGTCCCGGCCGTCAGCCGCGCTCGCCGGGACGCCGCTCCTGGCGGAGGTCCTCCTCGCCGAGGCCGCCCAGGTGGGTCGCCAGCGCCACGAGCAGCAGGAAGCCGCCCCAGACCAGCCCGGCCACCAGCACCATGCCGGGGGCCTGGAGGTCGCCGGTCACCCCCGCGAGCACCAGCGAGACGGCCGTCGCGATCGCGATCGTCCAGACCCCGCGACGGGCGAGCCGCGCCGGGCGGGTGCCCGAGCGGGTTCCCGAGCGGTCGGACGGCTGCTCGGTGTCGCTCACGTCCACCACCCTAGTGAGGCGCCGCCCGGCTGGGCGCCGCGCAGGCGGTTGCGGCAGGCTGGGCGCATGGAACCCGACGGCGCCCGCGAGCGGCTCGCTGCCTGGCTCGAGGAGCTCGGCCTGGTCGAGCACCTGGCCGAGGCCGGGCTGCCCACGATGGTGCGCGACGACCAGGGTCGGGCCGTGTGGACCGACCCCGGCACCGGTGCCGAGCTGAGCGACGACCAGGTGGCCGAGCTCGACGCGGTGCTGCACCAGGAGGGCAGCGACCCGGCCCACGCCGTGCCGGTGCCGCTGCTGCAGATCGCCCGCCAGGCGCGGGTGCACGACGAGCTGCTCACCAGCGCGTGGCACAGCTACGAGAGCCTCGCCCGGCTGCGCGGCGCCTCGGTGGAGCGCACCCGCTTCGCGGTGCACAAGGCGGCCGGGCAGCACCGGCTGCTCGCGGTGACCGGCCCGGCCGGGCTGATGGTGCCCGACTTCCAGCTCGACGCCACCGGGGAGGTGCGCCCCGAGCTGGTCGACCTCCTCGAGCCGCTGCTCGCCGCCGGCATGGACGGCTGGAAGGCGTGGGCCTGGCTGACCCGCCCGGCCGCCCTGGCCGCCGGGCTGGTGCCCGAGCAGGCCGCCGCGAGCCCCGACCCCGCCGACGTCGACGTCGTACGCCGCGCGGCGCAGCGGCTGGCCCGCACCGTCGCCGGCACCGGCTGACCGTCGGCCGGCCGGGTCAGCCGATGACCCGCAGCGCGCCGGGTCGCACCTCCACGACGGCCGGCTCGGCGGCCAGGCCGGGCAGCACGCCCAGCGGCTCGCCGTCCCCGCCGACGGGCAGCGGCGTGCGGCCGTCGGCGTTGAGCTCGACGCGGGCGCCGCGCAGCACCGTGACCTGGGGCAGGTCGACGTGAGAGCCGTCGTAGATCTTCGGGAACGAGCGCACCAGGGCGGTGCGCGAGGCGGCCTCCACCACGACGACGTCGAGCAGGCCGTCGTCGACCACGGCACCGGGGGCCACCTTCATGCCCTTGCCGTAGTAGGCCGAGCCGGCCACCACGACCAGCGCCGCGGCGTACTCGCCGACCCGGCCGTCGACGGCGACCCGGAAGCGACCGGGCTGGTAGGTGGCGATGGCGCGCACCGCGGCGAGCGGGTATTGCAGCTTCTGCGGCGTCCAGCGCATCCGGTCGACCATCGCGGCGGCCCGGGCGTCGATGCCCGAGTAGACCGACCCCGCCACCAGCCGGCTCGACGCGCCGGGCGGGGTCCAGGCCAGGAGGTCGACCTCCCGCACGGGCGCCCGCAGCAGGTGCTCGGCGATCGCCTCGGGCTCGGAGGGCAGCCCCAGCATCCGCGCGAAGTCGTTGCCGCGGCCCGCGGGGAGCACGCCCAGGGTGCCGCCGCCCCGGGAGACCGCGCCGGCCAGGTGGGAGAGCATCCCGTCGCCGCCGACCGAGACCACGACGTCGCCGCGCTCGACCGCGGCCTGCACCAGGGTGTCGGTGGCGCGCGGCCCGGGCGAGTAGGTGACGTCGACCGACGCCCCGGCCTCGCGCAGCACCCGCGCGACCGGCACCACCGCCTCCGGGGCCGCACCGCCGCCGGAGGCGGGGTTGACCAGGAACGTGAAGGAGCGGACGTCGCTCACGGGACCAGCACCCCCGGGTTGAGGATGCCGGTGGGGTCGAGGTCGGCCTTGACCGCCCGCAGGACCGAGGCGCCCAGGTCGCCGATCTCGGCGCTCAGCCACGGCCGGTGGTCGGTGCCGACGGCGTGGTGGTGGCTGATGGTGGCGCCGTTGGCGGTGATCGCGTCGTTGGCCGCGGCCTTGGCGCGCCCCCAGCGCTCCAGCGGCTGCTCGCCCGCGGCGGTGGCGACGGTGAAGTAGAGCGAGCAACCGGTCTCGTAGACGTGGGAGAGGTGGCACAGCACGATCGCCGAGCCGCCGTCGGCGCCCAGCTCGCGCTCGAGCGCGGCGCGCACGTCGGCGTACAGCGCGTCGACCTTCGACCAGAAGGTCGCGGTCTCGAGGGTCTCGACGAGCACGCCGACGTCGAGCATCGAGTCGCGCAGGTACGGCGCGTTGAAGCGGCCGTGGGCCCACGAGGCGCCCGGCTCCTCGCCCAGCGGGGTGCCGCCGAGGCCGGCGAGCACCTCGGTGACCGCGGCGCGGCGCGCCTCGACCTGGCCGGGGGTGCCCTCGTGGCCCACGATCATCAGGCAGCCGGTGGCCTGCTCGCCGATCGCGTCGGGGCGGGCCAGGTTGAGCCCGGTCTCGGCCTCGTCGGAGAGCCGCAGCACGGTCGGGAGCAGACCCGACTGGACGAGCGTGCGCATCGCGGTGGCGCCCTCGACGAAGGAATCCCAGCGCCAGCCCTCGTAGACCTTGACCTCGGGCAGCCGGCGGACCCGGACGGTGACCGCGGTGATGACGCCGAAGGCGCCCTCGGAGCCCAGCACCAGCTGGCGCAGGTCGGGGCCGGCGGCGTTGGCCGGCGACGAGCCGAGGCGCCACTCGCCGCGCGGCGTGGCCACCCGCAGCCCGACGACCATCTGGTCGAAGCGGCCGTAGCCGGCGCTGGACTGGCCCGAGGAGCGGGTGGCGGCGAAACCGCCGATCGAGGCGTGCTGGAAGGACTGTGGGTAGTGGCCCAGGCACAGGCCGTGCTCGGCCAGCAGCGCCTCGGCCTCGGGCCCGCGCAGGCCGGGCTCGAGGGTGGCGGTCATCGAGACCTCGTCGACCTCGAGGAGCGCGTCGAGGCGGACCAGGTCGAGCGAGACCAGCCCGGCGTACCCGTCGCGGCGCGCGGCGAGGCCGCCGGTCACGCAGGTGCCGCCACCGAAGGGCACGACGGCCAGGTGGTGCTCGACGGCCAGGGCCAGCACCGCGGCCACCTCGTCGTGGTCGGCGGGGCGCACCACCACGTCGGGGGCGTCGCCGAGGTCGCCGGCGCGGGCGCGCAGCAGGTCGGGGGTCGACTTGCCGCGGGTGCGCAGCCGGCGGGACTCGTCGTCGGTGTGCACGTGGTCGGGGCCGGCGATCGCGCGCAGTCCGGCGAGCACCTCGTCGGTGACGCCCACCGGGGCCAGCGTGACGTTCGCGGTCGCGGGGGTGTCGGCCAGGCCGAAGGCGAGCTCGACGAGGCCGCGCGCCGCCTCGGGCAGCGGGGTCGCGGCGGCCGGGTCGCCCCAGCGCTGCGGGTGCATCTCACGGGGGTGCGCGTCGAGGGTCGTGGGAGAGCTGGTGTCGTGGGTCACGTGTTACAGTGTGACACATGACGTCACTGTGTCACAACGATGCGCCGGGAGACCCCCGCGACGCCTACCTCGACGCGGCCCGCGAGTGCATCCTCGACGTCGGCTGGCGGCGTACGACGCTCACCGAGGTCGCGCGCCGGGCCGGCGTGTCGCGGATGACGATCTACCGCTCCTGGGCCGACATGCCGACGCTGCTCGGCGACCTGATGACCCGCGAGTGGTCGGGCCTGGTCGCCTCGACGACCGCGGAGGACACCGGCGACCGCGACCCCGTCGAGCGGATCGTCGACGAGGTGGTGCGCACCATCGGCGCGCTGCGCCGCAACGAGCTGTTCGTGCGCATCGTCGAGCTCGACCCCGACCTGGTGCTGCCCTACCTGCTGCACCGCCGCGGTCGCTCCCAGGAGCTGATCGTGACCCTGCTCGCCGACGCGGTCGCCCGCGCTCAGGCCGAGGGGGTGGTGCGGCCCGGGCCGCCGCTGGCCATCGCCCGCAGCCTGGTGCTGGCCGCCCACGGCTTCGTGCTCTCGGCGCACACGATGGTCGACGACCAGGTCGGCGCCGACGACCTCGACGCCGAGCTGCGCCACCTGCTGACCCGGGCGCTGCGCCCGTGAGCGCGCCCACCGGCAGCCCGACGCGCATCCGGGCGGGCCTGGCCGACGCCCCCGAGCAGGTCGACCTCGTCGTGGTCGGGCTCGGCGTCACCGGCGCCGGCGTCGCCCTCGACGCCGTGACCCGCGGCCTGAGCGTGCTCGCCGTCGACGCCCACGACCTCGCCTTCGGCACCTCGCGGTGGAGCTCGAAGATGGTGCACGGCGGGCTGCGCTACCTCGCTCAGGGCCAGGTCGGCGTGGCCCACGAGAGCGCGGTCGAGCGCGGCACCCTGATGGAGACCACCGCACCCCACCTGGTCCGCGCGATGCCGATGCTGATCCCGCTCACCACCAGCACGCCCGCGCTGCAGCGGGTGCTCTCGCGCAGCGGACTGGCCGCCGGCGACCTGCTGCGCCGCGGGGCCCGCACCAGCGCCGAGACCCTCCCCCATGCCCACCCCGCGACGCCTCTCCCGCACCGAGGCCCTCGCGATGGCGCCCGGCCTGCGCCCCGCCGGCCTGCGCGGCGGGCTGCTGGGCTGGGACGGCCAGCTCGAGGACGACGCCCGCCTGGTCACCACCATCGCGCGCACCGCGGCGTCGTACGGCGCCCACGTGCGCACGCGCGCCAGGGTGCTGCACGCCAGCGGCACGTCGGTGGCGCTGCGCGACGAGCTCACCGGCGCCACCCGCACCGTGCGCGCCCGCTCGGTCGTCAACGCCACGGGCGTGTGGGCCGGCGACCTGGCCGAGGAGGTGACGCTGCGCCCCAGCCGCGGCACCCACCTGGTGCTGCGCGGCGACCGGCTGCCGGGGCTGCGCACCAGCGTCTTCGCGCCCGTGCCGGGCTCGACCAACCGGTTCGTGATGGTGCTCCCCCAGCCCGACGGCACCATCTACGTCGGCCTCACCGACGAGCCGGCCCCCGGCCCCGTGCCCGACGTGCCGCAGCCGACCGAGCCCGAGATCGGCTTCCTGCTCGACGTGGTCGCCGCGACCTTCGCCGAGCCGCTGCACCGCGCCGACGTCGTGGGTGCGTACGCCGGGCTGCGTCCGCTGCTCGACGTCGCGGGCCCCGACGCGGCCGGCCAGACCGCCGACCTGTCCCGGCGCCACGCGGTGCTGACCGGCCGCACCGGCATGGTCACCGTCGTCGGCGGGAAGCTCACCACCTACCGCCGGATGGCCCAGGACGCCGTCGACACCGCCGTCGCCGGCGCCGGGCTCGACGCCGGCCCCTGCGGCACGGCCGCGCTGCCGCTGCTCGGCGCCGCACCGCGGCCCGTCCTCGACGCGCTCGAGGAGCCCGCGCGGCTGGTGCGCCGCTTCGGCACCGACGCCGCGCTGGTGCTCGGCACGGCCCGCGAGGTCACGGGCCTGGGCGACGACGAGCTGCTGGCCCCGGCGGCCCCGACGGTCCCGGTGACCCTGGCCGAGCTCGTCTTCGCGGTGACCCACGAGGGCGCCCACGACGTCGACGACCTCCTCGAGCGGCGTACCCGGGTGGGGCTGGTGGGCGCCGACCGGGCGCTGGCCGAACCGGCCGCCGAGCGTGCCCTCGCGCTGGCGGCGATGAGTCCGGGACGCTAGCCGGGTCGGAGCGGTGACGGCACACTGTGAGGAGCACACCGATGACCGCACCCGCGACGGAGACCCCGCGCATGACCTCGACACCCCGCGTCGGCGCGAGCCCGGCCGAGCTCAGCGACTTCCCCGCCCTCACCGAGCGCTACTCGCGCGAGCTGCTGGCGCACTGCTACCGGATGAGCGGCTCGGTGCACGAGGCCGAGGACCTGGTGCAGGAGACGTTCCTTCGGGCCTGGAAGGCCTCGGCCGGCTTCGAGGGCCGCTCGTCGGTGCGGACCTGGCTCTACCGCATCGCCACCAACGTGTGCCTGACCAACCTCGAGGGCCGGCCCCGGCG
Source organism: Nocardioides marinisabuli (assembly GCF_013466785.1). Taxonomy (NCBI): domain Bacteria; kingdom Bacillati; phylum Actinomycetota; class Actinomycetes; order Propionibacteriales; family Nocardioidaceae; genus Nocardioides; species Nocardioides marinisabuli. The sequence continues at coordinate 1,457,772 of NZ_CP059163.1, forward strand.
ACCCCTGCCCACCGGGCTGGGCACCGACGACCAGCCGGCCGGTGACGCGCTCGAGCAGGACCACGAGGTCGCCTGGCTCGAGCCGGTGCCCGACGCGGCGGTGCTCGTCGAGCAGCGCGACTCCATCCGGCTGGCCTTCGTCGCGGCCCTCCAGCACCTGCCGGCGCGGCAGCGGGCGGTGCTGATCATGCGCGACGTGCTGCGCTGGAGCGCGGCCGAGGTCGCCGAGGCGCTCGAGACCACCCCGGCCGCGGTCAACTCCGCCCTCCAGCGCGCGCACGCGCAGATGAGCGCGCGCGCCCTCACCCAGGACACCGTCGAGCCCGACCTCAGCCCCGCGCAGCAGCACCTCCTCGAGCGGTACGTCGACGCGTTCTGGCGCAAGGACGTCGACCAGATCGTCTCGATGCTCACCGCCGAGGCGGTGTGGGAGATGCCCCCGTTCACCAGCTGGTTCCGCGGTCGCGCCAACATCGCCTGGCTCATCGGCAACGAGTGCCCCGGCGGCAGCCGCGACATGCCGATGATCGAGACGTCGGCCAACGGCCAACCGGCGTTCGGCCTGTACATGCGCGGGCCCGGCGGCGAGTTCACCCCCTTCCAGCTGCAGGTGCTGGAGATGACCGGCCCGCCGGAGGCCCCCGGGATCCGGCAGGTCGCCGCGTTCTTCGACCCCCGCCTCTTCGAGGTCTTCGGCCTGCCCGCGAGCCTGCCCGCCGACCACGTGCCCACGGGCCCGACGCCGTGAGCGCGCAGCTCGACCGGGCGGTCGGGCTGCTGGAGGCGTCGCTGACGGGCACCCGCGAGGTGCTCGGCCGGGTCGGTGCGCGCGACCTGCGCCGGGCCACCCCCTGCGCGGGCTGGGACCTCGCCGCGCTGGTGCGGCACATGGACGAGTCCCTGGCGGCCTACCTCGAGGCCAGCCACGGCCACCTCCGGCTGGCACCGCTCCCCGCGCCCGCCGCGGCGCCCGGCGGTGCGCCCGTCGCGTCGGTGCGGGCCCGGGCCTGCACCCTGCTCGGCGCGTGGTCCCTGGCCGCCGAGCAGGACCTCGACGGGGTCGCCCTCGACGGGGCCACCCTCGACGGGGCCAATCTCGAGGGGGCCGGCCTGCCGGCCGACCTGCTCGTCTCCACCGCGGCCCTGGAGGTCGCGGTGCACGGCTGGGACGTCGCCCGCAGCCTCGACGACCCCGGATGCCCGACGGTGCTGACCGAGGCCCTCGCGGCCGCGCTGCTGCCGGTGGCCAGGTGCACGGTCGCCGCCGGTCGCGGCAGCGGCCACTTCGCACCGGCCGTCGCGACCCCGCTGCGCGCCGGCGCCCCGGCGGTCCTGCTGGGGCTGCTGGGTCGTACGCCGGCCCCGCCCCCGCTCGGCCTGACTGGACCGGCCGGCGACGATCACGCGAAATACCGCGGGCAAAACTTTACCTTCCTACGCTGCTGCCATGGCCCTGGCCCCGACGCCCCCGACCGCTGCCGGCGGCGCCCTCACGACCGCGGGCCGGCTCCAGCAGGTCGGGGTGCTGCTGCGGACCGGCCGGGTCCGCGACGCGGCGGGCGTGCTGGCCGTGCTGGCCGCCGCGCCGCCCACCGCCACCGGCGAGCGCGCCACGCTGCTCGCCGCCCGGGTCGAGGTGCTGCTGGGCCGCGGCGACCTGACCACCGCCGCCACGCTCGTGGGCCCGCTGCTCGACCTGGTCACGGTGCCCGGGCCCAGCGGCCAGGCGGCCGCGGCGGTGGCGCACCACGCCCTCGGCGACCTCGCGGCCGCCGCCGGCGACCTCGACTCCTCGGTCGAGCACCTCACCCGGGCCGGCGCGCTGGCGCCCGACGCCGACCCCGAGCAGCTGCCCTGGCGCGCCAGCCAGGCCCTCGCCCTGGCCCGGGCCCGCCGGCCCCAGGAGGCCGCCCGCCAGGCCCGCGCCCACCTGCGGGTCGGGCGGGCCGCCGGGTCGGCGTACGCCGTCGCCCAGGGGCTGCGCGCGCTGGCCACCGTCAGCACCACCGGCGAGGGCCGCCTGCTGCTCGAGGAGGCGCGCGAGACGCTCGCCGGGGGCCCGGCGGCCCGGCTCTCCGCGCAGGTCGACACCGACCTGGCCGGGCTGCTGGTGCTCTCCGGCGAGGGCTCCTCGCCCCGGGTGGTGCGGCTGCTGCGCGCCGCGGAGACGTACGCCGCCGACCAGGGGCTGTGGCCGCTGCGCCAGCGTGCCCGGCGGCTGCTCGACCTCGTGGGCGCGAGCGCGGAGGGGCGCAGCGAGGCGCTGGCCGCCCTCACCCTGGCCGAGCGTCGGGTCGCCGAGCTGGCGGTGCAGGGCCTGAGCAACCGCGAGATCGCCACCGCGCTGGTGGTGACGGTCAAGGCCGTCGAGTGGCACCTGTCGCGGGTCTACCGCAAGGTGCAGATCACCTCGAGGCGCGAGCTCGCCGGCGCACTGATGGGCTGAGTCGCTCAGGAGCGCTCAGGGCAGGTCCGGGTCCGGTGCGGTCCAGGTCAGGGCGCGGCCGTGGGCGTGCGTCCAGCCCACCGCCCGGCCGTCGAGGCCCAGCACGAACAGGCCCGGCGGCGGGGCGGGGCCGGTGGCGGTGACGCCGGGCAGCACGTCGGGACCCTCGTTGCTGAGCCAGTGGCAGGCCCCCTCGGCGACCAGCCCCCGCAGCAGCTCCTCGGCCCGGCGCCGGGCCGGTTCGGGCAGGTAGCTGAGCACGGCGCTGTGCTGCACCACGACCCGGCCGTGGGCCGCGGCCCGCTCGACCAGGGCCGGCAGCTCCTCGACCAGGTCGCCCGCGACGAGGTGCGGCGGGTCCTGCCGAGCCACCTCGACCGCGGCAGCCAGCACCCGGCGACGGTCCTCGTGCTCGGGCCAGACCAGCGTCTCGAGCCAGTCGGTGGCGTCGTGGTCGGTGACGTCGAGGGGGTGCAGGTCGACGCCACCGCGCCAGGCGACCCGGGGCAGCCGGCCGGGCAGCGGGGCGCACGCCGCGCCGGCCCCGTCGACCCGGCACTCCAGCACCGGCCGGCCCTCGCCGACCCCCACCTCGTGCACGACCTCACCGTCGGGAGCGCGGTAGCGGTGGCCCCACCGGTCGGGGTAGAGGCACAGCCCGGCGCTCGCGCCGACCTCGACCAGCGCCAGCGGCTCGTCACCGAGCGCGGCCACCGCGGCCAGCGCCGGCAGCAGGGTCGCCATCCGCCCGGCCTCGTTGGTCTGCGTGGCGCGGGAGAGGATCGTGGCCCGCACCGACCCGTCGTCGCCGAGCAGCGCCGCCCGCAGCGCGTCGTACGGCGCCGGGGCCGCCACGCCGTGCCACCGCGCCGCGGCGAAGACCAGGTTCGGCTGGCGCTTCGGCGCCGGCAGCGTCTCGAGCCAGGCCCGCACCTCGGCGTCACCGACCACGCCCAGCGCCCACTCGGTGAAGCACGGTGAGTCGTCGGCGGCCCCGGCGTACGCCGCGAAGTCCTCGTAGACCGCCACCACGTCACCCTCGACCAGCACGCCCCCCACTATCGCCGACCCGGCCCATATCTCACGCTGACCCGGCGCACATCTCGCCTCGAGCCGGCCCGAACCGACGCCGGGTAAAGGCCGGTGCTGCGCGACTCGGCCGGTTGAGGGAGGGTGGGCCCGTGACGACGTACCTCCTCATCGCCGGGCTGGGCCTCGTGCTGCTGCTGGTCTCGCTGGTCCTCGGCGACCTGCTCGACGGCGCGCTCGACGCGCTGGCCGGCGACACCTTCTCCAGCGCGGTGATCGGGGCGTTCGTCTCGGCGCTCGGCTTCGGCGGTGCGCTGGCCCAGGGCCTCGGTGCGCCACTGGCGGTCTCGCTGCCGGCCGGCGTCGTGGCCGGCGTCGGCTTCGGCTGGTTCGCCGCCTGGTTGACCCGGCTGCTGCGCACCGACACCTCCGGCGCCTCGCCGCGCACCGACGACACCGTGGGCCGCGAGGCGGTGGTCGTCACCGCGATCCCGGCCGACGGCTACGGCACGGTCAAGGTGCTCATCGGCGGGCACGAGATGCGCCTCAACGCGCGGCTCGACACCGACCACCCGATCCCCGTCGAGCCCGGCACCCGGGTCCACGTCACCGGCTCCGTCTCCCCCACGGCCGTCACGGTCGCGCCCACCTGGCGCGAGCTCGGCTGATCCCCTGCGACCCACCCCCGGCACCACCCCGTCCCGCTCCCAAGGAGTCTCGTGTGAACCCGTCCGTGCTGATCCCCGTCGCGGGGTTCGTCGTCCTCTTCGTCCTGCTGGTGCTGCTGGTCACCAGCCGCTACAAGGTCGCCGGGCCCAACGAGGCCTTCATCGTCACCGGCCGCAAGGGCAAGGCGGTGGTCAACCCCGAGACCGGTGAGCTGACCACCGACCTGTCCGGGCAGAAGGTCATCCTCGGCGGCGGCACCTTCGTCATCCCGTTCGTGCAGAAGCTCGGCACCCTCGACCTCTCCTCACGCCGGATCTCGGTGCAGATCCGCGGCGCCGTCTCGGGCCAGGGCATCAAGCTCAACGTCGAGGGCGTCGCGATCGTCAAGGTCGGCGGCAACGCCGACCAGATCCGGCTGGCGGCCCAGCGCTTCCTGTCCCAGCAGGCCGACGTGGAGTCCTACACCCAGGAGGTGCTCGCCGGTGCGCTGCGCTCGATCGTGGGAGGCCTGACCGTCGAGCAGATCATCCGCGACCGCGCCGCCTTCGCCCAGCGCGTGGCCGACGAGTCCGAGAACTCGCTCACCGGCCAGGGCCTGATCCTCGACACCTTCCAGATCCAGGACGTCACCGACGACGGCACCTACCTCGCCGACCTGGGTCGGCCCGAGGCAGCCCGCGTGGCCCAGGAGGCCCGCATCGCCGAGGCGAACGCCCGCCAGGCCGCCGAGCAGGCCCAGATCGCCGCCGAGCAGGAGATCGCGATCTCGCAGCGGGTGCTGGCGCTGAAGCAGTCGGAGATCAAGGCCGAGACCGACGCCGCCTCCGCGCAGGCCGCGGCGGCCGGGCCGCTGGCCCAGGCCGACCGCGACCAGTCGATCCTCACCGAGCAGGAGAAGGTCGCGGTGCGCCAGGCGGCCCTGACCGAGCGCCAGCTCGAGACCGAGGTCCGCAAGCCCGCCGACGCCGAGCGCTACCGCGTCGAGCAGGAGGCCGAGGCCCGCCGCAGCGCCGAGATCGCGGCGGCCGAGGCCCGCAAGGCCTCGACCATCGCCGCCGCCGAGGCCAAGGCCCAGGAGGCCCGCCTCTCCGGTGAGGCCGAGAAGGCCCGCCGCGCCGCGCTCGCCGAGGCCGAGGCGATCGAGGGTGAGCGTCGCGGTGCGGCCGAGCGCGCCCGGCGTACGGCCGAGGCCGACGCGACCCGCGCCGAGGGTGAGGCAAAGGCCGCAGCGACCCTCGCGGTCGGCCAGGCCGAGGCCGAGGCGATGGACAAGCGGGCCGAGGCGTTCGCGCACTACAACGACGCCGCGGTGCTGCAGATGCTCATCGAGGTGCTGCCCAAGGTCGCCAAGGAGGTCGCAGCACCCATCAGCGCCATCGACCAGCTGACCGTCATCTCCACCGACGGCGCCGGCGCGATGCCCAAGCAGGTCACCGACAACGTCACCCAGACGATGAGCATGCTCAAGGCCACCACCGGCCTCGACCTCGAGGCGCTCATCAAGAACTCCGTCGGCAAGGCGGCCCAGGCCACCGGGCTCGAGGGCTCCTCGACCGACTGAGCGCGAGCCGGCCCGGAGCTCCTGGAGGGAGGTCCGGGCCGGGTCGGCGCGAGATATGCGCCGGGTCGGCGCGAGATAAGGGCCGGGTCAGGTGGCGGGGAGGGCGACGTACGTCGTCTCCAGGTACTCCTCGATGCCCTCGAAGCCGCCCTCGCGGCCGAAGCCGGAGGCCTTGACGCCGCCGAAGGGGGCCGCGGGGTTGGAGATCAGGCCGGTGTTGACCCCGACCATGCCGAACTCCAGCGCCTCGGCCATCCGGATCGTGCGGGACAGGTCGCGGGTGTAGACGTAGGAGGCCAGGCCGTACTCGGTGGCGTTGGCGCGGGCCACCGCCTCCTCCTCGGTGGCGAAGGTCGTGATCGGGGCGACCGGGCCGAAGATCTCCTCGCTGTTGATCGCGGACCCGGCGGGGACGTCGAGCAGCACGGTCGGCCGGTAGAACCACCCGGCGCCCTCGGGGCGCTCGCCGCCGGTGACGACCCGGGCCCCGTCGTGCACGGCGTCGGTGACCAGCTGCGAGACGGAGTCGACGGCGGCCTCGTCGATGAGGGGCCCCACGTCGACCCCGTCGTCCTGGCCCCGGCCCAGCGACAGCGCCCCCATCCGCTCGGCCAGCTTCTCGCCGAACTCGGTCGCGACGTCCTCGTGCACCAGGAACCGGTTGGCAGCGGTGCAGGCCTCGCCCATGTTGCGCATCTTGGCCACCATGGCGCCCTCGACGGCGGCGTCGAGGTCGGCGTCGGCGAAGACCAGGAACGGCGCGTTGCCGCCGAGCTCCATGCTGACGCGCTGGAGCTGGTCGGCCGACTGGCGCACCAGGGTGCGGCCCACGCCGGTGGAGCCGGTGAAGGAGACCTTGCGCAGCCGGTCGTCGCCCTGCAGCGCCTGGCTCATCTCCTTGGCGTGGGTCGAGGGCAGCACGTTGAGCACCCCGTCGGGCAGCCCGGCCTCACCGAGGATCGCGGCCAGCGCCAGCATCGTCAGCGGCGTCTGGGCGGCCGGCTTGATGACCATCGTGCAGCCCGCGGCGACCGCCGGGCCGATCTTGCGGGTGCCCATCGCGAGCGGGAAGTTCCAGGGCGTGACGAAGAAGCAGGGACCGACCGGCTTCTTGATCGTCAGCAGGCGGCTGCCGCCGGCCGGCGCCTGCATCCAGCGGCCGTGGATGCGCACGGCCTCCTCGGCGTACCAGCGGAAGAACTCGTTGCCGTAGGCGACCTCGCCCTTGGCCTCCTTGATGGTCTTGCCCATCTCCAGGCTCATCAGCCGGGCCAGGTCGTCGGCGCGCTCACCGATCATCTCGAAGGCGCGGCGCAGGATCTCGCCACGCTCCCGGGGCGGGGTGGCCGCCCACCCGGCCTGGGCGGCCACGGCGGCGTCGAGCGCCTCGACCGCGTCGCCCACCGACGCGTCGGCGACCCGGGTCAGCTCCGAGCCGTCGGCCGGGTCGTGCACGGCGAAGGTGGCGCCGTCCTCGGCGTCGCGCCACCGGCCCCCCACGAGGAGCCGACGGTGCTCGTCGGGCAGCAGGGCGGCGAGGTCGGGAGTCTGGTCAGCACCGTTCATGGCGCGATCCTCGCACCACGATCTCCTTCTCCCAACGCTTCACCCGGCCGGGCGCGTCGTGGCATACTCGAGATGTCGACTTCGGAGGGAGCACTCAGAAGACGGCTGTGGACCCCTCGCCGACCCCATGCGGCGGGGGGTTCATCTGTTCGGTGCCAGCCCGGCGCCAGCCCGCACCAGCCCGGGGGCTCAGCCGGCCGCGCGCAGCAGCGCCTCGACGAGCGGACCGGCCGTGCCGGAGCCGGAGTCGCCCACCTCGACGTACGCCGCGACCGCCAGGTCGCCCTGGGCGGCGACCATCCAGGCGTGGGTGAGCACCTTGCCGTCCCGCTCGAACTCGGCGGTGCCGGTCTTGGCCAGCACGGCGGGGCCGGGCACGTCGGCGAGGCCTCGCCCGCTGCCGGAGACGACCACCTCGCGCAGCATCGAGCGCAGCGCCTCGGCCTCGCCCTTCGTCAGCGGCGCGGCCCCCTCGGGCGGGTCGTCGGTGTAGCCCTCGACCAGGGTCGGGACGACGGTCGCCCCCTCCTGGACGCTGGCGATGACCGCGGCCATCACCATCGGCGAGGCCAGCACCCGGCCCTGCCCGATGAGCGAGGCCGCCGCCTCGGTCTCGCTCTCGGGCTGCGGCACGCTGCCGAAGTACGCCGGGAAGCCCAGGTCGTGGTCGATGCCCATGCCCAGCGTGGCCCCGGCGTCGTAGAGGTCGGTGCCGTCGAGGCGACCGGACTCGGCGATCAGCGCGGTGTTGCACGAGCTGGCGATCGCGCGGCGCAGCGGGATCCGGCCGAGGTCGGCCGAGGGGTAGTCGGAGTAGTTGGTGAACGCCTTGCCGTCCACGACGACCCGCGGGCTGCAGGTCACCGTGGTCGAGGGGCTCATCCCGGCGCGGAGCAGGGCCAGGCTGGTGACGATCTTGAAGGTGCTGCCGGGCGCGGCCTGGCCGAAGGTCGCGACGTTCGTGGCCCCGACCCCGGGGCCGTTGGCCGCGGCGAGCACCTCGCCGTCGCTGGGGCGCAACGCGACCAGCGCGCTGGCCGGGCCGACGTCGGCCAGCAGCGACTCGGCGGTGCGCTGCAGACCGACGTCGAGGCTCAGGCGCAGGTCCTCGCCGTCGGTGGCCGGCAGGGCGACCAGCTCGCGCTCGCCGCCCCCGGCCCCCGGGTCCTCGTCGACGGCGCGCACGAGCATGCCCGGGCTGCCCCGCAGCTCCTCGTCGTAGCGCGCCTGCAGCCCCGAGAGCCCGGCACGGTCCCCGACGCGGTAGACGCCGGGCTGGGCCTCCATCATCTCGGCGGTCACCTCGCCGACGCTGCCGAGCAGCTCGGCGGCGAAGTCGCGGGTGGGCGCGAGCGCCTGCTCCGAGGAGATCGCCTTGATGCCGGCGAACGTGTCGGAGCCCTGCGACAGCGACGCCGGCACGTCGCCGACGCGGTAGACGATCCCCTCGACGAAGGCCTCGGGCCCGGCCCCCGCGACCCGGGCGCGGTAGGTCTTCTTGTCGAGGTCCGCGAGCTCGGCGAGCCGCTCGGCGGCCCGCAGCGCCTGCTGCTTCGACACCGCCGACCGGTCGACCCCGAAGCGCACGACCGCCCGGGGGGTGACGATGCGCTTGCCACCGGCACCGAGCACGTCGCCGCGCGAGGCCCCCAGGGTGGAGGCGTCGAGCACCTCGCCGTCCTCGAGGCTGGGCTCGACCACGGACGGCTGCCACACCGCGCGCCACTCGTCGTCGACCAGGCGCAGGCTGGTGGTGGTCTCGTAGGACCAGTCCCCGGCGGGCAGCCGCCAGGTCCAGCCCAGGTCGACCTCGGCCACGTCGCGGGTGTCGCTGACCGTGAGCACCTCGACCTGCGGCTCGAGGCCCGCGAAGGCCGGCTCGAGCCCCGCGACCACGGCCGCGTGCGCCTCGTCGGCCTCGGCGGCGGCCGGCTCGGCCAGCGGGACCGAGCCGGGCTCGCCGGCGGCCAGGGCGGCGGCGTACGCCTCCGCGGCGGGACGCGCGTCGGGCCCGCCCACCGTGTCGGCGACCTGGTCGCAGGCGGTCAGGCCGGCCGCGACCAGCGCGGCGGCGCCCAGCAGGGCAGGGGTCCCGAGACGTCGCATGCGACGTTCCTACCAGCCCCCGCCCCCAGGGCCCGGGAGCCCCGCGAGGGGCAGCGTCCCTACGGCTTCTTGTGGCGCGCCTTCTTGCGGTCGAAGTCGCCCGCGGGCTTGTCGCCGCGGGGCGGGCGCGCCACGGAGCTGCGGGGGCCGTTGTCGGCGCGCAGCTCGATCAGCTTGCCGGAGATGCGGGTCTCGGCCAGGGCCGAGAACACCTCCGGGCCCAGGTCGGCCGGCAGCTCGACGAGCGAGAAGTCGGGGCGGATCTGGATCTTGCCGAAGTCGCTGCGCGAGAGCCCGCCCTCGTTGGCGAGCGCCCCGACGATCTGGCGCGGCTCGACCTTGTGCCGCTTGCCCACGTTGATGCGGTACGTCGACAGGTTGGTGTCGCCGCCGCGGCGCGGGGCCCGCTCGGCGCGGGCCTTGCCGGCCCGCTCGTCGCGACCGCCCGGCTCGGAGCGGCGCTCCTCGCGCTGGGCGCGGGCCCGGTCGGCCTCGGGGTCGATCAGCAGCGGGGTCTCGCCCTGCGAGAGCACCGCGAGGGCCGCCGCCACGTCGACCTCGGGCACGTCGTGCTCGCGCACGTAGTGGGCCACGATGTCGCGGAAGCGGTCGATGCGCGCGGTGTTGGCCAGCGCCTCGGTGATCTGGTCGTCGAAGCGCGCCAGCCGGGTGGAGTTGACGTCCTCGGCGGTCGGCAGCTGCATCTGGGTCAGCGGCTGCTTGGTGGCCTTCTCGATGTGCTTGAGCAGGTAGCGCTCGCGCGGGGTGATGAAGGAGATCGCGTCGCCGGTGCGTCCCGCGCGGCCGGTGCGGCCGATGCGGTGCACGTAGGACTCGGTGTCGGTGGGGATGTCGTAGTTGACGACGTGGCTGATCCGCTCGACGTCGAGGCCGCGGGCGGCGACGTCGGTGGCGACCAGGATGTCGAGCTTGCCGGCCTTGAGCTGGTTGACGGTCCGCTCGCGCTGGGCCTGGGCGACGTCGCCGTTGATGGCGGCCGCGGAGTAGCCGCGGGCGCGCAGCTTCTCGGCCAGGGTCTCGGTCTCGTTCTTGGTGCGGACGAAGACGATCATCCCCTCGAAGTTCTCGACCTCGAGGATGCGGGTGAGGGCGTCGACCTTCTGCGGGTAGGAGACCGTGAGGTAGCGCTGGGTGATGTTGGCGGCGGTCGTCGCGCTGCGCTTGACGGTGATCTCGGCCGGGTTGCTCAGGTACTGCTTGGAGAGCCGGCGGATCTGCGCGGGCATGGTGGCCGAGAACAGCGCCACCTGCTTGTCGTCGGGGGTCTCGGCCAGGATCGTCTCGACGTCCTCGGCGAAGCCCATGTTGAGCATCTCGTCGGCCTCGTCGAGCACCAGGAAGCGCAGCTGCGACAGGTCCAGGGTGCCCTTGTCGAGGTGGTCCATGATCCGGCCGGGGGTGCCGACGACCACGTGGACGCCGCGACGCAGCGCGGAGAGCTGCACGCCGTAGGCCTGGCCGCCGTAGACGGGCAGCACGTGCACGCCGCGCATCCGGGCGGCGTACTTCTCGAACGCCTCGCACACCTGGAGCGCGAGCTCACGGGTGGGGGCGAGCACGAGCGCCTGCGGGCTCTTCTGCGCGATGTCGAGGTTGGAGAGGATCGGCAGGGCGAACGCGGCGGTCTTGCCGGTGCCGGTCTGCGCGAGGCCGACGACGTCGCGGCCCTCGAGGAGGGTCGGGATCGTGGCGGCCTGGATGGCCGACGGGGTCTCGTAGCCCACGTCGGACAGTGCCTTGAGCACCGGCTCGGACAGACCGAGATCGACGAAGGTCGGCACCTGATCGTCGACGGTCGTGGGGTCGGTGTCAGAGGAAGTCACTGCCATAAGGTAGTGGGTCGCGGGCGTGGGCCCCGATTCCTGCGCGCGGTGGCCTGGATCACCCGCACCCTCCGGGGCCCTCCCCGACCCGCTGCCCGGCCCACTCCCGGGCTCACTCCACGGTGACCGACTTGGCCAGGTTGCGGGGCTTGTCGGCGTCGAGCCCGAGGTGCTTCGCGGCGTGGTAGGCCAGCACCTGCAGCGGGATCGTCAGCAGGATCGGGTCGATCTCGCGCTCGTTGCGGGGTACGTCGATGCGGTGCGTGCCCGGGGCGGCCGACAGGTCGCCCAGGTCGACGCCCTCGTGGGTGACGACCACCAGCGGCCCGCGGCGGGCCGCGATCTCGTGGAGCGCGGCGACGTTGCGCTCGACGAGCTCGTCGTCGGGCACCAGCGCCACGGTCGGCACCGCCTCGCTGATCAGCGCCAGCGGGCCGTGCTTGAGCTCGGAGGTCTGGTAGGCCTCGGCGTGGCGGTAGGTGATCTCCTTGAACTTCTGCGCGCCCTCGCGGGCGACCGGGAAGCCGCGCACCCGGCCGATGAAGAACAGGCTGTCGGCCTCGGCGAGGCGCTGGGCGACCTCCTCGAGCTCGCCGTCGCGGTCGAGGACCGACTGGATCTGCTCGGGCAGCCGCTGCAGGCCGGCGATGAGCCGCTTGCCGTCGGCGATGGAGAGGTCGCGCACCCGACCGAGCTGGAGCGCGAGCAGCGAGAAGGCCAGGAACATCGTGGTCAGCGCCTTGGTGCTGGCCACCGCGACCTCGGGGCCGGCGTGCAGGTAGATGCCGCCGTCGCACTCGCGGGCGATCGCGCTGCCCACGACGTTGACCAGCCCGACCACGCGACCGCCCTTGCGCCGGATCTCCTGCACCGCCAGCAGCGTGTCGATGGTCTCGCCCGACTGGCTGACTGCGACGTAGAGGGTGTCGGGCTCGATGACCGGGTCGCGGTAGCGGAACTCGCTGGCCGCCTCGGCGTCGGCGGGGATGCGGGCGAGCTCCTCGATCATCGAGGCGCCCATCTGCCCCACGTAGTACGCCGAGCCGCAGCCCAGGATCTTGACCCGGCGGATCGCCCGCAGCTCGCGGGCGTCGAGGTTGAGGCCGCCGAGGTGGGAGGTGCCGAACCGCTCGTCGAGGCGCCCGCGCAGCACCCGCTCGGCCGCGCGCGGCTGGTCGAGCATCTCGGCGTGCATGAACGACTCGTGCTCGCCGATCTCGTACGCCGCCGGGTCGACGTCGACGCGCGAGGCGTCGCGGTGGGTGCGGTGCAGCTGGGCGGTGTCGTGGCGGTAGGTGGTGAAGCCCTGCGCCGTGACGGTGGCCATCTCGCCGTCGTCGAGGTAGGCGACGGTGGTGGTGTAGCGCACCAGCGCGGCCAGGTCGCTGGCCACGTGCATCTCCTTGTCCCCGACGCCGACGATCAGGGGGCTGCCGTTGCGGGCCACCACGATCCGGTCGGGGAAGTCGGCGTGCACGACCGCCAGGCCGTAGGTGCCCTCGACGGCGCTGAGGGCGTCGGCGACCCGGCCCTCGAGGGTGTCGGCGCCGGAGCGGGCCACCAGGTGGGCGATGACCTCGGTGTCGGTGTCGGAGGACAGCTCGACGCCCTCGTCGGTGAGCATCGCGCGCAGCGACGAGGCGTTGTCGAGGATGCCGTTGTGCACCACCGCCACGCGGCCGGCGACGTCGGTGTGGGGGTGCGCGTTGTGGTCGGTGGCCGGGCCGTGGGTGGCCCAGCGGGTGTGCCCGATGCCGACCTTGCCGCCGAAGCGGGCCGGCAGCTCCTCGGCGAGGTCCGCGCACCCGGCCCGAGCGCTTGGCCACCCGCAGCGCGCCGGCGGTGCCCAGCACCGCCATGCCGGCGGAGTCGTAGCCGCGGTGCTCGAGGCGACCGAGGCCCTCGAGGAGCAGGGGGGCGGCCTGCTGGGTGCCGATGTAGCCGACGATTCCGCACATGCTGGTGTCTCCTGGCTGGTTGGGGCTGGTCGAGGGGTGCTGGACGGCTCAGCCGTAGATCATCCGGCGCAGCTGGCGCTCGGACAGGGTGGGCGGGGCCACGACGCGCTCGGCCAGCTCGGCCGCGACGCGCGCGAAGATCTCGGGGTTGCGCAGCCCGCGCAGCTGCAGCGCGGCGTGGCGACGGCGTACGTAGTCCTCGACGCTCTCGCGGTGGAAGGCCACCACGTCACCGACGACGCGGCGCGCCTCGGCCTCGTCGAGGCCGGTGGTGGCCACCAGGTGCTGCACCAGGGGCGCCACCGGGTCGGGGGCACCGACCCCCCGCTGCACGACCGTCACCCCGTCAATCTGCTCGATGGGGGGTCGTCGACGCAAGATCCTGCCCGATTCCGGGCAAGAACTGGTGCATCGGCTCGGAACTTCACTTCCGGTGGTCAGCACCACGGAAAGGGTGTTATGTTAGGTGAACAGAAGGTGAACAGGAGGTGTCCGATGACGGACTCACAGATGACCGGGTGCCCCACTCGCAGCTGGGTGCTGGTGACCGACGCGGACGGACGTTCGCACCTGGAGTCGCGGTGGACCACGCCCCAGCCCGCCCCGGCCGCCGCACCCGTGCCGGCGACCCAGGCCGCCTGAGGCGTCCCGCACCACATCCAGTCGAACGAGCCGCGTCCCACCGGGACGCGGCTCGTTCGCGTTGCCCGACCCGTCGCTGGAGAAAAAGTTCCGCGGCCCGGGAATGATTGCGCGGCGTCGTGGCTTAGGTAGTTGAATCTTCACCAACAACTTCCCAGGAGCATTCCATGGCCTTCTTCCGCAAGAACGACACCGCGACCACCACCCCCGACTTCGACGCACCCACCGCCGCCCTGGAGGACATCTCCGGCGACTACACCATCGACGCCAGCCACAGCCGTCTCGGCTTCAGCGCCCGGCACGCGATGGTCACCACCGTGCGCGGGCAGTTCACCGACTGGTCGGGCACCGCCCACGTCGACACCGCCGACCCGGCCGCCTCCTCGGTCTCCCTCACCATCCGCACCGCCTCGATCGACACCGGCAGCGCCGACCGCGACGGCCACCTGGTCTCCGCCGACTTCTTCGACGCCGAGAACCACCCCGAGATCACCTTCGTCTCCACCCACGTCACCCGCGACGGCGCCGACTGGACCATCGCCGGCGACCTGACCATCAAGGGCGTCACCCAGCCGGTCACGATCGAGTTCGAGTCGACCGGCTCGGCCCAGGACCCGTTCGGCAACCTGCGCATCGGCTTCGAGGGCGGCACCTCGATCAACCGCAAGGACTGGGGCCTGACCTGGAACGCGGCCCTCGAGACCGGTGGCGTGCTGGTGTCGGAGAAGATCAAGCTCGACTTCGACGTCTCGGCGATCCGCAACGCCTGATCCCTGCGCGGCCCCGGGACGTCATGCCCCAGGCACGGACGGACGTCCTGCCCGTACGACGTCCCGGGCGCCCGCCGCGGAAATCAGGTGCCGGGGGTGCCCGCCCGGGTGCACCATCGGCGCATGAGCACCACGCCGGCACCGCTGCCCCCCGGGCTGCGCACCCGCACCCTGACCCTCGACGACGCCGCGGCCGTGGCCGACCTGGTGCGCGCCGAGGAGACGGTCGACCTCGGCGCCCCCGAGGTTGACGTCGAGGACATCCGCGCCGACTGGCTGCGCCCCAGCTACGACCTCGCCTCGAGCGCCGTCGGCGTCGAGGACCCCGCGGCCGGCGGGCGGCTCGTGGCCTACGTCGACCACGCCGGTGACGACGTCGCCTACGCCGCGGTCGACCCCGCCCACCAGGGTCGCGGCATCGGCACCTGGCTCGCAGGGTGGGTGCAGCAGCGCGCCCGGGAGCGTGGCGCCACGCGGGTCGGCAGCCAGGTGCCGCAGGACAGCGCCGCCGACCGGCTGATGGCCGCCCTGGCTACCGGGTGCGCTGGACCGCCTGGGACCTGGAGCTGCCCGAGGGCGTCACCATGCCCGCCGCCCCGCTGGCCGCCGGGCACACGCTGCGCGACGCCGACCCGGCCGACCGGCCGACCGGGAGGCGGCCTGGACGCTGCTCGAGGACTGCTTCCTGGAGTGGGCCGAGCGGCCCCGCCAGCCGCTGGCCGACTTCGGCGCGCGGGTCTGGGACCGCGAGGGCCACCAGCCCTGGAACCTGCGGCTGGTGCACGACGCGGACGGCGTCCTGGTCGGCGCCACCCACGTGCACCTGGCCGGCGGGGGCGGCTACGTCGCCAAGGTCGGCGTACGTCGCGACCGGCGCGGGCAGGGCCTGGCCGCGGCGATGCTGGTCGACGCCTTCGCCCTGGCCCGGGAGCACGGGGCGACCCGCTGCTACCTCTCGACCGACTCGCGCACCGGGGCGCTCGGCCTCTACGAGAAGGTCGGGATGGTCGTCTCCTCGACCTGGGTGAACCGCGCGATCGACCTCTGAGCCGGGCCGTCCCGGCGACCTCTGGGAGGCTGTCCCGGTGAGCAGCCCGACCAGCACCACGCAGCCCGACCTGCACGGGGCCGGGCTGCAGCGCTCGCTCATCGCCCTGATCCAGGTGCTCGGGCTGGCGGTGTGGTTCTCGGCGACCGCGATCGCGCCCACGCTGCGCGGCGAGTGGGGGCTCGGCGACACCTCGGTGGTGTGGCTGACCGGTGCGGTGCAGATCGGCTTCGTCGTGGGGGCGCTGACCTCCAGCGTGCTCAACCTGCCCGACCGGATGCCGCCGCAGCGGCTGGTGGCCCTGTGCGCCTTCGGCGCGGCCGCGTCGACGTCGCTGCTGGCGCTGGCCGCCGACGGGCTGGCCCTGGCCCTGCCGCTGCGCTTCCTGACCGGGGCCTTTCTCGCCGGGGTCTACCCGGTCGGCATGAAGCTGATGGCCTCCTGGTCGCTGCCGGTCGACCGCGGTCGCGCGTTCGGCGTGCTCGTCGGCTCGCTGACCCTCGGCTCGGCGCTGCCGCACCTGATCAGCGCCTCGGGGCCGCTGCCGTGGCGCGTGGTGATGCTCACCGCCGCCTCCCTCACCCTCGGCGCCGGGCTCGTGGCGCTCACGGTGCTGCGCCCCGGGCCGCTGCTGGCGCCGGGCCAGCGCCCGCAGGCACGGCACGCGCTCGCCGGGCTCAGCAGCCGCGCCCCGCTGCTGGCCAACCTCGGCTACTTCGGCCACATGTGGGAGCTCTACGCGCTGTGGACCTGGCTGCCGGCCTTCCTCGTGCACCAGCCGGCGTGGGAGCTCTCGGGGGCCGGGGTGAGCGCGCTGACCTTCCTGACCGTGGGCGTGGCGGGTCTCGTCGGCGCCCTGCTCGGGGGCTGGGGCGCCGACCGGTACGGCCGCTCGGCCGCGGCCGTCGCCGCGATGGCGACCAGCGCGGCCTGCTGCCTGCTCGCCCCGCTGCTCTGGTCGACCGGACCGGTGCTGCTGGTGGTCTTCCTGCTGGTGTGGGGCGCGTCGGTGATCGCCGACTCCGGGGTCTTCTCCACCGCGCTGAGCGAGAGCACCGACCAGCGCTACGTCGGCACCGCGCTGAGCGTGCAGACCGCGATCGGCTTCACGCTCTCGGTGGTGACCATCCAGCTGCTGCCGCTGCTGGCCGACGCGGTCGGGTGGCGCTACGCCTTCTGGCTGCTCGCGCCGGGTCCGGCGCTGGGCGCGCTGGCGATGCTGCGCCTGGGCCGGATCACGGCACCTCGACGGTCGTGACCACCGAGGTGACCGAGGGCCGGCGGGGGGTGGAGGAGAAGCCGAAGTCGGGAGCGGGGTGCACGGGCGCGAGCGCGCCGAGGTCCCGCCCCTCCAGCCGCCCCCGGATCGCGGTCACCGCGTGGTGGTCGGTGGCGCCGTACCACTCGCGGCGCCCGTGGCCGGCCGACCCGCGGGTCCGCACGCCCCGCATCACGACCCGGGCGACCGGGTCGACCGCTGCGCAGAAGGCGGGCGACGTCGCCACCGGGTCGGGTACCAGGCCCAGCAGTCGGCCCAGCGGGGTGCGCCCGCCCACGTCGAGGTCGAGCTCGAGGGAGTCGGCCCGCACCGACCAGGCACCGGCCGGGCCGGTGGTCTCGAAGGCCTCGACCCGGACCTCGTCGAAGGTGTAGGTCGAGGCGATGAACTCGGCGACCCGCTCGGTGGGGGCCAGCAGCAGCCGGTGACCCGAGGGCAGCGCGACCATCGCGTCGGAGAACGGGCCCCACGGGGTCCGGTCCCAGCGCCCGACGACCACGCGCACGCCGGTGGTGCTGCCGACGCCGGCGATCCGGCCGTGGAAGCGTTGGCGCATGCGGCGAGCCTAGGGGCCGGGCCTCACCCCCCGGCGTTCCAGATGTCGTTGGTGCAGCGCCAGGTGCCGCCCTCGCGGCGCCACGTCGTGAGGACCCGCCCCTCCATGACCACGGGCGTGCCGTCCTCGCCGGTCATCTCGACCCGGTTGGTGCCCCGGATCCAGGCCATCGAGCCGTCGTCGGAGAGCTCGATGTCGCCGGTCTCCCACGAGATGCGGAAGCCGGGGATGGCCGTGCTCGCGGTGACGTAGGCGCGCAGCGCGTCCTTGCCGCGCACCTCGTCCATGCCGGGTGGCACGACGACGGCGTCGTCGCTCCAGTACTCCAGGACCTCCTCCAGCGGGGCGCCGGACGAGGCGGCCGCCGACCAGGCGGCGTCGCGGGCCCGCAGCTCGTCGCTCAGGGCGTCGGTCGTGGTGCTGCTCGTGGTGTCGAGGGTGTCGCTCATCGGGACCTCCGGGATGACCGACCCGCCCCATGCGGGCCGGACCTCTCATCGTGGCACCGCGGGGGGCCGTCGGGAAGCCTCGCCGCTAGTTGTGGCCGAGGCGATCGAACGCGCGGGTCGCGGCGTCGACGATGTCGTCGGGACCCGCGGCGATCGAGCCGTCGAGCCAGGCGCTGACGAGCTTCTCCAGCCCGCCGATGAACATCAGCCCGGCGAGCTCGCCGTCGCGCCCCTGCAGGGCGTCGGTGCCGTAGAGCGCGGCGGCCTCGGAGGCGGCGTACGCGCCGAAGCCGCGCAGCATCGCGTTGCGCGGGGCGCTCAGGGTCGGCCGCGCCGCGCCGCGCAGGATCGCGACCCGGCCCTTGCGCGGGTCGTCGGTGATGAGGTGCACGAACGCCTCGACCGCGGCGCGCACCCGCTCGGCGGGCCCGCCCTCGGTGCCGCTGATCGCGGCGTCGACCACGGTGCGGATCTCCTCGGTGATCTCGCGGAGCACGGCGAGCAGGGCGTCGTCGAGGTTGGCGAACTGCTCGTAGAAGTAGCGCTCGGTCAGCCCCGCCTCGGCGCAGATGCGGGTCATCGTCACCGGCGGGCCGTCGACGCGCGCCCAGACCTCGAGGGTGGCCTCGACGAGCTGCTGACGGCGCGCGGCGACACGCTCCTGGGCGCTCTGCCCGCGGTAGCGACCCGCTTTGACGGCCATGGGGGCATGGTGCCACGACTTCGGGCGGCCCCGACCCCACCCACTCGGAGGCACCCGACGACTATTGACAGGACGCTCTGTCTGAATGACGCTGTGGCCGTGACCCTCCGCCCGCCCGCGCACCCGGCTCCCGCCCTCGGGTCGTCGCGAGCCCACCGCGGCGGGCTGCCGCTGGTGGGACGGACCCTGGAGTACGTCCGCGACCCCCAGGGCCTCTTCGAGAGGCAGTGGGCGGAGCAGGGCCCGGTCTCCCAGCTGCCGCTCCTGGGCGACCCGTGGGTGCTGCTGCTGGGCCCCGACGCCTGCGGCGCGGCCCTCACCAACGGCGACAAGGCGTTCGCGAGCGCCCCCGCCTGGACCTACCTCGTCGGGCCCTTCTTCCGCCGCGGCCTGATGCTGCTCGACTTCGAGGAGCACCGGCTGCACCGACGGATCCTGCAGCAGGCCTTCACCCGCGACCGGCTCGAGGGCTACGCCCGCAGCCTGCAGCCGCCGGCGCGGGCCGGGGTCGGGGCGTGGACGCCGGGCCCCGGGTTCCGTGCCCACCCGGCCCTGAAGGCGTTGACCCTCGACCTGGCCGCCGAGATCTTCATGGGCGGCGCCGAGCTCACCTCGGCCCAGGAGATGGCCCGGGTCAACCGCGCCTTCATCGACTGCGTGCAGGCCGCCTCCGCGCTCGTGCGCCGGCCGGTGCCGGGCACCCGCTGGTGGCGCGCCACCCGCGGGCGCCGGGTGCTCGAGGAGTTCCTGCGCGGCTACCTGCCCGTCCGCCGCGCCGAGCCGGGCGACGACCTGCTCTCCCAGCTGTGCCTGCTCGAGGACGACGACGGGCAGCGCTTCGACGACCAGGCCGTGGTCGACCACATGATCTTCCTGATGATGGCGGCCCACGACACCTCCACCAGCACCCTGACCACGATGACGGAGATGCTCGGCAAGCACCCCGAGTGGCAGGAGCGCTGCCGCGCAGAGTCGCTGGCGCTGGGCCCCGACCCCACGCTCGCGGAGCTCGAGACGCTCAGCTCGCTCGACCTGGTGATGCGGGAGTGCCTGCGGCTGCGCGCCCCGGTGCCGCTCGTCGTGCGCCGCACCGTCAAGGACACCGAGGTGCTCGGCACCCGCGTCCCGGCCGGCCGCTACGTGGCCGTCGCGCCGGGCTTCAGCCACCTGATGGCCGAGCACTGGAGCGACCCCGAGCGCTTCGACCCCGAACGGTTCGGGCCGGAGCGCCGGGAGGACCGCTCCCACCGGCACGCGTGGATGCCCTTCGGTGCCGGGGTGCACAAGTGCCTGGGCATGGCCTTCGCAGGCCTCGAGGTCACCACCGTGATGCACCACCTGCTGCGCCGCTGCACCTGGGACGTCTACCCCGACTACCGCCCACCGCTGGACCACCGCTCCCTGCCCTTCCCCACCGACGGCCAACCCCTCGACCTGCGCCCCCTCACGACCCAGGAGACCCCATGACCCGCACCCGCACCGACCGCCAGCGCGACCTCCGGGGCAGCGTCGTCGTCGTCACCGGAGGCGGGCGGGGCATCGGTCTGGCCACCGCCGGCCGTTTTGCCGACGCGGGCGCCCGTGTGGTCCTCGGGGACCTCGACGGCGACCTCGCGGCCCGGGCGGCCCGGTCCCTCGGGGGCACCACCCGGGCGCACGGCCACGCGCTCGACGTGACCGACCGCGCCTCGTACGCCGACTTCCTCGAGCGCGCCGCCGAGCACGGTCCGGTCGAGGTGCTGGTCAACAACGCGGGCATCATGCCGCTGTCCCCGCTGGGCGAGCAGAGCGAGGAGTCGATCGACCGGGTGCTCGACGTCAACCTGCGGGCCGTCATCACCGGCACCCGGCTGGTGCTGCCGGCCATGACGGCGCAGGGCCGCGGGCACGTCATCAACGTCGCCTCGGCCGTCGGCCGGGTCGGCATGCCCGGCGGCGCGGTCTACTCGGCCTCCAAGTTCGGCGTCGTCGGCTTCTCCGAGGCCATGGTCGGCGAGCTGTCCCCCCTCGGCATCGACATCTCCTGCGTGCTGCCGACCGTGGTGGCCACCGAGCTGTCCGCCGGCGTCTCGGCAGCCCGCGGGATGCGCCCCTGCACCCCCGAGGAGGTCGCCGACGCGATCCTGGGCGTCGCACGCGCGCCCCGCTTCGAGACCTGGGTGCCGGCCTACGCCAAGGGCGTCTTCCACGCGAGCAACGCGCTGCCGCGCCGCGCCCGCGACCTGCTCAGCCACCTGATGCACGCCGACTCCAGCCTCACCGACGTCGACACCGCGGCCCGCGCCGGCTACGAGCAGCGCGCCCAGCGCTGACCAGCCCCCACCTCGCCGACCCGGCCCGAATCTCGCGCTGACCCGGCCCGTACTTCGCACCGAGTCGGCGCGAACCGACCCCCTGCGCCCCGGAACCTCCGTACCCTCGTGCTCGTGCCCACCTCCCGCTCCCGGTGCGCGGCGCTCCTGGTCGCGGCCGGGCTCGCGCTGACCGGGCTCCCGCCCCAGGCCGGCGCCGACGCGCCCGCGCTGGCCGAGCGCGACCCCCGCAGGACCCAGGGGCTCTTCGTCGACCCGCTGATGCCCGCCGCCCAGCAGGGTCCGGCGTACGCCGACATCGCCAAGCGCGCCCAGGCGCTGTGGCTCTCCAACGAGTACTACCCGCGCGACCAGGTGGCCGACGTCGTGCGGGCCTACACCTCGCGCGCGGCGCAGGCCGGCAAGACGCCGATGCTGGTCGTCTACGCGATCCCCGACCGCGACTGCGGCCTGTACTCCTCCGGCGGCCTCCCCGGCGCCGACGCCTACCGCTCCTGGGTGGCCGAGGTCGCCGCCGGCGCCAGGGGCAGCAAGGCCCTGGTCGTCGTGGAGCCCGACGCGATCGGCTTCTACGGCCACGACGAGTGCGCCAACGGCCGCGAGCGGCTGCTGCTCCTGCGCAGCGCCGTGCGCAAGCTGAGCAGGGCCGGCGCCTGGGTCTACCTCGACGCCGCCCACTCCGGCTGGACGCCGTACGCCGACCGCGCGCGGCTGCTCAAGAAGGCCGGCGTCGGCCTGGGCCGCGGCATCAGCACCAACGTCGCCAACTACCGCCGGCTCGGCCAGGAGAAGGCCTACGCCGAGACGCTGCTGCGCTCGCTGCGCCAGGACGGCGTCAAGGGTCTGCGCTACGTCGTGGACACCTCGCGCAACGGCGCCCGCAAGCCCGTCGACGGCGACGTCACCAACCCGACCTGGGCGCGCCTGGGCAAGCCGCCGAAGCTGCGGTTCGACGGTCGCTTCGACGGCACGCTGTGGGTCAAGCACCCCGGCGAGTCGGACGGCCCGGTCAACGGCGGACCCTCGTCGGGGCAGTGGTGCGACCTGCTCGCCGACCGGCTGCTGGGCCGCGACGACCCGGGCCCCGGCTGCTGACTACCAGCCCCAGGAGCCCGGGATCCCCTTGAAGGGCCCGACGACGCGGCTGGTGATCCAGCCGCCGTAGAACCCGCCCTCCTGCGCCACCACGACCTCGCCGTCGACCCGGCAGGCGTCGACGGCCAGCGGCGTGACCGCGACCGCGTCGGCCAGCGCGGCGAAGGCCGGCGTCGGGGCCGGGTAGGTCCACGCCGCCCGCGGGGCGACCACCGGCGTGCCGTCGGGGCCCGGGCCGCCCACGAGGTCGAAGTAGGCGGCGTAGCCCTTCCACTCGCAGGCCGACGAGCCGTCGGTGGGCCGCAGCACGCCCTCGGCGAAGGCCTCGCGCGGCAGGTAGTAGGTCGGCGGGTGGCTGGTCTCCAGGACCCGCCAGGACCGGGTGGTGCGGGCGACGACGACACCGCCCAGCTCGACCTCGATGCTCTCGGAGGACTCCTCCAGCGCCGGCGGGCGCGGGTAGTCCCACACGGACTCCTGCCCGGGGCCGGGCTTCTCAGGTCGGGGGCGCATGGCGCCAGTGAACTCCCACGCACCAACCGCACCTCGTCGGTGCCCGCGCCGAGTCGGCTCGTTCGAACCGGCCGGCTCGCGGTGGGGTCAGTCGGTGGCGGGCTGCTCCTGCGCATGGCGCAGGTGCATCAGCTCGAGGGCCGTGGTGAGGTCCTCGGCGCTCTCGTAGGTGGCGGGCGCCTGGTCGATGAGCACGCTCGCCCAGGTGGGCTCGTCGGTCAGCACCTCGTGGCCGAAGTACTCCTCGATGGCCGCCGCGGCCCCCTGCATGTCGAGTGTCATCTCTCCATAGTGCCAGGCCAGAAGGGGTGAGGCGCCGAGCGTGACCGTTCTGTGGCCACATCCCCCCACCCTTGGGGATGGCCGTGGCCCCTGCCCGACCCGGTAGGCATGACCTGTGACCCACCCCAGCAGCTCGACCACAGAGGCCCTCGCCCCGCACGTCATGGTGCTCTTCGGCGCCACCGGCGACCTGGCGGCCCGCAAGCTCTTCCCGGGCCTCTACCGCCTGGCGGCGCAGGGCCGCCTGCCCGACGAGTACGCCGTCATCGGCAGCGGGCGGCACTCCCCCGGCAGCGACGACGAGTTCCGCGAGCAGGTGCGCGAGGCGCTCGGCGAGAGCGTCGAGGACCTCGACGACGAGGTGGCCGACGCGCTGCTGGAGCGGGTGTCGTTCTGCACCTCCGACGCCGACGACGGCGCCGACCTGGCCGCCGCGGTGCGCGCGGCCGAGGAGGACCTCGGGGCCGACGGGGGCACCGACGGGGTGCGCCGGCTGGTCTACCTGTCGGTGCCCCCGGCGGCGATGGAGCCGATGATCGCGATGCTCGGGCGCGAGGAGCTGACCGAGCGGGCGCGGCTGGTCGTGGAGAAGCCGTTCGGCCTGGACCTCGACTCCGCCCGCGAGCTCGACGCGGCCCTCAAGGAGGTCGTCGACGAGGAGCAGGTCTTCCGCATCGACCACTTCCTGGGCAAGGAGGCGGTGCAGAACATCCTGGCGCTGCGCTTCGCCAACGGGCTCTTCGAGCCGTCCTGGAACGCCCGCCACATCGACTCGGTGCAGATCGACGTGCCCGAGGACCTCGGCCTCGAGGGCCGGGGCAGCTTCTACGAGTCCACCGGCGCGCTGCGCGACATGATCTCGACCCACCTGACCCAGCTGCTGGGCCTGGTGGCGCTCGAGGAGGCCTGCCGCTTCGACGCCGACGAGCTGCGCGACGCGAAGTCGGCCGTCTTCGCCGCGATGCGACCGCTCGACCCCTCCCGCGTGGTGCTGGGTCAGTTCGAGGGCTACCGCGACGACGAGGACGTCGCCGACGACTCCGAGGTCGAGACCTTCGTGGCCCTCGAGGCCTGGATCGACAACGACCGCTGGCGCGACGTGCCGTTCTACCTGCGCACCGGCAAGGCGCTCGCCGAGGGCCGGCGCACCATCACGCTGCGCTTCCGCACGCCGCACACCGACATCTTCAACGGCTCCGTGGCCTGCAACGAGCTGGTCCTCGAGCTGACCGACCAGCCGCAGGTGCACGTCGAGCTTCAGGCCAAGAAGCCCGGGCCCGACATGGACCTGGTCAAGGCGGTGATGAGCCTCGACTTCGCCGAGGACGTCGACGAGGGCGACCCGCTCGAGGCCTACGAGCGGCTGCTGCTCGACGTGCTGCGCGGCGAGCGCACCCTCTTCACCCGCTCCGACGAGGTCGAGCGGATCTGGGAGGTCTGCCAGCCGGTGCTCGACGCACCCCCAGAGGTGCACTCCTACGAGCAGGGCTCGTGGGGCCCCCAGGCCGCCCTCGACCTGGCCCGCGGCGGCTGGCACCTGGGGCGCTGAGCGGCCGCCGGCCGGCTCAGCGGGCGGTCTCGCGCAGGGTCGCGCCCCGGGCGCCCCGCACGGTGAGCACGGCGCTGCCCAGCGCCACGGCGCCGAAGAGCACCGCGGTCAGCAGCGCCAGCAGCGCCAGCCGCACGGGGTCGACACCGGCGACCAGCTCGGGCGTCGACAGCGTCTCGGCGTAGCCGAGGGTGACGGTCCGCAGCACGACGTACTGGGCGAGCGCGCCGGCCGCCAGCCCGGCCACGGCGGTGCTGCCCAGCACCACGCCCAGCTCGCGCGCCACCGCGCCCATCACCTCGCGCCGCGGCACCCCCACCACCCGTAGCGAGGCGGCGTCGCGACGGCGCGCGGGCAGCTGCACGGCGGTGCTGACGCCGAGGGCCGCCACCGCCATCACCAGCACCAGCACCGCGACGACGGCGTACAGCCGCAGGGCCAGGGCGTACGCCTCACCGTCGAGGCCGGCGCGCACGTCGCCGAAGGTGCGGTCGACCGAGAGCCCGGCCGCGCGCAGCTGCTCGGAGACGTCCTCGGGGGTATCGGCGCGGGCCAGGACCACCACCTCGGAGGAGTCCTGGTCGTAGACCTCGCGGTCGATGCTGACCATGTCGTAGTCGATGAGCAGCCCGCGCGGCCCCAGCAGCGGCACGCTCGTGGCCTCGACGACCGGGTCGACCGGGAAGCTCAGCGGTGAGCTGGTCGAGAAGGCGTTGGGGTCGGGCTCGGTGCGGGCGTCGAGCCCCTTGACCACCGGCAGGGCCTCGGGCACGTCGCCGGCGGTGAGCTGGAGGATCGCGGGCTCGCCCGTGGCTGCCTCCACGCGCAGGACGCCGTCGTCGTCGGTGAGGCGGGTGACGGCCTCGGGCGCCGACGCGTCGGCGGCCACCTTCCACCCGGCGCCGGTGACGGCCCCGTCGACCGGCTCGCCGTCGGCGAGCACGCCCCAGATCTCGACGACCCCCTGGATGTCGGTGCGCAGCGCGGCCGGGCCGCCGAAGGTCAGCCCCTCCAGGCGGCAGCCGCTGCGGCAGGCCGGCACCCGGGTCTCGAGGGTGCCCGAGCTGGGAGGCACGGGCAGGAAGGCGAACCGGACGTCGCCCTCGGCGGTGACCAGGCGCAGGCGCAGCACGAGGTCGTCGCTCGAGCGGGCCTGGTTGTCGACGACGACGCCGATCCGGCTGCCCTCCAGCAGCGGGACCTCGCCGGTCGGGCGCAGCCGCTCGGCGATCTCGGCGGTGGAGGTGCCGGGGGTCCACTGGTCCGACCACTGCGCCACGCGCTCGAGGCGGGAGGTGTCGGCAACGGTGAAGACCGGGCCGGTGCTCGAGAGGGTGCCGGCGGCCATCAGCCACTCGCCGTCGGGGTCGGCGGTGCGGCTCAGCGCCACAGTGCGGTCCAGCGACAGGTCGGAGGCCCACACCACGGCTGCGGGGGCCCGGGTCGCGGCCACGCTGGCGCGCCACTGGGAGGCCGAGTCGTAGACCCCGGCCCCGAAGACGCAGATCGCGATCGCCGCGGTGACCGGCAGGATCACCAGGGTGCCCTCGCGGCGCCGGCTGAGCGCACGCGCGGCCACGAAGGTCGACAGCGACGAGCCGCGCGGGCCGCGGCGGGTCCACCAGCCGGCCAGCGCAGAGGTGGCCCGCGCGCCCCCGAGGCCCGCGACCACCGCGAGCAGCACCGGCAGCACCAGGTCGGTCACGTCGGGGTCGCCCGGCGCCGTCGACGACAGCTTGCTCAGCAGCACCACCAGGGCGCCGGCCACGAGCGCGAGCTGGGCGACCACGGCGCCGCGGCGCGCCCGCGACGGACGGCGTACGCCGCCCAGCTGGGAGGCCAGGTCGACCCGCAGCACCAGCCCCACCGCGACGACCGCGACCAGGCCCGCGCCGAGCCCCACGCCGAGGCCGGCCAGCAGCGAGGTCCACGGCAGCGGCACCGGCAACCCCGGCACCAGCCACGACTCGACCAGCAGCCACGAGACGCCGAGCCCCAGCGCCCCGCCCACCGGCACTGCGACGCCCAGCAGCACCAGCGGCTCGGAGAGGCCCAGCGACCACATCCGGCGCCGCGGCAGCCCGCGCAGCGAGGCCAGCGCCAGCTCGGGCAGGCGCAGGTCGGCGGCGGCCGTCAGCAGCCGCAGCAGCAGCGCGAGCGCCACCAGCACCAGGGACAGCACGGCCGGGGCGACCGAGCTGCGCGCGGTCTCCTGCTGGGCGCGCACCTCGGCGGCCACGCCGTCGATGTCGTTGATCGAGCGGGTCTCGAACGACGCTCCCGCGGCGACGTCGAGCCCGAGCGCCGCGAGGTCGTCCTGGGCCGAGGCCACCGCGCGCACCGCGTCGAGACCCTCGAGGTCGAGGTCGGCCGGCGGCTCGAGGCGGCGGTCGACGAGCACCTCGACGTCGACCCCCGCGAGCCCCTCGAGGGTTTCGTGGCCGGTGAGCAGCGGTGCGGGCCGGTAGGGCTGGTTGCTCGGCGGCGGCGTCGGGGTGCGGGAGGAGAAGCGCGACAGGTCGAACCACCAGTCGGCCTCGGCAGGGCCCTCGGGCACGGTGTAGAGCCCGACCACCTCGAGGGTGCCCGCTCCCTCGACGTCGAAGGTGGCGCCGACCTCGAAGGCGGTGAGCTCGGCGTCGCCGGCGAGCATCAGCACCTCGCGGGGCGCCGCGGGGCAGCGGCCCTCGACCTCGAGGTGCTCGCAGTAGCCCTCCTTGGCCGCCAGCCGCACCTGGCCGCCCAGACCCGGGGTCTCGTCGGTGCGCAGGAACGTCTGCGGCGCGACGTAGGTGTCACCGGCGCCCGCGCCGGCCTGCCGGGCCAGGGTGGCGGCCTCGCTCGCCGCCGCCGCCGGGCCGGTGCCCGGCGCGGGCCGGTAGGCCCAGCTCAGGCCGGTCAGGGGGTTGGGCGCGTCGGCGAGCCGGGTGACCAGGTAGGAGCTGGTGACCGCGACCTGGAAGACCGGGCCGAGCACGGCCGAGGCGACGGCCAGGGCGATCAGCAGCACCGAGCCGAGCGAGAGCAGCAGCCGCGAGCGCAGACCACGCAGCACGGTGGCGACCAGGGACCTCACCGGGCGGCCTCCTCGCGCAGGATGGCCGGCCGCGACCGCTCGGCGGAGACCCGGCGGCCCCGGCCCACGACCAGCGCCACCACCGCGGCCACGACGACCGCGAGCAGCGCCACCGGCCAGGCCTCGAGGGAGGTGCGGAGCGCGACCGCGTGGGCGGGCACCTCGACCAGGGCCAGGTCACCCAGCAGCCACGCCACGCCCGCCGCGGTGCCCAGCAGCGCCGCGACCACCGAGACGACCACCAGGCCGGCGGCCTCGAGGCGGCCCGCGCCCCGCAGGCGTCGTACGTCGAGGCCGACGGCGCGCAGCGCGGCCACGTCGCGCAGCCAGGCCGGCCGCTCGCGGGCCACCGCGGTGGCCAGGACCAGCAACGCGACCAGCAGCCCGGACCCGGCGACCAGCAGGTAGACCCGCGCCTGGGCGGCGCCGGTCTCGTCGCTCACCCCGGCGCGCACCTGGGCGAGCGTGCGCAGGTCGCCGCCGGTCTCGTCGAGCACCTCGTCGAGCAGGGCCTCGGGCGTGTCGGCGCGGGCCAGCACCATCACCTCGGCCACCGGCACCGTGGGGGGCGAGCCCAGCAGGACCCGAGGCAGGTCGGCGAGGAGTCCGTCGGCCTGCACCAGCGGCAGGCCGGGGACCCGGCCCACGACGCGCGCGGCCAGGTCGGCGCCGCCGGGCGAGTCGACGACCGGGTCGTCCTCCCAGACCGCGCTGCGGGTCGCGAGCACGGGCACGGAGAGCCCGGCCGCGGCGGGCACCGCCACGAGCGGGGCGGAGGTGCTGACCGCGAGGAGCCCACCGGCCACCGGGACCGGACCGCCGGGCCGGTCGCCGCGGGTCTCCTCGGCCGGCGCCCAGCCTCGCTCGAGCAGGTCCTGGTCGCCGACGACCAGCGAGTCGAGGGTCCAGGGCAGCTCGCTGTCGCCCGGCTTGCGCTGGAGGGTGACCGCGACCGGCTCGCAGCCCGCGGCGCACTCCACGGGCGTCGAGGCGGTGGCGGGGCCCCCGTCGAGGCCGACCTCGAGGCGCAGCCGCACCTGCCGGGAGCCGCCGGTGAGGTCGCGCAGGCTCAGGACCACCACGGGGCGCATGCGGCCCTCGAGACGTCGGCTGACGCCGCTGACGGTGGCGCTCACCTCGGTGCCCACCACCGGTCGGGTCGCCGACCCGGTGTCGGGGGCCAGCTCGTCGACCACCGACGCGAGGGCGGCCGCCGCGGTGTCGTCGTGGAAGTCGCCGAGCACGGCGTCGTGGCGCGAGAGGTCGAGGAAGGCGCGGCGCGCGACCGCGCTGCCCTCCCCCGGCACCAGCACCGCCGCCATCAGCCAGCGGCCCTCGGGGTCGAGGCGGCGGGTGAGCTCGAGCGCGGGCTCCGCGTCGGTCTCCAGGTCGATGCGCAGCGGGGCCCCGGCCTGCAGCCGCGCGGTGCGCTCGGTCCACTGGTCGACCTGGAGGGCGGCGGTCAGTGCCACGCCCGCGACCACGGCCGCGGCCACGAGCACCTGCACCGCCCCCGCCACACCGCTGACCCGGTCGAGGCGGCGCGCGGCGAGGAAGCCGCCGAGCCCCCCGCGGGGCCCGCGCCGGCGCACCCACACCCGGGCCACGGCGCGCAGCAGCCACAGGGCGCCGGCCCCGACGGCCAGCCCCACGAGCGCCGGCCCGGCCAGCACCACCACGTCGACCCCCGCGGCGCCGGCGCCGCTCGACCCGAGCGAGCTGCGGTAGACCGCGACCGCGGCGCCGACCACGACCAGCACCTGCGCGAACGCCGCCGCGACCGTCGTACGACGGGGCCTCGCGACCGCGGCGACCTGGTCGGCCAGCGGCTCCCGCAGCGCCGCCGCCATTCCCACCAGCAGCGCGGCGAGCGCCACCAGGACCACCAGCAGGGCCGCGACCAGGGCGTCGACGCCGACCAGCGGGGCGGGGTCGCGCAGCCAGGCGTGGGCGCTGAGGCGCGCGACGAGCAGGCCCAGCCCACCTCCGAGCAGCCCGCCAAAGGTGAGCACCAGCAGCGGCTCGAGGGCCACCAGCACGTAGAGCTCGCCGCCCTCGAGGCCGCGCAGCCGGGCCAGCGCGATCTCGCCGCGCCGGGCCGAGGCCAGCTCGCGCCCCGTGGTGGGCAGCGCGACCAGGGCCAGCAGCAGCAGCGGCACCGCGAGCGCGCCGGAGGTGCCCGCGGCCTCGGCGAAGCCGAGCACCGCCACGACCCCGGCGACCACCACGGTGGTGAGCAGCAGCAGCGGGGTCAGGGTGGCGCGGCGCGACCAGGCCCCGCGCAGGGTCCGGGCCAGGGCGCCGACGGGCTCGCGGGTCACCGGCCGGCCGGCGGGCGCCGGAAGGCGGAGTCGTCGCGCGGCGCCGGGTCCTGGGCGGGTGCCACGACCGGGTCGGCGACCGGCGGCGTGGCCGGGGCCTCCGACGCCGACGGCTCGGGCCGGAACCGCGTGTGGGCCAGGTGCACGGGCTCGGTGTGGTCGACCAGCCGGCCGTCGTCGAGCGCGTGGTGGGCGTCGCAAGCCTCGACCACGGCGGGGTCGTGGGTGGCCACGACGACCACGGCGCCGCGCTCGGCCTCGCGCCGCAGCTCGCCCAGCACGAGCGCCCGGTTGCCCTCGTCGAGCTCGCTGGTGGGCTCGTCGGCGAGCAGCACCCCGGCGCCCACGCACAGGCCGCGGGCGAGCGCGACGCGCTGCATCTGACCGCCCGAGAGCTCCTCGACCTGGCGGTCGGCGAGGTCGGCGATGTGGAAGCGGGTGAGGGCGGCCAGCGCCTGCTCGTCGGCCTCGACCGGGTCGACGCCGCGCGCGCGCAGCGCGACCGAGACGTTCTCGCGCGCCGAGAGGATCGGCACCAGGCCGTAGACCTGCAGCACGAAGGCGACCTCGGGCCGCGGGTCGCCGGTGCCGCGCCAGGTGGGCGCGCCGTCGTACGTCGCCTCGCCCGCGGTGGGCTCGAGCAGGCCGCCGACGATGGAGAGCAGCGTCGTCTTGCCCGAGCCGCTGGGCCCCGAGAGGGCGGTCATCTCGCCGGCGCGCAGCACCAGGTCGATGTCGGCCAGCAGCGGCCGGTCGACCTCGTAGCGCACGCCGCGCACCTGCACGTCGCTCACGCGTGGTCCCCCTGCTCCTCGGGCGGTCGCGAGACGACCAGGCGGTCGGCGCTGTCGACGGTCTCGGGCTCGATGCGCACCAGCGTGCCCTGCGGCCACTGCTCGGCCAGGTGGCCGGGCAGGTGCACGACGCCCTCGGCGCCGATGACGACGTACTCCGCGCCGTCGCGGCCCTCGAGCCCCACGCGCCCGCCCTTCATGGTCACCGTGCGCGGGAAGGTGGCCGCGACCTCGGGCTGGTGGGTGACCACGACGATGGTGGTGCCGAGCTCGTCGCCGAGCTCGTGGACCAGGCCGATGACGGCGTCGCGGTCGTCGTGGGAGAGCTGGCTGGTCGGCTCGTCGGCGAGCAGCAGCTGGGGCGAGGTGGAAACCGCGCAGGCCAGGGCCAGGCGCTGGCGCTGGCCGCCCGACATGGTCGAGACGACCTGGTCGGCGACGCCCTCGAGGCCGACCCGGGCCAGCAGGTCGCGCTCGGGCACGGCCTGGCGGCGCTCGGCCGAGGTCAGCGCCAGCCGCGCGAAGGCGATGTTCTGGCGGGCGGTGGCGTAGGCCAGCAGGTTGCGGGTGGCGCCCTGGAGCATGGTGCTGACGCGGCGCGAGCGAAGCCGGGCCAGCTGGGGCTCGGGGAGCCGGGAGATCTCGTGCTCGCCGAGGAAGATCCGCCCGGCGCTGGGCTTCTGGATGCCGCCCAGCAGCGTCAGCAGCGTCGACTTGCCCGAGCCGGACGGGCCCAGGAAGGCCACCCGCTCACCGGGGCGGATGACGAGGTCGACGCCCTGCAGCGCGACCACGTCGTGGCCCTCGAAGGTGCGGTAGAGGTGCACCACCCCCGTGCACCGCACCCCGATGCCACCGGGGTGGTCCAGCTCGCCGATGTCCACACCGGGCTCGAGCACTGCCACCGTTGCCGCCTCCCCTTGGTCCGCGGCACAGCAGACCCCACGCGCGCGCCGGCGCGCAACACCGCACCGGCTCCGGCGCCGCTTCGTTAAGGACCTGTGACTCTCGCCGGCCCACCGGCCCCTGCCAGACCGGCGCGGCAGGCGCGCTCGAGGGCGCGGTGGCCGCGCCAGCGCGCCAGCAGCCCGGGCACCGGGGGCAGGCCGGTGGTCTCCGGGGCCTGCTCGACCTGCAGCGCCGAGCCGTCCCAGCGCCCCCGCCAGGTCCAGCGGCCCCACCGCTCGAGGTCGGGCCACGACACCTCCTGGCCCAGCAGCAGCGCCGGGTCGCCGCCCGCGGCCCCCGGACCCGGCGGCGGGCCCACCCGGGGCAGGTCGCGGACCACGCGGGCCCGCGTCCCGTCGGCGCCGCCGACCACGAGCAGGTGCTCGTCGGGGCGCGTGCGGGCCGCGAGCGGCTCGGTGCCGACCACCTCGAGGTGCACCAGCAGCCGCGGCAGCCACCACCAGTGCTCGCGGCGCAGCAGCACCGAGTCGGCCAGCAGCCGCGAGGGCGGCCAGCGCAGCAGCTCCTGCTCCAGCAGGGTGGCGGCGAAGACGTCGCCCTCGGGGTCCTCCTCCAGCCGGGGGCGGGCCCGCACCGACATCGGTGCCCACGCGGCCCCCGCCCCCGTCGGCTCGCTGAGGCACACGAGCACCTCCGGGGCGGCGGCCAGCGACCGCGCGACGCCGGCCTGCGCGTAGGGCAGCGCCAGCACCGGCCCGTCCGGCCCGACCAGCGGCAGCACCCCGTGCACCTGCGGCCGGTCGCCGGCGCGCCAGGCGACGTCGGCGACCACGGCGGCGCGCAGGGCGGCCTCGACCTGGGCGTCGCGGCGTACGGGGTCGGGAGGCACGCGGCCACTGTAGGCACCCGGCGTCACCGTCACGGGGGGTGACAGCGGTCACAGGTAAAGGACATGATGGCGACGGCTCGGGCCACCCACTCCGCCGACGGCCCGGCCGGGAGGAGTCGTCGTGCCCGCCATCGTCGTCGCGGCCGCCGTGGCCGTGCTGTTCTTCCTGGCCTACCGCCACTACTCCAGCTACCTGGCCCGCCGGGTGTACGGCGTCGACGCGGCGTTCGTGACCCCGGCGCACCAGTTCGCCGACGGGGTCGACTTCGTGCCGACCAACAAGCACGTCGTCTTCGGCCACCACTTCACCTCGGTCGCCGGCGCGGCGCCGATCGTCGGCCCGGCGATCGCCGCCTTCTGGGGCTGGGGCCCGGCCCTGGCCTGGATCGTGGTCGGCACGATCTTCGCCGCGGGCGTGCACGACATGGGCTCGCTGGCCGTCTCGGTGCGCCACGGAGCCCGCAACATCGGCACCATCGCCCACGACGTCATCAGCAAGCGGGCCCGCACCCTGTTCCTGCTGATCATCTTCTTCCTGCTGACCCTGGTGAACGCGGTGTTCGCGGTGGTCATCGGCAACCTGCTGGTGGCCAACCCCGGCGCGGTGATCCCGATCTTCGTGGAGATCCCGCTGGCCATCGGGATCGGGCAGTACATCTACCGCTCGAAGTCGGCCGCGCTGGTGCCCTCGCTGGTCGGCGTGGTCGTGCTCTACCTGCTGATCGGGGTCGGCCAGGCGGTGCCGATCGAGCTCACCGGGCTCGCCGACGCCCTGGGCGTCGACAACCCGCGCAACGTGTGGGTCGTCATCCTCTTCGCCTACGCCTTCATCGCCTCGCGGCTGCCGGTGTGGGTGCTGCTGCAGCCGCGCGACTACATCAACTCCCACCAGCTCTTCATCGCCCTGGGCGTGATCGTCGCCGGCATCGCCGTCGGCTGGAACACCATCGCGGCGCCGCTGGTCAACGACGTGCCCGAGGGCTCGCCCTCGATCTTCCCGTTCCTGTTCATCACGGTGGCCTGCGGCGCGATCTCGGGCTTCCACTCGCTGGTGGCCTCCGGCACCACCGCCAAGCAGATCGACAAGGAGGCCGACGTGCGCCACGTCGGCTACCTCGGCGCGGTCGGCGAGGGTGCGCTGGCCGTCGGCGCGCTGCTGGCGGTGACGGCCGGTGTCGCCGCGACCCGGGCCGACTGGACGGCGCTCTACCCCGACTTCGACACCGCCTCGGGCGGCGCGGTCGGCAACTTCGTCAACGGTGTCGGGGTCTTCGCCAACAACCTGGGCGTGCCGCTCGACCTCGCGATCATCTTCGCCGCGGTCGTGGTGATCTCCTTCGCCGCGACCACCATGGACACCGGGGTGCGGTTGCAGCGCTACGTCGTGCAGGAGATCGCCGAGGTCCTGGGCTGGCACCGCCTGGCCCGCAACCTGACCCTGGCCGGCATCGTCGCGGTCGTGGTGCCGCTGGCGATGGCGCTGCTGCCCGGCGGCGGCGAGGCCGGCTACACCTTCGGGGTGCTGTGGCAGCTCTTCGGCACCACCAACCAGCTCACCGCCGGCCTGGCCCTGGCCGTGGTGGCGGTGTGGGTCGTCCAGCGCGGCCGGAACCCGGTCGCGGTGCTGGTGCCGCTGGCCTTCCTGCTGGTGATGACCTCGTGGGCGCTCGTGGTCAACCTCAAGAACTTCGTCGACGACGGCCAGTGGGTGCTCGCCCCGCTCGACGCGATCATCTTCGTGCTGGCCGTGTGGCTGGTGGTCGAGGCCGCCCTCGCGCTGCGCCGGGCCAGCGGCAGCAGCACCGACGGCGAGCAGGCGCCGGTGCCCGACGACAGCCCCCAGCGACGATGAGGTCCGGGGCGGTGAGGTCCGGGGCGGCGAGGGCCGAGGCGGTGGCGCTCGCCGGTGAGGTGGGCCGGGTGGTGCTGGTGCGCCCCTGGACCGACGCCCGGGGCGGGGGTGGCTGCTGCTCGGGGCCCGTGCCGCGCCACGAGCACCACGACGCCTCGAGCGACCCCTCCAGCGACCCCTCCAGCGACCCGGTGGGGGCGGCGTACCGGGCGCTGCGCGCCCAGCTGCCCGAGCTCGACGTGCAGGTCGTCGACGCCGGCAACACCGCCTGGCTGCTGCCGGCGGTGCTGCGCCGGGCGCGGCGACGGGTCGGCACGCTGGGCGCGGTGCGCTCGGCGCTCGGCGCCACCCGGGCCGGCTCGGTGCTCGTCGACGGGCTGCGCGTGGGCGACCTGGAGGCGCTCGGGCCCGACGAGCTGGTCACCGTCGTGAGGCGGGCCGCCTCGGCGTAGGTTCTGCCCCCGTGGGGGAGCGGATGCGCGGCCTGGTGGCCGACACGAGACCACTGCGCAACGACCACTTCCGGCGCCTGTGGGTGGCCAACATCATCACGGTGGTCGGGGCGCAGCTGACGGTCGTCGCGGTGCCGGCGCAGATCTACGCCGACACCGGCTCGTCGGCGTACGTCGGGCTGACCGGGCTCTTCGGCCTGGTGCCGCTGGTCGTCTTCGGCCTGTACGGCGGGGCGCTGGCCGACGTCTTCGACCGGCGCAGCATCCTGCGGGTCACCACCGTCGGGCTGATCGTGACGAGCGGGCTCTTCGCGGTGCAGGCGTTCCTGGGCTCGAGCAACGTGTGGCTGCTGCTGTGCCTCTTCGCGGTGCAGCAGGCGTTCTTCGCGGTCAACCAGCCCACGCGCAGCGCGGTGCTGCCCAAGCTGCTGCCGCCCGACCTGCTGCCGGCGGCCAACTCCCTCAACATGACGGTCTTCCAGGCCGGGGCGATCGCCGGGCCGCTGGTGGCCGGCATCGCGATCCCCTTCACCGGCTTCGCCTGGCTCTATGCGATCGACACCCTGACCCTCTTCGCGACGCTGGCCGCGGTGCTGCGGCTGCCGACGCTGGCGGTCGAGGGCGCGGTGGCGCAGGTGCCGGGGGTGCGCGCCGTGGTCGACGGCTTCGCCTACCTGCGCACCCAGCCGGTGCTGCTGATGTCGTTCGTGGTCGACATCATCGCGATGGTCTTCGGGATGCCGCGGGCGCTGTTCCCCGAGATCGCCGCGGTCGACTTCGGCGGCCCTGAGGAGGGCGGCCTGGTCTTCGCGCTGCTCTTCGCCGCGATCCCGGCCGGTGCCGTGGTCGGCGGGGTGCTCAGCGGCTGGGTCTCGCGGGTCTCGCGGCAGGGACTCGCCGTCGTCGTGTGCATCCTGGTGTGGGGCGTGGCGATGGCCGGCTTCGGCGTCGCCGTGCTGCTGGCCCCCCAGTGGCGCACCCCGATGCTGGTGCTGGCGCTGCTGATGCTCGTCGTCGGCGGCGCCGCCGACATGGCCTCGGCGGCGTTCCGGACCTCGATGCTGCAGAGCGCCGCCACCGACGCGATGCGCGGGCGCCTGCAGGGCGTCTTCATCGTCGTGGTCGCCGGCGGGCCCCGGGTCGCCGACGTGCTGCACGGGGCCACGGCCGCCGGGGTGGGCGCGGGCGCGGCCGCGGCCGGCGGCGGGGTGCTCGTCGTGGTCGGCACGGTCGTGGCCGCCCTGGTCGTGCCGTCCTTCGTGCGCTACCGGATCACCCGCACCCCTCCCGTCGTCCGGGTCGATGAGGGATAGTGGGGCGGTGGACCACGTCGGTGACGCCCCCCTGCTCGAGCACGACACGTACGACGAGGAGCTGTCGGCCCACCTGCGCTCGCTGGCCTTCCGCCTGCTCGGCAGCCTCGCGGCCGCCGACGAGGTGACGACGCTGACGCTGCAGCAGCTGGCCGCCCAGGAGCGGTCGCAGCCGGGCAGCGTGATCGACGAGCGCACCTGGGCCTGCACCCGGCTGGCGCGCCTGGCCCTCGGGCGGCTGCGCGGGCGGCGACCCGCCACGGTGGCGGCCGGCGCCCCGGTCACCGTCGACCTCGACGAGCCCCTCGACCCCGTCGACCCCGCGCGCGAGGCCGACGCCGCCGCGCTGCGCTCGGCGGTGGGCCCCGACCTGCTCGCCGCGCTCGAGCGGCTGGCCCCGGCCGAGCGGGTGGCCTTCGTGCTGCACGACCTCTACGACTGGCACTTCGAGGACGTCGCCGGTGCGATCGGGCGGACCCCGGTCGCCGCGCGCGAGCTGGCCATCCGCGGCCGGTACGCCGTCAGCGCCGGCAGCGACGACGAGGCGGCCGTCGGCGGCTCAGGGTCGCGCGCCCGCCAGCTCGCCGTGGTCGGCGAGGTCGTGGCCGCCGCCCGCGCCGACGACCTCGACGCGATGCGGGCCGCGCTGCACCCCCAGGTGCGGCTGCGCGCCGACGGCGCCGCGATCGACCTGGGCGCCGAGGCGATCGTCGAGGGCCCCGCGGCCGTGGCCGCCCACCTCGCCGAGCACGTGGCCGACCTGCGACCGGTGCTGCTCGACGGCTACGCGGCCGCGGTGTGGCGCGACGGTGCGGCCGAGCGGATGGTCGTGGGCTTCACCGTCGAGGACGCGCTGGTGCACGAGATCGACCTCGTCGCCGACCCCGCCGTGCTCGCGCTGCTCGACCTGGCCCCCCTGGACTGATCCGCCGGGCACCGATGAATCCGGTTGTCGGCGGGGGTCCCTAGGCTGCAGAGTCGAGGGGCGACGCCCGGGAGAGGACGACTGATGGTGGACATGATCCAGGCCCACGGCCTGGTCAAGAGGTACAAGTCGGTGACGGCGCTCGACGGTCTCGACCTCGCGGTGCCCGAGGGCCAGGTGCTGGCCCTGCTGGGGCCCAACGGTGCCGGCAAGACCACGGCGGTGCGGGTGCTGACCACGCTGCTCAAGCCCGACGAGGGCACCGCCCACGTGGCCGGGGTCGACGTGCGCGCCGACCCCGACGGCGTCCGCGCGCGCATCGGCCTCTCGGGCCAGTACGCCGCGGTCGACGAGCACCTGACCGGCTTCGAGAACCTCGAGATGGTCGGGCGCCTCTACGGCCTGGGCCGCAGCCGCTCGCGCGAGCGGGCCCGCGAGCTGCTCGAGCGCTTCGACCTCGTCGACGCCGCCGACCGGCCCTCCAAGACCTACTCCGGCGGCATGCGCCGGCGCCTCGACCTCGCCGGGTCGCTGGTGGCCGCGCCGCCGGTGCTGATCCTCGACGAACCCACGACGGGGCTCGACCCGCGCAGCCGCGTGGGCATGTGGGACGTCATCCGCGAGCTGGTGCGCGACGGCGCCACGCTGCTGCTGACCACGCAGTACCTCGAGGAGGCCGACCGGCTCGCCGACGACATCGTGGTCATCGACCACGGCCGGGCGATCGCGCGCGGCACGGCCGACGAGCTGAAGTCGCAGACCGGCGGCGAGCGCGTCGAGGTCGTGCTGGCCCACGCCTCCGACCGCGACGCCGCCACCCGGCTGCTCGCCGGCGTCGCCGTGGGCGAGGTCGGCGTCGGCGACAACGGCCGCGAGCTGACCGCGGCCGTCGAGGGCGGCGTCCGCTCGCTGCGCCGCGTCCTCGAGGGGCTGGAGGAGGGCGGGCTCGAGGTCCTCGACATCGGCCTGCGCCGCCCGACCCTCGACGACGTGTTCCTGACCCTGACCGGGCACGCGGCCGAGGACGCGACCGGCGACGACACCCCTGCGGCCGAGGAGGCCCTGCGATGAGCACCACCACCTCCCACGACGCCGGCACCGGCCGGCTCCCCGAGCCCACGCCCGTGCCCGAGCGGCCCGGTGGCGTGGTCCGCGCCCTGACCGACGGCTGGATCGTGGCCAAGCGCAACCTGGTCAAGATCAAGCGGGTGCCCGAGGTGCTCATCTTCGTGCTGATCAGCCCGATCATGTTCGTGCTGCTCTTCGCGTTCGTCTTCGGCGGCGCGATCGACCCCGAGGGCGCGGTGGGCTACCGCGAGTTCCTGATCGGCGGCATCTTCGCCCAGACGGTCGTCTTCGGCGCCACCTTCACCGGCGCCGGTCTGGCCGAGGACATGCAGAAGGGCATCATCGACCGCTTCCGCTCCCTGCCGATGTCGCACGCGGCGGTCCTGGTGGGCCGCACCACCTCCGACGTCGTCTACAACGTGCTCTCGCTCATCATCATGGCGCTGACCGGCCTGCTGGTCGGCTGGCGCATCCGCGAGGGCGCCTTCGACGCGCTGCTCGGTTTCGCGCTGCTGCTGCTCTTCGCCTACGCGATCAGCTGGGTGATGGCCTACGTCGGCCTGCTGGTGCCCTCGGTCGAGGTCATCAACAACGCCTCGTTCATCGTGATCATGCCGCTGACCTTCGTCTCCAACGCGTTCGTGCCGCTGAGCTCCTTCGACGGGGTGCTGCGCCAGTTCGTGCTGTGGAACCCGGTCTCTGCGCTCACCCAGGCCAGCCGTGAGCTCTTCGGCAACGTCGACGCCTCCACCCCGGTGCCCGACGCCTGGTCGATGCAGCACCCGGCGCTCTACACGCTGCTGTGGGTCGCGCTGATCCTGGCGGTCTTCGTGCCGCTCTCGACCCGCCAGTTCGCCCGCGCCTCGGCCTGACCCCCCCACGCCGACCCGGCCCGAAATTCGCGCTGACCCGGCTCAGATCTCGCACCGACCCGGCTCATACCCGCGCGGTCAGGGCCGGGTCAGCGCCAGGGCCCGGTCGTCGCCGTCGCGGACCTCGCCACGTCCGTCGGTGTTCGACGTGACCAGCAGCAGCTCGCCCGCACCGCCCGCACCGCTCGTGGGCAGGGCCAGGACGCTGCGCAGCCTGCCCAGCTCACCGGCGAGGTGGGCCACGGGCTGCTCGACGCCCGCCTCGCCCTCATCGCCTTCAGCGCCCTCGGCGCCCGCTGCCAGGGGGATCTCCCAGAGCCGCTGACCGCGCAGGGCCGCCATCCACAGAGACCCGTCCCAGAAGGCCAGCCCCGAGGGAGAGGCGTCGGCGGTGCTCCAGACCACGACCGGGTCGGTACGACCCTCGCCGCCGCCGCTGCCCTCCACGTCGGGCCAGCCGTGGTCGGCGCCGGCCTCGACCAGGTTGAGCTCGTCGAAGGCGTTCGCCCCGAACTCCGAGGCCCACAGCCGGCCCTGCTCGTCGAAGGCGAGGCCCTGCACGTTGCGGTGCCCGTAGCTGTAGACCTCGTTGTCGAAGGGGTTGCCCGGAGCCGGCTCGCCCTCGAGCGTCAGGCGCAGCACCTTGCCGGACAGCGACCCGGTGTCCTGGGCCGACTCGGGCACGCCGTTGTCGCCGGTGCCGACGTAGAGCAGGTCGTCGGGCCCGACCACGAGCTGGCCGCCCTGGTGGTAGCCGGCGCCACCGGGGATGCCGGCGAGCAGCACCTCGGGCTCGCCGAGCCGCTGCCCGTCCCAGGGCATCGACACGATCCTGCTGGTCTCCTCGACGGTGTAGTAGGCCAGCAGGGCGGACTCGTCGGGGGTCAGCGCCAGCCCCAGCAGACCGGCCTCGCCGCCGGGCACCACGTCGGGCAGGGTCCGCAGCTCCTCGCGCTGCCCGGTGGCCGGGTCGAGCAGCAGGATCCGTCCGGTGTCGCGCTCGCTCAGCAGCACCCGGCCGTCACCGGTCGCCGCCAGGCCCCACGGGCTGGTCAGCCCGGTGGTGACCTGCCGCTGCCCCAGCGCCGCCGGGTCATCGGCCGGCAGGTCGTCGGCGGGGCCGGCGGTGCGGGTGGAGCCGCTGGGGGCGTTGGCCCGCTCACCGGGCTCGGGGTCGGCGCCGCAGGCGACCAGGACGGGCAGGGCCAGCACGGCGGCGGCGACCCGGGCGGCGCGGGGACGGCGTACGCGAGGGGTCACCGCTCCAGCGTGACAGGCCGACCTGACGACCGGGCCCACCCGCACTGGGCGCCCCGCCCGACGTGCTGGAAGGATCAGCCCTGTCGGCAGGAGGAACCCCATGGACGACATGACGGCGATCCTGGTCGTGGCGCTGCTCGGCGGCATGGCTGCCGCCGTGGTGCGCCTGCCTCCGCTGCTGGGCTTCCTGGTGGCCGGCTTCGTGCTCAACATCGTCGGCGTGGAGTCGGTGCCGGCCCTCGAGACCGCCGCCGACCTCGGCGTGACGCTGCTGCTCTTCGGGGTGGGGCTCAAGATCGACCTGCGCCAGCTGGCCCAGCGCGAGGTGCTGGCCACCGCCACCGCCCACCTGGTCGGCTCGACCCTGCTCGGCGCGGGCGTGGTGGCGCTGGTCGCCGTCGGCGGCGTCGCGCTGCTCGAGGGCAGCGACTGGCGGACCTGGGTCCTGGTCGGCTTCGCGCTGTCGTTCTCCAGCACCGTCTTCGTGGTCAAGACGCTCGAGGAGCGCAGCGCCGCGCGCTCCCTGGGCGGGCGCACCGCCATCGGGGTGCTGATCGTCCAGGACCTCGCCGCCGTGGTCTACCTGGCCGCCTCGGGCGGCAAGCCGCCCAGCCCGTGGGCGGTGGTGGTGCTGCTGCTCCTGCCCGGCGCCTGGGTGCTGCGCACCGTGCTGGCCCGCATCGGGCACGACGAGCTGCGGCCGCTCTTCGGGCTGGTGCTGGCGCTGGTGCCCGGCTACGCGCTGTTCGAGGCGGTGGGGCTCAAGGGCGACCTGGGCGCCCTGGTCGTCGGGATGCTGCTGGCCGGCCGCCCTGGCGCCGAGGGGCTCGCGAAGAGCCTCTTCACGCTCAAGGACCTGCTGCTGGTCGGCTTCTTCGTCTCCATCGGCCTCGGTGCGCTGCCCGACGCCGAGCACCTCGTGGTCGCGCTCCTGCTCGTGGTCCTGCTGCTGCCGCTCAAGGCGATCGGCTTCGCGCTGCTGCTCAGCCACGCCGGCCTGCGGCGGCGTACGTCGGTGCTCACCGGGTCGACCCTGGCCAACTTCTCGGAGTTCGGGCTGATCGTCGCCGTCGCGTCGTCCGCCGAGGTGCTGGGCGAGGAGTGGGTGGTCACCCTGGCCACCGCGATCGCGGCCAGCTTCGTGGTCGGCACGGCCGTGGGCCGCCGACCCGAGTACCTGGTCGGGGTGCTCTCCCGGCTGGTGCCCGAGCGCGCCGAGGACCGGCTGCACCCCGAGGACCGCCCCCTCGACGTCGGGCACGCCGAGGCGGTCGTGCTGGGCATGGGGCGCGTCGGCCGGTCGGCGTACGAGCGGCTCGAGCAGGTGCACGGCCTGGCCACGGTCGGGGTCGAGACCTCGGGGGACCGAGTCGCACGGCTGCTCGAGGAGGGCATCGACGTCATCGAGGGCGACGCCACCGACCCGGAGTTCTACGAGCGGCTGCGCACCGGCGACGTGCGCGTCGTGCTGCTGGCGATGCCGTTCCACGGCAACAACCTCGACGCGCTGCTGCAGCTGCGCTCGAGCGGGTTCACCGGCGTCGTCGCCGTCGTCACGCAGTACGACGCCGACCTGCGGCAGGCGCGCGCCCTCGGCGCCTCGGCGGGGTTCCAGCTCTACGACGGCGCCGGCACCGAGCTCGCCGACCGCGCGGCGCAGGCGGCCGGGCTGCGCCGTGAGGACGACTGAGCCTGCTCGGCGGCGCGGCTCTGGCAGGGTGAGGTGGTGACCCCCGGCCAGAGAGCGAGCGTCCCCGCCCCGCAGCTGTCGCTGCCCGACGACGAGGCCCGGGCCCGGGTGGCGGCGTTCGCCGACGACCTGGTGCGCCGGCGCACGGTGCGGGACTTCTCCTCGCGCCCGGTCGCCGACGGCGTCCTCGAGGACGCGGTGCGGGCCGCGGCCAGTGCCCCGAGCGGGGCGCACGTGCAGCCGTGGCGCTTCGTGGTGGTCACCGACCCCGACGTACGCCGGCGGCTGCGCGAGGCGGCGGAGGCCGAGGAGCGGGAGTTCTACGAGCGACGGGCCTCGGAGGAGTGGCTCGACGCGCTGGCTCCCCTCGGCACCGACGCGACCAAGCCGTTCCTGACCGACGCGGCCGCGCTGGTGGTGGTCTTCGAGGTGCACGCGGGGCCCACCTCCCCCAAGCCGTACTACGTCAAGGAGTCGGTGGGCATCGCCGTCGGCTTCCTGCTGGCCGCGCTGCACCAGGCGGGCCTGGCCACGCTGACCCACACCCCGAGCCCGATGCGGTTCCTCGGCGAGGTGCTGGGCCGTCCACCCGAGGAGCGCGGCTTCGTGGTCGTCGCGGTGGGGCACCCGGCCGAGGACGCGCGGGTGCCGGCGCTCGAGCGCAAGCCGCTCAAGGAGGTGCTGGTGCGGGTCTGAGGCGCGGGCCGCCTGCACGGAACTGTCGGCGGGACCATGAACCTTCGTCGTGGCGGCGAGAGCTCCATCGGGTGCCCGATGAAACTCCCGCGGCGCCCGCTCAGCCGGTGAGCTTGGCGAGCCGGGCGCGGAGCAGGTCGACGCGGTGGGCGTTGCCGTGCAGCTCGACGTACCCCTCGGCGTACGACGCCAGGAGCGCGTCGTCGAGGCGGCGCACCGCACCGGGCGGGTAGCGGTAGTCCATGTGCTCGTTGATCTGGGTCTCGTCGACGCCCATCAGCACCTCGGAGAGCTCGCCGAGGCTGGTGATCCCGAGCTCGAGCAGCAGCCCGGAGATCCAGGCGTAGTGGTCGGTGCGCGACCAGCCGGCGTCGGCGTACTGCCCGGCGAGGAAGGCCGCCAGCTCGCGGGGGTCCAGGCGCGGGTCGGCGTCGGGGCCGGCGGGCTCCTCGGTGCGCGGGTCGGTGGCCTGGAGCCGGTCGCGGATGGTGGCGAACTCGCGGTCGGCGAGCTCGAGCAGCCCGGCGGCGAGGGTGAAGCGGCGGTCGAAGTCGCGCGCGTGCTCCTCGGGCACCACGCCCTTGTAGCGGATGTCGTGCTCGAACTCGGCCCAGGCGTGCTGCAGGACGGTGCGGATCTGCACCGAGGCCACCAGCCCGCGCAGCGGTGACCAGTCGGGGTCGCCCTCGCGCGCGGCGTCGAGGCCGATCACCTGGTGCCGGCTGGCGTAGCCGAAGCGGCCCTCGCTGGCGGTCTCGCGGCCCATGTCGCGGTCGTCGTGCACGACCAGCTGGTCACCGAGCAGGTCGGCGACGGTCTCGACGTCGCGCTGC
The DNA here is from genome assembly GCF_013466785.1 of Nocardioides marinisabuli. Taxonomy (NCBI): domain Bacteria; kingdom Bacillati; phylum Actinomycetota; class Actinomycetes; order Propionibacteriales; family Nocardioidaceae; genus Nocardioides; species Nocardioides marinisabuli. The sequence goes on from NZ_CP059163.1 coordinate 1,501,099, forward strand.
ACGTAGGTGATCACCCGCACCCCGAGCTGGTCGGTGACCTCGGTGAGCGGGTCGCGGTACATCGCCCGGCCGCCCGGGCGACCGTCGACGGTGCGCGCGGCCTTGGCGGCGAAGGAGGCCACCGACTTGGTGCGCCCGGTGACCGACAGGTAGTTGATGCCGGCCTCGTCGAGGATCGACTGCACCAGGCGCACGTAGCGCTCGCCGGCGTCGCGCAGCTGCGGCAGCCGCGCCGCGTAGGCCTGGGTGGCCGCCTGCACCGGGTCGACCCGGGGGCGGGCGCGGCGCGGGCTGGGCTCGAGGTCGGCGGGCAGCGTGGGCACCACGACGTAGCCGTCCTCCCAGCCGCCGTCGGGCCCGACGTACGTCGTGGTCTCCTCGGGGTGGGTGTCGGCGAAGAGCCCGACGTAGGCGCAGACGACTGCGTCGACCTGGTCCTCCACGACCCGCAGCTCGCTCTTGCGGGTGGCGCCCTCGACCGCGTCGCGCAGCCGCGCCCACGGCTCGCCGGCGGTGACCACGACCGTCTCGAGGTAGCCCATCAGGGCCAGCAGCTCGCTGCGCAGGCTCTCGAGGTCGCGGCCGGGCTTGTGCTTGTACTTCAGGGTGCGGCCCAGGCGGAACAGCGAGACGGTCGCGGGGTGCGGGTAGACCTCGATCGCGCGGCGCTGGCGCCCCGAGCGGGGGTTGAGGTCGAGGCCGAGGCGGCCCGCCACCCGGGCCCCGCGCGGGGTCTCGGCGAACTCCGGCTTGCCGGTGTTGGCGGGGTGGGCCCCGGCGTCGAAGCGCGCGAAGTCCTTGTTCAGCGCGGCCTCGCAACCGCGGTTGCCGCTGGCGTTGCGCACGATCAGCGGCGCGTCGACCGCGACCAGGCAGGCCCCGCCCGCCACGACGCCCTCGACCGCGGCCACCACCTCGTCGTCGCTGCGCTGCGCCGAGACGTGCACCAGCCGCGCCTCGGGGTCGAGCACCGCCACCCCCGTCGGGGCGCGCTCGCCCCAGGCGAGGTCGACGCCGACGTAGTGCATGCCCCCAGCCTCTCGTACGCCGCTCAAGCCTCGTGGATCGGCTCGGCGGGCAGCTTCTTGACCCGGCGGGTGCGCCGGCGCCGGCCCGGGATCATCGAGCGCATCTCCTCGAGCTTGCCGAAGCACAGCAGCCGGTCGCCGGCCTCGAGCACGTGGCGGCTGTGCGGGTTGGGGATGACGCTGGTGCCGCGCTGCAGGGTGAGCGCCGAGATGTCGCGCTCGCGCAGCCCCGACTCGCCCAGCGTCTTGCCGACGAGGTCGGAGGCGGCCTGCACGGCGATCTCGGCGACGCCGTACCCGGTCGAGACGGTCAGGCGCTGGCGCACGTCGATCTCGGGGAAGGCGACCTGGTTGTCGATGTGGTCGATGATCGAGCCCGCGATGTCGAGGTCGGTGGCGCGCTCGATGCCCTCGAGGCCCGGGGAGGAGTTGACCTCCATCACCAGCGGTCCCTCGTTGCCCTCGAGCATGTCGACGCCGGCCACCCGCAGGCCCATGATCTGCGCGGCCCGCACCGCCGCGCGCTCGTAGTCCTCGTCGAGGGTGACGCCCTCCACGATGCCGCCGCGGTGCACGTTGGAGCGGAACTCGTCGCCCTGCGCGACCCGCCGCATCGCCGCGACCACCCGGTCGCCGACCACCAGGGCGCGGATGTCGCGGCCCTTGCTCTCGCTGACGAAGCGCTGGATGAGCACGTTCTGGCGGGTGCTCTGCAGCGTCTCGATGATCGCCTCGGCCACCTTGAGGGTCGGGGCCAGGATCACGCCGATGCCCTGGGTGCCCTCGAGCAGCTTGATGACCACCGGCGCCCCGCCGACCCGCTCGATGGCCGCGATCACGTCGGCGCGGTCGCGCACGAACGTCGTGGCCGGCATCCCGATGTGGTGGCGCGAGAGGATCTGGGTGGCGCGCAGCTTGTCGCGCGAGTTCGTGATCCCCCACGAGGTGTTCGGCGTGTAGACGTCCATCTGCTCGAACTGGCGCACCACCGCGGTGCCGAAGTAGGTGATCGAGTTGCCGATGCGGGGCAGGATCGCGTCGTAGTGCGAGAGCCGCTTGCCGCGGAACTGCAGGTCGGGCTCGTCGCCGGACAGGTCGATGCCGAACCGCAGCGTGTTGAGCACCTTGACCTCGTGACCCCGGTCGAGGGCGGCCGTGCGCAGGCGCTGCGTACTGTACGACCGGGGCGCGCGGGACAGGATCGCGAGTTTCATGGGTACCCAGACTGAGAGGCGACGGTGGAGACGGGACTTTCCTACACCCTCGCAGGGTGGCGCGAGTGGGTGAGCCTGCCCGACGCCGGCGTGGAGTGGATCAAGGCCAAGCTCGACACGGGCGCGCGGACCTCCGCCATCCACGCCTTCGACCTCGAGTCCTTCGAGCGTGACGGCGTCACGATGGTGCGCTACTCGGTGCACCCCTGGCAGGCCACCGACGACGACGCCGTGGTCGTGGAGAGCACCGTCCTGGACACCCGCGAGGTGCGCTCGTCGTCGGGCCACGTCGAGGAGCGCTACGTCGTGCCGATGCCGATCACGCTGGTCGGGCACACCGTCACCGTGGAGATGAGCCTGAGCCGCCGCGACGAGATGGGCTTCCGGATGCTGGTGGGGCGCGAGGCGCTGCGCCAGGGCTTCGTCGTCGACCCCGGTCGCTCCTACCTCGGCCCCCGCCCGCCCGTGGCCGTGCGCCGCCGCAACCGGGGCCGCTGAGATGGCGCGCCCCTCCTTCGAGATCGGCCCGGTGCGGGTGCGCCCGGGCCGGGTGCAGTCGCTGGCGCTGCCCATCACCCGCCTGGTCACCGGCGCCGAGGTCGACCTGCCCGTGCGGGTCGTGCACGGGCGCGAGGACGGCCCGACGGTGTGGGTCGACGCCGCCATCCACGGCGACGAGGCCGTCGGCGTCGAGGTGGTGCGCCAGGTGCTGGCCGACCTCGACCCACGCACCCTGCGCGGCACCCTGATCGCGATCCCGATCGTCAACGTGCTCGGCTTCATGACCGGCAGCCGCTACCTGCCCGACCGCCGCGACCTCAACCGCTCCTTCCCCGGCTCGGCCCGCGGCTCGCTGGCCGGGCGGATCGCGCACCTGATGATGACCGAGGTCGTCGCCAAGTGCTCGGTGGGCATCGACCTGCACACCGGCTCCGACCGGCGCACCAACCTGCCGCAGATCCGCACCGACCTCGAGGACCCCGAGACCCGCCGCCTGGCCGAGGCCTTCGCCGCGCCGGTGATGATGCACGCCCGGCTGCGCGACGGCTCGCTGCGCCACGCCGCCCGCGAGGAGGGCGCCAAGGTGCTGCTCTACGAGGCCGGGGAGGCCTGGCGGATGGACCCCTGGGCCATCGACGCCGGCGTGCGCGGCGTACGCCGCGTGCTCGCCGCGCTCGGGATGACCGAGCCGGTCGAGGAGGAGCCGCCCACCCCCAGCCTCGAGTCGTGGCGCAGCGGCTGGGTGCGGGCCCGGGGCACCGGGATGCTGCACCTCGAGGCCGAGCTGGGCCAGCGCGTCGAGAAGGGCGACCGGCTCGGCGGGCTCTTCGACTCCTTCGGCAAGCGGGTGCGGCTGGTGCACGCCGACCGCGCCGGCATCGTGGTGGGCCGCACCGAGGCGCCCCTAGTGAACTCCGGCGACGCCGTGGTCCACCTCGCGGAGGTCGAGGACTGACCTCCCGGGTGGGCCACGACTGACCGATCGGCGGAGGCGCCGCCGCGCGGGGCCGGGTGAGACTGCGAGTCCCCCCACCCCCCTGGAGAACCTCCGTGCGTCCTTCCCCCGAGGCGCCGCGCACCCCCGCGCTCCGCCGCCTGGCAGCCACCGCGCTCGGTGCCGGCCTGCTCGCCTGCCCCCTGCCCGCCACCGCCGGACCCGCCGCGCCCCCCGCGCCCCCCGCGTCGCTCGCTCCTGCGGCCTCCGCCCCTGCCACCGTCGCCACGGCCCCCGCCGCGGCGTCGTACGACGTGCAGCAGCGGCGGCGCAACGCCCGCGGCCCGGCCGTGGGCGTGCAGTTCCACGGCATGTGGTCCTCCTACTCCGACCCCGAGCGGGAAGAGGTGCTCGACCGGCTGGTCGAGATGGGCGCCGGCTGGGTGCGCCTGGACATGTCGTGGTCGATGATCCAGCCGACCGCCGGCCGCATCGACCCGCAGGGCTGGGGCGTGCGCTTCGTCGACCGCGTGGTCGGCATGGCCGCCGACCGCGGGCTCAAGGTGCTGGCCACCTTCTGGCTGACCCCCGACTGGGCCGACCCCGAGGCCGGCGCCCGGTCGCTGCCCGCCGACCCCCGCGACTACGGCCGGGCCCTGGCCTGGGCCGCGGAGCGCTGGCAGGGCGAGGTCGACGCCTGGGAGGTCTGGAACGAGCCGAACTCCGAGGACTTCCTCGCCGGCGCCGACGCGGCGGCGTACGCCGACCTGCTGTGCGCCGGCTACGACGCGGTGCAGGCCTCCGCGGCCCGCGGCACCGACGTCGTCTTCGGCGGCACCATGCACAACGACTCGACCTGGATCGAGGCGGCGTACGACGCCGGCGCGGGCGACTGCTTCGACGTGCTGGCCACCCACCCCTACCAGTCGCCGTCGGACACCGGCCCGATGTCGGGCTCGGGCGAGGCGCACTGGGAGTTCAGCCACCTCGGCGAGGTGCGGGACCTGATGCGCCGCCACGGCGACCGGCGCCCGGTGTGGGTGACCGAGTTCGGCTGGTCCTCGCACCGCGACCGCGGCGACGAGCAGCCGTGGGAGCGCGGGGTCAGCAAGCGCCAGCAGGCCGACTTCACGGTCGCCGCCCTCGAGGCGCTGCGCACCCGCTTCCCGTTCGTGCGCAAGGCGTTCCTCTACAACGAGCGCGCGCGCACCGACGCCGGGCGGCACATGAAGGGCTACGGCCTGATGACCAACGGGATCAAGCCCAAGCCGGTCTACCGCGCGGTGCAGGCCTGGACCGGGCGCTGAGCCGGCTCAGCGGCCCGAGGCCTCCAGCATCCGCTGCAGCTCGGCGCCCATCGCCTCGATGACGGCGTGCAGGCCCTGCAGCGGGCGCACCATCACGGTGAAGTCGCTGATCAGGCCGGTGTCGTCCCAGGTGATCATGTCGACGCCCTGCACCTGCTTGCCGCCGACCTCGGTGGTGAACTCCAGCACCGCCGAGTCCTCGCCCAGCCACTCGCGGCGGTAGGCGAGCCCCGGCCCCAGCACGGCGAAGGCCGCGGCGAGGTAGGCCACGACCTTGTCGCGGCCCTCCTGCGGGGTGTGCACGGCCGGGGAGCGGAAGACCGCGTCGGCGGCGACCAGGTCGGGCAGGCCCGCGGGGTCGCCGGCCTCGGCGACGGCGTGCCAGCGGGCGAGGGCGGCGGTGGTGTCCATGGGGCCATCCCACCACCGGCCACCACCGATTGACACCCGCCGCCGGGCAGGCGGCATCCTGCCCGGGTGGACACCCCCATCCCGGACTACCTCGTCGAGGTCCTCGACGCCGTCGCCGCCGACGCGAGCGGTGCCGTGGCCGACTACATCCCCGAGCTCGCGCAGGTCGACCCCGACCAGCTCGGGGTGGTGCTCGCGACCGTCGACGGCGCGGTCTACGAGGCCGGCGACTGCGCGGCCGGGTTCACGATCCAGTCGATCTCCAAGCCGTTCGTCTACGCGCTGGCGCTGCAGCAGCGCGGGCTCGAGGCCGTGCTCGACCAGGTCGACGTCGAGCCCTCCGGCGAGGCGTTCAACGAGCTGTCGCTCGAGAAGGGCTCGGGGCGCCCGCTCAACCCGATGATCAACGCCGGCGCGATCGTGGTGCACACGATGGTCGGCGACGCCCAGGACCCGCAGGGCCGGTGCGAGCAGGTGCTGGCCGGGCTCTCCGCCTTCGCCGGGCGGCCCCTGGCCGTCGACGAGGCGGCGTACGCCTCGGAGAGCGAGACGGCGTTCCGCAACTACGCCATCGCCAACATGCTGCGCAGCCGCGACTCCATCGTCGAGGATCCCGAGGACGTGGTGGCGGCCTACACCCGGCAGTGCTCGGTGCGGGTCACGACCCGCGACCTGGCGCTGATGGCCGCGACCCTGGCCAACGGCGGCGTGCACCCGCTGAGCGAGGAGCGGGTCGTCGAGGAGTGGGTGGCGCGCCAGGTGATGAGCGTGATGGCGACCTGCGGCATGTACGACTCGGCCGGCGACTGGATCTCCACCGTCGGCTTCCCGGCCAAGAGCGGCGTCTCCGGCGGCATCATCGGCGCGCTGCCGGGCCAGCTGGGCATCGCGGCGTTCTCGCCCCGCCTGGACCCGCACGGCTCGAGCGTGCGCGGGGTCGAGGTGTGCCGCCGGCTCTCGGCCGACATGGGGCTGCACATGATGGACCCGCCGCAGCCGGCGCGCTCCACGATCCGGCGCACCCACACGGTGCAGTACGTCGACGGCAGCGCCGCGATGGTCTTCGCCCTGCACGGCTCGCTGCAGTTCGCGGGCGCCGAGCGCCTGGTGCGCGACCTGGCCGACGCCGACGCCGCGGGCCGGCTCTCCGACGCGGTGGTGCTCGACCTGACCCGGGTGCACTCGATCAACGACGTGGCCCGCCGGATGCTGCTCGAGACCGTGCGGCGCCTGCAGCTGGAGGGCTGCGGGGTCACCCTGGTCGACCCCGAGTCGACCCTGCCCGACCCCGACTGCGGCGGCGGGGTGCGCCCGCCGGTGGTGGCGACGGTCGCCGAGGCCGCGGCGCGCGGGCACGCCTGAGCCCCGTCAGGCCTCGGCAGCCGCAGCGCGGCCACGACGTCGGCGAACATGCGCTGCTTGATCGTGCCGAGCGTCGCCCGGTCCTTGCCGGCGAGGTGGCGCACCCGCGCGGCGGCCGCCTCGTGGAGGTCCTCGACCTCGGCGGTCGCGTCGACGATGCCGGCGGCCAGCGCCTCCTCGGCGCCGAAGCGGTGCCCGGTGGTCATCGCGTCGACGGCGGCGCGCGGGGTCAGCTTCGACATGACCAGCGCGTTCATGCCCGGGGTGAAGGGGATGAGGATGTCGACCTCGGGGAAGCAGACGTAGCCGCGCTCGGTGCGCATCACCCGGTGGTCGTGGGCCATGGCGAGCATCGCGCCGGCACCGAAGGCGTGGCCGTTGAGGGCCGCGACCGTCGGCACCGGGAGCGTCAGCACCCGCTCGAAGACGCCCTGCACGCGCGCGACGTACTCGCCGAGCCGCTCGGGGTGGGCGCCGAGCCAGTCGAGGTCGAGCCCGTTGGAGAAGAACTTGCCGCCGCCCGTGGTGACCAGCACGGCGGGCTCGCTGGAGGCGGCGAGGTCGGCGAGGAAGCCGTCGACCTCGTCGAGGAAGGCGGGGCTGAAGCGGTTCTCGTCGTCGCCCAGGTGCAGGGTCCACACGCGGCGGTCCTGGGGGCCGTCCTGGCTCAGCGTCGGCATCCGGCGCTCCTCTCGTCGGGCACATCAGAGCACACGTCGGGGGAGCCCACCGGGACCTGAGGGGGTGTGCTCGCGCCGAGCCGGGCTCGGCACAATCGGGACGGGCCCGCGCTCGGGCCCGGTGTCGGGTCGCGGACAGCGGCCCGTCCCCCACGAACCATCGAGGAGGACGCATGACGCGCATCATCATCATCGGAGGCCACGGCAAGGTGGCCCGCAAGGCGACGCCGCTGCTGGTCGAGGACGGTCACGAGGTCACGTCCGTGATCCGCGACCCCGACCAGTCGAAGACGATCACCAAGCTGGGCGCCGAGCCGGTGCTGGCCGACATCGCCTCCATGCAGAAGCACGAGATCGAGGACCTGCTCCGCGGCCAGGACCTGGTGGTCTGGGCGGCCGGTGCCGGCGGCGGGTCGGCCGAGAAGACCTACGCGGTCGACCGCGACGCAGCGATCCGCTCGATGGACGCGGCCGCGGCCGCGGGGGCCGAGCGCTACGTGATGGTGTCGTACTTCGGGGCGGGCCCCGACCACGGCGTGCCGCCCGACAACGACTTCTACGCCTACGCCGAGGCCAAGACCCAGGCCGACGCCCACCTCGAGGAGTCCGCGCTGAAGTGGACGATCCTCCAGCCCAGCGGCCTCACCGAGGGTCCGACGACCGGCAAGATCGACGTCCACACCGAGGACGCCGGGCAGGTCTCGCGCGGCAACGTCGCCGAGGTGATCCGCGCTGTCGCGGGCGCCGAGGCCTCGGCCGTCGCCGGCCTCAAGATCCCCTTCAACGACGGGGACACCCCGATCGCGGAGGGTCTGCGCCACGTGCGCTGAGCCGTCCGGGCGCCGGTGGGCCCGTCGGCCCTCCGGCGCCGGCCGCTCCCCCTAGGCTGGGCGGACCCGAGCCCGGGTCCAGCACGACACCGCCGACGCAGGAGACCCATGAGCGACCACTACGGCAGCTACCCCCAGTCCCCCGACCCCGGCCAGCAGCCCGGACAGCCCGGCCAGCCCGGGTACGGCGCCCCGGTCGGCGCCGACGACGTCGCCGGCACCGGTGTGCGCATCGCCGGGTTCGTGCTCGACGTCGTGGTCGTGGCCATCGTCGGCACCCTCGTGACCCTGCCCTTCGCCTCGACGTCCAGCGGCGGCGGTGAGATCGGATTCGAGATCGGCCCCACCGGCATGGTCGTCAGCCTGGTCGTCGCGGCGCTCTACTACATCGTGCCCACGGCCCTGTACGGCCAGACGCTGGCCAAGAAGCTGCTCGGCACCCGGGTCGTGCGCATGGACGACGGCCAGGTCCCCGGGTGGGGCAAGGCGGCCGGCCGCCAGGTCATCCTGGCGCTGCTCAACATCGGCTGCTACATCCCGCAGATCGTCAACGCGGTCCTGCTCGCCCAGGAGCCGCTGCACCGCGGCTGGCACGACAAGGCCGTCGGCACCCGGGTGGTCACGACCCGCTAGGCGCCGGGGCGGGCGCGACGCTCGTCGCGCCGGGCGAAGAGCGCCCGCCACAGCCGCAGCGCCCAGGAGGGGTCGCCGCCGCCGTGCAGCGACGAGGTGCCGAGGAAGGACCCCGACACGCCGCGGCTGGCCCGGTCGCGCCCCTCGAAGTCGGCGTTGGACTGGCCGGGGCGGCGCTGCTCGGGTCTCATCGGTTCTCCTCGCGGTCGACGATGGCGAACACCCGGGCCGGGAAGCCCGAGCCGTCGCGCGGCTTGGGCCAGGTTGCCACGGTCAGCGCCCCGACGGCAGGTACCCGGTGCAGGTCGGTGAGCAGCTCGATCTGCCACTTGTCGGCGCCCAGGATGTAGGTCTCGGCGGGCGCCGAGCCGCCGGCGACCACCGCGCCGGGGTCGGTGTCGGTGGTGTCGTGGCCCACCGCGGCGACCTGGCGCTGCTCGACGAGGAAGCGCAGCGCCTCGACGCTCCAGCCGGGGTAGTGCGCGACGCCGTCGGCGTCGCGGTTGGCCATCGCCTTGCCGTCGGGCCAGCGCGACGCCCACCCGGTCAGCAGGGCCACCAGCGAGCCGGGGGTGATGCGTCCGTGCCGGGCCTCGTGCGCCTCGATGTCGGCGGGGGTGACGGCGTGGTCGACGTCGGCCTCGACCTGGTCACGGACGTCGACGACCACCAGCGGCAGGATCATCTCGGTGACCGGCAGCTCGTCGAGGAAGCGCCCGCCCCGCGCGAAGTGCGCCGGAGGGTCGACGTGGGTGCCCCACTGCCCGATGTGGGTGTAGCGGTGGGCCAGGAAGCCGGTGCCCACCGACCCGACCCCCTCGTCGAAGTGGAAGAGGGTCTCGCGCTCCTCGTCGGGAAAGGCGAAGTAGTGCGGGATGCCCGGCCCGAAGGCGTGGGTCAGGTCGACCCACTCACAGGCACGCAGGCGGGTCAGGACGTCGAGCAGCGAGTCGGCCATGTCGCGGATGCTAGCTCGCGTCAGAGGCCGGTGACGCCGCCGACGAGCCAGTCGTCGAAGGTCAGGGTGCTGATCCGAGCACCGTCACCGGGCAGCAGCCCGCCGGACGCCATGGCCCGGCCAGCGCGCCCGGGCAGCCGTACGCCGACCACGGGGCGGCGGCGCCCCTCGGCGCGCACGACCCGGCGGGCCAGGTCGACCAGCTGGTGCTCCTCCGGGCCGGCGATCTCGGTCGCGTGGCCCTGCGGCCCGACCGGGGCCAGCCGGGCCAGCTCGGCGGCGACCTCGGCGGCCGCGACCGGACGGATCCGTTGTCGGGGCAGGACCGCGACGGGGCCGGGGACCCGCGCGAGCAGCTGGCCGGCGAACTCGTGGAACTGCGTGGCCCGCAGCACGGTCGCCGGCACGGCACCGCGCAGGGCGACCTCCTCCTGCCGGCGCTTGCCCTCGTAGTAGCCGAGGTCGACCCGGTCGACGCCGACGATGGAGAGGACGAGCAGGTGCTGCACCCCTGCGCGCCGACCCGCGTCGGCCAGGTTCGTGGTCGCGGTCTCGAAGAAGTGCACCGCCCTCCGGCGGCCGGTCGTGGCGATGTTGCTGACGTCGATGACCGCCTCGGCACCGGTCAGGGCGTCGTCGAGGCCACTGCCGGTCACCAGGTCGACCCCGCGGCTCCTGGCCAGGACGACCGGCGTGTGCCCGGCCGCCGTGAGTGCCTGGACGACGTGACGCCCGAGGAGACCGGTCCCGCCGGCGACAGCGATCCTCATCTGCCCATCCTGCCTCAGCTGGCTGGGCGCACGCGCACCTTCTGCCCCGGCTCGATCTCCACGCGTCCCTGCGCCGGCCACCCGTTCCAGCGACGGATCCTGGCGCTGGGCCGGTCGAACCAGCGCGAGACCCGGGCGATCGTCTCGCCCTCCTGGGCACGGTAGATGCCGCGGTGGTTGGCGACCGGTCGTCGCAGCGGGGCCGGGCAGGGCGAGAGGTTCGGCTCCTTCCACGGCGCCGCCAGCTCACCGACCCATTTCGGGCAGGGGCCGTGGTCGAGGGCGCGCGGGGAGCCGGCCCACCAGGAGGTGCGCCTGGTGGCACCGTTCCAGGTGAAGGAGAGGTGGATGTGGTCGGTGTGCGGGTTCTCGCCGGTGTAGGGCTGCCACGCCGACCGGGCGTCGTACCCGCGCCAGATGCGGCGGTTCCAGATCATGTACATCACCCCGAGCTCGCGGGCGTGCGCCGCGACCTCGCCCTCGACGCTGCGGGTCAGCCACCCGGTCGCGCGCTTGGCGATGCGCCGGTCCTTGGCCCTCGACGCGCGCAGCGACCAGTCCCAGGCCCGACCCTCCTTGTGCTCCGAGAGCCCACCGCTGCTGCACGCGCGGGTGATCCCGCCGCTGCCTCCGCCGAACTTCGCCAGCAGCAGCCTGCGTGCGGCCAGCACGCCCGGCTTGGCGACCGGGTCGCAGGAGACCTGCCCCTGGTAGACCGGGAAGGCGTCGACCTCCTTGGCCTGGGCCGGGGGCACCGCGGCGAGGACGGCTGCCGCGAGCAGCACGGCGAGGACGGACGTGAGCAGGCGTGCGGAACCGGCGAGGGGCATGGGGGTGCTCCGGGGGTCGAGCGGCAGGGGCGGTCGCGGTGGCGGTCGGGGGTCGCCCGCGACACCCCGACCGTATCCGCGGCGGCGGCCGCGCGTGGTGGCTTCGCGCAACGCGGCCAGGGGGCGGGTCAGGCGGTCCGCTCGTCGACCTCGGCGGCGGTCAGCTGGCGCGGCCGGATGTCGCCCCGCGCGATCTCCTCGACGTAGTGGCAGGCCACGCGGTGGCCGGGGCGCACCTGGACCAGCTCGGGCCGCTCGTCGTCGCAGCGCGTCTCCTGCCGGTAGGGGCACCGGGTGTGGAACCGGCAGCCGGCGGGCGGGTCGGACGGCGAGGGCAGGTCGCCCTGGAGGATGATCCGCTCGCGCGTGTCCTCGACGACCGGGTCGGGGACGGGCACGGCCGACATCAGCGAGCGGGTGTAGGGGTGCAGCGGCTCGTCGTACAGGTCGTCGGCGTCGGCCTGCTCGATGATCGAGCCCAGGTACATCACCGCGACCACGTCGCAGACGTGGCGGACCACCGCCAGGTCGTGCGCGATCACCAGGTAGGTCAGCCCGAGCTCGGCCTGGAGGTCCTCCAGCAGGTTCAGCACCTGCGCCTGCACCGACACGTCGAGGGCCGAGACCGGCTCGTCGGCGATGATGAAGCGCGGCTCGAGGGCGAGCGCCCGGGCGATGCCGATGCGCTGCCGCTGGCCGCCGGAGAACTCGTGGGGGTACTTCTGCGCCGCGCTCGACGGCAGGCCGACCTGGTCGAGCAGCTGGCGCACGCGGGCGCCCTTCTCGAAGGAGATGCCGTGCGCCTTCAGCGGCTCGGTCAGGATCGTCTCGACGCTCTGCCGGGGGTTGAGGCTCGCCAACGGGTCCTGGAAGACCATCTGCATGTCGCGGCGCGCGCGGCGCAGCGCCTCGCCACGCAGGCCGGAGACGTCGGTGCCGTCGAAGTGGACGGTGCCCGCCGTGATCGGGCTGAGCCGGAGGACGGCGCGCCCGAAGGTCGACTTCCCGCAGCCGGACTCGCCGACCAGGCCGACGCTGCTGCCCTGCGCGACGTCGAGGTCGACGCCGTCGACGGCCTTGACGGCACCGACGGTGCGGCCGCCGAGCAGGCCGCCCTTGATCGGGAAGTGCACCTTCAGACCGCGCACGGACAGCAGCGGCTCGGCGCCGCCGGTCGAAGGAGTGGGGCGGGGGCTCGGGCTGGGGTCGGTCACGGGGAGGCTCCTGGGGACGGCGCGGGCTCGGCCACCGGGTTGAAGCAGCGCAGGGCACGGTCGCCGACGCGCTCGAGGCTCGGAGCTCGCGTGGTGCACTCGTCGACGACGTTCCCGCACCGCGGGGCGAAGGCGCAGCCCTGGGTCCAGGGGATGGTCTGGGTGGGCGATCCCGGGATGGGGGTCAACGGCGTGCCGCGCGGGTGGTCGAGACGAGGGATGCTGGCCAGCAGGCCGGAGGTGTAGGGGTGGCGCGGCTGGGCGAACAGCGGCCCACGACCCGCCGCCTCGACGATCCGCCCCGAGTACATGACGTTGACGTCGTCGCACAGGCCGGCGACCACGCCGAGGTCGTGGGTGATCATCAGCAACGCCGCGTCGGTGTCCCTGACGAGGTCCTTGAGCACCTCCAGGACCTGCGCCTGGATGGTGACGTCGAGCGCGGTGGTCGGCTCGTCGGCGATCAGCAGCTTGGGCTCGCAGGCGAGCGCGATCGCGATCAGCACCCGCTGCCGCATCCCGCCGGAGAGCTGGTGGGGGTACTCCCGCACCCGCCTGCCCGGTTCGGGGATGCCGACCTTCTCGAGGAGCGCCACGGCCCGGTCCTGGGCCTCCGCGCGGTCGACGTCGAGGTGCGCCCTGAGGACCTCGCGCAGCTGCACGCCGATGGTCACCACCGGGTTCAGCGAGGACATCGGGTCCTGGAAGACCATCGCGATCTCGCGTCCGCGCAGTCTGCTCATCTCCCGCTCGCTGGCGTCCAGGAGGTTGCGCCCGCCGTAGAGGACCTGGCCGCTGGTGCGGGCGGCGCGGCGCGGCAGCAGGCCCATCACGGCCAGCGAGGTGACCGACTTGCCGCTGCCGGACTCGCCGACCAGGCCGACGTGCTGGCCCGCGTGCACGCTGAAGGAGACCTCGTCGACGGCCACCACGTCACGGCGCCCGCGACCGCCGAAGACGACGGACAGGTCGCGCACGTCGAGCAGGGGCTCGCCCACGGGTGTGTCGTCCACGGCCGTCACCTCCGGGACCGGGGGTCGAGAGCCTCGCGCATCGCCTCGCCCAGCAGCGTGAAGCCGAGGGCGGTGAAGGCGATCGCGAAGCCGGGAAGGAGGGCGAGGCGGGCCGCGGCCTCGAAGCGGTCCTGGGCCGCGACGAGCATGCGGCCCCACTCCGCCACAGCGGGGTCGGCCTCGCCGAGGCCGAGGTAGGACAGCGCCGCGACCTCGATGATGGCCGTGGCGAGGTTCAGCGTCGCCTGCACGATGGTCGGTCCGATCGCGTTCGGCACGATGTGGCCGGAGACGATCTTCCGCTTGCGGATGCCGAGCGCCCCCGCGGCGAGCACGTAGTCGGACTTGCCCTGCGAGAGCATCGAGCCGCGCAGCAGGCGCGCGAAGATCGGCACCTGCGCGGTGCCGATCGCGATCATCACGGCGTAGGCGTTCTGACCGAGGACGGCGACGATGCTGACCGCGAGCAGCAGGCTGGGCACCGACAGCATCACGTCGACCAGGCGCATCACCGCGTTGTCGACCCACGAGCCGACCCGGCCGCCGAGCGCACCGAACCCGCCCGCGACGGCGCCGAGGCCGGCGCCGGCGACGAGGCCGATCGCGGTCGAGATGACGCCGTACGCCAGCGACTGGCGGGCCCCGTAGACCAGCTGGGTCCACATGTCGGAGCCGTAGCGGTCCAGGCCCAACCAGTGGTCCTCGGAGGGTCCGGGGACCGAGGACGGGGTCACCAGGCCGGCGTCGGCGGTGGAGCCCGGCTCGTAGGACGTCAGCAGCGGGGCGAAGAGGGCGACCAGCACGAAGAGCAGCACGATGACCGCCCCGGCGATCGCGGTCGGGTTGCGCCGCAGGCGGCGGAACGCCGCCCGCCAGAGACCGACGCCACCGGCCTCGTCGGGGCCCGCGCCGTGCCCGCCGCTGCCGGCCAGCATGATCTCGGCGGAGTCGGCGCCCGTCCGGCCGCTCACGAGACCCTCACCCTGGGGTCGATGACGCCGTAGGCCAGGTCGACGAGGAGGTTGATCAGGGAGTAGGTGATCGCGATGAAGATGATGAACCCCTGGAGGACGGGGAAGTCGCGCTGGGAGATCGCCTGGAAGAGGTAGCTGCCGATCCCGTTGAAGGCGAAGACGCTCTCGGTGAGCACGGCGCCGGAGAGCAGCAGGCCGGCCTGGAGGCCGATGGTGGTGACCACCGGCAGCAGCGCGTTGCGCAGGACGTGGCGGCGGCTGACGATGCGGCGGCTGAGGCCCTTGGACTCCGCGGTGCGGACGTAGTCCTCGTGCAGCACCTCGGCCACCGAGGCCCGGGTGATGCGCACGATGATCGCCAGCGGGATGGTGCCGAGCGCGACCGCGGGCAGGACGAGGTGGACCATCGCGTTGAAGGCGGCGTCCCACTCACGTGTCAGCAGCCCGTCGAGCACGTAGAAGTTGGTGATGTGGGTGGCGTCCATCCGGGCGTCCTGGCGCAGCGCGGTCGGGAGCAGGCCGAGCCAGTCGGCGAAGACGAGCTTGAGCAGGATGGCGAGGAAGAACACCGGGGTGGCCACCCCGAGCAGCGAGCCCGACACCACGGCGGTGTCGAGGAAGCGGCCCTGGTTGCGGGCCGCGAGGTACCCGAGCGGCACCCCGACCACGATCGCGAACAGCAGGGCCGTGGTGGCCAGCTCGATCGTGGCGGGGAACCGTTCGAAGAAGGTCGTCAGGACCGGCTGGCCGGTCTTGATCGAGTCCCCGAAGTCGCCCTGCAGCAGTGCCTTGACGTAGATCAGGTACTGCTGCAGGAGCGGTTGGTCGAAGCCGTAGGACGCGTTGACCCGGGCGATCCCCTCCGGGGTGGCGCGCTCCCCCAGCAGCGACCGCGCAGGGTCACCGGGGAGAGCGCGCACCCAGGCGAAGAGGAGCACCGAGAGGCCGAACAGCACCGGCACCAGCAGCGCCAGGCGCCGCAGCGCGAACTTCAGCATCGACTGCCTTCGGAGTCAGAGGTGCGGGGACGGGTGCCGGTCAGCCGACCGAGACCACGTTCCAGACCTCGTCCTGCACCGGGCTCTGCTGGTAGCCGCTCACGTCGGGACCGAAGGCCAGCGACGGGACCGGGTGGGCCAGCGGGACACCGGGCAGGTAGTCCATGACGAGCCTGTTTATCTCCTCGTAGAGTGGCTCCTGCTCCTCGGGCGTGGGCAGTCCGCGGGCCTCGCGCAGGGCGTCGAAGATCTCCGGGTTGTCGAAGCCCCACTCGCTGCTCTTGGCGCCGAAGAAGACGCCGAGGAAGTTGTCGGTGTCGTTGTAGTCGCCGGTCCACCCGAGCAGGTGCAGGCCGTGCTTGGAGGTGCCCTGGATCTTCTCGAGGTAGTCGGGGCTCCACTGGTCGGCCGTGGGCTTGATCTTCAGGCCCACCGCCTCGAGCTGGGAGCGGATCACGTTGAACGTGTCCTCCGGCTGGGGCATGTACGGGCGGCTGACACCGGTCGGGTAGTTGAACTCGATGGTGGCGCCGTCGGCACCGGCGTCGGCGAGCATCTGCTTGGCGAGCTCGGGGTCGAACTCGTAGGTCTGCACGTCGTCGGTGTAGCCCATCACGCTGTCCGGGATGAACTCGATCGCCGGCTGGGTGCCCTCGGGCATCGAGGCGCTGATGATCTCCGGGATGTTGAGCGCGTGCGCGATGGCCTGGCGGACCTGGGGGTCGTCCAGCGGCTTCTGCTGCTGGTTCATGCCGAGGTAGAGGACGTTGAAGGGGTCCCGGTTGACGATCTGGAAGCCCTCCTCCTCGAGCGGCGCGATGTCGGCCGGGCCGACCAGGTCGAAGCCGTCGATCTCGCCGGCACGCAGCGCGTCGGCACGGGCCTTCGGGTCCTCGATCGCGACCACGACGGCCTCGTCGACGATCGCCGGGTCGCCCCAGTAGTCGTCGTAGCGCGCCAGGGTGACGTCCTGCCCGCGGTTCCAGGCGTCCAGCATGAACGGGCCGGTGCCCGTGGGGTGCTCGGTGGAGTACGCGGAGTTCTTCGGGTTGGTGGCCCCGTCGTCCTGGAACTCCTCCAGCGCGCTGGGGCTCTGCATCGAGAACGCCGGCAGCGACAGCGCGGAGATGAAGCCGGCGAAGGGCTCCTTCAGGTTGATCGTCGCGGTCAGCTCGTCGTCGGCGGTGCAGGAGTCGTAGATCGCGGAGTCGGCGCGGTCGCCGGTCGCGAAGCCGCGGAACAGCGCCGCGTAGTAGTAGGTCAGGTCGTCGGTCTGGGCCGACTCGGGCATGTTGTACCAGCGGTCGAAGTTCGAGCAGACCGCCTCCGCGTCGAAGGCGGTGCCGTCGTGGAACGTGACGTCCTCGCGCAGGTCGAAGGTGTAGCTCAGGCCGTCCTCGCCGGTCTCCCACTCGGTCGCGAGCAGCGGCGCGGGGTCGGCCGTCCCGGGCTCGGTGCCGACGAGGCCCTCGAAGATCTGGCGGGCGACCCGGAAGCTCTCGCCGTCGGAGGCGAAGAACGGGTCGAGGGTCACCGGCTCGGCGGACCCGGCGAAGACGAAGGTGCCGCCGCTCGCGCCGTCACCACCGTCGCCCGCGTCGCCGTCGCGCTCGCTCTCGGCACAACTGGTCAGGATCAGCGCAGCGGCGGCCAGTCCGACCAGACCTGCGCGCGTTGACTTCTGTGTGGACCGCACGTGTCACCTCAATTCGTCGCGTCTCGCCCGAGTGACGAAACAGAACCTGCGGGACAGTAGCGCGCCGATGTGACGTAGAGCACTAGCCCGGCCCCCGATCGCGTGTCGCGATCCGGCAACGATTTCTGGGAGGGCCACTCGCGTGTCCGGCCGTACCGACCGGGAGTGTGGAGTCGTGGATGAACCAGGTTGATCTAGGACTCCACACTTCCAGCCCGTCGTCGGCGAATGCCTCCGCCGTCAGTGCGCCATGTCGACGAACCGCGAGTAGTGACCCTGGAAGGCGACCGTGATGTCGCGGGTCGGGCCGTTGCGGTGCTTGACCACGAGCAGGTCGGCCTCGCCGGGGCGGGTCGACTCCTTCTCGTAGGCGTCCTCGCGGTGCAGCAGGATCACCATGTCGGCGTCCTGCTCGATGCTGTTGTGCAGGGCGATGCCGTTGGCGACGAAGTTGTGCACGCCCAGGACCGTGGCGTCGTACACCGGCTGCTCGCCGATGGGCTCGACGCTGGCGATGGCATCCCAGTAGATGTCGTTGGTGGCCAGGACCTCGAGGTCGGCGTCGCCGAGGACTCCGGCCACCTCGGCCAGCCGTTCGCGGCTCGGGGCGTGCTTCCACATGGTCGAGCCGCCGAACGAGGTCCCCATGGCGGTGGCGAACTCGCGGTGCGTCATCCGGCGGTCCGCCAGCTCCTGGCGCACGCGCCCCCAGACCTCCTGCGGCACGGTGTCGAGGTTGGTGTTGGGCCGGACGTCGCGCAGCGCCGCCGCGAGGCGGGCGACCTGCTCGCCGCGGGCACCGTGCACCCCGATGTCGTCGAGGAACCGCAGCTGGTTCTCGGCCCCGACGACGTGCACGTGCCAGCCGTCGCGGTAGCCGGCCTTGCGGACCCGCTTGATGCGGGTGAAGACGTTGAACCTGGCGAGGAGCCTGGTCACGTCGTCGGCGAGGCGGCGGCTCGTGGTGGCGTAGTAGACCCTGCCCGTCCCGCGCTTCTCGTCCAGGTGGACGCACCCGTCGGTGGCCCACAGGTGGTGCAGGAAGAGGCCCACCTGCTCCTTGGGCAGCCCGAAGACCCAGTCGGGCACGAACTTCTGGTGGCTGCGGAGACCGAAGAGCGCGTCCTCGTCGAGCCAGGCCGCGATCGGGTTGCGCCGGCCACGGGCGAGCCGGTACGGCGCGGGGAGGCGCAGCGTGGTGACCCGGGCGGCCGGGTACTCGTCGCGGACCGCGGTGATGCCGAACCGGCGGGAGGCAGCCTCGGCCACCGCCGCGAGGTTGGCCTCGTCGACGCTGGCGTAGCGCAGCGGCTGGCGCTCGACGAAGGACCCGTCACCGAGCAGGTGCGCGAGCAGGACGACCTCGTCGGGGTCGCGCGGAGTGATCTGCATCGGGGGCGGCACGTGGCGCACCGAGCCCACGCGCGAGCCGGTCGTCAGCTCGGCCAGCGGCACCCAGCCGTCGTAGGTCAGGAACGGGTGGTTGCCGGTCGCCTCCACCGTGCGCCCCGAGGCGAGCGTGACCCGGTACGTCGCCTTCGTCCCGCTGGGGAAGGCGTGCGTCAGGGTGCGCGGCACCAGCTTGAGCCGCTCGTCCAACGCCCAGACGGGGACGTCGGTCGCGCCCGTCGCCATCAGCTCGCCCAGGGTGATCTCGGCGTTCGTGTCGGCGCGCAGGAGCCGGGTGTCGGCGGTCAGGCAGCCGGACTCACGCAGGTCGCTCATGGCAGGGCGCTTGTCGGCGCGCTGCTCAGAGCCACGGTTGAGCTGCGACAGCGCGATGATCGGGACCTCGAGCTCCTTGGCCAGCAGCTTGATCTGGCGCGAGAACTCCGAGACCTCGAGCTGGCGCGACTCGACCTTCTTGCCCGAGCTCATCAGCTGCAGGTAGTCGATGACGATCAGCTGCAGGTCGTGCTTCTGCTTCAGCCGCCGCGCCTTCGCGCGGATCTCCATCATCGTCATGTTGGGGCTGTCGTCGATGAAGACTGGGGCCGAGGAGACCTCGCCCATCTTGCGCGCCAGCTTGGTCCAGTCGTCGTCACCCATCGCGCCGTTGCGGATGTGGTTGAGCGGCACCTTCGCCTCGGCCGAGAGCAGACGCATGGTGATCTCGGAGCGCGTCATCTCGAGGCTGAAGAAGACGCTGGTCAGGTTGTTGTGGATCGACGCCGCACGGCAGAAGTCGAGGGCCAGGGTGGAGTTGTGCGTCGGGATCATCGACCGACCCGCGAGATACAGGTGGTCCTCGTTGTCCACCTGGACGCAGCGCACCGGGACGGACTCCACCGCCACGACGTCGACGAGCTTCACCTCGGACCCGTCGGGCATGGCGATCACATGCGTGGCGCCGCGGTCTGCGGCCAGCTCGGCAGTCGTGGCCACTCCGCTGCGGCCGGTCGCCAGTGCCGTGGTCAACCACTGGTGCTCGGCGTCGGCGACGATCCGCGAACCGTCGGAGAACTCGACCTCGTAGCAGGGCCGTCCGGTCATCACGTCGGTCGCCGCGACCACCCTGGTGGGACGACCCTGGGCGTCGTACAGCAGGTCGCCGACCGCGACGTCCCCCATGGTGGTCCACCCGGTCGGGGTGGGCAGTGGGGTGTCGAGCGCCAGTGCCTTGCCCATGGCGGGGCGGGCCGCGACGATGATCATCTGGCCCTTGTGCAGGCCGTTGGTCAGCTCGTCGAGGTCGGCGAACCCGGTGGGCACGCCGTAGATGCCCGACTCGCGGTTGCCGATCGCCTCGATCTCGTCGAGGACGCCGTCCATGATGTCGGAGAGCGGGGCGTAGTCCTCGCCCGACCGCTTCTCGGCGAGCTTGAAGACCTCGGCCTGGGCCTGGTCGACGATGTCGTCGACCTCGCCCTCGCCGGCGTAGCCGATCTGCACGATCTTGGTGCCGGCGTCGACGAGGCGGCGCAGCACCGCCTTCTCGCGCACGATCTCGGCGTAGTAGCCCGCGTTCGCCGCGATCGGGACGTTGGCAGACAGCGTGTGCAGGTAGGGGGCCCCGCCGACCTTCTGCAGCTCACCCCGACGCTGCAGCTCGGCGGCGACGGTGACCATGTCGACCGGCTCGCTGCGGCCGTAGAGGTCGATGATCGCGTCGTGGATCGTCTCGTGGGAGGGCCGGTAGAAGTCGCCGCCGCGCACCCGCTCGGTGACCTCGGAGATCGCGTCCTTGCTGATCAGCATCGAGCCCAGCACCGACTGCTCGGCGGCCATGTCCTGCGGCGGCGTGCGGTCGTTGGGGCCGCTGCGCGGACGCTCGCCCGGCGCGTAGGAGACGGGCCCGTCGCCCCAGTCCTCGTAGGGCGGCTCCTCGGCCGTGCGGCCGCTCTGCTCGGTGACGCTCAACGTGCTCTCCCATGGCTGGTCCCGGACCGACCCCGTGCCGGCTGGGCCGGTGCCCACGACGCTAGGACCGGCCACCGACAACGCGGCGCCGGACCTCGTGGAGACCGGTCCCGGACGACGTCTCGAGGACCTCGTCCGCGTGACCGTACGTGGGGATCCGCCTCAGCGGAAAGCGAGTTGTCCACAGGGCCTGGGGATAACCCGGGGATGCCCGTGGACGACACGCGAGGACGTGTGCACTGCCTGGGGACACAACTGTGGAGAACCAAGTCACGGCAACGACAAAACGCCCTCTGACCTGGGCGAACGGATCTCCCCACCTGTGGACAGAAAATTGTGGGCAGGACGACGTCGTTCACCCGCCGGCCGCGCTCCGGATGCCTGGATGTTTGTCGACAAAGCGTCGACTAGCGCAGTTTCCACAACTTGTCCCCAATACGGGACAGATGCCGGCGACCGGTCTCGACCAGCACGCGCCTACGATCCGCGGGTGAGCCCGCGCAGCGCCCCGTCCGAGCACCGGGCCACCGATCGCGAGATCTGGCGGCTGGCCGTCCCGGCGTTCCTCGCGCTGGTCGCCGAGCCGCTCTTCCTGCTCGGCGACGCGGCCGTCGTCGGCCGGCTGGGCACCCCCGAGCTGGCCGGTCTGGGCATCGCCGCGGTGGTGCTGCAGACCGCCGTCGGCCTGTGCGTCTTCCTCGCCTACGGCACCACCGCCGGCGTCGCGCGCCGCCTCGGCGCCGGCGACCTGCGTGGCGCGCTGGCCCAGGGCGTCGACGGGCTCTGGCTGGCGGTCGGGATCGGGGTGGTGACCACCGTGGCCGGCGTCGCGCTCACCGACCCGCTGGTCGCGGCCTTCGGTGCCGGGCCCGAGATCAGCGAGCAGGCCACGACCTACCTGCGCATCGCCTTCCTCGGCACCACGCCGCTGCTGGTGATGCTCGCCGCCACGGGGGTGCTGCGCGGCCTGCAGGACACCCGCACCCCGCTGTACGTCGCCGTCGGCGGCAACGTGCTCAACATCGTGCTCAACGTCGTGCTCGTCTACCCCGTCGGCCTCGGCATCGCCGGCTCGGCGATCGGCTCGGTCGTCGCCCAGGTGCTCAGCGCCGCCGTGCTCACCGTGGTCGTCGTGCGCGGCGCCAGGGCGCAGGGCGCCCCGCTGGGCCCCGACCTGCCCGGCATCCGCCTGGCCGCCCGGGCCGGGGTGCCCCTGGTGGTGCGCACCCTGACCCTGCGCGCCGCCATCCTCACCACGACGTACGCCGTCACCCTGGGCGCCGCCCCCGGCGCCGGGCTCGACGTCGACCTGGCCACCCACCAGCTGGCGATGACCCTGTGGGGGTTCCTGGCCTTCGTGCTCGACGCCATCGCGATCGCGGCGCAGGCCCTGACCGGACGCACCCTCGGCGCCGGCGACGTGGCAGGCACCCGGCGGCTGACCCGGCGGATGCTGCGCTGGGGCGTGGTCAGCGGGGTGGTCACCGGAGTGCTGCTGGCCGCCGCGAGCCCGCTGCTCGGCCCGCTCTTCAGTCGGGACGCAGCCGTCCACGAGGCGCTGGTGCCGGTGCTGCTCATCGCCGCCCTGGGCCAGCCCGTGGCCGGCATCGTCTTCGTGCTCGACGGGGTGCTGATCGGAGCCGGTGACGGCCGCTACCTGGCCGTCGGGGGGCTCCTCACCCTGGTCGTCTACCTGCCCGTCGCCCTGCTCGCCGCCTCGTGGGGCGGGCTGCTGGCCCTGTGGGTCGCCTACACGACGGCTTTCATGGGCTCGCGGATGCTGGTGCTGGTGCTCCGCGAGCGCAGCGACGCCTGGGTGGTCACCGGCGGGGGCACCCCCGGCCCGTCCCGGACCCGCTCGGGCGCCGGGTCGTAGGCTCCCCGCCATGGCCCCGCTCTCCCTGGTCGCCTCGGGCCTGCTCCTGGTCGCGCTCGTCGCGCCCGTCGGCGGGTACGACGTGCTGGCCGACTGGGTGGGCTGGGCCCTGGTCGTGGCGGCGCTGCGCCGCCTGCCCCGGACCTCGGCGACCCGGCAGCGACCGGTCCTGGTCGGGCTGGCCGTCACCGCGGGCCTGCTCTCCGCGCTGCTGTGGTTCCCGCTGCTGCACGAGGCGCTCGCCGACGTCGACCCCGCCATCGCCTGGGCGCTGAGCCTGCCGGCGCTGCTGGTGACGGTCCTCCTGGCCCACGAGCTGGCCGCGGCCGCCGCCGGCGCGCACGACCCGGCCCCGCGGCGGCGCTGGCACCTGGTGCGCACCGTCGCGGTGCTGGTCGCCGTGCTGCCCGTCCTCGTCTACGGCGCTGGTCTGGACCAGCTCGAGCCCCTCGCCTTCGTGCTCGCCGACCTCCTGATCCTCACCGTGATCGTGATGCTGCTGGTCGATGCGCGGCGCCCGTGGGCCGGCGGCACCCCCCGCGACTTCGGTCGAAGCGCCGCGAGGACCGCCCGGGATTCGTAGCCTGAGGCGGAGCGGGGCGTTGAAGCATCGACCCCGCCAGCCCCCTCGGAGGAATCTCGATGACCGTCCCCCCGTCCGTACGTCGTGGCGCGGCCCTGTCCGTGGCCGCTCTCGTCGGCGCCCTGCTGCCGGTGCTCGCGATGCCGGCCGCCCACGCCGAGCCCGGCTGCCTCAGCGAGGCAGCACCTCCCGGCGAGCTCCCGATCCCGCTGCCGCTGCCCTCGCCGATCGGACCCGGCGACCGGTGCGACGACAGCGAGCCACCCGTCACCTCGGCCGTGACGGCCTCCCCCGCCCCCAACGAGGCGGGCTTCATCGCCCAGGACTCGGTGACCTTCACCTTCTCCGGCGCCCACACCGACGCCGACACCGACCCGATCGCGTTCGAGTGCCAGTTCTTCAACACCCCCGAGGCCCCGCCCGAGGACGAGTGGACCGCCTGCACGAGCCCGATGACGTACGACGACCTCGAGGACACCCGGCGCGAGCTCGGTGGTCGCGAGACCCCCTACACCTTCAGGGTGCGGGCCTACGACGCCGCCGACCGCAAGATCGACGCCACCCAGAACGACCTGATCCTGGGTTCCAACGGGGCCGAGACCGACCTGCCCGACGTCGACCAGACGCCGGAGGAGGCCACCTTCAAGCTCGACACGGTCGCCCCCGTCGCCCGCATCTTCAACCAGCCCTTCGACCCCGAGACCCCCGACCGCCCGATGCTCACCACCGACAGCCCCACGCTGCGCATCACCGGCTCGGAGTCGCCGCTGGTCTACACCTGCGACATCGACGGCGAGGCGATGCCCTGCCGCGACGACCACGTGACCTTCAAGGACCTCGGGCCCGGCACCCGGACCCTGAGCGTCTCGGTGACCGACCGGGCCGGCAACACCTCGGCCCTGCCGGCCACGACCAGCTTCACGGTCCCCGAGGACCTGGTCTCCCCGGGCCGTCGCTGGGCGACCAAGCGCCGCGCCAAGTCCTTCGGCGGCGACTACCTGGAGGCGTCGGCGTACAAGACCAAGATCACCGTCGCCGGCGTCGACGTGCGCGAGGTGCGCCTGCTGGCCACCACCGGGCCCACGAGCGGCAAGCTGAAGTACAAGATCCCCGGCGGCGTGTGGCAGAAGGTCAAGCTCGGCGGCAAGCGCACCACCCGCAGCGACGTGGTCGTCGTGCGCAACGAGCAGAGCGCCTCCTTCACCGGCAAGATCGCCTTCCGGGTGATGAGCCGCGGCAAGCCGGTGCAGCTCGACGCGATCATGCTGCGCTGAGCCGCAGCCCCGACGCACGACGACGGGCCCGGACCTCCAGTGGAGGTCCGGGCCCGTCGCGGTGCTGCAGGGTGCTGCTGGGTCTCAGGCCTTGACGACGTTGAGGGCCACCGTGGCGGACACCTCGTCGTGCAGCCGCACGGAGACCTCGTGGTTGCCGAGCGAGCGGATCGGGTTCTTGACCGCGATCGTGCGCTTATCGACGGCCTCGCCGGTCGTCTCGGTCAGCGCCGAGGCGATGTCGGCGGGGGTGACGGCGCCGAAGAGACGCCCGCCCTCGCCGGCCTTGACGGCGACGTTGACCGTCGACGCCTCGAGCTTGGCCTTGATCTCAGCGGCGTGGTCGTGGTCGCGGACCGCGCGGCTGGTGCGCGCGGCCTTGATCGACTCGACGGTCTTCTCGCCGCCGCGGGTCCAGCGGATGGCCACGCCACGGGGCACGAGGTAGTTGCGGCCGTAGCCGTCCTTGACCTCGACCACGTCGCCCGGGCCACCGAGACCGGTGACCTCCTGGGTCAGGATGAGCTTCATCGTCCGTGCTCCTCTCAGCGACCGGTGGAGGTGTAGGGCAGCAGGGCCACCTCGCGGGCGTTCTTGACGGCGATGGCCACGTCGCGCTGGTGCTGGACGCAGTTGCCGGTCACCCGACGCGCGCGGATCTTGCCGCGGTCGGAGATGAACTTGCGAAGGAGGGTGGCGTCCTTGTAGTCGACGCCGCTCGCCTTCTCCTTGCAGAACTGGCAAACCTTCTTCTTGGGCTTGCGAATCACTGCCTTGGCCATTGTGGTGCTTCCTTTCTAGAAGCCCGCCCCGGAGTGGCTACCGGGTCGGAATGGGTCAGGTTTGTCTGGACAGGTGGTGCTGGACCGAGCGGTCCAGGATCAGAACGGGGGCTCCTCGCCCACGCCGGGGGCGCCCCAGGGGTCGTTGCCCTGGGCCGGGGCCGGCCGGGACTGGCCCCCGCCGAAGCCGCCGCCCTGCTGGCCCCCCTGCTGGGGAGCCGGCGAGGCCCACGGGTCGTTGGCCGGGGCTGCGCCCTGGCCCCCGCCCTGCTGGCCGCCGCCGGAGTAGCCTCCGCCGCCGCCCTGGCCGCCACCGGAGTAGCCTCCGCCGCCGCCCTGACGGGTCGTGCGGGCGACCTTGGCGGTCGCGTAGCGCAGGGACGGGCCGACCTCGTCGACCTCGAGCTCCATCACGGTGCGCTTCTCACCCTCGCGGGTCTCGTAGCTGCGGGCCTTGAGCCGGCCCTGGACCACGACGCGCATGCCCTTCTGGAGGGACTCGGCGACGTTCTCCGCGGCCTGCCGCCAGATCGAGCAGGACAGGAACAGCGCTTCGCCGTCCTCCCACTCGTTGGTCTGACGGTTGAGGGTGCGCGGCGTCGACGCGATCCGGAAGTTGGCCACGGCCGCCCCCGAGGGGGTGAAGCGCAGCTCCGGGTCGTCGACGAGGTTGCCGACCACCGTGATGACGGTCTCGCCTGCCATGAGGTCTCCCTAGCGGTGTGCTGATCCTGGTGCTGTTCGGTCGTCCGAGACAGCGTTCGCGACCATGGTGGCCGCTCGCGCCGACATCGGACAGGGGTCATCCACAAGTGGACGACCCGAGGCGTCGAGCCGGGGGCTCAGTGCGCGTCGGGCCGGATGACCTTGGTGCGCAGGATCGCCTCGTTGAGGCCGAGCTGACGGTCGAACTCCTTGACCGTGTCGGGCTCGGCGTTCAGCGAGATGACGGCGTAGATGCCCTCGGCGTTCTTCTTCACCTCGTACGCGAGGCGACGACGTCCCCAGACGTCGACGGACTCGACGGTGCCACCGTCCTTGGTGATCACGTTGAGGTACTTCTCGAGGGACGGCTGAATCGTCCGCTCTTCGAGGCTGGGGTCGAGGATGACCATCACTTCGTAGGCACGCATAGCGGTCTCCACCTCCTCTGGACTCGGCGGCCACGGTCTCTCCGTGGCAGGAGGGCTGTGCGAAACCCGCACCCGGCGCACCGCTGAGCGGCGGGCTGGTGGGAGCGGGGCCCGAGGACACGGACCCGTCGGTGGGTCGTGCGATCTCGGACAGCGCAAGATACCAGCGCGCCGCGGTGTCGGCCCAAACGTCGTCCACAGCCCACACGCGCGCGAGGACCCAGGCGTGCGCCGGGCGGGGACGGGGTAGGGGGCTGGCGATGAGCCACCGTCACGCCGCCCCCTCCCTCGCCCCCTCCGTGGCGCCCGCCCCGACGGGCCCGCCGGCCCGCCTGGTCGGGCGCTACGAGCTGGCCGACCGCATCGGCGCCGGGGCGATGGGGTCGGTCTGGCGGGCCTGGGACCACCAGGCCGGGCGCTGGGTGGGCGCCAAGGTGCTCGACCAGGCCCGAGGTGGCGCCCCGACGGAGGCCGCCGGGCTGCTGCTGCGCTTCGTGCGCGAGCAGTCGGTGCGCATCGCGCACCCCCACGTGGTCGCCCCGACCGGCTGGGCGGCCGAGGACCACGTCGTCGTGCTGACCATGGACCTGGTGCGCGGCGGCTCGCTCGACGTGCTGCTCGCCGAGCACGGCGCGCTGCCCGAGAGCTACGTGCGGGTGCTGCTGGCCCAGCTGCTGCGCGCGCTGGCCGCGGTGCACGAGGCCGGGGTGGTGCACCGCGACGTCAAGCCCGCCAACCTGCTCCTCGAGCCGACCGGCGCCGCCCGGCCCCACCTGCGCCTCGGCGACTTCGGCGTCGCCACCCTCCAGCACGAACCGCGCCTGACCCGGCACCCCGGCGCGGTCGGCACCGACGGCTACATGGCCCCCGAGCAGGCGCGGGGGGCGCTGCCCGACCCCCGCCAGGACCTGTACGCCGCCGGCGTCGTGGCCCTCGAGCTCCTCACCGGCCGTCCGCCCACCCGCGAGGGCCCGCCGCCTCTCCCGCCCGGTGACCTCGCCGGTCTGCTGGCGGCGCTGACCAGCCCCGACCCGGCCGGCCGGCCACCCTCGGCGCTGGCCGCCCTCGAGCGGCTGCACCGGCTGGGCGTGCCGCCGGGCACGCCCTGGGACGAGGAGCCCGGCCCGCCGTACGTGCCCGACCGCCTCGGCGAGCCGCCGGCGCCGCGCGCGCCCAGCCGGGGTCCCGACCGGCGCACCGTGCTGGCGGCCTGCTGCCTGGTCTCGGCCGCGGTCCTCTGCGTGGTGGCGCTCGCGCTGCTCGTGTGAGGCCGGCCGGGGCTCACCGACGGCGCAGCAGCACCAGCCCGACGAGCACCAGCACGAGCGCGAGGAGCAGCAGCACCGTCGCCGCCACGAGCCGCTCGTCGGCGACCAGCGGCAGGGGCACGCTCACGTCCACGGCACCAGCGTGCCCGGGCCTCCGGCCCGCAAACCCCCGGGCGGGGGCGTCGGTGCCCGCTCCTAGGCTGGGGCCATGTCGTCGAAGTCCCAGCAGCTGCCGATCGGTGCCCACGTCGACCAGGCCGACCCGGTCGGGGAGGCGCGCGAGCGCGGGGTCCCGCTGGTGCAGATGTTCCTCGGCGACCCGCAGGGCTATCGCGGGCCCGAGGTCGCCCACCCCGGCGGGGCGGCGGGCCTGCGCGCCGAGGCCGAGGAGGCCGGGGTCGACCTCTACGTCCACGCGCCGTACATCGTCAACGTCGCCACCACCAACAACCGCATCCGGATCCCCAGCCGCAAGCTGCTGCAGCAGCACATGGACGCCGCCGCCGAGATCGGCGCCAAGGGACTGATCGTGCACGGCGGGCACGTCAACAAGGCCGACGACCCCGCCGTGGGCTTCGACAACTGGCGCAAGGCGGTCGAGGCGACCGACCTCAAGATCCCCCTGCTCATCGAGAACACCGCCGGCGGCGACAACGCGATGACGCGCTACCTCGAGCGCATCGAGGGCGTGTGGGCCGCGATCGGCAGCGCCGAGGGCGCCGACATGGTCGGCTTCTGCCTCGACACCTGCCACGCCCACGCCGGCGGCAACGCCCTCGAGACCGTCGTGGCCGACGTGCTGGCCATCACCGGGCGCATCGACCTGGTGCACGCCAACGACAGCCGTGACGACTTCGGCTCCGGGGCCGACCGGCACGCCAACTTCGGCGCCGGGCGCATCGACCCCGACCTGCTCGCCTCGGTCGTGCGCGACGCCGGCGCGCCCGTGGTGATGGAGACCCCCGGGCCCGCCGAGGCGCACGTCGCCGACGCGGCCTGGCTCCGCGATCGGCTGTAACGTCGCGGCTGTGAGCCCCGCAGCGACCCGTGCCGAGCCCAGCGCCCCGCTGAGGGTGCAGGAGATCCCGCCCGCCGACCACCTGGCCTTCCTGGACGGGCGGTCCTCCGCGAGCTTCCTGCAGACCCCCGCCTGGGGCCGGGTCAAGGCCGAGTGGCGCCGCGAGTCGCTGGGCTTCTTCGCCGGCGACGAGCTCGTCGGCGCCGCCCTGGTGCTCTACCGCCAGCTGCCCCGGCTCAAGCGCTACCTGGCCTACGTGCCCGAGGGCCCGGTCATCGACTGGGGCGACGACGACCTGGCCCGCTGGCTCGAGCCGCTGGCCGCGCACTGCCGGGCCCGGGGGGCCTTCGGGGTGCGGATGGGCCCGCCCGTGGTCACCGCCCGCTGGAGCGCCCAGCAGGTCAAGGACGGCATCGCCGACGACGCCGTACGCCGCCTCGGCGACCTGGCGCCGCTCGAGCGCGACGTCGTGGGGGCGCGCGTCGTCTCCCAGCTCGAGTCGCTGGGCTGGCGCCACCAGGGCGTCGAGGGCGGCTTCGCCGCCGGCCAGCCGCAGTTCGTCTTCCAGGTGCCGCTCGTCGACGACGACGCGGCGCCCCTCGACGAGGACGCCGTGCTCAAGGCGATGAACCAGCAGTGGCGGCGCAACATCAAGAAGGCCGCCAAGGCCGGCGTCGAGGTGCAGTCGACCTCGGGCGTCGCCGAGGCCCTCGAGGCGCTGCCGGACTTCCACGAGCTCTACGTGCACACCGCCGAGCGCGACCACTTCACCCCGCGCCCGCTCTCCTACTTCCGCACCATGGTCGAGGCGCTGGCCGGCGAGGGCGAGCAGCTCGGCCAGCCCGACCGCCTGCGCCTGCACCTGGCGCGCCACGAGGGCGACCTGGTCGCGGCGACCATCGCGATCCGGGTCGGCACCCACGCCTGGTACTCCTACGGCGCCTCGTCGACCGAGAAGCGCGACGTGCGCGGCTCCAACGCCGCGCAGTGGGCGATGATGCGCGACGCCCTCGCCGCCGGCGCCCACGTCTACGACCTGCGCGGCATCACCGACACCCTCGAGGCCGACGACAGCCACGTCGGGCTGATCCAGTTCAAGGTCGGCACCGGCGGCCAGGCCGTCGAGTACGCCGGCGAGTGGGACCTGCCGCTCAACAAGGTGCTCTACCGCGCCTTCAGCCTCTACATGGCGCGCCGGTGACCGCGCGATGAGCCTCACGCTGACCGTCGACGGCCCCCGCTGGCGCGAGCACCTGCGCCGCACCGCCGCCGCCCACCCCGGGCTGGTGCCCGTGGTCAAGGGCAACGGCTACGGCTTCGGGCTGGGCCGCCTCGCGCGGCGTACCCAGTGGCTGGCCGAGCAGGACCTGGGCCACGAGCCCGGGGCCGGCACCTGCGACACCCTGGCCGTGGGCACCTACGACGAGATCGGCGAGGTCGCCCAGCGCTTCGGCGGCAGCATCGTGGTGCTCACCCCCTGGCGACCCTTCGGGACCGCGCTCGAGGCGACCGACGACGACCACCTGGCCGAGCGGCTGGTGCACACCGTGGGCCGGCTCGAGGACCTGCGCGACCTGCTCGAGCGCCGCCCGCGGGCGCGGTTCGTCCTCGAGCGGATGACCAGCATGCAGCGCCACGGGTTCACCGCCCGCGGCCTCTGGTCGGTCGGCGAGGTGCTGCGCGCCCACCCCGGCGCCCGCCTCGAGGGCGTCGCGATGCACTTCCCGCTCGCGCACGGCTCGCACACCTCCGAGGCCTCGCGGCTGCTCACCGACGTGGTCGGCGCCGAGCTGCCCGAGGGCGACGGCGCGCGCACGGTGTGGGTCTCGCACCTCAGCGACGCCGAGCTGGCCGGGCTGGCCGCGCGCTGGCCGGAGTACCGGTTCCGCTCCCGGATGGGCACCGGGTTGTGGCTCGGTGAGCGCTCCGCACTGAGCGTGACCTCGACGGTCCTCGACGTGCACCCCCTCGAGCGCGGCGACGTCTTCGGCTACCGCGGGCGCACCGCCCCGAAGTCGGGGCACCTGCTGGTGGTGACCGGCGGCACCGCCCACGGCATCGGCCTCGAGGCGCCCACCGGGGACCTCGGGCTGCGCGGTCGCGCCGCCACCCTGGCCCGCGGCGGCCTCGACGCCGTCGGGTTCGTGCGCTCGCCGTTCTCCATCGACGCCAAGCAGCGCCTCTTCGCCGAGCCGCCGCACATGCAGGCCTCGATGCTCTTCCTGCCCACCGGCGCCCGGGTCCCGGCCGTCGGCGACCTGCTCGACGTCCGGGTCCGCTACACCGCCACCACGTTCGACCGCGTCGTCGTCACCTGAGGCTGCCCGGCGGAGTCGTGGCCCGGCTGCATGAGTCCCCGGTCGACCGGTGACTCATGCACTTGTCAGGTGTTGCAACACCCACTAAGTGCAGGAATCACCGGCTGACCGGGGACTCATGCACGGGCGCCGGGGCCCCCGGGGGTACGTCGGTCGGGGGCGGTGGGGGCAGCGGGCGGCGTACGGGGTCGTGCTGGGGGCGCCACACGTCGCGGGCGACCAGGGCCACCAGGTAGAGCTCGGCACCCACCCGCAGCACGATCGCCACCCAGTAGAAGCCGGCGTCACCGCCGCCCCCGGCGTCGAGGAGCCCGCCGAGGTACCACCACACGGCGGCGAAGTAGAAGACCTCGCCGGCCTGCCACACCAGCTGGTCGCGCAGGCGGGGGCGGGCCAGCACGGCGAGGGGCAGCAGCCACAGCACGTACTGCGGCGAGTAGACCTTGTTGACGAGCAGGAAGCCCGCCACCAGCAGGAAGCCCAGCTGGGCCAGGCGCGGGGTCTCGGGGGCCAGCATGCCGAGCACGAAGACGCCGGCGCACCAGGCGGCGAAGAAGGCCAGCGACGCGGTGTTGATGGTGGAGGGGTCGATGTCGAGGTCGCCGGCCTGCGCGGCGACCAGCCACAGCGAGCCCAGGTCGGCGCCGCGCTCGGAGTTGAAGGACCAGAAGACCCGCCACTGCTCGTAGCCGGTGAGCACCGCCGGCAGGTTGGTCAGCAGCCAGGCCACGCCCGCGCCCAGCCACACCACGCCGAGCTCGCGCCAGCGGCGCCCGCGCAGGCAGATCACCAGCACCGCGCCGAGCAGGAACAGCGGGTAGAGCTTGGTGGCGGTGCCGACCCCGATGAGCACCCCGGTCAGCAGCGGCCGCCCGGTCGCCCACGCCCACAGGGCGCCGGCGACCAGCACGACGGCGAGCAGGTCCCAGTTGACCAGGCCGGTCAGCAGCAGCGCGGGCGAGACCGCGAACCACAGCGCGTCCCACGGCCGACGCGCGTGGGTGCGGGCCAGCAGCCACACCGCGAGCAGCGTCAGCACCGCGAAGCCCAGGGCGTTGACGATGACGAAGGCGCGGATCTCGCGCTGCACCTCGGCGTCGCCGAACAGCGAGCCGGGGTCCGCGGCGCGGCGCTCGGCGAGGTCGGGCAGGCCCCCGAGGCCCTCGGTCAGCCCCTGCGCCACCAGCGCGGTGCCCCACGCCCAGTAGGAGATGCCGACGGGGTACTCCATCACCTCGGGGTAGCGCTCGCGCAGCGACTCGTCGCCGGAGTAGGGCCACGCCCGCTCCGCCAGCGCCCGCCCGGTGTAGAGGTAGGGCAGGTCGGAGTAGCACATCTGGCTGAAGCGGGCGTCGCTGTCGCTCCAGGTGTCGGAGTAGCACGGCGCCTTCTGGAGCATCCCCAGCGCCACCACCACCGCGGCCAGCGCGAGCAGCACCCGCACCGGCGTCCACCAGGGGTGCCGCCCGGCCCGCTCGCCGAGCGGCCCGCCGAGACCCTCGCTCAGGGTCGCGGCGAGCGGGTCCTCGCGCGTCGGCGCGGCGTCGGTCACTGCGTACGGCGTCGCTCGGCCGTCGCCGCGCCGCCGGCGCGACCACTCGGGCTGGCCGAGGGCCCGCCACCGCTGGCGGCGCCGCCGGACGGCGACTGCGACGGCGACGACGAGGGGCTGCTCGACGGCGAGGAGCTGCCGCTGGGCCCGCAGAGGATCCCGTCGCAGTCGTCGGTGGGGCTCGGGGTCGGCGTGGGCGCCTGGGTCGTCGGCTCCTCGGTGGGGGTCGGCTCCTGGGTCGGCGTCGGCTGCCTGGTGGGCGACTGCCGGGTCGGCTGCGGGGTGGTGGGCGCCGGCGGCGCGGTCGTCGGCGCGTAGCCCGGGGGCGCCTCGCCGTCGACGAAGACCGGCTCGGGGAACTCCTCGACCTCGAGGCCCTCCATCAGGTCGCTCATCACCGCGAGCCAGGTGTCGGCGGGGTAGGCGCCGCCGAAGTACTCCGGCAGCCAGCCCTGCAGCTGCTCGTTGCCCTTGCCGCGCACGTACATCACCGCGGTCGACATCTGCGGGGTGTAGCCGGCGAACCAGGCCGAGGAGACCTCGCCCTTGCCGTTGGTCGCGGTGCCGGTCTTGCCGGCCGCGGGCCGGCCCAGCGCCAGCGCCGCTGTGCCCGAGCCGCCGGTGACGTTCTGCTGCAGGGCGTAGGAGACGTCGGCGGCGATGTCGGCGCTGACGGCGCGCTCGGTGCTGTCCTCGTGGGTGTACTCGACCTCGCCGTCGGCGTTCACGACCTCCTCGACGACGTACGGCTCGGCGTAGACGCCCTCGTTGGCGATCGTGGCGTAGGCGTTGGCCATGTTGATCGGGCTGACGGTCGCGTTGCCCAGGGCGATGCCGGTGATCGGCTCCAGGCCCGGGGACGTCGGCGGGATGCCGGCCGCGTTCTTGCCGGCCTCGGCCGGCGGCACGCCCATCGCGTTGGCCATGTCGAGGACCTTCTGCGGGCCCTTCTCCATCGCCAGGGTCATGTCGATGAACGCGGAGTTCGCCGACTTCTGGGTCGCGTAGACCATGTCGATGGCCGACCCGTAGCTCTGGTCGCCCTGGTTCTCGATCTCGGTGCCGTCGGGCAGCTCGTAGGGCGAGTTGCCGTCGAAGGTGTCGCGCAGCGAGAAGCCCTCCTTGATGGCCGCGGCGAGCGCGAAGGCCTTCATGGTCGAGCCGGCCTGGCCGCCGGTGACGGCCCAGTTGTACTGCGACTGCACGTAGTCCTGGCCGCCGTAGAAGCCGCGCACCGCACCCGTGCCGGGCTCGACGCTGGCCACTCCGACGTGCAGCTGCTTGTCGCCGAAGCCCTCGGGGCGGGCCTCGAGGACGCCCTCCTCGGCGGCCTTCATGGCCTCCTCGGTGAAGGTGGTGGTCACGCGCAGGCCGCCGCCGTCGATCTCGTCGTCGGTGAAGCCGAGCCGGTTCAGCTCGTCGCGCACCATCTCGAGGACGTGGCCCTTCTGGCCGCCGTAGGTGCTCTCCGCGGCGATCTCGGGGAACTTCGGCAGCCGCTTGACCGCCTTCTCCGCGGCCTCGGGTGTGATCGACTCGAGCTTCTCCATCTGGCTCAGCACGTAGGCGTAGCGCCCCTCGAGCAACCGCTTGCTCTCCTTGCCGCCGGCCGGGTCGAAGCGCGAGGGATTGTTGAGCACCGAAGCCAGCACCGCCGACTGGCGCAGGTTCATGTCGGTGGCGTCCTTGCCGAAGTACGCCTGCGCGGCCGCCTGCACGCCGTACGCGCCGCGACCGAAGTAGATGGTGTTGAGGTAGCCCTGCAGGATCTCGGTCTTCGACTGCTTGCGGTGCAGCTTGAGGGCCAGGATCGCCTCCTTGACCTTGCGCTCGTAGGAGCGCTCCTGGGTCAGGTAGAGCACCTTGACGTACTGCTGGGTGATGGTCGAGGCGCCCTGGGTGTCGTCACCGGAGGCGTTGTTGAAGAAGGCGCGGGCGATGCCCTTGGGGTCGAGCCCGGAGTCGCTCCAGAAGGACTGGTTCTCCGCGGCGACCACCGCGTCCTTGATCGAGTCGGGCATCTCCTCGTAGCTGATCGAGGTGCGGTCCTGGGTCGCGAAGCGGCCGGCCTCGGTCTTGCCGTCGTCGTAGTAGACGAAGGTCGTCTCGGTCTCGAACTCGGCGTTGGGGTCCGGGATGTCGGTGCTCTGGTAGAGGTAGAAGAACCCACCGGCAGCCAGCAGCGCGCCCACGAGACCGGCGATCGAGCCCCACTTCAGGACGCTCAGCGAACGCTGCTTCCACGTCCGCGGGGTCTTCTTCTTCGGCGTCTTCTTCACGGCCGGGCCCTCGGCCCTGCGCTTGGCTGTCACGTCGGTGCTGCTCCAGGGGAAGGGGGCGCGACCAGCACGCCCGGTGGTCCGGACCGTCCATCAGGGTACGCAACCGGCCCGAGGACGCACCGATCCTCGCGACCCGGCGTGATAGAAGCAGTTTTCTCATCGCGGGGATATATCGCTACGATATGTCGCATGGCACGCCGTGGAGAGACCATCGAGCTGGCAGTCCTCGGACTGCTGCACGAGGGACCCATGCACGGCTACGAGCTGCGCAAGCGGCTGAACCTGATGCTCGGCTGGGGCCGGGTGCTCTCCTACGGCTCGCTCTACCCGACGCTGAAGAAGATGCTGCGCGCCGGGCTGATCGAGGAGTCCGCGCCCACCCGCACCCCGGTGAGCCGCCGGCCCCGGATCACCTACCAGGTGACCCCCGCCGGCACCCTCGAGTTCGAGCGCCTGATGTCGGAGGTCGGCCCCACCGCGTGGGAGGACGACAACTTCGACATCCGCTTCGCCTTCTTCTCCTCCACCGACATGGAGATCCGCCTGCGGGTCCTCGAGGGACGCCGCACCCGGCTCCAGGAGCGCCTCGAGCGGGTGCAGGGCCAGCTGTCGATGACCCAGAAGGAGGTCGACCGCTACGCCGCAGAGCTGCAGCGCCACGGCGTCGAGTCGGTCGAGCGCGAGGTCAAGTGGCTCTCCGACCTCATCAACGCCGAGCGCGGCGTGGCCCACCCCGGCCCGCACGAGCGCACCACCGGCGAGCAGCACGACGACCTGCCCGAAGACCAGCACGAAGACCAGCACGTCCCACCGGCCGCCTCACCCGAGGTGCCGGCGACCACAGCTCGACTCGCCGGCCCCGCGGCCGGCGAGTCGTGAGACAAGGAAGGAACGACCCGATGGGTTCGGTTCGAGTAGCAATCGTGGGAGTCGGCAACTGCGCCACCTCCCTCGTCCAGGGTGTCGAGTACTACAAGGACGCCGACCCCGAGGGCAGCGTCCCCGGTCTGATGCACGTCATGTTCGGCGACTACCACGTCAAGGACGTCGACTTCGTCGCCGCCTTCGACGTCGACGACATGAAGGTCGGCAAGGACCTCTCCGAGGCCATCCACGCCTCGCAGAACAACACGATCAAGATCGCCGACGTCCCGACCCTCGGTGTCGAGGTCCAGCGCGGCCCGACCCTCGACGGCCTGGGCAAGTACTACCGCGAGACCATCGAGGAGTCCGGCGCCGAGCCGGTCGACGTCGTGCAGGTGCTGCGCGAGCGCGAGGTCGACGTGATGGTCTCCTACCTGCCCGTGGGCTCGGAGGAGGCGGACAAGTTCTACGCGCAGTGCGCCATCGACGCGGGCGTCGCCTTCGTCAACGCCCTGCCCGTCTTCATCGCCTCCGACCCCGAGTGGGCCAAGAAGTTCGAGGACGCCGGCGTCCCGATCGTCGGCGACGACATCAAGAGCCAGGTCGGCGCCACCATCACGCACCGCGTGATGGCCCGCCTCTTCGAGGACCGCGGCGTCACGCTGGACCGCACCTACCAGCTCAACGTCGGCGGCAACATGGACTTCAAGAACATGCTCGAGCGCGAGCGCCTGGAGTCCAAGAAGGTCTCCAAGACCCAGGCCGTCACCTCCAACCTGACCGGTGAGCTCAAGGGCAAGATCTCCGACCGCAACGTCCACATCGGTCCCTCGGACCACGTCGAGTGGCTCGACGACCGCAAGTGGGCCTACGTGCGCCTCGAGGGCCGCGCCTTCGGCGACGTCCCGCTGAACCTCGAGTACAAGCTCGAGGTCTGGGACTCCCCGAACTCCGCCGGCATCATCATCGACGCCCTGCGCGCCGCGAAGATCGCCAAGGACCGCGGCATCGGCGGCCCGATCATCTCGGCGTCGTCGTACCTGATGAAGTCCCCCCCGGTGCAGCTGCCCGACGACGAGGGTCGCCGCCGCGTCGAGGCCTTCATCGCCGGCGAGGAGTAAGCACCTCCCCCCAGCACGACCCAGCACGACCCAGCACCGAGGACGGCGCGGACCCACCGGGTCCGCGCCGTTCGTCGTACCCCCCTCGCGGGTGAGGGCGGTGAAGAAGGGCGGCCCGCTCGTAACCCGTGGCCCACGGGGGTCGTT
The DNA here is from genome assembly GCF_013466785.1 of Nocardioides marinisabuli. Classification (NCBI taxonomy): domain Bacteria; kingdom Bacillati; phylum Actinomycetota; class Actinomycetes; order Propionibacteriales; family Nocardioidaceae; genus Nocardioides; species Nocardioides marinisabuli. Next base: position 1,538,030 of record NZ_CP059163.1, read on the forward strand.
GGCCCGGGGTACGCGCCCCTACCGGGGGCGCCCGTCTCGAGGACCACCATGCATCCCACACCCCGCCACCGCCGGCGACTCAGGGCCACCGCCCTGCTCGCCGCCGGCACCACCGCTCTCTCCGGTCTCGGCGCCCTCGGTCTCGGTGCGGCCACGGCTGCCACCGCCGAGCCCGCTAGCAGCCTCAGCAGCGCCACCAGCGCCGTCGCGGCGGCGTCCGCGCCCGGCGTCATCGCCGCCCCGCCCAGCAAGGCCTCCCTCGGCGACCTCGCCGTCGAGAACAGCTTCGTCTCCTCGGTCGGCTGGGTGAAGCCCGCCGAGAGCTACCCCTCGCGGATCCTCCTGACCAACGCGGGCACCACGCCGGTCACCGGCGTCACCGTCAGCGTCACCGCCCCGCGCGGCAGCACCATCACCGCCGTGCGCCCGCCGAGCGGCACCTCGACCACCCCGGTCGCCTCCGGCGGCACCGACACCCTGACCTGGACCGTGCCCCTGGTGCCCGCCGGCAGCGCGGAGTCGCCCGCCCGGGTCACCCTGGTCCTCGAGCACGAGGCCGACTCGCTGGCCCAGGAGCCCACCATCGTGTGGCGCGACCTGTCCAGCACCGCGAAGGTGACCCGCGCGGCCCAGAGCACCAGCGTCACCAGCCACGGCCCCAAGGTGATCCCGCCCAACGAGATCTACGAGACCGCCCGCTACGGCGACCGGCCGTTCCCGATCGTGCCGGTGCAGTACACCGACCGGAAGTACCAGGCCACCCACACCGGCGGTCAGCTCGAGAAGATCATCAACGACCCGACCTTCGAGGGCTCGACCTTCAACCTGTTCCAGGAGATGAGCCTGGGCCAGCTGTTCCCCGAGGGCACGGTGCCCTCCGCGGGCCTCGACGGCACCGACTTCGCCTACGAGCCGGGCTTCGACTTCACCGGTGTCGAGCTGGGCCAGACCTGCACGGGCGGCCTGACCTACGCCGACTCCCCGCTCGACCCGGCCGGCACGCCGCTCTACCCCGAGCGGATCAGCGACGGCGTCTACAACCTGCCCGGCAACACCGCCTACTACGGCGCCGACGCCAACGGCTCGGCCCTGGTCGGCGCGCTGGCCGGGGTCGGTGCGCTGCAGGCCATCGACAGCGGCTGCGGCACCCCGGGCAAGATGGTCTACGACGCCGCCGCGATCGCCGACCCCGAGGTCGACTACTCCGACTTCGACACCGACAAGGACGGCGTCGTCGACTTCTTCATGGCCGTCTTCGCCGGCTGCGGCGGCAACGGCGCCTCCCAGCTCACGATCCTGGGCTGCGAGTACACCGACGTCTCCTACGACAACGTGTGGCCGCACTCCTCGTCGCTGGAGTTCTACTACACCGACCCCGAGACGGGTCTGGCCGGCTTCACCACCGACGACCAGCTCAAGGACCTCGAGGGCCGCCCGCTCTGGTACACCGACACCACGCGGACCACGATGACCACCACCGACAAGGGCAAGGACCTCGTCGTCTACGTCCGGGTCGGGCCCTACAACGTCAACCCCGAGACCGCCATCGACGCGGCCAGCGTCATCAGCCACGAGTACGGCCACTCGCTGGGCCTGCCGGACTTCTACTCCACCGGCAGCCGCGAGACCTACGGCGACTGGAACCTGATGGCCACCGACCAGTCGCAGAACATGGACGCGTTCTCGCGCCAGGAGATGGGCTGGGTCGTCCCGCAGGTCCTCGACGCCTCGACCTCGGTCACCGGCTGGAAGGACTCCAAGACCGACATCGACGCCATCACCTGGCAGACCCCCGACGGCACGCCGTACACGCTGCGCGAGGGCACCGACGGGCGCGTGCAGAACTCGCCGATGTACGTCGCCAAGCTCCCCGGCCGCCAGCTCCTCGACCCGGCCGTCTTCGACTCCGGTGACAAGGCGAGCAAGACCCACGCCTGGTGGTCGGGCTCGGGCAACGACTTCGGCTGCGCCCCGCAGAGCGGTCGCAACCTCGACGTGGCGATCCCGCAGCTGGCCACCGTGCCGGCGGGCAGCACCGTCGAGCTGTCGATGAAGTCGTGGTGGGACATCGAGTGGGACTACGACTACGGCTTCGTGCTCACCACCACCGACGGCGGCAAGACCTACACATCCAACGAGTCGGAGAACGGCTACACCACCTCCAACACCGACCCGTTGGCCGGCAACCCCAACCAGAACCAGTGCCAGGCCACCTTCGACCACGGCCTGACCGGCACCTCCGGCAGCTACGCCGCCGGCTCGGAGGCCCTCGACCGCAAGCTCGGTGAGACCCCCGAGGCCGTCTTCCTCGCCGACCGCTACGACATCAGCGAGCTGGCGGGCAAGGAGGCCGGTGCGCTGCGCTTCAGCTACGCCACCGACCCGGGCCTGGCCCGGCCCGGCTGGTTCGTCGACGACCTCAAGGTCACCGTGACCGAGCCCGGCAAGGCGCCGTACGACGTGCTGGTCACCGACCTGGAGACCAGCGGCGGGCCCGACGACGGCCGGATCTTCAACGGCGGCTGCCGCAAGGACCTGACCGTCGCCCAGAGCTGCACCCAGGGCTGGAAGTTCCTCCAGGCCGGGGCGGCCTCCGAGCAGGACCACGCCTACTACCTGGAGATGCGCGACCGCTCCGGGTTCGACTTCGACGGCAAGGGGCAGGCCGACCGCGGCGGCGCCGCCTTCGAGGCCGGGCTCTCCCTGGTCTACACCGACGAGGCGCACGGCTACGGCAACACCGGCACCGACAACCCGCCGGCGCAGTCGCCGCTCGACGCGACCCCGACGCCGGGCAGCGACACCCCTGAGCTGAACGACGCGGCCTTCACGGCCGCGGCCGCCCGCTCGAGCTTCTCCGACGCCCCGGCGAAGCCCCACGTGGACAACTACTCCGACCCGAGCACCACCTCGGGCGACTGGGAGTTCGCCTTCGGGTGCCTGGGCTTCACCGTGAGGTCGATGTCGGGCGACGACGCCGCACCGGCCAACAACCTCACCGGCGACGTCGACCTCACCGTCGGCTCCGGCTGCGGGGAGTTCAACTACGGCTACCTCGACGAGGAGCCCGCCGCCGACAACACCGCACCGGAGGCCGTCGCCAAGGCGACCCCCACCACGGTCGGCACCGGTGAGGACGTGACGCTCTCGGCCGAGGGCACCACCGATGCCCAGAGCGGCGTCGAGGACCTCGACTTCGTCTGGGACTTCGGCGACGGCGGCGAGACCAAGGACGCGACCGGCGAGGTCGTGACCGCGTCGTACGGCACGCCCGGCACCAAGACCGCCACGGTCACGGTGACCGACCCGCAGGGCGCCGTGGACACCGCGTCGGTGACCATCACCGTCACCGAGGACGGTGCCGGTGGCGGCGAGAACACCGCCCCCACGGCCGAGGCGAAGGCCAAGCCCGCGCGCGCCACCGACTCCCGCTCGGTGCGGCTCTCGGGCAAGGGCTCCAGCGACCTCGAGACCGGCTCGAAGGACCTGAGCTACACCTGGGACTTCCACGACGGCGGCAGCGAGGTCGACGCCCGTGGACGCCGCACCAAGCACCGCTTCCGCGAGGTCGGCGTCCAGAAGGTCACCCTGACCGTCACCGACGAGGACGGCGCCAGCGACACCGACACGATCCGCTTCCGCGTGCACCGCTTCTCGGCCTGCCAGTCCGGCAAGGTCGAGCGGTCGGGCTCGTGGCGCACGGTCGGCTCCCAGCGCGGCCCCGGCGGCAACTACTGCGACAACGCCGCCAAGGGCCAGGGCCAGGGCAAGGACGTGCTGCGCCTCGACTTCAGCGGCCCGCAGGCCGCCGTGGTCTACGGCACCGACGCCCAGGGCGGCAAGGCCACGGTGCTGGTCGACGGCCAGCGCGTCGGGGTCATCTCGTTCAAGAACGACGAGCCCTCGCGCCGGGTCAGCCTCGAGCGGGTCTTCAACGGCCTCGGCAAGGGCCAGCACACCCTCGTGCTCAAGGTCCGCTCGAAGTTCGCCTACGTCGACGGCTTCGTCACCAAGAAGTAGTCACCACCGCACCACCGACCGGCGCCGGTCCCCTCGGGGGCCGGCGCCGCGTCGTCGTACGGGGGGTCGCCGTCGGTCGAGCAGTGACGAGCGCCAGCGAGGAACGTCGTCGAGACCCCGCGAGAACCGCGCTCGCCGTACGCCATGGGCTCACCGGGTCTCGGCGACGCTCGAGCCTTCGGCCCTCACTGCTCGACCAACGGGGGGGGCACCGTTGGTCGAGCAGTGACGAGCGCCAGCGAGGAACGTCGTCGAGACCCAGTGAGGTGCGCGCTTGCCGTACGCCATGGGCTCACGGGGTCTCGGCGACGCTCGAGCCTTCGGCCCTCGCTGCTCGACCAACGGCGGGCGCCCTGGTTGCTCGGCCAACGGGGTGCCGCTGGCCGACCAGGCGGCGGTCAGGACTCGAGGGTGGCGCGCATCCGCTCGAGGGTGCGCTGCATGCCCTGCTGCATCTCCTGGCCGAAGGCGGGGACGCCGCCGAAGGCGACCTTGGTCAGGCCCTTGGAGAGGGGAGAGATGCCGTCGGGGGTCTCGCGGCGGTGCACGATGCGGGTGCGGGTGCCGTCGTCGAGGGGCTCGAGGGTGAAGGACCACACGGTCCAGTTCTCGGTGACCCGGAAGGCGATCTCGCGGTGCGGGTCGAAGCGCACCACCTTGGCCTGGGTGGGCCAGTGCATCCAGCCCCGGTGGTTGAGGTTGACCATCCGGCTGCCCGGCCCGACGGCGCCGCCGGGCACGAAGGTGCGGCGCACCTGCGGGCTCCACTCCGGCATCCGGCGCAGGTCGCTCACCAGCGCCCAGGTCTGGGCCGGGGTCGCGTCGACCTCGATCTCGGCACGCAGGTCGTGCTCGCGGTGGTCGGGCGCGTTGCTGGGGGTGGCTGCGGTGGTCATGAGCGGACCGTACCGTCGGTATGGGCCGGTCGGCTACCGCTGCGCCCACCAGGCGAGCAGCTCCTCGCGGGCGCGCTCCTCGCCCAGCGGGCCGTCGTCCATCCGCAGCTCGAGCAGGTGCCGGTAGGCCTGGCCGACCTCGCGCCCCGGCCCGATCCCGAGGATCTCCATGATCTGGTTGCCGTCGAGGTCGGGGCGCATCGCGCCGAGCTCCTCGGCCTCGGCCAGCCGCTCGATGCGGGCCTCGAGGTCGTCGTAGGTGCGAGCGAGCCGCTCGGCCTTGCGACGGTTGCGGGTGGTGGAGTCGGCGCGGGTCAGCACGTGCAGGCGGGTCAGCTGGTCGCCGGCGTCGCGGACGTAGCGGCGCACCGCCGAGTCGGTCCACTCCCCGCTGCCGTAGCCGTGGAAGCGCAGGTGCAGCTCGACCAGGGCGCTGACCGCCTCGATCTCGTCGTTGGAGAAGCGCAGCGCCTTCATCCGCTTGCGGGTGAGCTTGGCGCCCACGACGTCGTGGTGGTGGAAGGTGACGGTGCCGTCGTCGAGGAAGCGCCGGGTGCGCGGCTTGCCGACGTCGTGCATGAGCGCGGCCAGCCGCGAGACCAGGTCGGGCCCGCCGAGGCGCTCCTCCTGGTCGATCGACTGCTCCAGCACGGTCAGGGTGTGCTCGTAGACGTCCTTGTGGCGGTGGTGCTCGTCGCGCTCCAGGGCCAGCGCGGGCAGCTCGGGCAGCACCCGCTCGGCGAGCCCGGTCTCGACCAGCAGCGTCAGCCCGCGGCGGGGGTGCGGCGCCATGACGAGCTTGACCAGCTCGTCGCGCACCCGCTCGGCCGAGATGATCTCGATCCGCTCGGCCATCGCGGTCATCGCCGCGACCACGGACTCGTCGACGTCGAAGCCGAGCTGGGCGGCGAAGCGCGCCGCGCGCATCATCCGCAGCGGGTCGTCGGAGAAGGAGTCCTCGGGGGTGCCGGGCGTCCGCAGCCTGCGGTGGGCCAGGTCGAGCACCCCGCCGTACGGGTCCTCGACCTCGCGGCCGGGCAGCCGCACCGCCATCGCGTTGACGGTGAAGTCGCGACGACCAAGGTCGCCGGCCAGGGTGTCGCCGAACGCGACGTCGGGCTTGCGCGAGGACGGGTCGTAGGACTCCGAGCGGTACGTCGTCACCTCGACCTGCCACTCGCCCTTGCGGCAGCCGATGGTGCCGAAGTCGCGGCCCATGTCCCAGATCGCGTCGGCCCAGCCCTTCAGCAGCCGCTCGGTCTGCTCGGGCCGTGCCGAGGTCGTGAGGTCGAGGTCGTTGTGGTGGCGACCCAGCATCGCGTCGCGCACCGGCCCACCGACCAGGGCGATCTCGTGGCCGGCGTCGGTGAAGCGGCGACCGAGCTCGTCGATCACGGGGGCGATGCGGTCCAGCTCGGCGGCGACCGATCGCTGCACCTCGACCATGCTGAGGGGGGCGGGCTCGTCGTGGGGCACGGGCCGACAGTCTAGGTGCGCCTCCGCGCAGCGGGTGCGGTGCACGGTGCCCGGCCCCGTGACGGGGCCCCACTAGAGTCGGGGCGTGGTCCTCCCCCGTGCACTGCCCCCTGCCCACGGGGCCCGACCCGGTCGACCCGGTCGACGCAGGAGCCGCCGCGGGCGCCTGGCTGCGGGCACGCTCTGCGCCGCGCTGGTCGGCACGCTGGCCGCCGTGGGGGCGCCGAGCGGCACCGGGCCGGCGTACGCCGCCGCGGCCGAGGACCCCGCCGAGCCGCTCAGCGTCACCATCGACTCGCTGACGCCGGGCGAGCTGCCCCGGTCGGGCCCGATCGAGGTGACCGGCACCGTCACCAACGTCGACGACCAGACCTGGACGACCGTCAACCTCTACCCCTTCCTCGGCGACTCGGCCCTGACCACGCCGGCCGAGCTGAGCCGGGCGCGCGACACCCCGGTGCGCAACTTCGTCGGGGCCCGGGTCACCGACCCGGGGCCCTACGCGACGATCGAGACGCTGGAGCCGGGTGAGTCGGCCGACTACTCCTTCACCGTGGCCCGCTCGCGCCTCGACGTCGACGAGCGCGGCGTCTACTGGTTCGGGGTGCACGCCCTGGGCCAGGACGCCGCCGGGCGCGACCTCAACGCCGACGGCCGGGCCCGCACCTTCCTGCCCTGGGTCGGCGCCGAGGAGCGCAGCCTGCCGGTCTCGGTGGTGGTGCCGCTGCGGCGCCGGGTGCTCCACGAGGCCGACGGCCGGGTCGCCGGGCTGGAGTCGTGGAGCCGCGCGCTCGACGCCGACGGTCCGCTCGCCCGGCTGGTCGAGTTCGGGGCGGGCGCCGACGGCGCCCCGCTGACCTGGCTGGTCGACCCGGCCGTGACCGACGCCGCCGGGCGCCTGGCCGCCGGCAACCCCGCCCGGTCCATCGAGCCGACCATCGACCCCCGCGACCCCGACGCCCCCGACCCCGACGGCACCGACGGCACCGATCCCTCGGGGAGCTCGAGCCCCTCGGGCCCCGCCGAGGACGGGTCGACGGATGATCCCTCGGCCCCCGCGGACCCCGACTTCCCCGAGACCACCGGGACCGTGCCCGAGCGCCTCGGCGACGACGCCGTCGACGGGCTCGACGCCGAGCAGGCCGCGCTCGCGCGCAGCGCCGGCGACTGGCTCGACGACCTCGCCGCCGCGGTGGGGTCGGGCTCCCAGGTGCTCGCGCTGCCGTACGGCGACCTCGACGTGGCCGCCGCCTCGCGGCTGGCCCCCGAGCTCTACCGCTCCGCGCGCCGCCGCTCCGGCTCGGAGCTGGAGGGCGTCGAGCTGAGCACCAGCCCCGGGCTGGCCTCGCCGCTGGGCTTCCTGCCCGTGGAGGCCCTGGCCGAGGCCCGCGAGGACGAGACGATCCTGCTCACCGACCGGATGCTCGGCGGCCAGCGCGCCGACGACCCGCTGCCGAGCGTGGTCTCCATCGAGGGGCGCGACGTGGTGCTCTCCTCCTCGGGGGCCGTCGACGGCGGCCCGGGCCCGGGCGAGCGGCTGTCGTCGCTGGCGCTGCGCCAGCGGATCCTCAGCGAGGCCGCGGTGCGGCTGCTCGACACCGGTCAACGCTCCCCCCTGGTGCTGACGCTGCCGCTGGGCTGGGTGCCCGACGGCGACCCGGCCGACTTCTTCGAGGGCCTGGGCACCTCCTGGGTCGACCTCGACACGGTGGCCGAGGCGACGGCCGACCGCCGCGCGCGCCGGGTCGACAGCGACGAGCTGACCTACCCCGACTCGCAGCTCGAGGCCGAGCTGGGCGCCGCCGACCTCGCCGCCGCGACCGAGCTCGTGGCCGCCGGCCAGCACCTGCAGGACCTGCTCACCTTCAACGACCGGGTCGCCTCGGTGGTCTCCGCGCAGGCCTACCCGACCGCCTCCTACCTGACCCGCCCGGTGCGTGCCGCCGCGCTGCGCTCGGCCCAGGCCGCCACCGACGACGTGCGCGACCTGCTCGGCGCCGTCGAGGTGAGCGCCCCGCCCGGCGTGACCCTCTCGAGCGCCAGCGGCCGGCTGCCGGCGACCATCACCAACACCCTCGACCAGACCGTCACGGTGCGCCTCGACGCCCGCTCCGACCAGCCGATGACGCTGCGGGTGCCCGAGAGCATCGAGGTGCCGCCCGAGAGCTCGACCACGGTGCTGCTCAACGCCACCACCGAGCAGCAGGGGGTGCACAACGTGACCCTGGTGCTGACCGACGTCAACGACGTGCCGCTCGGTGACGTCGACGTGGTCCCGATCCGGGCCGCCCAGGTCAGCCGGGTGATCTGGCTGATCATGGGCGCCGGCGCCGCGCTGCTGCTGGGCGCCATCGTGGTCCGGCTCGTGCGCCGGGTGCGCGCGGCCCGCGCCGAGCACCCCGACGAGCACTCTTCCGGGCACCCCTCCGACGTCCCCCAGGAGCAGGCGTGAGCACCACCAGCACCGACGAGGAGCGCTCCAGCATCCTCGGCTCGTCGGCCGTGATGGCCGCCGGCACCACCTTCTCGAGGCTGAGCGGCTTCGTCCGGGCCACGCTGCTGGCGGCCGCGCTCGGCAACCTGCTGCACGCCGACGCGTTCCACATCGCCAACACGATCCCGAACATGCTCTACATCCTGCTGGCGGGCGGCGTCTTCAACGCCGTGCTGGTGCCCCAGCTGGTGCGGGCCCTGACGGACGACGAGGACGGCGGCGAGGCCTACACCAACCGCGTCGTGACCCTGGCCGGGCTCTTCCTGGCCGCGGTCACGGTGCTGCTGGTGATCGCCGCGCCGCTGGTGGTGGGCCTCTACACGACCGACTGGCCCCCCGAGGTCCGCGACTCGACGGTCGACTTCGCGCGCTACTGCCTGCCGCAGGTCTTCTTCTACGGCATGTTCGTGCTGGTCGGGCAGATCCTCAACGCCCGTGGCACGTTCGGGCCGATGATGTGGGCGCCGATCGCCAACAACGTGGTCGCGGTGGCCACCCTGGTGGTCTACCTGCTGGTCTTCGGCGCCGCCCGGGAGTCCGAGCGGTTCGCCGGGTTCAGCACCTCCCAGGAGCTGCTGCTGGGCCTCGGCTCCACCGCGGGCATCGCGCTGCAGCTGCTGGTGCTGCTGCCCTACCTGCGGCGCGCCGGCTTCCGCTACGCACCGCGCTTCGACTTCCGGGGCACCGGCCTGGGCCACACCCTGCGCCTGGGCGTGTGGACCGTCGGCTTCGTGGTGGTCAACCAGGCGGCGTACACCGTCGTGATCTGGTTGGCCTCGACCGGTACCGCCGGTCGTGACCCCGAAGGCACAGGCGCGACGGTTTACGCCGCGGCGTTCCTGATCGTGATGGTGCCGCACTCGATCATCACGGTCTCGCTGGCCACCGCGATCCTGCCGCGGCTCTCGGCGCGCGCCGCCGGCGGCGACCTGCGGGCGCTGGGCGAGACGCTCTCCTCGACGCTGCGCACCGCGCTGGCGGTGATCGTGCCGTTCGCGGCGCTGCTGCCGCTGCTGGCCCCCGACCTGCCCCGCATCCTCTTCGGGTACGGCGCCGCCGCGGACTCGGTCGACAACTACGTCACGACCCTGGCGCTCTTCGGGCCGGGGCTGGTCTTCTTCACCGTCCACTACGTGGTGCTGCGCGGCTTCTACTCCCTCGAGCAGACCCGCACCGTCTTCTTCGTGCAGTGCGCGGTCGGCGTGACCAACGTGGTGGTCGCCCTGGCCCTGGTGCTCAGCACCGGTGCGGCCTTCACCGCGCCCTCGCTGGTGCTGGCCTACGCGGCGGCGTACGCCGTCGGCTCGGTCGTGTCGTGGTCGGTGCTCTCGCGCCGGGTCGGCGGCCTGGGCGGGCGGGCCCTGCTGCGCTTCGCCGTGCGCGCGCTGCTGGTGGTCGCGGTGAGCACCTCGGTCGCCGCCGCAGCGGCCTGGGGCCTGCACCAGGTCGGCCCCGAGGAGAGCCGGCTGATGGCCGGCCTGCGGGTCGTGGTGACCGGCGCGGTCGACGTCGCCGTCTTCCTGGTCCTGGCCCGTCTGGTGCGCCTGCGCGAGGTGACCGACGTGCTGCGCACCCTCACCCGACGCGCCCCCGCCCCGCAGCACGACTGACCCCCCTACGATGGCGGGGCAGCCACCCACCGCCGAGCCCCCGCGAAGGAGCGCAGTGCCCCACTCGATCCGGCCCGGTGACCTGCTCGCCGGCCGGTACCGGCTCGTCGACCTGCTCAGCGAGAGCGGGAGCGGGCGGTTCTGGCGCGCCCACGACCGCATCCTGGAGCGCCACGTGGCGCTGCACGTCATCTCCGCCGAGGACCCGCGCGCCGAGGGTCTCCTCCGCGCCGCCCGCCGCTCCGCCACCGTGCTCGACCCGCACATCCTGCGGGTGCTCGACGCCGAGGAGGTCGACGGCCTCTGCTACGTCGTCAACGAGTGGGGCACCGGCACCTCGCTCGACATCATGCTCGGTGCCGGCGGCGTGCTCTCGCCGCGCCGGGCGGCCTGGCTGGTCGCCGAGGTCGGCGCCGCCGCCACCGTCGCCCACGCGGCCGGGGTCGCCCACGGCCGGCTCAACCCCGAGAACGTGCTGGTCGACCTGCACGGCTCGATCCGGGTCATCGGGTGGTGCGTCGACGCCGCGCTGCACGGCCGGCCCGAGAGCCGGGTCGAGGACGACGTCGACGACCTGGCCGGGCTGCTGTACGCCGCGCTGACCGGCCGCTGGGCCGGCGCCTCCGACTCCGCCGTCGTCTCGGCACCCCGCGAGCACGGCCGGGTACTGCGGCCCCGGCAGGTGCGGGCCGGGATCCCCCGCCAGCTCGACGTGCTCTGCGACGAGGTCCTCGACCTGTCGGGGCGGGGCCGCGGGCTGCGGGCCCCCGAGTCGGCGCGCGGCCTGACCGCGGCCCTCGAGGACTTCGTCGGGGACCCCACGGGCATCCCCGAGTCGCTGGTCGAGCGGCTGGTCTCGCGCGGCAGCGGCCCGGTGCGCTTCAGCGCGGTGCCCGAGCTGGGGCTGCGCCCTGCCGACGAGCCCGAGGTCGAGCCGACCCGGGTCGTGCGGGCCGAGGACCTGCCCCGCGACGAGCCGACCGTGGTCGTCCCCACGCCCGAGCCCACCCCGTCCGACGAGCCGGCCGCCTCCGACGTACCGGCCCCGTCCGACGTATCGGCACAGCCCGACGAGCCCACCGTCGTCACCGAGCTGCCGAGCGGCGACCCGGACACGAACACCGACACCGCGGACACGGACACCGAGGCGGAGCCGGTGGAGGCCCCCGACGCCGCGGGGCCGACGACCCAGGCCGACGGCCGGCAGGCCGCCTCGTCGGTCGACCTGCCGACCGAGGCGGGCCTGCCCTCCTTCGACGAGCAGGAGGACCGCAGCCGCCGCCAGGTGCCCGGCCCCCCGCCACCCCCGCTGGAGGAGCCGACCCCGCGTCCGCTCTTCGCCCCGGAGCCGCCCGAGGGCACCCCGGTCCGCCGGGCCCGGCCCGGCGCCGCCTCCACCCCGACCGGCGCCGGCGACTACTGGCCCTGGGACACCGGCACCGGGCACGGCACCGGCCACGGCACCGGCGTGGGCGCGCTGGGCTCGATGACCCACACGGGCAGCGGGCTGCTCGACACCGGCGTGCCCGCCGACGACGACCAGGTCCCCGGGCGCAGCACCTTCCGCCTCGCGGCCCTGCTGCTGGCCGGTGTGCTGCTGGTGGTCGCCGTGGCGGTCGCCTTCAACCTCGGGCGCGGCCGCACCCCGCTGGGCAGCGTCCCCGACGACGAGGCCTCCCCCACCGCGGGGACCTCGGCCACCGCCTCGGCCACGCCCGAGCCGCTGACCGGGCTCAGCGTCACCGACCTCGACCCCCAGGCGGACCCGCCGGAGGAGAACCCCGAGCTCACCCCGCTGACCGTCGACGGCGACCCCGCCACCAGCTGGCGCACCTCCACCTACCGCCAGGACCTCGGCCCCGCCGGGCTCAAGACCGGCGTCGGCCTCGTCGTCGACCTCGGCGACCCGGCCGAGGTGCGCGGCGTCGAGCTCGACCTGCTGGGCGAGGGGTCGCAGGTCCAGCTCTTCGTCACCGACGAGGCGCCCAGCGGCGTGGCCGACCTCGAGCCCGTCGCCGACGTGAGCGCCGGCACCCAGGAGCGCATCGAGCTCGACCAGGCCGTGGCCGGTCGCTACGTGACCGTGTGGTTCACCTCCCTGCCCGACGTGGGCGACGGATTCCGCGCCGAGGTCTCCGAGATCCGGGTGCTCGGGTGAGCACCCGATGAGGGGGCACCGCCAGGACGAGCGGCCGCTGGCCGAGCTCGACGACCGGGCCCTGCTGGCCGCCCACGTGGCGGGTCGCGAGGGTGCCTTCGGCGAGCTCTTCGCCCGCCACCGCGACCGGCTCTGGGCGGTCGCGCTGCGCACCTCCGGCCACCCCGAGGACGCCGCCGACGGCCTGCAGGACGCCATGGTCGCCGCCTACCGCCGCGCCGGGTCGTTCCGCGGGGACGCCGCCGTGACCACCTGGTTGCACCGCATCGTCGTCAACGCCTGCCTCGACCGGCTGCGGGCCGCGCGCGTACGCCGTACCGACCGGCTGCCCGACGACCTGGAGGAGTACGGCGACCGGGGCGACGCCCGCACCGCCGCCCCCGAGACCGAGGACCCCGCCGAGCACTCGGTGCGCGCGGAGCGGCGCCGGGCCGTGGTCGACGCCCTGGGCACCCTGGGCGCCGACCAGCGCGCCGCCATCGTCCTCGTCGACATGGAGGGCTACCCGGTCGCCGAGGCGGCCCGCATCCTCGACGTCGCCGTAGGGACCGTGAAGTCGCGCTGCTCGCGCGGCCGGGCCCGCCTCGCCGCCCACCTCGCCGACCTGCTGGTCGACGACGACCGGGCCCCGGGCCAGGCCCACCACCCCGCCGCAGGGAACCCCGACGCGGGCCCGCACGTCCGACCTGACGACCCGCGCGGACCACCCGCTCCGCGCTCCTGACCCTGGGCCCGACCCCGAGCCCGCCCCGAGCCTGACCGCACCGGCTGGCAGACCCCGGCCACCGGCAGCAGCTGGCCACCGGGGAGGATGACCCGTCAGCACCCACCCGCACCAGCCACCCGAGGAGGCGAGATGTCCGGGCACCCGACGCCCTCCCCCGAGGAGGAGGCCCGGCTGCGGCGCCTCCTGGCCGACGCCCGGCACGAGGCTCCCGTGCCCGGCGACGTGGCCACCCGCCTCGACGAGGTGCTCGCCCGGCTCGAGGCCGGCGAGGACGTGCCCAGCGGGGTCAGCGGCACCGGGGTCCTCGAGCTGGCCGCCGCGCGCCGCCGGCGCGCCGCCTCGATGCTCGTCGCCGCCGCGGCCGTGATCGCCGTCGGGATCGGCCTGGGCCAGGTCGTCGACCTGTCCGGTGCAGGCTCCAGCGGTGACTCCAGCAGCGCCGGCGAGAGCGTGGCCGACGAGCTCGGCGCGCGCAGCACCGCCCCCGACCGCGGGGAGACCAGCGACGAGCCGGGCTACGACGCCGGGGCCGAGAGCGGTCCCGCGGCCGGGTCCACCCTGACCCGCGACCAGCCCAGCCGCGGTGTCGTGGTGGTCGACCGGCGCTTGGCCCGCGTCGACGACGACTCCTTCGGCGACGACGCGGCCGTGGTGCAGCGTCGCGCCATCCGGGTCGGCGGCGGCCCCTCGGCCAGGGTGGCCCGCCTGCGCGCCGCCCCCCGTCCCGTCGCGCGACGCTGGCAGGACTGCGCGCCGGCCGAGTGGGGCGCGGGCCTGCCCGTGGCCGTCCTGTACGACGGCGAGCCGGCCGTGCTGGCCTTCCGCGAGCCCGCGGGCGACAGCCAGGTCGTCGACCTGCTGCAGTGCGGCACCGGTGGGGTGCTGCGCAGCACCACCCTCCCCCGTCGATGACCCGCCGCTGACGCGCCGCTGAGACCTGCCTCACCCGCTCCGGCACCTCCGGGAATGCCGCTCGCCTAGGATCGGTTGGACCCGACGGACCGGGAACCGGTCCACCCCCAGACCGAGGAGCAGCTGGACGCATGTCCGAGAACGACATCCGCAACGTGATCATCATCGGCTCGGGTCCCGCCGGGTACACAGCGGCGGTCTACGCCGCCCGTGCCAACCTGCACCCGCTGGTGTTCGAGGGCTCCGTCACCGCTGGTGGCGCCCTGATGAACACCACCGAGGTGGAGAACTTCCCCGGCTTCCGCGACGGCATCATGGGCCCGGCCCTGATGGACGAGATGCGCGGCCAGGCCGAGCGCTTCGGCGCCGAGCTGGTGGCCGACGACGTCGTCGAGGTCGAGCTGGCAGGCGAGGTGAAGACGGTGCGCACCGCCACCGACACCCACCGCGCCCGCGCCGTCATCCTGGCGACCGGGTCGGGCTACCGCGAGCTGGGCCTGCCCCGCGAGAAGGAGCTGTCGGGCCGCGGCGTCTCCTGGTGCGCGACCTGCGACGGGTTCTTCTTCCGCGACCAGCACATCGCGGTCGTCGGCGGTGGCGACTCGGCCGTCGAGGAGGCCACCTTCCTGACCCGCTTCGGCTCGAAGGTCTCCCTGATCGTGCGCCGCGACGAGCTGCGCGCCTCCAAGATCATGCAGGAGCGCGCCTTCGCCGACCCCAAGCTCGAGATCCTGTGGAACACCAAGGTCGCCGAGATCAACGGTGCCGACAAGCTCGAGTCGCTGACGCTGGAGGACACCACCACCGGCGAGCAGCGCCCCCTCGACGCCACGGGCCTGTTCATCGCGATCGGCCACGACCCGCGCTCCGAGCTGCTCGTGGGCCAGATCGACCTCGACGACGAGGGCTACGTCGTCGCCGAGCACCCGACCACCGGCACCAACCAGCCCGGCGTGTTCGCCTGCGGCGACCTGGTCGACCACCAGTACCGCCAGGCGATCACCGCGGCCGGCACCGGCTGCGCGGCCGCGCTCGACGCCGAGCGCTACCTCGCCGAGCTCGAGCACGTCGCGGCCACGCCCGCCGAGGCCCAGGCCCGCGCCGACGCCGAGGCCGTCGGGGCCTGAGCCCCACCGGCGCGGGTCGCGGAACATCGCGGCCCCGCCGGGTGTTCCTCCACCGCAGCACCCACCACCTCCCCGCACCCCAGATCCCGAAAGGTCCCACCATGGGCAACATCTCCGCCGTGACCGACGCCGAGTTCGACCAGACGGTCCTGATGGCCGACAAGCCGGTCCTCGTGGACTTCTGGGCGGAGTGGTGCGGCCCGTGCCGCCAGGTCGCCCCGATCCTCGACGAGCTCGCCGGCGCGCACGGCGAGAAGATGACGTTCCTGAAGATGAACGTCGACGAGAACCCCGTGACCCCCTCGTCGTACCGGGTCACCGGCATCCCGACGATCAACGTCTACCAGGGCGGCCAGGTCGTCAAGACCATCGTCGGCGCCCGTCCGAAGGCCGCGCTGCTCAAGGAGCTCGCGGACTTCATCTGAGCCGCCGCGCCCAGCAGACCGCTCGGCGAGCCCCCGTCACCTCACGGTGCCGGGGGCTCGCTGCGTTCGGCGGCCGGTACGCCGGCCGGGCGCACCACGCCGCGCAGCCGCTCGATCGCGGCCTCCACCTCGTCGCGCCAGCTGAGCGCGGAGCGCAGGTCCATGCGCATCCGGGGCGTGCGGGGGTGCGGACGCTGGGTGCCGAAGCCCACGCCCCCGAGGAAGCCCACCGGCAGGGTGCAGCGCGCCACCTGGGTGGCGCCTGCGGGCTCCGCGCCCCCGGACGGGGCCACGGGGCCCCCGACGTGCCCGAAGGCCTCCACGGCGCGGATCCCGCCGCGCCCGAGCAGGTCGCGGGCCATCGCCTGCACCAGCACCCGGCCCAGCCCGCCCCGGGCGTGCTCCGGGGCGACGTACCCGCTCACCAGCAGCACGGCATCGGGCGAGACCGGCGAGGTCGGGAAGGCGTCGGCCCCGGGCACCAGGACCGGTGGCGCGTAGACCAGGTGGCCGACCGGCCGGGAGTCCACGAGCACGACCCGCCCGCAGGAGCCCCACTCGCGCAGCACCCGGGAGACCCAGGCCGCCCGCTCGTCGGCCGCCTCCTGCGGCGTGCAGGGCCGGGAGCGGCGTACGGGGTCGAGCTGCCAGGCCGCGCACGTGCGGCACGGCGCGTCGAGCTCCTCGAGCAGGTCCAGCGTCAGCCGGACGACCCTGCGCGCCACCCACCTCACCTGCCTCGCCGACGACTGTGAGCCGATCGACCCGACCAGCACGCGATCCCCGCGTGCACACGAGCCCGGCATCCCTCATGCTAGACCTGTCATGGATTCCTCACCCGCGCGCTCGCAGACCCGACTCGACTCGTTCGTCGACCGCTACGCGGCGCGCACGGCCGGCATGACCGCCTCGGAGATCCGGGCCCTCTTCGCCGTGGCCTCGCGGCCGGAGGTCGTCTCGCTGGCCGGCGGGATGCCCAACATCTCCGGGCTCCCGCTCGACGTCGTCGGCGGCGCCATCGGGGACCTCGTGGAGCACCAGGGCACCGTGGCGATGCAGTACGGCTCGGGCCAGGGCGTCCCCGAGCTGCGCGAGCAGATCACCGACGTGATGCGCCTCGAGGGCATCGAGGCCCACCCCGACGACGTCGTGGTCACCGTCGGCTCCCAGCAGGCCGTCGACCTGGTCACCCGGGTCTTCTGCGACCCCGGCGACGTCGTGATCTGCGAGGCGCCGTCGTACGTCGGCGCGCTGGGCGTCTTCCGCGCCTACCAGGCCGAGGTCGTGCACGCCGAGATGGACGCCCACGGTCTCGTGCCGGAGGCGCTGCGCCAGGCGATCGCCTCGGTGAAGGCCGCCGGCAAGACGATCAAGTTCCTCTACACGATCCCGAACTTCCACAACCCGGCCGGCGTGACGATGTCGGCTCAGCGGCGCACCGAGGTGCTGGAGATCTGCCGCGAGGAGGGCGTGCTGATCCTCGAGGACAACCCCTACGGGCTGCTGGGCTTCGAGCGCGAGCCGCTGCGGGCGCTGCGCGCCGACGAGGCCGACACGGTGATCTACCTGGGCTCGTTCTCCAAGACCTTCGCCCCCGGCTTCCGGGTCGGCTGGGCGCTGGCGCCGCACCCGGTGCGCGAGAAGCTGGTGCTGGCCCAGGAGTCGGCGACGCTCTGCCCGCCGCAGTTCTCCCAGATGGCCGTCTCGGCGTACCTGGCCAAGCACGACTGGGTCGGCCAGATCAAGCAGTTCCGCGAGATGTACCGCGAGCGGCGCGACGCGATGGTCTCCGCGCTCGACGACATGATGCCGGCCGGGTGCACGTGGAACGTGCCCGAAGGCGGTTTCTACGTGTGGCTGTCCCTGCCCCCCGGCATCGACGCCAAGGCGATGCTGCCGCGTGCGGTCACCGCGCGGGTGGCCTACGTGCCGGGCACCGCCTTCTACGCCGACGGCTTCGGCTCCAGCGCCATGCGCCTGTCGTTCTGCTACCCCACCCCGGAGCGGATCCGCGAGGGCGTGCGCCGCCTCGCCGGGGTCCTGGAGGCCGAGATGGAGCTGCGCGCCACCTTCGGCGCGACCACGCCAGAGCGCGGTCTGCCCAGCGGCTACGACGCCCCGGGCACCGACGTCTCCTGAGCCTCACCCCCCGTCGCGCCGGCGGCGTGGCAGGATCGCTCCTGTGCTGGACCTGACCTATCCCCCGATCATCGTCGCTGCCAAGACCGGATTCCGGCTCCTGGGCCAGCGCATCACCATGACGGGCACCGAGCACGTGCCCCGCGAGGGCGGCGTCCTGCTGGCCTGCAACCACGTGGGGTACGTCGACTTCGTCTACGGCGGCCTGGCCGCCAACCCCTCGGGGCGCCTGGTGCGCTTCATGGCCAAGCGCGAGATCTTCGACCACCCGCTGGGTGGGCCGTTGATGCGCTCGCTGCACCACATCGAGGTCGACCGCGGCGAGGGACTGGCCTCCTTCCGCACCGCGGTGGACTTCCTGCAGCGCGGCGAGGCGGTCGGGATCTTCCCCGAGGCGACCATCTCGCGCTCGATGGACCTCAAGGAGTTCAAGACGGGCGCGGTGCGGATCGCCGCCGAGGCCGGGGTGCCGGTGGTCCCGGTGATCCTGTGGGGCACCCAGCGGATGATGACCAAGGACCACCCGCGCGACTTCTCGCGCGGCAAGACCATCTCGCTGAGAGTCGGCGAGCCCCTGCACCCCGACGGAAGCGACCCGGTCGCCGAGACCGCGCTGCTGCGCGAGCGGATGACGACGATGCTCGACGCCGCGGTCGCGGCGTACCCCGCCGACGAGCAGCCCCCCGGCTCCTGGTGGGTCCCCGCCCGCCTGGGCGGCTCGGCCCCCACCCCCGAGGAGGCCGCCCGCCTCGACGCCGAGGAGAAGCGGGCCCGCGCCGCCAAGCGCGCGGCGAAGCGCGCCTCCAGCTGAGGCCGGGCCGGGAGTTTCATCGGGCACCCGATGGAACTGGCGGGGCCACCATGAAGCTTCGTGGTGGTGGCAAGAGATTCATCGGGTGCCCGATGAAACTCTCGGCAGGCGATATGTCGACAAATAGACTTGTCGCTACATCGATGTAGCGATCTGGCGACTCAGATCGGGCGGTCCTTGCGGTTGCGAGGGTCGATGACGTCGATGATCCGCTGCAGGTCCTCCAGCGCGGCGAACTCGACGGTGATCTTGCCCTTGCTGCGGCCCATGTCGACCTTCACCCGCGTCTCCAGCCGGTCGGAGAGCCGCTCTGCGATGTCCTCGAGCCCCGGAGCGGTGGGCTTGGAGCGCCGGGTGCGCGGCCCCGGCCGGTCGTGGTCTCCCACGGCGACGATCTCCTCCAGGCCGCGCACGCTGATGCCCTCGGAGACCACGCGCTGGGCCAGCCGGTCCTGCAGCTCCGCGTCATCGACGGCCAGGAGGCTGCGGGCGTGGCCGGCGGAGAGCACACCCGCCGCCACACGGCGCTGCACGGCGGGGCTCAGCCGGAGAAGGCGCAGCGTGTTGGAGATCTGCGGGCGCGAGCGGCCGATGCGCTGGGCCAGCTCGTCGTGGGTGCACCCGAAGTCCTCGAGCAGCTGGGCGTACGCCGACGCCTCCTCCAGCGGGTTCAGCTCCGAGCGGTGCAGGTTCTCCAGCAGCGCGTCGCGCAGCATGTCGGTGTCATCGGTCTCGCGCACGATGGCCGGGATCGCGGTCAGGCCAGCCTGCTGCGAGGCACGCCAGCGCCGCTCCCCCATCACCAGCTCGTAGCTGTCGGGGGCGGTGCGACGCACGACGACGGGCTGGAGCAGCCCGACCTCCTTGATGGAGTGCACGAGCTCGGCCATCGCGTCCTCGTCGAAGACCTGGCGGGGCTGCACCCGGTTGGGCACGATCTGGCCCACGGGGATCTCGCTGAACCAGGCTCCGTGCACGGGAGCCAGGCCGCGGTCGGCCGCCTCGGCATCGGCCGTGGCCCGCGCCGCGTCACCGGGAGCGGGAGCACCGATCTCAGCCCCGTCGACGCCGGTGGCCCCGGGGGCGTCGCCCGCACCCGGGCCGTCCTGGGACGGGGGAGTCACCGGGGCGGTCGGGATGAGCGAGCCCAGGCCCCGGCCGAGTCCCCGGCGGGTGGCGGGTCGGGGTGCGTTCACGAGCGGACTCCTCGGCTGGTGATCTCGCGCGCGGCCTCCAGGTAGGACAGCGCGCCGGGCGAACCGGGATCGTAGGTCATCACGGTCTGGGCGTAGGACGGCGCCTCGGACACGCGCACCGAGCGGGGGATCGCGGTGCGCAGCACCTGGTCGCCGAAGTGCTCGCGCACCTCCTCGGCGACCCCGGCCGCCAGGCGGGTGCGCCCGTCGTACATGGTGACCAGGATCGTGGACACGGCCAGCGCGGGGTTGAGGTGGGCCCGGACCATGTCGACGGTCTCGAGCAGCTGCCCCAGCCCCTCCAGCGCGTAGTACTCCGCCTGGATCGGGATCATCATCTCCTCCCCGGCCACCAGCGCGTTGAGCGTGAGCAGACCCAGCGAGGGCGGGCAGTCGACGATGACGTAGTCGAACCGGTCCTCGCCCGCGTCGGCGGCGCTGCCGACCGCGGGGTGGCCGTGGATGGCCTTGCGGAGTCGGCCCTCGCGGGCCACGACGCTGACGAGCTCGATCTCCGCGCCGGCCAGGTCGATGGTGGCGGGCACCACCCAGAGGTTCTCGACATCGGGGCACGGGCTGATCACGTCCGCGAGCGGCTCCCCGTCGACCAGCGCGTCGTAGGTGCTGGGCACCCCGCGGTGGTGGTCGATGTTCAGGGCCGTCGAGGCGTTGCCCTGCGGGTCCAGGTCAATCACCAGCACGCGCTGCCCCAGCTGCGCCAGCGCCGCCGCCACGTTCACCGTCGTCGTGGTCTTGCCGACCCCGCCCTTCTGGTTGGCCACGACGAACACTCGGGTCGCGTCGGGTCGAGGGGCGGGCGGCAGCGAGCGTGAGCGAAGCCGCACCGAGAGGCTGTGCTCGGCGGCGCGGGCCAGGGGAGTGGCGTCATCGGCGAAGCCGGAGGGCTGGTCGGCCAGGTCGGCCGCGGTCCGCACCCGGTAGGGCGGCGGTTCGGTTTCACGTGGAACATCGGTCCCGCCGTCGGCTGTTTCACGTGAAACCTCATCGGGGCCGACCATCGGTACTCCTGTGGATAACTTGCTGAAACTGTGGAAAGTCACGCTCAGCACGCGACATGGACCGGTGGATAACTCTGGGGAGGGACCCCGGCATCACCCCGCGACCCGTTGCGGCCGAGCCGCGACCCGTCGGGGTCACGACCGCCCGCGGGGGCGGCCACGGCGACCGCCGCGGCGAGACTTCCGTCCGGGGCGAGCCGCGGGGGACGCCCCGGTGCGCTGTGGGGGCCAGGATACCGACGCCGGGTCCGCCCAGGCCACCCGGAGCACCCACGTGGCCTCGTCGAGGACGCCGTCCCCCAGCCGACCGATCTCGGGATCGGCACAACCCCAGGCCTCGAGCTCGTCCCTGGTCCGGTCGACCTCCTCGGCGACCGAGGAGCCCTTCATCGCCACGAGGGCCCCGCTGGGCGACACCAGCGGCATCGACCAGCCGAGCAAGCGCTCCAGGGGCGCCACGGCGCGCGAGGTCACCACGTCGAACCGTCGCTGCCCGTGCAGCTCCTCGGCGCGTGCGCGCACCACCTCGACCTGGTCACCCAGCCCGAGGTCGGAGACCACCTCCTCGAGGAACGTCGTGCGCCTCAGCAACGGCTCGACGAGGGTCACCCGGACGTCTGGGCGGGCCAGTGCCAGCACCAG
This sequence comes from Nocardioides marinisabuli, assembly GCF_013466785.1. Lineage (NCBI taxonomy): Bacteria > Bacillati > Actinomycetota > Actinomycetes > Propionibacteriales > Nocardioidaceae > Nocardioides > Nocardioides marinisabuli. Next base: position 1,559,682 of record NZ_CP059163.1, read on the forward strand.
CCCGGGCAGCCCGGCACCCGAGCCGATGTCGCAGACCTCCACCTGGGGCGGCACCCACTCCGACAGCACGGCGCTGTTGAGGACGTGCCGGTCCCACAGCCGCGGTACCTCGCGCGGTCCGATCAGCCCCCGCTCGACGCCCGCCCCCGCCAGCAGACCGGCGTACCTCTCGACCAGCTCCAGCCGCCCGGACGGGAACACCCCCCGGGCCACGGCGGGCACGGGGGGTGTTTCACGTGAAACCGGGCCCGGAGGCTGCTGGTCACTCAGGGAGGATCACCACGAAGCGTCGGGGCTCCACGCCCTCGGACTCCGAGACCAGCCCGGCCTCGGCCACCGCGTCGTGGACCACCTTGCGCTCGAAGGGGCTCATCGGCTCGAGGTCGACCCGGCGCCCGGACTCGCGGACCTCCGCGCACTTCTCGGCGGCGAGCGCCTCGAGCTGGGTGCGCTTGTCGGCGCGGAAACCCGAGATGTCCAGCATCAGCCGGGACCGCTCACCGGTCTCGCGGTAGACCGCCAGGCGGGTCAGCTCCTGCAGCGCGTCGAGCACCTCGCCCCGCGCACCGACCAGCTGGGAGAGGTCGGCCCCGACGATCGACACGGCGGCGCGGTCGCCCTCCACGTCCATGTCGAGGTCACCGTCGAGGTCGGCGATGTCGAGGAGCTCCTCGAGGTAGTCGGCCGCGATGTCGCCCTCGTTCTCGAGCCGCTCGAGGCGCGAGGTGTCGCTCTCACCGGCGGCGGGAGTCGACCCGGTTGCCGCGTCGTCGCCCTCCTCGAGGGTCACGTCCTGGGTCACGTCCTGGGTCACGAGGAACCTCCGTTGGTCGAGTCCGGCTTGGAGGAGCCGGACTGCCGGCGCTGCTGCCGGGTCTGCTTCTTGGGCTGCTGGCGCTGCGCGGGGCGGCGCTCGGTCGGGGGAGCCACGGGCTCGTCGACGGTGACGACGTCACCGTGCTTGACGGCCTTGGCCTTGTCGCGCTGCTGCTTGGCCTCGAAGGCCGGCGTGCCAGGAGCGGGGTTGTTGCGGATCACGTAGAACTGCTGGCCCATGGTCCACACGTTGGAGGTGGTCCAGTAGAGCAGCACGCCGATCGGGAAGGCCACACCACCGAGGCCGAAGGCGACGGGCAGCACGTACAGCAGGAGCTTCTGCTGCTGGGCGTAGGGGCCGGAGAGGGCGTCCGCGGGCATGTTCTTGCTCATCAGCTGGCGCTGGGTGAAGAAGGTCGTGGCGGTCATCGCCAGCACCAGGACCAGGGCCAGGAACATCACGCCGGGGTCCCCGCCACCCTCGCGCCAGATGCCGGCCTGCCAGAAGCTGTCGGCGATCGGGATCTGGCCGAAGATCTCCGCCTCACCGAACTGGCGGGCCAGCTCCTCGGTCAGGAAGCCGTGCGCCGTCTGGTTCTTCGCGGCCTGGTCGAGCAGCCGGAAGAGCGTGAAGAAGATCGGCATCTGCAGCAGCAGCGGCAGGCAGGACGCGAACGGGTTGGTGCCCGAGTCCTTGTAGAGCTTCATCGTCTCCTGGGCGAGACGCTCCCGGTCGTGCCCGTACTTCTTCTGCAGCTCCTTGACCTTGGGCTGGATCAGCTGCATGTTGCGGCTGGCCTTGATCTGCTTGACGAACAGCGGGATCAGCAGCGCACGGATCACCACGGTCAGGCCGATGATCGAGAGCACCCAGGACATGCCGCCGGCCGGGTCCAGGCCCAGCTGGTCGAAGAGCTTGTGCCAGAGGATCAGGATGCCGGAGATGGCGTAGTAGAGCGGCGTCGCGATGAAGCCGAAGATGTCGCCGATGATGCCCACCGATCAGGCTCCTTGCTGGGTCGTGTGCGGGGGAGGTGCGGGGCAGGGGGACTCGGTCTCGCCGGGTGGGGCGCTGTCCGACCTCGCTGGCGCCCCCCGTGCCGGCGGGACCGGGTCGTAGCCGCCGGCCGCCCACGGATGGCAGCGCCCGACGCGTCTGGCGGCCAGCCACGTGCCCCTCAGACTGCCATGCACCTGCACGGCCTCGAGCGCGTACGCCGAGCAGGAGGGGTGGTAGCGGCAGACCTGCCCGTAGATCGGGCTCACCAGCAGGCGGTAGGCGCGCAGCAGCGCGACCAGCACGTGCTTCACGGCTGCACCCGCGCCAGGCAGCGGCTCAGGTCGGTGGCCAGACCGGCGTACGACGCGGACGCTGCCTCGGGCAGCGCCCTGACCACGAGCACAGCAGAGCCCGGGAGCGACGGAACGTGCTCCCGGGCCAGGTGGCGCAGTCGGCGCTTCACGCGGTTGCGGACCACGGCGTTGCCCACGGCCTTGCTCACCACGAAGCCGATGCGCACCCCGTCGCCGTCGTCGTCACCGTCGACAGCGAGGAGGTGCACCACCAGCGTGCGGGATCCCGCGCGCCGACCTCCGCGTGAGGCGGCTCGGAAGTCCGAGCCGTCACGCAGACGGTGGGCGGCGGGGAGCAACGGCCGTGGGGGCCGTGGCTCAGACCGAGATGCTCTTGCGGCCCTTGCGGCGCCGGCCGTTGAGGATCGCGCGGCCGGCGCGGGTGCGCATGCGCAGGCGGAACCCGTGCACCTTGTGGCGACGGCGGTTGTTCGGCTGGTACGTACGCTTGCTCACGGCTGATGTTCTCTTTCGCTGGACGTCTGTGCAGTGTCGACCCGGCCTGGTCCGAGGGGGTCTCCCCGGCTGCGGCGCAGGTTGTGCCCGTGCGCGGACGCACGGTCGGTGTCGCCCTTCGGCTGGCACCGCCCACCCACGACGCAGGCCCCGCAGGTACGGGGTTCGGCGTGGACATGCGGCACCAGTCGACATCGAGTGACCGGCCAACGGTACGCGCGGGGTGAGACCAGGGTCAAACCGGCGCACTCTACCTGTGGAGCAGCCCCGCGAACCTGTGGACAACATCTTGCTGGGGCCCGGCACGGGGGGATAGGTTCGACGCTCTCGGGGACCCCCTCGGGGTGCGGTCGGACCTGGGCGAGAGCCCGGGGCGCGTCCGCCGCGCGGGGTCGGAAAAGCGCTTCTGATCTGGGCAGACGTGATTCGGATCCGGCGGCCTCACGGTCGCCGGAGCCACACCCCCAGTACCCCACCCACACCACCCACAGCCTGTGGAAAAGGTTGTGGAACGAGGTGGGACCAGACCGGACGAGGCAGGAGATCCACCGTGGAGGACAGCAGCTCGGAGCTGGGGAACGCGTGGGCCAGCGTGCTCGCGGACCTGCAGCCCAACCAACGGGCCTGGCTGCGCGCCAGCGAGCCCGTCACCCTGCACGGCAACACCGCCATCGTGGCGGTGCCCAACGACTTCACCCGCAACCAGCTCGAGGGCCGGCTGCGCGGGCAGCTCGAGGACGCGCTCACGGTGCGCTTCGGCCGCGAGATCCGGATCGCGGTGACGGTCAACCCGGAGCTGGAGGAGGGCCTCGCCGACGTGCCTCGTCCGGCCACCCCCGCGGAAAGTCACTATGTCGACATGTCGACTCAGGTGGTCCCGGTCCCGGTGGAGGCGCCCATGGCGCACGTCCCGGACGAGCGTCCGGCGCCCGCGCCGGTCCAGGCGCCCAGCGCCCTCGAGACGAGGCTGAACCCGAAGTACACGTTCGAGACCTTCGTGATCGGCTCGTCCAACCGCTTCCCGCACGCCGCGGCCGTGGCGGTGGCCGAGGCCCCGGGCAAGGCGTACAACCCGCTGCTGGTCTACGGCGACTCCGGGCTGGGCAAGACCCACCTGCTGCACGCCATCGGCCACTACGTCCGCTCGCTCTACAACGGCGCCAAGGTGCGCTACGTCTCGAGCGAGGAGTTCACCAACGAGTTCATCAACGCGATCCGCGACGACCGGCAGGACCGGTTCAAGCGGCGCTACCGCGACGTCGACGTGCTGCTCATCGACGACATCCAGTTCCTGGAGGGCAAGACCCAGACCCAGGAGGAGTTCTTCCACACCTTCAACACCCTCCACAACGCCAACAAGCAGATCGTGCTGACCTCCGACCGCCCGCCCAAGCGGCTCGAGGCGCTGGAGGACCGGCTGCGCAACCGCTTCGAGTGGGGCCTGATCACCGACGTGCAGCCCCCGGACCTCGAGACGCGGATCGCGATCCTGCGCAAGAAGGCCGCGATGGACCGCCTCACCGCGCCGCCCGACGTGCTGGAGTTCATCGCCTCCAAGATCCAGACCAACATCCGCGAGCTGGAGGGTGCGCTGATCCGGGTCACGGCCTTCGCGAACCTCAACCGCCAGGAGGTCGACATGACCCTGGCCGAGATCGTGCTCAAGGACCTGATCCCCGAGGGCGGGGAGCCCGAGATCACCGCCGGCCTGATCATCGCCCAGACCGCCGCGTACTTCGGGCTGGCCATCGACGAGCTCACCGGCCCCAGCCGCGGTCGCCACCTGGTGATGGCACGCCAGATCGCGATGTACCTGTGCCGCGAGCTGACCGACCTGTCGCTGCCCAAGATCGGCGCCCAGTTCGGCAACCGCGACCACACGACGGTGATGTACGCCGACCGCAAGATCAACCAGCTGCTCGCCGAGCGGCGCGCGGTCTTCAACCAGGTCAGCGAGCTCACCAACCGCGTCAAGCTGCAGGCCCGCCAGGGCTGAGCCCCGCGGGTCGAGCCGGCGCCCCGCCGCCGGTCGAGCCTGTGGACCAGGTGCCCCCCGACGTGCGAACTACACGGGGAGGATCTGTGGAACCACAGCGGACGGCGGCGCACGGACGAGGTGGCTGCACACGCCGACGCTGCTCGTCCGGATCCTCCTCCACACCCCCTGTGCACAGACATCGAGCGTGCTGACCTGCACGTTCGATGTTCATCCACAGATTCCACCGTTGCTATGACTCCTACGGACCTCCACCTAGGTCACGAGACCGGTCAACTTGTCCCCGATCCCCTTCCTGGGGAAAACGCCCCGGACCTCCCGACGCTCCCGCCCTCGTGGCAGGATCTGTCATCCATCCGCCCCAGACCGCGCCCGCCTCGAAGAAGGACTCCCCACCGTGAAGTTCCGCGTCGAACGTGACGTGCTCGCCGACGCCGTCGCGTGGGCAGCCCGCAGCCTCCCGGTCCGACCCAGCGTGCCCGTGCTCGCCGGCCTGCTGGTCGAGGCGACCGACCAGGGCCTGGTCCTGTCGACCTTCGACTACGAGACCTCGGCGCGGGCCACGCTGCCCGCGGAGGTCTCCGGCGAGGGCCGGGCGCTGGTGAGCGGGCGGCTGCTGGCCGACATCTGCCGCAGCCTGCCGGCCAAGCCGGTCGAGATGGTGATCGACGGGGCCCGGGTCTCGCTGACCTGCGGCTCGGCGCGCTTCAGCCTCCAGACCATGCCGGTCGAGGACTACCCCTCGCTGCCCGAGATGCCCGCCGCGACCGGCACCGTGCAGAGCGACCTGTTCGCCCACGCCGTCGCCCAGGCCGTCACCGCGGCCGGCCGCGACGACATGCTCCCGGTGCTGACCGGTGTGCGCATCGAGATCGACGGCTCGTCGATCTCGCTGCTGGCCACCGACCGCTTCCGGCTCTCCCAGCGCGAGCTCGGCTGGGATCCCCGCACGCCCGACGAGTCGATGGCCGCCCTGGTGCCGGCGAAGGTGCTCGGCGACACCGCCAAGTCGCTGACCGCCGGCAGCGAGGTCACCATCGCCCTGGCCGCCAGCGGGTCGGGCGAGGGCATCATCGGCTTCGAGGGTGCCGCCGGCGGCGGGATCCGGCGTACGACGACCCGGCTCCTGGACGGCGAGTTCCCCAAGGTCCGCAGCCTGTTCCCCAGCGAGCACCTCACCGTCGCCAAGGTCGACAAGGCGGCGCTGATCGAGTCGGTCAAGCGCGTCTCGCTGGTCGCCGAGCGCAACACCGCCGTCCAGCTCGCCTTCAGCGACGGCGTGCTGACCCTCGACGCCGGCTCCGGTGACGAGGCCCAGGCCTCGGAGTCGATCGAGGCCGACGTCGACGGCGAGGACCTGACGACGGGCTTCAACCCTCAGTTCCTGCTCGACGGACTCACCGCGATCGACGAGTCGGTCGTCGAGCTGGCCTTCACCCAGGCCTCCAAGCCGGTGGTCATCAGCGGCTCGCCCGCCGAGGGCGACACCGACCCCGGCTTCCGCTACCTGCTGATGCCGCGCCGCCTGCTCTCCTGACCCGGGCGCGCGGCCCCAGCAGCACAGCCCACCCGCAACCGGCCCCACAGCTAGGAGCGCACCATGGACATCGGACTCGTCGGACTCGGCAAGATGGGCGGCAACATGCGCACCCGTCTGCGCAACGCCGGCCACACCGTCATCGGCTACGACCTCGACCCCGAGAAGCGTGACGCCGACAGCCTCGAGGCGATGGTGGCCGAGCTGCCCTCGCCCAAGGTCGTGTGGGTGATGGTGCCCTCGGGGAAGATCACCCAGGAGACCGTCGACGCGCTCGGCGAGCTGCTCGGCGAGGGCGACCTGGTCATCGACGGCGGCAACTCGCGCTGGACCGACGACCAGGCCCACGCCGCCCAGCTCGGCGAGAAGGGCATCGGCTTCGTCGACTGCGGGGTCTCCGGCGGGGTCTGGGGCCTCGAGAACGGCTACGCGCTGATGTACGGCGGCAGCCCCGAGGACGTCGAGAAGGCCCAGCCGATCTTCGACGCGCTCAAGCCCGAGGGCGACTTCGGTGCCGTGCACGCCGGCAAGGTCGGCGCCGGGCACTTCTCCAAGATGGTCCACAACGGCATCGAGTACGCCGTCATGCAGTCCTACGCCGAGGGCTGGGAGCTGCTGCAGGCCGTCGACGTCGTGGACAACACCACCGAGGTCTTCCGGTCCTGGCGCGAGGGCACCGTGATCCGCTCGTGGCTGCTCGACCTGCTCGTCGGGGCCCTCGACGACGACCCGGGCCTGGCCTCGATCGCCGGGTACGCCGACGACTCGGGCGAGGGCCGCTGGACCGTCGAGGCCGGCATCGAGAACGCCGTCGCCACCCCCGCGATCACGGCCGCGCTCTACGCGCGCTTCGTCTCGCGCCAGGACGACTCGCCGGCGATGAAGGCGGTCGCGGCCATGCGCAACCAGTTCGGCGGCCACGCGGTCAAGGGCGTGGAGAAGACGACCGACGAGCCCGGCCCGGAACCCGACCTGGCATGACGTGCACGTCTCGCACCTGACCCTGCACGACTTCCGCTCCTACGCCACCGCCGAGGTGGCGCTGGAGCCGGGTGCCACGGCGTTCATCGGGCGCAACGGCCAGGGCAAGACCAACCTCGTCGAGGCGATCGACTACCTCTCGCGGCTCTCCTCCCACCGCGTCGCCTCCGACGCACCGCTGGTGCGGGCGGGGGCCGAGCAGGCCGTGGTCCGCGCGGCCGTGGTCCGCGACGGGCGCACGGCCGTGCTCGAGGTCGAGCTGAACCCCGGGCGCAGCAACCGCGCCCGGGTCAACCGGTCGCCGCTGCCCCGGGCCCGCGACATCGTCGGCCTGGTCCGCACGGTCGTCTTCTCGCCCGAGGACCTCGTGCTGGTCAAGGGCGACCCGTCCGACCGCCGCCGCTTCCTCGACGACCTGCTCGTGCTGCGCGCCCCACGCCTGGCCGGGGTCCGCGCCGACTACGACCGGGTGCTGCGCCAGCGCAACTCCCTGCTCAAGACCGCCGGGCAGGCCCGCCGCGGATCCTCCTCGCAGGAGGGGGCGCTGGCCACGCTCTCGGTGTGGGACGACCACCTCACCCGCACCGGCGGCGAGCTGCTGGCCGAGCGGCTGGCGCTGGTCGAGGCGCTGCGTCCCTACCTGGCGCGGGCCTACCAGATGGTGGCGCGCGGGGCCGGCCGCGACGACGCGGCCCTGGAGTACCGGCCCAGCCTCGACATCGGCGAGGCCCGGTCGGCCCCCGACCTGGCTGCCGCGCTGCTGGCCGAGGTGGAGCGGCGCCGCGGCGACGAGCTCGACCGGGGACTGTCGCTGGTCGGCCCGCACCGCGACGACCTGCTGCTGAGCCTGGGCCACGGCGCCGCGAGCGACGAGCAGGACGCTCCGCAGCGGCTCCCGGTGAAGGGCTACGCCTCGCACGGGGAGTCGTGGTCCTTCGCGCTCGCGCTGCGGCTGGCGTCGTACGACCTGCTGCGCGACGACGGCGACGACCCCATCCTGATCCTCGACGACGTCTTCGCCGAGCTCGACACCGAGCGCCGCGAGCAGCTGGCCGACCTCGTGGCCGGTGCCGAGCAGGTGCTCGTGACCGCGGCGGTGGCCGCCGACGTGCCGAAGGCCCTCGCCGGCGTGCGCTACCTCGTCGGTGGCGGCGAGGTGCGCCGTGAGTCCTGAGGACTCGCCCGGGGACGCACCCGGGCAGCAACCCGAGCAGCAACCCGGCGAGCAGGCGGGCCCGGCGGAGGGGGTGGGCGAGGAGGAGCACGTGGACGACGGGCTCGACCTGGCCCGTCGCATCGCGCGCGCCACGGCCGGGGCGGGCGGGACGCCCGCCAGAAGGCGGCGGCCGCGGCGGCCGGGCGGGTCGCCGGGCGACAAAGGATCCGGCGCCCACCCCGACGACCGCGACCCGCAGACCCTCGACTCGACCCTGGGCAGGCTGGTGGCCGACCACGGCTGGGAGCTCGACCTGCGGGTGCACGGGGTCTTCGGCCGGTGGGTCGAGATCGTCGGCGCCGAGCTCGCCGACCACTGCACCCCCGAGTCCTTCGCCGACGGGCGGCTGGTCGTGCGCACCGACTCCACGGCGTGGGCCACCCAGCTGCGGCTGCTGGCCCCCTCCCTGGTGCGCCGCCTCAACGAGGAGCTGGGCCACGGCACCGTGACGGTGATCGAGGTGCTCGGCCCGCACCTGCCGACCTGGCGCAAGGGTCCGCGGTCGGTGCGGGACGGGCGCGGCCCCCGCGACACCTACGGCTGAGCGGACCGGGGCCGGAGGTCGCACAGGCGATCTGGGGCGCTGTGGGTGGTACCCGTACCCGTCGACACCCCCGGCAGGCGCTCCCAGAGGCCTCCACGAGCCCGTGAGCGACTCTTTTTGCGTCCCGACACCGCGTTGCTGGGGACGAGAGCGTGTCCTGCGGGCTCCTGAGCGGTAACATGGCCCCCGGGTCGCCTCTGGCGACCCGACCCATGTCCTGGCTCGCCCCACGAGCCTGCAACGAAGAGGTGGACGTGTCCGACGAGACCCCGACCCCGGACGACCAGCAGGACCCGGCCGCAGCCCCCGCGGCGACAGCACCTCCCCCCGAGACCTCTCGGGCGGTCGTCGAGGACAAGCGTCCCAACGGGGTCGAGTACGACGCCTCGGCGATCCAGGTCCTCGAGGGCCTCGAGGCGGTGCGCAAGCGCCCCGGCATGTACATCGGCTCCACCGGCGAGCGCGGCCTGCACCACCTGATCTGGGAGATCGTCGACAACGCGGTCGACGAGTCGCTGGCCGGCTACTGCGACCGCATCGTGCTGACCCTGCTGGCCGACGGCGGGGTGCGGGTCGAGGACAACGGCCGAGGCATCCCCACCGGCACCGCGCCGGGCCAGGAGCTGCCGGCGCTGACGCTGGCCCTGACCGTCCTGCACGCGGGCGGCAAGTTCGGCGGCGGCGGCTACAAGGTCTCCGGCGGCCTGCACGGCGTCGGCGTCTCGGTGGTCAACGCGCTGTCGACCCACGTCATCGCCGAGGTCAAGAACCGGGGCCACCTGTGGCGCCAGTCCTTCTCCATCGGCGTGCCCGACGCCGACCTCGAGCAGGTCCGCCCGCTGCGCGACGACGAGGGCACCGGCACCACGATCACCTACTACCCCTCGCCCGACATCTTCGAGACCACCACGCACTCGCTGGAGACGATCACCTCGCGGGTGCGCGAGTACGCCTTCCTCAACAAGGGCCTCGAGATCGTCGTGCGCGACGAGCGCCCCGCGGCCGACGCGGTGATGGACGCCGTCGAGGACGAGACGGTCGCCGACGACGTCGACGGCAGCGGTCCCGCGGCGATGCAGCGCGGCGCGGCCGGCGGCAGCGAGCAGGTCTTCCGCTACGACCGGGGCCTCGTCGACTTCGTCGAGCACCTCAACCGCACCAAGACCGTCGCCAACCCCTCGGTGATCTCGTTCGAGGCCGACACCCCCGAGTCGGTCGAGAACCACATGAGCCTCGAGGTGGCGATGCAGTGGAACACCTCGTACGCCGAGTCGGTGCACACCTTCGCCAACACCATCAACACCCACGAGGGCGGCACCCACGAGGAGGGCTTCCGCTCCGCGCTCACCTCGCTGATGAACAACGCCGGCTTCGACTGGGGGTTGATGAAGAAGCAGGAGGACCGGATCACCGGTGACGACATCCGCGAGGGCCTGACCGCGATCATCTCGGTCAAGCTCGGCGAGCCGCAGTTCGAGGGCCAGACCAAGACCAAGCTCGGCAACACCGAGGCCAAGGGCTTCGTGCAGCGCGTGGTCAACGACCAGCTCGGTGCCTGGCTGGAGCAGAACCCCCAGGAGGGGCGCGACATCATCCGCAAGGCCCAGGCCGCGGCGCAGGCCCGGGTCGCGGCGCGCAAGGCGCGCGACCTGGCCCGCTCGCGCAAGGGCCTGCTCGGCGGCGGTGGGCTGCCCGGCAAGCTCTCGGACTGCCAGTCGACCAACCCGGCCGAGTGCGAGGTCTTCATCGTCGAGGGCGACTCGGCCGGTGGCTCGGCCCGCCAGGGCCGCGACCCGCGGATCCAGGCGATCCTCCCGATCCGCGGCAAGATCCTCAACGTCGAGAAGGCACGCATCGACAAGGTGCTCGGCAACGCCGAGGTGCAGTCGATCATCTCCGCCCTGGGCACCGGCATCCAGGAGGAGTTCGACGGCGACAAGCTGCGCTACCACAAGGTCGTGCTGATGGCCGACGCCGACGTCGACGGCCACCACATCAACACGCTGCTGCTCACGCTGCTCTTCCGCTTCATGCGTCCGCTGATCGAGCACGGCCACGTCTACATGGCCCAGCCGCCGCTCTACCGGCTGCGCTGGAACAAGCCGCACGAACACGAGTTCGTCTTCTCCGACGCCGAGCGCGACGCGCTGCTGCGCGAGGGCCAGGCCGCGGGCAAGAAGCTGCCCAAGGAGAACGCGGTGCAGCGCTACAAGGGTCTGGGCGAGATGAACGCCAAGGAGCTGTGGGAGACCACGATGGACCCCGACCACCGGCTGATGCTCCAGGTGACCCTCGACGACGCCGCGCACGCCGACGAGATCTTCTCGATCCTGATGGGCGAGGACGTCGAGCAGCGCCGCTCCTTCATCCAGCGCAACGCCAAGGACGTCCGATTCCTCGATATCTAGGTATCTAACCCAGACCTTAGACAATCGTAGAAGCGACGAGAGAGACACAGACACGTGACTGAGACCCCCACCGACGGCGGCGGCACCGGCGGACGCATCGAGCCGGTCGAGCTGCAGACCTCCATGCAGCGCGCCTACATCGACTACGCGATGGCCGTCATCGTCGGCCGCGCCCTGCCCGACGTGCGCGACGGGCTCAAGCCGGTGCACCGCCGGGTGCTCTACGCGATGTTCGACGGCGGCTACCGCCCCGACCGCGGCTTCTCCAAGTGCAGCCGCGTGGTGGGTGACGTCATGGGTCAGTACCACCCGCACGGCGACACCGCGATCTACGACACCCTGGTGCGCCTGGCGCAGCCGTGGGTGATGCGGGCGCCGCTGGTCAACGGCCAGGGCAACTTCGGCTCGCCCGGCAACGACTCGGCCGCGGCGATGCGGTACACCGAGTGCCGGATGGCCCCGCTCGCGCTCGAGATGGTGCGCGACATCGAGCAGGACACCGTCGACTTCCAGCCCAACTACGACGGCCGCTCCTCCGAGCCGGTCGTGCTGCCCTCGCGCTTCCCCAACCTGCTGGTCAACGGATCCGCGGGCATCGCGGTCGGCATGGCCACCAACATCCCCCCGCACAACCTGCGCGAGGTCGCCTCCGGCGCCCGCTGGGCCCTGGAGCACCCCGACGCGACCAAGGAGGAGCTGCTCGACGCGCTCCTCGAACGGGTCAAGGGCCCCGACTTCCCCAACGGCGCCACGATCGTGGGCCGCGAGGGCATCGAGCAGGCCTACCGCACCGGTCGCGGCTCGATCACCCAGCGCGCGGTCATCGAGGTCGACGAGGACAGCAAGGGCCGCACCTGCCTGGTCATCACCGAGCTGCCCTACATGGTCAACCCCGACAACCTGGCCCTCAAGATCGCCGAGCTCGCCGACTCGGGCAAGGTGCAGGGCATCTCCGACGTGCGCGACGACACCTCCGACCGCACCGGCCAGCGGCTGGTCGTGGTGCTGCGCCGCGACGCGGTCGCGCGGGTGGTGCTCAACAACCTGCTCAAGCACACCGAGCTGCAGACCAACTTCAGCGCCAACATGCTCGCCCTGGTCGACGGGGTGCCGCGCACGCTGTCGATCGACGCCTTCATCTCCAACTGGGTCGCCCACCAGGTCGACGTCATCCAGCGCCGCACCCGCTTCCGCCTGGCCGAGGCCGAGCGCAACGCCCACATCTACCGCGGCCTGGTCAAGGCGCTCGACGCCCTCGACGAGGTCATCGCGCTGATCCGCCGCTCCCCCGACGCCGACGAGGCCCGCACCGGCCTGATCGAGCTGCTCGACATCGACGACGTGCAGGCCGAGGCCATCCTGGCGATGCAGCTGCGGCGCCTCGCGGCGCTGGAGCGCCAGAAGATCATGGACCGCCTGGCCGAGCTCGAGCTGATCATCGCCGACCTCGAGGACATCCTGGCCAACGAGACCCGGCAGCGCCAGATCATCTCCGACGAGCTCGAGGAGATCGAGGAGAAGTACGGCGACGACCGCCGCTCCCAGATCATCGCCGCCGACGGCGACCTCTCGATGGAGGACCTGATCCCCGACGAGGAGCTCGTCGTCTCCATCACCCGCGGTGGCTACGCCAAGCGCACCCTGCGCCACCAGTACCGCCTGCAGAAGCGCGGCGGCAAGGGCGTGCGCGGCGCGACGCTGCGCGGCGACGACGTCGTCGAGCACTTCATCGCCACCACCAACCACCACTGGCTGCTCTTCTTCACCACGGCCGGCCGGGTCTACCGCACCAAGGCCTACAACCTGCCCGAGGCCTCGCGCGACGCCAAGGGCGGCCACGTGGCCGGGCTGCTGTCCTTCCAGCCCGACGAGTCGATCGCGCAGGTGCTGGCGATCCGCGACTACGAGCAGGCGCCGTACCTGGTGCTCGGCACCCGCAGCGGCCTGGTCAAGAAGACCCGCCTGGGCGACTACAACTCCCCGCGCCAGGCCGGCGTCATCGCGATCAACTTCCGCGAGGACGACGACGAGCTGATCGGCGCCGAGCTGGTCGGCCCCGACGACGACATCCTGCTGGTCTCGCGCAAGGGCCAGGCGGTGCGCTTCCGCGCCGACGACGCCCAGCTGCGCCCGATGGGCCGCGCCACCTCGGGCGTCTCGGGCATGAAGTTCCGCGAGGGCGACTCGCTGCTGTCGATGTCGGTGATCCGGGCCTCCCAGGTCGCCGCCGAGGTCGCCGCCGGGCTCAGCGAGACCAACGAGGACACCCCCGACGTCGACCCGGCCTCGGCCGGGCTCGTCGAGCCGGTGGAGCCCACGGAGGTCAAGGCGCAGTACGTCTTCACCATCACCGACGGCGGCTACGCCAAGCGCACCCGCATCAACGACTACCGCCTCACCAACCGCGGCGGGCTCGGGGTCAAGGCGATGGGCCTGGCCAACGAGGACCGCGGCGGCCTGGTCGGCGCGTTCATCGTCGAGGAGGGCGACGAGGTCCTCTCGATCACCGCCTCCGGCCAGGTCGTGCGCAGCCCCGTCAACGCGGAGTTCAGGCCCACCGGCCGTTCGGCGATGGGCGTGAAGTTCGTGACGCCCAAGAAGAACGACTCCGTGGCCGTCGTGGCCCGCTCGGTCGAGGCCAAGGTGGACGCCGAGGACGGTCTCGACGAGGGTGTCGAGGACGGGTCCGTCGAGGGCACCGCGCAGCTCGAGAACGAGGCCGGCTCGGCCTCGGGTGCAACAATCGGTGCCGACGACGCGTCCGAGACGGTGGAGCAGAGCCGCGAGGGCGGGCCTGCCGACGACACCGAGGGTGAGAGCTGATGACCGAGCGTTCGACCGAGCCCCGCTCGACCTCCGGGTCGAGGCCCGCCGCGAAGCCCGGCTCCAAGCCGCCGGCGAAGCCGGCCGGCAGACCGGCGGGCAAGCCGGCCGGCTCCCCGGCCGGCGCCCAGTCCGGCAAGCCGGCGGGAGCGGGCGGCTCGTCCGACGACACCGCGGTGCGCCCGCCCCTCACCGAGCGCCTCCAGGGCCGCGTCACCCGCGCGGCCGAGGAGCACAAGGCCAACCGCGAGGCGAAGAAGCAGGCCGCGAGCGCGGGGTCGACGGCGCCGGCACCGACGTCCGGCAAGGGTCCCTCGCGCGGGCCTCGCCGGGCCCGGCTGCGCCTCACGCGCATCGACCCGTGGTCGGTGATGAAGACGGCGTTCCTGCTCTCGGTGGCCTTCGGCATCGTCACGGTCGTCTCCGTGCTGATGGTCTGGACGGTCCTCGACGGGGCGGGGGTGTGGGAGTCGATCAACCGCACCGTCACCGACGTGGTGGGCCAGGAGAGCGCGTCCGACTTCGACGTCGAGAACTACATCGGCACCTCGCGCGTCATCGGTTTCACGATGCTGATCGCGGCCGTCGACGTGGTGCTGCTGACCGCGATCGCGACCCTCGGGGCGTTCCTCTACAACATGGCCGCCGCCCTCCTGGGCGGCATCGAGGTCACGCTGGCCGAGGACAACTGAGGCCCGACGACCTCGGCGGCACCGCGTTTTGTCCACGCGCGAGCGCGTCGGGTAGTCTCCCCTCTCGGTCGTCCGGGTCGCTGACTCGCGCCGACCCCGCCGGTTCGCGCCGGTGTGGGGCCTATAGCTCAGACGGTTAGAGCGCTTCCCTGATAAGGAAGAGGTCACAGGTTCAAGTCCTGTTAGGCCCACCACCCCTCCAGCTCCACCCACCAGCGTGATCCGATCCGTGCCGGGAGGCCAGCCGTGAAGAAGATCCTGATGCTCCTGCTCGCTGCCGGTGGCGCCCTCGCGGCGAAGAAGAAGTACGACGAGTCGCAGGCCGAGCAGGCCCTGTGGGCCGAGGCCACGGACCCGGTCGCCAAGAGCTGACCACCGGGCCGGACGACGCCCGGGCCGCGCGGTCCGAAGTCGTCACCGGGGGCCTTGGCGCAATTGGTAGCGCACCTGCTTTGCAAGCAGGGGGTTAGGGGTTCGAGTCCCCTAGGCTCCACCACCACCTCGCACGCCCAGCGCCGTCGCGGCGCCCCTGTGGCTGTGCCCAGGCCCCACCCGGCCGGCTCTGCCCCCTCTGGCCGAGCGCGCTGCTGCGCGCTGGGCACGCGTAGCAGAAGCAGGCGACCTGCGGCGCCCGTCCCACCGCTGACCTGGGGTGATCCACCGCACAGGTCACGAAACGTCGCCGCAACCTGACGGGTGTCAGGCGGTAATCAGGGGTGGTTAGAACTCGTGGGCCCCATCACCCACGAAACGAGAAGCCCTCCATGTCCTCTGCCTCCACGGCACCCCGCCCCACCCGGTGGACGGCCGGTCTCGCCGCCGCCGCGGTCGGCGCCGGTGTCCTCGCGACCGCGCCCCCGGCGCTGTCCCAGACCAGTGTCGACACCGACAACGGCGCCACCATCGCCATCAACGATGCCCGCCGGCCCGGCCTCGACACCGGTTCGATCCGCAGCGTCTCGGGCTCCAAGCTCGAGGGCTTCGGCAACGTCTTCGTGCACGTCGACCCCGTCGACGGCGACGAGCCCCGGATGAACGACCAGATGGTGCGCGGCTACGGGCTCACCGCCTCCAGCGCCGGCTCCTACCACTCCACGCGATCGGTGCGCCTGGGTGACGTGCTGATGACCCGACGGGTCGAGGTCTCCCCGGGGACCAGCACCACGAGCTTCTTCGACACCTTCACCAACACCGCGGCCGAGCCGGTCTCGATCGAGGTCTCCTTCGGCGGATCACTCGGCTCCGGCCTCACCTCGACCACGAGCCCCAACAAGGCGAGCGTCATCGACTCGAGCAGCGGCGACGACGTGGTCGACCCCACCGACACCTGGATCGCGGCCGCCACGCCCGGCGCCACCCGCCCGACGGGCGTCGTGGTGGGCTCGGGCGTCGACTCGCTGACCGACCAGCAGTCCGACCCGTTCACCACGCCGTACGTCGCGACCGGCAGCCGGGCCAACGACCTCGGCTTCCTGCGCGAGCTGAGCATCGAGCCCGGCGAGACCGAGTCGCTCCTGCAGTACGCCGTCATCGGCGCGGTCTCCGACACCACCCAGGTCGCCCTCGACGCGGCCGCGCTGGCCGCCGCCCCCGACCTGTCGACGCTGAGCATCGACGAGATCTGCACCCTGCAGAACTGGGACCTGGCCACCTACGAGGCCGCCTGCGTGGGCGCGGAGCCGCTGCAGGTCCCCGCCGCCGACCCCCAGGTCGAGCACATGACCGACGTCGCCTACGACGTCACCGGCAAGACCATCGCCGACCTGCAGGCCGACATGGAGGCCGGGACCGTCACCTCGGTGCAGATCACCCAGGCCTACCTGGACCGCATCGAGGCCTACGACTCGGGCTCGTGGGGCTTCCACTCCTTCATCACGGTGGCCGACGACGCCGTCGAGCAGGCCCGCGAGGCCGACCGGGCCCGCGCCGCCGGCGCCACCGGCGACCTGCTCGGCGTGCCGATCGCGCTCAAGGACATCTACGACACCGAGGACATGCCCACCACCGGCGGCACGCTCGCGCTGGAGGACTGGGAGCCGGGCCGCGACGCCTGGCAGGTCGAGAAGCTGCGCGAGGCCGGGGCCGTGATGATCGGCAAGACCAACCTCTCCGAGTTCGCCAACTCGGGCTCGTGGAGCGACAGCGGCTTCATGCAGAGCTGGAACGCGCTCTACCCCTCGAAGACCTCCTTCGGCTCCAGCGGCGGCTCGGCCACCGCGGTCGGCGCCGACCTGGCCCCGGCCGCGATGGGCACCCAGACCGGTGTCTCGCTCTACGCGCCCTCCACCGGTGCCGGGCTGTCCACCTTCCGCGGCACCGACGGCCTGACCAGCACCAACGGCGTGATGCCGCTGACCTGGGCCACCGACTACGCCGGCGCGATGGCCAAGTCGGTCACCGACCTGGCCATCCTGCTCGACGCCACGGCCACCCAGGAGACCGGCAACAACCCCGAGGACCTGCTCACCTCGCGCGTCGACAACGACCTGCGCCCGGTGGAGTGGAAGTCGTCGCTGAGCGCCGACGCCCTCCAGGGCCGCACCATCGGCTACGTCCCCACGGCCTTCCAGTCCTCCTCCGTCGTCGACGACACGGCCGGACAGGTCGCGCTGGCCAAGGCGCGCGCCGCGATCGAGGCCGCGGGCGGCACCCTGGTGCCGCTGGCCGAGGGAGCGGCGACGTCGCCGTCGGCGCCGCCCAGCGCGGACTACCCGACCAGCGGCAACGCCGGTGCCGAGGGCTGGGAGCGCTACATCGCCGAGGAGCGCCCCGGCGTCTTCCCCTACACGACCAAGGAGCTGAAGGAGCACGAGGCGAACCTGCCCTACAACGTCTCCGGCAACTACACCGCGCAGCCGATGGACGACGCCAGCGTCGAGAACCTGCTGGCCCGTCGCGACGCCTACAAGTCCAACGCCGCCGCCTGGATGGACACCGCCTTCGGTGACCAGCCGGTCGACGCCGTCATCTACCCCGGCTTCCTGAGCAGCATGGGCAACAACGACGCCTCCTCGGCGATCATGAGCGCCGACCGCGCGTCGGGCGTCATCACCCAGAGCGTCGGCCTGCCCACCGCCATCCTCCCCGTCGGCTCCAACGACGAGGGCCAGTCCAACAACATCCAGATCGTCGGTCGCGCGTGGCAGGACGCCGACGTCCTCGGGATGGGCTACGCCCTGGAGCAGAAGGCCGACGCCGCTGTGCAGACCACCTTCGCGCCGGCGCTCGAGTGGAGCGGGCCGGCCGAGTCGGTGACCTCGCTGAGCCTCGACAGCACCGCGACGACGTACGGCGAGAGCGCCACGGCGACCGTCTCGGTGGCGGCCGACCCGGCCGCCACGGGCTCGGTCACGGTCGAGGTCGCCGAGACCTCGGTCAGCGGTGAGCTGGTCGACGGCAGCGTCGAGCTCGAGCTGCCCTCCGACCTGCCGGTCGGCACGCACCTGGTGACCGCGACCTACGAGGGCTCGCCCACCGTGTCGCAGAGCGTGGCCACCTCGACCCTCAAGGTCACCAAGGCGGCCCCGTCGCTGAGCGTGGCGCTGACCAAGAAGGTCGTGAAGCTGGGTCAGCGCGCCAAGCTCAAGGTCCTCGTCGACGGCGCGACCAGCCGCGCCACGGTCCTGGTCTACGACGGCGACGACGTGGTGAAGTCGACCACGGTCCGCAACGGCTCGAAGAAGGTGAACCTGCCCAAGCTCGGCCTGGGCAGGCACCGCCTGCGCGCCTACGTGGTCACCGGCGCTGACTACGAGGCGGCGTGGAGCCGCAAGGCCATCCTCCGGGTGGTCCGCAAGAAGTAGCAGCCCCGGCACCTGAGCCGGCACCTCAGCCGGCACCTGCGGAGCGGCAGCGCCTCGGACCCTCGGGTCCGGGGCGCTGCCGGCTGCTCGGCCCGCATCGGGGGGATCGGCCGTGGCGGCGGGGTCGCGGTGGCAGAATCACCGGGTGCTCTCCCGTCTCCCGCTGCTGCTCGCCGCCGCCGTCGTGGCGCTCGCCGGGTGCAGCAGCCCGATCGAGCCGCCCGACGCCAACGAGCCGGCCGTGCCGCTGGCCACCGAGACGGCTGCCGACGAACGGCCCCCGGCCGCCCGGG
This sequence comes from Nocardioides marinisabuli, assembly GCF_013466785.1. Lineage (NCBI taxonomy): Bacteria > Bacillati > Actinomycetota > Actinomycetes > Propionibacteriales > Nocardioidaceae > Nocardioides > Nocardioides marinisabuli. Next base: position 1,578,600 of record NZ_CP059163.1, read on the forward strand.
TGGTGCTCGACTACGTGCCCGCCGACGTGGCGCGGGTGACGGTCACCGACTACGACCAGGTGGCCCTCCAGCTGGGGCTGGGCGAGCTCTCCAGCGACCTCGACGCCGAGGAGCGCTCCGAGTTCTGGCGACGGGCCGAGACCGAGACGGTGCTGCTGGCCGACGGGCTGCTGCGCCCGGTGCAGGGCCGCCTGCAGCAGCAGTTCTCGATCGGCCAGGAGGACGTGCGCTGGGAGGCCCGGCTCTTCGACGCGGCCGGGCGCGAGGTCGGCTTCGTCCAGCAGTGGGCCGCGGTCGTCGATCCCGCCGTGCTGCGCCGCGCCGCGGCCGCGGGCGTCGGTGCGCTGCGCGGGGCCACGGTGGTGGCCGAGGAGAGCCTGGTGCTCTCCGGGGTGGCCGCACCGGTCGAGGAGCCGTGGGGCGGGGACCAGGTCGGCGCGCTCGTCGACGGCCCGGCCACCTCGACGTACCTCGAGCTCGGCTGCGTCGACGAGGCGGGTGCGGGCGACCTCGACGAGCTGGCGGCGTACACCCTGTCCTTCGGCAGCGTGCTGGCCACCGCGCGCCTGGGCGCCCCCCGCCGCGACCTCTTCGACCGCCTCGAGGCCGCCGCCGGCGACGAGGCCTTCGCCGAGGTGTTCTCCGGCGGTGCCGCCGACCCCTCCAGCGGACGGCTCGGCTACGAGATCGCCTCCCCGGCGCGCGCCGCCGCGCTCACCCTGCGCCGCCAGCTGCCCTTCGCGGCGTGCGCTGACTGACGGGCACGACTGAGGGGCGCCACTGAGGGGCGACTCACAGCCGGGCCCGCCCGGGTCCCGCCTATCCTGGAGCGGTGACTCCGGCCCTGTCGCCCCGCTACTGGGGCGCCCACCTGCTCGCGCTGGTGCTGGTGGCCGCGGCGGCCGGCCTGGGCTGGTGGCAGTACGCCGCCTACCAGGCCCAGCAGGAGGCCGAGGCGCGTGACCTGACCCGCGCCGACCCCGTGTCGCTGGCCGAGGTGATGGGCCCCGACGACCCGTTCCCCGCCCCGTCGGTGGGCCAGCCGGTCACCGTCGAGGGCACCTGGGTGCCCACCGGCACCGTCTACGTCGCCGGCCGCGAGCACCAGGGCACCGACGGCTTCTGGGTGCTGACGCCGCTGGCCGTCGGCGGCGCCGACGAGCCGGCCCTGCCGGTCGTGCGCGGCTGGGTCGCGAGCCCCCACGACGCGACCGCCCCCCCGAGGGCGCCGGCTCGGTCCAGGGCTGGCTGCAGCCCGCCGAGGGCACCGGAGCGGCCGACGACGACCGCACCGACGACGTGGTGCCCCAGGTGCGCACCGCCGACCTCATCCAGCACGTCGAGCAGGACCTCTACGGCGCCTACGCCGTCGTCGACCACGACGCACCGGTCAACGAGGCCCTCGTGGGCGCCGACGCGCTCGAGCCCGCCGACCTCGCCGCGCTGCCCCGGGCCGCTGGCTCCACCGGCCTGCGCAACCTGCTCTACGCGCTGGAGTGGGTGATCTTCGGCGGCTTCGCGGGCTTCGTGTGGTGGCGCTACGTGCGCGACCTCACCCGCGCCCCGGTCGTCGAGGCACCGAGCGAGCCGGAGCCCGAGGACCGCCCGGTAGCGTCGACCACGTGAACGACGAGCTGCGCGCCCCGCTGCGGGCGTACCGGGTGATGGCCACGATCGTGGGCGTGCTGCTGGTGGTGCTGGTGCTCATCGGGCTGCCGCTGCACTACGGCTACCTGGTCTCGGACGCCGCCTGGCTGGCCCAGGACAGCGGCGCCGGCTGGCAGCTGGGCTCCGACATCTCCGCCTACCTCGGCGTGGCGCACGGCTGGCTCTACATGATCTTCCTGTTCTGCGCCTTCTGGCTCTCGCGCCGGGCCGAGTGGGAGATCGGGTTCACCGCCGTCACCCTGGCCTCCGGCACCGTGCCGCTGCTGAGCTTCTGGGCCGAGCACCGCGCGACCCGCCGGGTGCGGGCCCTCCAGGCCGCCGACGCGGCGCCCGCGCACCGCTGACGACGGACGGCACGAGCCGATGACCACCGCCTTCGTCCTCGGCGGTGGTGGCGCGCTCGGTGCCGTCGAGGTCGGCATGGTCGCCGCCCTGCTCGAGCGCGACGTGCGCCCCGACCTGGTGCTCGGCACCTCCGTCGGCGCGATCAACGGTGCCTTCCTGGCCCAGGAACCCGGCCCCGGGGTCGTCGAGCGGCTCACCGGGCTGTGGCGCTCCGTGGCCGCCAACCGCCACGAGGTGTACGGCGACCGCCCGCTGCGCAGCGTGCGCCGCGCGGTCGCGACGGGCACCCACCTCTACTCCGCCCGGCCGCTGGCGACCCGGCTGCGCGAGGAGCTCGGCGACGTCGACTTCGCCGACCTCGCGGTGCCGCTGCAGGTGTGCGCGGCCAGCATCGAGCGGGCGGCCGAGCACTGGTTCGACAGCGGCCCGGTCGTCGAGGCGGTGGTGGCGAGCGCCGCGGTGCCGGGGCTGCTGCCCCCGGCCCAGGTGGGCGGGGAGCACTTCCTCGACGGCGGCATCGTCAACTCGGTGCCCGTCGCCCGCGCCCACCAGCTGGGCGCCACCCGCATCTTCGTGCTCCAGGTCGGCCGGGTCGACCGGCCGCTCCAGCCGCCCCGCCGGCCCTGGGAGGTCGCCCGGGTCTCCTTCGAGGTGGCCCGCCGGCACCGGATGAACCGCGAGCTCGCCGAGCTGCCGCCCGAGGTGGAGGCGCACGTGCTGCCCGCGCGGGGCACCTCGGCGCGCGACGACTCGGTGCGGGCCGGCACCGACTTCCGAGACGTCGAGCGGCGCATCGAGCTGACCCGGGTCGCGAGCGGGGAGTACCTCGACGCCCTGGGCCGAGGAGCGGGGCTGACATGATCACCGCGTGAGCATCCTGCGCCGGGCCGTGACGGCGCCGGTGGTGGTGCTCCTGACGGTGCTGGTCTGGGTCACGCTGCCGCTGTGGCTGATCGGCGCGGCGGCGCTGTCCCCCTTCGTCCCCGGGCACTGGCGGGCGCTGCGGCTGACCTGGCTGCTGGTCGTGGCGCTCACCGCCGAGACCCTGCTGCTGGCGGTCCTGCTGGGCACGTGGCTGGCCAGCGGCCTGGGCGCGCGGCTGCGCACGGCGTACTGGGAGGGCGTGCACTACGACCTGGTGCAGGGCACCATGTGGCTGCTCTTCAGCGAGGCCCGCCGGGTGCTGCACCTGAGCATCGTCACCGAGGGGCCGGCCCCCGACGCCCACCCCGGCGAGCCGCTCCTGGTCTGCTGCCGACACGCCGGCCCGGGCGACTCCTTCACGCTGGTCCACGCCCTCATGGACTGGTACGACCGCGAGCCGCGGGTGGTGCTCAAGGACACCCTGGCCTGGGACCCCGTCGTGGGCACGCTGCTGCGCCGGCTGCCCTCACGGGCGATCAGCCCCGGCTCGGGGGAGGACCTCGAGGCCCAGATCGCGGCGCTGGCCTCCGACCTCGACCGCGACGACGCGTTCGTCATCTTCCCCGAGGGCGGCAACTTCACCCAGGAGCGCCGCGACCGCGCGATCGAGCGGCTCGACGGGCTGGGCCTGCACGCCATGGCCCGCCGCGCCGAGACGATGATCCACGTGCTCGCCCCGCGCCCGGGCGGCGTCCTCGCGGCGCTCGACGCCGCGCCCGAGGCCGACGTGGTGATGGTCGCCCACACGGGGCTCGACCACCTGCTCACCGTGCGCGACCTGTGGCGCGAGCTGCCGATGGACAAGCAGCTGGTGATGCGCTGGTGGCAGGTGCCGCGCGAGGAGATCCCCCGCGGGCGCGAGGAGCGGATCGAGTGGCTCTACGACTGGTGGCAGCGCATCGACGAGTGGGTCGAGCAGCACCGGCCGGAGGATCTCTCCCCCGGCCGGCGCGCCCGACGCTAGACGACCAGCAGGTCGATCAGCTGTTGTGCTTGTCGTCGTCGATCTCGACGACCTCGGCGGGCTCGTCGGGCGTGGTCACCTCGTGGGCGGACCCGGCGGCCTCGTCGGCGAGCGCCTCGTCGGGCGAGGAGCCGCCCGTGTCGTCGCTGGCCCCGGCCATGGGAGCCGCCGGGGTGGGGGCGGCGCCCGCACCGGCCGCCGTCGCGGCAGCGGCCGCACCGGTGCTGCTCGCGGGCGGGCTCGGCACGTAGGAGGACTGCCAATTCTGCGACTCCTTGCCGCCCTGCAGCTTCTTGGCCACGACCCCGGCCACCGCGGCCAGGCCGCCGACCAGGACCAGCTTCTTGAGCTTGCCGCCCTTCTTCTTGGGCTTCTCGCCCTTCAGCTCCGCGACCTTGCCGGTGGCCCTGCCGCCCAGCTCGCCCGCGCGCGCCGCGGCGCGCTCGTTGAGGTCGGTGGCCTTGGCGCCGGCGTACGCCGCACCCGAGGCGACCAGCGGGGCCGCCTTGGCCTTGGCGTCGGCCAGCGCGGGGCCCGCCTTCTCGCGGGCCTCCTGGCCCAGCACCACGGCGCGGTCGCGGGCGTCCACGACGTACGGCGTGGCGCGGGTGCGGGCGTCGACCAGCGCCGGACCCGCCTTGGCGCGGGCGTCGGCGATGGCCGGGCCCGCCTTCTCCTTGGCGTCGGCCACCAGGTGGCGCGCCTCGTCGCGGGCGGTGCTGACCGCCGACTCGACCTGGGGACGCACGGAGTCCACGACCTGCTCCACGTAGTCACCGGCCTGTTCGATGAGGGACTTCTTCTTGCGCAGACGCATCCGCGTCACTTCCTCTCCTCGGTTTGTGATCCATTCGACCACGACGGCCATGGACCCACCCTGGCACCCTGCGCCCCACCCAGGGGTGCGAGGTCACCTGCAGGAGGGCCTTTTGCGCCTCCGTGCGAGGATCGTCCCGCACGCACCACGCGTCGTCGTACACCCAGAAGTACCCCCTCTCGCGAAAGGCAGTCATGGCGGACCCGCAGGCCATCCTCAAGACCAACCGGGGCGACATCGTCCTGAACCTCTTCCCGAACCACGCGCCCGAGACGGTCGCGAACTTCACGGGCCTCGCCACCGGCGAGAAGAAGTACGACGCCGGCAACGGCAAGACCGGCCCGTTCTACGACGGCCTGGGCTTCCACCGCGTCATCGCGGGCTTCATGATCCAGGGCGGCTGCCCGCTCGGCACCGGCACCGGCGGCCCCGGCTACACCTTCAAGGACGAGCCGCACCCCGAGCTGGTCTTCGACAAGCCCTACCTGCTCGCGATGGCCAACGCCGGCCCGGGCACCAACGGCTCGCAGTTCTTCATCACCCTGGGCGCCACGACGTGGCTCAACCACAAGCACACCATCTTCGGTGAGGTCGCCGACCAGGCCTCGCGCGACGTCGTCGACGCCATCGGCAGCACCCAGACGGCCGCGGGCGACCGCCCCGTCGAGCCCGTGGTCATGGAGTCCGTGGAGATCGTGGAGGCCTGAGGCACCCGCCTCACGCGCCCACCCCACGCACACCGCCTGATCTCGTGAGCCAGTCGCCCTCGCCCGAGCCGGGCCCTGGCGTCGGGGTGCCGGTCTGCTACCGGCACCCCGACCGCGAGACCTACATCCGCTGCCAGCGCTGCGACCGGCCGATCTGCCCGGACTGCATGCACGACGCCTCCGTGGGCTTCCAGTGCCCCGAGTGCATCGCGGCGGGCGCGCGCGAGACCCGCCAGAACCGCACGGCGTACGGCGGGCTGCGCCCGACCGACGCGAGCCGCACCTCGATCGCGCTCATCTCGCTCAACCTCGGCGTGTGGCTGGCGATCCTGCTCACCGGTGGCTCGGCCAGCCGGCTGGTCGACCTGCTGGCGCTGCGCACCAACGGCGTCTGCCTGACCTCCGACGGCGGCTTCGACGTGCCCCGCGCGGTCTGCGACGGGGCCGGCACCTGGCTGCCGGGCTTCGTCGACGGCGCCTTCTGGCAGGTCCTGAGCGCCGGCTTCACCCACGTGCAGCTGATGCACCTGGGCTTCAACATGCTCGCGCTCTACATCATCGGCCCGCAGCTCGAGGCCGTCCTGGGCCGGGCGCGCTTCCTCGCGCTCTACCTGCTCTCGCTGCTGGCCGGCTCGGTCGTCGTGCTCTGGGCCGCCGGCCAGTACGGCGCGACCGTGGGCGCCTCGGGCGCCATCTACGGTCTCTTCGCCGCCCTGCTGATCGTGGCGCGCAAGATCGGCGCCGACATGCGCCAGCTGCTGATCCTGGTCGGCATCAACGTCGTGATCACCTTCGCGGTGCCCAACATCTCCTGGCAGGGCCACCTCGGCGGCTTCCTCGGCGGTGCGGTCGTCGCCGCCCTGCTCGTGCACGCCCCCCGCGGCCCGCGCCGCTCGGCCTTCCAGCTCGTCGGGCTGGTGCTGGTCGGCCTGACCCTGGTCGCCGCCGCGGTCCTGCGCATCGCCGCCCTCTCCTGACCCGGCGCAAATACCCCGCCGACCCGGCGCATATCTCGCGCTGAGCCGTCCTGGATCTCGCGCCGAGCCGGCGCGAACCCGCACGTCCTGCTGCCGCGCCGGCGGCGTACGCCGGTCCGGGCCGGCTCGACGGGAGATGTGCGCCGGGTCAGCGCGGGATTTGCGCCGGGTCAGCGCGGGATATGCGCCGGGTCAGCGCGAAGTCTGGGCCGGGCGGGCGGGTGGTTGTCCACAGGTGGATCCACAGGTGTGGAGAACTACACGCGTGTGATTCCTCCACAGCGTTGTCCCCAGATGTGCAGAACCGCCCGCCACCGGAGGGTGACGGGCGGTCCTGGTGCGGTGCTGTGTCGAACGCTGGGGCGGGCCCGCGCGGGGCCCGGCGGGATCACTCCCAGCGGGTGGCGAAGATGAAGCCGACGCCCATGAAGGCGATGCCGACGAAGAGGTTCGACTGCAGCAGGTCGTTGAAGACCGGGATCTGGTCGAGCTTGTCGTTGGCGAAGATGTAGTAGACGCAGATCCACACCAGGCCGATGAGGAAGCAGCCGAGCATGCCGGTGACCACGCCGCGGCCGCGGCCCATGGGGGTGCTGGGGTGCGCGGAGATCGCCAGGCCCAGGAAGAGCAGCCCGAAGCCGATCACGTAGTTCCAGCGCACCAGGTCGGCCATCCAGGCAGGGCTGCCCGGCTCGGCCTCGAAGTCGGTCGGGTCGGCGCGCACGCCGAAGTAGTAGTAGAGCACCCATGCGATGCCGGCGACGACCAGCAGCAGCGCGGCCACCGACCGGGGCGTCACGACCGGGCCACCCGGCTCGGCCAGCTCGTCCTTGACCTTCTGTCTCACGTCTACTCCTGCAGGTGGTGGGCCACGACGCGTCCTCGCAGCCTGCGGCCCCCGCGGGCTCGGTGCGCCCGTGGGTCGCGGGCTACCTTAGTGGTCATGACGACGGGTTCCCACGCGAGGCCGGACCCGGGGCCGGGTCCCCGGGGCTGGTGGGCCCGCGTGCGCGCTCGTGCGGGCGTCGTGGCCGGGGGGTCGCCCGACGCGCGCCGCCCCGGTGGCTGGCGGGTCCTGACGCCCACGGTGGCGCTGCTCTGCGGCAGCCTCTTCACCGTCAGCGCCATCAGCTCCGACGGCACCGACCTGCGCCCCGGCATCACCGACCTGGTCAGCCTGGTCAGCTCGGAGGCCGAGCAGTACGAGCAGCTGCGCAGCCGCGTGGAGTCGCTGACCGAGGAGGTCAACGACCTGACCAGCAGCCTCGCCGACCGCGACGTCGCCCGCGTGCAGGGCCGCATCGCCGACTACGCCGACCCGGCCGGGCTGGTGCCCGTCGAGGGCGAGGGGATGACGGTCACGCTGACCGACAGCCCCCTGGGCAAGGACGACACCGACCAGCCCGAGCGGTTCCTGGTCGTGCACCAGCAGGACATCCAAGCCGTGGTCAACGCGATGTGGCGCGCCGGGGCCGAGGCGGTCACCATCCAGGGCCAGCGGCTGGTCTCCACGACCGGCATCAAGTGCGAGGGGCCCTCGGTGACCCTGCACGGCGTGCCCTACCCGCCGCCGTACGTCATCTCGGGCATCGGCGACCCCGACGAGCTGCGGGCCTCCATCGACGCCGACCGCTACCTCTCGCTCTACCGCCAGCAGGCCGAGCAGGACGACATCCTCATCGGCTGGGACGCCGAGGCGGACGAGAGCATCGAGGCGCCGGCCTACTCCGGCCTGCTCGACCTGTCGTACGCCGAGCCCATCACCTGACGGCTCAGGCGCGGGGCCGGCGCCGACCCTGGCGTCCGTTGCCGTTGCCGTTGCCGTTCCCACGGCCGTTGCCGCCGCCCAGCAGCCCATCGGACGGGGAGGGGTCGTCGGAGGGCTCCTCGCTGGGCTCCTCCGAGGGCTCCTCGCTGGGCTCCTCGGACGGCTCCTCGGTCGGCTCCGGCTCCTGGGCCACGAAGAGGTTGACGTCCTGGCCCTGGGAGAGCCGCTCCCCGGCGGCCGGGATCTGCTCGGTGACGGTGCCGGGCTCGGCGTCGGGGTCGGAGTCCTCGCGGATCACCGGGTTGAAGCCGGCGTCGCGGACCTTCTGCTCGGCGACCTGCTGGGGGTCGCCGACCACGTCGGGCACCTTCTCGGGGCCTTCGGAGACGATGATCGTGACCGTCGAGCCGTCCTCGACCTGGGTGTCGGCCGGCGGCTGCTGCTCCAGGACGAGGTTGCGGTCCTCGTCGGAGGAGCGTCGCTGCACGTCGACGTCGAAGCCCTGGCCCTCGAGCGTGCTCGCCGCCTGGTCGCGGAAGAACCCGGTCACGTCGGGCACCGCCACCTCGGGCAGCCCGGCCGAGACGGTCAGCAGCACCGTGGAGCCCGGGGTGACGAAGCTGTCCCCCGAGGGATCCTGGGCGATGACGCGCCCGGCGGGCCGGTCGGAGGTCTCGAACTCGGTGTCGACCCCGAACCCCTCCTCGCCCAGCAGCCGGCTCGCGGCGGCCTCCTGGCGCCCGACCACGTCGGGGACCGCCACCTCCTCGGGCGCCGAGGGGAAGAGCCGTGGCCACACCAGCGCGCCCGCGACGACGAGACCGATGACCAGGAGCCCGAGCGCCACCAGCCAGCCGACCGGCCGACGCTCCTCCTCCACCGGCGGCAGCGGCGCGGCCTGGGTGGGCACCGGCCGCGAGGCCACCGCGGTGGCGGCCACCGGGGGCGGCAGCGGCGGGGGCACCGTGGCCTGCACCGGCCGTCCGGCGAGGTAGCGCTCGATGTCGGTGCGCATCGCGGCCGCGGACTGGTAGCGGTCCTCGACGCGCTTGGCCAGCGCCTTCATCACGATGGCGTCGACCTCGGGCGGCAGGTCGGTGTCGTGGTCGGAGGGAGGCTGGGCCTGCTCGCGCACGTGCTGGTAGGCCACCGCGACCGGGGAGTCGCCGACGAACGGCGGTCGCCCGGTGAGCAGCTCGTAGAGCAGGCAGCCGGCGGAGTAGACGTCGCTGCGCGAGTCGACGGTCTCGCCGCGCGCCTGCTCGGGGGAGAGGTACTGCGCGGTGCCGACCACGGCCGCCGTCTGCGTCATCGTCGAGGAGGCGTCGCTGATCGCTCGCGCGATCCCGAAGTCCATCACCTTGACGTCGCCGGTCGGGGTGAGCATCACGTTGCCGGGCTTGATGTCGCGGTGGATGATCCCGGCCCGGTGGCTGTAGTCGAGCGCGGCCAGCACGCCGCTGGTGATCTCGAGGGCCCGCTCGGGCAGGATCTTGCGGCCCTCGCGCAGGATGTCGCGCAGGGTGCGCCCGGCGACGTACTCCATCACGATGTAGGGCTGCTGCACCCCGGAGCCGTCGGTGGCCTCCTCCTCGCCGGTGTCGTAGACCGCGACGATCGCCGGGTGGTTGAGCGAGGCCGAGGACTGCGCCTCGCGGCGGAAGCGGGCCTGGAAGGTCGCGTCGCTGGCCAGGTCGGTGCGCAGCCGCTTCACCGCGACCACACGGCCCAGCCGGGCGTCGGTGCCCTTGCGGACCTCGGCCATGCCGCCGCGACCGAGCATCTCGCCGAGCTGGTAGCGCCCGCCGACGGTGGGAGGGGTGCCGCTCATCCGGTCGCTCCTTCCGTGGGCCCGCCAGCGGTGCCGGCCGCCGGGCTGGTGGCGGGGGCGGCGCTCGGGCGGCCCGAGGGGGAGCCGCTGGGGCTCTGGCTGGTGGTCTGGCTGGGGGTCTGGGCGGGGTCGGTGGGCACCGGCTCCTCGCTGGGGGTCGGGGAGGGCGCGGGGGCCTGGCCGTAGTAGCCCACGGTGACCGTGTCGCCCTCCTGGAGGGTGCCGGTCGGGTTGACCGACGCGACCACGCCCTCCTCCTGGGTGCCGTCGTTCTCGATCTCGTCGAGGGTCACCGAGAGGCCCTGGCCGCGCAGGTCGGCCTCGACGTCGCGCACCTGGCGCCCGGTGTAGTCGGACTCCGCGATCTCGACGGTGGCCGGCTGCGTCGGGGTCGGCTCGGTCGGCGTGGGGGTGGGCTCCGCCGACGACGACGTGGGGGACGGCTCGCGCGAGGGCTGCTCGACGGGGGCCTCCTCGTCGTCGCCGCCGGTGACGAGCAGCACCACGATCAGGGCCCCGACGGCCGCGAGCAGCAGCACCATCAGCACGATCGCCCACGGGCTGCGCCCCGAGCCGCGGTGCCCGTCGCCGTCGCTGGTGGTGGTCGTCGTGGTCACCGGCCCGGCGGCCGGCGTGCCGTCGGCGGGGGTCGCCCCGGCGGCCCCGGCGGCCCCGGCACCCAGGCCGGCCCCGGCACCCAGCCCGGCCGCTGCTCCCGCCGCCGCCCCGGCGCCCGCCGCCGGCATCACGCGGGTGGAGTCGGCGGGCTGGTCGACGACCGCGGTGGCCGCGGTGCCGGCGCCCGCGCCCGCGCCGCTGGGGTCGCGCAGCGCCGCCGCGAACGCCTGCGCGTCGGGCCAGCGCTCGGCGGGATCCTTCGCCAGCGCGCGTCGTACGACGGCCGCGAGCGGCGCCGGCACGGCCTCGGGCAGCTCGGGGACCGGCTGGTTCAGGTGCGCCAGCGCGGTGGTGACCGGGGAGTCGGTCTGGAAGGGGCGGCGCCCGGCCAGGCACTCGAAGGCCACCACGCCGAGGGCGTACACGTCGGAGGAGGCGGTGGCGGTCTGGCCGCGGGCCTGCTCGGGCGAGAGGTACTGGGGGGTGCCCATGACCTGGCCGGTCTGGGTGACCCCAACGGCCTCGGCGGCGCGGGCGATGCCGAAGTCGGTGACCTTGACCCGGCGGTCCGGGGTGACCAGCAGGTTGGCCGGCTTCACGTCGCGGTGCACGATGCCCGCGGCGTGCGCGGCAGCCAGGGCCGTCGCGGTCTGGGCGAGCAGGTCGGAGGCGACCTCGGGGTCCATCGGCCGCCCGGGGCGCAGCAGCGCCGAGAGCGGCTGGCCCTCGACGAGCTCCATCACCAGGTAGGGGCGAGGCAGCCGGGGCCCGTCGCCGGTGGCGGCCTCGCCGAAGTCGTAGACCGCGGCGATGCCGGGGTGGTGCAGCGAGGCCGCGTGCTGGGCCTCGGTCTCGAAGCGGCGGCGGAACTCGGGGTCCTCGGCGTACTCGGCCTTGAGCAGCTTCACGGCCACCTGGCGCCCGAGCGTGGTGTCGGTGCCGCGCCAGACCTCGCCCATGCCGCCGGTGGCCAGGCGGGAGTCGAGCCGGTAGCGACGGGCGCCGTCGGCGTAGCCCTCGCCGTCGCCGGAGCCGTCGTCGGGCCCGTCGCCGGTGGGCAGCACGCCGGTGGGGGTGTCGTCGTCGCTCATCGGTTGATCACCGCTTCCATGATGGCCTTGGCGACCGGGCCGCCGAGCAGGCCGCCGGCGATCTCGCCGCGGGCCCGGCCGGGGGCGTCCTGGATCATCACCGCGACCGCCACCTGCGGGTCGTCGGCGGGGGCGAAGGACACGAACCAGGCGTACGGCGCCACGTCGTCCTGCCCGCTCTGGGCGGTGCCGGTCTTGCCGGCGACCTGGAGGCCGGGGATGGCGGCCGGGGACGCGGTGCCGTTGTCGACGGTGGAGACCATCAGCTCGGTGAGCTGGTCGGCGGTCGAGGCCGACACCGCCTCCGAGAGCTCCTCCTGGTCGGTGGCGTCGAGCTGGTCGAAGTCGGGGCTCTGCACCTCGTCGACGAGGAACGGCTTCATCACGGAGCCGTCGTTGGCGATGCCGGCGGCCACCATCGCCATCTGCAGCGGGGTGGCGGCGACCTCGAACTGGCCGATGCCGGTCTGGCCGGTCTGCGGCTCGTTCATCCCCTCGGGGAAGCGCGAGGTGGCCTGGGGCAGCAGGTCGTCGAAGTACTGCTGGTTGAACCCGAAGGCCTCCGCCTGCTCCTGCATCGCGTCGGCGCCGAGGTCGACGGCCAGCCGGGCGAAGGTGGTGTTGCAGGAGTTCTCCATCGCCTGGGCGAAGGGGATGCGGTCGGACCCGCAGTCGCGGCCCTCGTTGTCGATGAGCCCGGAATCGTCGCTGGTCAGCGGCAGCTGGTAGCTCGGCCCGCCGGGCACCAGGTCGTCGGCCTCGTAGTCGCCGCTCTCGATCGCTGCGGCCGCGGTGACGATCTTGAACGTCGAGCCGGGGGGCAGCGTGGTCTGGATCGAGCGGTTCAGCAGCGGCTCGTCGTCGTCGGCCTCGAGCCGCTCGGCCGCGGCGTTGACCTCGGTGAGGTCGTGGGAGGCCAGCGGGTTGGGGTCGAAGGTCGGCAGGGAGACCATCGCGAGCACCTTGCCGGTGCGGGGCTCCAGGGCGACCACCGAGCCCTGGCCGTCCTCGCCCACCGCGGCGCGCAGGCCGTCGAAGGCGGCCTGCTGGGCGGCGGGGTCGATGGTGAGCTGGACGCTGCCGCCCTGGCTCTCCTTGTTGCTGAGCAGGTCGACCAGGCGGGTCACGAACAGCCGGTCGTCCTCGCCCGAGAGCAGCTCGTTGTAGGTCTGCTCGACCCGCTGCTGGCAGCCCGCGCAGGTGGCCGGCTGGGCGTTGTAGAAGTTGAACCAGCCGGTGAGGTGGCTGTAGAGCAGCGGCTTGAGGTAGGTGCGCTGGTAGTCGTATCGGTCGTCGACCGGCTCGCTGACCGCGATCTCCTCCTTGCCGACCAGGATCGCGCCGCGCTGCTGGGAGAAGCGCTCGTCGAGGGCGCGGCGGTTGTTGGGGTCGTCGTTGAGCCCGTCGGCGCGCAGGAACTGCAGGTAGGTCACGTTGGCCAGCAGGGCCACGAAGAGCAGCAGGCAGAAGACGGCGATGGTGCGGATCGGCTTGTTCATCGCTGGACCCTCACCACCTGGGTGTCGTCGTCGGAGCCCTGGTCGCCGGCTGCCGAGAGGTCGGGCAGCGGGCGCCGGGCGAGGTCGGAGACGCGCAGCAGCAGCGCCACGATGACCCAGTTGGCCACCAGCGAGCTGCCGCCGTACGACAGGAACGGCGTGGTGAGGCCGGTCAGCGGGATCAGGCCGGTGACACCGCCGACGACCACGAAGACCTGCAGCGCGAGCACGGCCCCGAGGCCGGCGGCCAGCAGCTTGCCGAAGCCGTCGCGCGAGATCAGCGCGGCGCGCAGGGCCCGCTCGACGATGATGCCGTAGAGCAGCAGCACGGCCATCAGGCCGGTGAGACCGAGCTCCTCGCCGATGGCGGCGATGATGAAGTCGGACTCGGCGAAGGGCACCCGGCCCGGGTCGCCGGCGCCGAACCCGCGACCGATCAGGCCGCCCCAGGCCATCCCGAAGAGCGCTTCGAGGGGCTGCTCGCCCCGGCCGTCGGTGCCGGCGCCGTAGTGGGAGAACGGGTCGAGCCAGATGTCGACACGGGTCTGGACGTGGCCGAAGACCCGCCAGGCCATCAGCGCGCCGCCGAGGAAGAGCCCTCCGCCCACGACCAGCCAGCCGGGCCGCTCGGTGGCGACGTAGAGCATCACCAGGAACAGGCCGAAGAACAGCAGGCTGGAGCCGAGGTCCTTCTGGAAGACCAGGATGCCCAGGCTGATCAGCCACATCCCGAGGATCGGGCCGAGGTCGCGACCGCGGGGCAGGTCGACGAACAGCACCCGGCGACCCGCCAGCGCGAGGGCGTCGCGGTGCAGCACCAGGTAGCCGGCGAAGGCCACGACGAGCAGCACCTTGGCGACCTCGCCGGGCTGCAGGCTGAAGGGCCCGAGCTGGATCCAGATGCGCGCCCCGCGCACCTCGTTGCCGATCAGCGGCATCATCGGGGTCAGCAGCAGCACGATCGCGGCCAGCCCGCTGGTGTAGGTGAAGCGGGTCAGCACCCGGTGGTCGCGCAGCAGCACCAGGGTCGCCACGAAGAGGCCGACGCCGACGGTCATCCAGGTCAGCTGGCGCGAGGCGAAGCCGCTGCCCTCGGCCAGGTCGATGCGGTGGATGACGGCCAGGCCCAGGCCGTTGAGGGCCGCGACGACGGGCAGCAGCACCGGGTCGGCGTACGGCGCGACCAGCCGCACCACGACGTGGCAGCCGATGATCAGCGCGGCCAGCCAGCCGCCGTACCCGACAAGGTCGGCGGGCACGCTCTGCTCGACCCCGATGCCGACGGCGGCGTAGGCGCCGATGCCGACCAGGAGGGCCAGGACCAGCAGGAAGAGCTCGGCGCCGCGGCGGCGGCGGTGGACGAAGGCCAGCGGGCCCGAGGGGGCGGGGTGGCCGGTGGCGGGGCTGCTCACGGGGCCTCCTCCCCGGTGTCGCCGGTGTCGCCGGTCTCGGGGGACATCTCGCCGGCCAGGTTGTCCACGATCGACTCGGCGTCGGCGAAGTCGTCGGCGACGATCCCGTCGCGCACGCCCTCGGCCACGAAGGCCGGCAGCCGGTCGAGCTCGACGTTGGTGGTCGCGAAGGGCTCGGAGAGGTCGAGGCCGGGCAGGCTGGTGTTGACCCCGCGGTAGATCACCACGGAGCCGTCCTGCTCGCCGACGTAGTACTGCGACTGGCTCCACGACCACGCGGCGGCCGCGACCATCCACAGCAGGCCCGCGACGATCAGCAGCACCATCAGCCGGCGCAGCCAGAAGAACCGCGAGGGGGCCCGGGGGGCGTAGCGCGCGGTCTCCGGGTCGATCGGGTCGCTGGGGATCGCGTGCACGTCGGCGGGCAGGTCGGGCAGGTCTGCCTGCACGGGCTCGAGCTCGCCGGTGTCGCCCGAGCGGTGGCCACGGAAGATGCCGGTGGGCCGCGGACCCTTGGGCGGGCGGCGGCGCAGCTCGGCGGCGGCGCCGACCAGCAGCGGCTGGAGCTCGGCGAGCTCGTCGGCGCGCGCGGTGGCGCCCTCCTCGTCGAGCACGTCGGCCACGACGCAGGTGACGTTGTCGGACGAGCCGGCCTCGAGGCTGGCGCGCACCAGCTCGACGGCGGCGTAGTCGGGGGTGCCGGTGGAGAGGATGTCGGCGAGCCGGGCGTCGTCGAGCACCCCGCTGGCGCCGTCGGAGCAGACCAGCAGCCGGTCGCCGGGCAGCAGGTCGGCCAGGAACAGGTCGGGCTCGGCCTCGTGCACGCCGTCGAGCGCCTTTAGGATCAGGTTGCGGTGCGGGTGGACCCGCGACTCGGGCTCAGTGATGCGGCCCTCGTCGATGAGGCTCTGCACGAACGTGTGGTCGTGGGTGATCTGGCTGATCTCGCCGGCGCGGTAGAGGTAGGCCCGGCTGTCGCCGATGTGGCCGACCCCGATTCGGGTGCCGTCGAAGTACAGGACGGTCGCGGTGGTGCTGGTGCCGTTGAGGGCGGGCTCGTCGTCGACGATCTCGCCGATCCGGTCGTGGGCCCGGTGCAGGGCGCCGGCCACCCGGCCCAGCAGGTCGTCGGGGGACAGCTCGCCGGGCGGGTCCTCGTCGAGGCGGCGCAGCTGCTGGACGGCGGTGCCGCTGGCGATGTCGCCGCGGGCGGCGCCACCGACCCCGTCGCAGACCGTCAGCAGCCAGGGCCCGGCGTACCCGGAGTCCTGGTTGTCCTTGCGGACCCGACCCACGTCGGAGATCGCGGAGTAGTGGAGCCGGAGCGGGCCGCTCACTTGCGCAGCTCCAGGATCGTCTTGCCGATGCGCACCTGGGTGCCCATGGTGATCGTGGTGGGCTGGGTGATGCGCACGGTGCCGATGTAGGTGCCGTTGGTGGAGCCGAGGTCCTCCACGAACCACTGGTCCCCAGAGGCGGCGACGCGGGCGTGGCGGGTCGAGACGTAGTCGTCGTCGAGGCGGATCGCGGCGTCGGAGCCCCGCCCGATCAGCAGCGGCGCGTCGGCGAGGTCGGCGCGCTCACCGGCGTTGCCGCCCTCGACCACCAGCAGGTGGGTCGGGGCGCCCCGGCGCTTGCCGGGAGGCTTGGCGGCCTTGCCCCGCTTCTCCTTCTTGGCCGGCGCCGCCTGGGCGCCGCGGGCGGTCTCGGGCACCCGGGCGCCGAACATGTCGGAGCGGATCACCGAGATGGCGGAGAGCACGAAGATCCACAGCACCGCCAGGTAGGCGATGCGGATCAGCAGCAGGGTCAGCTCAGACATCGGGGTGCTCCTGCTCGATGCGCACGGTCATGGTGGTGCTGCCGATCTTGACCTCGGTGCCGTCGTCGGCGATCGAGCTGGTCATCTTCTGCCCGTCGACCAGCATCCCGTTGGTCGAGCCGAGGTCGCGCACGTCGACGCGCGGGCGCTCGCCACCCGCGTCGACGCGGAACTCGATGTGGCGCCTGCTCACCCCGGGGTCGTTGATGCGCACGTCGGCGTCGGTGCCGCGGCCCACGACGACGCTGCCGCCCAGCAGCGGGTGCTGGGTGCCGTTGACCTCGAGCAGGGCCCGGGCGCGCCCGACCTGGGTGTGGGTGCTGTTGCCGGTCACCCGCGCCTGCGCCTGGCTGCGGATCCGGAACCGGCCGGTGGTCAGGTCCTCGGCGCCCTCGAACTCGATGCTGATGGGCCCCGGGAAGGAGTAGGCGTTGGCCTGGGCGTGCTCCTCGAGCTGGCGCACCAGCTCGTCGGCCATCGCGGTGTCGTACGGCGCCAGCCGCTCCAGGTCGGTGCCGGAGAGCTCGACGTGGAAGTCGTTGGGGACCAGGCGGCGCTGGCGCGAGAGGATCTGGGCGTTGTTGTCGCACTCGCGCTGCAGCGCGGCCGCGATCTCCACGGGCTGCACCGCGGAACGGAACGCGCGCGCGAACGCTCCGGAGATCATCTGCTCGAGCCGCTGCTCGAACCGCTGCAAGGCGCTCACTCGGCCTCCTTCCGTCCTCGGCGACGCGGGAGCCGGCTCCTCAGGCAGGCCGACCGGCCCGGCTGGGACGCCGGGTCGGACCCGATCGTAACGGGGTCGGGCGGCCGGGGTGGGCACCCCCGACCCCCAGGGGCGGCCCGGTTTGGGGAACGGCCGGCCGCTGGGCTAACCTCATCACGCTTCAAGCGCGAGTGGCGGAATAGGCAGACGCGCACGGTTCAGGTCCGTGTGTCCGAAAGGACGTGGGGGTTCAACTCCCCCCTCGCGCACCACGGCCGGTTTAGGTGTTACCGGCCCAGCAGTTTAGGTAACAGAGAGGGCCCCTGGCCTGCGGAGACGCAGACCAGGGGCCCTTCTGGTTCACCTAGGTCAGGCTGCCATGCCGGCAGCGGTCCCAGCGTTCTCGCGCACCCTCGCCGCCGCCTGCTCGGCGGCGGAGCGGCTCGAGAACGACTCACCGGAGCTCGCGACCTTGTCGGAGCCGCGCCACGCCCTCCACCGCCAGGCATCACCTGCGTCCTGGTAGATGTCGTACCGGGCCGTCTTGGTCCCGGCCTTGAACGCAGCGGCGGCTCGCTGGGCGTTGTAGCGCGAGTCGAAGGACTCTCCGGCCCACGCGACCATCTCGTTGTTGCTGGCGTACAGCCACCAGCTCGGCTTCCCAGCCGTGTTGTCACCGACGTGGAATCGCCACATGGCGATCCTCCAATCCCCCGCATGAGCGGGCTCTTGCGCGAGCGAGAGACGTGGTGGTGTGATGGACGTTCTTCCGTACGGCGACATCCCCACGTCCCGTGCACCTCAGCGCCCGGCCTGGCAGCCGGGCGCTTTGGCTTTTCGCGCGGGTTTCGCGCCACCTGAGGTCTCAGGGGGCACATCCAGTGAACCTCGCCTGGCGGTCCGTGCAGCGCTACAAGATGGCGTGTCGGTCAAGGTTTCGCGGCCATATCGCGCGGATTAACAGCGCTGTGGTTTGGCGCGCCTGCGCTCTTCAGGACGCCGTCGGCGCGAGAGTGTGCGGGCAGGACGGGATCGATTCGCGCGGATAGGCGGACACATGGATAACCGAGATGAACAGACGTCGCTAGGTCAGATCGCGAGCTACTGCGGTCGCCTGTCGTGTCGGAAGCCGATCGTGCAGGAGATCGGCCCGGGCCGCCGCAAGGAGTTCTGCTCGGAGACCTGCCGGCGGGGAGCCGATCGCGACTACAAGCGCGCGAAGGCGCACGTGGAGTTCTTCGAGGAGCAACTCCGCCGAACGCAGCATGAGGTGGCGACGTACGGTCGGCGAGCCGACGAGGGCGTTCTGACTGCCGATGAGGTGGTTCGACTGCAGTCGGAGGCCCGGGTCGCGCTGGTGCGCGCCTCGACCGTCGCGGAGCTCGGCGGGGATCAGCCAGAGCGGATACGCGCGGAGCTGGACGCTCTCGTCGCGGCCGTCCGCCCGATCTTGGACGCGGGTCAGACGCTGCTCGCGGTTCACACCGCGTAGGCAGTCGTCTCCAGCAGGCTGGCGCGGTTGCTCCAGGCTCCGGCGCTTCTTGTCCGTTGCCTGAGGCGGTCCTCGACTACTGCGCGCCACCCGTATTCATCCGTCGCGGCCGATTAGGCTCACTCTTGCGGGGACGAGCGTGTTGTGTCAGTCTTCTCGGCTTTGCTCGTGCGACCCCGCGGTCCTCGC
The DNA here is from genome assembly GCF_013466785.1 of Nocardioides marinisabuli. Classification (NCBI taxonomy): domain Bacteria; kingdom Bacillati; phylum Actinomycetota; class Actinomycetes; order Propionibacteriales; family Nocardioidaceae; genus Nocardioides; species Nocardioides marinisabuli. The sequence continues at coordinate 1,597,430 of NZ_CP059163.1, forward strand.
GATCACTCGAGTGTTCGGTGGGCAACAGGCATGCCCATAACGGTAGGAAGGCCGATCGTGGCACTGAAAAAGTCCGACCTCTACTCCTCGCTGTGGAGCAGCGCTGACGAGTTGCGCGGCAGCATGGACGCCAGCCAGTACAAGGACTATGTCCTGACGCTGCTGTTCGTGAAGTACGTGTCGGACAAAGCTAAAGCCGACCCATACCCGCTCATCGAGGTGCCCGAGGGCGGCTCATTCGACTACTTGGTCACGCTCAAGGGCAAGGCTGATGTCGGCGAGAAGGTCAACGTCGCGATCCGCAAGCTCGCCGAGGCGAACGACCTCCAAGGCGTCATCAACAACGCCGACTTCGACGACCCGACCAAGCTGGGCTCCGGCAAGGAACTCCAGGACAAGGTGTCGAACCTGATCGGGATCTTTCAGGACATGGACTTCTCAGGGTCGAAGGCCGAGGGAGACGATCTCCTGGGTGATGCCTACGAGTACCTGATGCGGCACTTCGCAACCCAGTCCGGAAAGAGCAAGGGTCAGTTCTACACACCGGCCGAGGTCTCCCGTGTCATGGCCCAGCTGCTGCAGATCCCGGCTGGAACCCCGAAGGCCACGACCGTCTATGACCCAACCTGCGGCTCCGGTTCGCTTCTCATCAAGGTGGCCGACGCGGCTCCGAACGGCCTGACGATCTACGGCCAGGAGAACGACAACGCCACCTGGGCGCTCGCCCGCATGAACATGATTCTGCACGGCAATGAGACCCACGAGATCGTACAGGGCAACACTCTCTCGGACCCGAAGTTCCGAACGGGCGACAAGCTCGCAACATTCGACTACCTGGTCGCCAACCCGCCATTCTCCGTGAAGACATGGAAGAACGGCCTCGACGAGGACTACGACCGCTTCGACGGCTTCGGCTGGCCCCCGGAGAAGAACGGCGACTACGCGTTCCTACTGCACATGGTGAAGTCGCTCAAGTCGACCGGTAAGGGCGTCGTCGTCCTGCCCCATGGCGTCCTCTTCCGTGGTAACGCCGAAGCGACAATCCGCACCGAGCTCATCAAGCGCGGCTACATCAGGGCGATCATCGGCCTGCCCGCGAACCTGTTCTACGGCACAGGCATCCCCGCTTGCCTCATCGTCCTCGATAAGAACGATGCCCAGGCACGCACCGGCATCTTCATGATCGACGCAAGCAAAGGCTTCGAGAAGGACGGCCCCAAGAACCGCCTTCGACCACGCGATATGCACAAGATCGTCGACGCCTTCGTCAACCAGAAGGAGATCGACCGTTACTCCCGCATGGTGCCGCTGAGCGAGATCTGCGACAAGAAGAACGACTACAACCTCAACATCCCGCGCTACATCGACAGTTCCGAGCCCGAGGACATCCAGGACCTCCACGCCCATCTGCGAGGCGGAATCCCGAACCGCGACCTCGACGCGCTGCAGCCGTACTGGGACGCGTTCCCCAGCCTCCGCAGCCAGCTGTTCAAACCGCTTCGCGAGGGCTACTCCGAGCTGACCGTCGACAAGGCTGACATCCAAGTCACGATCACTGGCTCCTCGGAGTACGTCGCCTTCGCGGAGGGCACGTTGGCAAGGGTCGACGCCTGGTGGGCGGACAAGCGCAAGCTTCTCGTCGACATCACTGACACGACGCGACCGAACGACCTCATCCATGACGTATCCGAGGCTCTTCTCGAAGACTTCCGTCCGAGGCCTCTGATCGACGAGTACGGCGTCTACGAGCAGCTGATGAGCTACTGGAACGCCTCGATGCACGACGACGTCGCCCTCATGGTCAGCGAAGGATGGGACCGCGCAGCCAAGCCGCGTCTTGCCCGGACTTGGAAGGACAAGAACAACAAGACCAAGTTCGAGGAGGCCCACATCGTGACGGGTGCACGTGCCGCCGCGAAACGTTGGGTCATGGACCTGATCCCGCCGGAGTACGTGATCGCGCGATTCTTCCCGACGGAGAAGGCGGAACTCGATCAACTAGTCGCCAATCATGAGGCTGCGACGCAGGCCCTTAATGAGTACACGGAGGAGCACGCCGTCGAGGAAGGTCTGCTCTGGGAGGCCGTCGAGGACGACAAGATCAGCAAGGCGCTTGCGGCTGTGCGGCTGCGCGTCGCGAAGCGCGAGGGTGCGGAGGCAGACGAGCTGGAGGCACTCCAGCAAGTGATCAAGCTCTACGACGCGGAGGCCGCAGCCAAGAGGGCAGTCAAGGACGCGACGGCGAAGCTTGAGGGCAAGGCCCTGGCGCAATACGCGAAGCTGTCCGTCGAGGACGTCCAGGCCCTCGTGATCGACGACAAATGGGGCGGAACGATCCGGAGCCGGATCGGGACCGAAGTGACTGCCCTGGGCCAGGTGCTGGTTGCTCGCCTTTGGATGCTTGGGGAACGCTACGAACGAACCCTGCTCGAACTCGACGCCGAGGTCGAAGCGGCTAGAGCCAAGGTCGCAGAGCATCTCGGTGCTATGGGGGTGCTGGAATGACGAGTGTTGTCACCGAACTCGGGCAGATCACGACTTGGCTTTCGGGCGGGACGCCGTCCCGCGCGAACGAGAGTTATTGGGCTGGGGACATTCCGTGGATCTCCGCGTTCACGCTGAAGCAGACTCGGCTCAGTGACTCGGATCAGCATCTGACGAGCGCGGCGGTTACCGCGGGGAGCAAACTCGCGCCGCAAGGCGCAATCCTCGTTCTCGTGCGTGGCATGGCACTGCACCGGGAGGTGCGGGTCGGCATCGCGACCCGGCCGCTTGCGTTCAACCAAGATGTGAAGGCGCTCATCCCCGGACCTGGTGTAGATCCAGAATTCCTCGTCTACTCGCTTCAAGCCCGGGTGGCTCTGATTCGCGGCTTGGTGAGCTCCGCGGGGAGCGGAACTGGCGTCCTCGACACCTCTCGCCTCAAGCGCCTCCCGCTTTGGCTTCCGTCCAAGGGAGAGCAAGTCCAGATCCGAGAGATGATCGCTGGCGCGGACGAGCAGTGTGACGCGCTCGCCGGGCTCATTGCGAAGAAGCGTGAGATCAGGCTGGGGATGCTTCAAGCACTGCTGACCGGTCACGTCAGGCTTCCCGGATTTGACGATGAGTGGCGAGAGATCGTGCTTGGCGACCACGTTTCGTATCTGAGGACGGTTCCGCTCTCGCGTGAGCAGCTCGACGAGTCGTCTCCGCTGCGGTGCCTCCATTACGGCGACATCCACACAAGAGCGAGCGTCCGCCTCGACGCGGCGACCGAGGCGATGCCGCGGGCTCAGGCCGTGCTTGCGGGCCAGGCTGGCAGGCTGGCTCCTGGTGATGTTGTCTTTGCTGACGCGTCCGAGGACCCAGCAGGCGTTGGCAAGTCTGTGGAGATCACGAACGTTCCAGCTGGGGGCGTTGTCCCCGGCCTTCACACCATTGCGGCGCGATTCGACCGCGCAGTTCTGGCCGACGGCTACAAGGCGTATCTACAGTTCATCCCGAATTTTCGTGAGTCCTTGCTGCGTCTCGCCGCGGGTACCAAGGTGCTTGCGACAACCCGCAACTACATCTCGAGTGTGCGACTTGTTGTTCCGGGTGTCGAAGAGCAGTCGGCAATCGCGCGTGTCCTTCTCGACGCCGATGCCGAGATCGACGCGTTGGAGCGTCGCCTCGAGTCGGCCCGAGCGATCAAGACCGGCATGATGCAAGAGCTGCTCACTGGTCGTACCCGTGTTCCCATGGAGGTCGACCTATGAGCAACGTCGGCCAGAAGGAACGTGAGACTCAGAACCGGGTCGTTGCGCACTTCCGGGATCGCTTGAGGTACGAGTACGGCGGCAACCTGGAGGACCGGGACAACCCCAATGTCGACGAGCTGCAGCTCCGTCAGAACCTGCTGGCTCGCAAGGTTGACCAGGAACTCGTCACGCGTGCGATACAACAGCTCCTGACCGCTGCCTCCCTCGGATCTGGTCAGTCGCTCTACGACGCCAATCGCAAGGTGTACGACCTGCTGCGCTACGGCGTAAAGGTCAAGAAAGACGTCGGCGAGAACTTCGAGACGGTGTGGCTCATCGACTGGGACAACCCGGCCGCGAACGACTTCGTGGTCGCCGAGGAGGTCACGGTCAAGGGCGAGCACACCAAGCGGCCAGACATCGTGCTCTACGTCAACGGCATCGCGATGGGAGTCATTGAGCTCAAGCGCTCCTACGTCAGCGCGAGCGAGGGCATCCGCCAGAACATCGGCAACCAGAAGCAGACCTTCGTGCGGCCGTTCTTCACCACGGTGCAGCTTCTTTTCGCCGGCAACGACGTCGAGGGCCTGCGCTACGCCGTTATCGACACTCCGGAGAAGTACTGGCTTGAGTGGAAGGAGGCTAAGACCAGTCAGCTGGGCGCCGATGTCGCGAACCCGCTGGACCGGGCCATTACCCAGATGTGCTCCAAGGGGCGCTTCCTCGAGCTCATTCACGACTTCATCGTGTTCGACGCGGGCACCAAGAAGACCGCGCGCCACAACCAGTTCTTCGGGGTGAAGGCGGCTCAGGCCCGCATCCGCTCCCGCGAGGGCGGCATCATCTGGCACACCCAGGGCTCGGGAAAGAGCCTAACCATGGTCTGGCTCGCCAAGTGGATCCAGGAGAACCAGACCGACGCCCGCGTCCTGATCATCACCGACCGAACTGAGCTCGACGAGCAGATCGAGAAGGTCTTCGGCGGGGTCAACGAGAAGATCACGCGGTCGCGCTCCGGTGCGGACATGGTCACGCTCCTCAACCAGAGCCACCCGTGGCTCATGTGCTCGCTCGTGCACAAGTTCCGTGGTTCCGATGACGAGTCCTCGCGCGACGAGGACGCGGCGGACTTCATCAAGGAACTCAGCGGCACTATCCCCGCGGACTTCAAGGCCAAGGGTGACATCTTCGTGTTCGTCGACGAGGCGCACCGCACCCAGGCGGGCAAGATGCACCGCGCAATGAAACAGCTGCTGCCGGAGGCGATGTTCATCGGCTTCACTGGCACCCCGCTGCTCAAGGCCGACAAGGTGACGAGCATCGAGACATTCGGGTCGTTCATCCACACGTACAAGTTCGACGAGGCCGTTGGCGACGGCGTGGTGCTCGACCTGCGCTACGAAGCGCGGAAGGTCGACCAGGAACTCAAGGGTGCCGCCCAGGTGGACAAGTGGTTCGACCTCAAGACCCAGGGCCTGACCGACCTCTCGAAGGCTCGCCTGAAGAAGCGCTGGGGCACGATGCAGAAGGTCACTTCGGCCAAGTCCCGCGCAGAGATGATCGTCCAGGACGTCCTCATGGACTTCGCGCGCGAACCCCGGCTGATCTCCGGACGTGGCAACGCCATGCTCGTCGGCGACGACATCTACCAGGCGTGCAAGTTCTACGAGCTCTTCGCTCAGGCCGGATTCAAAGGCAAGGTTGCCATCGTCTCCAGCTACGTTCCCAACGCCACCAAGATCTCCAAAGAGGATGCCGGCGAGGGTGACAATGAGGAACTCCGGAAGTACGACATCTATCGCCAGATGCTGAGTGACTACTTCAACGAGCCTGCCGACAAGGCGGTGCTGCGCATCGAGGAGTTTGAGAAGGAGGTCAAGCGCCGCTTCATCGAGGAGCCGGGACAGATGAGGCTGCTCATTGTCGTCGACAAGCTTCTGACCGGCTTCGACGCACCGAGCGCCTCCTACCTCTACATCGACAAGAAGATGCGCGACCACGGTCTCTTCCAGGCCATCTGCCGCGTCAACCGCCTCGATGGTGACGACAAGACCTACGGCTACGTCATCGATTACCGCGATCTCTTCAAGTCCCTCGACAAGGCCATCACCGACTACACCTCCGAGGCTCTCGACGGCTACGCCAAGGACGACATCGAAGGTCTCCTTGAGGATCGCATCAAGCAGGAGCGCGAGGACCTGGACGAAGCGCTCGAAAGGGTCAAGGCGCTCTGCGAGCCGGTCGCCGCACCCAAGGGAACGGTCGAGTACCAGCACTACTTCGTGGCATCGGTGCCGGGGGACGTTGAACAGATTAAGGACAACGAGCCCAAGCGCGGCGAGCTCTACAAGTCCGTCGCGGCACTGATCCGCGCGTACGGAGCACTGGCTAACGACATGGACCGCGCTGGCTACACCGCTGCCGAAGCCAAGGCCATCAAGAACGACGTCGCGTACTTCGTCGCCGTCAAGAACGAGGTCGAGGTCGGCGCCGGCGAGAACATCGACATGAAGCAGTTCGAGGCGGGCATGCGGGCGCTCCTCGACACCTATATTCAGGCCGACCCCGTGGAGCAGGTCGCCACCTTCGACAAGGGTCTTGTTCAGCTCATCGTCGAGCGCGGCGCCGACGCCATCGACATGCTGCCCGAGGGGATCAAGAAGAGCCCTGAGGCGGTCGCCGAGACGATCATCAACAACGTCCGCAAGACGATCGTCGACGAACGCGCAATGAACCCGAAGTACTACGACCGCATGTCCCTGCTGCTCGACGCCATCATCGAGCAGCGACGTCAGGACGCGATCGAGTACGCGGAGTTTCTAGCCAGGCTCCTTGAGCAGGCCGAGAAGATCGGGAAGGGCGAGTCCGAAGCAGGGGTCACCCACCCAGATTGGGCCAGCACGCCGGCGCGCCGAGCGCTCGTCGATTTCGCGTGGCCACAGGGCATCGAGATCGACATCGAGTACGTCCACGACATCATCCAGAGCGCCAAGGAGCACGGCTGGGCGGGGAACCCAATGAAGGAGCGCGCGCTGGCTCGTGAGCTGCGCAAGATACTGCCAGACGGCTTCGACAGCCAGAGCATGAAGGAGCTCATCGACCGACTCAAGGAGCACGATGAGTACTGCTAGCGCCTACCTCACCGTCGCAGGTCTTGGCGTCGACGTCATCTACAAGGACATCAAGAACCTGCACATCTCGGTGTATCCGCCGGTGGGCCGGGTGCGAGTCGCGGCCCCGCAGCGGACTGACGAGGACACGATCCGACTTGCCGTCGTCCAGCGGCTGCCGTGGATCAAGCGTCAGCGTGAGCAGCTACAGAAGGCGGAGCGCCAGTCGAGGCGCGAGATGCTCTCGGGTGAGACCCACTATGTGTGGGGAAAGCGGTACCAGCTCGACGTGTCCCGCGCCGGCGGCCACTACCGCGTCGAGGCCAAGGGCAAGACCCTGTGGCTGGTGACGCCGAAGGGAACTGACGCGGACGGTCGCCGCTCGGCGTTGGATCGCTGGTACCGCCGTCAACTCAAGGAGGCCGTGCCTGCCCTTCTGGAGAAGTGGCAGCCCATCGTCGACGTCGAGGTGGACAAGGTCGTCGTCCGCCGCATGAAGACGAAGTGGGGGACCTGCATCGCGCATTCCCGCACGATCTGGCTCAACCCGGAACTTGCGAAGAAGAACCCCCGGTGCCTTGAGTACATCGTCGTCCACGAGCTGGTGCACCTGCTGGAGCGCGGCCACGGCGATCGCTTCGTTGAGCTCATGAATCAGTTAATGCCCGACTGGCGGGCCCGGCGCGACGAACTCAACAGGGCTCCCTTGGCGGAGGAATCGTGGGTCTGAACATGTTGGAGTCATGCAGCCGGCAGCGGGGGCCGGTGGCATCAGCAGGCACGATGCGGGCGACGAGGTTCCAACCTCAGCCGATGGCCACGATCGGATCAGATGATCCGGGTTCCAGAAATTGGTAGCAGAGGGCTCGTTAACGTGATACGTTCTCCGGCTCGCTTTCACCCGAAGAATGAGGAAGTCACATGCTGAATGAGCCGCAGCGCCGAGCGGATATCCGCACCACGCTGCAGGCTGCCGGGTACTCGGTCATTCAGTTCGAACCGGCTATCGGCAGCACCAATGACTTCCGCCCGGACGTGATCGCGTTCGCCGCCGACTCCCATGGAAACCTGATTCCCCGGGTTGCAATTGAAGTCAAGTCCGGTGTTGCCATGAAGCGCCCAGAATTCGTCCTCCCCGCGCTCGCGCGGAGCCGCGAACTTCTGGGGACGACGGAGCACTACGCAGTTATCGGTGACCAGTGGTACCGAGCCGACCGAGGACTCCGCTCGGTCGAACGCGTACCGGGACCTGATCCGCTCGACGACACCGGGGTGGGAAGCGGCTTCGTTACCGACCTTTCGCTGGCAACCTCGCTGCTTCTCGATCGACTCCGAGCGGAGGCGGGTGACCGACGAGGTCGTGAATCCACCACTACCTTCCCGCCAGCCGACATCATGGCTGAGACATTGCTGCCCGGCGTCGAGACGGTTAGCGGCGACTTCGTCCCGGTCGACCACAAGGTGCTTTGGCAGGCACGACGGCAAGCGCTGGTGGAGTTCGCCAGCGGCGCGCGTTCGACCAGCGCCCATGTTTCGGACTCTCTCATTGCCCAAGCCGTCGCCCACCTGATCGGCTCACGGCTTGATGGCACCGTGCTCGATCCGTTCTGCGGTACGGGGTCCTTCCTCTGGGCGGCCTTGGACCGCGCCGTGCAAATAGAAGGTCCGGTGGAGTTCGTGGGTGTCGAGCGCGAGCCAGATCTCGCCGAGCTCGCGGGACATATCGCTCTCTCCGCTCCCATGCCCGCGACCGTCACCTGCGATGACGCGTTTTCAACGGAACTGCCCGAGGCCCAGGCCGTCGTCTCAGCGCCGCCCATCGGAGGGCGGATGCAGGGCGAGCGCCACTCCCTGCTGACCGGTGATCAGACTTCTGAGACGGAGCTAGCTGCGCTGGACGCTTGCATTCGCACCCTGGCCCCCGGGGGGCGAGCGGTACTGCACCTGCCTATTGGCGTCACCTTCAAACGCGGCGTACACGAGCGCTACCGTGACTTCCTGTCGAACGAGTGCCGGGTGGCTGCTCTGATCGGCCTTCCGCCGGGCGCCCTTGAGGGCACGCAGATCAGGTCCCTTCTGCTCGTGGTTGATCGAGATCAGCCGGGCGACACGTTCGTGGCCCAGCTCGGCGCCGACTGGCGCACACAGCTGGAGAAGGACGGCGCCGCGCTCCAGGCGGCACTGGAGCATGTCGACGACAGTTCGAGGGGGTGAGGCATGCTCACCAGTACTGTCGTCGACCTCCGACGGATGCCCAGCTGGGACCCGAGGCAGCTCACCGCCGAGGCCTTCTCCTGGCCAACAAGTGAGCCTTTGGTGCCAGTTCGTGGACTCGCCACCCGTGTAGCGGCGCAGTCCTTCGCCGATGCCGGGGCGCCAGTTGTGCTGCCCCAGGGCATCGATCAAAGCCGCGGTGGCATCCGGAAACGGGCGAACACCTACCAGGGTCCGGTCTTCCAGGTAGGCCGCGAGTTGCGCGAGGGTGATGTGCTCATTCCCCGAGCCGAAGCTGGCCCGGCGCTGTACATCTCGCGGAAACGCCAAGGCTCTCTCTTCGCTGGGAAGTTCCTCGCTCTACGGCCATTGAACGAGCGGACCGCCCTGTGGCTTTGGGCCGTCCTGAGTTCGCAAACTGGTCAGCGCTGGCGCGGAAGCCTCAGCCGCGGTTCCATCTCCCCGATCCTCGACGCGCTGACGCTCCTGGATTCGGCGTTGCCGCTCCCAAGCGAGGCAGATCTGCGTGGTCTTGCTGATCGGCTTCAAGCCGAGGAGCGCACGACGCACATCGACGAGGAAGAGCCGGCTCAGACGTGGTGGCGCGCGGTCGACCTACGGGACCACGGGTGGCACCTGTCGCTGGCGACCCCAGAGCCCGAGATCCTCCACGCGGGGACACCGCTGAGTGCCTGGAGTGCCGACATTCGACCAGGCCGCAACATGAACGCGGTCGCGGTGGAGGGTGAGGTGCCCGGCTATCTCCCCGTTGCTGACATCTCAACGCTCAGTGGCAGGCCGCCTCGACGCTGGGCGCCCGCTGATGGCGACAACTCGGTCATCGCTGAGCCAGGGGACCTGCTGGTGGCAGCCCTCGGCAATGCGGCGCATGCGAGCATTGCCGAGACTCCAGCCGCCATAGACGCGAAGGTCTTCCGGGTCAGGCTGGCCACACCTGAGGTCGGGCCATGGATCGCGCGCTACCTCAACTCTCAAGCCGGCTACCACGCGCGACAGGTCTTGCTCACCGGTTCGGCGTTGCCACACCTCAGACTCGATGACCTCGCGCGGCTCCCCATCCCGGAAGGTGAGCTCCGGGCGCAATCCCCCGAACCTCTCCAGCCGTTGGCGACCCGCCTGGAGGACCTCCTGTGGTCGCGTTGAAGTGCGAGCTCTCGCCGGTGGTATTCGCCGAGCTGTACCAGCAGTTGCTGTCATCAGGTCGTGACCTGCGAGAGTCAGTCGAGCTCCGGCTCGCCGACCTCGGCTACGACCTCGAGGACCTGCAGTCATGGGCTGAGCTATACCGAGCGAACTGGCAGGCCCAGCTCCCGTACCTCAACGCCGACACGGCAGGCGACTTCGCGTGCTCCGAGGAGCACGCCATCGTGGCCAGTTGGCTCCTGGCCGGGCTGCGAAACCACAGTGATTCAAGTGCCTTGTCATACGCCCTGGACACTGCCGTACAGCAACACACGCTGGGGACCACTGGACTTGAGGGCACCCCACGCCCGCTGTCTCTGCTACCCGTCATCCGCGGATGGACGCTCGGAGCCGTGGCGCCAACGAGTGTCCCGAACTTGCCGATGGTCCTCGCACGACAGCCAGACGATGAGGCGATCGCCGCGGCGTACCAAGGGCTGATTGAACACGTGCTCCACCTCGACGTGGCGGCGGAGCACCCGTGGCCGGAGTTGATGGGATCCGCGATCTACGTACGCGCCGGCGGTCTGGCCGGTGCGTTGCGCCCACCACCCCCTCCGCCGCCGAACCATGGCCTCTCCTGGTCGATCGAGAAGCTCATGGGAGAGTCCCAACGTCAGATCTCCTCATCGATCTTGTCCCGACTTAGGAGCAACTGGAACGGGTGGGTGGAGAGGCGAAACGTCCTCACCCACGTGCGGCTTGATGAAGGGATGGGGAGCGCGACCTTCAGCGCGGCAACTGCGCTCGTCCGGACTTGGGACGATGTGGAGACGACCTTGCTGGCGATCACCCACTTCGTCTGCCAGGAGGTCTCCATGGAGTTGTTCGAGCCGCCACTGCCGGCAGCTGTAGCGAAGGACCCCTGGCGCCGCTACCTCAAGCGTGAACTTGAAGACGCTTGGTGGATGAGTGCCTAGGAAGACAAACGACGGGGGATGCCATGCCGTATGAACTGGGCAAGCGGCTGGTGGTCGGCGTTGCCTCCAGCGCACTGTTTGACCTTAGAGTCCGATGCCTACTTCCGAGAGCACGGCGAGCTGGCGTATCGCGAATACCAGGACAAGCACTGAATCGCGCTGGGTTGGTTGGAGTCTCCATCGTTTGGAAACGAGGATGGACTCATGCCGAAGGACACGACCGCGGGGAAGCCGACGGCGCGTCGCTACAGCCCTGAGGAGAAGGCCGCTGCAGTGCGGATGGTCAGGACCCTGCGTGCCGAGCTCGGCACCGAGCACGGCACGGTCCAGCGCGTCGCCGCCCAGCTGGGGTACGGCACCGAGTCGGTGAGGTTGTGGGTGCGTCAGGCCGACATCGACGAGGGCCATCAACCGGGACTCAGCACCACCGATGCGGAGAAGTTAAAGGCCCTGGGTCACGACGTCGGTCGCGACCAGGTCGCTCGGCTGATGCGGACCGCTGGCATCGAGGGGGTCCGGCGCACCAAGCGGGTCCGCACCACAAAGCCCGACCCCGGCGTGCCCCGCCACCCTGACCTGGTGGGCCGCGACTTCACCGCCACGGCCCCCAACCAGTTGTGGGTCACCGATCTGACGTTCGTGCCGACCTGGGCCGGGATCGCTTACGTCTGCTTCATCATCGACGCCTACTCGAGGATGATCGTGGGGTGGCGGGTCGCCTCGCACATGCGCACCACGATGGTCCTCGACGCCATCGAGGTGGCCCGCTGGTCACGCGGCACGACCCTGACAGGGTTGCGCTGCCACAGCGGTGCCGGCAGTCAATTCACGTCGATCCGATACGGCGAACGCCTCGCCGAAATCGGCGCCGTCCCATCGATCGGCACCGTGGGCGATTCCTACGACAATGCGCTCGCTGAGACCGTGAACGGCTACTACAAGGCCGAGCTCATCCGCGGACCTGCCCGTGAAGGACGCCCGTGGAAGACGGTCGAGGACGTCGAGCTCGCGACCTTGTCCTGGGTCCACTGGCACAACCACGACCGCCTGCACGGCTACTTGAACGACGTCCCTCCAACAGAGTTCGAGGAGACGTTCTACGCTCAGACACGGACCGACCAACCCCTGGTCGGAATCCAATAACCCGAGTCTCCATCAGACCCAGGGCGATTCACTTCGAGATCGGTGCGGTTAACAACGCCGATGGCACCAAGGCCGACGGCGTGTACCTCTTCAACGGCGTCCCGCTGTGCCCTGGCGCAGCCCGCCGCCTCGAGGAACTCGCCGGCACCCTCACGAAGCCCGAGGAGGCGAAGATGAGTGACCAACAGTTGCTTGCCCACGCGGAGGTGCTCGCCGAACTCGAACCGCTGCGGATGCGCACCAACGGTCGTCCCCAACTGGTGCCGCTGCGTAAGCGCGGCGGACAGAGCAAGACGGCCGCGTCCGCCGGGCCGGAGATGGTCATGAAGGTCACGGTCACCTGCCCCATGATCTCCGGCACCGCCCGCTGCCCCGTTTTCGATGAGTTCAATGACGCTGCGTTCTCACACTTGCCCGCAGTGCCAGACGCCCCGATCCATCTCGACGATCACCAGCGGCCGCTTGCTGTCGAAACGCCAACGGCAACATGACGATCAACATCCCCCTCCCAGCGTTCAAGACTTGGCAGGACTTCATGGTGGGCTCCTTCGAGCACTGCGACTGGTACACGAGCCCGCGGAGCGCAGCCGAACGGTGGAACTCGCTGCTCAAGCGTGCTCACGGCGGAGCCGACTTCTCCCGACGGTCCATCGCCCCCCGCAAGGCCGCCTTCCATGCCCTCACAGTCGCCGTCTCGATCGCAGTCACCAACCGGCGGGCGCTGCAGACCTACGAGGCCAACATCAAGACCCGCGGCGGCGTCCTGCCCGAGCCGCCGGGCAAGCAGCACAAGGCACGCCGCAAGATCAGGCTCAAGACGGCCCGCGCGGCCAGGCGAACCCAACGCATCGCCGCCTGATCACGCGGCCCATCGAAGGCGCCCACCCCACCCGGGGTCGGGCGCCTTCGGCGTACTCCCAGCTATAGGGTTCAAGCGGGTCGCGCAAACGAATCGTGGGAGTTCTCCGCCGCGAAATCGGCGGGATCGATTCCAGCCGATCGGAACCGCCGACGACCCGGACCGCCTAGCGGTCCACCCGCAAGGCGGCAGCTCGCCAGAGGCGCACCAGCGGGGCTGAGACGCGCCGTTTCACGCCTCTGACCTGCGCAAATGAATCGTTGGAGAAGTCAGAACGAATCGTGGGAACCGCCATCCGACTCGCCAACCACGCAGGAAAGATCAACCGGTCACCACCACATGACGAACGGCCGGGTCCTCAGGACCCGGCCGTTCGTCGTTCCACGAGGTCGTCGCGCCGTCTGGTCCACCCTTGTGCGCTCCAGGGAACTGATACACACTGCCCGATGTGTCTCAGGTAGCGCGCCGGCCCCGCTCGGACCGGACCCAGGTCGACGCCCTCCTCGACGCCGCGGGCCTGGCCTTCGAGCGCTTCGGGGTCGCGCAGGCCACGATGGTCGACGTCGCCACGATCGCGGGCTGCTCGCGGGCCACGCTCTACCGGCAGTTCCCCAACCGGGAGTCGCTGCGGATGGCCTTCGTCCACCGGGCCACCCTGCGCATCGCCGTCGAGATCGCGCCCCACCACGTCCCCGGCGACCCCGCCTCGATGGTCGACCTCATCCAGCGCGGCATCCGCGCGGTCCGCTCCGACCCCCTGCTCGCGGTGTGGTTCGAGCCGCAGAACATGTCGGTGCCGATGGCGCTGAGCCAGGGCTCGGAGCTCCTGCGGGAGATGAGCACCGCCCTCGCGCAGGAGTACGCCGACGACCCCGACGCGCTCGCCGACGCCGAGCTGCGCGGCGCCTGGATCCTGCGCTGCATCGTCTCGCTCCTGGCCATGCCGGGCGAGAGCGAGGAGGCCGAACGGGTCTCCCTCACCACGTTCCTCGTCCCGCTGCTCCTCCCGGGCAGTGCCGACCACAGCGCCAGAACAGGAAGCCGACCATGACCTCTCTGCCCTGCGACAAGGTGGGACTCGACTTCTTCGACTCCGCCCCCACGCTGCACCGCGTCGAGCGCGAGCTCGCCGCGACGCCGGCGGAGGTGTTCGCCGCCTTCCTCGACGCCGAGGCCTGGAAGACCTGGGCCGTGCCGATCACCCGCGTCGAGTGGACCTCGGGATTCCCGCTCGAGGTGGGCTCGACCCGCACCGTGCACATGTGGGGCGGCGTCGTGGCCCACGAGGAGTTCCTGGCCTACGCCGAGGGCACCCGGATGGCCTTCCGCTTCAACGAGGTCTCCCGGAAGGCGGTGCGGGCCTTCGCCGAGGACTACCAGGTCACCGACCTCGGGGGTGGCCGCTGCCGGGTGGTGTGGACGATGGCCATGGACACCGGCCGCCGCGCGGGGGTGGGCGCCCGGCTCGTCGACCCGGTGATGCGGGTCGGGCTGGGGCACATGCTGGGCCGCTTCGCCCGGCTGGTGGAGTCGCGGTCGGCCTCGACGGGGGCGGGCCGATGAGCACCGACCGGCTGGCCGACGTCGACCTGACCGACGCCTCGGTGTGGGAGCAGGCCGCACCGCACGACTGGCTCGACCGGCTGCGCGCCGAGAGCCCGGTGCACTGGCACGACGAGTCCGACGGGCCCGGCTTCTGGGCCCTGACCCGCCACGAGGACGTCCACCGGGTCTCGACCTCGCCCCGGGAGTTCTCCAGCCACGCCGGCGGCCCGTTGCGCCTGGACCCCGAGCCCGACGCGCTGGAGCAGCTGCGGATGGTCATCATCGGGATGGACCCGCCCGACCACCGGACCTTCCGGGCCATCGTGTCGAAGGCCTTCACCCCGCGCACGATGGCCCGCCTCGAGGCGTCGCTGCGCGCGGAGACGGTGCGCGTGGTCGGTGAGCTGCGCGACGCCCGGCGCTGCGAGTTCGTCACCGACGTCGCCGCCCGGATCCCGATGTGGTCCATCAGCGAGCTGATGGGCGTCCCGCCCGAGGACCGGCAGCGGCTCTACGAGCTCAGCCACGCGCTCATCGACGACCAGGACCCCGAGATCGCGCCGACGCCGGACACCGCCCTGGTCGCCTCCGCCGAGATCTTCGCCTACGCCGCGGAGATGGCGGTGCGGGAGCGGGCACATCCCTCCGACAACCTCACCGGCGCGCTCCTGCAGGCCGAGGTCGACGGTCGCCGCCTCGACGACATGGAGTTCACCCTCTTCTTCCTGTTCCTCATCGTCGCCGGCAACGAGACGACCCGCACCGCCACCTCGCAGGGCCTGCTCGCGCTGCTGCAGCACCCCGACCAGATGCAGCGGCTGGTGGCCGACCCGGGCCTGGTGCCCTCCGCGGTGGAGGAGATGCTGCGCTGGGAGCCGCCGATCCAGCACTTCCGGCGCACGGCGACCGAGGACCTCGACCTCGGTGGTCAGGCGATCGCCCGCGGAGACAAGGTCCTGATGTGGTACGCCGCGTCGAACCGCGACCCCGCCGTCTTCGCCGACCCGCACGCCTTCCGGATCGACCGCTCACCCAACCCGCAGCAGTCCTTCGGCATCGGCGAGCACTTCTGCCTGGGCGCCAACCTGGCGCGCATGTCGCTGCGGCTGCTCTTCACCGAGCTCCTCGCCACGGTCCAGAACGTCCACCTCGAGGCGCAGCCGCGCCGGCTGCACTCGAACCTCATCAACGGCATCAAGGAGATGCGGATCGGCTACGACGTCCGGTAGGAGCAGCGGCCCGCGGGTGGCGGGGGTGAGCGGCCCCGGGCCGGCGCCTGCCTAGGCTCGGGGGCATGGACTCCCACGCGCTGCTCGCCCGTGCCGTCGACGCGACGCTGGACCGCTCGGTGGTGCTGGGCTACACCTCGATCGGCTCCGGCGTGCGCCGCAGGTTCTGGCCGGCCGACCCCGAGCCCGGCTCGCTCGCCGGCAAGCGGGTGCTGGTCACCGGCGCCACCTCGGGCATCGGGGAGGCGATGGCGCGCTCGTTCCTCGACCTCGGCGCGACCGTGCACCTGCTGGGCCGCAACTCCGACAAGGTCTCCGACTACGCCCGCGAGCTGCGCGTCGAGGTGCCCAACGCCGACATCGTCGAGGAGGTCTGCGACATCAGCGACCTCGACGCCGTGCGCGCCTTCGCCACCGACCTCGCCGGGCGCGTCGACGCGCTGCACGGGCTGGTGCACAACGCCGGGCTGATGCCGCCCGAGCGCACCGAGAGCGCGCAGGGCCACGAGATGTCGCTGGCCGCCCACGTGCTCGGCCCGCACCTGATGACCCACCTGCTGCGCGAGCGGCTCGTCGCCGGGCCCGGCTCGGTGGTGTGGATGAGCTCGGGCGGGATGTACGGCTCGGGCCTGGCCACCCGCGACGACGACGCCATCGAGTACCGCCGCGGCGAGTACAAGGGCGTGCAGGCCTACGCGCGCACCAAGCGGATGCAGGTCGTGCTCGCCGACGCCTGGACCACCGAGCTGGCCGGCACCGGGGTCAAGGTCGAGAGCATGCACCCGGGCTGGGTGCGCACCCCCGGCGTCACGGCGAGCCTGCCCACCTTCGACAAGGTCGTCAGCCGGCTGCTGCGCGAGCCCGAGGACGGCGCCGACACCGCCGTCTGGCTGGTCGCCACCCGGCCGGCCTCGGGCGGGCAGCACTTCTGGCACGACCGGGCCCAGCGCCCCACCACCTTCGGCTGGCAGCGCGAGCAGGACCCCGACCTGCGCGCGCGCCTGCTCGAGTACGTCGCCACGGTCACCGGCACGCCCCGGCTGCGCTGAGCGTCCCCGGGCTGGCCCCTCGACCGGGGCGCCCGCCGCGGCTACGTTGACGCGATGGGGTCTCGGGCTTCCTCAGAAGCGGCGGCGCGCGCCGCCGTGGCGGCGGTGGTCGCGTGCACCCTGCTGGTGCTGCTGCTGGCGGTGTGGGCGGCCTCGACCGGCCCGGGGGAGGTGCTGCGCGGCGACGGGCCCGACCGGCTCACCCTGCCCTCGTCGACCCCGACCTCGCCGTCGGCCGCCGACCTCGGCCCTCCGGCCGGCCGGCCGCCGCCACGCACCGAGGAGACCTCGCCGCTGCTCGGGCTCCTGGCCACGGTGCTGGTGGTGCTCGTCGGGGGAGCCCTGGCGCTGGGGCTGGTGGCCGGGGCGGTCCTGACCGCGCGCTACCTGTGGCGGCTGCGCCCGAGCACGGGCGAGGCGCGCGAGCACGTCGACTTCGACGTGCTGGACGGCTCGTCGCGAGAGGCGCTGCGGCAGGCGCTGCTCGCCGACCGCGACGAGCAGCGACGAGCCCTCACCCGGGGCTCGCCCCGCAACGCGATCGTGGCGACCTGGCGTCGCGTCGAGACCCTGGCCGCCGAGGCCGGGGCGACGCCCCGCGCGTCGGAGACCTCCACCGAGCTGGCCCTGCGCGTGCTCGACCTGGTCGGGGCCGACGCCGCGGCCGTCACCGCGCTGGCCGAGGAGTTCCGGGCCGCACGCTTCAGCCGGCGCGAGGTCGACGAGGCCGCGCGGGCCCGGGCGCTGGCGCTGCTGGACGACCTGCACGCCGGGCTGGCGGCCCGACCGGGGGCTCAGTCGGGCGCTGGGCCGAGCGCTGGGTCAGGCGCTCCGACGGGGGTCCCGTCGTGAGGCGGCGCTGGACGTCGCGGGTCGCGGTCGCCGTCGGGCTGCTCGGGGTCGTGCTGCTCGTGCTCCAGGTCGCCGGCTTCGACCCGGTGCCGGCCCGGGTGGTCCTCATCGGCGCGGTCTGCGCCGCCGCCACCTGGGTCACCCTGGACGTGCTCGTCGACGCGGGCCCCGGCTGGGAGGTCGACGTCGCCCCCGCGGTGCCCGAGCCGAGCGCCGACACCCGCCTCGCGACGTACCGGCGGATGCTCGACAGCCACCGCCAGGGGGCCGGGGACGACCCGGCGGTGCGCGACGCCCTGGCGCGACTGGCGCGGCGCTCGCTGGCGCACCGCCACCACCTGGCGTGGGACGACCCCGCCGCCGGGCAGCACGTCCACCCCGACCTGCGCACGCTGCTGGGCGCCCAGCGACCCCTGCGCCCCGCCGAGATCGAGCGCTGCCTGCACCACATCGAGGAGATCTGAATGTCGTCACCCCTGTCCGTCGCCGAGGCCGGACGTCGAGCCGCCGAGGTCCTCGTCGAGGTCGAGCGCGTCGTGATCGGCAAGCACGAGCAGCTCGAGACCGTGCTGGCGGGGATCCTGGCCAAGGGCCACGTCCTGCTCGAGGACGTGCCCGGCCTCGGCAAGACCCTGGCCGCGCGCAGCCTGGCCCAGGCCCTGGGCCTCGACTTCGCCCGCGCCCAGTTCACCCCCGACCTGCTGCCGGCCGACCTGACCGGCTCCTTCATCTACGACCAGCGCAGCCGGGAGTTCGAGTTCCGCCGCGGCCCGGTCTTCACGGGGCTGCTGCTGGCCGACGAGGTCAACCGGACCCCGCCCAAGACCCAGGCCGCGCTGCTGGAGGCGATGCAGGAGCGCCAGGTCACCGTCGAGGGCCGCACGTTCGTGCTGCCCGAGCCGTTCCACGTCGTGGCGACCGCCAACCCGGTCGAGCACGAGGGCACCTACCCGCTGCCCGAGGCGCAGCTCGACCGCTTCCTGCTGCGCGTCTCCTTCGGCTACCCCACCGCCGACGAGGAGTACGCCGTGCTCACCGGTCGGCTCGGGCGGCGCCGCGAGGAGGTCGTGCTCGACCCGGTGACCGACGCGGCCGGGCTGCTGGCCATGCAGGCGGCCGTCGAGGGCGTCGAGGTCGACGAGAGCGTCGGGCGCTACTGCGTCGCCCTGGCCACCGCCACCCGCACGCACCCGCAGGTGCTGACCGGGGCCTCGCCGCGCGGCTCGCTGGCGCTGGTGCTGGTCGCCCGGGCCCTCGCGGTGCTGCGCGGGCGCGACTACGTGGTGCCCGAGGACGTCAAGGCCGTGGCGGCCCCGGTGCTGGCGCACCGGATCCAGCTGCGGCCCGAGCTGTGGATGTCGGACGCCTCGACCGAGCAGGTCGTGGCCACGGTGCTCTCGTCGGTGCCGACGCCGGCCACCCTGGAACCCGCGTGACCCGCTGGCGGGCCACGGCGTCAGTGGGGCGGGCCAGCCTCGTCGCGGTGGCTGCGACCACGCTGGCGGTGCTGCTGGGCGACCCGGTGCTGGTCGTGCTGGTCGCCCCGCTGGCGCTCTGCGCGGCCCTGGGGCTGCTGCACGTCCCCGGCTCCGCGCCCCGCCTCGACGTGCGCCTCGACCACACGGTCCTGCACGAGGGACAGGGCACGACGTCGCGGCTGCGGCTGCACGACGCCGACGCGGCCGAGCACGTGGCCAGGGTCAGCGGCCGCGCGCCGTACCTGGCGCTGCACCCCGCCGATGGCGTCGTCGGGGCGCTGCGGTCGGACCCGTCGTACGGACCCGCCCTCGAGGTCGGCCCGCGGCGGTGGGGCGTGCGCCGCCCGGCGGGGGAGAAGGTGGCGTTGACGACCGCCTGGGGCGGCTGGCGGTGGGGGCCGGTGCCGGTCACCGCTCCCTCGCTGCGGGTGCTGCCCGGTCGCGCCGCCTACGACTCGCGCGCCGAGATGCCCCAGCCCGTCGGGCTCGTGGGGGCGCACCGCGCCCAGCGCACCGGGACCGGCTCGGAGTTCGCGGGGATCCGCGGCTTCCGCGTCGGGGACCGGCTGCAACGGGTCAGCTGGCGGGTCTCCCTGCGCACCGACGAGCTGCACGTCGTCTCCACGCGCAGCGAGGAGGACACCGCCGTGCTGCTGGTCGTCGACGCGCTGGCCGACCACGGCCGCTCGGGTGGCGTCGACGGCGAGGAGAGCAGCCTCGACCTGGCCGTGCGCGCCGCGGCCGCCGTCGCCCGGCACGTGGGGCGCAGCGGTGACCGGGTCGGCCTGCGGGTGGTGGGGCCCGCCACCGGGGTGGTGGGCTACGGCTCGGGCGCGCGTCACCAGCAGCGGATCCTGGCGACGCTGGCCGGCGTGCGCCCCGGCCGGGCGCCCGAGGTCGACGCCGAGCGGATCCGGCTGCCCGTGGCGCCCGGCACCGTGGTCGTGGTGTTCTCACCGATGCTCGACGACCTGGTCTCGACGCTCACCGCCACCCTGACGCGCAAGGGGCTGCCGACCCTGGTCGTCGACACGCTGCCCCGTGCTGCGCACGGTCCTCGGCCCGGACCGGGGCACGGTCCTGGGGCCGGTGCCGAGGAGCTGGCCTGGCGGATGCGGCTCGTCGAGCGCGACCTGCTGCTGGGCGAGGTGGCGGCGCACGGCTGCCCCGTGGTGCCCTGGCGCGGGCCCGGCACCCTCGACCAGGTGCTGCGGGGCTTCTCCGGCCCGGCCCGCGCATCGAGGGCGGGAGCACGGTGACCCGCTGGCTGGGGCCGGTCGGCCCGGGTCAGTGGCCGGTGCGCGCCCTGGTGGCGACGATGCCGCTGCTCGCCCTGCTCTGCACGCTGGGTGCCGGCCAGGCGCCGGCGCCGTGGCTCGCGGGCCTGGTGCTGCTGCTCGGCGTGGGCTGGGCGTGCTTCCCCGAGTCGGCGGTCGGGGCCACCGTGCTGGTCGTCGTGGTGGCGTGGTGGGGGATCGGGCTGCGCGAGGGCCTGCACCCCTGGGCGCTGCCCGCGGCCCTGGCCCTGCTGACCGCCCACGTCGCCGCGACGCTGGCGGCGTACGGGCCGTTGGCCATGCCGGTCGACCGCGCCCTGACCCGGCTCTGGGTGCGCCGCGGCCTGCTGGTCTGGCTGGCGACGCCGGTGACCTACGCGCTGGCGGTGGGCGTGGGCGGGAGCGTGCCCCCCGCCCCGGTCTGGCTGGTGGGCCTGGCGGCCGTGGCCGCTGCGGCCACCGCGGCGTCGGTGCTGCTGGGCAGGCCCGACTGAGCGGGGGGTCGGGCCCGGCCCGGGACGCCGCCCGGATACTGGGCGCGTGAGCCGTCGACTGAAGACCATCCTGCTCGTGGGCGTGCTGGTCGCCATGGTCAACCTGCCGCTGGTGGGCAGCCTGCTCCAGGACCGCGACCTGCGCACGAACGGCACCCGGGTCGAGGTCGCCGCCGAGCCGGTCGAGGTGGCCGACCCCAGCGGCGACGAGCTCGACCGGCTGGTCGCGGTGGCCCTGCCCGACGCAGTGGTCGAGGCCGTGGTGGGCGAGCAGGCCGAGGACGGCGCCGCCGAGGCGCAGGACGAGCGGATCGTGGTGCAGCTCGAGCAGGCGGCGTACGACGACGTGGTCGCGAGCGGGCGTGCCGAGGTCGTGCACCTGCCCGACAACCCCAAGGTCTACCGTGTCACCGGCCGCGAGACGGGCAGCACGGCGCTGGTCACCACCCTGGCCGTCGACGCCGCGCTGGTGGTGCTCGTCGGGCTGTTCCTGGCGCTGCGCCACCGCCTGCGCCCCGAGCTGCGGCTGGTGGCGACCGGCGACCTGGTGACCACCACCGAAGCCGACGGGCTGCTCGAGCGGCTCGAGGCGCAGTCCTACCGGGTGCGCGGGTCGGTCGCGCTCGTCGAGGACGACGACGTGGTGCTCGTGGTCGGCGACCGGCGGGTGCGGGTGCACCTCGACGGCCACCACAACCCCGCCGGCCGGCTCGACCACGTCGAGGTGCGCGGCACGATGGTCGGCTGAGGGGAGCTGGCGCCGGCTCGGCGGGGAAGTGGCGCCGGCTCGGCGGGGAACTGGCGCCGGGTCGCGTCCTGGCGGGTGGGGCGGCGGTGACCGGCGGGCTGCCACACTTCCGGGCATGACCGCCCTGGACGACTTCACCGCCCGCAGCATCGACGGCCGGGAGGTGGACCTCGCCGACTACCTCGGCCAGGTCGTGCTCGTGGTCAACACCGCCTCGCAGTGCGGCTTCACCCCCCAGTACCAGGGGCTCCAGCAGCTGCACGACACCTACGCCGAGCGCGGCTTCAGCGTGCTCGGCTTCCCCTGCGACCAGTTCGGCGGCCAGGAGCCGGGCGCCGACGACGAGATCGCCGGGTTCTGCGAGCGCAACTTCGGCGTCACCTTCCCGCTGTTCTCCAAGGTCGAGGTCAACGGCGACGACGCCCACCCCCTCTACCAGTGGCTGCGCTCGGAGAAGGGCGGGCTGCTGGGCAGCAAGATCAAGTGGAACTTCACCAAGTACCTGATCGGGCGCGACGGGACGGTCGTCGACCGCTACGCGCCCACCACCAAGCCCGAGAAGATCGCCGCCGACATCGAGAAGGAGCTCGCCCGATGACCCGCTTCTCCGCCAGCACCGAGGCCACCGCCGTCGTGAAGGCCACCCGCCAGGAGATCTGGGACCTCCTGGTCGACCCCGACGCGATCGCCGAGATGACCCCCTTCGTCAAGCGCATCACCGCCGACGGTGACCACTGGCGCTGGGAGATGAGCGGGCTGGAGGTGCTCGGCAAGAACGTCTCGCCCGCCTTCACCGAGAAGATGACCTTCACCGACCTCGAGCGCATCGAGTTCCGCCACGACCCGCCCGAGGGCACCACCGAGCGCTCGGCCGTCGAGGGCTGGTACGAGCTCTCCGACGCCGACGAGGGCACCCACCTGGCCACCAACCTCGAGATCACCCTCGACCTGCCGCTGCCCAAGGTCTCCTCCAAGGCCGTCACCGCCACGATGAGCGGGGTCATCGAGAAGATGGGCGACCGGTTCTCCAAGAACCTGCTCGACCGGCTGGGCACCACCGAGGCCTGAGCGCCCCCGGCGTACGACGACAGCAGCCCCCGGCCGACCGGCCGGGGGCTGCTGCGCGTGGTGCTGGGCCCGGGTGGTGCTGGGCCTGGGTGGTGCTGGGCGCGAGCGGGTCAGACCCGCTGGCTCTGCTCGTCGGTGAGCTCGTCGAGCTCGCTGTCGAGGTCGCTCTCCTCCTCGTGGTAGCCCGGGCCACGGTCGAGCTTCTCGCCCTCCACGTCGACGTCGGGCAGCACCTTGTCGAGCCAGGCCGGCAGCCACCAGGAGCGGTCGCCCATCAGGTAGAGCAGGGCCGGGATCAGGACCATCCGCACGACGAAGGCGTCGAAGACGATCGCGATCGCCAGCGCGAAGCCCATCGACTTGATGATGGCGTCGTCCTGGAGCATGAAGGCGGAGAAGACCGCGGTCATGATCGCGGCGGCGGCGGTCACCACGCGGGCCGAGTTGCGGAACCCGTCGACGATCGCGTCGGGGGTCGACATGCCGTGCACCCGGGCCTCGCGGATGCGGGTCACCAGGAAGACCTGGTAGTCCATCGCGAGACCGAAGACGACGCCGATGAGGAACAGCGGGATGAAGCTGACCAGCGGCTGGCCCTCGACGAATCCGCCCCAGCCGAGCTGGAAGACCGCCACGGTGGCGCCGAGCGTGGCCAGCACCGAGAGCAGGAAGCCCAGGGTGGCGGTCAGCGGCACCAGGATCGAGCGGAAGACGATCATCAGCAGGATGAAGGCCAGGCCCACGATGATCGACAGGTAGACCGGCAGCGCGTCGGCCAGGCGGTCGGAGACGTCGGTGGTGATCGCGGTCAGGCCGGTGACACCGAGGTCGGTGCCGGTGGCGTCCTCGATGCCGGACTCGCCGTCGCGCAGCTCGGTGAGCAGGTCCTGGGCCTCGGCGTCGGCGGGGCCGAACTCGGGCAGCACCTGCACCAGGGCCCCGGTGGGGCTGGCCTCGGGGGTGCCGGGCTCGGCGGTGGGGTCGGCGTTGGTGGCCACGACCTGGGCGTTCTCGACGCCCTCGAGGCCGCTCGCCCAGCCCACGACCTCGCCGAACGCGGCGCCCTGCTCGCCGTCGGCCACGTCGCGGGCGTCGACGACGACCAGCAGCGGGGCCTCGCGGCCGGGCCCGAACTCGGCCGCGATGATGTCGGAGGCCTGGCGCTGGGTGGTGTCGCTGGCGGCGGTGGAGTCGGTGGGGAAGGCCAGCTGCAGCTCCTTGAGCGGGATCGCGAGGGCACCCAGCGCGACCACGACGGCCAGCACGAGGGCGACCGGTCGCTTGCCGACCCAGCGCGCCCAGCGCACGCCGTTGTTGACCACCAGGCCCTGCTCGTCGCGCTGCGGGGCGTAGCGGCGCACCTGGGCGCCGAAGGCCCTGCGGCCCAGCATGCCCAGCACCGCCGGCAGCAGGGTGAGCGAGATCAGCACCGCGACGAAGACGGTGGCCGCGGCGGCCAGACCCATCGCGGAGAGGAACGGGATGCCCACGACCGAGAGCGCCGAGAGGGCGATCAGCACGGTCAGGCCGGCGAAGACGACCGCCGAGCCGGCGGTGCCGACCGCGATCCCGACCGCGCGGGCCCGGTCGTCGGTGTGGTGCAGCTCGGTGCGGTAGCGGGCCAGGATGAAGAGCGTGTAGTCGATGCCGACCGCGAGGCCGATCATCGTGGCCAGGATCGAGGTGCTGCTGGAGATGTCGACGAAGGCGGTCATCGCGGTGACGCCGGTCAGGCCGATGGCCACGCCGATGAGCGCGGTGATGATCGGGAGGCCGGCGGCGACCAGCGAGCCGAAGGTCAGGATCAGCACCAGCAGGGCCACGCCGATGCCGAGGGCCTCGGAGGCCAGGCCGGGGGTGGCGAAGCCGGTCGCGCCGGGGCCGTTGGCCTCGACGACCAGGCCCTGGTCGCGGGCGTCGTCCATCACCTCGTCGAGCGCGTCGAGCGTCTCCGGCTCGACGTCGGCGGGCGTCTCGACGTCCCAGGTGTAGGTGATCAGCCCGGTGCGCCCGTCCTCGGTCAGCGGCGAGAGGGCCGCCGCGTCGGCGCGGGCCTGCTGCACGTCGCCCCCGCTGGCGCGGGCCTGCTCGACGAGCATCTGCTCCTGGCCGGCCGCGACCTCGCCGGGGGGAAGGATCTCGACGTCGTCGGCCTGCTGGGGTAGCGCGGCGAGGTCGGCGATGAGCTGGTCGACGACCTCGGCGTTGGCGTCGTCGGCGAGGGTCTCGCCCTCGGGCGCCTGCACCACGACGTTGACGTTGGCCTGGTCGAAGGCGCTCGTGGCGCCGGGGAAGAGCTCGGCCTGGAGGTCCGCGGCCTGCTCGGAGGGGATGCCGGGGATGGTGAAGTTGTCCGACATCGGCTTGGAGAAGGCGGCGGCGAGGCCGATGATCACGGCCAGCACGGCCACCCACGCGGCGATGAAGAACGGCCAGCGTCGATAGGCGGTGGTCCCGAGTCGGGCGAGCAGGGTGGCCATGGTGTCTCTCTCCTGTGTACGGCGTACGGCGTCGGTGGGCAGCGTCGGCTGCGGGTGGGGTGCGGGTGTGGGGCGGGTCGGCTCAGCGGCCCAGCAGCTCGCCGGCGGCGTGCAGCTGGTCGACGAAGAGGTCGACGAGGTCGGTGTCGGTGGGGTCGTCGGCGGCCAGGTAGACGCGCATGGTGGAGTCGAAGACCCCGACCAGCAGGCGCACCAGCAGGTGGGCGCGGTCCTCTCCCAGGTCGGGGTCGCGCCGCAGCAGCAGGGCGGCGATCTCGTCGGCGGTCTGCTCGAAGTGCTGGTGCACCGCCTCCATGAGGCGGTTGGAGCAGGTGAGCAGGGTGCGCCGCATCGCGACGTTCTGGGGGTCGAACTCCTCGTCGGCCAGGATCGGTCGGGCGAGGGCCGCCAGGTCGGCGACCAGGCCGCCGGTCGGGCCGCCCTCGACGAAGGTGGCGAAGGCGGCGAGGGCGACCGGGTCCTCGCGGCGCGTCGGTGAGCCGGCCGCCCCGAGCACGGCGTCGACCTTGGAGCCGAAGTAGTTGAACAGGGTGCGGCGCGAGACCTCGGCGGCCGCCGCGAGCTCGTCCATCGTCCAGCCGTCGAGGCCACGGTCCCGGGTCAGCTGCATGGCGCACCGGTTGATGCGGGTGCGGGTCAGTGCCTGCTTGGTGGGGCGAGCCTCGACACCCGTTGCACTTTCAGCCATGGAGTGCATTCTGCACTATCGATCCAAAAGTGCAGAACTTTGTGCGCAGCGTCACAAGCGGGTGCGCGCGCGTGTCCGACTTGCCGGTAACCGCTCGGTGGGCGGAAGGTGAGCACGTGTCCAGGTCAGCCACCACCTCGTCGTACTCGATCACCATGCGCCTGCACACGGCGCCGGACCACGGGGTGGTGGGCGCGGTCGCGACCGCCATCAGCACCGCCGGCGGCATCGTCACCGCCATCGACGTCGCGGAGTCCAGCCACGAGCGGCTCGTCGTCGACGTCACCTGCTCGGCCGGCGACGCCGACCACGCCCAGGAGCTCCAGGACGTCGCCGCCACGGTGCCCGGGGTCGAGGTCTACCGCACCAGCGACCGGGTCTTCCTGCTGCACATCGGCGGCAAGATCGAGGTCGGCTCCAAGGTGCCGCTGAAGAACCGCGACGACCTCTCGATGGCCTACACCCCCGGCGTGGGACGGGTCAGCATGGCGCTCTACGAGAACCCCGACGACGTGCGCCGCCTGACCATCAAGGGCAACTCCGTCGCGGTCGTCACCGACGGCTCGGCCGTGCTCGGCCTGGGCAACATCGGCCCCGGGGCGGCGCTGCCGGTGATGGAGGGCAAGGCGGCGCTCTTCAAGCGCTTCGCCGACATCGACGCCTGGCCGATCTGCCTCGACACCCAGGACACCGACGAGATCGTGCGCGCCGTCGAGCTCATCGCCCCCGGCTTCGGCGGCATCAACCTCGAGGACATCGCCGCCCCCCGCTGCTTCGAGATCGAGCGGCGCCTGCGCGAGAGCCTCGACATCCCGGTCTTCCACGACGACCAGCACGGCACCGCCATCGTGGTCCTCGCCGCGCTGACCAACGCCCTGCGGGTGGTCGGCAAGCAGCTCGACCAGGCGCGCGTCGTGGTGGCCGGGGCCGGCGCGGCCGGCACCGCCATCGTGACCCTGATGCTGGCCGCCGGCGTCGGCGACGTGGTGGTCTGCGACAAGGACGGCGCCCTCTCGGCCGACGACGACACGCTCTCGCCCGCCATGGCCGAGCTGGCCTCGCGCACCAACCGCGAGCGGCGCCGCGGCGACCTGCACACGGTGCTGCACGGCGCCGACGTCTTCATCGGCGTCTCCGCGCCCGGGGTGCTCCAGGCCGAGTGGATCCCCGACATGGCCGACGACGCCGTCGTCTTCGCGCTGGCCAACCCCGACCCCGAGGTCGACCCGGCCGAGGCGTCGAAGTACGCCGCCGTGGTGGCCTCGGGCCGCTCGGACTACCCCAACCAGATCAACAACGTGCTGGCCTTCCCCGGCGTCTTCCGCGGTCTGCTCGACGCCCGGGCCTCCAACGTGACGATCGAGATGATGCTGCGCGCCGCCGAGGCGATCGCGCACGTGGTCCACGACGACGAGCTCAACCCGAGCTTCATCATCCCCACGGTCTTCCACCCCGACGTGCCCGGCGCGGTGGCCTCGGCCATCAAGGGCTGAGCCCCGGGCGAGCGAGGGTGGGGGCGCTCAGCCCTCGCCCGACGGGTCGGCCTCGGGGGCGGCCAGGCGCAGCTCGTCGAGCGGGCGCACGCTGACCCGCCGGTCGAGCGCGCGGCCGACGTCGGGGCGGCGCTGGGCGACCACCGTGACGGCGTACGGCGCGCCGCGCAGCAGGAAGCTGCCACCCCAGCGGCCCTCGTCGGGGCCCGACTTCAGCCTCGAGGCCCGCCACCGCTCGCGGCGCACGCCGCTGGAGGAGCGGTCGGCGTTGGACTCCACACCGTGGAGCTGGTCGAAGTAGCGCCGCGCGGCCTTGGCGCCGTTGACCTGGCTGTAGGTGATCTGCACGGGCCCGGCGATCGAGACGTCGCAGGTCCACATCGCGGGGCGCTGGTACTGCGGGTTGGCGGCGAGCTCGTCGCGGCAGTCGAGGCGGTCGGGGTCGAAGGACGGGAAGACGTGGCGCAGCCCGTCGCGACCCGTGGGCAGCGCGCAGGAGCGCTCGTCGGTCTTCTCCTCGCCGTCCCAGCAGGTCACCGCGTCGGTGGCGGCGTCGCTGGTGCCGCTGCTGGCCGACGGCTCGTCGTCGCCGGGCCACAGCAGGGTGCTGCCGACGTACGCCGCCACCCCGAGGCCGGCCAGGAGCGGGACGACCACCAGCGCGGTGCGGGCCCGGCTGGGCCGCGCGTAGAGCGCCTCGAGCATGCCCGGCGGCAGCCCCGCGGGCAGCGGGCCGCCGCTCCGGTCCTGGTCTGTGGCCTGTTCTGCGGCTGGGTCCGGGACGGGCTCGTCGGACCGCTCGTCCGGGCGCGCGTCGGGACGTCGGGGAGCACTCACGTCCGCCTCCTCGTGGTCGGTGGCACGGCGGGGCGCCCCCATTGTGCCCCGCGTCACGACCTCGTGGCCTCACCTGTGCGGGCTGGCGACGGTCTGGACCGGTGGGCGCCCGGGACCTTCGACCCGTGACCGGCGGCGCGGGGGCGCGCACCATGAGTCATGTCCTACGGAGTGCTGACCTCGAAGACCGGGCACCTGCTCGTCGAGACCACCACGGGCACCGGCACCGCGGCGTCCGACGCGGCGCTCGACCGGTTCCAGACCGTGTGGGGCTCGACCTGGGTCGCCGGGCGCCTCACCCTCACCACGCTGCACCTGACGTTCGTGCCCATCCGCGTGGCACGCGGCGCGGCGATGCTCACCCTCGACCTGCGCGAGGTCACCGGGGTGGAGCTCGGCGGGGGCCGGGTCTCGCGCGCCGTGGGGGTGCGCACGGCGGGCCACGTCACGCGCCTGCGCTGCCACGGGGCCCCGGCCCTGGCCCAGCAGGTGGCCGACCTGGCGATGGCGGCCGGCGCCCGCCGGAGGCCGTGAGCGGCCGACCTACCGAGAGACGTCGCACCTTTACAAGTCACTGCCTCTTGTCAATCTGCTTGACATTCCCTACGGTGATGTCAAGCAGATGTCGTGACCCCCGTCACCGCCAGGAGGCTCCCCGTGGCCAGCAGCACCCCCTCGTCCGTCCCCCGACCCACCGCACCCGGCTCGTCGGGCAGCGGCTCGACCGTGCCCGAGGGGTCCACCGAGGCCTGGCGCGACCACAAGCGGTTCCTGTGGCTGATCGGCCTGGTGGTGCCCTCGCTGGCCTTCGTCGCCGGCGGCGGCTGGGCGCTGACCGGGTGGGGGGCGTTCTTCTGGATCGGCCCGATCATCGTGCTGGTGGTCGTGCCCGCCATCGACCTGGTCGCCGGCCTCGACCGGGCCAACCCGCCCGACGACGCGATCGAGGCGCTCGAGAACGACAAGTACTACCGCTGGATCACCTACGCCTTCCTGCCGATCCAGTACGCCGGCTTCGTCGGCGCGATGTACGTCATCGCCGAGGGGGCGCCGTTCGGGCTCGGTGAGCTGAGCACCGTCGACAAGATCGGGCTCGCGCTGTCGATCGGCGTCATCGGCGGGATCGGGATCAACACCGCCCACGAGCTGGGCCACAAGCGCGAGGCCAACGAGCGCTGGCTCTCGAAGATCGCGCTCGCCCAGAGCTTCTACGGCCACTTCTACATCGAGCACAACCGGGGCCACCACGTGCGCGTGGCCACCCCGGAGGACCCCGCCTCCAGCCGCTTCGGCGAGAGCTTCTACCGGTTCTGGCCGCGCACGGTGCTGGGCTCCCTGCGCAGCGCCTGGCACCTGGAGCGCAAGCGCTACGCCCGCAAGGACACCCACCCCTTCCACCTCGGCAACGACGTGCTCAACGCCTGGTTGATGTCGGCGCTGCTGTGGGGCGCGCTGGTCGTGTGGCTGGGCCCGGTCGTGGTCCCGTTCCTGGTGCTGCAGGCCGTCGTCGGCTTCTCGCTGCTCGAGGTCGTCAACTACATGGAGCACTACGGGATGCGCCGCCAGAAGGTCGGCGTCGGCACCCGCCAGCGCTACGAGCGCGTCGACCCCTCGCACTCGTGGAACTCCAACAACATCGCCACCAACGTGCTGCTCTACCACCTGCAGCGCCACAGCGACCACCACGCCAACCCCACGCGGCGCTACCAGACCCTGCGCGACTTCGAGGAGAGCCCCGTGCTGCCCACCGGGTACGCCGGCATGATCGTGCTGGCCCTGGTGCCGCCGCTGTGGCGCCGGGTGATGGACCCCCGCGTCCTCGCGCACTTCGACGGCGACCTGACCCGCGCCAACCTCGACCCCCGCAGGCGCGAGCGGATCCTGGCGCGCTACCCGGCTCCCGGCGCGGTGGCCGCGGCCGAGCGCGTGGCCGACCCCTCGGCCGCCGCCCCCGCCCCCGCCCTGGTCGTCGAGGAGGAGGTGCTGGCCGCCCGCTGCCCCGGCTGCGGGTACACCTACGAGGTCGCGGTCGGCAACGAGCTCGAGGGCTTCGCCGCCGGCACCGCCTGGGCCGACATCCCCGACGACTGGTGCTGCCCCGACTGCGGGGTGCGCGAGAAGGTCGACTTCGTCGCCCTGAGCAACGCCGAGGCCCGCTGATGCGCATCGTGGTCGACCGGGACAGGTGCGAGGGCCTGGGTATGTGCGAGGCCATGGCCAGCGACGTCTTCGAGCTCGACGACGACGAGGTGATGCACGTGCTCGACGAGACCCCCGAGGAGTCGCAGCGCTCCCACGTGCACGCCGCCGTGCAGGCCTGCCCGGTGCTGGCGCTGAGCCTGCAGGGCTAGGACCCTCCGGCGCTCGGTCCCGGCCCGAGGCTGACGGCCCGGCGATGACGGCCGGTGCGCCCACGCTTCCTACACTCGGGGGCGTGAGCACCGCCGCCCTCCCCAGCATGCGCGACCGTGTCGTCGACGCCGCCGTCGTGCTGACCACCGAGGTGGGGTGGGCCAAGGTGACGATGGCGCGCCTGGCCGACGAGGTCGGCGTGTCGCGCCAGACCGTCTACAACGAGGTCGGCACCAAGGCCGGGCTCGCCGAGGCGATGATCCTGCGCGAGCTCGACCGCTTCCTGGCCGCGGTGACCGCCTCCTTCGACCAGCACCCCGACGACCTCGTCGAGGCGATCCGCGCCGCGGCCCGGGCCGTCCTGGAGGTGGCTCCCAGCAACCCCCTGCTGCACGCCGTCGTCTCGGCCACCCACGGCGCCGACACCGAGCTGCTGCCGCTGCTGACCACCCACGCGGGCTCGCTGCTCGCGGCGGCCCAGGACGTCATCGCCGCGCGCATCGCGCCGTACGACGTCGACCTGGGCGCCGAGGAGCTCGACGCCGCCATCGACATGGTGGTGCGGATCGTGCTCAGCCACGTCATGCAGCCCTCCGGCCCCGCCGACCGCACCGCCGACCGGATCGCCTGGATCGCCGCCCGGGTGCTCGGCTCCTAGCGGGCCGGGCGCGGGAGTTTCATCGGGCACCCGACGAAGCTCCTGCCGGGACCATGAAGCTTCATGGTCCCGGCGACAGGTTCATCGGGTGCCCGATGAAACTCCCTCGGCACGGGCCCGAGACCGCTCGCGCGCCTCGCGGAAGGCGGCGGTGACGTACGCCGGCACCGGGAGGCCCTTGTCGCGGGCCCACAGCAGCTCCATCTCGACGCGCGCGATCTGGGCGGTGAAGTCGGAGGAGTCGTCGATGCCGAGGGTGGCCATCAGGTCGCCGAAGTCGGCCAGCTGCTCGTCGTCGTTGGCGCCGACAGGGGAGAAGGAGAGCCGGCGCAGGTGGCGCACCAGCCACTTCTGCCAGGGCGCCAGCTCGGCCCACAGCCCGCGCGCGGAGAGCTGGTAGAAGGCGAAGTGCCCCGGCTCCTGGCGCTTGATCGGGGCGATGATGGTCTCGGCGACCGCCTGCTCGCCCATCTCCCGGACGCCGTCGTGGAGCAGGTTGTAGGCCAGCACCGCCGAGCGCTCGGTGGCCATGCCGGTGAGGTAGTAGAGCATCCGCGAGACGTCCTGGAAGGCCGACGCGTGCCCGAGCGCACCGAGCACCTTGAGCTTGGTGCCGATCGAGTCGAGGTCGGCGTCGGCGGGCGGGCGGCCCAGGCGTACCTGCAGCTCGTCGAGGATCCGCCCGTGCTGGATCTCCTGGGGCTGCCACACGTCGCGGTAGAAGTGCACGTCGACCTCGGGCGGGTCGGGCAGCATCGTCATCAGCTCGAGGACGTTGCGGTCGACCTCGAGCTCGACCCGGGCCATGTAGTCGAGCACGTGGCCGAAGCGCGCCTCGAAGCCGACCGGGTCGACGACGGTGAAGTCGACCGAGTCGAGGCTGATGGGCGGGTGCTCGGCGCCGAGCCGGTCGACGTGGTCGACCAGGCGCTGGTCGGCGGCGCTGCGGGCGGACGGGCGGGAGCGGGACACCCCTGGATCCTAGGGTGGGGCGGTGAGCACTCCCGCACCAGCGCCCGGCGCCGGCGGCGTCCGGGTCGGTACGGCGACCGGCCGCGCCGTGGTCGCGGCCGCGACCCTGGGCTCGGCGATGTCGCTCTTCGATGGCACCGTGGTCAACGTCGCCCTGCGCGTCATCGGCGACGACCTCGACGCCTCGATCGCCGACCTGCAGTGGATCACCAACGCCTACCTGCTGGCCCTGGCCTCGCTGATCCTGCTCGGCGGCTCGCTGGGCGACCGGCTCGGACGGCGCCGAGTCTTCGTCGTCGGCACCCTCGGCTTCGGCGTCGCCTCCGCCCTGTGCGGGCTGGCCCCGACCGCGGAGGTGCTGATCGCCGCCCGGGTGGTCCAGGGCGTGGCGGCCGCGCTGATGGTGCCGGGCAGCCTCGCGATGATCCAGGGCGCCTTCGACCCCGCCGATCGGGCCCGCGCGATCGGCACCTGGACCGGGCTGGGTGCGATCGCGGCGGCCGCCGGGCCGCTGGTCGGCGGCGTGCTGGTCGAGTACGCCGACTGGCGGCTGATCTTCTGGATCAACCTGCCGGTCGCGGCGCTGACGGTGTGGCTGGCGCGCGCGGTGCCGGAGACCCGCAACCCCGCGGCGGCCCGGCACCTCGACCTGCCGGGGGCGGTGCTGGCCACCGCCGCCCTGGGCGGGGTCACCTACGCGCTGGTGCAGTGGGGCGACCCGGCCGCGCTGCCGGCGCTGCTCGCCGGCCTGGTCGCGGGCGCGGCCTTCGTGGTGGTCGAGGCCCGGGTCGCCGAGCCGATGCTGGCGCTGGGCATCTTCGCCGACCGCACCTTCTCCGCGGCCAACACGGCGACCCTGCTGGTCTACGGCGCCCTGTCGGTGCTGCTGTTCATGCTGCCGCTGCAGCTGCAGGTCGTCGGGGGCCGCGGCCCCCTGCTCGCCGGGCTGGCCACGCTGCCGCTGCCGTTCGTGATGCTGCTGCTCGCCGGTCGGGGCGGAGCCCTCGGCGCGCGCACCGGCCCCCGCCTGCCGCTCACCCTGGGGCCGCTGGTGATGGCCGGCGGCGTGCTGCTGCTCCTGGGCGCCGGGCGGGCGACGTACGTCGTGGGGGTGCTGCCGGGCGTGGTGGTCTTCGCGCTGGGCCTGGCCCTGCTGGTGGCGACCCTGACCGCGACCGTGCTGGCCGCGGCGCCCGACGAGCACGCCGGCATCGCCAGCGGCGTCAACAACGCCGTGTCCCGGGCCGGGGGCCTGCTGGCGGTCGCAGCGGTGCCCGGGCTCGTGGGCCTGCGCGGGGACGCCTACGCCGACCCTGCGCTGCTGGACCCCGCGTGGACGCTGGTCGTGCTGGTCTGCGCCGGCCTCCTGCTGGTCGCGGCCGTGATCTCGTGGCTGGCGCTGCCACCCACCACCTACGCTGGTGGCGGGGGCCGCGCGGGGTGAGCCCGGGGAGGAGCACGCCTGAGGCGAGCGCGGCAGCGGGCGGTACGACCGCCGCGGCGTGCGGCGCTGGGCGGGGCGCTCGTCGTGGTCCTGCTTGCGGCGGCCTGCGGCGGCACCAGCGGCGAGGAGGCCCCACCGGGCCCGAGGCGACCGAGGTCGCCGACTCCCCGACCGCCACCGACGGCGAGGACCGCGCGGCGTCCGGTGACCCCGGTGGCCCCAGTGACTCCGAGGACGGCGACGGCTCCAGCGACGGCGAGCAGCCCACGGTCGGGCTCGACCCGGCGTTCGCGGTCGACCCACCGGGCCGGCTCAAGGACCTGCCCCGCACCGCCGACATCCTGGTGCAGACCCGGGCCGGCATCCCCGAGGAGACGCTGGCCGAGATCCGGGACCTCGAGGGCGTCCAGGACGTCGAGCAGTTCTCGATGCTCCAGGTCGGCATCGAGAACCGGGTGCTCAACCTGGCCGCCGTCGACCCGGCCTCGTTCCGCCGCTTCACCCCCGGCCAGGTCCCGCAGAGCCGCGAGGTCTGGGACCGCGTCGCCGGCGGTGAGCTGGCCATCGCCCCCGAGCTGCAGAAGAAGCTGCCGATCGACGAGCAGGGCTTCGTCGAGCTCGACCAGGGCAGCCCCCAGGTGCATCTCGGCGCGCTGGCGCCGCAGATCGAGAACGCCGTCGACGCCGTGGTCAACGTCAAGTGGGGCGAGGAGCTGGGCGCCGAGCCCGGCAACGCACTGCTGATCTCCACCGGCATCACCGCCCCCGACAAGGTGGTCAAGCCGCTGACGGCGCTGCTGCCCCGGCAGACCTCCGTGCAGCGCCTCGACTCGGTGGCCCGCTTCGGGCTCGACATCAACGCCAAGCAGACCGCCTTCGTGGTCGGCTCGGTCTCCGAGGCGGTCGGTGTCTTCAACTACACCGTGCTCGGCGGCGGCCGGATCGCCCCCGCGGAGTCGTGGGTGCGCACCCACATCACCACCGCCCAGGTCCCGATCCTCGGCTCGGTGACCTGCAACAAGGCGATCATCCCCCAGCTCACGGCCGCCCTGCGCGAGGTCGTCGAGACCGGGCTGGCCGACGAGATCAACCCCGGCGAGTACGCCGGCTGCTACTACCCGCGCTTCATCGCCGGCTCCACCACGCTGTCCAACCACTCCTTCGGGCTCGCCCTCGACCTCAACACCCCCGGCAACCAGCGCGGCACCGTGGGCGAGATGGACCGCACCGTGGTGGCCATCTTCAAGAAGTGGGGCTTCGGCTGGGGCGGCGACTGGCGCTACACCGACCCCATGCACTTCGAGGCCGTGCGCATCGTCGACGTGCGCTGAGGCCGGGCAAAACCTCCAGCGAACTCCGGCGGCGCCACCGGCCGCTCGTCCACCATGGGGGCGACTGGCCGGCCCCCGCCGGTCCCTGAAGGAGGAGTCCCCCCATGGCTGCATCTCGTCTCACCACCCCGCTCGCCGGCCTCGCGGTCGCCGCCCTGCTGGCCGTCGGCCCCGTCCCCGGCGCCCAGGCCGCGCCCCCCGCCGACGGCGACTGCGCCAAGCAGCAGACCCAGGTCGACCGCGCGGCTGCCAAGCTCGAGCGGCTGCAGGACGTCTTCACCCGGGCCAAGCGCGAGGTGCGCAAGACCAAGAAGGCCGCGGCCCAGGCGGAGACCGAGGAGGAGCAGGCCGTGGTCGAGGAGGACCTCGACGAGGCGAAGCAGGACCGCACCAAGGCCAAGAAGGCGAAGAAGGCGCAGGTCCAGCGCCTCGCCAAGGCCGAGCAGCGGCTGGCGAAGTGCCAGGGCGCCACCGAGCCGATCGAGCCGACCGAGCCGACCGAGCCCACCGAGCCCACCGAGCCCACCGAGCCCACCGAGCCCACCGAGCCCTGAGCCGCAGCCGGGCGCTCAGCCGAGCGCCGCGCAGACCTCGGCCGCGACCCGTGCCATCGTGGTGCGGGCGCGGACCGGGTCCTCGGTGAGGAAGTAGTGGTCGACGCCCGGCGTGACGTCGTGCCACACCTCGACCCCGGCCTCGCGCAGCCGCGTCGCGTAGTCGTCGCCGTCGCGGCGCAGGGTGTCGCGCTCGGCGGTCAGCACCAGCGCCCGCGGCAGCCCTGCCAGCGAAGGCGCCAGCAGCGGCGAGGCGTGGGGGTGGGCGCGGGTCGCGGGGTCGGGGAAGTACGCCGCCCGCACCAGCGCGCGCAGCGACGGCGAGATCGCCCCCGCACCCCGGGGCAGCTCGCTGGCCAGGTCGAGCGCCGGCACCCCCAGCACCTGCAGCCGCGGCGTGAAGGAGTCCGCGTCCCGCGCCATCAGGCACACCGCCGCGGCCATCCCGCCGCCGGAGGAGAACCCGCCCACCGAGACCGGCGCCGTGCCGGCGGCCCAGGCCGCCACGTCGTGGGACTGCTCCTGGGCGCGCGGGAAGACGGCGTACGGCGCGGCGGTGAAGTCGACGTTGAGGACCCGCACCCGGGCGGTCGCCGCCAGGTAGCGGCACCACCAGTCGTCCATGAAGGGGTGCCGCATCAGCCACGCGCCACCGTGCAGGTGCACGTGGGCGGGGGCGTCGTCGCGGCCGGCGAGCGCGGGTGGGGCGTACTCCCAGACCGGGACCGGGCCGTGGCGGGTCGCGACCCGGCGCCGGCGCGGACGGGGCAGGTCGGAGCCCGCGAATCGCAGGTCCTCGCCGTAGCGGACGGTGAACCGGGCGGAGGCGTGCATCAGCATCGCCTGGAGACGTTGGGCGGGTCGCACAACGGACCTTCGGACCCGACGCCGTGACGGATGGCTACGGTGGCGCCATGCGAGCAGTCCAGGTCATCGACACCACCGGTCCCGAGCACCTCCAGGTCAACGACGTCGCGGAGCCGAGCCCCGGCCCCGACGACGTGCTGGTGGAGGTGCACGCCGTCGGCACCTCCTTCCCCGACCTGCTCCTCAGCCGCGGCGAGTACCAGCTGCGCCCCGAGCCGCCCTTCACCCTCGGCGTCGACTTCGCCGGCGTCGTGGTGCGCGGCCCCGAGGGGCGCGACGACCTCGCGCCCGGCACCCGCGTCGCCGGGGTGGCGCCGTACGGCGGCGCCGCCGAGCTGGTCGCGAACCCGGCCGTCTCGACCTTCGCGCTGCCCGACTCGATGAGCCTCGAGGAGGGCGCGGCGCTGCCGATGAACTACCTCACCGCCCAGTTCGCGCTCGCCGAGCGCGGCGACCTGCGCGAGGGCGAGACCGTGCTGGTGCACGGCGCCGCCGGCGGGGTCGGCACCGCGACCATCCAGGTCGCCAAGGGGTACGGCGCCCGCACCATCGCCGTCTGCTCCACCGAGGCCAAGTGCCAGGTCGCGCGCGACGCCGGCGTCGACGAGGCCGTGCTGCTCGACGGGTTCAAGGACGCCGTCAAGGAGCTCACCGGCGGGGCCGGCGTCGACATCGTGATGGACGTCGTGGGCGGCGACGTCTTCACCGACTCGCTGCGCTCGCTGGCCCCGCAGGGCCGGCTGCTGGTCGTCGGCTTCGCCGCCGGCCAGGGCATCCCCGAGGTCAAGGTGAACCGGCTGCTGCTCAACAACATCGACGTGCGCGGCGTCGGCTGGGGCGCCTACGCCATGGTGCGCCCCGGCTTCATGGAGGCGCAGTGGGCCGAGCTGGTGCCGATGATGGAGGCCGGCACGATCCGCCCGCCCGTCGGGGCGACGTACGGCATCGAGGACTTCGGCCGGGCGCTGCTCGACCTCGACGAGCGCCGCACGCTCGGCAAGGGCGTCGTCCGGATCCGCTGAGGCCCGCCGACCCGGCCGGTTCGCACCAGCCGGGTCGCGGGCACCGGCTCAGCCCAGCGGGCGCAGCGGGTGGATCGCCACGTCGCCGGCGAGCGCGGGGCCCAGCACCTTGAAGACCTCGGCCATGTGCGGGGTCGTCATGTGGGCGTCCATGGCCTCCTTGCTGGCCCACTCCTCGACCATCACGAAGGTGCCGGGGGCGGCGGCCGACTCGAAGCAGTCGTAGGCCACGCAGCCCTCCTCCTGCTGGGTGGCGGCGACCAGGTCGCGCAGCCCGGCGCGCACCGCCTCGGCCTGCTCGGGATCGGTGGGGATGGTCGCGACGACGCGCAGGTTCTGGCTCATGCCGCGAACCTAGCGGGCGCCGGGTGCGCGGCGACAGGGGGTGACCGGGGATGATGGGGGCGTGGACGAGCCCCCGCTGGACCCCGAGGAGCGGCTGCGCCGCGCCGGCCACGTGATCCTCGACGGCGTGGTGGCCGCCGAGGCCGACCCCGACGTGCTGCCCGGTGCGCCCAACCCGGTCGAGCTGGCCTTCGGCCACCTGCTCGAGATCGGCGCGGTCGAGCTGAAGATGGACGAGGACAGCGAGGAGCTCGAGCTCGACATCTCCCCGCTGATGGGCGGGGTGATGCTGGTCGTGCGCCGCCTGGTGGCCGAGCTCGCCGCGCGCGACCACGTCGACCCCGAGAGCGTGGTGATGTCGGTGCGCGCCGCCATCGACCAGGCCGCCGGCTGAGCACCGCCTGCTGCACCTCGCCTGTTCGCCCTGCGCGAAGCCACCCGTGGGGGCGGGGGAGCGGCGGCTAGGGTCGCGGACGTGAGCATCCTCGACGACGCCCGCCCGGGCATGGACCCTGACACCCGCCCCCAGGACGACCTCTTCGGCCACGTCAACGGGCGCTGGCTGGAGGAAACCGAGATCCCCTCCGACCGGTCGAGCTGGGGCCCCTTCGTGCAGCTGGCCGACGCCGCCGAGGCCCAGGTGCGCGACATCATCACCGACCTCGCCGCGCTGGCCACCGCGCCCGACCAGGAGGCGCCCGACGAGGACGCCCGCAAGATCGGCGACCTGTTCGCCTCCTTCATGGACACCGACGCGATCGCGGCCCGGGGCCTGGAGCCGGTGCGCCCGCTGCTCGACGCGGCGGCCGGCCTGCGCGACGTGCGCGACCTGGCGGCGTTCCTGGGTGAGTTCGAGCGGATCGGTGGCCACGGCCTCTTCGGCTCCTACGTCGACACCGACGACAAGCAGTCCGACCGCTACCTCTTCCACCTGGTGCAGGGCGGGCTCGGGCTGCCCGACGAGTCCTACTACCGCGACGACAAGCACGCCGAGACCCGCGAGAAGTACGTCGCCTACCTGACCCGCCTGCTCGGCCTGGCCGGCCACGCCGACCCCGAGGGCGCGGCCCGCACCATCCTGGCCATCGACACCCGCCTCGCGAAGGGCCACTGGGAGCGCGCGGCCACCCGCGACGTGCAGAAGACCTACAACCTGCGCACCCTCGCCGAGCTGCAGGAGCTGTGCCCGGGCTTCGACTTCGAGGTCTACACGACCAACCTCACCGCCTCGACCCGCACCGCCGCCGACGTGCTGGGCGAGGTCTGCGTGCGCCAGCCGTCCTACTTCGAGCACCTCTCGACGGTGCTGGAGGAGGTGCCGGTCGAGCAGTGGCGCGACTGGCTGACCAGCCGCGTCCTGCGCGCCACCGCGGCGTACCTGCCCGACGACTTCGTCGAGACCAACTTCGACTTCTACGGCCGCACCCTGTCCGGCACCCCCGAGCTGCGCGCGCGGTGGAAGCGCGGCGTGGCGCTCGTGGAGGGCGCGCTGGGCGAGGCGGTGGGCCGGGTCTACGTCGAGCGGCACTTCCCGCCGACCTCGAAGCAGATGATGGACGAGCTGGTCGCCAACCTGCTGGCCGCCTACCGGGTCTCCATCTCGCGCCTGGACTGGATGACCGAGGAGACCAAGGAGCGCGCCTACGAGAAGCTCGCGACCTTCCGGCCCAAGATCGGCTACCCCGAGAAGTTCCGCGACTACTCCGCGCTCGAGGTCAGCCAGGACGACCTGATGGGCAACTTCGCGGCGGCCTCGGCCTTCGAGACCGACCGCCAGGTCGCCAAGATCGGCTCGCCGGTCGACCGCGACGAGTGGTTCATGCTCCCGCAGACCGTCAACGCCTACTACAACCCCGGCACCAACGAGATCTGCTTCCCCGCCGGCATCCTGCAGGCACCGTTCTTCAGCCCCGACGCCCACCCCGCCGAGAACTACGGCGGCATCGGCGCGGTCATCGGCCACGAGATCGGCCACGGCTTCGACGACCAGGGCGCGCAGTACGACGGCGAGGGCAACCTCAACGACTGGTGGACCGCCGACGACAAGGCCGCGTTCGAGGTGAAGTCCAAGGCGCTCATCGAGCAGTACGACGCCTTCGAGCCGCGCGCGCTGCCCGGCGAGAGCGTCAACGGCGCGCTGACCGTCGGCGAGAACATCGGCGACCTCGGCGGGCTGACCATCGCCCACGAGGCCTACCTGATCTCCACCGACGGGCAGGCCTCCGTCGAGGACCGTCGCACCCTGTTCACCAACTGGGCCTACGTGTGGCGCACCAAGCGCCGCAAGGAGCAGGAGGCGCAGTACCTCACCATCGACCCGCACTCCCCGCCGGAGTTCCGCGCCAACATCGTGCGCAACCTCGACGAGTTCCACGAGGTCTTCGAGACCCAGGAGGGCGACGGGCTGTGGCTCGACCCGTCCCTGCGGGTGCGCATCTGGTAGCAGGGCCGCGGCCGGGGCGGGACGTCATGCGGGCGGGACGTCCGTCCCTGCGGGGGGTATGACGTCCTGGCTGGCGCCGGCGCGCAGGCTCAGGCGGTGCGAGTCCTTGAGCAGGGCGAGCGCCACCAGCACCGGAGCCACGGCGCCGAGGCTCCAGGGCAGGTCGCTCGTCAGCAGCGCCGCCCCTGTGCACAGCACCCCGAGCACCGCGATGCCGCGCAGCGCCCAGGCGAGCTCCCGGGCGGTGCCCGGGCGGTCGCCGCGCCACAGCGGCACCAGGGCCAGGGTGCCCAGGGCCAGCGCCACCAGCCCCACGGCCAGCGGGACGAAGACCCCGAGCGCCTCGGCGGGCCGGTCGCGCGGGCCGAGGAGGAAGAAGCCCGCCAGGGCGAGCGAGGCGAGGGCGACGAGGATGCCGACCAGGCCGCCGCGTCGGACCTCGACGGGGGACATCGGTGACGGCACTGCGGCTCCTCCTGAGGGAACCGCCAGAGTAGCCAGCGCCCTCGGAGCGGGGGCGGGGTGTGGTGCTCTCCACAGGTCCGGGCCCGTCCGGGTCGCGACGTCGGTGGGCGCTGGTAGACAGGCACCATGACCTCAGCAGCCTCGGCCACCATCGACCGCACTGCTGCCCGCGAGGCCGCGGAGACCCACCTGCGCGCGCTCGTCGGGCGCGACGACGCGGTGCTGCGCGAGGACCAGTGGTCGGCGATCGAGGCGCTGGCCGTCGACCGGCGCCGGGCGCTGGTCGTGCAGCGCACCGGCTGGGGCAAGTCGGCGGTCTACTTCGTCGCGACCCTGCTGCTGCGCGAGCGCGGGGCGGGCCCCACCGTGATCGTGAGCCCCCTGCTGGCGCTGATGCGCAACCAGATCCAGGCCGCCGAGCGCGCCGGCATCCGGGCGGTGACCATCAACTCGACCAACATCGGCGACTGGGAGCCGATCAACGAGGCCATCCAGGCCGGCGAGGTCGACGTGCTGCTGGTCAGCCCCGAGCGGCTCAACAACCCCGGCTTCCGCGACGAGGTGCTGCCCCGGCTCGCGGCCACGTGCGGCCTGCTGGTAGTCGACGAGGCGCACTGCATCTCCGACTGGGGCCACGACTTCCGCCCCGACTACCGGCGCATCCGCACCCTGCTCGACGACCTCACCGAGGGCATCCCCGTGCTGGCCACCACCGCGACGGCCAACCAGCGCGTCACCGAGGACGTCCAGCAGCAGCTGGGCCGCGACGTGCTGGTGCTGCGCGGCTCGCTGGACCGCGAGTCGCTGCGCCTGGGCGTGGTGCACCTCAAGACCGCCGACCAGCGGCTGGCGTGGCTGGCCGACCACCTGGCCGAGCAGCCCGGGTCGGGGATCGTCTACTGCCTCACCGTCGCCGCCACCCAGGAGGTCGCCGACTACCTGCGCAGCCGCGGCCACGAGGTGGCGGCGTACTCGGGCCAGACCGAGACCACCGAGCGGCAGGCGCTCGAGGGCGACCTCGCCGCCGGGCGGGTCAAGGCGCTGGTCGCGACCTCCGCCCTCGGGATGGGCTTCGACGCCAGCCTCGGCTTCGTGGTCAACCTGGGCGCGCCCAGCTCGCCGGTGGCCTACTACCAGCAGGTCGGTCGTGCGGGCCGCGGCCTCGACGCACGCAGCGAGTCCGCCACGGTGGTGCTGCTGCCGGCCGTCGAGGACCGCGACATCTGGGCCTACTTCGCCTCCCTGGCCTTCCCGCGCGAGGAGCAGGTGCGCGAGACGCTCGCCGTGCTGGCCGAGGAGGGCCGCCCGATGAGCACCGCCGCGCTCGAGACGCGCGTCGAGCTCAACCGCACCCGCCTCGAGACGATGCTCAAGGTGCTCGACGTCGACGGCGCCGTACGCCGGGTCCGCGGCGGCTGGGAGTCGACCGGGCGCGAGTGGGTCTACGACGAGCCGCGCTACCGCCGCGTCAGCGAGGCCCGCCAGCGCGAGCAGGACGCGATGCTGGAGTACCTGCGCACCGACCAGTGCCGGATGCTCTTCCTGCGCAGCCAGCTCGACGACCCCGAGGCGCAGCCGTGCGGCCGCTGCGACAACTGCGGCGGCCTCGAGCTCTCGACCGACGTCTCGGCCGCGGCGATCGAGGAGGCCCAGGCCCGCCTGGCCCGCCCCGG
The DNA here is from genome assembly GCF_013466785.1 of Nocardioides marinisabuli. Taxonomy (NCBI): domain Bacteria; kingdom Bacillati; phylum Actinomycetota; class Actinomycetes; order Propionibacteriales; family Nocardioidaceae; genus Nocardioides; species Nocardioides marinisabuli. The sequence continues at coordinate 1,639,983 of NZ_CP059163.1, forward strand.
TGTCCCGGTCGCGCCGCGCAAGATGTGGCCGACCGGCATGGACCGTCTCGGCATCGAGCTCAAGGGCAAGATCAGCGACGGGGCCGCCGAGGAGGGCCGGGCCGTGGCGCGGCTGACCGACCTCGGCTACGGCCAGGCGCTGCGCGAGCTGTTCCGCGAGGGCGCCGACGGCGTCGTCGACAAGCCGGTGCCGGTGCCGCTGGTGCAGGCGGTCATCGAGGTGCTCGGCGATTGGCGCCCGCCGGTCGACGCGATCGTCTCCGTCGAGTCGGTGCGCCGCGGCGAGCTCGTCGACAGCTTGGCCGACGGTCTGTCCCGCTACCTCGGGGTGCCGCTGCTGGGCACCTGGGCGGTCGTCGACCCCGACGTCGCCCCCGGCCAGGGGTCGATGAACTCCGCCCAGCGGGTCGCCGCCGTGGGCCGCCGCTTCGACCTGCACGTCGACCCCGGCGCCCTCGAGGGCCGCTCGGTGCTGCTGGTCGACGACCTCACCGACACCGGCTGGACGCTGACCATGGCCGCCCGGGCGATCCGGCGCGCCGGCGCGGTCGCCGTCCGCCCGTTGGTGCTCGGCGTCTCCGGCTGAGCCGGTCGGTGCCGCGGGACGTCATACCTCCCGCACGCACGGACGTCCCGCCCGGATGACGTCCCGGCAGGGCGGGCCTAGGGTCGGGGCATGCGCTTCGGGCTGACGATCCTGACCGACCTGCCGTGGACCGAGGCCGCGCCGCGGTGGCGGGCGGTGGAGGAGATGGGCTTCGACCACGCCTGGACCTACGACCACCTGGTGTGGGGCGGGCTGCCGGAGAGCCCGTGGACGGGGGCGCTGCCCACCCTGGCCGCGGCGGCGGCCACCACCGGCCGGATCGGCCTCGGCACCCTCGTGACCGCGCCCAACTTCCGCCACCCCTACCCGTTCCTGCGCGACGTGCAGGCGCTCGAGGGCATCGCCGACGGCCGGGTGCTGCTGGGCCTGGGCGTCGGCGGCGACCGCGACTCCCAGGTGCTGGGCGGCGAGGAGCTGAGCACCCGCGAGCGCGTCGACCGGTTCCAGGAGTTCGTCACCCTGCTGGCGCGGCTGCGCGACGAGGACCACGTCGACGCCGACGGGCGCTGGTTCGCCACCCGCGACGCGCGCACCCTGCCGCCGCTGCGGCGTACGCCGTTCCTGGTCGCGGCCAACGGCCCCCGCTCGGTGCGCTTCTCGGCGCGGGCCGGCGACGGCTGGGTGACCACCGGGCCGCACGCCGAGACCACGCTCGACGGCTGGTACGCCGGGCTGGCGCGCTCGCGCGAGATCTACGACGAGGCGCTGGTCGAGGCGGGGCGCGACCCGGCCACGACGCCGCGCTACCTGCTCGCCGACACCGGCCGCGTGGGCCCCGACGGGTTCGCGCTGGCCAGCGTCGGGGCGTTCGAGGACATGGCGGGCCGGGCCGCCGAGCTCGGCTTCACCGACCTGGTCACGCACTGGCCGCGCCGCGAGCAGCCCTACGCCGGCGACGAGCGGGTGCTCGAGCAGGTCGCCGACGCCCTGCCCCGGCTGCGCGGCTGACCGGTCCCCGCCCGGCGGGGAACTGGCGCCGGCTCGGCGAGGAACTGGCGCCGGCTCGGCGGGGAAGTGGCGCCGGCTCGCGGGCTCAGCCCTGGCCGGCGACCAGCAGCTCGAGGGCGGTGGTGCGGTCGAGGCGCTCGCGCACGCTCACCGGCACCTCCTCGAGCATCCGGTAGGCGGTGAAGAACGAGTCCAGCTCGTCGAGGAAGGCGGGGGCGAGGTCGTCGAGGTCGCGCAGGTGGTCGGCGTGGTGGTCGGTCTCGGGCACCACGATCAGCTTGGTCTCCGCGATGTCGCCGACCTGGAGCGCGAAGCCCCCGATGACGCGGCAGCGCATGTGCACCCCCGGGAAGGTCGCCTCCTCCAGCAGCACCAGCGCGTCGAGCGCGTCGCCGTCCTCGCCGTCGGAGCCGATGACGTAGCCGTAGTCGCCGGGGAAGCCGGCCGGGCCGCCCAGGCGCCGGTCGAACCAGATCTCGCCGTCCTCGGAGGCCTCGTACTTGTTGCGGCTGCCGCGGGGTATCTCCACCACCACGTCGCAGCGGCCGTCGCGGTGCAGCTGGTCACGGTCCTGGTCGGTGCTCATCTGCTCGACCGTAGCCGCGCTCGGCCGGTGGCGACTCACCCGTCTGCGACGGCCGCGGGGCGGACCCGGCCGCAGGGGGGACCTGCCGGGGGATCGGGTGCCCCCGTCAACTAATCTTCCGCGCTGTGAGTCTCGCCCGCCGTCCCGGCCACCGCATCCCTCTGGCCCTAGGCGGGCTCGTCCTGGGGCTCGGCCTGCTGCCGCTCTCGGGCGCCCTGGTCGCCGGTGCCGGGCCGAGCGGGGCGAGCGAGGCCGCGGGCCCGCCGCCGGTGGCCTCGGAGGGGATCCGTCCGCTGCCCGAGGTGCAGCGGGCGGCGGCGCCCGACGCGCCCAACGTCGTGCTGATCACCACCGACGACCAGCGGCTCGACGACCTGCGCCACATGCCGCAGACCCGGAAGCTGCTGGGCCAGCAGGGCGCGGTCTTCAAGGACATGGTCTCCCCGCACCCGCTGTGCTGCCCGGCGCGCGCGGAGATCCTCAGCGGCCAGTACGCCCAGAACAACGGGGTGCTCTCCAACGGCGGGGAGTGGGGCGGCTACATGGCGCTGCGCGAGCCCGACAACACGCTGCAGCGCTGGGTCTACGAGGCCGGCTACCACACCGCGATGATCGGCAAGTTCATCAACTACTGGTTCCCCGACTCCCAGCCGGTGCCGCTGGGCTGGGAGTGGTTCGACGCGTCGGCGAGGAACTCCTTCGGCTACTACGACTTCGACATGTTCACCAACGGCGAGCGCACCCGCTACGACGACGGCGAGGCCTACTCGACGACGTACACCACCAACCGCACCGTGCAGCTCGTCGAGGACTGGAGCGCCGGGCGCGACCCGCTGCGCGACGGCAAGCCCGGCGAGGACAAGCCGTTCTTCATCTGGACGTCCTACTACGCCCCCCACGGCGAGTGCGGCGAGGGCTCCTGCAAGGTCGGCCCCGCCCCCGAGGCGCGCTACCGCGACCTCTACCCCGACGCGAAGCCGCCCAGCTTCGCCTCGTCGGCGTACGACGCCCGCCTCGACGACCCCAACCCGCACCTCAAGGGCAAGCGGGTGCTCGACCGCGCGAGGATGACGCAGTTCCACCGCCAGCGGATCCAGTCGCTGCGCAGCGTCGACGACGGGGTCGCGAGGATCGTGCAGGCGCTGCGCGAGACCGGCGAGCTGGACGACACGCTGGTCGTCTTCACCTCCGACAACGGCTACCTGCTGGGCGAGCACCGCTACCTGGGCAAGACGCTGGCCTACGAGGAGGCGCTGCGGGTGCCGCTGCTCGTGCGCGGCCCCGGCATCGCGCCGCGCACGAAGGTCGAGGAGCCGGTGACCACCGTCGACCTGGCCCCCACGATCGTCGACCTCACCGCCGCCGTCCCTGGGCGCACCCTCGACGGTCGCAGCCTGCTCGCCGCCGCACGCCAGGAGGGGCCGCGGCTGCGGGCCGACACGGTGCTGGTCCAGGCCGGCGCCCGCTCGGCCAAGGACGGCACCGGGCCCTGGATGTTCCGTGGGGTGCGCACCGACCGCTACACGCTCACCAAGTGGGTCAAGCGCTCGGGCCGTCTGCACATCGACCTCTTCGACCGCCGCCGCGACCCCGACCAGGTCGACAACCTGGCGGGCAGCCGCGCCTACCGGCCGGTGCGGCGCGAGCTGAAGAAGCGGCTGCGCTCGCTGGTCGGCTGCGTCGGCAGCGACTGCTTCCGCGAGTTCGGGCCGGTGCCCGACCCGAAGCGCCGCTGAGGCTCACCCGGGGGCCGCACCGGCCGACCGGGCCCGCAGCTGGCCGGGCGTCTCCCCGCGCCAGCGGCGGAAGGCCCGGGTGAAGGCGGTCTCGTCGGAGTAGCCGAGCCGCAGCGCCACGTCGGAGACCCGCTCCCCCTGCTCGAGCGCCCGCACGGCCAGCTGCTCGAGGGTGCGCTCACGCACCGCCGAGAAGCTCAGGCCGTCCTCGGCCAGCAGCCGGTTGAGGTGGCGCCCGCTGTGCGCGAGGTGCTCGGCCACGCGCTCGCGGCCCCAGTCGGGGTGGGCCAGCACCACCTCGCGCACCCGCACCGCGAGGTCCTGGCTGCCCAGGCGGGCCAGGGTGCGGTCGGCCAGCTCGCGCAGGTGGTCGCGCAGCGCCGCGTTGGCCTGCACCAGCGGCAGGTCGAGCTCCTCGGCGTCGAGCACCAGCGCGTCGACGGCGGCGCCGAAGCGCACCGGCACGCCCAGCACCGCGGAGTGCGCCGGGTCGGGACCGGGCGCGGGGTGCGCCAGGTCGAGCGCGGACCGCCCCGACGTGGCCGCCGGTGGCCCACCGGGCCAGGTGCAGCAGCGTCGTCAGCGCCGCCTCGGTGCGCTCCAGCGGGCGTACGGCGAAGTCGTGCTCGAACTCGACGCGCACCAGCGGCCCCTCGTGGCGCAGCGAGAACGACCCCGCCCCGATCACCGGTGCGTAGGCGGTCAGCTCCTCGAGGGCCTCGCCGAGGGTGGCGCAGGTGACCAGCAGCATCCCGGCGCTGTCGAGGTGCCCGACCTGCATCCGCAGCCCCAGCCGCAGCCCGGCCAGCGGGTCGGCGGCCCCCGCGCAGTACTGCTCCCACAGCTCGTCCTGCCAGGCCAGCGGCACCCGCTCGGCGCTGCGCAGCCGGGCGACCAGCGCCTCGTCGAGCGCGATGCCGGTTTCCTGCGCGGCCTGCAGCAGCGCGCGGGCGTACTGCGCGGTGACCTCGCGCCCGGCTGCCTGCATGGGCCGATCATCCCCCGCCCGTCGCCGCGGCGCGTCCCGGATTGCCGAGCGGCGCGTCCCGATCGGCCGGGCGGGGCCCCGGCGCCGCTCCTAGGGTGACGTGGGTCACGGCGCCGCCGTGGCGGGGAGGAGCAGACCATGCAGACGCACGGGTACGCCGTGGTGGGCGCGGGACCGATGGGGCTGGCGTGCGTGCGCAGCCTGCTGCGGGAGGGCCTGCCGGTCACCGGTCTCGAGCTGCACACCGACGTCGGCGGGCTCTGGGACATCGAGAACCCGCACTCGACGATGTACGACAGCGCGCACCTGATCTCCTCGCGGCACATGACCGAGTACGCCGAGCACCCGATGGACCCCGGCGGCGCGGCGTACCCGCACCACAGCGAGGTGCGCGACTACCTGGCCTCCTACGCCGACCGCTTCGCCCTGCGCGAGCACTACGAGATGGGCACGCGCGTGGTCTCGGCGCGGCCCCACGAGCTGGGCTGGGAGCTGGTCACCGAGCACGACGGCGAGCAGCGCACCCGCGTCTTCGACGGGCTGCTGGTGGCCTCCGGCACGCTGCACACCCCGCGCGTCCCGCGCCTGCCCGGCGAGTTCACCGGCACCGTGCTGCACTCCTCGCAGTACCGCTCGCCGTCGGTCTTCACCGGCCAGCGGGTGCTGGTCGTGGGCTGCGGCAACTCCGGGGCCGACATCGCCGTCGACGCGGTCCACCACGCCGCGAGCGTCGACCTCAGCGTGCGCCGCGGCTACCACTTCCTGCCCAAGTTCGTCGCCGGTCGCCCCATCGACACCCTGGGCGGCAAGGTGCGCCTGCCGCGCGCGGTCAAGCAGCGCGTCGACGGTGCGCTGATCCGCGCCCTGGTGGGCCGGCCCAGCGACTACGGCCTGCCCGACCCCGACTACCGGCTCTACGAGTCGCACCCGGTGGTGAACTCGCTGGTGCTGCACCACCTCGGCCACGGCGACATCACCGCGCGCCGCGACATCGCCGCGATCGAGGGCCGCCGGGTCACCTTCGGCGACGGCGAGAGCGCGGAGTACGACGTCCTGCTGCTGGCCACCGGCTACGAGCTCGACTACCCCTACCTCGACCGCGACGACCTGGCCTGGCCCGCGGGCGTCGACGCGCCGCAGCTCTACCTCAACGTCTTCCACCCCGAGCGCGACGACCTGTTCGTGATGGGGATGGTCGAGGCGACCGGGCTGGGCTGGGAGGGCCGGCACCAGCAGGCGCTGCTGGTGGCCCGCTACCTGGCGCACCGCCGGGCCGGCACCGGTGCCACCGGCGCCCTCGACCGGGCCCGGCGCGAGCGCGCCACCGAGCGCGAGGACGGCGGCTACGACTACCTGCCGCTGGCCCGGATGGCCTACTACGTCGACAAGCAGACCTACCTCGACGCGCTCGCCACGCACCTCGGCGAGCTGCCGGCGCTGGACCCGACGAGCACCGCTGTGGTGGGCCCACGCGAGCGGGTGGACGCATGATCGACATCGCGCTGCCCGACCTGACCCTGCTCAACATCCTGCTCGGGCTGATGATGTTCGGCGTCGCGCTCAGCCTGCGTCCCGCCGACTTCGTGCGCATCGTCAAAGCGCCCAAGGCCCCGGCCGCCGGGCTGGTGGCGCAGTTCGTGCTGCTGCCGGCCGGCACCTGCCTGGCCGCGTGGCTGCTGCCCGTCAGCGCCGAGGTCGCGCTCGGGATGATGCTGGTCGCGGCCTGCCCCGGCGGGTCGTTCTCCAACATCCTGACCTGGCTGGCGCGCGGCAACGTGGCGGTCTCGGTCTCGATGACGGCCGTCTCGAGCCTGGCCGCCACCGTGCTGACCCCCTTCAACTTCGCGCTCTACGGCACCCTCAACCCCCGCACCCGCGACCTGATGACCGACATCTCGCTCGACCGGGTCGACCTGCTGCTCCTCGTGCTGCTGGTGCTGGCCCTGCCGATGGCGCTGGGCATGCTCGTCGGGCGCCGGTTCCCGGGCTTCGCGGCGCGCAGCGAGAAGCCGTGGCGCATCGGCTCGATGCTGGTCTTCCTGGCCTTCGTCGCGATCGCCTTCGGCAACAACCTCGACCTCTTCCTCGACCAGATCGGCACCTTCTTCTGGGTCGTGGTCGGCCACAACGCGCTGGCGCTGCTGCTGGGCCAGGCGATCGGCCGCGGCCTGCGGATGCCGGTCAGCGACCGCCGCGCCGTCACCCTCGAGGTCGGCATCCAGAACTCCGGGCTGGGCCTGGTCATCGCCTTCACCTTCTTCCCCGAGCTCGGCGGGGCGCTGCTGGTCGCGGCGTTCTGGGGCGTGTGGCACCTGGTCTCCGGGCTCACCCTGGCCCAGGTCTGGTCGCGCCGCCCGCTGCCCGCCGACGACCCGGTCCACCGCGACCCTGTGGGTGCGCGATGAGGCGCCGCGTCGTCGTCACCGGTGCGGCCGGCTACCTCGGCCGCCAGCTCGCCACGCGTCTCGCGGCGTCGTACGACGTGCTGGGGCTCGACGTGCGCGACCCCGCCGAGGTGGCGCAGCCCGGCGAGCTGGGCTTCGAGCTGCGCCGCGGCGACGTGCGCGACCCGGCGCTGGTCGAGACGCTGCGCGGCTTCGGCGCCACCCACGTGGTGCACCTGGCCTCGGTGCTGGTCGCCTCCCGCGACCGGGCCCGCGACTTCGACATCGACGTCAACGGCACCCGCAACGTGGTCGAGGCCTGCCTGGGCGCCGGGGTGGAGCACCTGACGGTGACCAGCTCGGGCGCGGCCTACGGCTACCACCCCGACAACCCGGCGTGGATCGACGAGCGCGACCCGCTGCGCGGCAACCCCGAGTTCGCCTACAGCGACCACAAGCGCCAGGTCGAGGAGCTGCTGGCCGGCTACCGCCAGAGCCACCCGCGGCTGCGCCAGCTGGTGCTGCGCCCCGGCACCGTGCTCGGCGACAGCACCGACAACCAGATCACCGGGCTGTTCACCGGCCCCCGGGTGGTCGCGCTGCGCGGCTGCCCCTCGCCGTTCGTGCTGATCTGGGACCAGGACGTGCTCGGCGTGCTCGAGCAGGGCATCGCCACCGACCACGCAGGCATCTACAACCTCGCCGGTGACGGCGCCCTGACCATGCCCGAGATCGCCGAGCGGCTCGGCAAGCCGCTGCTGGCGCTGCCGGTGCCGCTGGTGCGCGCCGGGCTCCAGGTGCAGCGCTGGCGGGGGAGGCCGGTCGGGCCCGAGCAGGTGGCGTTCCTGCGCTACCGCCCGGTGCTGTCGAACCGGCGGCTCAAGGAGGAGATGGGCTACGTGCCGCAGCGCACCACGCTCGAGGTGCTCGAGGGCTTCGCCCAGGCGCGCGGGATGGTGCTGGCGTGAGGGGGCCGGCGTGAGCGTCGTCCTCGTGACCGGCGCGGCCTCCGGGCTGGGCTGGGCGATGACCCGGCGCTGGTACGAGGCCGGCCACGACCTGGTGCTCGCCGACGTCGACGCCGCCGGCCTGGCTGCCAGGACCGCCGGGCTCGACGCCGAGCGGGTGCTGGGCGTGGTCACCGACGTGACCGACGCGGGCGACCTGGCGGCGCTGGTGGAGGCCACTCGGGAGCGGTTCGGTCGCCTCGACGTGCTGGTCAACAACGCCGGCATCACCCACCGCAGCCCCGCGCACCGCACCGACCCCGCGGTCTTCCGCACCGTGATGGCCGTCGACTGGCAGGGCCCGGTCGAGCTGACGCTGGCGGCGCTGCCGCTGCTGCGCGAGAGCGGCGGCACGGTGGTGTGCATCTCGTCGATGGCGGGCTGGATGCCGGTCCCCGGCCGGGCGGCGTACGGCGCGGCGAAGGCGGCGCTCACCCAGTTCTTCGAGGTCCTGCGCCTCGAGCTCGAGCCGCAGGGCGTGAACGTGCTGGTGGTGCACCCCTCGTTCCTGGACACCCCGATCGAGCAGCATGCCCTGGGCGAGGACGGCCGGCCGACCGGTCGGGCCCGCTCGACGGTTGGGCGGCTGCGCTCGGCCGACGAGACCGCCGCGCGCATCGACCGGGCGCTGCAGGCCGGCCGCCCGCGGCTCTTCCCCGACCGGGGCACCGTGCTGGCGAGCCTGCTGTGGCGGGTGGCTCCGGCGGTCTACCAGGCGCAGGTGCGACGGCGCTTCGCCGAGGACCTGGGGTAGGCGCCCCGGCGTCGCGTGACCGCCCGCGCCGGAGCGAACTCCTGGCCGGTAGGTTCCGGCCGGGACGGTCCCGGCCCCGGGGGCCCTCGACAGCCGAAGGTGGGTCTCAGATCAAGCTGACTGCCGAAGAGTTCTCGCGCCGACTCACGTACGGAACCCTGCTCCTCACGCCCATGTTCGTGTTGGGAGTCTGGCTGACCATCCGGTTCTCCCCTTGGTCATTGTCTGGGTCCCTGGTCGCGCTCGCCGTCAGCCTGGTAGCCGCGGTCTGTGTGGGCTGGCTGCTGAGATCACGCGTCCTCACCCTGACGGACGAGCCCGGTCGGACGAGGAGATCGTCTGCGCTCGGCGCAGTGCTGACGCTGGCGCTCGTCTACGTGGTGATGGCCTTCGGCCAGGAGTTCTTGCTGTTCCTGGCTTGCTGCTCGGTTGTCGGTTTCTACGTGAGTGCTGGGCTGGGTTCGCTCGTCGACCTGCGACGGCTGCAGGTGCAGGACTGACCGGTCCCCCCTCTGCTGGTCGGGATCCACACGGCTCGCGCGGCGGGTCAGCGGTGAGCGAGCAACCATCGGTCGCCCCGAACCGGTTGCCAGCCCACCGCCGGCCACGGGGTACGGAGCCCAGCGGTGCGCTGGCAACCGAACCGGTACTGCGAACGGTTGCTGACGCACCGCCCGCGGCGACGGGCGCCGCTCAGTGCACCAGGGCGCCGGGCTCGACCTGGCGGGCCGGCTTGCGGCGGGGCAGGAAGAACGCCGGCACCAGCACCAGCGCCACCAGCACCGTGGCCACCACGAACGAGCTGCCGAAGGCCTCCGACATGTCGGACAGGCCCTGGGCCAGCACGCCCGGCTCGACCGGGGTGCCGTCGCGCATCGCGGCCTGGGCCTGGCCGACGGCCGGGGAGTCCTTGAAGCCGTTGGTCAGCAGCACCGAGAAGACGGCGGTGCCGATCGAGGCGGCGACCTGCTGGGTGATGTTCATCAGCGTGGAGCCGCGGGCGATCTCGTGGTCGCTGAGCGTCTGCAGCGCCGAGGTCATGATCGGCATCATCGTGCCGCCCATGCCCAGGCCCATGACGAAGAGCGCGCCGATCAGGTAGGCGTACGACGGGTCGCCGACCTTGGCGAAGGCCTCGCCGAGCTCGACGGAGCCGGGGCCGACCGAGACCTGGGTGAACATCGCCATGCCGACCACGATCAGGCTGATGCCGCTCATCACGATCTTGCCGGGGCCGATGCGGTCGGTCAGCACGCCCGCGACCGGCATCGTCAGCATCGCGCCGATGCCCTGCGGGGCCAGCAGCACGCCGGCGCCCAGGGTGGTCTCGTCACGCAGGAAGAGGAAGTACTGCGGGAAGAGGAGGCTGGCGCCGAAGAAGGCGATCGCGAAGAGCGACATCGCGAGCACCGCGGTGGTCAGGGTGCGGTTGCGGAAGAGGTGCAGGTCCATCAGCGGGTGCTCGGGCGGCGCCTTGAGGGTGCGCAGCACGAACGCCGCGACCAGCAGCAGACCCAGGGCGGCGGTGACCAGCACCTTGGCCGCCAGCACGGTGCCCTCCTCGGGGATCGAGGAGACGCCGTAGAGGAACAGCGCCAGGCCGGGGGAGAGCAGCAGCATCCCGACGAAGTCGAAGCGCTCGGAGGGCGTGGGCGCGTCGGCGGGCAGCACCTTGGCGGCGTACACGATCGCGCCGATGCCGATCGGCAGGTTGATCAGGAAGATCCAGTGCCACGAGGCGATGTCGATCAGCCAGCCGCCGAGGATCGGGCCGAAGATCGGGCCGAGCAGCATCGGCACGCCCAGCACGGCCATGACGCGCCCGATCCGGTGCGGGCCGGCGGCGCGGGTCATGATCGTCATGCCCAGCGGCATCAGCATGCCGCCGCCGAGACCCTGCAGCACCCGGAAGAGCGTCAGCATCTCCACGGTCGTGGCCGCCGCGCACAGCAGCGAGCCGGCGGTGAAGAGGCCGACGGCGAGCATGTAGAGGCGCTTGGTGCCGAAGCGGTCGGCCGCCCAGCCGGTCAGCGGGATCACCGTGGCCAGGGCCAGGGTGTAGCCGGTCATCGTCCAGGCGGTCTGCGCCGGGGTGGCGTCGAAGTCGGCCTGGAAGGTCGGCTGGGCGACGCTGACGACGGTGATGTCGAGGATCGACATGATCGCGCCGAGCACGACCACGCCGGCCACGAGCAGCACGTTCTTGTCGAGCTTGTCGTCGTCGTGGCGAGGGGCGGGTGCCGGGGTCGGCGCGGTGTCGGTGCTCACCGACCAAGGCTAGGTAGGGAACCCTCTCAGTGCGAGCCGATATCGCGTGCGTTGGGTCACGTCGCGGCGTGGGAGTGGCTCAGCCGCACGCGGCCTCGATGGCCGCCACCAGCCGCGGGTCGTCGGGCGCGACCGTCGGGCCGAAGCGGGCCACGACCGCGCCGTCGGGGGCGACGAGGAACTTCTCGAAGTTCCACCGCACGTCGCCGGCCTCGCCGTCCTGGTCGGGCGCCTTGGTCAGCTCGGCGTAGACCGGGTGCCGCGAGGGCCCGTTGACCTCGACCTTCTCGCTCATCGGGAAGGTGACGCCGTACGTCGCGGAGCAGAAGGTGGCGATCTCGTCGGCGGAGCCCGGTTCCTGCTCGCCGAACTGGTTGCACGGCAGCCCGACCACGGTGAACCCGCGCCCGGCGTAGGTGTCGTGCAGCTCCTCGAGCCCGGTGTACTGCGGGGTCAGCCCGCAGCGGCTCGCGACGTTGACCAGCAGCGCCGCGCGGCCACCGGTCAGGTCGCGCAGCGTCGCGTCGGTGCCGTCGAGGCGGGCGAGGGGCGCGTCGAGGATGCTCATGGCGCTGAGCCTAGGGCGAGCCCGGTCGGCCCCTGGACCGACGGTCGGTGGCGGGGGCTAGCGTCGCGGACGTGAGCTTCGTCCCCGTCACCGGCACGGCGACGTTCCTGCCGGCCGACCCGCCGCGCGAGGGCGTCGTGGAGTTCGTCGACGCCCGGCGCACGGTCGCGCTGCCGGTGCGTGCGGCGCTGCCGGTGCTGACCAAGGCCCACGCCCGCGACGACCTGCACCCCAGCGTCGGCCTGCTCTCCGGGGCGGTGCTGCTCGGCATGCGCCTGGTCGCGGCAGGCGCGTTCGAGCCGGCCCCCGACGACGGCCGCCCGCCGCAGTGGCGGGTGGCGCCGCTGGGCGACGACGACGAGGACCGGGTGCGGATGCTGGCCCGCGCCCGCGCCCACGAGGGGTGCGACGAAGCAGCGGCCGAGCAGGTCGTACGCCGGGTGCTCGACGCCGTGGTCGACGCGATGCCGCGCGGGGCCCCGGTCGCGCCGGCCCGACCCACGCGCCCCCGGCCCGTCCGCGGGGGCGGCCCCGAGGGGGCACCTCCGGCGGGCGGCGCGCTCCAGCCCTCCGCCGACTTCCGCGACCGGCTCCAGCGCCGCATCGCTCGCCACCGCCACGCCGGGCAGCTGCCGCACCTGGTCTCGCTGAGCCTGCGGGTCGAGGCCGACGAGGAGGAGCTGGTCGGCGGCACCGTGCGGGTGGTGCTGCAGGTGCACGACGAGCGCGACCCGCTGCACGTCACCGACGCCTCGTCGCTGTGGCTCGACGAGCCCGAGGTGCACGGCTTCGGCGAGCGCGCCCGCACCCACGCGACCATCGCGCTGCGCTCGGCCGCCGAGGCCTGGCCGGTGCTGGAGCGGCTGCTCGACCTGCGGGTCCCCGACCAGCTGACGCTCGACTCCGACGAGCTGGTGAGCCTGCTCGACGACGGGGTCGGGGCCCTGGCGGGCGCCGGCGTCGACGTGCTGTGGCCCAAGAGCCTCGGTCGCGAGCTGACCACCCGGGCCGTGCTCGACCGGGCGCCGCGCGACAAGGGCCCGCGCGAGGAGCCGCTGCAGACCGGGCTGCTGACCCCCGAGAGCATGTTCGCCTTCCAGTGGCAGGTGGCCCTGCACGGCGACCCGCTCACGCCCGAGGAGATGGACCGGCTCGCCGAGGCCGCGAGCCCGGTGATGAAGCTGCGCGGGGCGTGGATGGTCGTCGACCCGGCCGTCGCGCGGCGGGCCCGCAAGCGGCTGGTGCGCGAGGTCCGCCCCGCCGAGGCGCTGGCCTCCGCGCTGACCGGGGTGGCCGTGGTCGAGCGCGGCGCCGAGAGCGAGGAGGGCGTCGTCGTCGGCGCCAGCCTGCTGGCGGTGCGCGAGCGGCTGACCACCGCCGCCACCCGCGAGCCGGTCGAGGCGCCCGCGGGCCTGGCCGCGACCCTGCGCGACTACCAGCGGCACGGGCTGACCTGGCTGGCCGACCTGACGTCGTACGGGCTGGGGGCCTGCCTGGCCGACGACATGGGGCTGGGCAAGACCGTGCAGGTCATCGCGCTGCACCTGCACCGGGTCGAGGCGGCGCGCGCCGAGGGGCGTGAGCCGCTGCCGACGCTGGTGGTCTGCCCGACGAGCCTGCTCGGCAACTGGGAGGCCGAGGTGCGCCGCTTCGCCCCCGGCGTGCCGGTGCGGCGCTTCCACGGCTCCGCGCGCAGCCTCGGCGACCTCGAGGCGGGGCTCGACGGCGACCCCGGCTTCGTCCTGACGACGTACGGCACGATGCGCAGCGACGCCAAGGACCCCGACACCTCGACGCTGCGCCCGGTGGTGTGGGGGCTGGTGGTCGCCGACGAGGCGCAGCACGTGAAGAACCCCCGCGCGGCGACGGCGCGGATGCTGCGCACCCTGACCAGCCAGGCCCGGGTCGCGCTGACCGGCACCCCGGTCGAGAACGACCTGACCGAGCTCTGGGCGATCCTCGACTGGGCGATCCCGGGCCTGCTCGGCAGCCGCAACGCCTTCCGCCGGGTCTGGGCGGCGCCGATCGAGACCGGTGACGAGCCGACCAAGGCGCGCCAGTTCGCCGACCTGGTCGCGCCCTTCCTGCTGCGCCGGCGCAAGTCCGACCCGGGCATCGCCCCCGAGCTGCCGCCCAAGACCGAGACCGACCACCCGCTGAGCCTGACCCGCGAGCAGGTGGTGCTCTACGAGGCGTTCGTGCGCGACACGATGGAGTGCATCGAGCGCGCCGACCCCGACTCCCGTCGCGGGCTGGTGCTGATGCTGCTGACCGGGCTCAAGCAGATCTGCAACCACCCGGCCCACTTCCTCAAGCAGTCCGGCGGGCGCCTCGGCGGCCGCTCGGAGAAGCTCGACCTGCTCGACGAGCTGATCGGCACCGTGCTCGCCGAGGACGGCGCCGTGCTCGTCTTCACCCAGTACGTCGCCATGGCCCGGCTGCTCGAGCGCCACCTCGGCGCCGCGGGCGTGCCGACCCAGCTGCTGCACGGCGGCACCCCGGTGCGCGAGCGCGAGGCGATGGTGCGCCGCTTCCAGGACGCCCCGCCCGGCGAGGCCCCGGTCTTCCTGCTCTCCCTCAAGGCCGGCGGCACCGGGCTGAACCTGACCCGCGCCGACCACGTCGTGCACTTCGACCGGTGGTGGAACCCGGCCGTCGAGGAGCAGGCCACCGACCGGGCCTACCGGATCGGTCAGACCCGGCCCGTGCAGGTGCACCGCCCGGTCGTGCGCGGCACCATCGAGGAGAAGGTCGCCGAGCTGCTGACCCGCAAGCGGGCCCTGGCCGACGCGGTGCTCGGCAACGGCGAGGCCGCCCTGACCGAGCTCAGCGACGACGAGCTGCGCGACCTGGTCACCCTGCGCCGGGAGGACTGAGCGGTGGGCGGGCAGGGCGTGGTGCACCGCGGCTGCCGGCGCGGCGCCGCACCACCCGGGCCGAGCGGTGGTGGGGCAAGGCGTGGGTGCGCGCCGTCGAGGAGTCGGCGTACGCCGAGGGCGACCTGGCGGCCGCCCGCACCCTGTCGCGCTCCGGGCAGGTCGGGGCCATCGAGGTCGTCCCGGGTCGGCGGTCGCGGTCGTCGACGACCGCGACGGGCGCTGGCGGGTCGAGGTCGCGGTGCCGGTGCTCGACGACGCCGGCGCCGAGGCCCTGGTCGAGACCGTGGCGGCGCAGGCGGGCCGGGTCGGCGCGCTCCTGGCCGGCGACCTGCCGCACGAGCTGGTCGAGCACGCCGAGGAGGCCGGCGTCGAGCTGCTGCCCTACGGGGGCGAGCTGGCCACCACCTGCACCTGCGAGGGCTGGGTCGACCCGTGCGTGCACGCGCTGGCGGTGCTGCACCAGCTGACCTGGCTGATGGAGGCCGACCCGTTCGTGCTGCTGCACCTGCGCGGCACCGGTCGCGAGGAGCTGCTGGCCCGGCTGCACGCCCGCGCGCCCGCGCCCTCCGCCGGCGTCGACCCGGAGGACGGGGACGACGACCTGACCACGGCGTACGACGCCGCCGAGCGCGCCGCCCGGCTGCTCGAGCTGCTCGAGGGTGACGGTCCGCCCGACATCGACCACCTGCTCTGAGGCCGGGGACACCCCCTACCCACAACCGGTGAGATCCGCGGCGGCCCGGCTCCGGCCGGCTCCCGGAACCGGACACTGGCGGGTGGACCACCCCCGACGCAGGAGCCCCCATGCGCACCGACGAGCTCGCCGACCACCTGCTCGCGTCCGTCATCGGCGGCCTCGACGTGCTGACCGTGGCGGTCGGCGCCCACTTCGGGCTCTACGACCTGCTGCACCGCCGGCCGCGGACGGTGGGCGAGGCCGCGGCCGCGTCGGGCATGGCGCCGCGCTACGCCCGCGAGTGGCTCGAGCAGCAGTGCGTGGCGGGCCTGGTCGACGTCGACGACCCCGCGCTGCCCGCCGAGGAACGCCGCTACCTGGTCAGCGACGAGCACGCGGCGGTGCTGTGCGACCCCGACAGCCTCAGCTACACGACCCCCTTCGCGCAGATGGTCGCTGCCGCCGGCGTGCAGCTGCCGCGGCTGCTGGCGGCGTACGCCGCGGGCGGCGGTGTGGGCTGGGAGCAGTACGGCGAGGCGATGCGCCGCAGCCAAGCCGACGCCAACCGGCCGCTGTTCCTGCAGCTCCTCGGCTCCCAGTGGCTGCCCGCCCTGCCCGAGGTGCACGCGAGCCTCGAGCGCGGTGGGCGGGTCGCCGACATCGGCTGCGGCGACGGGTGGGCGGCCATCGGGGTGGGTCTGGCCTACCCCGGCGCCCGGGTCGACGGCTACGACATCGACGCGGCCTCCATCGCGGCCGCCGCCGCCAACGCCGCCGCGCACGGGGTCGCTGATCGCGTGCAGTTCCACCACGCCGACGCGGCCGGTGCCGAGCAGGAGGGCGTCTACGACCTGGTGCTGGCCATGGAGTGCGTGCACGACATGGCCGACCCGGTGGCGGTGCTCGGCTCGGCGCGGCGGCTGGCCGCCGAGGGCGGGCACGTCGTGGTCATGGACGAGCGGGTGCCCGACGCCTTCACCGGCCCTGGCGACCAGGTCGAGCAGCTGATGTACGGCATCTCGATGATTGTCTGCCTGCCCGACGGCCTCTCCCACCAGCCCTCGGTCGGCACCGGCACGGTGATGCGGGCGCCGGTGCTGCGCGGCTACGCCCAGCAGGCCGGCTTCGCCGACCTCGAGGTGCTGCCGATCGAGCACGACGTGTTCCGGTTTTACCGGCTCCTGCGCTGAGACGCCCGCCCTGGCCCGGCGGCGTAGCGTGGCAGGCATGAGCGTGAGCACCCTCGACGACCTGCGCCTCGGCACCCGGTTCGCCGACGTCCTGCCCGAGCTGGCGGTGCGCTGGCAGGCCGAGGAGGCACCCGAGCCGCAGCTGGTGGTGCTCAACGAGCCCCTGGCCCGCGAGCTGGGGCTCGACCCGGGGTGGCTGCGCACCGAGGCCGGGGTGCGGCTGCTGGTCGGGGCCGACGTGCCCGAGGGCGCGACCCCGGTGGCCCAGGGGTACGCCGGCCACCAGTTCGGCGGCTACTCCCCGCGCCTGGGCGACGGGCGGGCGCTGCTGCTCGGTGAGCTGGCCGGCCCCGACGGCGACCTGCGCGACCTGCACCTCAAGGGCTCGGGCCGCACCCCGTGGGCCCGCGGTGGCGACGGGCTCGCCGCGCTCGGCCCGATGCTGCGCGAGCACGTCATCAGCGAGGCCATGCACGCGCTGGGCATCCCCACCACGCGCTCGTTGGCGGTGGTGGCCACCGGCCGCGGTGTGCACCGCGACCAGGTCCTGCCCGGCGCGGTGCTGGCCCGGGTCGCGGCCAGCCACCTGCGCGTCGGCAGCTTCCAGTACGCCCGCGCCACCGGCGACCTCGACCTGCTGCGCCGCCTCGCCGACCACGCGATCGAGCGCCACCACCCGGCCGCGCGCGCCGCCGGCCTCGGGGGAGCGGCGTACCTGGCGCTGCTGGAGGGGGTCGCGGCCGCCCAGGCCCGGCTGGTCGCCCGGTGGGTGCTGGTCGGCTTCGTGCACGGTGTGATGAACACCGACAACATGACGATCTCGGGCGAGAGCATCGACTACGGGCCGTGCGCGTTCCTCGACGCCTACGACCCGAGCACGGTCTTCAGCTCGATCGACACCGGCGGTCGCTACGCCTTCCGCAACCAGCCCGCGGCCGCGCAGTGGAACCTGGCCCGGCTCGCCGAGGCGCTGCTGCCGCTGATCGACGACGACGAGGAGCGCGCCGTGGCCGCGGCCACCGCCGCCCTCGAGCGCTTCGCGCCGGCCTACACCGAGGCCTTCACGTCGGGCGCGGCCGCCAAGCTCGGGCTGCCCGAGGGGTTGGAGCAGGCCGTCGTCGCGCCCCTGGTCGAGGACCTGCTGGGCCTGATGGCCGCGGCGCGCGTCGACCACACGTCGTTCTGGCGCTCGCTGGCCGACGCGGCGCGCGGCGAGGCCGAGGGCGTGCGCGGGGTGGTGCTCGACCTGCCCGGCCTCGACGCGTGGCTCGAGCGCTGGCGGGCGCTGGACCCCGACGGCGACGCGATGGACCGGGTCAACCCGGTCTACGTGCCGCGCAACCACCTGGTCGAGGAGGCCCTCGAGGCCGCCACCGCGGGCGACCTGGCGCCGCTGCACCGGCTGCTCGACGCGGTCACCGCGCCGTACGACGAGCGGCCGGGGCTGGCGGCGTACGCGCAGCCGGGGCCGGAGGGGGCCGGGCCCTACGTGACGTTCTGCGGCACCTGAGCGTCCACCGGCTCCAGGCCCAGCGCGCCCAGCGCCATCCGGTGCAGCAGCTCGCCCATCGCGGGGTCGGGCAGCAGCGCGCTGTGCGGGGTGGAGTTGATCAGCCCGAAGGTGGCGTGCGCGGTCGCGCGCGCCTGCTCGAGACCGAGACCGGGGTGCACCGAGCGCAGCTGGGTGGCCCACACGTCGACGTACTCGCGCTGCAGGGCGCGCACCTGCTCGCGCGCCTGCTCGGGCAACGACTCCCAGTCACGGTCCTGCACGACGATGAGCGGGCGGTGGCGCAGCGCGAAGTCGACGTGCCAGTCGACCAGCGCCACCACCGCGGCCCGGGCGTCGGGCGCCGCGGCGGCCCGCTCGCGGCCCACCTCGAGCAGCTGCTCGCTGATCGAGACCAGCATCGCGGCCAGCACGGCGTCCTTGGAGGCGAAGTGCTTGTAGAGCGCGGGCCCGGAGACCCCGCAGGCGGCGCCCAGGTCGGCCACCGAGACCCCGTGGAAGCCGCGCTTGGCGAACAGCTCGGCCGCGGTGGCCAGGATCTGCTCGCGCCGGGACATGCCCCCGAGGTTATCGCCCATTAACCCCGACCCGGCTCATATCTCGCGCCCACCCGGCGCGAACCGGCACCCGGGGCGTCGGTTCGGGCCGGCTCGGCGGGAGATTCGGGACGGGTCAGCGTGAGATTTGCGACGGGTCGTGGTGGTGGGGGAGGTTAATGATCGCTAACCTGAGCGCGTGAGCGATCTCAAGGACCTCGTCGACGACCTGCGCGAGCGGCTGGCGACGGCACGGACGGGCGGCAGCGAGTCGGCGCGGGCCAAGCACACCGGGCGCGGCAAGATGCTGGCCCGCGAGCGCGTCGACCGCCTCCTCGACACCGGCAGCCCGTTCCTCGAGCTGAGCCCGCTGGCGGCGACCGAGATGTACGGCGCCCCGGGGGAGACGCCGGTGCCCAGCGCCGGCATCGTGACCGGCATCGGCCGCATCCACGGCCGCGAGTGCGTCGTCGTCGCCAACGACGCCACCGTCAAGGGCGGCACCTACTACCCGATGACGGTCAAGAAGCACCTGCGCGCCCAGACCATCGCCGCCGAGAACCACCTGCCGTGCGTCTACCTCGTCGACTCCGGCGGCGCGTTCCTGCCGATGCAGGACGAGGTCTTCCCCGACCGCGAGCACTTCGGCCGGATCTTCTTCAACCAGGCCAACATGTCGGCCGCCGGCATCCCGCAGATCGCCAGCGTGATGGGCTCGTGCACCGCCGGCGGCGCCTACGTGCCGGCGATGAGCGACGAGACCGTTATCGTCAAGGGGCAGGGCACGATCTTCCTGGGCGGCCCGCCGCTGGTGAAAGCCGCGACCGGCGAGGTCGTCACCGCCGAGGAGCTCGGCGGCGGCGACGTGCACGCGCGCACCTCCGGCGTGGTCGACCACCTCGCCGACGACGACGCCCACGCGCTCGCGATCGTGCGCAGCGTCATCGGCACCCTGCCCCCGGCCCGGCCGCACCGCACCCCGGCCGCCGAGGTCGAGGAGCCGCACGAGCCGCCCGAGTCGCTCTACGACGTGGTGCCCACCGACACCCGCACGCCGTACGACGTGCGCGAGGTGATCAGGCGGGTCGTCGACGGCAGCCGCTTCCACGAGTTCAAGAAGCTCTACGGCGACACCCTGGTCTGCGGGTTCGCCCGCATCTGGGGCCACGAGGTCGGCATCGTGGCCAACAACGGCATCCTCTTCAGCGAGTCGGCGCTCAAGGGCGCCCACTTCATCGAGCTGTGCAACCAGCGCGGCATCCCGCTGGTCTTCCTGCAGAACATCTCCGGCTTCATGGTCGGGCGCGAGTACGAGAACAACGGCATCGCCCGCGACGGCGCCAAGCTGGTCACCGCGGTCGCCTGCAGCGTGGTGCCGAAGTTCACCGTCGTCATCGGCGGCTCGTACGGCGCCGGCAACTACGGCATGTGCGGGCGGGCCTACGACCCGCGCTTCCTGTGGATGTGGCCCAACGCCCGGATCTCGGTGATGGGCGGCGAGCAGGCGGCCGGGGTGCTCTCCACGGTGCGCCGCGACGGGATCGAGGCCCGGGGCGAGGAGTGGAGCGCCGAGGACGAGGAGCAGTTCAAGGCCCCGATCCGCGAGCAGTACGAGACCCAGGGCTCGCCCTACTACGCCACCGCTCGACTCTGGGACGACGGCGTCATCGACCCCGCCGACACCCGCCGCGTGCTCGGGATGGGCCTCGCGGCCACGGCGTACACGCCGATCCCCGAGCCCCGCTACGGCATCTTCCGAATGTGATGGAGACACACATGCACACGCTCCTGGTCGCCAACCGCGGCGAGATCGCCCGACGGGTGCTGGTCACCGCGCGCCGCCTCGGCTGGCGCACCGTGGCCCTGCACACCGACCTCGACGCCGGCGCGCTGCACGTCACCGAGGCCGACGTCGCGGTGCGGGTCGGCTCCTACCTCGACATCGACGAGGTGGTCGCCGCGGCCCGTGACTCCGGCGCCGGCTACGTCCACCCCGGCTACGGCTTCCTCTCCGAGCGCGCCCCCTTCGCCCGCGCGCTCGCCGAGGCCGGCCTCACCCTGGTCGGCCCGACCGCCGAGGTGATGGACGCGATGGGCCGCAAGGACGCCGCGCGCGACATCGCGGTCGAGGCCGGCGTGCCCGTCGTGCCGTCGTACGACCTGGCCGACGACCCGGCCTCGTTCGCCTACCCCGTGCTGGTCAAGGCCGCCGCGGGCGGCGGCGGCAAGGGCATGCGGGTGGTCCGCTCGGCGGGCGAGTACGCCGAGGCGCTGGGCGCCGCGCAGCGCGAGGCGCGCTCGTCGTTCGGCGACGACACGATGCTCATCGAGAAGTACGTCGAGTCGGGTCGCCACGTCGAGGTGCAGGTCATGGGGGACACCCACGGCCACGTGGTGCACCTCTTCGAGCGCGACTGCTCCACCCAGCGCCGCCACCAGAAGGTGCTGGAGGAGGCGCCCGCGCCCACGATCAGCGAGGAGCAGCGGGCCGCGATCACCGCCTCGGCCGTCGCGCTGGCCGCGCAGGTGGGCTACACCGGCGCCGGCACGGTCGAGTTCCTGCTCGACAACGCGACCGGCGAGTTCTACTTCCTCGAGATGAACACCCGCCTGCAGGTCGAGCACCCGGTCACCGAGGAGGTCGCGCGGGTGCGCGGCGAGCGGGTCGACCTGGTCGCGCTGCAGCTGCAGGTGGCCACCGGCGAGCCGCTCGGCTTCGACCAGGACGACGTGACCCTCGAGGGCCACGCGATCGAGGCGCGCGTCTACGCCGAGGACTCCTTCGGCGGGTTCCTGCCGCAGGCCGGCCGCGCCTCCCTGGTGCGCTGGCCGGCCGCCGTCGAGCGTGCCGGCACCCGGGTGCGGGTCGACCACGCGCTGGTCTCGGGCCAGGAGGTCTCCACCGCCTACGACCCGATGCTGGGCAAGGTCGTGGTGTGGGGCGCCGACCGCGAGGCGGCGCGCACCGGCCTGGTCGCCGCCCTCGACGACACCGCCGTGCTGGGCCTGACCACCAACACCGGCTTCCTGCGCGCGCTGGCCGCCGGTGCGGAGTTCCGCGACGCCACCATCGACACCGCCTGGCTCGACCGCCACGAGGTGCCCGCCCCCGACGGCGACCTGGCCCGGGTCTTCGCGGCCTGGACCCAGGTGCTCCTCGACACCCTGCCCGCCGCCGGCGCGGGCCCGGGCGGGGCCGCCGCCGGCAGCTGGCACGCCGACGGCTGGCGGATGGGGGCCGACCCGGCCCCCGACACCGTCACCCTCGACGGGCACAGCCTGGTCGTCGACCGGCACCGCGGGCGCGTCGACGACCACCGCGTCCAGGAGGTCTCGGTCGCCGACCACACCGTGCACCTGATCGTCGACGGCCACGCCGAGCACGCCGTGCTCGACGTGCGCTCCGGCGACGTCGAGGTCGCCCACCGCGGCCAGCGCTGGGCCTGGCAGCGCCCCGACCCGTTCGCCGACCACGGCCCCGAGGCCGGCGACGGCTCCCTGGTCGCGCCGATGCCCGGCACCGTCCTCGACGTCCGCGTCGAGCAGGGCCAGCAGGTCGCGGAGGGCGACGTGCTCGGCGTGCTCGAGGCGATGAAGATGGAGCTCGCGCTCACCGCGCCCTTCGCCGGCACGGTCACCACCGTCGACGCCACCACGGGGCGCCAGGTGCCCCTGGGGCACGTGTTGTTCCACGTGGAACCAACGGGCCAGGAGGAGCAGGGATGACCACCACCCCCGACCGCGAGCCCGCCATCGGCGCCCTGCCCATGCGGGTGCCGGCACCCGGCCTGCCCGAGCGGGTCACGATCTACGAGGTCGGCCCCCGCGACGGCCTGCAGAACGAGCAGGCGCTGGTGCCCCTGGCCACCAAGGCCGCGTTCGTACGACGGCTGGTCGCCGCCGGGCTGCCGGTGGTGGAGGCCACCAGCTTCGTGCACCCGAAGTGGGTGCCCCAGCTCGCCGACGCCGCCGAGCTCGTGGCGCTGCTCGAGGCCGACGACCAGCTCGGCGACGCGGCCCGCGACCTGCCGGTGCTGGTGCCCAACGAGCGCGGCCTCGACCGGGCGCTCGAGCTCGGGATGCGCCACGTCGCGATCTTCGGCTCGGCCACCGAGACGTTCGCCGCCAAGAACCTCAACCGCACCCTGGCCTCGCAGATGGAGATGTTCGAGCCCACCGTGGCCCGCGCCCGCGAGGCCGGGCTCGACGTGCGCGCCTACGTCTCCATGTGCTTCGGCGACCCCTGGGAGGGGCCGGTGCCGATCGAGCAGGTCGTCACCGCGGGCCGTCAGCTGCTCGACCTCGGCGCCTCCCAGCTGAGCCTCGGCGACACCATCGGCGTCGGCACCGCCGGCCACGTCACGGCGCTCGTCGAGGCCTTCGGCGCGGCCGGCGTCGGCCCCGAGCGGCTCGCGCTGCACTTCCACGACACCTACGGCCAGGCGCTGAGCAACGTGCAGGCCGGGCTGCGCGCCGGCGTGACGACGTACGACGCCTCGGCGGGCGGCCTGGGCGGCTGCCCCTACGCCGTGAGCGCGACCGGCAACCTGGCCACCGAGGACCTGGTGTGGCTGCTCGACGGTCTCGGCATCGAGCACGGGGTCGACCTCGAGGCGTTGGTGGCGACCAGCACCTGGATGGCCGGCGAGCTCGGACGACCCAGCCCGTCGGCCGTCGTTCGGGCCCTCGGGGCCGATCGGGCACAATCACCCGCGTGAGCAACCGACGCGTCTACCTGCACATCGGCGCGCCGAAGACCGGCACGACCTACCTGCAGGACCGGCTGGCCCGTAACGCGAAGTCGCTGGCTTCCCACGGCGTCACGCTGCCGACCCGTAGCCCCGTGGTGAGCCCGGGCCTCTTCCACTTCCGCGCGGCGCTCGACCTGCTCGGCCAGGACTGGGGCGGCGAGCCCGGCCACGCCGAGGGCAGCTGGGAGGCCCTGGTGCGGCGGGTCAAGCGCAGCAGCGGCACCGTCATCATCAGCCACGAGATCCTGGCGCCCGCCCCGGCCGAGGCGGTGGCCCGCGCCAAGCGCGACCTGGGCGGCGGCGACGACGTGCACGTCGTCTACTCGGTGCGCGACCTGGGCCGCCAGCTGCCGGCCGCCTGGCAGGAGAGCATCAAGCAGGGCCGCAAGTGGACCTACCGCCAGTTCCTCAAGAAGGTGCGCCAGCGCCAGCCCTGGTTCTACCGCTCCTTCGACCTGCCCTCGGTGCTCGGCACCTGGAGCGCGGGCCTGCCCCCCGAGAACATCCACGTCGTCACCGTGCCCCAGCGCGGCAGCGCCGCCGCCCCCGACGAGCTGTGGCGCCGGTTCTGCACCGCCTTCGGCATCGACCCGGCCTGGGCGCCCGAGGAGTCCGAGCGGCGCAACCCCTCGCTCGGGGCGGCCGAGACGGTGCTGCTGCGCCGGCTCAACAAGCGGCTGGGGCGCCGTACCCGCCGCGAGGTCACCTACGACGCGCTGGTGCGCGACCTGCTCGCCGAGCAGGAGCTCGCCGGCCGCAAGGGCGCCGCGCCGCTGGGCCTGCCGCCCAAGATGTACGACTGGGCCGAGGACGAGGCCGAGCGCTGGATCGAGTACGTCGAGGGCTCGGGCGTGCAGGTCCTCGGCGACGTCGCCGACCTGCGCCCCCAGCGCCCCGCCGAGGGCACCGGCTGGGTCAACCCCGACAAGATCTCGGCGCGCGAGCAGCTCTCGGTGGCCGTCGACGCGCTGACCGCGATGACCCGCGAGGCCGCGCGCCGCGAGGACCCCGACCAGCAGCTGGTCAACCGGGTGCGTTCGCAGGCCCGGCGGCTGCGCGACCAGTGAGCGAGCGGCCCTCCGGACCTGCCGGGGACCCGGCGGGACCCGGAGGGCGAGCGCCGGGCCTGGGCCTGGGTCGCCCACCTGCGCGAGGGCGGTGCGACGCCGTGGTCGCAGTGGGCCGCGACCGGTGAGCGCAGCGGCCGGGTGCTGCCCGGCGCCCAGCAGCTGGAGCTGCTGCGACGCCTCAACGTGGCCGGTCGGCCCGGCCGGGCGCTGGCCCGCCGGGTGCTGGAGGCCAGCGCGCCCGGCCGGGGCCGGCCCGACCTCGAGCTGCTCGGCGCCGCGCCGCTGTCGCGCTTCGGCCCGGCGCCGGTCGACCCCGCGCAGCTGCCGGCCGACGAGCTGATCCGGGTCGCCACCAGCCTGCTCGCCGAGGACCTCGTGGCGCGCCCGCTGCCGGCGGCCGGGCCGACCTCGGTGGCCGCCCGGCTGCGCACCGGCGCGCTGCTGCGCCGCTGGCGCCCGCGCTACCGCCTGGTCGGCGACCCGTGGCGGGCCGACGCCGCGCGCCGCCACCTCGTCGCCGCGGGCCGCCCGCCCGGCGGACCGGACCCGACCGTGCTGGTCCTCGGCGGCGGCCTCTCCTTGATGCTGGTCGACCTGTGGACCGACCGCGCCTTCTCCACCGGTGGGCCGGTGCCGTCGTGGCGCAGCTGGATGGACACCGTGGTCGAGACCGGCCGGCTGGGCCGCGGCG
The DNA here is from genome assembly GCF_013466785.1 of Nocardioides marinisabuli. Classification (NCBI taxonomy): domain Bacteria; kingdom Bacillati; phylum Actinomycetota; class Actinomycetes; order Propionibacteriales; family Nocardioidaceae; genus Nocardioides; species Nocardioides marinisabuli. Next base: position 1,665,132 of record NZ_CP059163.1, read on the forward strand.
CCGACCCGGTCGCCTCCGCCCGCCGCTGGACCGCCCGGGTCGGCCCCGACCGGGTGCGCCTGGTGCTCGACCCGACCGCCCTGCCGGGCGAGGTCGGCGTACGCCGGGTGCCCGCCGCGCCGCGGCTCTCCGTCGACGCCATCGACCTCGGGCGCCGCGTCGGGGGCGTGCTGGGCCTGCTGGTCACCCCGCCCGAGGGCCGCCAGGTGCTGCGCCGCGCGCTGCTGCTGCCGCGGCTGCTCGACGCGCCGGGGCCGCTGCTGGGGGTCCCGCCCGAGCACCACCGCTGGGTGGTGCGCCGCTCGCGCCGCCTGCGCGACGACCTGCTCGCGGCGCCGTACCCTGTCGTCGGCACGGTCCTGGGCCCCGCCGACGCGCTGCTCGACCACCCGCGCCGCCTGGCGGCCGCGGAGCCGGGGGAGCCGCACGACGACCGGGTGCTCGACCTGGCCGTGCGGATGCTCCTGGAGCACCCCACCGCCGACCGGCCGACCGACCACCAGCCCGACAGCCCGACACAGGAGGACCCCAGGTGAGCGCACGGGTCCTGCTGCACGTCGGCACCCCCAAGACCGGCACCTCGCACCTGCAGGACGTGCTGTTCCGCAACCGCGAGCGGCTGCTCGAGGCCGGCGTGCTCTACCCCGCCGACCGCTTCGACGCGCACTTCCTGGCCGCGCTCGACCTGATGCGGCTGCCCTGGGGCGGGCTGGAGACCGAGGCGATCGGGGCCTGGGACGAGCTGGCGGCCCGGGTGCGGGCCCACGAGGGCACCGCGATCATCAGCCACGAGATCCTCGCCACCGCCTCGCGCAGCCAGGTCGGCCGCGCGCTCGCCTCGCTGGGCCACGACGACGGCACCGAGGTGCACGTCGTGGTCTCGGTGCGCGACCTGGTGCGCCAGATCCCCGCCGAGTGGCAGGAGAACGTCAAGCACCGCAGCACCATCACCTTCGAGCGCTTCCTGGCCGAGCTGCGCGACCCCGAGCGCGCCACCCGCATCGCCACCTGGTTCTGGGGCGTGCAGGAGATCCCCGACATCCTCGACCGGTGGGGCCACGCGCTGCCGCCCGAGCAGGTCCACGTGGTCACCGTGCCACCGCCCGGCGGGCCCCGCGACCTGCTGTGGCAGCGCTTCTCCCACGCCTTCGGCCTCGACGAGCTCGGCGAGGTCGAGCTCGACCTCGAGGCCGAGCGGGCCAACCCCTCGCTCGGGGTCCCCGAGACCGCGCTGCTGCGCCGCATCAACAAGGCCGTCAACCCGGTCCTCGACCCGCCCGACTACCGCCCGCTGGTGCGCGAGCTGCTGGCCCACCAGACCCTCTCGGCGCGCACCCGCTCGGCCCGCCTGGGCCTGCCGCCCGACGTGCACCCCTGGGCCGAGGAGCTGGGCCACGCCTGGGTCGCCGAGCTGCGCGAGCGCGGCTACACGGTGGTCGGCGACCTCGACGACCTCACCGGCGCCCCCGCGGCCCCGCACTGGGCCGACCCCGACTCCCCGCGGGAGAGCCAGGTGGCCGCCGCGGGCGTCGACGCGATCCGGGCGCTGCTGCTCGACAACGCGCGGCTGCGCCACGAGGAGGCCCGCCTGCACGGCGAGGTCGACCACCTGCGCCGCGAGCTCGACGCCGCGCGGCCGGTGCAGCGGGCCAAGGAGCGCGCCCTGCGCGTCGTACGACGCTCACGCGCGGGTCGCGCGCTGCACCGCGGCTACCGGGTGGTCAGGGGCCGCAGCTCGCGCTCGGCGTAGCGCCCGATGCGCCAGGTGGCGTAGCCGTCGGCACCCATGCCGACCACGCCCCCGACCACCGGCACGCGACGACCGACGGTGACCGCGAGCCGCTTGCCCAGGATGCGCGAGACGATGTCGTCGGCCACGGCCGCCGAGACGGCCCGGTCGAGCGCCTGGTCGGGCTCGGGGCCGGTGGCCAGGTCGGCCGGGTGGGCGGGGATCGTGCCGGCCTTCACCAGGCGCGCCACGCTGTCCTCGCCGAGCAGGCAGACCAGGATCGCGTTGCGCACCCGCGGATCGGCGAGGTCGTAGCCGCGCAGGTGGGCGATGCCGGCGATCATCCGGCACTGCACCAGCGCCAGGCCGGTGATGTTGGCGGGGATCGCGACGGCGGCGGTGACCACGCCGCCGAGGTTGGTCAGGAACCCCTGGGCGCCGGCGTAGCGCACGTGGTTCTCGATCACCTCGTGCACGCCCTTCTCGACGTCGCCGTGCTGCTCGCGCAGCTGCTCGTCGGCGGCGGCCGCGGCGGGCGGGAGCGGGCCGACCCCGCTGATGGCGCGGTGCAGCGCCTCCCGCACGAACGACGACGTCAGCCCCGGCGCCATCCCGGTCACCCGGGGCGCCAGCCGGCGACCGATCTGCCCGGTCAGGGCTCCTCGCTTGCTCACGCCACCGATCCTACGAACCACCCGGTCACCCCCCACCTCCTTCCGGGTCTGTGATCGAGGTGGCGTGCTCGTTAACGTTCGACGAGTGCCGATCGAACCCCCCGCCTCGCCGTGGTCGTTCGGCGACCCGCGCCGCTTCGACGCGCGCGACGACCTGGTGGGCGTCGGCGCCGACCTCGAGCCGGGCACCCTGCTCTCGGCGTACCGCCAGGGCCTCTTCCCGATGCCCTCGGGCCACGCCGGCGACCCGATGTACTGGTTCTGCCCGGTCGAGCGCGGGGTGCTGCCGCTCGACGGGCTGCACGTCTCCCGCTCGCTGCGCCGCTCGGTGCGCACCTTCGAGACCCGCGTCGACACCGCCTTCGAGCAGGTCCTCGACGCCTGCGCCGACCCGCGCCGGCCCTCCGGCTGGATCGACGACGACATCCGCGAGGCCTACCTGTGCCTGCACGACCTCGGCTGGGCGCACAGCGTCGAGACCTGGCACGAGGGCCGGCTGGTCGGCGGGCTGTACGGCGTGGCGACCGGTGGGCTCTTCGCCGGCGAGTCGATGTTCCACCACGAGACCGACGCCTCGAAGGTCGCCCTGGTGGCGCTGGTGGGCCTGCTCGACGACGAGCACGCCGCCGACCGGCTGCTCGACGTGCAGTGGAGCACCGCCCACCTGGCCAGCCTCGGGGTGGTCGAGATCGAGCGGGCGGAGTACCTGCGACGCCTGGCCGTGGCGGTCGCGTTGCCGCTGCCGAAGGTCTTCTCCGACGCCTGAACCCGCCCCGTCCCCCCTCCCAGGAGCTGACCGTGCACCACCCCCTCCGTCCCCTCCACCGCTCCGCCCTGCGCCCGCTGGCCGGCGTCGCCGGGCTGGCCCTCGTCCTGGGCGGCGCTGCCGCCTGCGGCAGCGACGAGCCCTCCGCCGCGCCCGAGGACGCCTCCCAGGAGGACTTCTGCCAGGTCTACGCCGACATCGAGTCTGACGGCGGCGAGGACCTCGACAGCGTCAAGGAGGCGGTCGAGCAGCTCATCGAGGTCGGCACCCCCGACGACATCCCCGACGAGGCCCGCGCGGGCTTCGAGACCCTCGGCGAGCTGGTGCGGGAGGCGGACGACGAGACCGACCTCGAGACCCTGGGCGAGGACCTGGGCCCGGAGGTGCAGGGCAGCTTCGTGGCCTTCCTCGGCTACGTCACCGAGACCTGCGCCGACGAGCTCGACCTGCCCACCGCGGACGACCTCGGCCAGCTCGACCCCGACCTGCAGGAGTAGGGCCGAGCAGTCACTTGTGAACCCTCGAGCGGTCACTTTCGAACCCGGCCGTGGGTCGAAAGTGACTGGTCGGTGGTTCAGAAGTGACCGCTCGGCCGGCGGCGCCGTTCAGGTTCCTCTCGGGAAGGTGTGGCACCGTCGAGGGCTGCGTCGGGCGGCTGCCCGGCGCCCTCGATCGGAAGGACCCCCCGTGAAGCACGCTCTCGCCCCCCTCGCGGTGCTCGTCGCCCTGACGGCCACCGCCTGCGGCTCCGACGACGAGACGAACGACGCGGCCGCCGAGCCCACGACGGCGTCGTCGGCCTCGGCCGGCGGCGAGCCGGGCAGCGACGCCGCGTTCTGCACCGCGCTCGTCGGCAACGGCGCCCTGGAGGACGGCTCGGACGTCGAGCAGCTCGAGGCCGGCCTGACCGCCAGCGGCATCCCGGACGACGCTCCGCAGGACGCCGCGAAGGGCTTCGACGTCTACCTCGACATCCTCGCCGACATCGACGCCGACGCCAGCGCCGAGGACCTCGCGGCCATGGACGACTTCGACCTCTCCAAGGCCCAGCAGGACCAGATGAACGCGCTGGTGCAGTACGCCGGCGCGACGTGCGCCGAGACCGGCACCGAGGGCGGTGCCGAGGACGGCACCGACGAGGAGTCGGCGCCCGCCGAGGAGCAGGACGGCTCCTCCGAGCAGTGAGCAGCGGCCCCTGCTAGACGACCTGGGGCGGTCGGCCGGTCTCGCTGACCATCGGCCGGCCGGCCGCCTGCCAGTCGAGCATCCCGCCGTCGAGGTTGACCACGTCGTGGCCCTGCTGGCCCAGCCACGCCACGGCCTGGGCCGAGCGGCCCCCGATGCGGCATACGACCAGCACCTGGCCGTCGGGCACCTCCCCGACGCGGGCCCCGAGCTCGCCGAGCGGGATGTGCACGGCGCCGTCGATGTGGCCGTGCTCCCACTCCGCGGGTTCGCGGACGTCGAGCACCCCGAGGCCGTCGGGCACCGGGTCGGGCACGCCGTCTACGTGGACGGTCGGGATCGTGGTCATGGGTTCCTCCCCTGGACGACCCGTCCATCCTAGGGCCGCCGGCGGACCTGCGCGCCCGTAGTCTCCTCGCGTGAGCCGACCCGCTGGCGACGTCATCGCGCTGCGTGCCGCAGCGCGGGTGTGGTTCGCGATCTCGCTGCAGACCTTCGGCGGCCCGGCGGGCCAGATCGCGGTCATGCAGCGGGTGCTCGTCGAGGAGACCCGCTGGATCGGCCAGCAGCGCTTCCTCTTCGCGCTGTCCTACTGCACCCTGCTGCCAGGTCCCGAGGCCCAGCAGCTCGCGACGTACGTCGGGTGGCTGCTCAACGGCGTGCGCGGGGCGCTGGTCGCGGGCGTGCTGTTCATCCTGCCCGGGGTCGTGGCGCTGCTGGTGCTCTCCGGCGTCTACGTGACGTACGGCGAGACCACGCTGGTGCAGGCGCTGTTCCTGGGGCTGGCGCCCGCGGTGGTCGCGATCGTCGCGCAGGCGGTGGTGCGGGTGGCCCGCCGGGCGCTGGTACACCGCTCGCTGCTCGGTGTGGCGGTGGCCTCCTTCGCCGCGCTCGCCCTGCTCGGCGTGCCCTTCCCCGCGGTGGTGGCCCTGGCCGGGCTCGTCGGGTGGCTGCTCTCGCGGGTGCTGCCCGGTCTCGCCCGGCCGGCGGCGCCCGCGGCCGGGGGCGGCCCGCCGCCGCTCATCGCCGACGACGCGCTGCACAGCGAGCCGCCGGGGGCGCGCCGCTCGGGCCTGGTCCTGGCGGTGGGCCTGACCCTGTGGGCGGCCCCGGTGGTGGCGGCGGCGCTGCTGCTGGGCCGCTCGAGCATCCTGGTCGACCAGGGCCTGTTCTTCTCCGGCGCGGCGCTGGTCACCTTCGGCGGTGCCTACGCCGTGCTGGCCTACGTCGCGCAGCAGGCCGTGGAGGTCTACGGCTGGCTGGGGCCCGGCGAGATGGTGCGCGGCCTGGCGCTCGCCGAGACCACGCCGGGGCCGCTGGTGATGGTCGTGCAGTTCGTCGCCTTCGTCGGCGCCTACCGCGCACCGGGCCCGCTGGACCCGTGGGTGGCGGCGGTGCTGGCCGCGCTGCTGACCACGTGGGTCACCTTCGTGCCCTGCTTCCTCTTCATCCTGCTCGGGGCGCCGTACGTCGAGCGGTTGCGCGGCAACCGCGCCCTGGCCGGCGCGCTGGCCGGGATCACCGCGGCCGTGGTCGGGGTGATCGCCCACCTGGGCCTCTACTTCGCGCTGCACACGCTGGTGCGCAGCACCGGGACGGCCGCCTGGGGGCCGTTCTCGGTCGAGTACCCGCTGCTCGACACGGTGCGCTGGCCGGCGCTCGCCGTGGCCCTGCTCGCCGCGGTGCTGGTGCTGCGGCTCGACTGGCCGGTGCTGCGGGTGCTGGGCGTGTGCGCGGCGGCGGGCGTGGTGCTCGGGCTCAGCGTCGGGGTCGGGTAGCCGCTGCCGCATGCCGCCGCTATCATCGGCGCATGACGATGATGAGCGCGGGTCCGTGCGCGTCGCTCGGCTCCGCCGCCGCCCTCTTCCACGGCTTCTCCGACCCCTCCCGCCTCGCCATCCTGCGCCGGCTGGCGCAGGGCGAGCAGCGGGTCACCGACCTGGTCGCCCACCTGGGCCTGGCGCAGTCCACTGTCTCGCAGCACCTGGCCTGCCTGCGCGGCTGCGGGCTCGTCGACTCGCGACCCCAGGGGCGGGCCTCGGTGTGGTCCCTGGCCCACGGCGCGGAGCTCGACGACCTGTGGGTCGCCGCTGAGCGCCTCTTGGCCGCCACCGGCGAGGCGGTCGCGCTGTGCCCGAGCTCGGCCCCCGCCGCCGCCACGGGGGTCGACCGGTGAGCGCCACCCGGCATGCGACGATCCTGGGCGCCGAGGAGCGGGCGCGCCTGGGCCGCCGCGCCCAGCAGCTGGCGGCGGTCTCGGTGGTCTACAACTGCGTCGAGGCGGTCGTGGCGATCGCCGCAGGGATGGTGGCCGGCTCCGTGGCCCTGGTCGGCTTCGGCCTCGACTCCCTCGTCGAGGTGTCGTCGGGGCTGATCATCCTGTGGCAGTTCCGCCACGCCCTGCCCGAGTCGCGCGAGCGGGTGGCGCTGCGGCTGATGGCGATCTCCTTCTTCGCGCTCGCCGGCTACGTGGCGTGGGAGTCGCTGCGCGCCCTGGTCGGCTCCCACGAGCCGGACACCTCGACGGTCGGCATCGTGCTGGCGTCGCTGTCACTGGCCGTGATGCCGTTCCTGTCGTGGGCGCAGCGGCGTACCGGCCGGGCGCTCGGCTCGGGCGCCGTCGTGGCCGACTCCACCCAGACCCTGCTGTGCACCTACCTGTCGGCGGTGCTGCTGGTCGGGCTGGTCCTCAACGCGACGCTCGGGTGGTCGTGGGCCGACCCGGTCGCGGGCCTGGTCATCGCCGCGGTTGCGGTGCGCGAGGGCCTCGAGGCCTGGCGCGGCGAGGCCTGCGGGTGCGCGCCGGCGCCGGGGGAGCCGGGCTGCTCCTGACCGCCCGGCCCGCGGTCACTTCAGCAGCTTGCTCATCCGGCGGTCGGCCAGCGGCTTGCCGCCGGTCTGGCAGGTGGGGCAGTACTGCAGGCTGGAGTCGGCGAAGGAGACCTCGCGCACGACGTCGCCGCAGACCGGGCAGGCCTCGCCGGTGCGGCCGTGCACCGCGAGGTGGGTCTTCTTCTCGCCCTTCAGCTCGCTGGCCGCCAGCCCGCGGGAGCGGTCGACGGCGGCGCCGAGGGTCTCGCGCAGGGCGTCGTAAAGGACGGTGAGCTCGTCGTCGTCGAGCGAGGAGGCCGGCTTGTACGGCGACATCCGCGCCGCGTGCAGGATCTCGTCGGAGTAGGCGTTGCCGATGCCGGCGATGGTGCCCTGGTGGCGCAGCACCCCCTTGAGCTGCTTGCGGCCCTCGGCCTGCAGGATCTCGCCGAGCCGCTCGCGGGTGAAGTCGTCGGTCAGCGGGTCGGGGCCCAGGCTGGCGATGCCGGGCACGTCGAGCGGGTCGCGCACGACGTACATCGCCAGGCTCTTACGGGTCCCGGCCTCGGTGACGTCGAGGCCGGTCTCGTCGTCGAGCACGATGCGGGCCGCGATCGTCGACCTCGGGCTCGGCTTGGGCGGGGTCGCGGGCACCTCGTCGCGCCAGCGCACCCAGCCGGCGCGGGCCAGGTGCATCACCAGGTGGGTGCCGGAGAGGTCGATGTCGAGGAACTTGCCGTGCCGGGTGACCCCGTCGACCAGCACGCCCTCGAGCGCGGTCAGGGGCGGGTCGAAGGTCTTGAGCGCGCTGAACTGGGCCAGGTGCACCTTCGTGACCGCTCGCCCCTGCAGCCGGCCCCCCAGGTCGAGGGCCAGCGCCTCCACCTCGGGCAGCTCCGGCACGGGCCCACTCTAGGCCGCGGGCCGTGCCCCTGGTGGTGACTCCGGCGCCACACGCGGGCGCACGACCCGGCGCCGATCGGCGCTACGACTCGCTAGCGATGTATGCCGCCGGCGCTAGAGATCCCGATACCGTCCGATCGTGGACCCCGTGCGCAACCCCTACGCCCCAGGCGCCGGCCAGCGCCCGCCCGAGCTGGCCGGGCGCGACGAGCAGCTGCGCGCCTTCGACGTCGTGCTCGAGCGGGTGGCGCGCGGGCGCCCCGAGCGCTCGCTGGTGCTGACCGGGCTGCGCGGTGTCGGCAAGACGGTGCTGCTCAACGCGCTGCGCTCGGCCGCCGTACGCCGCGGCTGGGGCACCGGCAAGCTCGAGGCGCGCCCCGAGCAGGGGCTGCGCCGCCCGCTCTCCAGCGCGCTGCACCAGGCGATCCGCGAGCTCGGCCACCCCGAGCAGGACCAGGTCGACCAGGTGCTGGGGGTGCTGCGCGCCTTCGCGCAGCGCGAGGCCGGCGCCGACGCCAAGCTCAAGGACCGGTGGAGCCCGGGCATCGACGTACCCGCCGCCCGCGGTCGCGCCGACTCCGGCGACATCGAGATCGACCTCGTCGAGCTGCTCACCGACGTCGGCGGGCTGGCCTCCGACGTCGGCAAGGGCGTGGGCGTCTTCATCGACGAGATGCAGGACCTCGGCCCCGCCGACGTCTCGGCGCTCTGCGCGGCCTGCCACGAGATCAGCCAGTCGGGGCTGCCGGTGATCGTCGTGGGCGCCGGCCTGCCGCACCTGCCGGCGGTGCTCAGCGCCAGCAAGTCCTACTCCGAACGGCTCTTCAGCTACCAGCGCATCGACCGGCTCTCCCGCGACGCCGCCGACCGGGCGCTGTGCGCCCCGGCCGCCGAGGAGGACGCCGAGTTCACCGACGACGGCCTGGCCGCGATGTACGCCGCCACCGGCGGCTACCCCTACTTCATCCAGGCCTACGGCAAGGCGGTCTGGGACCACGCCCCGCGCTCGCCCATCAGCGCCGACGACGTGGCCGTCGCGGCCCCCGAGGCCGAGCGCGAGCTGGCGGTGGGCTTCTTCGGCTCCCGCTACGAGCGCGCCACGCCGGGGGAGCGCGACTACCTCTGCGCGATGGCCGACGCGGCCGCCGACCGGGGCGAGGACCCGGTGGGCGCGGTGGCCACCGCCGACGTCGCCGCCGTGCTCGGCAAGAAGCCCCAGTCGCTCTCGCCCGCCCGCGACGCGCTGCTCAAGAAGGGCCTGATCTACTCCGGCGAGCGCGGCCGGATCGCGTTCACCGTCCCCCACTTCGGCCGCTACCTGCGCGACCACGCCGACCCGGCGTGAATCTCGCGCCGACCCGGCGCAGATCTCGCACCGACCCGGCGCAAATCTCGCGCCGACCCGGCGCACACCTCCGTACCGGCTCAGGACGGCCCGCACTCGACCGCTCGGTGGTTCGAAACTGACCGGTCGGTGGTGCAGAAGTGACCGCTCGGCCGGCCCCCACCCACGCACCCCTCGGGGGGAGTGGCGGGGTACGCCGCCGTGGCAGCGTCGGAGGCATGAGCAGCCACGACCCCACGTCCGAGGCCATGGGCCCCACCGACGACGCGCGGCGCCACGAGCCCGAGCGGGGCCCGGGCCTCGCCGACCAGGAGGCCGAGCCGACCGTGGCGCTGCAGCGGGTGCTGCGCAGCGTCGGGGAGGAGCTTGCGGGACGCCCCGAGGAGGAGGTGCTGGCCGAGCTGCGGCGCCGGCTGCCCGAGGACTCCCGACCCCCGGAGGCCAACCTGCGCGCCGCGGCGACCGCGATCGCGGAGGGGCGGCACGAGGACGGCAGCCGCTGAGGTGCTCGCCCGGGCGGGCGAGGTGCGCGATGATCGCCGCATGAGGCCGCAGGTCCTTGCCCACCGCGGCGCCAGCCACGACCACGCCGAGCACACGCTGGGGGCCTACATCGCCGCGCTCGACGACGGCGCCCAGGGGCTCGAGTGCGACGTCCGGCTCACCGCCGACGGCCACCTGGTGTGCGTGCACGACCGCGACCTGCGGCGTACGGCGGCCACCCGCGGCACCGTGTCGACGATGGACCTCGCCGACCTCTCCGAGCTCGACTTCGCCACCTGGAAGCACCCCTGGGCCGAGCTCGACGACGAGCGCCCCGACGTCGACGAGGAGCACGGCAAGGTGCTCACCCTGCGCAAGCTCTTCGAGGTCGCGGCCGACTACGACCGCCGCGTCGAGCTCGCGGTCGAGACCAAGCACCCCACCAGGTACGGCGGCCTGGTCGAGCAGCGCGTCGTCGAGCTGCTCTCCGACTTCGGCTGGACCGGGCCGGACAGCCCGGCCCGGGTGATGAGCTTCTCGTGGCAGGCGCTGCGCCGGGTACGCCGCCGCGCCCCCGACGTGCGGGTGGTCCAGCTCGTCGACCAGATGGGGGCCTGGCCGCTGGTGCGCCGCGGCGTGGGCCGCGACTGGATCCTCGGGCCCGGGGTGCAGGAGCTGCGCGAGCACCCGCGCACCGCCCGGCGGATCGCCGACAGCGGCCACGAGATCCACGTCTGGACCGTCAACACCCGCGCCGACCTCAAGCTGTGCCTGGAGCTGGGGGTCAGCGCGGTGATCAGCGACCGGCCGGCGTACGTGCTCGAGCTGCTCGACGACCTCGGGGTCCACTAGCCGCCCGCGCGCCCGGTAGGTTCACGCCCATGGCGAAGAAGTCCCGCACCAAGGCCCGCGACCAGCGCACCACCGACTCCACCCCCGGCGAGGTCGGCCCGCGCCAGCCCTGCCCGTGCGGGTCGGGCAAGCGCTACAAGGCCTGCCACGGCGCCCCCGGCGGCGGCGCCGACGCGTTCGTGAACCGTCCCTTCGAGGGCCTGCCCTCCGAGTGCGACATCATCGCGCTGCGCGAGCTGGTGCCGGCCGGCACTGCCCCGCTCACCCTCGCGTCCTCGGTCGAGGGCTCCGACCGCACCGTCACCCTGTGCTCGCTGCTGCCGATGGCGGCGCCGGCGATGGTGCGCGAGAGCGGCGAGATCTGGCTGGGCCTGCAGGTCCAGCACTCCTTCGGCGACCCCGCCCGCGACCTCGGCGCGGTGCTGACCAAGGCGCTCGCGGCCGCGGAAGCCGGCGAGACCGGCGTGGTGGGTCTCACCGACGCCCCCGGCCAGGGCCCGCGCCTGCAGGACCTGGTCACCGGCGACTCGCTCGACGTCACCGTGCACGAGGGCTTCGACTACTGGATCGCCGACGTCGAGGACAAGGACTCGATGGCCGGTGCCCTCGACCCGGCCAACGAGGCGGCCTACCCGACCGCCCGCCTGACCCAGGTCGAGGCGGCGTACTGGACCAACGTCGGCACCAAGGAGCACCTGCGCTGGGTGATGCCCGAGCCCGAGGACCAGCTCCTCGACGCGCTGGCCCGGCTGCACGCCTCCGGCAAGGACGACATCGCCCCCGGCTCGCGCCTGGTCGGCATGTTCCGCGCCCACGGCCTGCTGGCGCCGGTCTGGGACCTGCCGGTCGGCACCGGCCCGGAGGCCCTCGAGGACCCGGCCGCGCAGTTCGCCGCCGACCTGGCCGCCGCGCTGGCCGACGAGTCGCCGCTCACCGCCGAGGAGCGCTCGGCCCGCAACGGCCTGGCCAACCGCCAGGTCACCATCCGCTGAGCGCGGCCGAGCACCCCTAGGCGCGGCGCAGCACCCACGGCTGCAGCCGCGAGTAGCCCTTGACCGACGCCCGCTGCGGGCGCCGGAACGTGTACGACGCCTGCTCGCGCTCGGCCTCGAGCGCGGCCAGGTGCTCGTGCGCGCTGTCGTCCACGAGCACCGTGCCGGGCCGGGCCAGCGAGGTGAGCCGCGCCGCGATGTTGACGGTGGGGCCGAGCACGTCGCCCAGGCGCAGCACCACGTCGCCGTGGGCGATGCCGGCGCGGACCGCGGGGAACGCGTCGTCGGGGTCGGCGCCGCGACGCGTCATCTCGAGCGCGATCTCGGCGGCGGTGGCCACGTCGTCGGCCACCAGCAGCACCTCGTCGCCGATGTTCTTGATGACGCGGCCGCCGTGCTCGACCACGATGCTGCTCGAGACGTGCTCGAACTCCTCGATCCAGGCCACCAGCTCGGCCTCGCGCAACGACTTCGACCGCGAGGTGAAGCCGACGATGTCGACGAAGCAGACCGCCTGCACGAGCACCGGCTCCCCGGGCCGACCGGCCTCGCCCGGCTGACCGCTCAGCGCCAGCAGCCGGCTCGACGCGCCGGCCAGGTGCCGCTTCCAGGCGTAGGCCTGCAGCTGCTCGACGCGCGGCAGCACCTCGGCGGTGAGGGCCGCCATCGCCTCCACCGGGTCGACGTCCGACTGGCCCGCCTCCCCGGCCCGCTCGGCGTGCTCGGCGGCGACCCGCGCCAGCAGCGTGGTCTGCCACTCCGCGAGGCGGGCGAAGGAGCGGCCCCAGGTGCGCACCAGCGCGGCCTGGGAGTCGTCGCCGAGGATGCCGAGGCCGGTCAGCTCGGCGCTGAGCCGCAGCGCCTCGACGTCGGCCTCGGTGAAGGCGACGTCGTCGTCGGCGGTCTCGGCGAAGCCCAGGAGCCGCCACAGCTCACGGGCCAGCTCGAGGGGCACGCCCGCCCGGGCGCTGACCTCGCGCCGGGTCAGGTGCGGGGCGTGCCCCAGCAGCAGCTCCTCGACGCGGTCGGCCGAGACGCCGGGCTCCGACGCCTCCACGCGACGTACCGCCGGCTCAGGGGTGCTTGGCGCGGTCGGCCTCGAACCGTTCGCGGGCGACGTTCTCGAGGGCCTCGCCGAAGCTGGGCATCTCGACGGCGAGGCGGTTGAGCGCCTCTGCGGTGAAGTGGATCAGCTCGAGCGGGCTGAGCGCGACCACGCTGGCGGTGCGCAGCGAGTGGTTGACGATCGCGGCCTCGCCCATGATGTCGCCGGGGCCGAGCTGGGCGATCTCCTCGCCGTGCTGACGGACCGACACGGAGCCCGACAAGATGATGTAGGCCTTGTCGGCGCCGGTGCGCTCGGAGATGGGCGCCCACCCCTCGGGCAGCGTCACGCGGGTGCCGGCCGAGGAGATCTTGGCGATCTCCTCGGGTGTGAACGCGCTGAAGAACGAGCTGGCCATGGGGACGACCTTTCGGGGGTTCGGGGGTGCTCCCGCGGCGATCCTCGCGGACCGGTCACGGGCTGGCAAGCACCCGTCGGGCGGGTCACAGGGTCAGGAGGCGCCGCCGCGGGGGAACTGGCGCCGGCTCGGCGGGGAACTGGCGCCGGCTCGGCCGGGAAGTGGCGCCGGTTCGGCGGGGAACTGGCGCCGGGTCGGGGTACGGGCGGGTCAGAGCGGGTCGCGCACGATCGGGCAGCTCATGCAGCGCGGCCCGCCGCGGCCCGAGCCCAGCTCGGAGCCGGCGATCCGCACGACCTCGATGCCGGCCTCCTCGAGCCGGTCGTTGGTCTCGTCGTTGCGCTCGTAGGCCACGGCCACCCGCGGCGCGAGGGCCAGGGTGTTGTTGCCGTCGTCCCACTGCTCGCGCTCGGCGGTGACCGGATCGAGGCCGGTGTCGATGTGGTGCAGCTGGTCGATGCCCATCGCCTTGGCGGCCGCGACCAGGAACGGCTCGGCGCCGGAGACCTCCAGGCGCAGCGTCGACTCGTCGTCGGTGTCCTCGGCGAGGGTGACGGTGTAGGCCTGCAGCGAGTCGGCGACGTTGGGGTACATCACGACCTTGTCGACGTCGACCAGCGTGCAGATCGTGTCGAGGTGCATGGTGGCGCGCTCCTGGGTGATCGGCACCGCCAGGACCGTGCGCGCGAGGCCCGCGTGGAAGACCTGGCGCGCGAAGCGCTCGACGCCCGCGGGGGTGGTGCGCTCGCCGACGCCCACGGCGATGACGCCGGGGGCCAGCAGCAGCACGTCGCCGCCCTCGACGTGCTCGGAGTGCCAGCCGTGGATCTTGCGGGTGCCGCGGAAGCGGGGGTGGTCGGTGTAGATCAGCTCGGTCAGCTGGGTCTCGCGGGTGCGCGCGGGCATCGCCAGGGAGGTCACCGCCACCCGGTCGCGCACCCACACGCTGGAGTCGCGGGTGAAGAGCAGGTTGGGCAGCGGGTCGACCAGGAAGTCGTAGGGCGAGAGCAGCGAGGTCACCAGGCCGTGGCCGCCGCGCACCTCGTCGTTGCGGATGCCCGCGGTCAGGTACGACGTGAGCTCGTCGGGGCTGGCGTCGTGCAGGAAGCCGGCCAGGTAGCTGCGCAGCGTGTCGCCCAGGTGCAGCCCCGAGAGCGCCGCGGTGACGGCGTGGTTGCGCGCCATCTGGTCCTGCAGCGTCTCGGTGAGCAGCTCGGTCAGGTAGAGCACCTCGACGTCGCGGGCGCGCAGCGCCTCGGCGAACGCGTCGTGCTCCTCCTGGGCGCGCGCCACCCACGGGATGCCGTCGAAGAGCAGGCGGTCGTTGTTGCGCGGGGTGAGCCGCTTGAGCTCGTTGCCGGGGCGGTGCAGCATCACCGTGCGCAGCCGGCCGACCTCGCTGTCGGCGCCGTGCTGGGGCTGGGCAGCGCTGTGGTCGGCGCTGTGGTCGGCGCTCGGGCTGGCAGTCATGGGCGACACCCTAGTGCCGCCGCCCGGGTGGGTGTCAGGCCAGCAGCTCGTACGTCGTCAGGGTGGCCAGGGCCAGGCAGACGGCGGCGCCGCCCCACATCAGCACGTGCACCGGCACCCGCCGGGTCAGCGCCCGCCCGACGAGCACGGCCAGGGCGCTGACGCTCAGCAGCGCGGCGAGCGCGCCGACGAAGACGGGGAGCACGGCGTCGAAGCGGGCCACCAGGGTGATCGTCAGCAGCTGCGACAGGTCGCCCCACTCGGCGGCGAAGAGCACCAGGAACGACGCGAGCACCGCGCGCCACCCGGTCGCCGGGGCCGCGCGCTCGAGGATCTCGGCGCCCTCGTCCTCGTCCTCCGCCTCGTGGCCGGCGCGGGCCTGGCGGGCCTCGCGCGCCAGCAGTGCGGCGCCGACGAGGAACATGGCCGCGGCCAGCCCCCGCACCAGGTCGTCGGGCAGGAACGAGACCGCGCGGCCCAGCAGCACCGCGACCCCGGTCTGCACGGTGAAGGCGAGGCCGACCCCGAGCCAGACCAGCAGCGGCCGGTAGCGGGTGCTGAGCACCAGCGTGGCCAGGAAGGTCTTGTCGGGCAGCTCGACCAGGAAGATCGTGCCGAAGGTGATGAGCAGGGCGCTCAGCTCCACGCTGTGTCCTCAGGGATCGGGGTGTCGCTCGTCGAGCAGGTCGTGGGCCAGCGCCTGCGCCTGCGCGAGGACCGCTCGCGCCGGGCGCCCCGTGGCCCGCGCCGCCGCGGCGACGTCGTCCCACTCGGGCTGGGCGGTGATCCTACGACCGGCGTGCTGCGCGACCTTGACCCGCACCCGGGTCCCGTCGACCTGCACCTCCACGACCTCCCGCGGCAGCGGGCGCTTGGTGACGGGGTGCTCGCGCAGGCCGATGGTGGTGGTCTCGGCGACGACCACCGCCCGCACCCGCTCGGCCAGCTCGGGGCGCACCAGCACCGACAGCGTGTGGGCGGGCCTGCCCTTCTTCATCACGATCGGCGTCAGCCACGCGTCGGCCGCGCCTGCCTCGAGCAGCGCCGCCAGCACCCCGGGCCACAGCCGCGGGTCGAGGTCGTCGACGTTGGCCTCGACGACCAGCTCGGTGGAGGGGTCGGTGGCAGGGCCGGCGGAGGGCCCCGTGGGGACGCCGGGCCCGGTCAGCAGCCGGACGACGTTGGGATGGGTGGCGGGGTCGCGGCCGCCCGCGCCGACCCCCACGGCCTCGACGCCCATCGCGGGCTGCGGGCCCCAGGTGTCGGCGAGGCTGACCAGCAGGGCCGCACCGGTGGGGGTGCACAGCTCGGCGGGCGGCGCCCCGGTCGGGCCGGCGTACGACGGGACCCCGCGCAGCAGCTCGACGACCGCCGGCACCGGCACCGGCAGCGACCCGTGGGCGGCGCCGACGCGCCCCGAGCCGACCGCGACCGGGCTGACCACGACCGGGCCCTCGTGGCGCCGGCGCAGGTGGTCGAGCCCGGCGCAGACCCCGACCACGTCGGCGATGGCGTCGAGCGCGCCGACCTCGTGGAAGGTCACGTCGTCGGGGGAGTGGCCGTGCACGGCGCCCTCGGCCGTGGCCAGCCGGGCGAAGACGCCCAGCGCGGCGACCCGCACCGGCTCGGCGAGGTCGGCGGCGACCAGCAGGCGGCGTACGTCGCGCCAGCTGCGGTGCGTGGTGGAGTCGGCGACCTCGACGTGGCAGCGGGTGGCCGCCAGCCCGGCGCGCCGCACCTCCTCGACGCGCAGGGTGACCGGCTCGGGGGAGGCGGCCTCGACGGCGCCCCGGAGCACCTCGAGCGGCACGCCCGCGAGCAGGGCGCCGAGCAGCATGTCGCCGCTGGCGCCGGCGGTGGCGTCGACCCAGGTGGTCATCGGGCGCTCTGCCGGGCGATCCGGGCGGCGAGGACGCCGGCGCCGTAGCCGTTGTCGATGTTGACCACGCCGATGCCGGGGGCGCAGCTGTTGAGCATGCCGAGCAGTGCCGAGACCCCGCCGAGCGAGGCGCCGTAGCCGATGCTGGTGGGCACCGCGACCAGCGGCACGCCCACCAGGCCGCCCACGACCGAGGGCAGCGCGCCCTCCATGCCGGCCACGACCACGAGCGCGTCGGCCGCGGCCAGCTCGTCGCGCACCGCGAGCAGCCGGTGCAGCCCGGCGACGCCGACGTCGTCGATGCGCGCGACCCCGGCCCCGTGGGCGGCCACGCTCAGGGCCGCCTCGGCGGCCACCGGGGCGTCGGAGGTGCCGGCGGCGACGACCAGCACCCGGCCGCGCGGGGCCGGGGGCGGGCCGAGGGTCGCGGCGCGGGCCACCTCGTCGACGTGGGCGTCGGGCAGCTCGCCGGCCACCAGGTCGAGCGCCTCGGGGCCGAGCCGGGTCGCGAGCACCATCCGGTCGGGGTGGCGCTCGTGCAGGGTGCGCAGCAGCGCGACCACCTGCTCGGGGCGCTTGCCCTGGCCCAGCACCACCTCCGGGTCGCCGGTGCGGGCGGCGCGGTCGACGTCGACGCGCGCGAAGCCCAGGTCGTGGGTGCGAGGATCGGTCGGGTCCACGGCGACGAACCTACTCGCCGGGGGCCCCGTCGTGTTGATGCAGATTTCACGTACCCAGGTTTGCTTCGTGGGTCCGGGGGTAAGGACCTCGAGAGGAACGACACGAGGACATGGGGGTCCGCGACGTGGAGATCGATCTGGAGCACGAGGTGAGCCGGGTCTCGGCCAGCCTGCTCGCCTTCGACCGGCTGGCGCACACGCTGACCTTCCGGCCGCGGGGCGCGAAGCCCGTCGAGATCGGCGTCGACGAGCAGACCCTGCGCAACTGGCTGCAGGGCACCCTGCTGGCCGCCGAACAGCCGGCCAGCCACGCCTTCCCGCACGAGCGGGCCATCGAGCTGCTGGTGCGCCGGCTCCAGGAGCTCCACGAGGGCGGACAGGACCCCTTCACCCCGTTCCGCGACCGGCTGCGCGCCGCGCTGACGCCGTCGCTGGACTTCTCGTCGCGTTCCCGGCCGGTCGAGCTGGTCTCCTAGCGCCGGTCCGGCTGCTGCGCCTCAGTCGGCCCGGAACGGGTCGGCGGGGTAGGTGCCGAGCACCTTCACCTCGGTGGTGAAGAACGCCAGCTCCTCCAGCGCGCGCCGCAGCGGCGGGTCGTCGGGGTGCCCGTCGACCTCGGCGAGGAACTGGGTGGCGGTGAAGTGCCCGTCGACCATGTAGCTCTCGAGCTTGGTCATGTTGACGCCGTTGGTCGCGAAGCCGCCGAGCGCCTTGTAGAGCGCGGCGGGCAGGTTGCGCACGTTGAAGACGAACGTCGTCACCAGCGGCCCCGAGCCCGCCTCGGCCGGCTGCGCGTCGCGGGAGAGGACCACGAAGCGGGTGGTGTTGTGCTCCTCGTCCTCGACGTCCTCGGCGAGCACCTGCAGCCCGTAGATCCCGGCCGCCAGCGGTGGGGAGATGGCCGCCTGGGTGGGGTCGCCGGCCTCGGCGACCTCGCGCGCCGCGCCCGCGGTGTCGCCGGAGATCTGCGGCGACAGGCCGTGCTCGCGGATGATCCGGCGGCACTGGCCCAGGGCGTGCACGTGGCTGTGCACGGTGCGGATGGTGCCCAGGTCGGCGCCGGGCACCGCCATCAGGTGGAAGCGGATGCGCAGGAAGTGCTCGCCGATGATGTGCAGCGGGGAGCCGGGCAGGAAGTGGTGGATGTCGGCGACCCGGCCGGCGATCGAGTTGTCGATCGGGATCATCGCCAGCTCGGCCTCACCACCTTCGACGGCCGCGAAGACGTCCTCGAAGGAGGCGCACGCCAGCGCCTCCCACTCGGGGTAGTGCTCCTGGCACACGATGTGGGAGTTCGCTCCGGGTTCGCCCTGGTAGGCGATGCGTCGCACGGTCGGCACGCGGTGAGTCTAGGGTCGGCCGCGTGCTCGCCCTCGCCGTCGTCTCCCTGGTGGTCGCCCTGGCCGCCCTCGCCCTCGCCGCCGCCGCGCTGCGCCGTACGCCGACCGGGGTCGCCGACGGCCCCGACGCCCTGCCCGAGGACGTCGTCGGGCTGCGCCAGGAGGTCGCGGCCCTGCGCGCCGAGGCGGTCGACGCGCTGCGCCACCTCGCGGTGGTGCGCTACGACGCGTTCGGCGACATGGGCGGGCACCTCTCGTGGTCGGTGGCGCTGCTCGACGACGGCGGCAACGGGATCGTGCTGACCTCGATCCACGGCCGCAGCGAGGCCCGCACCTACGCCAAGTCGGTGGCCGGCTGGACCTGCGAGCAGCAGCTCTCCCCCGAGGAGGAGGAGGCGATCGGGGCGGCCCGCCCCTGAGCCGGCCGCCGTACGCCGCCGCCGACCGGGCCCAGCCCGGCCCTCAGCGCGGCACCCGCACCAGCAGCCGGCCGTGGATGCACTCCATCCGCAGCTCGCGGCCCGGACCGATGGAGTCGCCGTCGAGCTGACGCGGGGTCTCGTCCTTGGTGCGCACCACCACCGAGGCGCCGGTCTTGCGGTCGACCAGCTCGTCGGTGTGCTTGCGCTTGAGCAGCACCCGCCAGGCCAGCGGGATCCAGGCCAGGAAGTTGCGCGGGTGCAGGATCACCACGTCGAGCTGGCCGTCGTCGATCGTGGCGTCGGGCAGCAGCGGCATCCCGGCCTGCAGGAAGCCGACGTTGCCGACGACCACGGTGCGGGCGCGGTGGGTGGTGAACTCGCCCCCGTCGACCGAGACCTCGACCTTCATCGCCGGGAACATCAGCGACTTCAGCCCGCTGAGCACGTAGGCCAGCCAGCCGACCCGCTTCTTGATGTCCTCGTTGACGCCCTCCATGATCGCGGCGTCGAAGCCCATCCCGGCCATCACCATGAAGTGGGTGCCCTCGATGCCGTCGCCCTCGACGGCGACCATGTCGATGGCGCGGTCCTGGCCGGTCAGCGCGACGTCGATCGCGGCGCGCAGGTAGAGCGGGATGCCGAGGTTGCGGGCCAGCAGGTTGCCGGTGCCGGCGGGCACGATCCCGACCGGGATGCCGGTGCCGGCCAGCTCGGCGCACACCTCGCGCACGGTGCCGTCGCCGCCGCAGACCAGCACCATGTCAGCGCCGGCCACGGCCGCCTCGGCGGCCATCCCGGTGCCCGGGTCCTCGATCGTGGTCAGGTGCCACGTCGGCTCCGACCAGCCGGCCTCGCGCGCCATCGTGGAGACGGTGTGGCGGAAGGCGCCCTCGTCCTCGACCTTGATCGGGTTCAGCACGACCGCGAGGCACCGCTGCGTCGGGATCGCCTCGGGCAGCGGCTCGGCCTTGACCGCGTGGCTGCGCGGCAGCGGCGAGTAGAGCGCCAGCACCAGCAGGCCCACACCCACGCCGAGCAGCACCCCGGCGACCACGTCGGTGGCGTAGTGGCGCCCCAGCAGCACCCGGTCGAGCCCGGCGACGACGACGAGCAGCGCCGCGGCGACGTACACCAGGCGGCGGGTGCCGAGGCGGCGCACCAGCATGATCGCCAGCACCACGCCGACGGTGGCGTAGGCCGCCGTCGAGGAGGCGTGGCCCGACGGGAAGGCGTTGCTGCTCAGCGAGCCGGCCTCGAGCTGCCAGTCGGGCCGGTCGCGGGCCACCAGCAGCTTGAGGCCGGTGGTGGCCAGCGCGGTCAGCGACATCACGGCCACGGCGTACGCCGCGGCGCGGCGGTGCCCGCGCACGAACATCGCGACGGCCAGCAGCACCGTCAGGACGGTCATCGCGATCGTGCCCAGCGCGGTCTCCACGACCCGCAGCGGGCCCTGCAGCCAGTCGGCGTCGACGGCGTCCGCGGCCAGCGGCTCCCCGCGGCCGTCGAGGCCCGAGAGCGGGCCCCAGCCACCGGAGACGGCGAGCGCGAGCAGGGCGAAGACCGCGAAGCAGGCAGCAGCCCAGCTCAGCAGCACGTATCGGGAGCGGTCCAGCACGCCGACCAGTATGGGCGACGCCCGGGAGGCGGCTGTCCACAACGGGGGTGAGGCGCCGCTCGGCCCGGCGATAGCCTCTCCCCATGATCGATCCCCGCATCCTGCGCGACGACCCCGACCGCGTCCGAGCCTCGCTCGCCAAGCGCGGCCTGTCCGCCGAGGTGGTCGACCGCGCCCTGGCCGCCGACACCGCGCGCCGCGCCGCCATCGCGTCGTACGAGACCAGGCGGGCCGAGCAGAAGCAGCTCGGCAAGCAGATCCCGCAGGCCCAGGGCGAGGAGAAGCAGGCGCTGCTGGCGCAGACCAAGACCCTGGCCGCCGACGTGAAGGCCGCCGAGGCCGCCCAGGTCGAGGCCGAGGCGACCTGGCAGGAGGCGCTGTCCTCGATGCCGAACCTGACCTCGGAGGAGACCCCGCCCGGCGGCGAGGACGACTTCGTGGTGCTCGAGACGGTCGGGACGCCCCGCGACTTCGCCGCCGAGGGCTTCGAGCCGCGCGACCACATCGAGCTCGGCCGGATGCTGGGCGCCATCGACATCGAGCGTGGCGCCAAGGTCTCCGGCAGCCGCTTCTACTTCCTCACCGGCGTCGGCGCCCAGCTCGAGCTGGCGCTGGTCAACCTGGCGATGGAGCAGGCCCGCGCCGAGGGCTTCACCCAGGTGGTGCCGCCCTCGCTGGTGCGCCCGCGCGCCATGGAGGGCACCGGCTTCCTGGGCCAGGCCGCCGACGACGTCTACCGCATCGAGGGCGAGGACCTCTACCTCGTGGGCACCTCCGAGGTGCCGATGGCGGCCTACCACTCCGACGAGATCCTCGACGGCGCCGACCTGCCGCTGCGCTACGCCGCGTTCAGTCCCTGCTTCCGCAAGGAGGCCGGCTCGCACGGCAAGGACACCAAGGGCATCATCCGGGTGCACTGGTTCGACAAGGTCGAGATGTTCGTCTACACCACCCTCGAGGACGCCGAGGCCGAGCACCGGCGGCTGCTGGACTGGGAGAAGGCCTTCCTCGACAAGCTCGAGCTGGCCTACCAGGTCATCGACGTGGCCGCCGGCGACCTGGGCCTCTCGGCGATCCGCAAGTTCGACTGCGAGGCCTGGATCCCCACCCAGGGCAAGTACCGCGAGCTGACCTCCACCTCGAACTGCACCGACTTCCAGACCCGTCGTCTCGACACCCGCGGGCGCTTCGCCACCGAGACGGGCAGCGAGATGCGCCCGGTCGCCACCCTCAACGGCACCCTGTGCGCGATGACCCGCACGATCGTGGCGATCCTCGAGACCCACCAGCAGGCCGACGGCTCGGTGCGGGTGCCCGAGGCGCTGCAGCCGCACATGGGCGGGCTGAAGGTCCTCGAGCCGGTCGCGCGATGAGCGGGGCCTGGACCCCGCGCCTGGTCGCGCTCGACATCGACGGCACCCTGCTGCGCTGGATCGACGGCACCGGCACCTCCCACGAGGAGATCACCCCCGCGGTCCACGACGCCGTACGCCGCGCGCGCGAGGCGGGCACGCACGTCGTGCTCGCCTCGGGCCGCTCGCCCGACGGGATGACCGGCGTCGCCGACCTGCTGGGCCTGGCCACCGAGGAGTCCCCGGTGTGGGTGGTGGCCTCCAACGGGGCCGTGGTCTTCCGCTACCCGCCGATGCAGGTGGTGCACGAGGAGACCTTCGACGCCCGGGCCGCGGTCGCGGCGGTGCTGGCCGAGCACCCGCGGGCGCTGGTCGCGGTCGAGGAGCGCGGGGTCGGCTACCGGGTCAACCGGCACTTCCCGATGGGCGAGCTGTCCGGCGAGATGATCCTCAGCGACGTCGACGACATGGTCGCCGAGCCGGTCAGCCGCGTGATCATCCGCGACCCCGACGCCACCGTCGACGACTTCGTCGCGCTCGCCGGGCGGCTCGGGCTGCACGGCACCGACTACGTCGTGGGCTGGACCGCCTGGCTCGACCTGGCCCCGGTGGGGGTCTCCAAGGCCTCCGGGCTGGCGGCGGTCTGCGACGACCTGGGCGTCGACGCCTCCGACGTGCTGGCCATCGGCGACGGCCGCAACGACCTCGAGATGCTCGCGTGGGCCGGGCGGGGCGTGGCGATGGGCCAGGCGATCGAGGAGGTCCGCTCCGCCGCCGACGCGGTGACCGCGACCGTCGACGAGGACGGTGCGGCCGTCGAGATGTCCCGGTACTGGCCGGCATGAGCGGCCCCGCCGCGCCCCCGCTGGAGATCCGCACCGAGCGGCTGCTGCTGCCGGTGTGGAGCCCCGGCGAGGCCGCCGACATCGCCGCGGGCCGGCGGCGTCCCGAGTGGCACGCCGACTACCCGCAGGCCGACGACGGCGACGCCGCGACCCTCTACGTGCCGCACAGCGCCTGGAGCCCGCGCCACGTCGTGCGCGGCACCACCGTGCTCGGCTCGATCGGCTGCTTCGGCCCGCCCGCGCCGGCCGCCGACGACGTGCCCGAGGTCGAGGTCGGCTTCGGGCTGGTGGCACAGGCCCGCGGCTGGGGCTTCGCCAGCGAGGCGCTCGCCGGGTTGGTGGCCGCCCTCGACGGGGTCGGCGTGCGGGTGCGCGCCGCCGTGCGGCCCGACAACCGCGCCAGCCTGCGGGTGCTGGCCCGCTGCGGCTTCACCGGGCTGCGCGGCTCCGACGAGGACGGGCGCCTGGTGATGGTGCGCCCGCTGCCGGCGCCGCCGGTGTCGTCCGCGGGGGACTCGTGAGCAGGCTGCCCCGGCTGCCCCGGCTGGTCGCCACCGACCTCGACGGCACGCTGGTGCGCAGCGACGGCACCGTGTCGGCGTACACCCGCGAGGTGCTGCTCGAGCTCGACCGGCGCGACGTGCCGGTCGTCTTCGTCACCGGCCGCCCGCTGCGCTGGGCCGCCGACGTCTTCGAGCACGTGGGCGCCCACGGGCTGGCGATCATCTCCAACGGCGCGCTGGTCTGGGACGTCACCGGCGACCGGGCCGTGCTCGAGCGGCCGATCCAGCCCGACCTGGGGCTCGAGGTCTGCGCGGCGCTGCGCGCGGCCGTGCCGGGTACGGCGTACGCCGTCGAGACGATGCGGGGCATCGAGCTCGAGCCGGGCTTCATGGAGCGCTACCAGGTGCCCGACGCGGCGCGCCGCGCCCCGGTCGAGGAGCTCTTCGACGCGCCGGCGCTCAAGCTGCTGGCGCGCCACGAGGAGCTGGAGCCGCAGGAGTTCTGGGACGTCGCCGAGGAGGTCACCGGCGGGCGGCTGGTGGTGACCTGGTCGTCCTCGACGACCCTGCTCGAGATCAGCGGGCCGGAGGTCACCAAGGCCTCCACCCTCGAGCTGCTGTGCGCCGAGCGCGGCATCGAGGCCGCCGACGTGATCGCCTTCGGGGACATGCCCAACGACCTGCCGATGCTGGGCTGGGCCGGCACGTCGTACGCCATGGCCGACGCGCACCACACCGTCACCGCAGTCGCCGACCACGTCGCGCCGGGCCACGACGAGGACGGCGTGGCGCGGGTCCTGGCTGGTGTGTTCGACCTGTGATCTGGTCTCATGTCACCGTGCCGAGCCCCCGCCCCGTGACCCCGCGCCCCTCCGGGCCGGTCGGCGTGCTCGCCACCCTGCTGGTCGCGGTGCTGCTGGGCTCGGCCCTGCTGCTGGGCCTCGGGGCGCTGCTGGCCCCCGCCGGGGCGACGGGCGAGAAGTGCGACAGCGACACCACCGTCAGCTCGCAGGCGCGCCAGGCCGCGGCGGTCTTCACCGGCTCGGTCGTCTCCAGCAGCGCCGAGCGCCGCTCCGGCGGGCAGCGCGGCGTCGACCTGACCCACCAGGTCGCGGTCGACCTGGTCTACAAGGGCACCAGCCGCATCACCGACATCGAGGTCGAGGTGATGACGACCCGCAGCTCGGGCGGCTGCGACCTGGGGCGGCTCCAGGACGGGACGACGTACGTCTTCTTCGTCAGCGCCGACCCCGACACCGAGGGCGTCTTCGTGGCCGCCGGCGACAGCGGCACGGCCGCCAGCGACGCGGCGCTGCTGCGCGAGGTCGAGGACATCTTCCCCAACCCCAAGCCCCCGGTGGCCGCCGAGCCGCCCTCGGCCGAGTTCGAGCGCCTCGAGCTCGACGAGCCCACCCCGCTGACCCGCGCCCTGGCCCCCGGCGCCGCGCTGGTGCTCATCGGCACCCTGGGCCTGGTCCTGGCCCGCCGCCTCGGCCGCCACTGACCACGCCCCGCCGACCCGGCGCAGATCTCCCCCTGACCCGGCGCATACTTCGCGCTGACCCGGCGCAGATCTCAGCCTGACCCGGCGCATACTTCCCGCTGACCCGGCGCACATCTTCCCGCGCAGCTGTGAGCCGGCTCGACGGGAGATCCAGGCCGGGTCGGTGAGAGATATGGGCCGGGTCGGTGAGAGATATGGGCCGGGTCGGTGAGAGATATGGGCCGGGTCAGTGGGAGATGCGACGGGTCGGCGTGGTGGCCGCGACAGGTCAGAGGTACATGCCGCCGGAGTCGCCGGGCTGGACGCCGGGGTCCCCGCCCTGGCCGGGCTGACCGGGCTGACCGGGGTGGCCGTGGCCGCCGGGACCGGCGGGCAGGCTGCGGCGCATCTGCTCGAACTGCGCCTTCGCGGCCATCTGCTGGGCGTAGATCGCGGTCTGGATGCCGTGGAAGAGCCCCTCGAGCCAGCCCACCAGCTGGGCCTGGGCGATGCGCAGCTCGCCCTCGCTGGGGATGCCGTCCTCGGTGAAGGGCAGGGAGAGCCGGTCGAGCTCCTCGACGAGCTCGGGGGCCAGGCCGTCCTCGAGCTCGGCGATCGAGGCCTGGTGGATGCCCTTGAGCCGCTGGCGGCTGGCCTCGTCGAGAGGAGCGGCCTTCACCTCCTCGAGCAGCTGCTTGATCATGCTGCCGATGCGCATCACCTTGGCGGGTTGCTCGACCAGCTCGGTGATGGAGCGCTCCCCGGCCTCGTCGTCGTCATCGTCCTGCGCGGTGGCCAGGTTGAGCGCGGAGGCCGGCATGGTGGCCAGGGGCTGGCCGTCGGGCCCGACGATCACGACGTGCTGCTCCTGCTCCCCGGCGGGAGCGCCGGTGCGCTCGGTCGGGGGCTGGTCCTGGGGCTGGTCCTGGGCGTCGGGCTCCTGGGTCATGGGCCCCAGCCTAGGAGGCGGCACCCGGCGGTGGTGCGGCCCTACAGGGTGAGCAGGATCTTGCCGGTGTGCGACCCCGAGCCCATCAGCTCGTGCGCCTCCCGCACCTGCTCGAGCGGCATCGTGCCGTGCACGACCGGACGCACCGACCCGTCGGCGACCAGCGGCCACACGTGCTCGACGACCGCGGCGCAGATCGCTGACTTGTCCTCGACCGGGCGCGAGCGCAGCGAGGTGGCGATGACCGCGCCCCGCTTGCGCAGCAGCACGCCGAGGTCGAGCTCGGCCTTGGTGCCGCCCTGCATGCCGATGACCACGAGGCGTCCCTCGAGGGCGAGGGCGTCGACGTTGCGGGCCAGGTACTTGGCCCCCATGTTGTCGAGGACCACGTCGACACCGCCGTCGGTGCTCTCGCGCACCACCTCGACGAAGTCCTGCTCGCGGTAGTCGATGGCCACGTCGGCGCCGAGCTCGCGGCAGAACGCCAGCTTCTCCGGGGTGCCGCCGGTGGTGAGGACCCGGGCGCCCATCGCGTGGGCGAGCTGGATGGCGAAGGTCCCGATGCCACCGGCGCCGCCGTGCACCAGCAGCGACTCGTCGGGGCGCAGGCCGGCCACCATGAACACGTTGGACCACACCGTCGCCGCCACCTCGGGCAGCGCCGCGGCCGTGACCAGGTCGACGCCCGCGGGCACCGGCATCACCTGCCCGGCCGGCACCACGACGTACGACGCGTAGCCGCCGCCGGCGAGCAGGCAGCAGACCTCGTCGCCCACCGCCCAGCCCTCGACGCCCTCGCCGAGCGCCGCGACGGTGCCGGAGCACTCCATGCCGATCACCTCGGAGACGCCGGGCGGCGGCGGGTAGAAGCCCTGGCGCTGCAACAGGTCGGCGCGGTTGAGGCCGGCCGCGGCCACCTCCACCAGCACCTCGCCCGGCCCGGGGATCGGGTCGGGGAGCTCGGCCACGGACAGGATCTCGGGTCCGCCGGACCCGTCGGCGACGACAGCACGCATGGCCCCACCCTAGGGGCCGCGGCTACTCCTCCTCGCCCGCTCCCGCGCTCGACCCCGTACCGGCGTCCGGCTCGGGGTCGCGGCCCAGGAGGTCGTCGAGGTCCTCGATCTCGGTCAGCGGGTCGGCCGCCCCGTCGAGCTCGTCCTCGGCGTCGTCGGTGCCGCCGGGGCCGTCGGGGCCGTCGAGCTCGTCGGCGGCCGCGGTCGCGGGCTGGTCCCACCCGTCGGCCAGGGCGCGGACCCGCTCGGCCAGCTCCTCCACCACCGCGGGGTCACCGCCCTTGGCGCCGGCGGCCAGACCGAGCAGGTACGCCGACAGCGGGGCCGCCGGTCGGGTCACGGCGTGGGCGACGTCGCGGGCCAGGTCGAGCAGCAGCGTCTCGTCGACCTCGGCGTCGAGGTCGAGCGCGTCGCAGAGCTCGTCGATCCAGTCGTGCAGGTTCACGTCCACAGCCTCCCGACCCGAACCGCCCGGCGCAAGACCTCCTGGGTCGTGGTCCGCGTCGTGGGTGGAGTCGTGGGTCGGGTCGTGTGGCTGAGGACGCGTCCAGGCGCGTCCAGGGGCCACGACCCGGGCCACGACCCGGACCACGACCCGGGCCACGACCCGGGCCACGACCCGGACCACGACCCTGGGGGCGGGGCGGGGCGGTGTCAGCCGTCGGCGAGGTCGCGCAGGTCGGCCCAGGTGTCGACGTCGCGGTGCTCGCGCCCGACCGAGGCCACCTCGGCGAGGTCGAGGCGGCCCAGCAGGCGGCGCAGGGCCATGCCGTGCTGCTCCTCCAGCGAGGGTCGTACGTCGTCGAGCCGGTCGAGCTGCACCACGAGCGCCAGCGCGTGGCGGCCGTCCGGCGCGACCAGCACCGCCCCGTCGCGCCCCGTCGCGGCGTGGCGCAGCCGGTCGAAGGTCGAAGGGCCCACATGGGGCATGTCGACGGCGAGCACGCCCAGGGTGCGGGTCGGGCGCAGCAGCGCGTCGCGGCCGGTCAGCAGCGCGGCCACCGGCCCGCCGTGGCGCGGGTCCTCGCGGGTGAAGGTGACCGGGCGGTGCGTGGGCACCGGGTCCCCGACCACGACGACCTCGGCGGCGTCGAGGCACGCGTCGAGCGCATGGGTCAGCAGGGTGCGGCCGTGCAGCTCCACGGAGGCCTTGTCGGCGCCGTCGAGGCGCACCGCGGTGCCTCCCGCGAGCACGACGGCGCTGAACGCGGCGGTCTCGCTCATGCCCACCAGGATGGCAGCACCGGCCGACGGTGGCAGGCTGGGTCCATGACCACGCTGCGCGTCGCCCTGGTCCAGGAGGCCTCCGACACCGACCCCGGGGCCAACCGTGCCCGCCTCGAGCAGCTGGTGCCCGAGGGGCACGACCTGGTGGTGCTGCCCGAGGCCTTCGCCCGCGACTTCGGCCCGGCCGGTTCCGACGTCAGCGCCGACGCAGAACCTGTCGACGGGCCGTTCGGCTCCGAGCTGGCCCGGGTCGCGCACGAGCGGCGTACGACGGTCGTGGCGGGCATGTTCGAGACCGGACCCGACCCCGAGCGGCCGTGGAACACCCTGCTGGTGCGCGGCGCGGCGCAGGCGGAGTACCGCAAGATCCACCTCTACGACTCCTTCGGCTACCGGGAGTCCGACCGGCTCAGCGCCGGCGAGCCGACCCCGGCGGTCTTCGAGGTCGGCGGGGTCAAGGTCGGGCTGATGACCTGCTACGACCTGCGCTTCCCCGAGCTCGCGCGCCTGCTGGTCGACGCGGGCGCCGAGCTGCTGGTGGTCCCGGCGGCCTGGGTGGCCGGCGAGCGCAAGGTCGAGCACTGGCGCACCCTGCTGCGCGCCCGCGCCATCGAGAACACGGTGTACGTCGCCGCCGCCGGCCAGCCCGCGCCGCGCTACAGCGGCCACTCGATGCTGGTCGACCCCCTGGGCGACGTGCTCGCCGAGGCCGGCGACGACGCCGGCCTGGTCGCGGGTGTGGTGGACCTCGCTCGGCTGGCCGAGGCGCGGCGCACCAACCCGTCGCTGGCCAACCGTCGGTTGTAGCCTTCCTCGTCGTGTCCCCAGCCGTCTCCACCCGCATCGCGCAGGCCAGCGACGCGGTCGACCGGTTGGCGGCCTCGCGCTGGCCCCTGGTCGCCTGGGCGGTCGCCGTCGTCGCCGGGCTCGCGGCTCTCGTGACCGGCGTGGTCGGGGTCGGCCCCGCGTGGCTGCCCGGCGCCGGTTCGGTCGCCGTCTCCGGTGCCTTCACCTGGGCCCTGGTGGCCCGTGCCGGAGGTCGCCCCGTCGTCTTCGGCACGCTCGCGGTCGCCGTGGGCGTGGCGGTGCTGGTCCTGGACGAGGACCGGCTGCGCACCGGCGCCGCGGTCTGGACCTGCGTGGTCTCCGCGGTGCTGGCCGTGATGGGCACCGTGCCTGCCCGCCGGCTGCGCCACGCCGCCCGCGAGGCGGTGCTGGCCACGGGCGTGGCGGCCGTGGGCGCCCTCGCGGTGGTCGGCTTCGAGCCCGTCATCAGCGTCGTCAGCTTCGAGTACGCGACCCTCGGCCTGGCCCTGGTGGCCGTCTTCGCGCTGGTCTTCCGCCTCGGCGCCGGCTTCCACGGCCTGGGCCGCCGCGGGCTGCTGATCGTGCTGGTCGGCGGCGCGGTGCTGCTGCTGACCCTGGCGTACGCCGAGCTGCTGCGGCGCTACGGGCCCGGCGAGGTGGTCACCGACCTCCTCGACGGGGTGCGCTGGTCGCGCGAGAACCTGGGTGCCTTCCCGCGCCCGATCGCCACCGTGCTGGGCGTGCCCGCGCTGGTGTGGGGCTGCCACATGCGCGCCCGTCGCCGGCAGGGCTGGTGGGTCAGCGCCTTCGGTGTCGCCGCCACCGCCTCGGTGGCCAGCTCGATGATGAACCCGTCGGTGGCCCTGCTCGAGGTCGGTCTCTCCATCGTCTACGGCCTGGTGATCGGGCTGCTGATCGGTGCCGCGCTGATCCGCCTCGACCTGCGCCTGACCGGCCCCCGGGGGCGACGGGCCCGCCGCGCCGAGGAGCGGGCGGCCGGTCGTCCCGAGCCGGCCCGCGGCCAGGCCCTGCTCTGAGACCACGCCCCGCCGCAGGGGCGTCGCCGGGTGCACGGATCCGGCGTACCTGCCGGTAACGGTTAGGTTCGAGAGGTGGCTCGCGAACAGGTGACGCAGATCGTGGCGGAGATGGTGGCCAACGTGCTCGAGGTGGCCGTGGCCGCGGGGGAGCACGTCGAGGTCGGCGACACCGTGGTGCTGCTGGAGTCGATGAAGATGGAGATCCCCGTCATCGCCGAGCTCGCCGGCACCGTCGTGGCGATCAAGGTCGCCCCCGGCGACGTCGTCCAGGAGGGCGACCTGCTGCTCACCCTCACCCGCTGAGGTCCTGGCAGAGGGGGCGGGATTCGAACCCGCGGTAGGTCTCCCTACGACCGCTTTCAAGGCGGTTCCGATAGGCCACTCCGGCACCCCTCCGTGCCCGCGCCGCTGGCGGCGCGTGCCAGGTCACTCTAGAAGACCGCCACCGACCGCCCGGGTGGCGCCCCGCGCGCGGGGTGGTGTGGAATCGAGTCATGCCCGACGCGCCGCTCCCGACCCCCTACGACTACCGCTTCGCGCAGTCCTTCACGGTGCGCCTGGTCGGCCTGAGCGTGATCGGTCTCGGGCTGGTCATGTTCGTCGGTACCGCGCTGGTCGCGATGACCGGGGTCAACGCCGACGTCCTGGTCGTGCTGCTGGTCCTGGCGCTGCTGGGCGTCTTCTGGCTGGGCTGGTGGCTGCGCAACCGCGCCTACGTCCTGCGGGCCGAGGAGGACGGGTACGTCGTGGGGCCGGTGCGCGGCGCCGGGGTCAAGCGTGCGCGGTGGAGCGAGGTCGTCGAGGCCGGGACCGCCCGGCGCCACGACATCGACTGCCTGGTGCTGGAGCTGGGCGAGGGGCGCAGCACCACGATCCCGGTGCAGGCGCTGGCCCTCGACCGCGAGCAGTTCGTGCGCGAGATGCAGCGTAGGCTGCGCGCCGGCCAGGGCCACCGGCCCCTCGGCTGAGACCTCGCCACCCGGCCGCCGCGGTGCCCGACGCCCCTGATTGGTGGCGGGCGGCCCCGGCCTTGTAGCCTGTCGGCGCTGCCGGGAGGCGTCGCCTAGTCCGGTCTATGGCGCCCGCCTGCTAAGCGGGTTTGGGGCTACAACCCCATCGAGGGTTCAAATCCCTCCGCCTCCGCCAGCGCACGACCCCCGCAGGTCCTCGACCAGCGGGGGTCGTGCCATGCCCGGGTCCCGCGGTGCGTGCGGGACCACCTGGGTCGTCCTGCAGGTTTGTGCATTGCAGGAACCTGGGGCAACGAGCACGGTCTCCCCGCACCGCTCCTGGGGCACACTTGGCGTTCCAGGGCCATGACCTGGTCCGACAAGAGTTGCGAGGAAGGTTCCCCATGAAGATCGTTCGCAAGGCCGGCGTGGTCGTCGCCTCCGCCGCCGTCACCGTCAGCCTGCTCGGTCTCATGTCCCCGGCCGAGGCTCGGGACAGCAGCTGGGGTTGTGGCGGCTACTGCCGCCAGGCTCCGTGACCGGCGTCCCCCGGTCCACCTGACCTGAGTCCCCCGCTGCGGCGTCGCCGCGCACGAGAGGCCCCATCCGTCCCGGTGGGGCCTCTCGTGCGTCCTCAGCGCTCCCGGTCGGCTGCGTCGTCGCCCTGGGCGGACTCGGCGTCCGCGTCGGTGCCCGAGAGCCCCAGGCGGCCCATCGTGTAGCCGAGCTGGAAGCGGGTCTCGGCCTCGTACTCGTCCTTGAGGTCGGCGACGTACCCCGCGTAGGTCCGCGGGCTGACCCCCAGCCGCTTCGCGCTGACCGGGTCGGCGTGGCCCTCGATCAGCATCCGGATCGTCATCTGCCGCTGCTCGACGGCGATGTCCTTGAGCAGCGAGGACTCCTTGTTGGTGAAGGCCCGGCCACGCTCCCAGGCCCGCTCGAAGACGTCGACGAGGTAGGCGACCACCGACGGCTCGCGCACCGCGATCGCCACCCGGAGGTCGTCACCGCCGGGGATCACCGCGACACGCCGGTCCACGACGATCATCCGGTTGAAGAACTCGTCGAGCGTGCGGACCTCGGCGCCCCGCTCGGTCACGGACGCGACGTAGCGGTGCGTGACGGTGCTGCGCCGCGCGCTGTGCTGGTAGAGCGTGCGGATCCGCACGCCCCGGTCGAGGGCGGCGATGTCGCGGCGGGCCGCGGCCTCGAGGGTCGCGGCGTCGCGGCCGGCCTGGGGTTGCGCGGTGAGCATCTCCTCCTCGACCTCGGCCACCAGGCCCTCCAGGTAGGTGCTGATGGCGTGGTCGCGCAGGTAGGTGAACGGGCCACCGCGCTCGCTCTGGGGGGCCCGGCGCCAGGTCTGGGCCAGCCCGCCGAAGGCGCGCGCCCACTGCGAGGACTCCTCGAGCAGCCGGCTGCCGTCCTGGCTGAGCGGGGAGACGACCCTTGACTGCACGCTGGCCGGGTCCTCGGGCAGGTACGACGCGCCCTCGGGGTCGAGGTGCAGGAGACCGAGCTCGAGCAGCAGGTCGAACGCGGGGCGGGTCTCGGCGCCGTCGGCGACGCGGGGGTCGTCGACGCGCAGCCCGCCCTCGGTGACGGCAGCCTCGTACAACGGGGCCGCCTGCGACTCCAGGAGCGTTCGCTGCTCGGGGCCGTAGCTCGACACCTGTTCCTCCTGGGGGGCGTGGGGGGGGTCTGCCTGGGGCTGGGTCTCCGAGGGGCTCGATCCTGTCACACCTCGCACACCCCCGGGGGCAGTCGACACCGCGGGCGCTCGACGCAGCGGACCCCGCCCCCGGAGCGGGGGCGGGGTCCGTCGTGACCTGCTGAGGTGCCGCGGGGGCTCAGACGCCCAGGCGGGCCTTGAGGCCGTCGAGCTCGCTCCACAGCACGCCGGGGAGGTCGTCGCCGAACTTCTCGAACCATTCCTGGATCTGCGGGATCTCGGCCTTCCACTCCTCGGCGTCGACCTCGAGCGCGGCGGCCAGGGCGGCCTCGCTCATGTCGAGGCCGTCGGTGTCGAGCGCCTCGGGGGTCGGCACGTGGCCGATCGGGGTCTCGACCGCGGCGGCCTGGCCGTCGATGCGCTCCACGACCCACTTCAGCACGCGGCTGTTCTCGCCGAAGCCGGGCCACAGGAAGCCGCCCTCGTCGTCGCGGCGGAACCAGTTGACGTAGAAGATCCGCGGCAGCTTGGAGGCGTCGTTGTCCTTGCCGACGTTGATCCAGTGGCTGAAGTAGTCACCGGCGTTGTAGCCGATGAAGGGCAGCATCGCCATCGGGTCGCGGCGCACCACGCCGACCGCGCCGGTCGCGGCGGCGGTGGTCTCCGACGACAGCGTCGCGCCGAGGAAGGTGCCGTGGGTCCAGTCGCGGGCCTCGAAGACCAGCGGGACGGTGGTCTTGCGGCGACCACCGAAGAGGATCGCGTCGATCGGGACGCCGCGCGGGTCGTCGTACTCGGCAGCGAGGATGTCGCACTGCTTGATCGGGGTGCAGTAGCGGCTGTTGGGGTGGCTGGAGAGCTCCTCGGACTCGGGCGTCCAGGGCTCGCCCTTCCACGAGGTCGCCTTGGCCGGCGGGTTCTCCAGGCCCTCCCACCACACGTCGCCGTCCTCGGTGAGCGCGACGTTGGTGAAGACCGAGTTGCCCTTGTTGATGGTGCGCATGGCGTTGGGGTTGGTGTGCTCGTTGGTGCCCGGCGCCACGCCGAAGAAGCCGTACTCGGGGTTGACGGCCCACAGGCGGCCGTCCTCGCCGATGCGCATCCAAGCGATGTCGTCGCCGAGGGTCTCGACCTTCCAGCCCGGGATGGTGGGCTGCAGCATCGCGAGGTTGGTCTTGCCGCAGGCGCTCGGGAAGGCCGCGGCGACGTACTTGGTGACCCCCTGGGGGCTGGTGAGCTTGAGGATCAGCATGTGCTCGGCGAGCCAGCCCTCGTCGCGCGCCATCACCGAGGCGATGCGCAGCGCGTAGCACTTCTTGCCCAGCAGCGCGTTGCCGCCGTACCCGGAGCCGAACGACCAGATCGCGCGCTCCTCGGGGAACTGCACGATGTACTTGGTGTCGTTGCAGGGCCACTTCACGTCGGGCTCGCCCTCGGCGAGGGGGTGGCCCACCGAGTGCACGGCCTGCACGAAGTCGGCGTCCAGCTCGGTCATGCGCTCGAGCACCTTGGAGCCCATCCGGGCCATGACGCGCATCGAGGCGGTGACGTAGGCGGAGTCGGTGAGCTCGATGCCGAACATCGGCTTCTCGGCGTCGAGGTGACCCATCACGAAGGGGATGACGTACATGGTGCGACCGGTCATGCAGCCGTCGTAGAGACCGCGCATGATCGACTTCATCTCGTCGGGCGCCATCCAGTTGTTGGTGGGCCCGCAGTCCTTCTCGTCGACCGAGCAGATGTAGGTGCGGTCCTCGACGCGCGCCACGTCGATGGGGTCGGAGGCCGCGTAGTAGGAGTTCGGCTTGATGCTCGGGTTGAGCTGGGTGAACGTGCCGGTGCCGACGAGCGCGTCGGTCAGCATGGTCCACTCGTCGTCGGAGCCGGTGCACCAGTAGATGGCGTCGGGCTTGGTCATCGCCGCGACCTCCGCGACGAAGTCCAGGATGCCCTGGTGGGTCGTGGGGGCGTCGTTCAGTGCCTGGTCGGCGGTCATCTGCCTTACCTCTCGCGCATTCGCGGGGACCTGGCCTCGCGGAGCGGGGTCGGCAGGCGCCCCGGCCGTCGAGCGTATCGACGGTGTGTCGTGGAGCTGGTGTGGATCGCGTGGCGTCGTTGCCGGCGACTTTTGTAGGGTCCTGGTGCGGTGCCGATGAGGGTCTCCGCCTGGGACTTCGGCGAATGTACCGCCGCGCTTTAACCCCGCATATTGGATCGTTCAACGCTGTGTGCCGCGGGTCACAGCCCGGCCGGCGTACGTCGTGGGGCACGGCCCGATTTCAACTCGCCGGGCGACTCGGCTACTCTTCTCAGGTCGCTCGGCACGCTGGGCGACGGGCGCCTGTAGCTCAACGGATAGAGCATCTGACTACGGATCAGAAGGTTTGGGGTTCGAATCCCTACAGGCGCGCAAGACACGAACATCCGCTGACCTGGTGAGAGACAGGGAAGCGGTTGTTTTGCTTGCAGGGCGCGGTAGCTCTGCGCAGGGCACGGACACGCTAGGGACACAGGTCCGTCGCCCGGAAGAGCGAGTCTCATGGGCCATCGGCTCTGGCTCCCGCGGAGGTAGTTCGCTCGTGCTGCGGTCGATCGCGCCGCAATGGTGTTCCAGGGGTTCCGGTACCCACCCGTTTCTGCGGCCGGCATGGCACCTCATCCCGATCGGGCTGGCCGAGCTGCATGCACGTCGAAGGCACCGCTCGGGACCGGCAGCCGTTGAGGCCGGGCTCCCTGCGTCGGCTCCAGGCTCCGTAAGGACACTGCGCCCGAGTTGGCTCGTTGCAGCGATGGAGCCTCAGGCCCTCGGGGGAACCCGCCTGTCATTGAGGAGAGTCCCGTGGAGTGGTGGGGTTTAAGGACCGGCGTGGTGGCGTGAAGTAGGCGGCCATCAGCGGGATCCTCCCTGCTCGCGCACGTCCCGAAGACGCACGCCGACATGGTCGCCGCGGTGTTCCGGACGATCTTCGCTCAACCCGACCCCGAGGCCGTCTCGACGGCTGGGACGAGGTCCGTGACCAGCTCGCCGGCTCGTTCCCGAAGGTCGGGCCGCTGATGGACGCAGGCAAGTCCGAGGTCCTCGCTTTCACCGGCTACCCCAAGGCCCACTGGCGCAAGATCTGGTCGACCAACCCACTCGAGCGGATCAACAAAAAGATCAAGCGCCGCAGCCGGGTCGTGGGGATCTTCCCCAACGCCGCCGCGGTCCTCCGCCTCGTCGGCGCGATCCTGGGCGACATGCACGACGAGTGGATCTCAGGCGACCGCCGCTACCTCACAGAGGAGTCCTTGGCCCTGCTCGCCGGCACCATGGATACTGGACACCGCGCCGCCACCAACAGCGGCACGTAGGGCTCCGAGGACCATCTCAAGGCCCACCACCCAGCGGGCCCTGTCCTCGGCGCCATTCCGGCGACCCGAGACACGTTCTCTCGACGTTTTGAGCCAGGACACCTACAGGCGCGCAAGACCCGACAGGTCCTGACCTGCGGCGTGGCGGATCCGGGGCTGATCGTCGTCAAGGCCCCAGCAGCCTGGAGACACAAGGACTCGTCAGCAGTCGCTGAGCCCCCCGACTTATGGTCTGCTCGCGTCTAGGCAGTCCCGGGGCTCCGGTTGCCGATGTGATGCTTGCTTCCTCGGGCTGGAGGTCTCACGGGACCAGGACGGCTCTGCCCGTTACGTCGCCGTTGAGCAGATCTGCGAAGGCGGCGGGTCCTTCATCGAGGGTGTACAGCACGGTCTCGACCGCGATGCTGCCGATCTGAGCTAGGTGCAGCACCTGGCGCTGATCGTCTCGAGTCCCTGTGTAGGAACGTCTGACGTCCACGCCCCAGGCAAGTGATCGCGGGCGGGGGATCGACGGGTATGTCACGGTGCCTCCACCGGCTCCGACCAGTCGCAGCGCACCGTCGCAGGCCATGGATTGGGCGGCCACATCCAAGGTGGCTTGGCTTCCGACGAAGTCGAAGGCAGCGTCGACGCCGTGCCCGTCAGTCAGCTCGCGGATTCCGGACACCACCTCCGCGCCGTTGAGCAGGACTTCGTCCGCACCTGCCAAGGTGGCGGTCTCCAGCTTGTCCCGACTCACATCGACGGCAACGATGCGCGCGTCTGTGGTGGCCTTGAGAATCTGCACTGCGATGTGCCCGAGTCCGCCAGCACCCAGGACGAGCGCAGTCGAGTGTGCACCGAGGCGGTGGCGAGCGCCGTTGATCGCGTGCATCGGTGTCAGGCCGGCGTCCGCGAGCGGCCCCGCTGTCACGGGATCGAGTGTCCCGAGAGGCTCGAGATGCCGGGCCGGCGCCTTCATGTACTCGGCCATCCCGCCGGCCGGGCCGAGGCCCGGGCACGGCGGGGTCCCGATCGCGGTGGCGGAGGTCGAACAGACGTTGTCCCTCCCGTCGAGACAAGCGCGGCAGGTGCCGCAGGCCCAGACCAGGCACACCAGGACCGGGTCTCCTTCGGACCAGCCCGTCACAGCCGACCCCATGGCTGCGATGGTTCCGGCGGTCTCGTGTCCGAGGGTCAGAGCGGGAGTGGGCCGTTGGGGACCGTGGAGCACCGACACGTCGGTGTGGCACAGGCCTGCGCCCGACACCTTCACCAGTACCTCGTCAGGCCCGATCTCGGGTAGGGGGACGTCTCGGAGCTCAAGCACGTGAGGAGCGAGAAGTTGGAGTGCGCGCATGCGGGCCTTCCGATCAGGTCGGGTGCGGGCCGCCGAGGATTCTGTTGCCTGGGAGCGCTGGTGCGCCACTCCGGCGGAGAGAGTGACGCGGTTCCTTGGATCTAGTATCATAATTGGTATGAATGACGGTGTGAAAGACCTGGTTGGGTCCGTCGACCCGGCCGACGCGTTCAGGCTCCGCGTGCGTTCCATGCTCGTCGAGGAGCTGCCGGAGGACTGGGCAGGGGTCGGCAGGCTCGACCATGACGAAGCGAGGGACTTCGCCGAGCGATGGCGTGGCGTGCTGGCGGAGCGCGGCCTCCTGGCAACGTCGTGGCCCATCGAATACGGAGGCGCGGGACTGACCGAGCTCGAACAGGTCGTCATGGCGGAAGAGTTCGCCAAGGTTGGTGTGCCGACCGGCACGATGAACGATCTCTTCAGCATCACGATGATCGGCAACACGATCCTGCACTGGGGCACCGAGGAGCAGAAGCAGCACTTCCTGCCCCGGATCCTGTCTGGCGAGGACGTCTGGTGCCAGGGCTACTCCGAGCCCGGCGCGGGCTCAGACCTCGCTGCACTGTCGACGCGGGCGGTGCTCGACGGCGACGAGTGGGTCATCAACGGACAGAAGATCTGGACGTCCGGCGGACACCTGGCCAACTGGATCTTCGTGCTGGTCCGCACCAATCCCGACGCCCCCAAGCACGGTGGCATCTCGATGCTCCTGGTCCCGATGGACCAAGAGGGTGTTGATGTCCGGCCGATCCGCAACATGGGCGGCGAGACTGATTTCAACGAGGTCTACTTCACCGACGCTCGGTGCCCCAAGAAGAACGTGCTCGGCGAGGTCGACAACGGGTGGCGCGTCGCGATGACCCTGCTGGGCTTCGAGAGGGGTGAATCGGCTGCGACGCTGCCGATCATGTTCCGCGCCGAGCTCGAGCGTCTCTTCGACCTGGCGCGCGAGAACGGTGCTGTGGACGAACCGGCTATGCGCGACAAGCTGGCCGACGCCTACATCGGCAACGAGGTCATGCGTTTCCTCGGCAACGACTCGCTGGCCCGCTACCTCGCCGGCAATCCGCCCGGGCCGGACGCGGCGATCAACAAGCTCTACTGGAGCGAGTACCACCAGGACGTGACGGAGCTGGCGCTCGACGTGCTCGACCGCGAGAGCCTCGTTGCCGAGGGTCGCCGCCCGACGAACACGATCATGTTCCAGACCGACGACGTCGGCGCTCCGAGCACCAGCGCCTCGTGGATCATCACGTTCGCGATCTCGCGCTCCGGGACCATCTACGCCGGCACCTCCGAGATCCAGAAGTCGATCATCGGCGAGAAGCTGCTGGGTCTCCCCAAGTGACGACGCACGCACAGAAGGCAGCAACCATGGAAACCTTGCTCGACGACGACCAGGTGTCGTACCAGCGCAGCCTGCGCAAGTTCTTCAGCACGCAGTGGACCGACGACCAGGTGCGAGCGGACATGGTTGCCGAGGCGCCCGACCGCACGACCTGGCAACGTCTGTCGGCCGAGCTCGGAGTGGCGGGGCTGAACATCCCCGAGGAGCACGGCGGTTCTGGAGGGGCGCCGGCCGAGGCGCTGCTCGTCGCCGAGGAGATGGGTCGCGCACTCTACGGCGGTCCCTACCTGAGCACCGTCGTGCTGGCCGCCAACGCGATCGTGCTCAGCGGCGACGCTGCGATCGCGGGGCAGACCCTCCCGGGGATCGCCGCCGGCGAGGAGACCGCAGCCCTCGCACTCATCGAGAACGGTCGCGACCGCTCCCGGGCCCCGGCGCCGGAGGCGACGTCGACGGACGAGGGGTGGGTCGTCAGTGGCGAGGCCCGGCGGGTCATCGGTGGCGCCGATGCCGATCACTTGCTGGTCGAGGCGTCGACGCCTGCGGGGCGGTCGCTGTTCCTGCTGACTGGCACCGGCGGCATCGAACGCATCGCAACGGAGACCCTCGACCCGACCCGACGCATGGCCACGCTGATTCTCGACGAGGCTCCCGCGCAGCTCGTCGGCAGTGACGGCCAGGCGGCCGAGATCGTCCTGGCACTGAAGCCACTCGTGTCGCTGGCGCTCTCGGCGGAGGCTGTCGGCGGGGCCGCTCGTTGTGTGGACGACACGGTCGAGTACGCGAAGGTCCGCCAGCAGTTTGGCCGACCCGTCGGGTCCTTCCAGGCCGTCAAGCACCGTTGCTCCGAGATGCAGGTCCGTCTGGACGGCGCCCGGGCCGGCGTCCGTCACGCCGGCAAGGTGCTCGTCGACCGCGACGAGGACCTCGACCTGCTCGCGTCGGTCATCAAGGTCTTTGCGACCAGGTCGTACTTCGAGACGGCAGCAGACATGATCCAGCTGCATGGTGGCATCGGCTTCACCTGGGAGCACTCGGCCCACCTGCACTTCAAGAGGGCCAAGTCGTTGGAGCTCTTGGGTGGAACCCACGCCGAACACCGAGCGGCCATCGCCGATGTCGTGCTTGCGTCCCGAGGCTGAGGTCGCCCCAGCCTGGTTCGTCGAGGCTCTGGCAGACCCCGGCGTGACCCGCGCCGTCCAAGTCTGCGGCGTCCGTGTCGAGTACCGGGTGTGGGGGCCGGAAGGCGCGCCCGTCGTGGTTCTGATCCACGGTGGGGCCGCGCACGGTGGGTGGTGGGACCATCTTGGTCCGCACCTGGCGAAGGGGCGCCGCGTGGCGGCCCTCGACCTCTCGGGCCACGGCTCGAGCGGTTCTCGCGTGGACTACGACTTCCTCACCTGGGCCGACGAGGTTGTCGAGGTGGCCTCGGCGGAGGGCTCGGACCAGCCGGTCGTCATCGGTCACAGCATGGGCGGCGTGGTGGCCCTGACGGCCGCCTTCCGTCATGCGGCGCGCCTGGCCGGCGCGGTCATCGTCGATCTGCCGGACTGGGTGCTGGAGGGTCGAGTGCCCCCACGGCTCGAGCAACTGCCCACGCGACGCCACCACGCGTCGCGCGAGTCGGCCGTGCGGCGCTTCCGCGCCCGCCCGGCGGACCCCATGCGGCAGGAGTACATCGAGCGGCACGTGGCGGGGCGCTCGGTCCACCTGACCGCCGATGGCTGGACCTGGCGGTTCGACCACGCGGTGACGACCCACGACTCGTTTCCGGCCGACCTCTGGGGCACTGCGAGGTGCCCAGTCGCCATCGTGCTCGCCGAGCGGAGCCTCCTGGCGTCAGAGGCTGTCGACCAGATGACCGACCGCCTTGGTGGCGTGGAGGTCGTCACCATCGCCGACGCCGGGCACCACATCATGCTCGACCAGCCGTTGGCGCTCCTGGCTGGCCTGGAGGACATCCTCGGCGGATGGTCATGGCGACGCGCGTCAGGTGCGGGATCGGGCTGAGCTGCGGAATCGTCGGAGAGGCACGCTCGGCCGAATGTCGATCGGGCAAAATCCTGCGTATCATAGTGCGAGTGAAGCCCGTCGAAATGAATGCGTTCAGACAGCGCACCCCCAAGGCGTCCGAACGACTCGCTCGCCACCTGGCGACGTCCATCGTCGAGGGGGAGATCGAGGAGGGCGCCCGCCTCCCGCACGAGGGCGAGATGCTGTCGCAGCTGCAGGTGGGCCGCGCAACCCTGCGCGAGGCGCTGCGCCTGCTCGAGGTGTGGGGACTCGTCGTCATCCGCACAGGCCCCGGCGGAGGGCCCACGGTCCGCCGCCCCAGCTCCGGTGAGTTCGCCGAGCAGCTCGCGCTCATGCTGCAGTTCCAGCAGCTGACCCTGCAGGACGTGTCCGACGCGCGGCTGGCCCTGGAGCCGATGATGGCTCGCCTGGCCGCCGAGCGAATCACCCCCGAGGCGATCGCCGAGCTCCGGGACTCCATCGAGATCATGCGGCGCAGCTACGACGACCCGGCCGAGTTCTGGTTGCAGAACGCCCGGTTCCACTCGGCAGTCGCCAAGGCCGGCGAGAGCACGATCATCAGCACGATCATCGACGCGCTGAAGTTCATCGGTGACGGAGCCTCCA
This sequence comes from Nocardioides marinisabuli, assembly GCF_013466785.1. NCBI lineage: Bacteria > Bacillati > Actinomycetota > Actinomycetes > Propionibacteriales > Nocardioidaceae > Nocardioides > Nocardioides marinisabuli. The sequence continues at coordinate 1,706,263 of NZ_CP059163.1, forward strand.
GCGGCGTCCACTACGCCCGGCCGGAGCTCGAGGAGGTGGTCCACGCCCACTCGCAGGTCGTCGACCGTCTGGAGGCCGGAGATGCTGAGGGTGCTGCGTCGTCGATGCACCGCCACCTCGACGCCGGGCGTCGCTTCATCGGCAAACAGGCGCCGCAGGCATTGAAGGCCCGCATCCTCTGGCCGGAGTGACCGCGCTCGACCTGCTCAGATGAAGTCGCGCGGCACGTTCGTGAACCGCCGTTCGTCCCGCCGGAACCAACCCGACGAGGCCAGCGTGCCGCCATCCACGCGGATGGACTCACCCGTGATCCACTGGGCGGCGTCGGAGGCCAGGAAGGCGACCAGATCGCCGTGGTCGCGTGGCGTTCCGAACCTGCCCATGGGCACCCAGTTGCCGATCTGGTCGTGGTACTTCGGTGCGATCAGATCGTGCAGGGGGAACTGAGGGGTGTCCGTGACGTCGGGCGCGATCGCATTGACCCGGACGCCGAACTGGCCCACCTCGGTCGACAGGCCGGCGGTGAAGTTGAGGACTGCGGCCTTGTGCGCTGCGTACACCGCACAGTGCGGGACGCCGCGGAAGCCCTCGACGGAGGACACGTTGATGATCGAGCCTGAACGCCGCTCGATCATGCCGGGGAGGAATGTCCGCGTCACGCGCAGCACGTGCTCGAAGTTGACGGCGTAGATGGCGTTCCAGTCTTCCTCGCTGCTCTCCGCGAAGGGGCCCCAGGGTTGATGGTCGCCGACGTTGTTCACCAGGATGTCGAGCCCGGTGTCCATGCCCTGGGCGGCAGCCGCGGCGGTGAGTGCGTCGATCGACGAGCGCTCGCGGACGTCGGCTACGACCCCGGTGGCCTCGTGACCACCGGCGCGGATCGCCTCGACCTCGGCCTCGAGAGCGTCCGCGTCGATGTCGACGAGCAGGAGACGTGCGCCCTTGCGTGCGAGCGCCTCCGCCACCCCGGCGCCGATACCAGCTGCGGCTCCGGTGACGAGGGCGAGCCGGTCGTCGAGGCGGGTCAGGTCGTCGTTCTGCATGGGAGCCTCCGCGTGGAGTTGATGGATACTGGACGAAACTGCATACAGTAAGGATAATAATAACTATGACTATAAATACTGATCCAGTGGCACCCCTCACCGTCGATATCGCGGACATGGCCTCAGCGGTGGGCGCTGAGATCGGTCCCAGCGGGTGGTTGCTGATGGAGCAGTCGCGCATCAATGCCTTCGCAGACGCGACGGGCGACCACCAATGGATCCACGTGGACGAGGAAAGGGCAGCGTCGGGGCCGTTCGGCGCGACGGTCGCGCACGGTTACCTGACCCTCGCCATGGTTCCGCAGCTGCTGGCGGAGATCCTCCACGTCACCGGCCGCACCAGTGGCGTCAACTACGGCATGGAGAAGGTGCGGTTCATCAGCCCCGTGCGCGAGGGCGCAAGGATCCGGATGAGCGGGCGCATCGCCGGGGCAACGCCCCGAGCTGGCGGTATCCAGTACCGGCTCGAGATGGTCATCGAGCTTGAGGGTTCGGAGAAGCCAGCCATGGTCGGTGAGTTCCTGGTGCTCGCCTTCCCCTGACGCCGGCCACTCGTCAGCGACCGGTGAAGATCGGTGCACGTCGCTCCAGGCTCGCCGCGATGCCTTCGCGGCTGTCGGCTGACTGCCACAGACGTGCCTGCTCGCTCGCCTCGCGGTCGAGAGCCTCGACCACCCGGTCGGCGAAGTCGCCGCGCAGCGTCTCTCGGATCGAGTGCACGGCCAGCGGCGCACGGGCGGCAAGCTCCTGGGCCAGTGCGATCGCTCCGTCTCGTTCCTTGCCCGGCTCGGTCAGCCGGTCGGCCAACCCGAGCTCGAGCGCGCGGCCACCGTCGATCCGCTCTGAGCCGACCAGCATCAGTGCGGCAGCCTGCGCGCCGATGATCCGCGGCAGGCTGACCGACAGGCCGAAGCCTTGGTGAAAGCCGAGCGTGGAGAAGTTGGCCAGGAAACGGCTGTGCGTCGATGCGACCCTGAAGTCGGCGGCACACGCCAGCCCGAGTCCTCCGCCGACCGCCGATCCCTGGACGGCGGCGACGACAGGCAGGGGCGACTTGAACAGCCGTGCGCCCTCGGCGTAGAGGCGTCGGGACTCCGCCGCGCGGTCGACACCCTGGGCGGTCACCCCGAAGTTTGCGCCGGCGCAGAAGTGCTTGCCTTCCGAGGCCAGTACAGCGGCGCGGGTCGTGCCGTCCTCAGCCAGGGCGTCGAGGGCGTCGGCGATCGCCGTGATGAGGGGACGGTCGAAGTAGTTGGCCGGGGGCCGAGCGATCTCGAGTATCGCGACCTGACCGTCGTGATCGATCCGCAGCTCGTCGAAGATGGGCAGCGCGGTCATGAGGCCAGCTCCGGTCGGGTGTCGTCGAGGATCATCTGGGCGAAGGACGGCGCCTGGCTGGCGGTCGCCCCGAGTCGTGCCGACAGGTCGATGGTCTCGCCGAAGTCCCCGCTCCACGTGTGCAGCCGCCGGGTCAGCGTGTGGAGTCGGTACTCGCGTGTCATGCCGATAGCGCCGTGCGCCTGGTGGGCGGCTCGGCAGGCCTCGACCGCGTTCTCCGCGCTGACCACCTGGGCGGCGACGACGTCGAACGGATGCAGCTCGGGCTCGATCGCGAGGCGGTCGGCGAGACCGGTCGTCATGACGGCCATCTGCTCGAGCAGAACCACGTGCGCCTGAACGGCTTGAAAGGCGCCTATCGGCCTGCCGAACTGCACGCGCTCCCCGGCATATCGTCGCGTCAGGTCGGCCGTGGCCTGCAGGGCGCCGGCCGTCTGGGCTATTCGTAGGGCTGCGGCCCGGTGGCGGAGCTGCTCGGCCGACGCGCCGGTCGCGACGCCTCGGGGCCTGACGTCCTCGAGCACGAGGGTGTCGCGGGGCTGGCCGGCGAGATCGACCCCGGGCCGGGTCGTGGCGTCGGACGACGCGACCAGCACCGTCTGCCCGTCGTCGTCGACGGCGACGACCAGGTCTACGCTCGCCCCCCACGGCACGTCGATCAGTGTGCCGCTGACCGTGCCGTCGTCGCCTACGACGAGGTTCGTCGGGCCGATCGGGATGGAGTGGCTCGCGGCGCCGTCGATGGGCAGACCGGCCCGCTCGAGCAACCAGGCGGCCGTGGTCGCCTCCACGACGGGCACGTCGACCGCGTGGTACCCCGCGAGCTCAGCGAGCGCCATCAGGTCAGCGAAGGTCCCACCGGAGCCGCCGGCCGCCTCGTCGATCCCGACGAGGTGCAGGTCGAGTCCCCTGAAGGAGTTCCACGGCGACTCGGACAACGGGCCGCACTCCCCGGCCGCGGCGTCGGGCGGCCAGGTCGCGGAGAAGAAGTCCGCAAGAGCCGCGGTCAGGTCAGAGGTGCTCATCGCTGCACCAGTCCTTTCGAGATGACGGAACGCAGGATCTCGGTCGTGCCTCCGCGGAGGGTCCACGACGGAGCGACCAGGATGGCCTGGGCCAGGAGCGCCTCCCACGGGTCGGCAGAGTTCAGCGAGGGGGCGCGCCCGTAGTGTCGCCGAACGAGCGCAAGCGACTCCTGCTCGAACTGGGTCGCCATCTCCTTGACCAGTGCGGCCTCAACCACGGGGAAACGCCCCGCGTCGACGAGCCGGGCGATCGACAGGCTCATGCCCCTGTAGGCCCACAGCCGAGCAAGGATCCGCCCCAGGTCGATCTGAGCGGCCGCGGAGTCGCGGACCGTCTCCGTCGTCGCCCAGCGCTCGAGGATCGGCATCAGTGACATCCACCGATCGACTCCGCCGCGCTCGAGGGCGAGCTCGCTGGTGTTCTGGCCCCAACCTGCCCCGACCTCGCCCAGCCGGGCTGCGTCGGAGAGCTGCAGGTCGTCAAACACGACCTCGCAGAAGTGCTGGGTGCCGTCGATGAACGGAATCGGCGAGATCCTCATGCCGGGGGTGCCCGCCGGGATGATGAACTGCGTCATCCCGCCGTGGCGGTCGTCCGAGGTCCGGAAGAGGCCGAGGATGTGGGTGGCGGTGGCGGCGCCGGACGTCCAGATCTTGGTGCCGTTGACGTGCCAGGTGTTGCCCTCGCGCACGGCTTTCGACCGCAGCGACGCGAGATCGGACCCGGCGTCGGGCTCGCTCATGCCTATGGCGAAGGAGTACTCGCCGCGGGCGATCCCGGGCAGGAGCTCGCGGCGCTGTTCCTCGGTGCCGTTGTGCAGGATGTTCAGACCGGACTGACGGTCGGCGGTCCAGTGGAAACCGATGGGTGCGCCGCGCGTCAGCAGCTCCTCGACCACGATCTGGCGTTCGACTGCCGTGCGTCCGCCCCCGCCGTACTCGGTCGGCAGCGCCATGCCGACCCAGCCCTGGGCTGCGAGGTCGCGTGAGAAGTCGGGGTCGACGTCGCCAGCCATGCCCAGCCCGAGCGGGTAGGTGCCTGGAGGCAGTCGTTCGTCGAGGAATGCGCGGACCTCCGTCTGGAGGTTGCGCTCCTCGTCGGTGAGCTTCGTGGGTGCGAGATTCATGGTGCCTCCGTGGCGGCGGTGAGGTTGTCCGCGTCGAGCTCAGCCAGGACCTCGCCGGTGTGCTCGCCGACGAGGGGCGCCGGCGAGGGAGTCCCCGTGACGAGGCCGTGGAACAGGGACATCGGGGGGATGACCCGGTACCGGCCGGCGTGGGGGTGGTCGACGAGCGGCAACTGGTCGACCAGGTCCTGCAGGCTGGCGACGGCAGTCGCTGGAATGCCTGCCCCGCGGCAATAGGTGAGCCAGGCCCCGGTAGTGCGAGTCGGCGTGATGCGTCGGACGTCGCGGTACAAGGAGTCGGAGTTGGCGATGGTCGCGCGCAGGTCGGCGTACCGGGGGTCGTCGGCCGCGCCTGGCAGGCCGGCTTCGCTGAAGAGCGCCGCATAGTGCTCGGGGCGGTAGGGCAGCAGGTGGACCCAGCCGTCACTCGTCGGGTGAGGTCGCCGGTCGGGAGACAGCACTCGTGGGTACCCCGTTGCGGCACGGTTCGGCGCGAGGGCCGGAGGTTCGCTGATCGCGCCGGCGCCGTGCTCGACGAGCATGAAGGCGCTCATGGCCTGGGTCATCGGAACCTCGACGTGGCGGCCTCGGCCGGTGCGCTCGCGCTCGAGCAACGCGGCCGTGATCGCCTGTGCCATCACCAGCCCGCAGACCTTGTCGGCGAAGATCGTAGGCATCAGACCGGGCTGGCCCGTGACGCGCTCGACGATGTCGGAGACGCCGGTGGCCGCTTGGATGATGTCGTCGTACGCGGGTTCGTCGGCGCGGGGGCTGTCCAACGCGAAGCCCTGCGCCTGACAGTAGACGATGTCGTCACGCAGCGTCTTGACCGATGCGAAGTCCAGGCCGAGACGGGCCAGTGCGCGAGGCCGCATGGTCGACACCACGACGTCGCACCCGCGCACCAGGTCCCCGAGGATCCGGCGTCCCTCGGCGGACTTCAGGTCGACCGAGATCGAACGCTTGTTACGCAACAGGTTCAGGGCGATGCCCGACAGCTCTGGGTGCGGCCCAGGGCCCATCACGCGGTTGGTGTCACCGTCGTGGGCCTCGAGGAGGATCACGTCGGCACCCTGATCGGCGAGGACCTGGGTCGCCAGCGGTCCCATCACGACCCGAGTGAGGTCGAGGACCCGGATGCCTGTTAGGGGCCCACGGGATGTGGTGTCGTCTGTCGTCATGTCTGCTCCAGGTGGGGTGGATGAAACGTATGCTTAAATGAATACATCGTCAACGTCGGTGAACAGGATGTACAGATGACGCGAGATCTTCCAGGTGTCGCACACGACGCCCCCGCGCACGTCAGCGGGCCACACGAGGCATACCTCGCACTCCTCGCCGAGGGCGTCCTCGGCTTCCAGGCCTGCGGGTCGTGCGCCTGCGTCGTGTTCCCGCCGCGCGGACGCTGCTCCGGGTGCGGGGCCGACGCCCTCATGTGGCGGGCCTCGGCCGGGAGAGGTGCGGTGTACTCCACGACGGCGCTGTCCCCCCGCGACAAACCGCCCTACGCCATCGTGCTGATCGACCTCGACGAGGGGTATCGGATGATGTCACGGATCGAGGGGGTCGACGCCGAGGCCACTCGCATCGACGATCGTGTGTCCGTCCGGTTCACGCCGGCTGGCGAGGACGTGCTGCCGCTCTTCGTCCCCGATCGAGGAGACCGCTGATGGACGAGCGCCAGCTGCGTGGCCACACCGCGATCGTGGGCGTCGCCGAGTCCGATCTCGGCGAGGTGGGGCCGGGCGTCACGGCTCTCGACCTGGCCGAGCAGGCGGCTGGACGCGCGCTCGACGATGCCGGCCTGAGCATCGCGGACGTCGACGGGCTCTTCACCCACTCGGCCTTCTTTCCGATGCCGTCCGTGGTGCTGGGTGAGCGGCTCGGCGTCCGACCCCGCCACAGTGACAGCACCGCGACTGGTGGCAGCTCCTTCCTGGCCCACGTCCGCCACGCGGCAGCCGCGATCGAGACAGGGATGTGCGAGGTCGCACTCATCGTCTACGGCAGCAACCAGCGCTCAGCCTCCGGTGGCCTGGTCTCGTCCGGTCAGAATGCGATCCCGTCGTACGAGGTCCCGTTCGGCCCCCGCCTGCCCGTGTCCGCGTACGCGCTGGCTGCCGCGCGCCACATGCACGAGTTCGGCACCTCCCGAGAACAGCTGGCGGAGGTGGCCGTCGCGGCGAGGCGCTGGGCCCAGCTCAATCCGGTGGCCTTCGAGCAGGGAGACCTGACGATCGACGACGTCCTTGGCGCGCGCACGGTGTCGTCGCCGCTGACCGTGCGTGACTGCTGCCTGGTGACAGACGGCGGAGGCGCGGTCGTCATCACGACGTCGGAGCGCGCTCGCGACCTGCCCCGGCCACCGGTCTTCTACCTGGGCGGCGCCGAAGCGCACTCACACATGAGCATCTCGCAGATGCCCGACCTGACCCGGACCGCAGCAGCGGAGTCCGGGGCTCGCGCGTTCGACCTCGCCGGCCTGAGCCCGGCGGACGTCGACGTCGTCCAGCTGTACGACGCCTTCACGATCAACGTGCTGTTGTTCCTGGAGGACCTGGGCTTCTGCGCCAAGGGGGAGGGCGGTGACTTCGTGAGCAACGGGGGGATCGCCCCCGGCGGCCACCTGCCCGTCAACACCAACGGCGGCGGGCTGTCGTACTGTCATCCCGGGATGTACGGCATCTTCACCCTGATCGAGGCGACCCGTCAGATCCGCGGCCAGGCAGGGGACCGTCAGGTGCCCGACAGCCACGTCGCTCTCGCGCACGGGAACGGTGGCATGCTGTCCAGCCAGGTGACGGTGTTGCTCGGCGACGCGTCGGTGCTCTGAGGGGGGCGGTTCGATGGGCTCGCAGTCCGCGTCGCATGCCGACAGCTGCCTGGTCAGACTCCGCCAGCTCATCCTCACCGGCGTGTTGCTCCCGGGGGAGAAGGTCAACCAGGCCGAGCTCGCCGATCGGCTGGGTGTCAGCAGGGTGCCGGTCCGAGAGGCCCTCGCCTCGTTGCGCTCCGAGGGCCTGGTCGAGGCCCGACCCAACTCAGGTTTCACCGTGGTGCGGCCCACGGTGGAGGACCTCGCCGAGATCTACCTGATGCGCGGGCTCCTGGAGGACGCGTTGCTGGCGACCGTCGACCTCTCGGCAATCGATGTCGCCGAGCTGCGTCGTCTGAACGAACGGCTCGCGCAGCTCGACCCGTTGGCGGAGTTCGGCGACTACCGTGAGGCCAACGAGCAGTTCCACTTCGCGATCTTCGATCGCTCGCCGCAACGCATGGTGCGCCGCCAGGTGCACCAGTTGTGGGTCCTGTCGGAGTTCTACCGATCCATCTACATCCGGACCGACTCGGCCCACCGCCGCGTCATCGACGACCACACGCGGATCATCGACGCGATCGACCGTGGGGATCGCCCAGGGCTGGTCGCTCTGAGCAGTGAGCACCGGGCCGAGACGCAGGACTGGATGGCGCAGGTGCTGGCCCGGAGGTCGTGACCCTACCTTCGGGCAATGGCCTCGATGACGTCCTGCGACGTCGTGATCGTCGCCAGTGCTGGGAGGATGGTGCGGAACGTGACCTCCTGCACCTCGGCCGTCGTGGCGGCTGTCGCGTCCTCGGGGATGACGACCGGTAGGCCGCGGTTGACTGCCTCGACCGCCGTGCCTGGGATGGCGATGTTCACCGAGATGCCGACCAGCACCACGGTGTCGACGCCGCGCTCGCGCAGAGCGGCGCCCAGGCCGCTGCGGAAGAACGACGTCATGGCAGTGCGGCGGGGGAAGCGCAGGTCACCTGCCTGCGGGGTGAGGCCGGGATGGATGTCGGGTAGCGGGGTGCCGGCCCGGAACTCGCCGCGCTTGACGGTGACGGCAGCCAGCGGGGAGGCGACGTCGAAACCCTCGTACCCTTCGGCGGGCTCGATCGTCGCATGGGCGACCGGCAGGTCGGCTGCGCGGAATGCGTCGGCCAGCGCCGCGATCTTTCCGACGATGTTGCGCTCCTCAGCCTGCTGTGCGAGTCCGGCCATCGTGGTCGCGTGCTCGGGGTTGATCAGTCCGTTCTGGCACTCCGAGACGAGTAAGGCTGGGTGGCGGTCGGACCCCAGCCAGCGGTCGAGGTCGGTCATGACGGGTCCACCGTTCCACGGGCAGCCTCGTGCCTGTCGAGCCAGCCGCCGGGTGCGCGTCCCTCCAGCTGGAGGAGTCGGTGATGGATCAGCCACGTCGTTCCGTCGTGGCGAAGCGTGTCGCGGTACCGGCCCCAGTGGTCGGGCCCGGAGTCCGTGATCGCCAAGAAGTAGGCGGTCGTGCGGGCCTCGGTCGGGCTGCGCAGGTCGATGTTGATGCTCGACAGGTGGTGGCGCAGCGACGGGCTGGTCATGTGCTTGCGGATGCTTCGACCTGCGCGCTCGAAGTAGGCCCGGATCTCGTCCCGACCGGTGCATCCGGGGTCGCCGGTCGCCTCCATGAGCGCGTCGGGCGCGAACAGCTCGAGCATGCGCTCAGTGCGTCCCCCGTCAGCGCACTGGACGTACTCGATCAACAGGTTGCGGATCTCCTCGCGGGCGATCACCTCGGGTTCCAGCATCTGACCTCGCCTCTCTGGTGAAGAAGTAGCCAGTACAGGCTAAATATAGTAATTATGATACTACATTAGTCGACGACGTTCGCGAGGCTCCCATGCACATCGGCATCATGATGTTCTCCACCGACCAGACGGTGGCACCCGCTCCCTTGGCCCGCATGATCGCGGACCGTGGCTTCGAGGCGATGTTCCTGCCCGAGCACAGCCACATCCCGGCAACTCGCAAGACGCCCTATCCTCGTGGCGGCGACCTGCCGCCGGAGTACTACCGCACCTACGACATGTTCGTCGGCCTGGCCGCGGCAGCCGTTGCTGCTCCGACCCTGACGATCGGCACGGGCATCACCGTCGTGCCGCAGCACGACCCGATCTACCTGGCCAAGCAGGTTGCCAGCCTGGACCACGTGTCCGACGGCCGGCTGATCTTCGGGATCGGTTTCGGGTGGAACCAGGACGAGATCGAGGACCACGGTGTCCCGTACAAGAAGCGTCGAGGCGTGACGCGCGAGAAGATGCTCGCGGTTCGCCGGTTGTGGACCGAGGAGCTTGCTTCCTTCGAAGGCGAGCACGTCAGCTTCTCGCCGTCCTACATGTGGCCCAAGCCCGCCCAGCCGGGCGGTCCGCCGGTCGTCGTCGGTGGCCTCGCTGGTCCCAAGCTCTTCGAGCACATCGCGGAGTACGCTGACGGCTGGGCGCCGATCGGTCCCCGCACCATCATGGAGGGACTGCCGAACCTGCAGAGGGCGTTCGAGGAGGTCGGTCGCGACTCCGCCTCGATCCGGCTCCACGCCTTCGACAGTCGAGCCGAGGCGAGCCTCGTCGAGCACTACGCGAGTCTTGGTGTGGAGCGGCTCGTGATCAACATCGACCCGTTCGAACGAGCGGGCCTCGAGACGCGGCTCGATGAGCTCGCGCCCCTGGTGGACCTCGTCCGCTGACCGGTCATCCGGTGAGTGGGGCCGCGGCCCCGGACCAACGACGTCCGGGGTGCGGCGGGGTCAGCTCGCCGTGTGTCCGCCATCGACGACGTACTCGGCCCCGGTCACGAACGACGCCTCGTCGCTGGCGAGGAACGCGATCACGTTGGCCACCTCCTCGGCGGTGCCGAGTCTCCCCGACGGGGTGTCTGCGGCGATGCGATCGCGGTGATCTTTCAGCAGTGGTGTGTCGATGAAGCCCGGATGTACCGAGTTCACCCTGACGCCGGCTGGCCACCAGGCGATGGCTGTATTCTTGCTCAGCAACCGGATCGCGCCCTTGGCCGCGTGGTAGGCCGGGCTGCTGCCCGTGCCGCCGACCAGTCCGTAGACAGAGCTGATGTTGACTACCGATCCGTTTCCGCTGGCGTGCAGGGCGGCGCTGGCGGCCTTGGTGCCGAGGAAGACGCTGGTCTGGCTGAGCGCGATGACCTGGTCCCAGGTCTCGAGCGACGTCTCCTCAATCGACTCGTAGTGACCGCCACCGGCGTTGTTGACCAGGATGTCGAGTCGCCCGAAGGCGGCGAGAGTCCCCGTTACCGCGCGGGCCCATTCGTCTTCGCTCGTCACGTCGAGGTGGATGTAGCGCGCGCGGTCGCCCCAGGACGCAACGCGTTCTCGCCCGGCGTCGTCCTGGACGTCAGCGATGACGACCGAACCACCCTCACCGAGGATCCGTTGAGCCGTGGCGGCACCGATGCCGCTGGCCCCACCCGTGATGAGTGCGACGCGATGAGTGAAGCGGTCCATGGATCCTCCTGGTAGTGGTGCAGCGGGAACAACTATGAATATAGTAATGAGAAATATTCCGAGTGACGAGAGGTGGACGAGTGGTGGACCAGCTCAACGGAGCGGCGGTGATCGTCGGCGCGTACGAGCACCCCGGCCGAAGACTCCCCGGACACACACTCGCGGGCGTGCATCGCGACGTCGTGGTGGGAGCGCTGGACGACGCGGGCCTGAGCCTCGGTGACGTCGACGGCTTCTTCACCGACTCGACCGCCCCCGGGCTGGGCGTCATCGACCTGATGCAGTACCTCGGCCTGCAGTGCACCTACTCCGAGTCCTCCGAGATGGGCGGCGCGACCTACGTGGCCTACGTCGGTCACGCAGCAGCTGCCATTGCGGCCGGCAAGTGTCGCGTTGCGGTCATCTCGCTCGCGGGCCTGCCCGCACAGCGCCAAGTGGTCTCGCCGCCGGACATCCCGGCCCCCGCCGCGGCCTTCCAGATCAACGGTTACGGCGGCGGCTACGGGCCGGTCGCCGATTACGCGGTGCTCGCGCGCCGCCACATGCACGAGTTCGGCACCACGCGCGAGCAGCTGGCCTGGGTCAAGGTCGCGTCCTCGCAGCACGCGGTCCACAACCCGAACGCCTTCCTGCAGGACGAGGTGACGGTCGACGACGTCCTCGCGTCGTCGAGGATCGCAGACCCCCTGCACAAGCTCGACTGTTGCGTCGTGACCGACGGAGGTGGAGCTCTCGTGCTCGTCCATCCCGACGTCGCCCGAGAGCTGGGCCGCGCCGGCGCGACGCTGCGGGGCCACGGCGAGAGCCACAAGTCCTCGGTCGCCGGCGAGGTCGACCTCACCTACAGTGCCATCCGTCGCTCCGGAGAGCTCGCGTTCGCGGAGGCCGGCATCTCGGTGGACCGGATCCGCTACGCCTCGCTCTACGACTCCTTCACCATCACCGTGCTCATGGCTCTGGAGGACCTCGGTCTGTGCGGTCGGGGTGAGGGTGGAGCCTTCGTCGAGGAGGGGGGACTCGTCAGTGGTTCCGGCCGGCTCGCGGTCAACACCGACGGTGGCGGGTTGTCCAACAACCACCCGGGGAACCGTGGCGGGATGACCAAGGTCATCGAAGCAGTCCGACAGCTGCGTGGCGAGGCCCACCCCGCGGTCCAGGTGCCTGACCTGGAGTGGGCCGTCGCCTCTGGCACCGGTTTCCGCCTCACCAACAACCACTACAGCTCGACGATCGTCCTGGAGCGCTTCTCGTGAACGAGTTCTACCCCGCCGGCCTCCCGACCCCCCGGCCCCTCGTCGATCCGGCCACGCGTCCCTATTGGGACGCCGCCGAACGCGGCGAGCTGGTGGTGCCCCGCTGTCTGAGCTGTGAGCGCCACTTCTGGTACCCGCGCGGCTTCTGCCCCCGCTGTGGCGGCACAGAGATCGAGTGGCCCGTCGCCTCAGGCCGGGGAACGGTCTACAGCTTCTCGGTCGTCCGCCGCGCCGCGGAGCCGTGGGGCTCGCACACGCCGTTCGTGCTTGCCCACGTGATGCTCGAGGAGGGCGTCACGGTCCAGGGGAACATCATCGACTGCTCGGCGGAGGACCTCGCTCCGGATCTCCAGGTGCACGCCGTCTTCGAGCGACAGGAGACCGGGGACCTCCCGGTGCTCCGATTCTCACCGCTGAGGAATGAGGGCTGACCGTGGTGGACGTGCTGGACGAGATCGAGACGTGGGGCCTCGACCGATTGGCTGCGCACGAGTCGGTGCTGCTGCGCAAGCAGCTCAGCCACGTCGTCGCGGGTTCCGCGTTCTACCGCCACAAGCTGGCCGCGGCCGGTGTCGACCCTGCGTCGATCTCGACGGTGGCTGACCTGCGCAAGGTTCCTTTCACCGAGAAGGAGGAGCTGCGCCGGAGCTTGTCCGAGCGCCCGCCCCTGGGCTCGCACCTCGCCGTCCCGGTCACTGACCTGGCGCAGATCCAGGCCACGTCGGGCACGTCCGGCACTCCGTCCTACTTCGGACTGACCGAGCACGACCTGGTGGTGTGGGGCACCGCGGGTGCCCGCGGCTTCTACGCCGCCGGCGTCCGGCCGGGCGACCTCGTGCTGCACGGCTGGGGCATGAGCAAGGGGTTCGCTGGCGGTGTCCCGGCCGTTCGGGTGCTGCAGCAGCTCGGTTGCGTCGTCATCCCGATCGGCGGCGAGGCGGGTGCCGAGCGCCTCCTGACCGTAGCCGCCTCCCTGCGCCCGAAGGTGTTCTGCACTGGTCCGAACTTCGCGCTGCACGCGGGTCACATCGCCGACGAGGTCCTGGGCCGTCCCGCATCCTCGCTCGGCGTCGAGCGGCTCGTGGTCGGCGGCGAGCCCGGTGGGGGTGTCCCGGCGATCCGTTCGCAGATCGAGCAGGTCTGGAACGCTACAAGCTGCGAGACGCTGGGCAACTCTGATGTCGTCCCGATCGTCTTCGCCGAGTGCCTCGAGCGCGACGGCATGCACTTCGTGGGCCAGGGACTGGTGCACATCGAGCTGATCGACCCCAGGACGGAGGAGGGCATCGACTTCGAGACAGGCGCGAGCGGCGAGCTCGTGCTGACGGCTCTCGACCGGCTCGCCTCCCCGCTGGTGCGGTTCCGCACCCGTGACCACCTCGAGGTGCTCTCGACGTCGTGCCCGTGTGGCCGAACCGGTCCTCGGGTGCGCTGCGTGGGTCGGACCGACGACATGATGATCGTCCGCGGCATCAACGTGTGGCCCTCGGCTGTGCGCGAGGTCGCAGTGACGTTCCAGCCTCGGCTGACCGGCAACCTGCGGATCGTCGCCGACTTCGACGGTCACTCGACCGAGCAACGGCTACGTGTCCGGGTGGAGCACCGCGCAGGTCTCTCCGTCGATGAGGTCGTTGCTGTCGAGAGTGAGCTGGAACGGCGCATCACCCAGGTGCTGGCCTTCCGCCCACGCCTGGAGATGGTTCCGCCCGGAGTGATCCCAGAGGCCGGCGTGAACAAGACGGGCCTGGTCGAGCGGACCTGACGAGTCGTGGCTGGCGCCTGCCGACGTCGTCGGTGCTCGGGTCGTCGCTAGCTCCACGTCCAGTGCGGCTCGCGCTTCTCTGCGAAGGCTCGCATCGCCTCGGTCGAGTCGTGCAGGGCGCGCATCCGGGCGGTGTAGTCCTGCTCCGTGCGGTACTGCGCCTCCATCTGCCCACCTTCGATGCGCAGGATCGACTCCTTTGCCAGTCGCAGGGCCAGCGGGCTCTTGGAGGCGAAGACCTGGGCGATCTCGACAGCTCGCTCGGCGGCGGTTCCCGAGGCGACGACCTCTTCGACGGCGCCGAGCCGGTGCAGCTCATGAGCCGACTCGAGCTCGCCGCCGAACAGCATTCGCCGGGCGCGGTAGGGGCCGAGCATCCGGATGGCCTTGCTGGCACCGCCCAGGAGTCCCACGTTGATCTCGGTCAGGGCGAAGCGTGCGTCCTCGGCGGCGACGATGAGGTCACACACCCCGGCGAGGCCGAAGCCGGCGCCGATGACGTAACCCTCGACCGCCGCGACGACGGGGACGGCGCAGTGGTGGACCGCATGCTGGGCTCGCCGCCACTCGTGCCCCGCGTCGAGGGTGAGTGGGACGGGTCGCTGATCCTCGGAGCCGCTGCTGACCTCTGTCAGGTCGATGCCGGCGCAGAAAGCCTTTCGGCCTGATCCCGTGAGCACCACGGCGTGCACGGTGCGGTCGTCGGCGAAGGACTCGAAAGCTGCGGCCAGCTCGAGCTGCATGGTGCGGTTGACCGCGTTGACCGGCGGGCGGTCCAGGGTCACCACCGTCACGGCTCCGCGGGCGTCGACGGTCAACGTCTCGTAGGTCTCGGTCATGACTCAGCTGCTCCTGTCGGTGTGGGGCTGTCGCGGTCGAGGAAGGCACGTGCGCCACGGTGGGCCTCGCCGGAAGCGAGAACCCGTTCGAGCAAGGGGAGCTGGCGCTGGTAGGCGGTCGTGGTGTCGAGGTGGCGCGAGTTGCGGAGCACCTCGCGCGCGGCGGAGCACGCGACAGGCGGCGCTGATGCGACCGTGGCTGCCAGCTGGAGCGCCGTGCCGAGCGCCGCGCCGTCGGGGGTGACGTGGTTGACCAGTCCCCAGGTCGCTGCCTCGTGAGCGGTCATGCGGCGACCCGTCAGGACGAGCTCGGCCGCGATCGCGGCCGGCAGCCTGTGGCTGAGACGGATCAGGCCGCCCCCGCCAGCAATCATGCCGCGAGGAGTCTCGGGCAGCGCGACGAACGTGCTCTCGGCGGCCACGACGAGATCGCAAGCCAGCACCGCCTCGAAGCCCGCGCCGACGGCGAAGCCCTCCACTGCAGCGATGAGGGGCTTGGCCGGCGTGACCCTTCCAAAGCCGAGCAGTCCGCGCTCGTTGCTGTTCGGTCGTTCACCGGCGAGGAAAGCGGCGAAGTCCATGCCGGAGCTGAAGGCCCCCTCCGCGCCGTCGATCACCGCCGCGCGGAGCCGGTCGTCGTGTTCCAGGCCGACGATCGCACGAGCGACCTCGTCGGCCATCGCGCGGTTGATCGCGTTGCGGACCTCCGGGCGGTTCAACCGGATATGGAGCACCGAGTCGTGGCGTTCTGTGAGAACTACTGGCATGCGACCCCCTTAATAGGGCTATTATAGTCATTATTAACCACGAATGCATCGACTTGGGAGGTCGTATGGACCTGGACCTCACCGAGGCCGAGTGCGCTCTCCGGGACGCCGTGCGTGCCTGGCTGGAAGAGCACGTCCCCGCCGAACGACTCGCCTCGCCCGACACGCCCCGCGGGCTGGAGCAGCACCGAGACTGGGAGCGTCAGCTGTTCGACGCCGGGTTCGCCGCGGTGAGCTGGCCCGTCGAGCACGGGGGCGGCGGCCTCGACCCGATCGGAACGGCGGTCTTCTACGGCGAGTACGTCCGCGCGGGCGCACCCGGGCGGCTGAACCGGATCGGTCTCGGCCTGTGCGGGCCGACGCTGATGGAGTGGGGTACGCCGGCGCAGCAGAAGCGGTGGCTGCGGTCCATCCTGACCTGTGAGGACCTGTGGTGCCAGGGGTTCAGCGAACCGGACGCCGGCAGTGACCTCGCCGCGTTGCGGACACGAGGAGAGCTGACGCCCGAGGGAGTCGTCGTCAACGGCCAGAAGGTGTGGACCTCGCACTCGCGGCATGCCGCCTGGATGTTCGCCCTGGTGCGCACCGATCCGGACGGCCGGCGGCACGATGGGCTGACGCTGGTGATGATCGCGATGGACAGCCCCGGGGTCGAGGTGCGACCGATCCGTCAGATCCACGGGGGCGTCGACTTCTCCGAGGTCTTCCTCACCGACGTGCAGGTGCCGCGTGAGGGGATTGTCGGACCGATCGGTGCGGGGTGGCAGGTGGCGATGACCGCCTTGCGGCACGAGCGGGGCAGCGGGCTCAACACCCCGGACCACTTCGACCGGGCGCTGAGGGACGTGGCGGCGATGGTGCCGGCGGACCGTCGCGACGATCCTCGGCTTTTGGAGCGCCTCGGGCGCCTGGCCGAGGAGGTCGAGGCCTATCGGCGCATGTCGCTGCGGACGTTGACCGAGATGACCGAGGGCCGACCGCTGGGTGCCCAGTCGATGATGGGCAAGCTCTGGTGGTCGGAGATGCAGACGAGGATCTTCGACCTTGCCTTCGACCTGCTCGGGGAGGACGGTGTGCTCGCCGATTCCGACGACGAGGGCACGGCAGGTCTTTCCTACCGGTACTGGCTCTCGCGGGCCGCGCACATCTTCGCCGGTACCAACGAGATCCAGCGGGACGTGATCGCCGAGCGTGTGCTCGCCATGCCGAAGGGAACCCGTCGTGCGGGGTGACCTGCGAGCCGACCACCGCGAGTTCGGGCAGGTCGTCCGGACCGCCTTGGACACCCACGCGGGACCCGGGGCAGTGCGACGCGTCTGGAGCGACACGGTCGAGCGCGATCGGATGTGGGCCCTGCTGGCCGAGCTGGGCGTCCTGGCGATCGCCGTCCCGGAGCCTCACGGCGGCGTCGGCGGCGAGCCGATCGACCTCGCCCTGTCCCTCGAGGAGGTCGGCCGGCACGCCCTGCCCCTCCCGGTGGTCGAGACAGTCACAGCGACGATGGCCCTGCGCATGTCTCGGGACGACGTCGCGGCGGCCTGGCTCCCGTCGGTGGCCGACGGCCGGAGTCGGTTCTCCGTCGTGGGGGACTCGGGGCTGGCCCCGCACGGGGCGTCGACCCAGGCCACCCTGCGGCTGGCGCCCGATGGTGTCGACCTCTTCACCGCCGGGGACGTCGAGTGGTCACCCGTCGCCTCGACCGACCCCGGCCTGGACCTCGCGAGATGGATCGGCGCGACGGTCGACGGGCTCGCCCTCGGGGTGCCGGCCGAGCAGGTGCGTACCACCGCTGCATGGACCAGTGCACTCGTGCTGGTGGGCCTGGCTCACCGGATGGTTGAGATGGCACGGGACCATGCCCTGGCGCGGGAGCAGTTCGGTCGACCGATCGCCGAGTTCCAGGCTCTCAAACACCGTCTCGCCGATGCGATTGTGGCGGTCGAGGCGGCTCGCGGCTTGGCCTGGTTCGCCGCCTACGCTGCGGGTCGCCGCCCGGACGAGCTCGCCCAGGCGGCCCGACTGGCCAAGGGATCGGCGAGCGAGGCCGCCAGAGTCGCTGGCGCCGCGGCCCTCCAGCTGCACGGCGGCATCGGGTTCACCTGGGAGCACGACCTGCACCTCTTCCTGCACCGCGCCCGTTCGCTCGAGACATGGTTCGGATCGGCCGGCGCCCACCGCGTCGCCGCCGGCCGCGCCCTGCTCGACTCGCTCTCTGAGGAGATGCCCCATGGCCGTTGAGCCGTCCCTGCTCGCCTCCGTCGACCACAAGGTCGTCGCGATGCTGCGTACCGCCCGCCGGGTCGCGATCATCGGGGCCTCCGACGACCCGGCCAAGCCGTCGGGTCGGCCGCAGCGCTACCTGCGTCGCTACGGCTTCGACGGTGACGTCTACCCGATCAACCCGCGCCGCGCCGAGGTCCAGGGGCTTCGGTCCTATGCCTCGCTCGACGACGTCCCCCATCCGCCCGACCTCGCCGTGGTGGTGGTGCCCGCCGCCGACGTCGAGGACGCGATCGTCGCTTGCGGTCGCGCTGGCGTGGGCGTGGCGATCGTCTTCGCCGCCGGTTACGCCGAGGTGCCGGACGGTGCCGAGCGGCAGGCGAGCCTGCTGCGGGTCGCGCGGGCCCACGGGGTGCGGGTGGTCGGTCCGAACTGCGTCGGTGTCGTCGCCGCACCCTCGCTCGCAGCATCGTTCATGTCGGGGCTCGAGCAGGACCGGTTCGACCTGCGCGACGACGGGATCGCCTTCGTCTCCCAGAGCGGTGCGATGGGGGCCTTCATCCTCAACCTTGCCCAGGGAGAGCAACTTGGTCTCGGGCTGTTCGTCAGCACGGGCAACGAGATGGACGTGACCCTGCCCGAGGTCCTCGGCGAGCTGGTCGAGGACGCGTCGACACGCGTCGTGCTCGGGTATGTCGAGGGCATCCGTGATGGTCGCGCGTTCGAGGACGCCTTGGCCGCCGCCCGGCGCCGCGACCTGCCGATCTGCCTGCTCAAAGTGGGCAGCTCCGAGCGCGGCGCCGCGGCGGCGTCCTCGCACACCGGTTCCCTGGCCGGTGCCGACGTCGTCTACCAGGGGGTCTTCGACCGGTACGGCGTTCATCGGGCCGCCTCGGTCGAGGAGCTGCTCGACTTCGGGCGCGTCTTCGCACTGGCCCCTCGGGCGGCGGGCTCGCGCGTCTCGATCATCACCCTGTCCGGTGGGGCGGGGGCCCTCATGACGGACGAGGCCGACGTGGTCGGTCTGGCGGTGGAGGAGTGGGACGAACCGTGGCAAGCCACGATGGCAGCAGGACTTCCCGCCTTCGCCTCGACGGCCAACCCGATCGACGCGACGGGAGTCATCGCGATCGATGACACGGCGCTGCGCCATGCCATGACGGTGGCCCTGACCCACCCGGGCACCGACGTCGTGGTGCTGGTGCTGGGGAACCTCGACGGCGAGGAGGAGCGGATCTGCTCGGTCGTCCTCGATGTCGCGGCGACCTCGACCAAGCCGGTCGTCGTGACGTGGGTGGGCGGTTCCGGACTGGCGCCGCGGCTGCTGCACGCCGGCGGCGTCCCCACCTTCTCCGACCCTCGGCGGACCATGCGGGCCGTGGGTGCGCTGTGCCGGCAGTCTGCGACGCGCGCCGTTGCTGCTCCCCGGCAGGACCGGCTCGGGATCGACATCGATCTTCCTGGCCCCGGCCCGTGGGACGAGCACGTCGCGGCCGGCGTGCTGGCTGGGGCGGGCCTGCCCATGCTGCGTGGATGCGTCGTGACGACGCCGCAGGAGGCCGTCGCAGCGGCTGGATCGATGTCGCGCCCGGTGGTCATCAAGCTGCTCTCCACACAGGTGCACCACAAGTCTGACGTGGGTGGGGTGCGGGCCGGCCTGACCTCGGACGTCGAGATCGCCTCCAACGTCGTCGACGTCCTCGAGATATCCGCCAGCCTGGGACTCGCCGATGGACGCGTGCTGGTGCAGCCGATGGCCTCGCCCAGCGTGGAACTGTTGCTGGGTGCGCACGTCGATCCTGTGTTCGGCTCGGTCACGATGGTCGGCCTCGGCGGAATCCACGCCGAGCTGATCGGCGACGTCCGCGCCCGGCCCGGTCCCGTCACCCCCGCCGAGGCCCGCGAGATGGTCAACGGGTTGCGCGGAGCCGCGCTGCTGCGCGGCGCACGCGGCCAGGTCGCTGTGGACATGCCGGCTCTCGCCGAGACGGTGGCCGCCTTCTCGCAGGTCGCCTGCTCGCTCGAGGACCGCACGGCCTCGATCGAGGTCAACCCCTTGCGCTTCCTCGCCGACGGCACGCCGATCGGCGTCGACGCCCTCATGATCCCCATCGACCAGGAGGACGCATGACATCCGACGAGCGGTCGTCGAGGCGGCGAGTCGCGCTGGTGACCGGCGCTGGGCGCGGCATCGGCGCGGCGATCGTCGAGCGCCTGATCTCGACGGGCCACGTCGTCGTGGGCATCGACGTCGACGAGCCGTTGCTCGCCGAGCTGGCCCAGCGGTTCGCGCCAACCGACCTGCTAACGGTGGTCGGGGACGTCGGCGAGCCTGCGGTGTGGGACGAGGCCGTGCAGCTGGCTCACGCCGCGGCCGGTGCGGTGAGCGTGCTGGTCAACAACGCTGCGATCTCGCCCAAGGTCGACGGACACCGTGTGCCCAGCGACCAGGTGGCGCGCGCCGACTGGGACGAGGTCCTGCGCGTCAACCTCACGGGGGCCTTCCTCGGGTTCCAGGCGACGGTCGGCGACATGCGCGAGCAGGGCTGGGGTCGGATCGTGATGATGTCGTCAGGATCGGCCAAGGCCGGTGCCCGCGTGGCCGGGGTGCACTACGGCACCTCGAAGGCGGCGCTCCTCGGCCTGACCCGCACCCTGGCGCTCGAGCTAGGTCCGGAGGGCATCACGGTCAACGCCGTCACGCCCGGCCGCATCGCGACATCCATGGCGGCGGAAGTCTCGGCCGAGGTGAACCAGATGTTCCTCGACGAGATCCCGGTCGGCCGCCTGGGCACCGGCGCCGACATCGCCGCGATGGTCGACTTCCTCGCCTCGGATGACGCCGGCTTCATCACCGGGGCGACGTTCGACGTCAACGGGGGCGGCTACATCGGATGACGGAGGTCACGGATGCACGCGCGGGATGATCGGGTCGTCGAGCAGCCGCAGCTGTGCGACGAAGTCCCGGTACGCCTCAAGGTGTCGGCGCATGGCGGACTCGGCGGCGTCGGGATCGCCTGCGGCGACGGCGGCGGCGATCTCCTCGTGCTCGCGCACATTGCGCGCCGCCGTCCCGGCCGTCACGCGGTCGTACCGCACCTGGCTCTCCAGCGTCGAGCTCAGCGCGGCCAGGACGATGGCGTGCACGCCGTTGCCGGACGCGTCGGCGACGAGCTCGTGGAAGCTGGCGACGTGACGGCCGTCGCCACCGAGCCCGGCGATGTCGGTCAGTGCGGCGCGCTGGTCGTCGGAGGCGTGGGTCGCTGCGAGGCGGGCCACGGTGGGCTCGATGTCGAGCCGGAAGTCCGCGAACTCCCGCAGGGTCGTGTCCCGGCTGCTGAACAGCAGGGCCATCGTCTCGCTGATCTGGCCGATGCCGACCTCGCGCACGAAGATCCCGCCGGCGGCGCCCCGACGGATCTCGATCAGGCCGTCGCGCTCCAGCAGGCGCAGGCCCTCACGGACGGTGACGCGGCCGAGCCCGTGCTGCTCCATGAGCTCGGACTCCGAGGCGAGCCGGCTCCCGACCGGAAGTCGCTCGGACAGGATGCGGCCTCGGACATCGGTGACGACGAGGTCGCAGGCCTTCGGCAGTCGGCTGGACCTCGCCACCCCATGCTCCTTCGCCGACAGGGGCGCGCGCGTACTCCGCGTCGGTGCGGGGAGCGCTCCCTCATTCCTTGCCATGTTACCGGCGCAAACCCTCACGACCTGGAACGGACGGCCACCTATGACCAGCACGGGATACGCGCCACTGGTGACCGGACCGGCCCTGGACGGTCACATCGCCGTCGTGACGGGCGGCGTCGGCGGCATCGGTGCGGCCATCAGCGAGGCGCTGGCGAGGGACGGGGCGACCGTGGTCGCCGCCGACGTCGCGCCCGACACCCTCGAGCGCGGCGCAGCGATGTTCTCACACCTGCTCGACCAGCCCGGGGTCGGCGAGGTCCGCCCAACGGTCCTCGACGTCACCGATGCAGAGGCGGTCGAAGCGCTGGCCGCGGAGCTGGGCACGATCCAGGTGCTGGTCAACAACGCCGGTGTCGGCGGCACGACGGCGCCGGTCTGGGAGACAGGCATCGATCGATGGCATCGCGATCTCGACATCATGCTGACCGGGCCGTTCCTGATGTGTCGGGCATTCCTGCCGTCGATGCTGGCCGCCGGCTACGGACGCGTCGTGAACCTCTCGAGCATGGCGGGCAAGGAGGGGAACGCGAACACCGTCAGCTACTCCTCGGCCAAGGCCGGTCTGATCGGGCTGACCAAGGTCGTCGGCAAGGAGGTCGCCGGGACCGGCGTGCTGGTCAACGCCGTCGCCCCGGGTGTCGTCGAGAGCCCGATGAACAAAGCCGTGCCCGCAGAGTTCCACGAAGCGGTCCTCGCCAAGATCCCGATGGGTCGATCCGGGACACGCGCCGAGCTAGCCGAGCTCGTGCGCTTCCTGGCCAGTCCCCGGCTGGGGTTCTCCACGGGCGCCGTCTTCGACTTCAGCGGCGGCCGTGCGACCTACTGATCATCCCCGCCGCCCTACCGCACCCACCCGAGGAGCACACCATGTCCGACGGACGACGCAGCATCCCATGCTACCGCGACCTGCCTGACGGGGACGCCGCCGGCGTGTTCGGGGACGACGATGTCCTCGGTTCCCTCAACCGTCTCACCGACGAAAGGGTGGTCGATGCAGCCGCCCTCGTTCGCACGGGCGAGCGGTTCAGCCTCAGTGCACCGCTGAGCTGGCCGGACCCGCCGCTGTACGGGCGCGCCCCCCTCGAGCACATCATCGTGCGCACCGCGTTGGGCAACCGCGACGACGTCCTGCACAACTTCCACCCGCAGGGCTCGAGCCAGTGGGACGCTTTCACGCACATCCGCGACCCCGAGCTCGGCTGGTACAACCGGCGCGAGGTCGAGGACCTGGGTATCGAGACCTGGAGCCGGCGAGGCATCGTGGGCCGGGGAGTCCTGGTCGACGCGGCACACCACCGCGCCGTCTGGGGCCGTCCTCTGGGCTGGCGCGCGCGGGATACCGTGAGCGTCGACGACCTGGTCGCGATGATGGCGGCCGACGACATCGAGCGCCGGCCGGGCGACGTCCTGCTGCTGCGGACCGGCTGGACCGCCGGGTACCAGGGGGCCGACGACGCAACCCGGCTCGCGGTGAAGTCCGATCCCACCTCGCCGGGACTCGAGCCGACGGCCGAGATGCTGGAGTTCCTCTGGGACTGGGGAGTCAGCGCAGTCGCGAGCGACAACATCTCGGTGGAGGCGTTGCCACCCGACGGGTTCGTGCTGCATCCGCACCTGCTGAACAGGCTCGGGGTGCCGATAGGTGAGCTGTGGTGGCTCGACGCACTGGCCGAGCGATGTCGGTCTGACGGTCGATTC
Source organism: Nocardioides marinisabuli (assembly GCF_013466785.1). Taxonomy (NCBI): domain Bacteria; kingdom Bacillati; phylum Actinomycetota; class Actinomycetes; order Propionibacteriales; family Nocardioidaceae; genus Nocardioides; species Nocardioides marinisabuli. The sequence continues at coordinate 1,729,336 of NZ_CP059163.1, forward strand.
GAGTCGATGCTGGTGTCGGTGCCGCTGGACCTGCCCGGCGGCGTCGGGTCACCCTGCAACGCGGTGGCGATCCGATGACGGCGGCGCAGGACACGGCGATCGACGCGGGCGACGTCTCGCTCGAGTTCATCCGGGCAGCGGTCCAGCAGGCCGACCCCAACGCACTGCGGGTCGCGCTGCTGCAGGCGACCAGCGACCAGTCGTTGGTCGATCTCGACATCACGCTCGCCCCTGTGCGCGGAGGTGCGTTCTTCCTGCAGGCGCTGGCACCCGAGGGCGAACAGCTCGTCCAGCGCAAGGCCGTCGAGTTCCTGTCCGACCCGGCCCGGCGTGGTCCGGCTCCGGCGGAGCTCGCGGATGAGGAGATCCGCGACCTGGTCCGGGTCCTCAGCGGCGAGGAGATCGACGAGACGATGCTCGCGATGGCCCGCGAGGAGCTGGCCTTCGAGGACTTCCCCCGGGAGACGACATGGACGGGGGAGCGTCCGGCCGAGGCGCTGCAGGACTTTCGGGTGATCGTCGTCGGTGCCGGGGTCAGCGGCATCGCGATGGGTATCAAGCTGCAGCGTCTCGGCATCCCCTTCACCATCATCGAGCGGCTGGACGACATCACGGGGACCTGGCACCGCAACCGGTACCCCGACGTGCGTGTGGACACCAACTGCTTCCTGTACCAGTTCAAGTTCGAGAAGCGCTACCCGTGGCCGGAGTTCTTCCCCCGAGGCAGGGACGTCAAGCGGTATCTGGAGCACCTCGTGGACAAGTACGGGATCGCAGAGCACGTGGTGCTTGGTCAGGAGGTGGTCGACGCAGCGTGGAACGAGCAGGATGCGGCCTGGGAGGTCGAGGCGGTGGATGCCCACGGCGCCACGGTCCGGCACCGAGGCCAGGTGCTGGTCAGTGCGAGCGGGGTGTTCAGCACACCTCGCTGGCCCGACATCCCCGGGATGGAGACCTTCGCGGGACGTGTCCTGCACACAGCCGACTGGGACACCCAGCTGGAGTGGACCGGCCTGCGGGTCGGCGTCATCGGCAACGGCTCGACCGGAACCCAGTTGATGCCGCGGCTGGCGCAGAGCGCGGCGCACGTCACCGCCTTCCAGCGCACACCGCAGTGGATCATCAACTCGCCATTGCTGGGCGCCAAGATCACCCCCGAGCTGCAGTGGCTGATCGACGCCATGCCGTACTACTGGAACTGGGCAGGGTTCGTGCAGTTCTTCGGCACGGCGCAGACCCAGATGGCGCAGATCATCGACAAGGACTGGCAGGCCGCCGGCGGTCTGATCAACGAGCGCAACGACCGCCTGCGGGAGGCGCTGGTCGACTATGTCGAGTCCAAGGTCGGCCACGTGCCGCACCTGCGTGACCACTCGATCCCCGACTACGCCCCGCTCGCGCGTCGCCTGGTGATCGACAACGGGTGGTTCGACGCCCTGCTGCGCTCCAACGTGTCGCTCGAGGTCTCATCGATCGAGGAGATCGTGCCGGAGGGTGTTCGGCTCGTCGGGGGAGAGGTCGTCCCGCTGGACGTCCTGATCCTGGCGACGGGGTTCCACGTCTCGCGCTACTTCCATCCCGCCACCTACCGCGGACGCGACGGGCTGACCCTCGACGAGGCATGGAGCGGCGACGGCGCGCGAGCCTACCTGGGGCTGACGATGCCGGGATTTCCGAACTTTTACTCGCTGTACGGCCCGAACGCCACCCCCCGCTTCGGCGGCTTCCCGCAGTGGGTCGATGTCTGGTCGAGGTACATCCTCGATCTGGTCGTCGAGCAGGTCGAGACCGGTGCCCGGTCCGTCGAGGTGCGCCGCGACGTCTTCGACGACTACAACGCCCGGATGGACCGGGCAACCGCCGCCCTGCTCTGGGAGTCGGAGGGTCAGGGCAGCTACTTCGTGAACGAGCACGGGCGCTCCGGGCTGCAGATGCCCTGGGAGGCGAATCTCTACCACTCCTGGGTGCGAGCCCCCGATCGGGCCGACTTCTCGTGGTCGGACTGACCGGTCTGGCGCCGAGAAAATTTGATTCGACTACCCGGCTAATCATGCTAAGTATGATACTACTTAGAGCCGAGACGTGACCTGTCTAACACTGACCTCAATCAGCAGAGGAGCTGGCCCGCATGACCGAAGCCGGAACCAGCCTGGCGAGTACTCCCGACGGCCCGTCGTCGAACGTGGTGCTGGAGGTCCAGTCCGTCGATGCCGGGTATGGAGCCCACACGGTGCTTCGAGACGTGTCGCTGGATGTCCGTGAGGGTGAGATCATCAGCCTGCTCGGCCACAACGGCGCCGGCAAGTCGACCTTGCTGCGCGCTATCGCCGGGGCGATCGGCGTCGCCAAGGGCGACATCCGGTTCCGTGGTGAGAGCCAGATCGGCCACGGTTCCGCGCGAGTGGCACAAGACGGCATCGCGCTCGTCCCGCAGGGTCGCGGAATCTTTCCCACGCTGACGATCGGTGAGAATCTCCAGCTCGGCGCCGGGGTCGCTAGAAGGGTGACCGACCGGCCGACGGTCACGCAGGACTTCGTCCTCGATCTCTTCCCGGCGCTGGCCCGCCGTCTGCACGAGGAAGCCGGCACCCTCAGCGGTGGACAGCAGCAGATGGTCGCCATCGGCACCGCTCTCATGGCGAGCCCTCGTTTCCTGCTGCTCGATGAGCCTTCGACGGGGCTCGCGCCCGTGCTCGTCCAGACCATGCTCGATCAGATCCAGGCTGTGCACCGCGAGCTCGAGATCGGCGTGCTGATCGTCGAGCAGAACATCCACGAGGCGCTCCGGGTCTCCGACCGCGCCTACGTGCTGAGACTCGGGGAGATCGTGCGGGAAGGCCCCGCGGCGACTCTTCTGGACGATCCCGACATCTGGGGACTGTTCTGATCTGACGCCGCGCCCATCTCGTTGTCAGCACCTCAAGAGACAAGGAAACAGCAATGCGATTGATTCGAGCGACACAGACCGTGGTCGCCGTGGCGGCCCTCTCGCTGGCGGCGGCCTGCACGACCTCCTCGGACGCCGGTTCCTCCGGGTCGACGGGCGTCCAGGACGCTACCGGAGCGGCGGTGACAGCGGACGCGACCTACAAGCTCGGACTGGCGTTGCCGTTCACCGGCCCCGCAGCGTCTTACGGTGAGGAGTACCGCATCGCGGTGCAGCTCGGCATCGACGACGCCAACGAGCAGTTCGCCAGCGATGGCATCCAGCTCGAGATGGTGACCCAGGACAGCCAGGCGACGGCCGAGGGCGGCGTGAACGCCATGAACCGGCTCGGCGCAGTCGACGAGGCGCCCGCGGTGCTGACCGCATGGAGTGCGGTCGTGGCCTCGGGAGCCTCGGTCGCCCAGGACCTCGGCTTCGCCATGTTCAATGCCGGAGCCCAGAGCCCCAGCCTGATCGGCACCCCTCACCTGGTCAACGCGCTGCCGATGAACGACGCCCAGCTGTCGAACTTCTCGCAGTACCTTATGGAGGAGAAGGGCTACGAGGACTTCGCCATCATCTACGTCGACAACGAGAGCGGCCAGGGAACAGCCGACGCGTTCACGGAAGCGGTCGAGGAGCGCGGCGGGTCCATCGTCGCCGAGGAGTCGATCCGCCAGGACGCCACCGACGCCACCACCCAGATCGCCAAGATCCAGGAGTCCGGTGCCGACTTCGTCTACATCCAGACACTGCTGGTCGAGGGAGCAGCCACCATGCAGGCGGCCCGCGAGGCCAACCTGCAGATCCCCCTGGGCAGCTACGCGGGGTTCGGCGAGAGCCGCGTCATTCGTGATGCGGGTCAAGAAGCCATGAACGGCCTCATCTACATGTCGCACATCCCTGAGGACATGGACGCAGTCCGCGGGCTGCTCGATCGCATGCAGGCCGTCGAACCGGAGCGGGTCCTGGCTAACCAGTCCTACAACAGCTACTTCTACGCCGTGCCGTTCATCTATGCCGAGGCCATCAAGATCCTGCGTGAGCAAGGGGCGCCGGTCACCGGCGAGAACGTGCTCGCTGTGCTGGATGACGAGGCACTCACCGCTCCGATCCTCGGTGACGTGGACCTGACGAACCAGCTGACGTACACGGGTCCGACGCTGATCCAGCAGATCGACGACTACCAGGCCGACCCGCTCGACGACACCACCGTCGACGCGGTCTCGGCGGACTGACTCCCTGGGGCATCTGCCCTCCACCGCGGTGGAGGGCAGATGCGCCGACTCCACCAAGGAAGGCCGCAAAGTGGACCTGCTCTTCACCCTCATCAAGACCGGACTGGTCATGGGACTGCTGTACGGACTCTTCGCCTACGGCCTGAGCCTGATCCTGTCGGTCAACAAGGTCTTCCACGTGGCCCAGGGCGCCACATTCGGCCTGTCGGCCTACATCTTCTACACCCTGGGCACGACCTACGAGCTGCCCGTCGCGGTCGCCTTCCTCGGCGCCGTCGCGTTCGCCGTCCTGATCGCCGTCGCGATGCAGTACATGATCTACAACCCGCTGGCACGCCGCGACGCCGACCCGATGGTCGTGCTCGTCGCCTCACTCCTCCTGGTCGCGTTCGCCGCGTACCTCATCGAGTTCATCTGGGGCGGGGCGGTCGTGTCCACGCTCGTCCCGGAGTGGTTCCACTGGCAGACCAACATCGGGTACGTCCGTGTCGATGTCTACGACGTCAGCGTGCTGACCATGAGCGTTCTCCTCTTCGCGCTGATGCACGTGTTCTTGACCAAGACCCACGCCGGTCTGGAGTTCCGCGCGGTGGGTGACAACCCTGAGCGGGCTCAAGCCCTCGCGATCAACCTCGACCGTGTCTACCTGCGCTCGATGATCCTCGGATCGGTCCTGGTCGTGCCGGCCGCGGTGCTGCTGGCGCTCAAGGCACCGATCCACCCCAGCATGGGTTTCGACTTGCTGCTGAAGGCCGTCATCGCGCTGACCATCGGCGGCATGGGTCGCATGAGCGGTGCCCTCCTCGGAGGCATCCTCGTCGGCCTGACCGAGACCGTCCCCCTGTACTGGCTGCCCACCGAGTGGGGCGAGTTCATCCTGTTCATCGTGGCCTTCGCGTTCGTGCTGCTGCGCCCGACCGGAATCGTCGGGACCAGGCGCAAGCCACGCAAGTCCACGTCCTCACCCGTGCCTGCCTCGGTGGATGAATCAGCCGAACCGGCCGATCCGACCAAGCCGACGTCGGTTCACTGACCTCGTTGAGCGGAGAGCTGACATGACGTACTACCTGACCAGCCTGATGGGGCTGCTGCCGATCTTCATCATCCTCGGTGTCTCGTTCAACCTGCTCCTGGGCTACGGAGGCCTGCTGTCGGTCTCCCACGCCGGCTTCTTCGGCATCGGCGCCTATGCCACGGCGATCTTGATCAAGGACTACCAGCTCGAGTTCCTCCCAGCAGTCCTGGTGGGCGCTGTCCTGGCGGGGGTGATGAGTCTGACGGTCGGTTATGCCGCCGGCAGGCTGTCGGACGAGTTCTTGTTCATCGTCACGATCGCCGTGCAGGTCGCGCTCGTCGAGCTGTTCAACAACCTGCAGTTCACGGGACGATCGGCCGGCATTGCGGCAATCCCCCGCCCGACACTGTTCGGCTACCAGTTCGACACCAACCTCAAGGTGGCGATCTTGGCGTGGGTCTTCTGTGCCGTGATCGTGGCGATCTGCTGGCGTGTGGTGCACTCGCCCTATGGCCGGCTCCTGAAGGCGCTGCGCGAGGATGTTCCGGCGGCTCGATCACTCGGCAAGCGAGCCCTGTGGACAAAGGTCACCGTGTTCGCCTTCAGCTCGGCGATCGCCGGCATCGCTGGTGGCCTCTACACGACCCACACCCTCTACATCAGTCCGGCCGAGTTCACTCTCGACCGCTCGGTCGAGGTCCTGTCGATCACGATCATCGGGGGTCTCGCGGCCTTCTGGGGGCCCTTCGTCGGTGCGGTGGTGGTCCTGGCCCTGCCCGAAGCGCTCAGCTTCGCGAACATCCCGGACTCGGTGGCGGGTCCCATCAACGGCATCATCTACACCACGGCCGTGCTCCTGCTCCTGATCTACCGCCCACGCGGCCTGCTGGGACGCGACCCGACCCTCGAGTCCGAGCGCAACGCCGCGCGACGTGCAAAGGACGGCAAGGACACGCTGTCGGCGTCGTCGCAGGCCGCGACCAGCGAGAGCGGTGGGACTCTTCCGCTCGAGCTGTTCAACGTAGGCGGCCAGGCGCCCGCGACCAAGATTCTGCGCTCGGAGGGCCTCGGCATCGCCTTCGGTGGCCTCAAGGCCGTCGATGACGTGACCGTGGCCATCCACCCTGGCAAGATCACCGCGCTGGTGGGGCCGAACGGTGCTGGCAAGACCACCGTCTTCAACCTGTTGAGCGGTGCGCTGAAGGCCGATGAGGGCCGAACCTTCTACGGCGACAGGGACATCTCCGGACTCAGCATCGAGCAGCGGGCCCAGCTGGGCGTGGTGCGCTCGTTCCAGGAAGTTCGACTCTTCGAGGGCATGACCGTGCAGGAGAACATCCACGTCGCGGTCACCACCATCAAGAACGAGACGATCGTCGCGCAGTTCGTGCCGGCAGCTTTCCGTGGTCGCGACGAGGCCGACGAGAGACGGGCCGAGCGGATGCTGCTCAGCCTGGGACTGTACGACAAGCGTCACAGCCTGGCGCGGGACCTGTCCTACGCCGAGCAGAAGATGCTGATGATGGGTCGCCTGCTGGCCACCGGCGCCAGCTGCTACCTGCTCGACGAGCCGATGTCCGGCCTCGACCAGGGTGCCCGCGCACAGCTGTCGGATCTGCTCCAGCAGATCGTCGCCGACGGAAGCACCTCCATCTGCATCGTCGAGCACAGCATGCAGGTCGTGAGGGAAGTCGCCTCCTGGGTGATGTTCCTCGACCGCGGTCGACTCCTGACCGAGGGCACGCCCGAAGACGTCATGAACGACCCCGAGCTGACCGCCCTGTACTTCGGGCGGCCGGTGTGATCCGCCCATCCCACCCGAAGGAGCACCAGGTATGAGTCACTCCAGGGTCGTGGTCGTCACCGGTGGTGGCGACGGCATCGGAGCCATGGTGGTCCGCCGCCTCGCTTCCGAGGGCTGGTCAGTGTGCGTGGCGGACATCGATGAGACCTCGGCCACTGCGATCGCCGCCGACCTCACGGACAGGGGCCATCGCGTGATCGGTGTCGGGGCGGACGTGTCCTGCGAGGCGGACGTGGAGCGGATCGGCGAGGTGGCCGAAACCGAGCTCGGTGCCCTGTCGGGCTGGATCAACAATGCCGGGAACACCTCGCCGTCGATGCTGCTGAAGATGGAGGTCGATGCGTTCGACTCCGTGCTGGCGGTGCACGCCCGCGGGAGCTTCCTCGGAGTGCGCGAGGCCGCCCGCCGCATGGTCCGCAGCGAATCCGGCGGCGCCATCATCAACGTGACGTCGTCGGCGGGCCTCGGCGGGACGGTCGGCCAGATCAACTACGCCTCCGCCAAGGGCGCGATCATCGCGATGACCAAGTCCGCGGCCAAGGAGCTGGGCCGGTACAACATCCGAGTCAACGCGGTCGCCCCGTCGGCGTCGACCGAGATGACCCGCACGATCATGACCAACGAGAAGTTCGCCAAGACGTACCTCTCGCGCATCGCCCTCGGACGTTTCGCGGAGGCCGACGAGATGTCGGCGACGTTCTCCTTCCTGCTCTCAGACGATGCGGGTTACATGACTGGACAGGTGCTGTCGATCGACGGCGGCACCTACATGGTCTCGTGACGGTCCAGGCCGAACCGCTCGGCCGCCGGTTCGTGGGCAGAGTGGTCCTGGTCACCGGTGCGTCCGGGGGCCAGGGTGCGTGCGAGGCGCGCCTTTTCGCTGCCGAGGGCGCGACGGTCATGATCGCTGACGTCCAGGTCGAGCTGGGACAGGCGCTCGCCGACGAGCTGGTCGAGGTCGGCCTGAAGGCCGAGTTCGTCGAGCTCGACGTGACCGACGAAGACCGTTGGATCGAGGTCGTCGCGCAGATCGAGGCCGAGCATGGACGGCTCGACGTGCTGGTCAACAACGCCGGCGTCGGCGACGGTCGCGGCATCGTCGACCAGGGACTGCGCGGCTGGGACCGCTTGCTGGGCATCAACCTTTGGGGCCCCGTCGTCGGCATGCGCACCTGTGCGCCTCTGATGGCGAAGAGCGGCGGCGGATCGATCATCAACATCTCGTCGGTCGCCGGCATGACCGGCTACGACCACGCGGCGTACACGGCCAGCAAGTGGGGCTTGCGGGGCGTCACCAAGACCGCGGCGCTCGAGTATGCCGATGACAACATCCGGGTCAACTCGGTGCACCCCGGGACGATAGTCACGCCCATGATCGCAGTGGTGCCCGACGAGGTCGTCCAGAACTACGTGCGGATCAACCCGAACCGGCGCACGGGTGTGCCGGAGGAGATCGCCTGGACCGTCCTGCACCTCGGGTCCGACGAGTCGACCTTCACGACGGGTGCTGAGATCACGGTCGACGGCGGTTTCATCGGTGGGGCGTTGAATCGGGCGCTCGAGCTGGCCGTGCTTGCAGCGAAGGTGGAGAAGTCGTGAGCTTTGATCGGTTGTCACTCGAGGGCAAGGTCGCGGTAGTCACCGGCGCGGCCAAGGGCATGGGGGGCGAGCACGTTCGGACGATGACGGATCGCGGTGCTCGAGTGCTGGCGGTCGACCTCGACAGGGATGCACTTGACATGCTGGTCGCTGACATCGGGGCAGCGGCGGTCGCGCATGTCGCCGACGTCGCCGACCTCGAGCAGTGGGAGGACGTGCGGGACCGTGCGCTCAAGCTCGGCGGCGAGTTGTCGATCCTGGTGAACAACGCCGGGGTGGTCAGCCACACCCGCATCTCCCAGACGACGAAGGCCGGCTGGGACCGTGTCATCGACGTCAATCTCAAAGGCACCTGGCTCGGCATGAAGGTGCTCGCCCCGGTCATGCGCGAGGCTGGCGGCGGGTCGATCATCAACGTGTCGTCGGCGGCCGGTCTCGACCAACATCCCGACCCGGCGTACACCGCGAGCAAGTGGGGCGTTCGGGGACTGACCAAGACCGCAGCGCAGGAGCTCGGGCCTTGGGGCATTCGGGTCAACAGCATTCACCCGGGCTACATCGACACGCCGATGAACGACTTTGCGTCGGAGGAGCTGACGGGGGCGATGCTCTCCATGCTGCCGATCTCGCGGCCCGGGCAACCGCAGGACGCCGCCGAGCTGGTCGCGTTCCTCGCGTCGGACGCTGCCGGATTCATCACGGGTTCCGAGATCGCGATCGACGGGGGCTGGACCTCGGGAGCCCAGGCGTTCGAGGCCCGCCGGTTCCGCTGACCGATCACAGAACAACCGATCAGGAGGTACGGATGTGGGACGTCTGAGCGACAAAGTGGTGCTGGTGACCGGTGCATCCGGTGGGCAGGGCGAAGCCGAGGTGAGGCTCTTCGCCGACGAGGGCGCGACCGTCGTGATCGCCGACGTCCTCGTCGAGCAGGGTGAGAAGCTGGCCGCCGAGCTGGTCGGAGCGGGCCATCGGGTCGTGTTCATCGAGCTGGACGTGGTTGACGAGGTGCGCTGGGCCGAGGTGGTCGCCCAGATCGAGGCCGACTTTGGGCGTCTCGACGTACTGGTCAACAACGCAGGCGTCTCTGACCGTCGGGGTGTGATGGAGCAGCCTGAGGACGCTTTCGACAGAGTGCTTTTGATCAACCTGTGGGGTCCGGTGGCTGGCATGCAGGCGTGCGCACCGTTGATGGGCCGTACGGGCGGCGGGTCGATCGTCAACATCTCTTCGGTCGCCGGGCTCACCGGTTACGACGCCGCCGGCTACACCTCGAGCAAGTGGGGACTGCGCGGCGTCACCAAGACCGGGGCGCTCGAGCTCGCCTCGCTCGGCATCAGGGTCAACTCGGTGCACCCCGGCACGATCATCACGCCGATGCTGGCCCACACCACGACCGAAGTCATCGACAACTACGTGCGGGTGAACCCGGACCCCCGCGCCGGACGTCCCGAGGAGATCGCCCACACCGTAGTCCACCTCGCGATCGACGAGGTGTCGTCGTTCACGACCGGTGCCGAGGTCGCGATCGACGGCGGTTTCATCGCCGGCGGCGCACACCGCGGTCAGGCGCTCGTCATGGATGCCATCAAGGAGGCTGCTGATGTCTGACACCCACGAGCTGATCCGTTCCCGCACCGACCTCGCCGGGAAGGTAGCGGTGGTGACCGGCGGTGGCCACGGCATGGGGGCTGCCCACGTGCAGACCCTCACGGCGCGCGGCGCCTCGGTGCTCGTCACCGACCTCGACGAGGCAGCAGGCAGGGCCGTGGCCGACGAGGCCGTGGCGGCCGGTGGCTCCGCCGTGTTCGCGCCCGGCGACGTCCGCGACTCTGCCAGCTGGGCGACCTGGCGAGACCTCGCCCTAGAGCGTTTCGACGCAGTGCACGTGCTGGTCAACAACGCTGGCGTGTTCGGTGAGGAGACGATCCTCTCGGTGACCCGCGCAGGGTGGCAGCGCACCATCGGGGTCAACCTCAAGGGTTCGTTCCTGGGCATCAAGACCTTCGCTCCGGTCATCCGCGATGCAGGCGGTGGCGCCATCGTCAACGTGTCGTCGGCCGCGGGCCTCGACCAGAACCCCGACCCGGCGTACACCGCCAGCAAGTGGGGCGTGCGCGGGCTGACCAAGATGGCGTCGCAGGAGTTCGGTCCATGGGGGATCCGGGTCAACAGCATCCACCCCGGATACGTCCTGACGGCGATGACCGACTTCGCCTCAGCCGCGATGCGCGCCGCCAAGATCGAAATGACGCCGATGAAGCGGGCCGGCGAGGCGTGGGAGGCGGCCGAGCTGGTCGCGTTCCTCGTGTCCGACGCCGCGGGCTTCATCAACGGCGCTGAGATCGCAATCGACGGCGGCTGGACCTCTGGCTCCCAAGCCACCGAGGCGCGCCGCTTCCGCTGAGCATCGTGTACGGCCCGCCCCTGAGAGGGTGGGCCGTACACGTCAGGCGGCGGAGGGTCCCGGATCAGGCGGAGGGGGTGAGGGCTCCCACCTCGGTGGCCATCCGGCGCAACAGCGCCATCTCGTCGGTGCCGCTGTCGAAGACGTGCAAGGAGTCCAGGTCGCGGATCTGGTCGATGTGCTCGAGCACGTCGTCGGCCGAGGCTGGACCGGTACGCGTGATCCAGCCGTCGTTGACACCGACCACGTAGCGGGCGAACCGCCCACCACCGGCCGAGAAGACCTCGTGGGTCTGGTGGCACTGAGGCGACGCCAGGTAGACGGCCATCGCCGCCACTTGTGCCGGGTCGAGCAGCTCGTCCATCTCGCCCAGCAGACCCTCGGTCATCCGGGTGCGGGCCCCGGGGGCGATCGCGTTGGCGAGGATGCCGTGTCGGGCACCCTCGATCGCCGCGACGTGCACGAGACCGACGAGTCCGGTCTTCGCGGCGCCGTAGTTCGCCTGGCCGTAGTTGCCGAGCAGGCCGGACGACGACGAGGTCATGACCAGGCGGCCGTATCCCGCTTCCTTCATGCGGGCGAAGGCCGGGATGGTAACGTTGAATCCACCCTTGAGATGGACGTCGAGAACGCTGTCGACCTCCTCGGGCGTCATCTTGCTCAACGAGCGGTCGCGCAGGATTCCGGCGTTGTGGATCACTGCGTCGACGCTGCCGAACGCGTCCATCGACGCCTCGACGATGGCTCGGCCGCCTGCGGGGGTCGAGACGCTGTCGTAGCAGGCCGCGGCCTCACCACCGGCATCGCGGATCTCCTGCACCACGGCGTCGGCCATGTTCGTGCTCTCGCCGTCGCCGTTGACGCTGCCGCCGAGGTCGTTGACCAGGACACGAGCGCCGTGTTGGGCTAGTGCCAGGGCGTACTCGCGACCGAGACCGCCTCCCGCGCCGGTGACGATGACGGAACGACCTTCGTACTGGATCAGGCTCATGAGGTGTGGGTCTCCTGTGTTCTGGGGCTGTCAGAGGATGCGGGAGTCGTGTCCGACCCAGTACTTCTCGCGCAGCGGTGCCTTGTAGAGCTTGCCCGTGGGCGATCGCGGGAAGTCGTCGAGGAAGTCGATCGACCGGGGGATCTTGAATCGCGCCAAGTGCTCGGCGCAGTGAGCCAGCAGGTCGGCGACCATGGCTTCACCGGCGCGCGAGGAGTCAACCGGCTGGACAACCGCCTTGACTTCCTCGCCGAGGTCCTCGTTGGGCACGCCGAACACGGCGACGTCCTGCACCTCGGGGTGCAGCAGCAGCGCGTTCTCGATCTCCTGCGGGTAGATGTTGACGCCACCGGCGATGATCATGAACGACTCGCGGTCCGCGAGGTACAGGTAGCCCTCGTCGTCCAGCCGGCCGAGATCACCCAGAGCGGTCCAGTTCTCATGGTCAGGATGGTGGGCCCGGGCTGTCTTGTCGGGTTCTCCGTAGTACTGGAAGCCAGCCACGGCGTCGCTGGTCTCGAAGTAGATCCGGCCGATCTCGCCGGCAGGCAGCTCTCGACCGTCGGCGTCGCAGATGTGGATCGTCGACTCGAGCGCAGCCCGCCCGACCGAACCGGGGTGCTTGAGCCACTCCTCGGAGGTGATGACGGTGGCGCCGGTGTCCTCGGTGCCGGCGTAGTACTCGTGGACGATCGGTCCGAGCCAGTCGATCATCGCCCTCTTGGTCGGGATCGAGCAGGGCGCGGCGCCGGTGATCACGCACTCCAGGCTGGACAGGTCGTACGCGTCACGGACCCCGAGCGGCAGCTTGAGCATACGGTTGAACATCGTTGCGACGAGCTGCGTGTGGGTGACCCGGTACTTCTCGATCAGGGCCAGCACCTGCTCGGCGTCGAACTTCTCCATCATCACGACGGTGGCGCCGAGGGCCATGGCATCGGTGCTGAACAGCAGAGGCGCCGAGTGGTAGATCGGGGCGGGGGACAAGTAGATCGTGTCGGCGCCCATGCCGTACAGCGTCTGGTAGACGGGGACGAGAGCCGGCTTGCCCTCCTGGACGGTGCGGCCGGTCAGCGGGCGCCACACGCCCTTGGGCTGCCCGGTGCTGCCCGAGCTGTAGAGCATCGTGCGACCGAGCGGCTCCTCGTCGAGAACCTCGGCCGGGTGTGCGGCGACGGCTTCGTCAAAGGAGTCGTAGCCGGGCACGGTGCCATCGACCATCAGGCGGCGACGCACCTTGGGGGTCATCGAGACGACCGCGCTGGCCAGCTCGCTCATGTAGGACGACATGACCAACACCCGGGCGTCGCAGTCGTCGATGATGTAGGCGGCCTCCTTGGGCGTCAGGTACCGGTTGACCGCCGTCAGGTAGAGCCCTGAGCGGAAGGCTGCCCAGAACACCTCGATGTAGCGGATGTGGTTCTCCATCAAGATGGCGACGTGGTCACCGGGGCGCAGCCCTTCCGACCAGAAGAGACGGGCGAGTCGCTTGGACCGCTCGTCTAGCTGCGAGAACGTCAGTGACTCCCCGCTCCCGCCCATGATGATCGCGGGTCGGTCGGGAGTTTTCTGCGCGTGGGACGCGGGGTCGTACATGCGGTGACTCAGCCTTTCGTCCGTGGAAGTCGCCGAACCAGTCAGGTCCGTTGCGAATCTCTGGTCATTATTATAATGTAATTGCGATCACGCCGCCAGAGCTCTAAGGAACCTTCATGCCCGAAGCTGTCATCGTCGCCGCTGCCCGCACCCCGATCGGGCGTGCGTTCAAAGGTTCGCTGGCCTCCGTCCGAGCGGACGACCTTGCCGGCGGCATCATCGACGCTGTCATGGACAAGGTGCCCCAGCTGAACCGCAGCGAGGTGGGTGACGTCATGATGGGCGCGGCCAGCCACGCCGGCGAGCAGGGCATGAACGTAGGTCGCAACGCCGCGGCTCTCGGTGGCCTGCCCGACTCCGTGCCCGGCACCACGATCAACCGCGGTTGCGGTTCGTCGCTGCAGACCATTCGCATGGCCCACCAGGCCATCGCGACCGGCGAGGGCCACGCCTTCGTCGCCGCCGGCGTAGAGAGCGTGAGTCGCGCGCCGTCGTTCTACGACGAGGACGCGATGAATCCACGTTTCCTGGATCGCGGCCGATCCGACTACATCAACGACATGTACCTCGCGATGGGCCAGACCGCCGAGAACGTCGCCGAGCAGTGGGGCCTCACGCGCCAGTCGCTGGACGAGTTCGCCCTGTTGTCCCAGCAACGTGCGGCGGCGGCGATCGAGGCTGGTTTCTTCGCTCGTGAGATCACCCCTGTCACGCTGGCCGACGGCACGGTCGTCGACCGGGATGACTCCCCTCGTCCGACCACCACCCTCGCGGGGTTGAGTGCGCTGAAGCCAGCCTTCCGTGAAGACGGGGTGGTCACCCCGGGCAATTCCTGTCCGCTGAACGACGGCGCCGCGGCCGTCGTGGTGATGTCCGACGTCCGCGCCCGTGAGCTCGGCATCACGCCGCTCGCTCGCATCATCGGCTCGCACGTCACAGGCCTGGCTCCGGAGATCATGGGCGTCGGACCGATCAAGGCGGTCGGCGAGCTCCTCGAACGGCACCGCATGAAGATTGGCGACGTCGACGTCGTCGAGCTCAACGAGGCCTTCGCCGCGCAGGTCCTGCCGATCGCCGACGAGCTGGGCATCTCGATCGAGGACCAGCTCAACCCCCACGGTGGCAGCATCGCACTGGGGCACCCGTTCGGCATGACCGGCGCTCGCATCATGACCACGCTGATCAACGACCTGCAGACGCTCGACCGGCAGATCGGCATCGAGACGATGTGCATCGGCGGCGGCATGGGCATCGCGATGATGATCGAGCGTCTGTCCTGACGATGGACGATCTCACGGAGATCAGGCTCGACGTCACGGGCGCCGTCGGTGTGGTCACCCTGGCCAGGCCCGACAAGCTCAACGCCCTGGGCCGTGCCATGGTCGAGGAGCTCACCACCGTCGTCGAGCGACTCGTCGCGTCGGACGGCGTGCGAGCTCTGGTCCTGGTCGGTGAGGGCCGGATGTTCTCGGCCGGAGCCGACGTCGAGGAGTTCCGTGACTCCTTCCGGGCCGGGGACGTGGACCCAGCGGGGGTGGAGGCAGAGGCACGGCTCGGCTCACGGCTCGCCGACGCACTCCAGGCTGCGGGCCTGATCACCATCGCCTCGGTGCACGGCGCGGCCATCGGCGGTGCAGCGGCCCTGGTCGCGGCATGCGACCTGCGGGTGATGGCCGTGGGGTCACGCATCGTGGTCCCCGAGCTGATCATGGGGTTCCCGCTCGCCTGGGGAGGCATGGAGCGGCTGGTGCGGGACCTTGGCCCTTCGGTCGTCCGTGACCTGGTCTTGACCTGCCGTCCGTTGGAGGCCGACGAGGCCTTGGCCCGCGGCTTCGCCTGCCGCGTCCTGCCGGCCGCGGAGGCGCTGGACGGCGCGCGCGAGCTCGCCGAGCTGGTAGCCACTCGTCCAGCGCATGGCACGACGGTCGCGTTGAGACGTATCGCGGCGTTGTCTGACCGCACCGGTGCCCCCGACGTCGACGACGACGCGGCCTCCCTCGCCGCGGCCTCGACCGACCCCGACGCGATGGCGGCCACACGCGCCTACCTCGACTCGCTGACCACTGATGCATCGTCCCACTGACCCAGGAGAACCGATGGAACTGTTCGAAGCGATCCGCACGACTCGCGCGATGCGCCGGCTCGACCCCGAGCAGGACGTGACGGACGAGGACGTGCGCACGATCCTCGAGGCCGCACTGAAGGGACCCACCGGCGGCAATCAACAGCCGATCCGTTGGCTGGTGATCCGCGACCCGGACATCAAGAAGCGGCTGCAGAAGATCTACCAGCGTTGCTGGAACAGGGGGCGCAAACCCTACGAGGACGAGCCCGGCAAGGTCGCCCCGAACGTGCTGAGCTCGGCGGACCACCTCGCCGAGAACCTGCACCTGGCCCCCGTCATCATCCTGGCCTGCGCCGACACCGGCGCGGCCGACAAGCGACACCACGCGTCGGTGTACCCGTCGGTGCAGAACCTGCTGTTGGCCGCTCGCGCGCTCGGTCTGGGCACCGCACTGACAACGGCCCACCTCTTCGAGGAGGACGCAGTCAAGGAGGTGCTCGGCATCCCCGAGCACGCCACCACCTACGCGCTCATCCCTGTGGGTCACCCGACCGGCAAGTGGGGCGAGGCGAAGCGTCGCCCGCTCGACGAGGTGAGCTATCACGATCGGTGGGGGCAGAGAGGCCCCAGCGCTACCACGGCGTCATGACCGGCGCCCGCATCGACGTCGACGAGGAGGTCGAGGGGCTCACGATCGCCGGGCTGCTCGAACGTGCGGCCCGGCGGTGGCCCGACCGCCTTGCGTATGTTCATGAGGACCGCCGCCTCACCTGGGCCGACCTCTTCGAGGAGGTCGACCGGTACGCCCGCGCCTTCATCGCGTGGGGCGTGCAACCGGGTGACCGCGTCTCCCTGTGGATGGGCAACACCATCTCGTGGGTGCTGGTCGAGCTCGGTCTGATCCGTGCGGGAGCCGTCGTCGTTCCCGTCAACACCGGGTTCACCGTGGCCGAGGCCGCGTACGTCGTGGGCCAGTCCGACTCGGTCATGCTGGTGTCGTCCTCGAGCCTGCGGGGGCGTTGCCTTGCCGAGGAGTCGCTGGCCGTCACTGCTGACCCCGACGTCTCGGTGCAGGCCGTCGTCACGGTCGGGCCGTCGTCCGCCGCGACCACCGACCTCGACACCCTCCTGGGGAGTGCCGAGAGCGTGTCCCCGCAGGACTCCGCAGCTCGCGCTGCAGCGATCGGACCTGACGACGTCGTGCTGATGCTCTACACGTCCGGCACGACGGGTTTCCCCAAGGGGGTCATGCACTCGCACAGAGTCATCGGCAACATGAGCGACGCCGCCGCCCGGCTGGAGCTGACGGAGGACGACCTCACCGTCATGTACCTCCCGCTGTTCCACATCTTCGCCGTCGCCGCCACCGTGACGTTCATGGCCCGCGGCGCCGCCATGGTCCTGCTCGAGGTGTTCGAAGGTGGTGCATCGCTCGACTTGATCGAGGGTGAGCGGGCCACGGTGGCCTACGGCGTCGCGCCCCACTACCTCGACCAGATCCGCCACCCGTCCCTCGCTGGTAGGGACCTCTCCTCGCTGCGCCTCTGCCTGGCACCCGGTTCACCCGACCTGGTGCGCATGGTCTCGGAGCACATGGGCCCGGCCATCAGCGTCTACGGAATGACCGAGACGACGTCGATGACATCGTTGGGCTCGGTCCACGACCCGCTCGAGGTGCGGGCCGAGACTGTTGGCAGGGTGCTGCCGCGCTCGAAGGTCAAGGTCGTCGACGAGCACGGGGACGAGGTGGAACCGGGGGTCGTCGGACACCTCCTGGTCCAGGGGTCGCCGGTCATGCAGGGCTACTACAAGCGTCCCGACGCCACGGCCGAGGCAATCGTCGATGGCTGGTTCCGCACTGGCGACGCGCTCGCGCTCGACTCCGACGGGTATCTGCGCTTTGTCGGACGCATCACCGAGATGTTCAAGGTGGGCGGCGAGAACGTCGACCCGATCGAGGTCGAGTCCGTACTCATGCGGCACCCGTCCGTCGCATTCGCGTCGGTCCAGGGTGTGCAGGACGAGCGGTTGGGCGAGGTGGGGCTCGCGCACGTCACCGTCGTCGCGGGGGAGACGGTCGACGGTGAGGAACTGCGCCGTTTCGCTCGCGACCAGCTCGCCTCCTTCAAGGTCCCGCGGCACGTGGTCGTGGTGGACCAGCTGCCGATGACGGCGAGCGGCAAGGTGCGCAAGTTCTTGCTGCGCGAGCAGTTCCTGGGCGAGGACGCCTGATGGGCAATCGGCTCGGTCGGGGCGGTGGCGTCGCCGCGGATTTTAATCTACTTTAGATTCAACGAACCAAGGAGTCCTGCATGAGCTTCGAGCCCAAGCCCTTCGATCCGGAGGCGTTGCGCGGCGGCCTCGCGGTGGCCAACCTTCCGACCCTGCTGATGGTCATGTTCCAGCTCAGCGGCGACCGCCGATGGCTGAGCGACCCTTATCGGCCGGTCCGCACCAAGGGCATGAGCGACAACGACACCGGTGGTTTCGCCCCCGAGGTGCAGGACGAGATCCGAGCGGCCGCGTTCGACGTCCTGATGGCCTGGAGCAACGGCGAGCCGATGGCCCTTCCGCTCCCTGACGACGACCTGCTCGTCGAGATGATCACGACCTGCATGGGTGAGGAGGTGCCGGTCGAGTTCGGACCCATGTTCTCCGAGGACATGCGCGCCGTCGTCGAGGGCGGTCGTGAGCGCACGCCCGTGGACGGCGCCGATGACTTCTCGGTGATCATCATCGGAGCCGGCATCTCGGGCATCTCCGCGGCAGTCGAGCTGAAGGGCGCCGGGGTCCGAGCCCAGATCTTCGAGAAGAACCCCGACGTAGGCGGCACCTGGTGGGAGAACCGCTACCCGGGCTGTGGCGTCGACACCCCCAGTCACGTCTACAGCTTCTCGTACCAGCCGCGTCGCTGGTCCACCTACTACGGCAAGCGCGACGAGGTGCTGGGATACGTCCGTGACGTCGCCCGCACGACTGGTGTGCTTGACCAGGTGCAGTTCGACACGGACGTGCAGGCGGCCGTCTACGACGAGCGGACCCACCTGTGGACCGTGACGGCCCGCGCGGCCGACGGCACGGTCACTGAGCACGTCGCGCAGGTGGTCGTCACCGCGGTGGGTCAGCTCAACCGGCCCGCCGTGCCCGCGATCGATGGCTCCGAGGCCTTCGCCGGTCAGCAGTTCCACTCGGCCCAGTGGCCAGAGGGGTTCGACGTCACAGGACTCCGGGTCGGGGTGGTCGGCGCAGGTGCCAGCGCGATGCAGATCGTGCCCGCGGTGGTCGACAAGGTCGAGCACCTGTCGGTGTTCCAGCGCTCGCCGCAGTGGATCGCGCCGAGCTACAACTACTCGAGCCCCGTGCCTGACCACGTGCACTGGCTCATGGACCACGTCCCCAACTACCGCCTCTGGTTCCGCCTCCGTCTGTCGTGGCTGATCAATGACCGGCTCTACCCGTCGCTCGAGATCGACCCCGACTGGGAGCACCCGGAGCGGTCGGTCAACGCCCACAACGACGCGCACCGCCGAGCGCTGACGCGCTACATCGAGGAGCAGCTCGACGGTCGTGACGACCTGTTGGAGAAGTCGCAGCCGACCTACCCACCCTTCGGCAAGCGCATGCTGATCGACAACGGCTGGTACGAAGCGCTCCGCAAGGACGGTGTCGACCTGATCACCGACCGGGTTACCTCCATCGACGAAGGCGGGTTGGTCACGGCCGCCGGCGAGCACGTCGACCTCGATGTCATCGTCTACGCCACCGGCTTCGAGGCCAAGAAGATGCTCTACCCGATGGACGTGCGCGGTCGCGACGGCGTGTCCATCCGCGAGCGGTGGGGCGACGAGGACGCCAAGGCCTACCTCGGGCTCACCGTCCCGGACTTCCCCAACCTGTTCGTCATGTACGGCCCCAACGTCAACCTCGGCCACGGGGGCAGCTACATGTTCGCCGGCGAGTGCCAGGCGCGCTACATCACCGAGATGTGCGTCCGGATGATCGAGCACGACCTCGGCTCCTTCGAGGTCCGCCGCGACGTCCACGACGCGTACAACGAGAGCGTCGATGCGCAGCACAGCCGGATGATCTGGAGCCACCGCGGCATGGACACCTGGTACCGGAACGCGAACGGCCGCATCGTCACGAACTCGCCGTGGCGGGTGGTCGACTACTGGCAGCTGACCCGGCAGGTCGATCCCGACGACTTCGTGTTCGAGACCGCAGCCAGCTCTGAAGAGCTCGTCCGAGCCGGTCTCTGACGTGGCGACAGCGGAGGTACCCAGGACCCTGACCGACAAGTCGGCCCGGACGCAGGAGCGTATCCGGGCCGCGGCGGCCCGGATTCTCAGCGAGCGTGGCATCGCCACGGCGCGCCTCGGTGACATCGCGGCGGCGGCGGGTGTGCAGGCGCCCGCCATCTACTACTACTACGCCTCGCGTGAGGAGCTGATCGAGGACGTCATCCGCCTCGGCCAGATCGGCACCGAGGCGCGGGTGACGCAGGCGATCGAGGAGCTCGATGGCCACACCCCTGCGCTCGAGAAGATCTGTGTCGCGGTGGAGGCGCACCTGCGGGCGTTGCACGAGTTGTCGGACTACACGACTGCGGCGGTGCGCAACGTCGGCCAGATGCCGACAGAGATGCGCGAGCGCATGCGGGCCGACCAGCGTCGCTACGGCCGCGTGTGGAAGCGGCTGTTCGAGCAGGCGCGCGACCAGGGCGAGCTGCGGGCCGGGCTCGACCTGCGCACGGCGCAGCTGCTCGTCATTGGAGCCCTCAATTGGACGCCCGAGTGGTGGGCCGACAGCCGTGTTCCGCTCGAGACGCTCGTGACCACTGCCTGCGAGCTCACGCGGCACGGTCTCGCCTCCGACCCCGTGGCGCCCTGAGCGCCATCGACGGCCGCCCCGCCCCGACCGGGCCGGCGTGGGACCCGCTGGATCCACCGGCCTCGTCGCTCGGCCGCGACGTGGCTGTGACGGGCGTCCTGGCGTTGGCGATCATGTCGTTCGCGCTGGTGCAGGCGATGTCGATCCCCGTCATCGGCTCTATCGCCGAGGTGTACGACACCAGCGCCGCCACGGCGACGTGGGTGCTGACCGCCTACCTGGTGTCAGCATCGGTAGCGACACCGATGCTGGGCCGGCTCGGTGACATGGTCGGTCCCGTCCCGATCATGGTGCTGTCCCTCGCGGTGCTCTCCGCCGGCTGCTTCCTGGCCGCCGTCGCTCCCAGCATCGGGGTCCTCATCGCGGCTCGGGCGGTGCAGGGGATCGGTGGCGGCGTCATGCCGCTGGCCTTCGGGATCGTGCGCGACGTGTTCCCAGCCGCCGTGGTGGCGCGGCGCATCGGTCTGCTGAACGGCCTGATGGCGGTCGGCATGGCCACCGGGATGGTCGCCGCCGGGCCCCTGCTGAGCGCGACGAGCCTAGGCTGGCTGTTCTTGGTGCCGGGAATCGTGACGGCACTCGCGGCGATCGCCGCCTTCCTCGTGGTGAGGTCGCCTGCCCGAGCCGTCGGCGAGTGGATGAGTCCATGGTCGGCCGCCTTCCTGGCCGGCTGGCTGGTGCTGCTGATGGTGGCCACTACGTGGGCGCCGCAGCGCGGATGGACGGACTGGTCGGTGTTGGTGGCCTTCGTGGGCGGCGCCGTGCTGCTCGGCGCCTGGGTGGTCGCGGAGTTTCGGGTGGACGTGCCGGTCATCGACATGGCAGTGATGCGTCACCGCAGCGTGCTCGTCGGCAACCTCATCGCACTCGCGGCGGGGGCGGTCGCGATCGGGTCGTACGCGTTCATCCCTCAGTTCGTGCAGCAGGCGCCCCCGGTGGGCTTCGGCTCCACGGTCGGAGAGTCCGGCCTCATGCTGCTCCCGGCCGCGATCACCACCTTCGTTGCCGGCCTGGTCGCCGTGCCCGGCGCGCTGCGGACCTCGCCGGCTCGCGTCGTGGTCTTCGGCGGCGCGCTGGCAGCCACAGGCATGTGCGCCATGGTGGTCTGGCGCGATCACCCCTGGTCGGTCTTCGTCGCGACCGGGTCGATCGGGTTCGGCATCGGACTGATCTTCGCGTGTGTGTCGGCGGCGCTCGTCATGGCGGTACCGCGCGACCAGACCAGCGTGGTCAGCGGCATGAACGCCAACCTGCGCACCATCGGCGGTGCGATCGGCACCGCGGCGCTGACCAGCGTGGTCGCGGCGCATGTGGACCCGGCCTCGGGTGCCAGCGACGCAGAAGGGTTCATGACGGCGTTCGTCGTGCTGATCGGCACCGCAGCGGTGTGCGGCGTGGCCGGACTGTTCCTCCGGCCGGAGAGGTATCCGGCCGGCTGATCGTGGTGTGGAGGTGTCTCGCGCTCCCGGCGCTTACTGCGTATGAGACTAATTATTAGTATTGATCGGAGAGTCTTGTTGTTCTTCGCCGTCGTGAGGGACCGACCCACCCCGTCGTGACGCTGTGGTCAGGGAAGGCGCCCGCTGCACCCTGGTGCGACGTCGTGGTGGCGTGCGGCGGCGACGCTGCGTCGAAGCGTGTCGCCCGGCTCCTGGGGCGATGGGTGACGGCCCTGTCTATACCGGCTCTCCTGGCTGCCGCCGGCCACCCGGGTGAGCGTCAGGTTGCCCGAGCCATGACGTGTGAGGAGGCGATCGCCTGATGGCGGTGGTTCGACGCGTGCGTGACGTGGGGCTGGCCGGCGCGGGTTGTGTCGGCGTCCTGACGTACAGCAAGAAGGTGTCTGTCCCGCCGACCCGGCTGTGCCGAGACCGCTGTGACTGCTGCGGGTTCGTGACCACGCCGACCCAGCCGGCCGTGCAGGCGCCGGCGGGCATCCAGTGCGGCACGGGAGGCTCAACCGAGCTCGTCCCGTCGCCGTTCGTGCACCGGTCGGCCCACGCGAGGGCGCGAAGCATGCGTCACGGCTTGATCGACAGCGTCCAGTGCTCCTGGGTCAAGCCGGCCCCCGGACCAGTGCGCCCAGGTGCTCAGGGCGGGGTCAACGACCTCGGCGGCACCTTGGTGGAGGAGGCCATCGCCCGCATGGCCGACTCGACCAACCGGTCGGACCGTGCCGTGCTCGAAGCCACGGCCGACCTCGCAGGTCGCCCGGTCCGGCAGCGCACCACGACCCGGGGTGCGGACGATCCGTCGGGTCGCTCGGGGTCCGCATCGTGACCGGTTGGACCGCTGTGGTTCCCGTCAAGCGGTGGGCCCTGGCCAAGACGCGCATGGTTGGAGGCGCCCAGGTGCGCGAGGGTCTGGCGCGCGCCTTCGCGCTGGACCTGATCGGTGTCCTCGGCGACGTTGTCGGCATCGATGCGCTGATCATCGTCACCGGCGAGCCTGAGCTGGGCTTCGTCGGCCGACAGGTCGGCGCGTCGGTCGTGGAAGACCGTGCGCTGCCCTCGGCGGACCCGTTGAACCGGGCCATCGACCTCGGTCGCAGTCACGCTGCCGTGATACGACCGCGCTCGCCGATCGTCGTCGTCCCTGCGGACTTGCCGGCCCTCACCGCGCACGCGACCGACCAGGCGCTCCACAAACTCGCTCAGGTGAGGTCCTCGTTCGTCCCCGATGAGAGTGGGGCGGGGACCACCTTGCTCGCGGCAGCCGAACCGTCGCTGCTGCGCCCGGCGTACGGTCCGGGATCGGCTCGGCTCCACGCGGCTCAGGGTGCGCAGATGGTCGTCGACGTCGACCCTCGTGTCCGACGCGATGTCGACACGGTCCGGGATCTCCAGGAAGCGGTGGCGCTCGGAGTCGGTCCGCGCGTCAGGTCGATCGTCGAGGGCTTGCGGGCGAGCCCGAGCGGCGCTTGTGCCACCGCTTGACCACGCGGCGGCGTGGAGGGCGGGCGGCCAAGGTCGCATGACGAACTGGCGATGACCGCCACCGACGTCCCATGGGGGACGTCCACGAGCCGAGTCCGTGAGGGGGGACCTGCACCGCCCGGGGGAACGTGCTTTCGTCGCTGCCGACCTGCCCTCGGTCGGTAGGTGCGACGGCGGTGGGTGTGGTGAAGGAAGCGCCGGCGCTGCCCAGGCAGCGATCCTCGTGACAGACCGGCTGGTCGGTGTCGACTACGGGCTCGCTCTTCCGCAGCGGATAGAAGTATGACTATAGTTAGGATAATGATCCTGATCTAGTGGAGGTCGACGATGGAGATACAGCGGATGGAGCTGGTCGGGCTCGAGGTCTCTGACCTCGAGGCCGCGATGCAGGAGTTCGGCAGCATCCTGGGTGTGGACTTCATCAGGATCGACTTCGACGAGAACTCGGACATCGAGTACCTGCCGGCGGACGGTGACGCTAATGCGCTGGCAGCCCGGACGAGCATGGCCATGGACACGACGGGTTACCTCGAGCTCATCCAGTCCTATCCTCCGACGACACATGAGCGGGTGCGCAACGTCCACTTCAAGGTCGACGACATCGAGTCCTCGATCGAGGAGATGAGGGCCAAGGGCTACCGGCTGGTGGCCAACCTGCGAATAGGGCAGATGCGAGAGGCTGTCTTCGGTGCTCGCGAGCTCCGCGGCCTACGGATGTGCTTGGTGCAGTACGACGGCCCGAGCATGGTCGAAGCAATGCTCAGCACGTCGTAGTCTCACGACGCTCCGCTCGACCGAGGGTGACGAGTCGAGGTCCAGGCGGGTTCCGGTGTGCTCGCGACGACGACGGCGACCACGCCGCCGCGAAGCGGGCGTTGCCGGCACCAGGACCGCAGGCGAGGACCTCTTCCGCTCTCTACCCGCCCAGACGCGGGGGTCGCCGGCATCGTGCATCCGGGCGACGGATCGGCTCGGACCCTCAGACCGACCGGACCGCTCGCCACCCATCGTGTCACCGCCGGGGGGTGCCATGCGGCCCGCGCGCGTCAACGGCCCCCGGTGCATCGCTAGACCTGGCTGCCACCCACGAGACTCATGGAGATTGAGAATGCTGATCGGTGTTGTGCGCGAATCACGACCTGGAGAGGCACGAGTTGCGGCCACGCCGGCGACGGTGGCGATGCTGCTCAAGCTCGGATACTCCGTGACCGTCGAAGCGGACGCAGGTGCTGCGTCGAGCTTTGCTGACGCGGCGTACGTCGAAGCGGGAGCGTCGATCGGGGATGCTGCGCAGTCCTGGGCGGCCGACATCGTGCTGGGGGTGAACGCTCCCTCTCGTCATCAGCTGGACATGCTGAGGGGGGGCGCCACCTTCATCGGCGTTCTCTCCCCGAACCTGGACCCGGATCTGGTCGAGGAGCTGGCCAGCCGGCCGATCACCGCCCTGGCGCTGGACGCGGTTCCGCGAATCAGTCGAGCTCAGTCGTTGGACGTGGTGTCATCGATGGCGAACATCGCCGGATACCGCGCCGTCGTCGAGGCTGCGCACGCGTTCGGTCGCTTCTTCACCGGTCAGGTGACTGCGGCGGGAAAGGTGCCGCCCGCCAAAGTGCTCGTGGCCGGGGCCGGGGTGGCAGGTCTGGCCGCGATCGGGGCGGCGGGATCGATGGGAGCGATCGTCCGTGCCACCGACCCACGCCCAGAGGTCGCCGACCAGGTCAGGTCCTTGGGTGGGGAGTACCTGGCCATCGAGTCTCCCGAGGTCGAGGTCTCCGCTACCGGGTACGCCAAGGAGATGGGCGACGACTACAAGAGGCGGGAGGCGGAGCTGTACGCCGCCCAAGCCGCGGATGTCGACATCATCATCACCACGGCACTCGTCCCCGGTCGCCCGGCGCCGAGGCTGATCAGCGCCGAGATGGTCGCGTCGATGAAGTCCGGGTCGGTGATCGTGGACATGGCTGCTCAGAACGGCGGCAATGTCGAGGGGGTGGTCCCGGACCAGTCCATCGTCACTGCCAACGGGGTCACGATCATCGGATACACCGACCTCGCAGGTCGGCTCCCGGGCCAGGCTTCTCAGCTCTACGGCACCAACCTGGTCAACCTCCTCAAGTTGATGACGCCTGCCAAGGACGGCCAGCTCGTGCTGGACCTCGACGACGCGGTGCAGCGCTCCATCACCGTCGTCCGCGACGGCGAGCTCATGTGGCCGGCACCACCGGTACAGGTCTCCGCAGTCCGACCTGCGACTGGCGCGGCGGCCGAGCCTGTGACCCCCCATGCGAAGCGGAGACGGTCGTCCACGCGGCGGTTCACGACCGTTGGCATCGGGACGGCCGTCTTCCTCCCGCTGGCGGCGCTGTCCCCTCCGGCACTGTTGGGGCACCTCACGGTGTTCGTACTCGCGATCGTGATCGGCTACTACGTGATCGGCCACGTGCACCATGCACTCCACACCCCGCTGATGTCGGTCACGAACGCGATCTCCGGAATCGTCGCAGTCGCGGCGATGGTGCAGATCGGGCACGGGAGTGCGGGGATCACGGCCCTCGCCGCGACCGCCATCCTGCTGGCTTCCATCAACATCTTCGGTGGCTTCGCGGTCACCCACCGCATGCTCGCGATGTTCTCCCGGTCCTGACCGGGGACGGCGCTGACGAGGAGAGACGACCAGCATGAATGATCTGTTCACCACGGAAACCTCCGCACGCGCGGCCGACATCGTCGCAGCCTTGCTCTTCATCCTGGCTCTGGCGTGCCTGTCCAAGCACGAGACCGCCAAGAGTGGGAACATCTTCGGGATGGTCGGAATAGGCGTCGCCTTGCTGGCCACGATCGTGCTGACGATCGACGGGGACATCGATGGCACGGACCTAGCGCTGCTAGGGGGTGCGATGGCGCTCGGAGCCGCGATCGGGATCTACCAAGCCCGCGTCGTCGAGATGACCGGAATGCCTGGCCTGATCGCACTCCTGAACTCCTTCGTGGGCCTTGCGGCGGTGCTGGTCGGCTGGAACGGGTACCTGCTGGTCGAGGCAGATCCCGAGGGAGAAGAAGCTCAGCGACTCGACCTGATCGGGACCCTGGGGATCCACCATGCCGAGGTCATCATCGGCATATTCATCGGCGCGGTCACCTTCACCGGGTCGATCGTGGCGTTCCTCAAGCTCTCGACGAGAATCAAGTCCCAACCGCTCTCGCTGCCCGGCAAGAACATCCTCAACCTCGGCACCCTGATCGCTTTCGCTGTGCTGACGGTCTGGTTCTGCATCGATCCTCAGCTCTGGTCGTTGATCGCAGTCACATTGCTCGCCCTCGGGCTGGGTTGGCACCTGGTCGCCTCCATCGGAGGTGGAGACATGCCCGTCGTGGTCTCGATGCTCAACAGCTACTCGGGCTGGGCCGCCGCCGCATCGGGCTTCCTGCTGGAGAACGACCTTTTGATCATCACCGGAGCCCTGGTCGGCTCCTCGGGTGCGTATCTGTCCTACATCATGTGCCGTGCAATGAACCGCTCCTTCTTGTCCGTGATCGCCGGTGGCTTCGGTTCCGAAGCGACCAGCACGAGTGACGATGACCACGGCAAGCACCGTGAGATCACCGTTGAGGGCGTGGCCGAGCTCCTGGTTGAGGCCGATTCAGTGGTGATCACCCCTGGGTACGGCATGGCGGTGGCCCAGGCGCAGCACGGCGTTGCCGAACTCACTCGCACGCTTCGCGAACGCGGCGTCGATGTCCGATTCGGCATCCACCCGGTCGCCGGACGCCTACCCGGCCACATGAACGTGCTTCTCGCCGAAGCCAAGGTGCCCTACGACATCGTCCTGGAGATGGACGAGATCAATGACGACTTCAGCAGCACCGCCGTCGTCCTGGTCATCGGAGCCAACGACACCGTCAATCCTGCTGCCCTCGACGACCCCGCGAGCCCGATCGCCGGGATGCCCGTCCTGAGCGTCTGGGATGCGGACGATGTTGTCGTATTCAAGCGCTCGATGGCTTCGGGCTATGCCGGTGTACAGAACCCTCTGTTCTTCCGCGACAACTCAACGATGCTCTTCGGAGATGCCAAGGACCGCGTCGAGGACATCCTCCAGGTCCTGTGAGCACCATGTCATGGCCAGGCGAGCGCGCGGGGCGCCGACAAGCTGGACCCCTCAGACCGTCGGTGACCTAGGTGGCGCGCCGGTCCTGAGAGGCGTCGGTCCAGGTGGGATTCTGCGGACAATGACGGGATACGGCCCCGCGCGGACGATCTGCAGGGAGGGTCACCCGGGGTGGCGCCCGCCAGACGCGGATAACAGCGCACTGTCGCGGGGGCAACCACCTGCTCTCAGTGGGGTCGGTGCTCGTCGCGCTGCCGTTGCTGATCGGCTTCGTCGGACCGGAGCAGCAGCTCGTCTCGCTCTGAGGCCGACGAAGACCAAGGGTCGAGCGCCTGCCTGGACGGTGGCGGCCGCGGCACCGCGTCGCTACTCGACCACGGCGTCGAGCTCGGACGTTCCGGCAGTGGCGGTCCTGAACGGGGCAGACCGCCACAACCGGTCCGAAACGTTCTCGACACGTGCCGGGCCAGCCGAGAGGTGCTTGAAACGCGGAGGACACCTGATGCGCGGTTCAGGTCCATAGCGTCGCCGTCGCGATCAGCGCCGCTCGCCACCGTGACTGCTGTTCGCGCCGGCCCCGGCCTGCGCGGACCCGCTTTGGAGGTTTCATCTTGGAACACCGTCAAGCCCTACGTTCGCCGCGAGGTCGTGCCGTCCTGGCATCCGGCCTCGCAGCGGCCGCCCTCACCGCCGGTCTGCAGGTGGCGCCCACCGCCCAGGCCTACAACTCCGTCGGGACGGGCGGGGGTGACCAGTGGAACGTCAACGACGCCGCGATCCCCGGCCTCGACACCGGGAGCGTGCGGGACACCACCGCCAGCGCCCTGCAGGGGTACGGAGGTGTCCGGCTCAAGGTGATCAACGGCGACGACCGGCTCAACGGCGCCCTGATGCGCGGCTTCGGACTGACATTCGACGGTCGTGACAGCTTCGAGAGCGCCCGCGCGGTCGTCATCGACGGTGTCGCCGTCAAGCGTGAGCTGAAGATCGACCAGGAGGAGAGCTACGGCCGCTTCCTCGACACCTTCACCAACACCTCCAAGCAGCCGCAGGAGATCGAGGTCGCCTTCGGCGGCCAGGTCGGCTACGACACCGGCACCAACCAGTCCGACGTCGCGGACACCTCCGACGGCGACGACGAGGTCACCTCGGCCGACGGCTGGGTCAGCTTCTACACGCCCAGCGACGGCCCCGGCTCGGCCTCGGCCAACGGGCCGTCGGCGACGACGATCGGCACGCCCGGCTACGCCGGGTCCCTCGACCGGGTCGGCATCTTCCTGCGCGACCCGTTCGTCAACGACCTGCCGGAGACGGGCGACGAGGCCAACCACCCGGGGTTCGTCAACACGATCACCTTGGCGCCGGGCGAGTCGCGCTCGGTGGTGCACTTCGTCGTCACCGGGCTCTCCGAGACCAGCGGTGCCCCCGACGGCTCCGGCGTGCCGGCTGCCGGCTCGCAGGTGGCGGCGGTGGAGGCCAAGGCCGCCGAGCTGACCGCCGCGCCCGACCTGGCGGGCATGACGGTGCCGGAGATCTGCTCGCTGGCCAACTACGACGTGTCCGCCCTCCCCGGCTTCGACGCCTCCGACTGCGACGGGCTGAGCGGGGAGCCGCTGGCCGGAGCCGTCCGCGGCGCTGTCTCGGCCCCGGAGGTCAAGACGACGTCGCCGTACGACGTCGTCGGCAAGTCGATCACCGACCTCGTCGCCGACATGGAGTCGGGCACGACCAACGCCCAGCAGATCGTGCGCG
Source organism: Nocardioides marinisabuli (assembly GCF_013466785.1). Lineage (NCBI taxonomy): Bacteria > Bacillati > Actinomycetota > Actinomycetes > Propionibacteriales > Nocardioidaceae > Nocardioides > Nocardioides marinisabuli. Next base: position 1,758,664 of record NZ_CP059163.1, read on the forward strand.
CCTACCTCGACCGGATCGCCGCCTACGACCAGGGCCCTCTTGGGCTGCACTCGGTGCTGGCCGTGGCTCCGGACGCCATGCAGCAGGCACGCGCCGCCGACCGGGCCCGCGAGGCCGGCGACGACCGGCCGCTGCTCGGCATCCCGATCATGATCAAGGACATCATCGACACCGAGGACATGCCCACCACCGGTGGCTCGCTGATCTTCGACGGCTACCAGCCGACCTCGGACGCCTGGCAGGTCGCCAAGCTCCGCGAGGCCGGCGCCATCATCCTCGGCAAGGCCAACCTCTCCGAGTTCGCCAACAGCGGCTACTACAGCGAGAGCGCCTTCGGCCAGGTGTGGGGCGCCTTCGACCCCTCGCGCAGCCCGATCGGCTCGTCGGGCGGCTCCGCGGTCGCCGTGGCGTCCGCCTTCGCCGCCGCCGCGATGGGCACCCAGACCGGCGACTCGCTGTGGGGTCCCTCCGGTGCCGCCAGCCTCTACTCGCTGCGCGGGACCGACGGGATGCAGAGCAGCGCCGGCACCATGCCGCTCACGGTGGTGCAGGACTACGTCGGCCACATGGCGCAGTCCCTGGACGACCTCGCGCTGCTGCTCAACGCCAGCGCCGTCGGCAACCCCGACGACCCGCTGGACGACATCTCCGACGGCCGCCGGCCCGACGACTGGACGGCAGCCCTCGACCCCGACGCCCTCGAGGGCGCCCGCATCGGCATCCCCGAGACCGTCTTCGACGACCCCTTCGGCACCACCGTGGTCAGCGACGCCCTGCGGGCGCAGTTCGCCTACTTCGAGCAGGCCGGGGCCACGCTGGTCCCGATGGACGACTACCCCGGTCGCCCCGACCGCACCTACTCGGGTGACACCAACTACGAGGGCTGGCGCCGCTGGATCGCCGAGCACCCGGACAACCCGTACACGGACCCGGTGGAGATCACCCGATCGCCGCTGCGCATCCCGTTCCGCCGCAACACCTCGCCGTACACCGGCAGCGGGGCCATGTCGGATCAGGACATCGCCGACATGGAGGACTGGCGCGCCACCTACCGCGCCTCGGTCGGGACCTGGATGGACGAGTTCGACGTCGACGCGGTGCTCTACGCCACCGAGCTGAGCGACATCCACCTCAACGACTCCATCCACCCCAGCTTCGGGCGGATCAACCCCAACAGCTCCTACGCCGGGGTGCCGTCGGTGGTCTTCCCGGCCGGGCTCAACGCGCACGACCAGCCGGTCGGCTTCCAGCTCGAGGGCAAGGAGTTCGACGACGCCAAGATCCTGGGCTACGCCTACGCCTTCGACCAGCTGGCCGACGGTCACGTCGTCTCGACCAGCGCGCCCGCCCTGGAGTACGACGCCGACGCCATCCCGGAGCCGGTCGACGACCTGGAGCCGCTGCCGGACGCCGAGGTGCGCACGCTGACGGTGCTCGACCGCACCGAGGTCGCCAACCGCGCGGCCCGTCGCTTCACGCTCGACATCGGCTGCGCCAGCGCCGATGGCCGGTGCGCCGGCGACGTCACCGTCAAGTGGAGCGGACGCACGCTCCTCGACAAGACCGTGAAGGTGCGGGCCGGGGGCGTCAAGAAGGTGGGCGTGAAGCTCAAGCCGGCCGCCCGTCGCAAGCTCGAGAAGGGCAGGAGCATCAGCGTCAAGGTCCTGCTGGTCGGGACCGGCAAGACCCAGACGGCCGAGCCTGTCCGGGTCAAGGTGCGGCCCCGCGGCTGATCCTTCACCACCCGCTCGACCACGCGGCCCCTAGCGACCACCGCTGGGGGCCGCCTGGCGTCCGCGCCCCGTTCAGACCACGGCCTTGACCACCTGCCCGGTCGCCACCAGCTGTCGCCGAAGGAGGCCGTCGAGCTGACGGTCACGCGTGCGACTCGTCAGGCAGGGTCTCGAGGAGCCCGAGGAAGCAGGTCACGTCGTGGAGGAGCAGCACGAGACCGCCGTGCAGGACCGCCGAGGGGTCGGTCGTCGCCTCCGTCACCGTCATCGAGAGGGCAGGCGCGCATCGGAGGGATTGGGCCGCCTGCCCCCGTCCGATCCCGGGCGGCTTTCCGGGCTCGGTGCAGGGTTAGGATCGTTCAGTGAGATCTAAGGTATTGAAGAACTTGTCCGTGGCTACGGCCCTCGCCCTGAGCCTGTCGGCCTGCGGCTCGGACGAGCCCGAGGCCGCCGAGGGCGAGCCCGAGCTGAGCTCGGCCGGTCAGCTCACCGTGTGCACCGACGCGCCGTACAAGCCCTTCGAGTACCCCGACGACTCCTCGCCGACCGGCTACACCGGCTTCGACATGGAGATCGTCGACGCGATCGCCGCCGGGATGGACCTCGAGGTCGTCGTCAAGGACGCCGGCTTCGACGGTCTCCAGAGCGGTGCGTCCCTGGCCGCCGGGCAGTGCGACATGGTCGCCAGCGCGATGACGATCACCGAGGAGCGCGAGGAGAACCTCGACTTCTCCGAGCCCTACTACGACTCCAAGCAGTCGCTCCTGGCCGCGGCCGGCGGCGACGTCACCTCCATCGACGACCTCGACGGGCGGAAGGTCGGCGTGCAGCAGGGCACCACCGGGGCGCAGTACGCCAAGGACAACGTGCCCGAGGGCGCCGAGCTGGTCTCCTTCCCCAGCGACGCCGAGCTCTACGCCGCGCTCAACTCCGGCGGCGTCGCGGCGGTCCTCCAGGACCTGCCGGTCAACCTCGACCACACCGACGACGGTGCCTACGAGATCGTCGAGGAGTACGACACCGACGAGTCCTACGGCTTCGCGGTCAAGGAGGAGGGCAGCGAGGACCTCCTCGAGGCCATCAACGAGAACCTCCAGGCGATCCGCGATAGCGGCGAGTACGACACCATCTACGAGAAGTACTTCTCCGACTCCTGACGCTGCTGCGTCCTCGTCCGTAGCCGACCACCGTTGAGGAGTCCCTCGTGAAGAGGACCACGAAGACCCGTCTCACCCGCGGGTCGCTGTACGCGATCTTCGTGGCCGCCGTTGCCGCGCTGGTCCTGGCCGCGGACTGGCCGGCCATCCAGGAGGCGTTCTTCGACGTCGAGATCGCCCGCGAGCTCTTCCCCGACGTGGTCGTGGTCGCGGCGAAGAACACGATCATCTACACCGCGATCGCCTTCGCGGGGGGCATGGTCTTCGGCCTGGTCCTCGCGTTGATGAAGCTCTCGCCGGTGGCGCCCTACCGGTGGGTCGCGACGGCCTACATCGAGTTCTTCCGAGGCCTGCCGGCACTGCTGGTGATCTTCACCTTCGCCTTCGCGGTGCCGATCGCCTTCCAGTGGCGCCCGCCCGGTGGCAACGCGGGAGCAGGCCTGATCGCGCTCATCGTCGTCTCGGCGGCCTACATCGCCGAGACGATACGCGCCGGCATCCAGGCGGTCCCCAAGGGCCAGGTCGAGGCGGCGCACTCGCTGGGCATGCCGGCGGGCTGGACGATGGTCTCGGTGGTGCTGCCCCAGGCCTTCCGGATCGTGATCCCTCCGCTCACGAACGAGCTGGTGATCCTGATCAAGGACACCTCGCTGCTGTTCATCGTCGGCATGACCCTGTCGCAGCAGGAGCTCACCACGTTCGCCCGCGACGGGGTCTCCTCGGTGGCGAACTCGACGCCGCTGACCATCGCAGCCCTGATGTACCTGGCCGTCACCCTGCCGCTGACCCGGCTGGTGGCCTACATGGAGCGCCGCGGCGCGAGAGGACGTTGACCACGTGACGAGCAACCCCGCCTACGAGCACGCGATCGACGTCCAGCAGCTGCACAAGTCGTTCGGCGACAACGAGGTCCTCAAGGGCATCGACTTCCACGTCGACGACGGCCAGGTGGTCTGCGTCATCGGGCCCTCGGGATCGGGCAAGTCGACGCTGCTGCGCTGCGTCAACCGGTTGGAGGTGCCGACCAAGGGCCGGGTCCTCGTCGAGGGCGTCGACATCACCGACCCCGAGACGGACCTCAACGAGGTGCGCTCGCGGATCGGGATGGTCTTCCAGTCCTTCAACCTCTTCCCGCACCTGACCGTCACCGCCAACCTGACCCTGGCCCAGCGCCGGGTCAAGAAGCGGAGTAAGGACGAGGCCCGTGAGTGCGCGCTGAGGAACCTCGAGCGGGTGGGTCTCTCGGACAAGGCCGACGCCTACCCCGCGCACCTCTCCGGCGGCCAGCAGCAGCGGGTGGCGATCGCCCGGGCGCTGTCGATGGACCCCGACCTGATGCTCTTCGACGAGCCGACCAGCGCGCTGGACCCCGAGCTCGTCGGCGACGTGCTCGCGGTGATGAAGTCGCTGGCCTCCGAGGGCATGACGATGATGGTCGTGACCCACGAGATGGGCTTCGCCCGCGAGGTCGGCGACAAGCTGGTCTTCATGGACGAGGGCGTCATCATGGAGGAGGGCGACCCCGCCGAGGTGCTCTCCGACCCGCAGCACGAGCGCACCCAGGAGTTCCTCTCCAAGGTGCTGTGACGGACCTGCCCGGGCGGCGTACGGTCGAGGCATGACGCCCGGTGAGCTGCTGGCCGACTCCCTCGACCGCACCGCACAGAACGTCGAGTCCGTCCTCGACGGCCTCGGCCCCGACGACCTGGCGCACCGCCCGGCGCCCGGGGCGAACTCGATCGCCTGGCTGGTCTGGCACCTGACCCGCATCTACGACGACCACGTCGCCGCGGCCGCCGGGCGCGAGCAGGTGCACGTCGCGTCCGGGTACGCCGAGCGGCTCGGGCTGCCGTTCGACGCCGCCGACACCGGCTACGGGCACGGCGACGACGAGGTGGCCGCAGTCCGGGTGCCGGGCGACCTGCTCGGCGCCTACCTCCGCGCGGTGCACGAGGCGATGCGCCCCTGGGTGCAGGCGCTGGACGCCCCCGACCTCGACCGGGTCGTCGACGAGCGCTGGGACCCGCCGGTCACCCTCGGGGTGCGGCTGGTCTCCGTGGCCGACGACTGCGCCCAGCACGCCGGGCAGGCGGCGTACGTGCGGGGGCTGCTGGGCCGCTGAGCCCCCGACCCGCCCGCCGGGTGCTGGACGGGGTGGTTGACGCCCGGCCCGCTCCTGGGATGGGGTGAGCCAGGCCACAGCCGTCTCGGGCGTGGCGCCTCGGGAGGACGCATGCTGCGCAAGATCGCCGGTCCGGCGAGCCGTTTCGTCGAACGCTGGATGCCGGGGGCCTTCGTGTTCGCGGTCGCCCTGACCCTGCTGGTGGCGGTGCTGTCGCTGACGCTGACCGACACCGGTCCGCGCGAGCTCACGCTGGCCTGGGGCGACGGGCTGACCGGGCTGCTGGCGTTCATGACCCAGGTCGCGCTGGTGCTGCTGCTGGGCTACACGCTCGCGAACCTGCCGCCGGTGCACCGGCTGCTGACCGCGGTGGCGGGGGTGCCGCGCACCCCGCGGGCGGCGTACGCGTTCGTCACCGTGGTGGCCGGCCTTGCCTCCCTGCTCAGCTTCGGCCTCGGCCTCATCGTCGGCGGGGTGGTGGCCGTCGAGGTGGCGCGCCGCTTCCGCGACCGGGGCACGCCCCTGCACTACCCGCTGCTGGTGGCCTCGGGCTACACCGGCTTCGTGGTCTGGCACATGGGCTACTCGGGCTCGGGACCGCTCAACGCCGCCACCGAGACCGGGGTCTACGCCACCACGCTCGGGATGGGCGTGGTGCCCGTCTCCGAGACCATCTTCGCCTGGTGGAACCTCGTGGCCGTCGCGGTGACGCTGCTGGTGATCGCGGTGGCGATGCCGCTGATGGCGCCCGGCGAGGGGGAACCGGTGCGGCCCGCCCCCGACGCCGTCTTCGAGGACTCCCAGGGACCCGCCGGCGCCGCCGCGGGTGCCCCGCAGGAGCAGGGCTCGCCCGCCGACCGGCTCGAGACCTCACGCCTGGTCACCTCGGTGATGGGCGTGGCGCTGGGCCTCTACCTGGTCCTGCACTTCCTCGACAACGGCTTCGACCTGACCCTCGACATCGTCAACTGGACGTTCCTGTGCCTGGTGCTGCTGGTCGTCGCCAACGCCCGCCAGCTCGCGGCGCTCGTGGCCCGCGGCGGCCGCACCGTCGTTGAGGTGCTGCTGCAGTACCCCCTGTACGCCGGCATCGCGGCGATGATGGCCGCCAGCGGGCTGGCCGAGATGCTGAGCAGCTGGGTCGTCGACGCCGCCACCCCCGGCACCCTGGGGGTCTTCGCGTTCCTCTCCGCCGGGCTGCTCAACCTCTTCGTGCCCTCGGGTGGGGGCCAGTTCGCGCTCCAGGCGCCGATCTTCGCCTCCGCGGCGGAGTCCCTCGACGTCACCCAGCCGGTGGTCATCATGGCGATCGCCTACGGCGACCAGTGGACCAACATGATCCAGCCCTTCTGGGCGGTGCCCCTGCTGGCCGTGGCGGGTCTGCGGGTGCGCGACATCATGGGCTACACCAGCGTGGTGCTGGTGGTCACCGGCGTCGTCTTCGTCTCCACGCTGCTGCTCGTCGGCGCGGGCTGAGCGCGGCCCAGCTCAGCCCGGCTCAGCCCAGCAGCCGGCGGGCCAGGGCCTCGTGGAACTCGACGCTGTGGAGCAGGTCGTCGACGTGGATGCGCTCGTCGGCGTTGTGGAAGCCCTCCGCGACCACCTCCGCCGAGGTCGCCCGGTAGGGGTTGAAGCCGTACGCCGTCGTGCCGGCGCCGGCGCGCAGGTAGACCGAGTCGGTGAAGCCGGTGCCCAGCAGCGGCAGCAGGCTGCCGGTCTCGCCCTGCTGGGCGAGCACCGCGCCGATCGCGTCGATGAGCGGTGACTCCTCGGGGCTGCTGCTGCCGGCCACCAGGTGCTCGGGCCAGGTCAGCTCGTAGCGCAGGTCGTCGCCCAGCCGGGCCCGCACCGCGCGCTCGACGTCGGCCTCGGTGGTGCCCGGGAGGATCCGGCAGTCCAGCTCGACCCAGGCCCGGGCCGGCATCACGTTGCGCTTGGACGAGCCGCCGACCAGGGTCGGCGCCATCGTGGTGCCCACCAGCGCCGGGAGCACGTCGAGCAGCAGCGGCTGCAGCCGCCCGGCGCGGGCCAGCGCGTCGTCGAGGTCGCCGGGCGGCTCCCCGAGCAGGATCTCCAGGGTGCGCTCGAGCAGCGGCGAGCGCTGCGGCTCGGCGGTGCCGAGCCCGATCCGGCGCAGCACCTCGCCCAGGTGCGGCACCGCGTTGTCGCCGATGGTGGGCGTCGAGGCGTGGCCGGCCTCGCCGACGGCGGTGACCCGCACCGGGTAGGTGCCCTTCTCGCCGACCCCCACCGGCAGCACGACGCGCCCGTCGCTGAGCACCATCCGCTCGCCGCCGCCCTCGTTGAGCGCCAGGTCGGGACGGATGTCGGGGCGCGCCTCGAGCAGCCAGCGCATCCCCACGTCGTACATGCCGTCCTCCTCGTCGGCGACGGCCAGCAGCCACAGGTCGCCGCGCGGGCGGAACCCGGAGCGGGCCAGGGCGGCCATCGCGACCGCGCGCCCGGCGACCTCCCCCTTCATGTCGATCGCGCCGCGCCCCCACAGCCAGCCCTCGTCGTCGACGACGGCCTCGAACGGCGGGTGGGTCCAGTCGCGCGGGTCGGCCGGCACCACGTCGGTGTGCCCGACGAAGGCCAGCGACGGCGCCCCGCCGGTGCCGGGGATGCGGGCGACCAGGTTGGCGCGCCGCTCGTCGCGCGCGACCAGCTCGCACTCGACGCCGTGGCCGCTGAGGTAGTCGTGGAGGTACTCCGCGGCCTGGGTCTCCTCGCCGGGTGCGCGCCCCAACGCCTCGGCGGGCGCGTTGCTGGTGTCCATCCGGATCAGGTCGCGGGCGACCCGCAGCACCTCGTCGTGCACGCCCGCGGTCATCGCGCGCCGTCCTTCCCGCTGTCCTGGTCGGTGTCCTGGTCGGTGATCTTGTCGAGGACCCACGCGTAGACCTCGGCCTCGTAGTGCAGGTGGCCCAGGCGCCCCGAGGGCCCGGAGTGGGCGCCGGCGCCCACCTCGCAGCGGAACAGGCAGCGCGGCCCCCACCCGGGGTCGCTGTGCCGCAGCGCGGCCACCCACTTGGCAGGCTCGTGCACCAGCACCCGCGGGTCGTGCAGCGCGCCGGTGACCAGCAGGTCCGGGCGCGAGCCGGCCGGCGGCAGGTTGTCGTACGGCGAGTAGGCCAGCATCCACGCGTGCTCGTCGGGCCGGCGCGGGTCGCCCCACTCCTCCCACTCGTTGACCGTCAGCGGGATGCTGGCGTCGAGCATCGTGGTGACCACGTCGACGAAGGGCACCTCGGCGACCACCGCCCGCCAGCGCTCCGGCCGCTGGCTGAGCACCGCACCCTGGAGGAGGCCGCCCGCGCTCAGGCCCCGGGTGGCCAGGCGGCGCCCGTCGACGAGGCCGTCGAGCGCGTCGGCGACGGCGAGGTGGTCGGTGAAGGAGTGCTGCTTGGCCGCCAGCCGGCCGTCGAGCCACCAGCGCCGGCCGCCCTCGCCGCCGCCGCGCACGTGCACGTGGGCGAAGACCACGCCCCGGTCCAGCAGGCTGGGCAGGGCCGGGTCGAAGTCGGGCTCGAAGACGTACTCGTAGGCGCCGTAGGCGTAGAGCAGCGCCGGGGCGGTGCCGTCGAGCGGGGTGTCGCGGTGCCGCACGAGCGTCACCGGCACCGGGGTGGCGTCGGCGGAGGGGAACCAGCGGCGCTCGGTCACGTAGTGCGCGGGGTCGTGGCCCGGGGCCTCCTGCCGCCCCAGCTCGCGCTGCCCGCCGCTGGCCAGGTCGACCTCGAGCCACCGGGTGGGCTCGACGTGCGCGCGGTCGTGGACCGTCACGGTCGTGGCGTCGTAGTCGGTACAGCGACCCAGGTGCACGGCGCCGCCGGGGAAGCCGCTGGCGACCACCAGCCCCGGGCCGGCCAGGTCGTCGTGCGGCAGCAGGCGCAACCGGTGCTCGGCCTGCGTGCGCAGGCCGAGCACCACGTGGCCGGCGAAGGCGTCGACCCGTTCGAGGCGCTCGGCGGGGTCCTCGGGGCGGACCTCCACCCAGGAGGTCTCGTCCTGGCCCTCCGCCGTCGCGGGCACGGGCGCGCGGACCAGCCGCATCTCCTCGGCACCGTCGTCGGTGACGAGCAGCAGGTGGCCGCCGTCGGGCCCGCGCACGTGCTCGGCGCGGTAGACCACGCCGGGGCGCCGGCCCCCGACCGAGCGGGGGGCCGCGGTCGGGTCGGCCGTCGGGACCACCCAGGTCTCGCCGGTGGTGCGGCTCTCGCTGGTGATGATCACCAGCTCGCCGCTGCGGCTGGCGCGCAGGTGCAGCTCGTGGGCCTCGTCGGGCTCGCTGAGCACCAGCACGTCGTCGGCCACGTCGCTGCCCAGCCGGTGCCGCCAGACCTGGTGGGGGCGGTAGGCGTCGTCGTGGACGGTGTAGAAGAACTCGCGGGAGTCCGCGCTCCAGGCCCCGCCGTAGTAGCAGCGTGCGACCTCGTCGGGCAGGTCGGCGCCGGTGCGCAGGTCGCGGAAGCGCAGCCGGTAGACCTCGTCGCCGGTGGTGTCGACGGCGTGGGCCAGCACCTGCTCGTCGGGGCTCACCAGGGCCAGCCCGAGCTCGAGGTGGCCGCTGCCGGTGTCGAGCTCGCCGACGTCCAGGACGACCTCGTCGCGGGTCTTGTCGGCACCCTCGGAGCGGCCACGGAAAACATCGGTAAAATCTTGATCTACAACGGATTCCGTCTCAGAATGTGACTTATTACCACGGATTCTTCGGCGAATAACCGCGTACTCACTACCGGCCGGGTGCTCGGTGTAGTAGGAGTACCTCGAGCGGTCCCACGAGGGTGACCGCTCGTCGTTCGGCACCCGGGACGCCATCTCGGAGGCCAGCCCCACCACCTGGGAGTGCAGATGCGCAGAGGCAGCGTCGTAGTAGGACCGCTCGGCGGCGAGGTGCGCCAGCACCTCCGGCGAGGACACGTCGTGCAGCCAGGCGAAGGGGTCGGGTCGCTCGACCCCGTGCTCGCGGTGGGCGTGGGTGCGCGGAGCGGCGACCGGGGGCGCGGGTGGCTTCACGGGCGTCAAGGTACGACGAAGCGGCGCGCCGCGGCAGGGGTCCGGCCGACCGGTGCGCGGGCCCGCGCGCTCGTGGGCGTGCTGGCCGCCTGCCTGCTGCCGCTCGGCCTGCTGGCCGGCCCGGGCGGCGCGGCCGCGTCGGCGAGCCAGGGCGAGGACCCGGTGCGGTTCACCGTCGCGCTGCTCAACGAGGTCGACAGCTTCAACCCCTTCCTCGGCATCGAGGTCGAGTCCTACGAGATGTGGGCGCTGACCTACGACTACCTGGTGGACTTCTCCACCGACGACCTGTCCCTGCAGCCCTCGCTGGCCACCGACTGGGAGAGCAGCGACGACGGGCTGGAGTGGCGCTTCACCATCCGCGACGACGTCACCTGGTCCGACGGCGAGCCGCTGACCGCCGACGACCTGGCCTTCACCTACGGCCGGGTGCTCGGCAAGGGCCCCGAGGCCGCCACCTGGAAGTCGTGGCTGGCCGGGGTCACCGACGTCGAGGCCACCGACGACACGACGCTGGTGATGACGCTGTCGCGGCCCAACAGCGTGCTGCCGATGGTGCCGATCCCGATCGTGCCCCAGCACGTGTGGTCGGACGTGACGGGCGAGCAGATGAAGTCCTACGCCGCCGAGCCCACCGACGGTGCGCCGGTGGTCGGCTCCGGGCCGTTCCGGCTCGTCGAGGGCACCGCGGGCGGCTCGACGTACCGCTTCGAGGCCAACCCCGACTACTGGAACGGCGCCCCGCACGTCGACGAGGTCGTCTTCCGGGTCTTCAAGAGCGAGGACCCCGCCGTGCAGGCGCTGGTCAAGGGCGAGGTCGACTTCGTCGAGGGCATCTCGGCGCTCCAGGTCGCCTCGCTGGAGGGCCGCGACGGGGTGCTGGCCCAGAACGCCGACACCCCGGGCTTCGACGAGATCTCCTTCAACGCGGGCTCGGTCGACCTCGAGACCGGGGAGCCGATCGGCGACCCCAACCCGGCCGTGCTCGACCCCGACTTCCGCTTCGCGCTGGGCCTCGCGCTCGACCGCCAGCAGCTGGTCGACACCGTCTACCAGGGGGCCGGGCGGCCCGGCTCGACCATCGTCCCGCCGGGCTACGCGACCTTCCACTGGGAGCCGCCGGCCGAGGACTTGAGCCACGACCCCGAGCGCGCCGCGGCGCTGCTCGACGAGGCGGGCTACACGACGGGCCCCGACGGGATGCGCACCCTGCCCGACGGCTCGCCGATCGGCACCCTGCGCCTCTTCGCCCGCTCCGACTCCGCGACCTCGACCGACGTGATGGCCTACTTCAAGGAGTGGCTCGCCGACCTGGGCATCGACTCCGAGGTGACCACCGTGGAGTCCTCCAAGCTCACCGACATCATCCTGGCCGGCGAGTTCGACGCCTTCGAGTGGGGCTGGTTCGTCGACGCCGACCCGACCTCGATGCTCAGCTACATGACCTGCGACCAGCGGGGCAACTGGTCGGACTCCTGGTACTGCGACGAGGACTACGACGCCCTCTTCGAGCAGCAGGGCTCCGAGCTCGACCCCGAGGCCCGCGCCGAGCAGATCCACTCGATGCAGGAGATGCTCTTCCGCGACGCGCCCTACCTGGTCACGGCCTACAACACCACCGGCCAGGCCGTGCGCAGCGACCGCTTCGCCTGCCTGCTGCAGCAGCCGGCCGGGACCGGGCAGTGGATCTTCCAGCAGGGCACCCACACCTACCGCTCCATCCGGCCCGCCGACGAGGCCGGTGACTGCGACGGCAGCACCGGCGCCACCGAGGCCTCCGAGGCCGGGGCCGACGAGGGCGTCGGCACCGGGGTGCTGGTGGGCATGGGCGGGCTGGCCGTGCTGCTCGCGGCCGGCGCGGCGGTGCTCGTCGTACGCCGTCGCGCGAGCGCGGAGGACCGCGAGTGACCCTCGCGGCCAGCGCCGAGGGGGTGCTCGCGGCCCCGTCGGGCGGGCGCCGGGCGCGCGGCGGCTACGGACGCTACGCCGGGGGCAAGGTGCTGGGCTCGCTCGGCAGCCTGGCGTTCGTGCTCGTGGTCAACTTCTTCCTCTTCCGGGTGCTGCCCGGCGACCCGGCGCGCACCCTGGGCCGGGGCCGGTTCAGCTCGCCGGAGCAGCTCGAGGCGTTCAGCGCGACGTACGGGCTCGACGAGCCGCTGCCCCGGCAGTTCCTGACCTACCTGGGCAACACGCTCACCGGCGACCTCGGCGTCTCGCTGCGCTACCGGGTGCCGGTCGCCGACCTGCTGCTCGACCGGATCGGGCCGACCCTGCTGCTGGTCGGCACCTCGACGCTGCTGGCCGCGATGATCGGGATGTGGCTGGGCACCCGCGCGGCCTGGGCCCACGGGCAGCGCTTCGACCGGCTCTCGACCGGCGCCTCGCTGACCCTCTACTCGATGCCCGAGTGGTGGCTGGGGCTGCTGCTCATCGCCACCCTGGCCGTCGGGTTCGGGCCGGTGCCCGGGCTGTTCCCCACCGGCGGGCTGCACTCCGTCGACGTCGACCCCTGGTCGCCGGGCGGGGTGCTCGACGTGGCGCGCCACCTCACGCTGCCGGTGCTGACCCTGACCCTGGCCTACCTGGCCGACTACGCGCTCATCATGCGCAGCTCGCTGCTCGACGAGCTGGGCTCGGACTACCTGACCACCGCCCGGGCCAAGGGCCTGCGCGACGTCGCGGTGCGCAACCGGCACGCCGTGCCCAACGCCCTGCTGCCCGCCACCACGGTGCTCGCGCTCAACTTCGGGTTCGTGGTCGCCGGCGCGATCACCGTCGAGACCGTCTTCTCCATCCCCGGGCTCGGCCTGCTGGCCACCGAGGCGCTGGAGATCCCCGACTACTGGGTGCTCCAGGGCGCGTTCCTGGTGGCCTCGGTCGGCGTCATCCTGGCCAACCTCCTGGCCAACCTGCTGTACGGCGTCCTCGACCCGCGGGTGCGCACGTGAGCGCGGGGGCCGGGGTGGAGGCGGGCGCCAGCGCCGCGCAGCTGGCCCGCCGCCGACGCGCCGAGAGCCGGCGCCGCGGGTGGCGCGAGTTCCGCCGGCACCGCTCGGGCGTGGCCGGGCTCGTCGTGCTCGGCGCGTTCGTGCTGCTGGCCCTGCTGGCGCCCGTGATCGCCGACGCCGAGGGGCTCTCGGTGACCCGCGCCCAGGGCGGGGTCCTGCAGCCGCCCTCGACGACGTACCTGCTCGGCACCGACGACAACGGCCGCTCGGTGCTGACCCTGCTGATCTGGGGCGCCCGCGTCAGCCTGCTGGTGGGGCTGCTCGCGACCGTCATCTCGATGGTGATCGGCACCCTCGTGGGCCTGCTCTCCGGCTACTTCGGCGGCTGGCCCGGGGCCCTGCTCTTCCGGCTCACCGAGTGGTTCCTGGTGATCCCGTTCCTGCCGCTGGCGATCGTGCTGGCCAGCGTGCTGGGCCGCTCGCTGCTCAACATCGCGCTGGTCATCGGGGTGACGTCGTGGACGAGCACCGCGCTGCTGATCCGCAGCCAGACCCTGTCCATCAAGGAGCGCGCCTACCTGGAGCGGGCCCGCGGCCTCGGTGCCGGCCACCTGCACCTGCTGCGCCGCCACGTGCTGCCCAACGTGGCGCCGCTCGTCTTCGCCAACACCACCCTGACCGTGGCCGTGGCGATCCTGGCCGAGACCACGCTCAGCTTCCTCGGCCTCGGCGACCCCACGCGGGTCTCGTGGGGCTCGATGCTCGAGGACGCCTTCCGGGTCGGGGCGATCACGACCGGCTCGTGGTGGTTCATCGTGCCGCCCGGGCTGTGCGTGGTGCTGGTGGTGCTCTCCTTCACGCTGATCGGCCAGGCGCTGGAGTCCGTGCTCGACCCCCGGCTCAGGGAGCGACGATGACCGACCTGCTGCAGGTCAGCGACCTGCGTGTCACCTACCGCACCGAGGAGGGGCCGCTGGCGGCCGTGCGCGGCATCGACCTGCACGTGGCGCGCGGGGAGGTGCTGGGCATCGCCGGCGAGTCGGGCTGCGGCAAGTCGACCCTGGCCAGCACGGTGCTGCGCCTCCAGCCGGCCTCCGCGGAGGTGAGCGGCACAGTGTCCTTCCAGGGCGACGACGTGCTGACGATGCGCTGGGGCGCGCTGCGCGCGGTGCGCTGGGCGGGCGCCTCGATCGTCTTCCAGGGGGCCCTGCACTCCCTCAACCCGGTGCGCCGCGTCGGCGTGCAGGTGGCCGAGCCGATCCGGGTGCACGAGCCGGAGGTCGCCGACGCCGAGGTCGAGGCCCGCGTCGCGGCGCTGCTCGAGCAGGTCGGGCTGCCGGCCGCGCGGGCGGCGGCGTACCCGCACCAGCTCTCGGGCGGTCAGCGCCAGCGGGTGATGATCGCGATGGCCCTGGCCTGCCGCCCCGACCTGGTGGTGGCCGACGAGCCGACCACCGCCCTCGACGTGATGGTCCAGGCGCAGGTGCTCGACCTGCTCTCGGGGCTGGTGCGCGAGCTGGGGGTCGGCATGGTGGTGATCAGCCACGACCTCTCCGTGCTCGCCGAGCTCTGCGACCGCATCGCCGTGATGTACGCCGGCCGCGTGGTCGAGCAGGGGCCGGCCGCCGAGGTCTTCGCGCGGGCGCTGCACCCCTACGCCGGCGCGCTGTCGGCGGCCTTCCCCCGCATCGGCGACCCGGCCTCGCGCTACGCCCCCGCGGGCCTGGCCGGCGACCCGCCCGACCCGCGCGCCGAGCTGGTCGGCTGCGCCTTCGCGCCGCGCTGCCCGCGGGCCGTGGAGCGCTGCACCACCCAGGAGCCACCGCTGGAGGAGCACCAGCCCGGCCGCACCGCGGCCTGCTGGAGGATCGGGGAGCCATGAGCGCCGAGCAGACCCTGGACGCACCCGCGACCGGCACGCGCACCCTCGAGGCGCGCGGGGTGCGCGTCGAGTTCGCCGGCCGCGGGGGAGCCGTGGCCACCGCGCTCGACGGGGCCGACCTGACCGTGCGCTCGGGCGACATCGTCGCCCTGGTGGGCGAGTCGGGCTCGGGCAAGACCACCCTGGCCCGCACCCTCGTCGGCCTCCAGGCGCCCACCTCGGGGGAGGTGCGCCTCGACGGGGCGCCCCTGGGCCGGGGGGCCCGGGCCCTGAAGGCGGTGCGCCGCCAGGTGCAGATGGTGCTCCAGGACCCCGCCGGCGCCCTCAACCCGCGCCACACCGTCTACGAGTCGGTCGCGGAGGGGCTGCGCCTGCACGGCCTGTCCGGCGGTCGCGGTGGCGGCCCGGGCGAGGAGCAGCGGGTCGGTGCCGCTCTGGCCGCCGCCGGGCTGCGACCACCCGAGCGGTTCTACCTGCGCTACCCCCACGAGCTCTCCGGCGGCCAGCGCCAACGGGTCCTGATCGCCGGGGCGCTGGCCCTCGAGCCGCGGCTGCTGGTGGCCGACGAGCCCGTCTCCTCCCTCGACGCCTCGGTGCGCGGCGAGCTGCTCGCGCTGCTGCTGCGGCTGCGCGAGGAGCGCGGCCTCGGGGTGCTCGTGGTCACCCACGACCTGGGGCTGGCCTGGAACATCGCCGACCGGACCGCGGTGATGTACCTGGGCCGGGTCGTCGAGTCGGGCCCCACCGAGCAGGTGCTCGGCGACCCCCAGCACCCCTACACGCGGGCGCTGCTCTCGGTGGTGCCCGAGTCGCGGCGGGTCGAGCCCGTGGTGCTGGCGGGCGAGATCCCCGACCCGACCCGCATCCCGCGCGGGTGCCGCTTCCACCCGCGCTGCCCGGCGCTGGCCGACGGCACCGCGGCCGCGGCCGGGGTCGACGCGGCGTGCCGCGGCACCGCGCTCCCGGTGCTCCCCGCGGTCGACGACCACGTCGCGGCGTGCCACCTGCTCGCCGCGCGCGACTGAGCGGCGTACGGGCTCAGAAGGTGTCGCGCTGTCCGGCGAGCCAGCGCTTCGCGTCGGGCACGTCGAACCACAGCGAGACCGCGTCGACGACCAGCAGCACCACGAGGTACGCCGCGTACGCACCGCCGACGTCGTCGCGCCCGAGCAGGGCGTAGCCGATGACGCCGAGCAGCGGCACCCACAGCACCACGTGCGGCAGCGCCATCGCCAGCGAGAAGCCGCGGTCGAGGACCATCACGACGCCGTTGACGGCCAGGGCACCGACCGCGAGCGCGGCGACGAGGGGGCCCAGCGGCTGACCGACGACCACCAGGGCGGCCAGGTTGACCGGCATCAGCACCAGGAAGACCCAGGCCTGCACCGCCAGCGGCAGGCGCTGGGCGCTGCCCAGGACGTCTCGGACCAGACTCATGCGATGCCTCCGGCGGCTCGGTGGTGGGTCGTGCCAGCATGACCCACGCGCCGACCGACCGGTCGCCGACGTACGGGTGCGAGAGGTGGAGCCATGATCGACGTCCTCTGGGGAGCCGGCGGGATGCTGGTACTGCTGGCCATCGCGGTGGCGGTCTCGAGCGACCGCCGCGCCATCCGCCCGCGCACGGTGCTGGGTGCCCTGGGCCTGCAGATCGTCTTCGGCGTCGTCGTCCTCTACTGGTCGGTGGGCCAGCGGGCCCTCGAGGCGGCCTCGCGGGCCGTGCAGGCCGTCATCGACTCCTCCCGCGAGGGCATCGGCTTCCTCTTCGGCCCGGTCCTGCCCGAGGAGGGGCAGGTCTTCGCCTTCCAGGTGCTGCCGGTCATCGTCTTCTTCGCCTCGCTGACCGCGGTGCTCTACCACCTCGGCATCCTGCAGCGCGTCGTGCGCGTGCTCGGCGGCGGCCTGGGCTGGCTGCTCGGCACCGAGAAGGCCGAGTCGACCAACGCCGCCGCCAACATCTTCGTCGGCCAGACCGAGGCGCCGCTGGTGATCCGGCCGTACGTCGCCGGGCTGTCGCGCTCGGGCCTCTTCGCGGTGATGGTCGGTGGGCTCTCGACCGTCGCCGGGTCGGTGCTGGTGGGCTACTCGCTGCTCGGCGCCCGCCTCGACTACCTGATCGCCGCCAGCTTCATGGCCGCGCCGGGGGCGCTGCTGATGGCCAAGATCATCCTGCCCGAGGAGCGGGTGGACGACGAGGCCGAGCAGGGTGGGCAGGACCGGTCGCCCAGCACGGTCCCGAGCGGAGCGGCCTCCGGCAGCGCCGAGGGCGACGGCGCGGACTCCGAGGACAGGGACTGGTCCAGCGCCGACGAGGTCCTGCGCGCCGAGAAGGAGGCGGCCGAGAGCAAGGGGCCGGCCGACGACGGGATGCGGGCGCGCAACGTCATCGACGCCGCCGCCAACGGTGCCGCCGACGGGCTCAAGCTGGCCGCGACGATCGGCGCGATGCTGCTGGCGTTCATCTCGCTGATCGCCCTGCTCAACCTGCTGGTCGGCGGTGTCGGCGGCTGGTTCGGCGCCGGGGACCTGACCATCGAGGAGATCCTCGGCTACGTCTTCGCGCCGCTGATGTCGGCGATCGGTGTGCCGTGGGGCGAGGCGGTCGAGGCGGGAAGCTTCGTGGGCCAGAAGGTCGTGGTCAACGAGTTCGTCGCCTTCGCCAACCTCGGCGAGGTGATCGGCGGCTTCAGCGACAAGACCGCCGCCATCGTCACCTTCGCGCTGACCGGCTTCGCCAACCTCGGCTCGCTGGGCATCCTGCTCGGCGGGCTCGGCGGCATCGCCCCCGAGCGTCGTCCCGACATCGCCTCGCTCGGGCTGCGCGCGATCCTCGCCGCCACCCTGGCCAACCTGATGAGCGCGGCGATCGCCGGCATCCTGATCGGCTGACGCCGCCGGCGCCCCGACCGACCGGTCGAGGGTGCGAAAGTGACCGGTCGATGGTTCAGAAGTGACCGCTCGGCCGTGTCAGGCGCGGTCGGCGAGGCGGGCGAGGGCCAGGACCAGCCCGGCGGCGGCCACGGCCGGGGCGACGACCCAGGGGTGGGCGTCCGCGGCGACGAGGCCGAACGACGTGCTCAGCAGCAGCAGCGCGCCTGAACCCCCGGCGAGGGTCAGCGTGGTGCTCCGTGCCCGCGAGAGGGTGGGGGCGTCGCGCTGCAGCAGCACCGCCAGCACCGCACCGCCGAAGAGGGTGAGCACCAGCCCCGCCTGCCCCGAGGTCTCGGGCAGGGCCGGGGAGGCCACGAAGGCCCCCACCAGCAGGGCCATGCCCACCTGCAGCCAGGTCCGGTCGGTGCTCCCGACCTCGAACGTCCTGCCAGTGCCTGTATCCGTGCCTGTCCCTGTGCCGGTGCCTGTCGGTGTGGCGGGCACGTGGTGGTCGGCTCCCATGTCGCACTCCCTCTCCGCGGGCTGCCCGAACAGCCCGTCGCGCGCGACGCTACCCGGCCTCCGGCGGCCGGTCCAGGGAGTCGCGCGGGTCAGGCGAAGGCGGCGACTGCCGCCTCGCAGAACGCGTCGAGGTCGCCGGGGTTGCGGCTGGTGACCAGCGTCCACCCGTTGTGCTCGCAGGTGAACGACTCCTCGTCGACCCAGGTGGCGCCGGCGTTGCGGATGTCGGTCTGCAGGCTCGGGAAGCTGGTCAGCGTCTTGCCCTCGAGGCGCCCGGTCTCCACCAGGGTCCACGGGCCGTGGCAGATCGACGCCACCGGCTTGCCCGCGTCGATGACCTCGCGCATGAAGGCCACCGCGTCCTCCTCGACGCGCAGGGCGTCGGCGTTGGTGGTCCCTCCGGGCAGCACCACGGCGTCGAAGGTCGCCGGGTCCGCGTCGCCGAGGGCGAGCGTCGCCTCGAAGGTGCCGGCCTCGTTGACGTCGCTCTCGAACGCCTGCACCTTGCCGGTCTCGGGTGCGATCAGCACGGCGGTGGCGCCGGCGTCCTCGACGGCCTGCCAGGGCTGGGTCAGCTCGGGCTGCTCCACGCCCGACTGGGCCACGATGAACGCCACGCGCTTGCCGGTCAGGTCGTTGCTCATCAGGTCCTCCTGGGGTCGGGGCCTCGGGCCCGCGTCTGGGGGTCGTCGTACGTCGCTGTGCGTGCTCTCCACTGCACCAGCCGGTCCGGCGGCGTTCGACACCCCCAGGGGTGGGCGGGGGCGCTGCAGCGGGGCGGGTAGACAGGGGGCATGCAGACACGAGAGATCGGCAACGACACCGTCGGGCGCGTCCAGGTCGGGGCGATCGGGCTGGGCCTGATGACCTTCGACCAGTCCGGCACCCAGCCGCGCGAGCAGCTGCTCGACACGATGCGCGCGGCGCTCGACGCGGGCGTGACGCTCTGGGACACCGCCGACGCCTACGGCCCCGGCGACGAGCTGGGTGCCGACGCCCAGGGCGCCAACGAGCGCCTGGTCGCCGGTCTGATCGACGAGCTCGGGGTCCGCGACCAGGTGCTGCTGGCCACCAAGGGTGGCCACGTGCGCGCCGGGGGAGGCGCGTGGGCGCTCGACAGCTCCGCCGCCCACCTGCGCTCGGCCGTCGACGCCAGCCTCGAGCGGCTCGGTGTCGACCAGATCGCGCTGTGGCAGCACCACCGCCCCGACCCCGAGGTGCCCTACGAGGACGTCGTCGGCACCCTCAAGGAGATCGCCGACTCGGGCAAGGTCGCCCGCGTCGGTCTCTCCAACGCCGACCCCGCCCAGATCCGCCTGGCCCACTCGGTGCTCGGCGACCGGCTGGTCAGCGTGCAGAACCAGTTCTCGCCCGCCTTCCGCTCCAGCGCGCCCGAGATCGACGTGTGCGAGGAGCTGGGACTGGCGTTCCTGCCGTGGAGCCCGCTCGGCGGCCTCTCCGACGCCAAGGGGCTCGCCGAGAAGCACCCCGGCTTCGCCCGCGTCGCCGAGGACCGCGGGATCAGCGCCCAGCAGGTCGTCCTGGCCTGGGAGCTCGCCCAGTCGCCCGTGGTCATCCCGATCCCCGGCGCCAAGCGGCCCCAGTCGATCACCGACTCGGCCGCCGCCGCCGAGATCGAGCTGACTCCTGACGAGCTTGCGGCGCTCGACGCGTCCTGAGGCTGGACCGGCCCGGCGGGGGGGCGTGCGGGGTGGCAGCGGTGAGCTGCCAACCGAGCTGACGGACCGGACGGTTGCCAGCCCACCGCCGCCACCTCCGCCGCAGGGTGGGACGGCGGCCGGACCGTAGGCTCCGCGCCATGAGAGCCGTCCTGCTGGAGACGTTCGGCGGACCCCTGTCGGTCGCCGACCTGCCCGACCCGGCCTGCCCCGGGGACGGGGTGGTGGTGCGGGTCGGGGCCACCGGGCTGTGCCGCAGCGACTGGCACGCCTGGCAGGGCCACGACGACGGCGTCCGCCTGCCGCACGTGCCGGGCCACGAGCTCGCCGGCACGGTGGTCGAGGTCGGCCCGGCCGTCTCGACGGTGGCGGTCGGCGACCGGGTGACCACCCCGTTCGTGCTGGCCTGCGGCACCTGTGCCACCTGCCGGCGCGGCGACCAGCAGGTCTGCGAGCGCCAGGAGCAGCCCGGCTTCACCGGGTGGGGCTCCTTCGCCGAGCTGGTGGCGCTGCCCCGCGCCGAGGTCAACCTGGTGCGGCTGCCCGACGAGGTGCCCGACGACGTGGCCGCGGGCCTCGGCTGCCGGGTGGCGACGGCGTACCGGGCGGTCGCGCAGGTCGGGGGAGTGCGCCCCGGTGAGCGGGTCGTGGTGCACGGCTGCGGCGGCGTCGGGCTCGCGGCGGTGATGGTGGCCCGGGCGCTCGGCGCCGAGGTGTACGCCGTCGATCCCGCGCCGGCCTCCCGCGACCTGGCCGCGCGGCTCGGCGCGGTGCCGGTCGACCCGGCGGCCGGAGCGGTGGTCGAGGCGCTGGTCGACCTCACCGGCGGTGGCGCCGACGTCTCGCTCGACGCCTTCGGGGCCGCCTCGGTCGCGAGCGCCTCGCTGCGCTGCCTGCGCCCGCGTGGCCGGCACGTGCAGGTGGGTCTCCTCGGCGGAGCCGACGCCGGCGCCGGGGCCGACCTCGGGCTGGTGGTCGCCCGCGAGCTGCAGGTGCTGGGCAGCCACGGCCTCTCCGCCACCGGCTACCCCGAGCTGCTCGCCCTCGTCGCCGACGGCACCCTGCGCCCCGACCTGCTGCTGCGCGACCGGGTGGGGCTCGCCGAGGGCGCCCGCCGCCTCGCCGCCCTCGGCGAGCCCGGCGCCGGCGCCGGCGGCGCCACCGTCGTCCTGCCCCACCGCTGACCCGGCCCGAATCTCACGCCGACCCGGCGCAGATCTCACGCTGACCCGTCACATTCCTCCCCCTACGAGGGAAGTAGCGCCGGCTCGGCGGGGAAGTGGCGCCGGCTCGGCGGGGAAGTGGCGCCGGCTCGGCGGGGAAGTGGCGCCGGCTCGCGGCTACCCGGCGACGCCGCTGGGCGGGTCGAGGTGGCCGGTGCGCCACAGCCCGCCGTTGGTCTCGAGCCAGCGCTGGGCGTCGCGGCGGCCCAGGGCGGCCGCCTCGTCGAAGAAGTCGGGGTCGAACATCAGGTAGGACAGCAGCTCGCCCTGCAGCGGGCTGTCGCTGCCCAGCAGCCGGTGCACCACCTGCAGGTCGGGGTCGCCGATGGTGCGGCGCACGGTGGCGTGGTTGGCGCGGAAGACGTCCATCGCGACCTGGGCCAGCTCCTCGCCCTGCTCGGGGGCGACCGCTGCGTAGGGCAGCACCCGCTGCGGCGCCCGCCCGCGCGCACGCCGGTGCCGCTCGAGGTGCGGCGCCAGGTCGGGGTCGTCGACCAGCACGTTGGTCTCGGCGAGGCGGCGCAGGTCGTGGCGCAGCGGGTCGTCCATCACCGCGCCCAGCAGCGTCGCGCCGCCGTCGCCCAGGTCGACGGCCTGCTGGTCGCGCTCGGCGTCGGGCTGCGCGGGGCGGATGCTGCCAGTGCCCACGACCACCACCCGATCGGCGCCCAGCTCGACCGCGGGGGCGAGCGGTACCCGGCGCCGGGTCGCCCCGTCGACGTACCACCCGGCCGCCTCGGCGGGCTCCTCGACCTGCACCGAGGGGAACAGCGCCGGGATCGCTGCGGAGGCCATCAGGTGCTCGACACCGGTGCGGGCGCGCACGTAGGCGCGGTGGTGCTCGGCCGGCGGCACCGGCAGGTCGCCGTACGCGCCCGTGGCCTCGGTGAACATGGTGACCCGGCCGGTGCGCACCGCGGTGGCCGTCAGCGCGAGCGCCTCGACCCGGCCGGCGTCGACGTTGTCGTGCAGGGCGTCCCAGTCGATGGCACGGCCCAGGGTCGCGGCCAGCGGTGCGGTGCCGAAGAGCCCCCGCAGCCGGAAGCCGGTCAGGCCCAGCGTCTCGGAGGCGTAGCGGGCCAGCACCACCGGCGCCTGGCGCCACAGCGGCTGCATCACCTGCTTCTTGGTGGCCTGGGCCAGCACCTCGAGCAGCCGCGCCCCCTGCTCCTCGGCGTCGAGGTGGGCGGTGGAGGTGAGGGCGGCGCTGAGCAGCGCCCCGGCGCTGGTGCCGACCAGCAGCGTGGGGCGGTGGCCGTCGGCCTCGAGCGCCGGCAGCAGCACCCCCAGGGCCCCCACCTGGTACGCCGACCGGGCGCCGCCGGCGTCGAGGACCAGGCACGTGCCGCCATCGGTGGGCTGGTCGGCGGGCTGGGCGGTGGAGTCGGCGGTGGAGTCGGCGGCCATCCCCCGAGACTCTCACGCGCCAGCCCTCACGCGATCTGGGTGCGCCCCCCGGGCAGCCGCTTCGCGGCGCTGAGGCGGGCGGCGGCCCCGGACCGGGTGCCGGCCTCCCAGGCGGCGACCCCGCCGTCGAGCCCGGTGCGCCGACGACCGGCCTGCCACGAGCCGCGCGCGGTCGAGGTGCGGCCGTAGAAGTCGGCGACCTCGGCCTCCTTCTCGGCCAGCACCAGCGCGGTCGAGGCGCCCGGGTCGGCCTCGGCGGCCTCGAGCCGCTCCCGCTCGGCGCGGGCCTCGGCGTCACGGCGAGCCGCCCACAGCCGGGCCGCGATCTGCTCGACGAACGCCTCGTAGAACGCCAGCCGCGCGGTCTTCTTGCTCGGTGGCGCGAAGGTGCCGGTGCGGGGGTTCCACACGGCGGCGTCGACGAGGTGGGCGTCGCTGGCCAGGAAGGCCCCGGCGTCGTGCACCATCTGCAGCGCCAGGTGCACGTAGAGCGCCTCGACGACCTCGAGGTCGGAGGGGAAGCCGTAGGCGTAGACGGTGGTGGAGTTGCGGGCGACGTCGGCGCGGACGTCGTTGGGCTGCGCGCAGGCCAGGAAGAGCGCCACCAGGCGCGAGTTGCCCATCGCCCGGGCCTCGCCGATCGTGATCGTGCGCTGCACCGGCTCGGCGCGCTGCTCCTGGCGCTCGGTGTGCTGGCGGGCCGTGGCCAGGTCGATCGACCACCGGGTGGAGAGGTACTGGGCCTTGGCCAGGAACGCCTCGGCCTCCTCGGGCGTGGAGGCCGCCTCGGCCTGGGCCAGCACCTTGGCCAGCTTGTCGATGAACGCGCTCACAGCGGTGCTCCTGTCGTCACGCCGCGCTCGGCCAGGGCCACGCGCAGCAGGTGGGCGGCCTCGGGGCCGATGACGTGCTCGTAGAGGTGCAGCAGGTGGGCCAGGAACAGCGGTCCGTGGGCGGGCCGGTCGAGGCACAGGTGGTGGGCCAGCTCGTGCAGCACCGTCGTCTCGGTCAGCGCCCACCGCCCGCCGGCGGCGTACGGCGGCACCGCGATGGTCGGCCCGCCCGCAGCCTGGGGCTCGTAGTGGGCCGCCCGGGCGCCGCGGCGCTCGCGCACCCCGACCGGCACCGAGGCCCGCGGCAGCGCGGCCACCGGGGGGTGCGCCAGGACCCGCTCGAGGTACGCCGGCACGTCGGCGACGTCGCCGAACTTGCGCAGGCCCGGCAGCACCAGCGTCGAGCCGTAGTGCTCGATCGTGCCGCCCCGCTCGAGCACCCGGCCCACGGCGTCCTCGGCGTCGTACACCGTCGAGCGGTGCCGGTCGCGGGGCGTGGCGGTGGCGCTCACGTGGTCTCCTCTCGGGTGCGGTCCAGGGTGTGCGGGGTCCTTCCTACCCGCTCGCGCCGACAGGCCCACGTCGTCGTCCACAGGCGGTCGGGTCATGATGGGGTGGTGCGCTTCACCGAGAACGAGATGACCCAGGCGATGGCGGGGGCGGCCAAGTCCGTGCTGGCCACGCGCAAGGACGTGCGCAAGCAGAAGCTCGACGTCGACGACGTGTGGGAGCAGATGTCGCGCTACGAGCGCTTCCAGGTGCTCGACGCCCTCGGCGACCAGGTGCTGCCGGTGCTGGTGGCGCTGCCCGACGTCGAGGTCGAGCCGGGCACCCGGCCCACCTTCACCGACGAGCAGGTGCGCGAGACGGTCGAGGCCGGGGTCGGCGACGTGGGCCGCCTGCAGCGCGCCGTGCTGGTGCGCACCCGCATCGCGCTGGTCAACGCGGCGCTCGCCGCGATCCCCCCGCGCCAGGACCCCGACGCGCTCATCGTCCCCGACCACCTCTGACGCCGACCCGGCTCGTTCGAACCGGCCGGCTCGCGACCCGGCCGGTGGGAACCGGCCGGCTCGCGCTCAGGCGGGGTCGGTGGGCGCCGCGGCCTGCACGTCGCCGACGCGCGAGGTGCCGCCGCTGGTGCCCAGCGAGCGCGCGATGGCCTCGTCGAGGCCCAGGAACGTGTGGCCGGGCACCAGCTCACGACGTACGTCGTCCTCGCCGCACACCATGTCGTGCGAGAGGCTCTCGGCCAGCGCGACTACGGTGCCGCGCGGCATCCCGGTCAACAGGGCGCTGGCCCGGCCCACGACCCACATCGGGACGCCCGGGACCATCGGGCGCCAGCGCCGCAGCCCGGCGACCTTCGCGTAGCGCGCGAGCAGGTCGGGGTAGGACAGCACCTCGTCGGCGCCCAGGTCGTAGGCCCGGTTGCGCGGCTCGCCCTCGATGGCCGCGGCCAGCACCGTGACGACGTCCTCGACGGAGACCGGCTGCAGCCGGCGCTTCATCCAGCTCGGCACCGGCGTGATCGGCAGCCGGTCGCTGAGGCGGCGCAGCAGCTCGAAGGAGGTCGACCCGGAGCCGACGATCATCGCCGCGCGCAGCACCGTGGCCGGCACCGACGCGTCGAGGAAGACCTGCTCGACCTCGGCGCGCGAGCGCAGGTGGTCGGAGAGCTCGCCGGGCGGGATCAGCCCGGAGAGGTA
The DNA here is from genome assembly GCF_013466785.1 of Nocardioides marinisabuli. Taxonomy (NCBI): domain Bacteria; kingdom Bacillati; phylum Actinomycetota; class Actinomycetes; order Propionibacteriales; family Nocardioidaceae; genus Nocardioides; species Nocardioides marinisabuli. The sequence goes on from NZ_CP059163.1 coordinate 1,783,766, forward strand.
GACGATGCGCCCGACGCCCGCGGCCTCGGCGGCGCGGGCGACCCGTTCGGCCGCCTCGCGGTCCTTGCGCACGAACTCGCCCGAGGCCATCGAGTGCACGAGGTAGACGACCGCGTCGGCGCCCTCGACGGCCTTCGCAACGAGGTCCTCGTCGGTGATGTCGAAGTGGCGTGCCTCGACCTGCGCGCCCCAGGGGTAGTCCTCGAGCGCCTCCTCGTCACGGGTGGCGGCGAGCACCTCGTGCCCGGCCTCGAGCAGCACCGGGACCAGCCGCGAGCCGACGTACCCGGTGGAGCCGGTGACCAGGACGCGGCTCACGACCGTGCCTCGGGGTGTACGACGCGCTGGCGGGGGGTGGCAGAGGAGGTGGCGGGAGTGGGAGTCACCGTCGCAACGTAGCGGGGCCGGGGGACCGCCCGGCACCCCCGGAAGGGGCGGGTGGCGGCTCACCCGGGGTGATGTCCGGGCCCGGCGGCGTGCCTAGCGTGGTGGCGACCGACAGCACCGAGACCCGAGGACGCCACCGTGAACCTGCTCGACCCCTTCGGGCTGCTCGCCGGGGCCCTGCCGCTGCCCGCCCGACCCGTCGACGACCCGCGGGTCGTCCTGGTCACCGGTGCCACGAGCGGCATCGGCGAGGCCACCGCCCTGCGCGCCGCCGCCGAGGGCCACGACCTGGTGCTGGTCGCCCGGCGCGAGGAGAAGCTGCAGGAGGTGGCCCGCGCCTGCGACGAGGCCGGCGCGGCCTCCACCCAGGTGGTGCCCACCGACCTCTCCGACGACGACGAGGTCGCCGCGATGGTCGCCACCGTGCTGGAGCGCCACGAGCGCATCGACACGGTCCTGCACTGCGCCGGCGTCGTGTCCTACGGGCGCACCGAGGACACCTCGGCCGCCGACTTCGCCGACGTCGTGTCCACCAACCTGCTCGGCACCGCCTGCGTCGCGCGCCACGTGCTGCCGGTGCTGCGCCGCCAGCGGCGCGGCGACCTGGTCGTCGTCGGGTCGCTGCTGGGCTACATCGCGGTGCCCGAGATGACGCCGTACGTCGTGAGCAAGTGGGGGGTGCGCGCCCTGGTGCGCCAGCTGCGCATCGAGAACGTCGACCTGCCGCACGTGCGGATCAGCCACGTCTCGCCCGGCAGCGTCGACACCCCGATCTACGACAACGCCCTCGACTCCGCGGGCGCGGTCAACACCCCGCCGCCGCCGACGATCAGCCCCGAGCGGGTCGCGCGGGTGGTGCTGGCCCAGGTCGGGTCGCGCCGGGCCACCCGGCAGACGGCGCTGAGCAACTACGGCCTGATGGCCGTCTTCACGATGGCGCCGGCGGCGGCGTACGACCGGCTCGTCGGCCCGCTCTTCCACGTCGCCTCCCGGCGCAAGCAGCCCCAGGACAGCACGGCATGAGCCGGGTGGTGATGGTCGTCGGGGGCACCTCCGGCATCGGGCTGGCCACCGCCCAGCAGGTGGTCGCCGAGGGCGGCACCGCGGTGGTCGTGGCCCGGCACGCCGGCCGCGTCGAGGAGGTGGCCGCCGGCCTGACCCGCACGGGCCCGGGCCGCGCCACCGGCACCGCCGCCGACGTGACCGACGAGGCCTCGGTGCGGGCCGCGGTCGACGGCTGCCTGGCCGAGCACGGCCGCCTCGACGCCCTGGTGCTGACCGCCCAGGTGGTCGCCTACGGCACGGTCGAGGAGGTGCCGCCGGAGATCTTCGGGCGGGTCCTCGACACCGGGCTGCGCGGCACCCAGCACGTGGCCCGTGCGGTGCTGCCGCACTTCCGCGCGCACGGCGGCGCCCTGGTCGTGGTCAGCTCGCTGCTCGGCCAGATCGCGGTGCCCTCGATGGGCGCCTACTGCGCCGCCAAGTGGGGCCAGCTGGCGCTGGTGCGCGGGCTGCAGGCCGAGCTGCGCGGCGAGCGCGGGGTCAGCGTCTCGCTGGTGCTGCCCGGGGCCGTCGACACGCCCGTCTACCAGCAGTCCGCGACGTACGCCGGCCGGGCCGGCCATGCCCCGCCGCCCGTCGTCGGCCCCGACCGGGTCGCGCGGGCCTGCCTGCGCGCCATCGACCGGCCGCGCCGCCAGGTGCACGTCGGGCCCGCCAACCGGCTCACCGTGCTCGGCTTCCGGCTGCTGCCCGGCGTCTACGACCGCCTCGCCCCGGTGCTGGTGCGCCGGGTGGCGCTGCGCGGGCGCCGGGTCGAGCCGCACACCGGCAACGTCGAGGAGCCCCGCCCCGAGCTCGAGGGCGTGCGCGGGGGCTGGTCGCTGCTGGGGCGCCGCCGCTAGCTCTAGTTCCCCGGCTCGGCGCGCCAGCGCTCGGCCACCTCGGCGCCGGTGAGCACGTCCTGGCGGTGCTGGGTCTCGAGCATGGCCAGCGTGTGGTCGTGCTCCGACCAGTCCACCGAGGCGGTCGCGTCGGAGACCAGCGTCGCCTCGAGGTCGAGCGCGAACGCGTCGCGCGCCGTGGCCGCGATGCAGGACTCGGTCGAGACGCCGCACAGCACCACCCGCCGCACCCCGGCGTCCCGAAGACGCTCGGCGAGGTCGGTGCCGAAGAAGGCGCTGTCGCGGGTCTTCTCGACGACCTCGGCGCCACCGGGGTCGAGCCCCTCGACCCGCTCGACGCCCTCGGTGCCGCGCTCGACGACCCCCTGGCCGTCCTCGTGCATGGTCAGGGTCCAGGTGCTGCGGTCGGTCTCGTGCACGGTCTGCACCTCCACGACCGGCACCCCGACCTCGCGGGCCGCCCGCACCAGGTCGTTGCAGGTGGCCACCAGGTCCTCGCGGCAGCGGTCGAGCTCGGGGTCGGCGAAGTAGTCGCGCTGCAGGTCGATCAGCAGCAGCGCCTCGGACGGTGCGGGCACGGGGTCTCCTCCTCGAGTCGCAGGACGGCCGGACCATGCTGCGACCCGCTCCGCCCCGGCGACCACACCCTCGAGGACGACCCGCGCCGACCCGTGCCGCCCCGTGCCACCCTGCGCCACCCTGCGCCGCCCCGGGTCAGCCGGTGTTGCGCAGCCCCGCGGCGATCCCGTTGATGGTCAGCAGCAGCGCCCGCTGCAGCTCCGCCGGCGGCTCCTGCCCCTCGGGCACGGCCCGCACCCGCGCCAGCAGCGAGACCTGCAGGGCGTGCAGCGGCGCCAGGTAGGAGTCGCGCAGCTCGAGGGTCTGGCGCAGCACCGGCGCGCCCTCGAGCAGCTCGTCCTGGCCGGTCACGCGCAGCACCTCGGCGACGGTGCGCGCGTGCTCCTCGCGCACCCGCTCGAAGAGCGCCGCCGAGTCGTCGTCGACGAGGGTCCGCACGTAGCGCGCGGCGATCTCGAGGTCGGTCTTGGCCAGCGTCATCTGCACGTTGGACAGGAAGGTGCGGAAGAACGGCCACGAGGCGTACATCTCGCGCAGCACCTCGTCGCGCCCGGCCTCCCGCGCGGCCGCCAGCCCCGACCCGACGCCGTACCAGCCGGGCAGGATCATCCGCGACTGCGTCCAGCCGAAGACCCACGGGATCGCGCGGAGGTCGTCGAGGCCGCCCTCGCCGCCGGGGCGCTTGGCCGGGCGGGAGCCGATGTTCATCTTGCCGAGCTCGTCGACGGGGGTGGCGGCCACGAAGAAGCGCACCAGCCCCGGGTCGCGTACCAGGGCGCGGTACGCCGTCTGGCCGCCCGCCGCGACGACGTCCATGGTGTCGTCCCAGCCGTCGAGCACCTCACGGGGCAGCAGCCGGTCGCGGTGCAGCACCGACGCCTCCACGACCGCCGCCAGCGCGCCCTCGAGGTTGTAGCGGCCCAGCTCGGGCAGCAGGTACTTGTCGGAGATGACCTCGCCCTGCTCGGTCACCTTGATCGGGCCGTCGAGGCTGCCGTTGGGCTGCGACAGGATCGCCTCGGCGGTCGGCCCGCCACCGCGGCCCACCGAGCCGCCGCGGCCGTGGAAGAGCCGCAGCAGCACGCCGTGGCGCTGCGCCACGTCGCGCAGTGCGCGCTGGGCGCGGTGGATCTGCCACTGCGAGGCCGCGATGCCGGCGTCCTTGGAGGAGTCGGAGTAACCCAGCATGATCTCCTGCACGTCGCCGCGCGCCGTGACCACGCGGCGGTACGACGGGTCGCTGAGCAGGGCGTCGAGGAGCGGGCCGGCGATCTCGAGCTCGGCGACGGTCTCGAAGAGCGGCGCGAAGCCGAGGCGGGCCGTCGCGGGCTCGGTCTCGGAGCCGAGGTCGACCAGCCCGGCCTCACGAGCCAGCACGACCACCGCGAAGAGGTCGTCGACGTCGTGGGTCATCGAGACGATGTAGGTCTCGACGACGTCGGGGCCGTAGGTGTCCTGGGCGTGGCGCAGCGTGTGCAGCAGCCGCAGCGAGGCCGCCGCGGGGCCGTCGGGCGGCACCTGGCCCGCCCCGACGAGCGGGCGGCGCCCGGCCATCTCGGCGCTGAGCACCCGGGTGCGGGCGTCGTGGTCGAGGTCGCCGTACGGCGTCTCGAGCTCGTCGAGGCGGTCGTAGAGCTCGGCGAGGGCCTCGTGGTGCTTCTCGGAGTGCTCGCGCACGTCGAGGGTGGCCATGCCGGTGCCGATCGCGGTGGCGGTGCGCAGCAGCCGCAGCACCGAGCCGTCGCCGGTGAGCCGGTCGCCGTCGGCGATCATCGAGTCGCGCACCAGTCGCAGGTCGTCGATCAGCTCGCCCAGGTGCAGGTAGTCGCGGCCCGGCTCGTGGGCCGTGGCGTTGGCGAGCCGGTCGCGGGTGCGCATCAGCCGCACCCGCACGAACGACAGCTTGAGCCGGTAGGGCTCCTCGGCGTTGAGCCGCCGGATGGTCGAGTAGGTGATCGGCAGCGCCTCGGCGTCGGCCTCGAGCGAGGCCAGCAGCTCCTCGCTGGCGCTGACGACACGGGTCGAGGCGGAGACCTCGGTGAGGATCTCCTCGACCTGCGCGACCAGCTCGCGCAGGCCGGTGTCGTGCTGCAGCGCCAGCACCTCGAGGGTCACCTCGGGGGTGACGTTGGGGTTGCCGTCGCGGTCGCCGCCGGCCCAGCTGCCGAAGCGCAGCGGACGCGCCGTGACCGGCAGCTCGACGCCGATCACCCCCAGCCGCCGGTCGAGCTCCTGCAGCAGGTCGGGCACCACGCGCCGGGCGATCTGGCCCAGGTAGTACAGCGAGGTGCGGGCCTCGTCCTTGGGCTCGGGGCGCGCGATGCGCAGCTCGTCGGTCTGCCACAGCAGGTCGACCAGCTCGGCGAGACGGCGCTCGTGGCGCAGCGCGTCGCCGGGGCGGGCGCGCGGGTCCTCGGCGGCGTGCACGACGTCGGCGATCTTGCGCAGCAGCCGCAGCACGGTGCGGCGGCTGGCCTCGGTCGGGTGGGCGGTGAAGACGGGGCGGTACTCCACGCGCTGCAGCACCTCGGAGACGAGGTCGACGTCGACGCTGCCGTCGTCGAGCGCCTTGCCGATGCGGTCGACCGCGACGGCGAGCGGGCCCTCGTCCTCGGCGGTGACCTCCTGCCAGCGGTGCAGCTGCTCGGTGACGTTGACCAGCTGGAAGTAGCCGGTGAACGCGCGGGCCAGCACCACCGCGGTGTCGTCGTCGACCCCGGCCAGCAGGTCGTGCAGCGCCCCGTCGTCGGGCTCGCGCGCCAGCGCGCGCACCTGCTCGACGAGCGCGAGGAGCTCGGGGCCCTCGTGGCGGGTCAGCGCCTCGCCCAGCAGGGCTGCCAGCTGGCGCACCGAGGCGCGCAGGGCGGCGTGGTGCTCGTCGGAGGAGACGCCGGCGGCGAAGCGGGTCACGTCGGGCTGGTCGGTGTCGGCCATGCCCCAGTCTCGCCTGCCCGGGCCGTCGGCGGCAGGGGGTGCCCGCGGCGTGGGCACCCGCGGCCCGGCTGGGGACGGGTGGCAGCATGCGAGGCATGGCTGCTCCCGACCCCGCTCCCGACCCCGCCCCCGCGCTCGGCTCCGACCTCGGCTCGCCCCTCGACGTCGACCGGGTCCGTGGCTGGTTCCCGGCGCTGTGGTCGGGCCCGGGTGCCGGGGAGGCCCGTTCGACGGGCCCGGCGGGTCGCTGGTGCCGAGCCGGGTGGCCGACGCCGTGGCCGACGCGATGACCGCCGGCATGTGCCAGCGCGGCTCGCTGACCCCGGTGCAGCGGCGTACCGAGGAGACGGTGGGGGCGGCCCGGGCCGCCCTCGGCGACCTGCTCGGCACCGACCCGCGCGGCGTGGTCGTCGGGCGCTCGATGACCGCGCTGACCTTCGAGATGGCCCGCACCCTCGCCCAGGGCTGGGGCCCCGGCGACGAGGTGGTCGTCAGCCGCCTCGACCACGACAGCAACATCCGGCCGTGGGTGCTGGCCGCCGAGGCGCGCGGCGCGACGGTGCGCTGGCTCGACTTCGACCCCGCCACCGCCGAGCTGCACGACGTGCGCGAGGTGCTCTCCGAGCGCACCCGCCTCGTCGCGGTCACCGCGGCCTCCAACCTCCTCGGCACCCGCCCCGACGTCGCGGCGATCAGCGCCGCGGCCCACGAGGTGGGCGCGCTGGTCTACGTCGACGCGGTGCACCTGGCCGCGCACGCGGTCGTCGACCGGACCGCGCTGGGGGCCGACCTGGTCGCCTGCTCGCCGTACAAGTTCTTCGGCCCGCACCTCGGCGCGGTCGCCGCCGACCCGGCGCTGCTGGAGACCCTGAGCCCCGACAAGCTGCTGCCCTCGACCGACGCGGTGCCCGAGCGCTTCGAGCTCGGCACCCTGCCCTACGAGATGCTCGCGGGCGTCACCGCGGCCGTCGACGCGCTCGCCGACCTCGTCGCGCAGCCCGCCGACCGGCCCCGCCGCGAGCGGCTCGCCGTGTCACTGACCGGCCTCGAGGTGCACGAGGAGACGCTGCTAGCCCGGCTGCTCGACGGGGTCGACCGGTTGCCGGGGGTGCGGGTGCACGGTGCCCCCGCCCGGCGCACGCCGACGGTGCTGCTGGGCGTCGAGGGGCACGACCCGGTCGCGGTGCAGGAGCACCTGGTCACCCACGACGTGCTCGCCCCCGCCGGCAGCTTCTACGCCCTCGAGGCCTCCCGGCACGCGGGCCTGGGCGACACCGGTGGCGTGCGCGTGGGCCTCTCGCCGTACACCACCGCCGACGAGGTCGACCGCCTCCTCGCCGGCCTCGCCTCCCTCTGACCCGGCGCAAATATTGCGCTGACCCGGCGCATATCTCCCACCGAGCCGACGCAGATGTCGCGTCGACCCGGCGCAGATGTCGCGCCGACCCGGCCCGGGCCGGCACGTCAGAGCGGCCGTCAGGTCGGCAGGACCTCGCCGCGCTCCTCGAGCAGGTCGGCGGGGGCGCTGAGCCGCCACGCCTCGAAGACCAGCTCGGCGAGCTCGTCGCGCTCGACGTGGCGCAGGTGCGCGACGACCCACCCGAAGCCGCCGGCGGTGAACTGCACCTCGAAGACGTCGGGGCGCATCGCGACCAGCGCGTGCTGCTCGGCGAGGGTCTGCTTGAGGCCGACCGTGACGGTGGGCTCCCACAGGTAGCCGAACGTCCGGCCCGCCACCCTGAGCCGGGTGTAGCGGCCGTGGTCGGTCCGGGCGGTGCCCGGCAGCTGGTCGACCAGCTCGACGACGTCGCGGGTGCTGCTCACCGCCGAGAGCCGCTCAGGTGAGACGGGCCAGGGTGACCGCGAAGTCGCCGGCGGGGTCGGTCCAGGTCTCGCGCACCTCGAACCCGGCCGCGCCCAGCTCACGCGCCACCTGCTCGGGGCGGAACTTGGTGGAGATCTCCACCTGCACCTCCTCGCCCGCGGCGATCTCGACCTCGACGTCGGCGCCGGGCACCTTGACGACCTGCGCCTCGGTGGAGCGCAGCCGGAGGTCCATCCGGCCCCGCCGGGCGTCCCACAGCGGCGCGTAGTCGAAGCGGGCCGGGTCGAAGTCGGCGCCGAGCTCGCGGTTGAGCACCACCAGGCAGTTGCGCACGAACGCCTCGGTCACCCCCTGCGCGTCGTCGTACGCCGCCACCAGCCGGTCGGCGTCCTTGACCAGGTCGGTGCCGAGCAGCAGCCAGTCGCCCGGCGCCAGCGCGTCGGCCAGCTCGCCGAGGAAGGCGCTGCGCTCCTCGGCGTAGAGGTTGCCGATCGTGCTGCCGAGGAACGCCACCAGCCGGCGCTGGCCCTCGGGCAGGTGGCCCAGGTGGAGGGTGAAGTCGCCGACGATCGCCTCGACCGCGGTGTCGGGGTAGCGCTGGGTCAGCATCGTCGCGGCGTCGCGCAGCGTCTGCTCGGAGACGTCGACCGGCACGAAGCGGTGCAGCGCGCCCGCCCCGGCGAAGGCGTCGAGCAGCAGCCGGGTCTTGTCGCTGGTGCCGCTGCCGAGCTCGACGACGGTGGTGGCGTCGCAGGCCGCGACGATGTCGTCGGCGTACGCCGCCAGGATCGAGCGCTCGGCCTCGGTCGGGTAGTACTCGGGCAGCCGGGTGATCTCGTCGAAGAGCCGGGAGCCCTCGTCGTCGTAGAGCCACTTGGGCGGCAGCCGCAGCGGCCGCGCGCCCAGCCCGGCGCGCACGTCGTCGACCAGCGACCCGGTCGCCCAGTCGGGGTCGAGCAGCACCTGCACGACCGGCTCGGGCGCGCTCATGCGGGCGCCCCGCCGTCGGCCAGGCGCACCCCCGACAGCGCCCAGCGGGCGGCGTGCGGGAAGAAGTTGCGGTACGACGCCCGCGCGTGGCCCGCCGGGGTCAGGGCGCAGCCGCCCCGCAGCACCATCTGGTTGGACATGAACTTGCCGTTGTACTCGCCGATCGCGCCGGCGGGCGGGTGGAAGCCCGGGTAGGGGTGGTAGGCCGAGGCGGTCCACTCCCAGCAGTCGCCGTGCACCTGGCGCAACCGGCTGCCGGCGGGGGCGGGGCCCGCGGGCCGGGGGTGGAAGGAGGCGTCGTCGGCGAGGTTGCCGACCACCTGCGGGTCGCGGCCGTGCTGGCCGCCCTGGCCGTCGGTGACGACCGCGTGCTCCCACTCGGCCTCGGTCGGCAGCCGCTTGCCGGCCCAGGTCGCGAACGCCTCGGCCTCGTAGAAGCTGACGTGGGCCACCGGCAGGCCCGGGTTGACCGGCCAGGTGCCGTGCAGCGTGTGCTCGAACCAGACCCCGTCGTGCTCGGTCCAGTAGAGCGGGGCCGCCCAGCCCTCGCCGCGCACCTTGCCCCAGCCGTCGGAGAGCCACAGCTCGTGGCGCTCGTAGCCGCCGTCGGCCATGAAGGCCAGCCACTCGCCGTTGGTGACCAGGCGGTCGGCGAGGCGGTAGGGCTCCAGCCACTGCCGGTGCCGGGGCATCTCGTTGTCGAAGGAGAACCCCGCGCCCTCGTGCCCGACCTCCACCAGACCACCCTCCACCTCGACCCAGCCGAGGGTGTCGGGCTCGCAGCGCTCGACCGGGCTGCCGGCGTACACGGGCTGCAGGGGGTTGCGGGAGAGCACGTGCTTGATGTCCATCAGCAGCAGCTCCTGGTGCTGCTGCTCGTGGTGGAAGCCGAGCTCGATCGTCGGGGTCAGCTTCTCGAGGCTGCCGCCGTCGAGGGAGTCGACGAGGTCGCGCACGCGGGCGTCGACGTCGGCGCGGTAGTCACCCACCTCGTGCGCGCCGGGGCGGGTCACCAGCCCCCGGTCGGGCCGGGCGTACCTCGGCCCGAGGGTCTCGTAGTAGGAGTTGAAGAGGAACCAGTACTTGTCCTGGAAGGGTGTGAAGCCCGGCTCGGCCTCGGCGAGCAGGAACGTCTCGAAGAACCAGGTCACGTGGGCGCGGTGCCACTTCGTGGGCGAGACGTCCGGCATCGACTGGACCGTCTGGTCCTCGGGGGAGAGGGGGGCGGCGAGCGCCTCGGTGCGTCCGCGCACCTCCTCGAAGCGCCGCCCGAGCGAGTCGGCGTCCCACTCGCTCCCGGTCTCGCTGCTGGTGCTGCTCGTGGTCGTGGTGGTGCTCGTCTGTGTCATCTGCCGGCAGTCCTCGTGGTTCCGGTGTGAAGGCACGCCGTACGACGCGTCCAGCTCCACCTTGACGCAGTGGTGGTGACGCGTCGACCACCCGCAGGGACAGGAACCCGGTCCCGGGTGTCGGAACGCGCCGGGTCAGCGCGAGATCTGGGCCGGGTCAGCGGGAGATCTGCGCCGGGTCGGCTAATTGGGTGGCGCGGGGTGCGGGTGGCGGCGGAGCCTGGACCGGTGACGACGTACGACGACCCGGCGGCGCCGGCCCTCCGCGAGGAGCTGCTGGCCTGGGTGCGGTCGCGCCTCGAGGTCTTCGGGCTCGGGCTGGACGGCGAGGCCACCCAGCCGCACGTGCGCCCGTGGGGCACGGTGCTGCGGGTGCCGACCACGTGCGGGCCGGTGTGGGCCAAGGCGGTCGTGCCCGCCCTGCGCCACGAGGTGGCGGTCACCACCCTGCTCGCGCGGCGCCGGCCCGAGGCCGTGGCACCGGTGCTCGGGGCCGACGCCGAGCGCGGCTGGCTGCTGCTGGCCGACGCGGGCGAGACGCTGCGCGAGCTCGGCGCCCGCGAGCGCACCCTCGCGCCCTGGCACGACGCGCTGTCGCTCTACGCCTCGCTGCAGCGCGACGTCGTGGCGGACGCCCCGGCGCTGCTGGCCGAGGGGCTGCCCGACCTGCGCCTGCCGCTCCTGCCCGACCGGTACGCCGACCTGGTCGGCCGGCTGGCTCCCGACCTCGGCGACCTCGGGGCGGCGGCGCTGGCGGCCGTGCCGCTGGTGCGCGACCTGTGCGCCGAGCTGGCCGCCTCGGGGCTACCCGACACGTTGCAGCACGACGACCTGCACGACGCCCAGGTCTTCGTGCGCGAGGGACGGGTCCGGGTGCTCGACTGGGGCGACGCCTGCCTGACCCACCCGTTCCTGACCCTGGCCGTGACGCTCGACGGGGTGCTGGCGTGGGGCCTCGACGACGTCGAGCGCTCCGAGGACGTCACGCCCTACCGCGACACCTACCTGGCGGGGTGGCAGGGCGTGGGCGGGGCGAGCCACGAGGACCTCGTGCGGGCCAGCGACGTGGCGCGCCGGCTCGGGTGGGTCTGCCGCAGCGTCAACGACCCGCCGGGGCCCGGGTCGCTGGGCTCGCTGCGCAGCCGCCTGCAGATGTTCCTCGACGGGCGGGTCGCCGACTGACTCAGGTGGCCGAGGTCGAGACCGGGCTGCCGACGGGGTCGGCGTAGACGACCACGTTGCTGTCGTAGGCGCTGCCGTCCCAGTCGGCGCACGAGACCAGCACCAGCCGGCCGTCGCCGGCGTCCTGGCCGAAGACCGTGGCGGCGTTGCGGGCCAGCTGGTGCTTGTCGTAGACCTTGGTGCGTCGCACCTCGTAGCGCATCGTGCCGTTGCGGGTCAGCACGTCGATCACGGCGCCGCGCCGCACGTCGGCGAGCCGGTCGAGCGAACCGCCGCCGGTGTGCACGGTGTGCCCGGCGATGACGGTGCGCCCGGTGTCCTGGCCCGGCAGGGCGCTGCCGTCCCACCAGCCGACGTCGAGGACGTCGGCCGGCGGGTCGAGCACGCGGTCCTCACCGACCTCGATGGCGTTGACGGGGGCGCGGATGTCGAGCGAGGGCACCGAGAGTCGCACCGGGGCGGCGGGGTCGAGGGAGGTGTAGCCGTCGTCGTCGCCGCTGGGCAGGACGATCCCGAGCAGCACCATCCCGAGCGCCAGCACGCCCAGCGCGGAGGTCAGGGCCCGCAGCCGGGCCGTCAGCACCTCCACGACCGAGCCCGCCTCAGCCGCGCAGGCTGCGGCGCCAGCTCGCGACGCCGGCGCCCGCGGCCAGGGCCAGCAGGCCCACCAGCGAGAGGTTGCCCGCGGCGCCAATGCCGCCGTCGGAGGCGGCGGTCTCGACACCGGCCGGCACCGAGGTCGGCACCGGGGCCGGCGGGTCGGTGGGCTCGGGGGTCGGCTCCGGGGTCGGCGTGCCGACGCGACCGGTCGGGCCGCAGTGCGAGCGGCCGATCTCGGCGCGCAGCAGGTCGACGTCGAACTCCTGGGCGGCCGGCAGCACCGACAGGTTCAGCGCGGTCACCTCGATCTCGTCGTCGGCGACCTGCACCTGCTCGTTGAGCAGGATGTCGATGACGTTGTCCTCGAGGGGGGCCAGCTGCTCGCCGACCTGGCCGAGGGCCTCGGCCAGCACCTCGGCGCCGTCGACGACCGCGGTCAGGGGGCCCAGGGCGCCGTCGACGGCGGTCTCGAGCTCGGTGCGCACGGCGTCGAGCACCTCCTGCGTGACCGCCCCGAGGTCGGTGACCACGTGGGTGTTGGGCTCGGGGTTGACCGGCAGCGCGACCAGGTCGACGCGGCTGCCGCCGACCTCGACGTACGCCGCCGCGTCGACGATCTGCGCGGAGCCCGCGGAGGTGCCGGGGCCGGCGGTGCACTGGCTCTGGATGACGCCGGCGTCGAGGAAGACGCCCAGGTCGCCCAGGCCGGTCAGGGCCTGCTCGAGCCCCCCGGAGAGCGCCGGGAGCAGCTCGTCGAGCACCGGGGCGAGGGCGTCCTGCAGCTGCTGGTCGAGACCGGCGAGGAACTCGGCCTCGACGATGCGCAGGCCGGACAGGTCGACGGTCGCGGCGTTGAGGCGCACGTTCTGGCCCGGGGTCAGGCAGCCGCCCTCGCCGACGCCGACCACGGTGGCGCCGTCGCCGGCGAGCCCGGCGCACGCCTCGGCGTAGCCCTGCTTCTCCTCGACGCGGGTGCGGGCGTCCTGGGCGAGGGTGCCGACCTGGGCGAAGGACTGCCCGGTGGCGACCGAGAGCGCCGGCCGGTCGGAGCCGGAGGTGGACTCGGAGCTGCCGTCGTGGGTGGAGGAGAAGGCGCCGGAGTCGGTGGGCGTGCTCGCCACCGTCAGCGTCAGCGCCGTGGCGTCGGCCTGGGCGACGGGGGTCGCGGCCGTGGCGGGTGCGGCCGAGAGCGCGACGAGGGCGCCGGTGGCCACCAGCGCCAGACCGCGAGCGGGCTTGTGGGTCATGTCCGAGTCCTCCCCTGGGGGCGTCCGAGCGCCCTCGAGTGCATGGTCGCGCCCCCGACGGCCGGGGGGCCGAGGGAGGTGCTCACTGGTGCAACTGGCCAACGGGCCGCGGGTTACGCCCGTCACAGCCGGTGTCCGCCATGCGGTCAGGGTGGGCGGGGCCGCGCTAGCGTCGAGGCATGGACGCCACCGAGCCCACCGGGCACGCCCCCGACCACGACGGCCCCGACCCCGACGCGGTCGCCTCGCGCGCGGAGCTGCTGCCCGAGGAGCGCGAGGCCGGCAGCGCCGACCCGCAGGCGCAGGCCGAGGCGATCCTGGCCGACTCCGAGGAGCGCACCCAGGACCCCGAGGGCACCCGCGACGACTCGACGCAGACCCCCGACTAGCCCCACCAACTCCCGGACCAGCCCCGGACCGGCGCGGGTCTACATCACCCAGCGGAAGAGCGGGCTCTCGGGCGGCACCTGCTCCACGCGCAGCGGCGAGGCCTCCATGCGGCCCAGCAGCCCGGCGAGGTCGCCGGCGTCGGCGAGCTCGACGCCGACCAGCGCCGGGCCGGTCTCCCGGTTGCTGCGCTTGACGTACTCGAAGAGGGTGATGTCGTCGTCGGGGCCCAGCACCTCGTCGAGGAAGCGGCGCAGCGCGCCGGGCTCCTGGGGGAACTCGACCAGGAAGTAGTGCTTGAGCCCCTCGTGGACCAGCGCCCGCTCGACCACCTCGGCGTAGCGGCTGACGTCGTTGTTGCCGCCCGAGACGATCGCCACGACCAGCGACCCGGGCGCCAGCACCGGCCCGCCGGCGTCCATCGGCAGCCGCAGCGCGGCGCTCGCGAGGGCGCCCGCGGGCTCGGCGATGATCCCGTCGGACTGGTAGAGGTCGAGCATCTCGACGCAGGCCAGGCCCTCGGGCACCGCCACCATGGGCGGCTCGTGCCGGGCGACGACGGCGTGGGTCCAGGTGCCGACGCGGCGTACGGCGGCGCCGTCGACGAAGCCGTCGAGGTCCTCCAGGGTCACCGGCTCGCCCGCCTCGAGCGCCGCGGCCATGCTGCCCGCCCCCGCCGGCTCGGCGCCGACGACGCGCACCTGGGGGGCGTGGACGCCCAGGTAGGTCAGCAGACCGGCGACCAGCCCACCGCCGCGACCGGCACGACCACCGCGTCGGGCGTGCGGCCGGTCTGCGCGTCGAGCTGGGTGAGCAGCTCGCGCGCCACCGTCCCCTGCCCGGCGATGGTGCGCGGGTCGTCGAAGGCCGGCACCGGCGTCGCGCCGCTCTCGAGGGCGTACGCCGCACTGGCCGCGGCCGCCTCGTCGTAGGTGTCGCCGACGATCACCACCTCGACGAGCCCGCCGCCGAGCACCGCGACCCGCTCGCGCTTCTGGCGCGGGGTGGTGCGGGGCAGGTGCACGCGGGCGCGCACCCCGGCGCGGGCGCAGGCGAAGGCGACGCCCTGCGCGTGGTTGCCGGCGCTGGCGCAGGTCACGCCGCGTTCGCGCGCCTCGGCGGGGAGCTGGTCGATGAGCGTGAACGCGCCGCGCAGCTTGTAGGAGCGCACCGGCTGCAGGTCCTCGCGCTTGAGCCACACCTCGAGCCCGAGCAGGGTCGAGAGCCGGTCGCTGCGGTGCAGCGGCGTCGGGCCCAGGATGTCGGCGAGGCGGTCGGCGGCCGCGTCGACGTCGGCGGCGGTCGGGAGGTCCACCGGGCCAGCCTCCCACCCGGCCTCCCGCTCCCCGCGACCCGGCGCCAGTTCCGCGCCGACCCGTCGCCAGTTCCGCGCCGAGCCGTCGTGAGTTCCCGACCCGAGAGGAACTGGCGCCGGCTCGCGGGGGAAGTGGCGCCGGGTCAGCGGTGGGTGATGGCCCCGGCGGCGTCCTTGTCGAGCGAGCGGGCCACGACCATCCGCTGGATCTGGTTGGTGCCCTCGAAGATCTGCATCACCTTGGCCTCGCGCATGTAGCGCTCGACCGGGAAGTCGCGGGTGTAGCCGTAGCCGCCGAGCACCTGGACCGCGTCGGTGGTGACCTTCATGGCGTTGTCGGTGGCCACCAGCTTGGCGATCGAGGCCTCTCGACCGAACGGCTGGCCGGCGTCCTTGAGCCGGGCCGCGTGCAGCACCGTGGCGCGGGCGCTCTGCACGGCGGCCTCCATGTCGGCCAGCACGAACGCCAGCCCCTGGTGCTCGATGATCGGGCGGCCGAAGGTCTCGCGCTCGCGGGCGTAGGCCAGGGCGTGGTCGAGGGCGCCCTGGGCCACGCCGGTGGCGACCGCGGCGATGCCCAGCCGCCCGGAGTCGAGCCCGGCCAGCGCGATGCGCAGCCCCTCGCCCTCGGCGCCGAGGCGCCGCTCGACCGGCACGCGGACGCCGTCGAAGCGCATCGTGGCGGTGGCCGAGCCGGTCAGGCCCATCTTGCGCTCGGGAGGGTCGGCGACCAGGCCGGGGGTGTCGGCCGGCACCAGGAAGCAGGAGATGCCGCCGCGGTCCTCGGACGTGCGGGCCATCACCTTGTAGAAGTCGGCGTGCCCGCCGTGGGTGGTCCAGGCCTTCGCCCCGTCGATGACGTAGTCGTCGCCGTCGCGGCGCGCGGTGGTGCGCATCGCGGCCGGGTCGGAGCCGGCGTGGGCCTCCGAGAGGCAGTAGGCGCCGAGCAGCTCGCCGCCGAGCATGTCGGGCAGCCACCGGCGGCGCTGCTCGTCGGTGCCGAACTCCGCGAGCCCGAAGCAGCTCAGGGCGTGCACGGAGACACCCACCCCGACCGACGACCACACCGCGGCGATCTCCTCGAGCACCTGCAGGTAGACCTCGTAGGGCAGGCCGGCGCCCCCCTGCTCCTCGGGGTAGGGCAGGCCCAGCAGCCCGCTGCGGCCCAGCAGCCGGAAGACGTCGCGGGGGAACTCCTCGTCGGCCTCGGCCGCGGCCACCCGGGGGGCCAGCTCCTCGGAGGCGATGCGACGTACCAGCGCCAGCAGCTCGGCGGACTCGTCGGTGGCCAGGACGCGGCGGGCGGGCATGGGTCCTCCTGAGGACGGGGGCGGGGTCGGGTACCAGACTACGGGATCTGGTACCCGGTCGGTCGCCGAGCGCCTAGGGTGCCGGTGTGAGCACGGTCGACCCCCTCCCACGGGCCGAACAGCGCCGCGTCGAGCTGCTCGACCGCCTGGCCCGCCTGTTCCTGGCCGAGGGCTTCCTCGGGTTCGGGGTCGGCGACCTGGCCGCGCGGCTGCGCTGCTCGCGCTCCTCGCTCTACCTGGTGGCGGCCTCGAAGCCCGAGATCGTGCTCGCCACGCTGCGCGACTGGTTCCGCGGCGCGGCGCAGCGCATCGAGGAGCGGGTGCTCGCCGAGCCCGACCCGGCCGCGCGGCTGCGCACCTACCTGCTCGCCGTCTCCGACGAGCTCGCGCCCGCCTCGCCGCAGTTCTACGCCGACCTCGTGGCGCACCCGCCCGCCGGTGAGGTCTACGAGGAGAACACCCGGTACGCCGCCCGGCGGGTGCGCGCCCTGGTCGACGCGGGGGTCGAGGCGGGGGCCCTGCGCCCGGTCGACGCGGTCTTCGTCGGCGCCGCGGTCGCGGAGGTGATGACCGGCATCCAGGCCGGCCGGGTCGGCGCCGCGACCGGGCTCAGCGACGCCGAGGCCTACCGGGCGCTGGCCGACGTCGTGGTCGGGGGCCTGGCCCGCACCGGGCAGGTGACCGACCTCACCCGCACGGGTGAAGCACGCTGACTGCGTGGGGACCGATCTTTACTCTTTGTCCTCACAGTCGGCGCACAGCCGGCTCACAGGACCAGGAGGGGATGGCGCGTGGGTACGGAGCAGTCCCGTGGCGCCCCCCTCAAACCCCTCGACGACCCCACGCCCCTCGGCGGCCCGTCCATCGACGTCGGCGTGCGCGTCGGGTGGCTGCTGCGCATGGCCCGGCTCACCGCTCCGGAGCGTCCGGCCCACCGCCTCGGTGACATGGTCACGCGGCTGGAGTGGCAGGGCCTGAGCACCAGCACGTCGTCGCTGCACCGCGTCGAGACCGGCGTCGTGCGCGACGACCGGGTCGTGGCGGCGTACGAGGAGGCGCTGGCGCTGGCGCCGGGGTCCCTGCGTGCCGCCGTCGACATCGTGTGCCGCACCTTCCCCTACAGCCCGGTCGACCGCGCGCCGCTGGCCCGCGTCTCCGGCCCCGAGGAGATGTCGCGGCTGCACGCGCCCGTCCTCGAGGACCGCGCCACGGGCGGTCAGTGGCGCGACTGGGCGAGGTCGCTGTCCCAGCCCGGGAACGTCTCGCTGCCCGTCGACGTCGCCCAGGAGCGGGTCCGGGCGCTGATGACGGAGCTGGTGCGCGCCCAGGGCCCCAGCTACGTCACCCGGTACGACGCCCTGGCGACGCTGCGGCGCAGCGAGTGGGGCGGGGTGGTGCGCGCCGCTGCCGCGGAGATGCTGGCCGACCCCCACGTGCAGGTGGTCAACGACCTGATGAGCGCGGTGGGGGAGGCCTCGGACCCGGCGACCCGGTCCTGGCTGGTCGACCTGCTGGGCGACACCCGGGACATCGTCGTGCAGGGCGCCGCGGTGGGGCTGAGCACGATGGCGGAGTCGCACGGGTCGCCCGACTTCTGGGGCCCGGTGCTCGACCTGCTCGTCGAGCACTACAACGACGCCGGCCCGGCCGGAGCCCGCTGGCACTGGCTCTCGCACCTCCTGCGGCTGGTGCCGCCGGCCGACCTGGCCGAGGTGCGGGGGCGGCTGGGCCACGCCCCGGCCCCGGTCGGCGAGGCGCTCCAGCCCGAGGGGCGCGAGGCCCTGCTGCGGGTCTGCCAGCTGCACGCGGAGGAGGCCTCGGCCGCGCTGGGGCTGCCCTACCAGCCGCTGCTGGCCCGGCTGCTCCACGAGTTCATCGGCGACGGCCGATCGGCGCGCTCGCAGACCAGCGGGGTGCTGCTGGCTGCGCTGCCGTCGGTGAACCAGGCCTGCGTCGACGCCATCGTCTCGATCTCCGAGGAGCACCCCGACCCGAGGCTGCGGGAGCGGGCGGCGTCGCGGGTCCTCCTCCTGGTCGACGGCTACCTGCCGGCCCGGGTGCGCGAGCGGCTGGTGGGTGACGACCTGCCCCTGCGCGACGTCCTCTGGGCGGTCCGTGCGCACGTCCCGGTCAGCGACGCGTCGCTGCGCCGGGTGGTCGACGACCCGGAGACCGGGCTGGGCCCGGTCGGCGGCATGCACGCGGCCGGGCTCGCCGGCTGGCCGTTGCTGGGCGAGCTGGCCGACGACCCGGAGGTGCCGGAGCCGGTCCGGGGAGCGGCGCGCTGGTGGCTGCGCATCGGGAGCCACCTGCGCGACCCCCTCCCGGACGCCGCGACCGGGCAGCCCCCCGTCGAGGAGTGACCCGGACGCGGCCCCGAGGTGGGCTCGTCAGGCGTCGACCGGCGTCAGGGCGGCGAGCTCGGCGTCCAGGCGCCGCGAGGCGCGCTCCTGGCGCACGGCCCAGACGATGCCGCTGACCCACAGCACGAACAGCGCCGCGGCGAGCGTGCCCACCTGGGCGCCCGAGGCGCCGAAGGCCTCGGCGATGGTCTTGGAGTTGGTCAGCACGATCAGGCCGCCGGCCGCGACGCCGAGCACGCGGGCGGCCATGATCTTGACCAGCCACGCCGCCACCGGCGCGGCCACGACGCCACCGGCGAGCAGCGCCAGCGCGTAGGACCACGGGATGCCGGCCGAGCCGAGCGCCCAGATGAAGCCGAGCGAGCCACCGACCGCGACCACGAACTCCGAGGTGTCGATGGAGCCGACCACCTTGCGGGGCTCGAGGCGGCCCGAGGAGAGCAGGGTGGTGGTGCCGACCGGGCCCCAGCCGCCGCCGCCCACGGCGTCGAGCGCGCCACCGACGAGACCCATCGGCGCCAGCATCCGCACCGAGGGGCGCGAGCGGAACTGCGGTCGACGCCCGCCCAGCACCAGGAAGCGCCAGATCACGTAGAGGCCCAGGCTCAGCAGGATGCCGGCGACCCACGGCTTGGCGACCGCTCCGTCGAGGTTGGCCAGGAAGGTGGCGCCGGCGAAGGCGCCGACGAAGCCGGGGCCGGCCAGGATCGAGACGGTGCGCCAGTCGACGTTGCCGAGCTTGTGGTGGCTGATGCCGGAGACGAGCGAGGTGCCGATCTCGGAGAAGTGCACGGCGGCGGAGGCGGCGGCCGGGGCGAGTCCGACGGCGAGCAGCAGCGTCGAGGACGTGACGCCGTACGCCATGCCGAGCGAGCCGTCGATCAGCTGGGCCAGGAGGCCGACGAAGCCGAGCACGAGGAGCTTGCGCATCTGGGGAAGCCTTTCAGTAGTTACTTACTTAAGTCGAGTGAACAGGTAGAGATTATGCACATAACGCGGCGGCGGTGCGACACGACACCCGCCGCGTGGCGCGGAGTTCACCGGTCGGGCACCGTCCGGCCGCCCGTCGGCAGGGCGGCGGACGCCTCGCCGTCGCCGTCGCCCCGCACCCTGGCTCGATGAGGACCCGCCTGCTGCTCGCGCTCGGCTGGGCCCTGGTCCTGCTCGGGGTGGTGCTCTACCCGCTGCCCGGCCCGGGGCTGCTGGTGCTGGCCGCGGGCGTGCACGTGCTCGCGCGCGCCGACGAGCGGGTGGCGGCCCGGCTGGCGCCGTGGAAGGCGCGAGGGCTGCGGGCCGCGGCCCGCTCGGTCGCGACCTGGCCGCGCACCCTGGTCTCGCTGGCCGGCACCCTGGCCCTGGGCGCCACCGGCCTGGTCTGGCTGCTCGACCCCGCGGCCCCGTCGTGGTGGGCGCTGCCGGCGTGGACGTGGCTGCCCGGCGGCACCTGGAGCGGCGTGGCCCAGGTCGCCTCCGGAACCGTCGGTGTGGCCCTGGTCGTGTGGTCGCGCATCCGGCTCGAGGCTCCTCCCGCGGGGTCTGGCGGGGCTTGGACACCTCTGGGATGCTCGAGACCATGAAGTCCGCTGCGCGCCGCGTCACGCTCGAGGTGGTCGGGTGGACGCTGGTCGTCGCCGGCATCGCCGCGCTGATCCTGCCCGGCCCCGGCCTGCTGATGCTCTTCGCCGGCATGGCGGTGCTCTCGCAGCAGTACGACTGGGCCGCCAAGCGGCTCGCCCCCGTGAAGTATCGCGCCATGCGGGGAGCCGCCGACGGGGTCGCGACCTGGCCGCGCATCATCGGCTCCACCCTGGCCGCGCTGTTCGTCGCCGGCCTCGGCGTGCTGTGGATCGTCGGCCCGGAGGCCCCGCGCTGGTGGTTCCTCGACGAGACCTGGTGGTTGGCCGGAGGGGTGGCCTTCGGCATCACCCAGGTCCTCTCCGCAGGCATCGCCCTCGGGCTGATCGTGTGGAGCTACCGCCGCTTCCACGGCAAGCCGGAGGCGATCGACGACCTCGAGCGCGACATCCAGCGGGCCGACTCGGTGCACGAGACCAGCTCGCACCGCTAGTCCGCGCGCCGGCCCCAGCGCCGGCGGTCCGTCCCGCTGTCGGCGGCGCGTGCGATGCTGCCGCCGTGCCGCTCCACCTCCACCGCGCCACCCGCACCGACCGGCTCGTCGACGGCCTCGGGGCGCTGCTCGCCGAGCCCCTGGCCGACCCGTTCGCCGAGGAGGTCGTGGTGGTGCCCGCCAAGGGCGTCGAGCGCTGGGTGACCCAGCGCCTCTCGCACACCCTCGGCACCGGCCCGCGCGGCTCCGACGGCATCTGCGCCGGCGTCCGGTTCCTCACCCCCCGCTCGCTGGTCTCGCTGCTGCTCGACCGCGACCGCGACGACCCGTGGGACCCCGACCGGCTGGTCTGGCCGCTGCTCGCGACCATCGACGCCTCGCTCGACGAGCCCTGGTGCGCCACCCTGGCCCAGCACCTGGGCCACGGCCGCGACGGTGACGACGCCGAGCTGCGCCGCGACCGGCGCTGGTCGGTGGCGCGACGCCTCGCCGGCCTGCTCTCGTCGTACGCCGTGCAGCGCCCGTCGCTGGTCACCGACTGGCGCGAGGGGCGCGACACCGACGGCTGGGGCGGTGACCTGCCCGACGACCTGGCCTGGCAGCCCGAGCTGTGGCGCCGCCTGCTCGAGCGGGTGCCGGCCGACCCGCCCGACGTGCGCCTGGCCCGCACCGTGGCCGCGCTCGAGGCCGGCGGCGACGGCCTCGACCTGCCCGGGCGGCTCTCGCTCTTCGGCCACACCCGGCTGCCCGCGGGCGAGGTCGCGCTGCTGGGCGCGCTGGCCCGCCGCCGCGAGGTGCACCTGTGGCTGCCCCAGCCCTCCCCGCGGCTGTGGGAGGCCCTCGCCGACGTCGAGGGCCCCGTACGCCGCCGCGCCGACCGCTCCACCGAGCGCACCGGCCACCCGCTGCTGGCCTCGCTGGGGCGCGACACCCGCGAGCTGGCGCGCACCCTCGCGCCCCTGGCGCCCCACGACGAGCCGGTGCCCGAGCCCGACGAGGCCCCCACGACCCTGCTGGGCCTGCTCCAGCACGACCTGCGCGCCAACCACGCCCCCACGCCCGAGGAGCGCGCGAGCAGGGTGCACGACCCCGCCGACCGCAGCCTGCAGGTGCACGCCTGCCACGGCCCCGCCCGGCAGGTCGACGTGCTGCGCGAGGTGCTGGTCGGGCTCCTCGAGGACGACCCGAGCCTGCAGCCGCGCGACATCCTGGTGATGTGCCCCGACATCGAGACCTACGCGCCCCTGGTCTCGGCCGGGTTCGGCCTGGCCGAGGCCGTCGAGGACACCCCCGGCGGCGGCCACCCCGCCCACCGGCTGCGGGTGCGGCTGGCCGACCGGGCGCTGAGCAGCACCAACCCGCTGCTGGCGCTGGCGGGCCGGCTCGTCGAGCTCGCCGGCGGCCGGGTCACCGCCTCCGACGTGCTCGACCTCGCCTCCTCGCCGCCCTGCCGGCTGCGCTTCGGCCTGGGTGACGACGACCTCGACCGGGTCGCGCGCTGGGTCGGCTCGGCCGGCATCCGCTGGGGCCTCGACGCGCCGCACCGGGCCGCCTTCTCGATGGCCCGCTTCGAGCACAACACCTGGCGGGCCGGCCTCGACCGGGTGCTGCTGGGCGTGGCCATGAGCGAGGACGACCACCGCCGGGTCGGGCGGGGTCTGCCCCTCGACGACGTCGGCAGCTCCGACATCGACCTCGTCGGGCGCCTCGCCGAGCTCGTCGACCGGCTCGACACCTGCGTCAGCGCGCTGTCGACCGCCGAGGACGCCGCCACCTGGATGAGCGCCCTCGCCGACGGCGTGCGCAGCCTCGGCGACGTGGAGCCCGACGACGCCTGGCAGCTCGCCCAGCTCGACACCGAGCTGTCCCGGGCGGCCGCCTCGGCCGCGGACGGGCCGGGGGTGCGGCTGCGGCTGGCCGACGTGCGCGCCCTGCTCGTCTCACGCCTGGGAGGACGCCCCACCCGGGCCAACTTCCGCACCGGCACGCTGACGGTCTGCACCATGGTGCCGATGCGCTCGGTGCCCCACCGGGTGGTCTGCCTGGTCGGCCTCGACGACGGCGTCTTCCCGCGCAGCCTGGCCCCCGACGGCGACGACGTGCTGGCCCGCGACCCCCTCACCGGCGAGCGCGACGTGCGCAGCGAGGACCGCCAGCTGCTGCTCGACGCGCTGCTCTCGGCGACCGAGACGCTGGTGGTGACCTACACCGGCGCCAACGAGCACTCGGGCGCGTCCCGGCCGCCGGCGGTCCCGCTGGGCGAGGTCCTCGACGCCGCCGACCGCACCTGCGCCGCGCCCGTGCGCCAGCAGGTGCTGACCCACCACCCGCTTCAGCCCCACGACGCCCGCAACCTGACCCCGGCGGGCCTGCTGCCCCACGACCCGCGCCCGTTCAGCTTCGACACCGCCGCGCTCGGCGGGGCCCGCGCCGCGGTGGCCGAGCGGGTCCCTCCGGCGCCGCTGCTCGACGGCGACCTGCCGGCCCAGCCGCCGGGCGACGTCACCCTCGCCGAGCTGCGCTCCTTCTTCCTGCACCCGGTGCGCAGCTTCCTGCGCCAGCGCCTCGACGTCTCGACGCCGCTCGAGCCCGACGAGGTCGGCGACGCGATCCCGGTCTCGCTCGACGCCCTGCAGGCCTGGGCGGTCGGCGACCACCTCCTGCGCGAGGTGCTGGCCGGCCAGGACCCGGTCGCGGTGATGACCGCCGAGCAGCTGCGCGGCACCCTGCCGCCCGGCGTGCTGGGCGAGCAGGCGCTGCGGGGGGTCGTCGAGGAGTCGCAGAAGCTCTTCGAGCGCACCGCCGACCTGCGGGTCGGGGCGCCGCGCACCCTCGACGTCGACGTCGACCTGGGCGACGGCCGCCGCCTGACCGGCACCGTCACCGGGGTCCACGGCAGCAAGGTGCTCTCGCTGGGCTACTCGCGGCTCCGGGCCAAGCAGCGCCTGGGGTCCTGGATCGACCTGCTCGCCCTCTCCGCCGCCCACCCCGACGAGGTCTTCACCGCCCACGCCGTCGGTCGTGAGCGCGCCGGGCCCCGGCGGGCCCTGGCCGGCCCGCTCGACCACCGGGCCGAGGAGTGGCTGCGCCGCCTCGTCGAGCTGCGCGACCTCGGTCTGCGTCGTCCGCTGCCGCTGCCCGTGGCCACCTCCGCCGCCTGGGCCGAGGCCCACGCCCGCACCCTGCTGGGCGACGACGTCTCGCCCGAGGAGCAGGCGCGCAAGGCGTGGGAGACCGACCCGCACCACCCCTACGGCATCCAGGGCGAGGACGCCGACCCCTACCACCGGCGGGCCTTCGGCGAGCGGGCCGACCTCTCGGTGCTGCTGGACGCCGGGCTGGGTGAGCACGCGTGGACCCTGTGGGAGCCGCTGCTCACCGGTGGCGAGAGGGTGGGGCCGCTGTGAGCACACCCGCCCGGCCCGACCCTGCGGTCACCGGCTTCGACGTCTGCACGCCCGACCTGCCCGCCCCGGGCACCACCACGCTGCTCGAGGCCAGCGCCGGCACCGGCAAGACCTGGACCATCGGCGCCCTGGTCACCCGCTACGTCGTCGAGGGCACCGCCCGCCTCGACGACATGCTCGTGGTGACGTTCGGGCGGGCCGCCAGCCAGGAGCTGCGCGAACGGGTCCGGGCCCAGCTCGTCGAGGCCGAGCGGGCCCTGGCCGGGGACCCCGACGTGCCCGCCGGCACCGACCTGCTGCGCCTGCTGGTCGGCGACGGGAGCGACCGGGAGGTGCGCCACCGCCGCGTCCTCGAGGCGCTCGCCGGCTTCGACGCGGCCACCATCGCCACCACCCACCAGTTCTGCGCCCTGGTGCTCGAGTCGCTGGGCGTCGCCGGCGACACCGACGCCCGGGCCCGGCTCGTCGAGGACCTCGACGACCTGCTGCGCGAGGTCGTCGACGACCTCTACCTGCGGGCCTTCGCCTACGCCGAGGGCGACCCGGTCTTCAGCCACGCCGACGCCCTGGCCATCGCACGGGCCGCCGTCGGCGACCCCCAGGCCCGCCTCGAGCCGGCCGACGCCGACCCCGCCACCCCGGCCGGGCGGCGGGTGGCCTTCGCCCGAGCCGTGCGCGACGAGCTCGACCTGCGCAAGCGCCGCCTGGGCGTGCTGTCCTACGACGACCTGCTGGTCCAGCTCGCCCACGCCCTCGAGGAGCCCGGCTCCCCGGCCCGCAGCCGCATGCAGGAGCGCTGGCAGCTGGTGCTCGTCGACGAGTTCCAGGACACCGACCCGGTGCAGTGGACCGTGCTCGACCGCGCGTTCAGCGGCGTGGCGACCATGGTGCTGATCGGCGACCCCAAGCAGGCCATCTACGCCTTCCGCGGCGGCGACGTCACGACGTACCTCGCCGCGGCCCGCAGCGCCGACCGGCACGAGACCCTGGCGGTCAACTGGCGCAGCGACGGCGCCCTGCTCGAGGCCACCCAGGAGCTCCTCGCCGGCGCCCAGCTCGGCGACGAGCAGATCGTCGTGCACCCGGTCACCGCCCACCACCAGGAGCGCCGCCTCCTGGGCGCCCCGGTGGCCGCGCCGCTGCGCCTGCGGGCGGTGCGCCGCGAGACCTTCCGGCGCGGGCCCGGCGTCGCCCTGCCGGTCGCCCAGGTGCGCCCGCACGTCGCCCGCGACCTGGCCCTCGACGTGCGCCGCCTGCTGGCCTCAGGCGCCACCTTCGACGGCCGACCGCTCGAGCCCCGCGACGTCGCGGTCATCTCCTACCGCCACGCCGACCTGGCCGCCGCCCAGCGCGCGCTGCTCGAGGAGGGCGTCCCCGCCGTGATCGCCGGCGGCGGCAGCGTCTTCGCCCCCGGCCGCGGTGGAGTGGCTGAGCCTGCTGGAGGCCCTCGAGCAGCCGCACCGCAGCGCCCGGGTCCGCGCGGCCGCCCTGACCTGCTTCCTCGGCCGCACGGCCGCCGAGCTCGCCGGCGACCCCGGACCGGGCGGACGCACGCCCGACGACGTCACCGACGACGTCGCCGACGTGCTGCGCCGCTGGGCCGACCTGGCCGCCCGCCGCGGCGTCGCCGCGGTGATGGAGGCCGCCTCGGCCGGCGGCCTGCCCGCCCGGGTGCTGCGCGAGGTCGGCGGCGAGCGGCGCCTGACCGACCTGCGCCACATCGGCGAGGCGCTCCACGAGACCGCCCAGCGCGAGCACCTCGGCCTGGTCTCGCTGCTGGCCTGGCTGCGCGAGCAGGTCGCCGAGGGCCGCGCCGGGCGGGGTGCCGAGCGCACCCGGCGCCTCGACTCCGACGCCGCCGCCGTGCAGCTGGTGACCATCCACGCCAGCAAGGGCCTGCAGTACCCCGTGGTCTACCTGCCCGCACTCGCCGACCGGTTCGTGCCCAAGCCGGTGCGTCCGCTCTTCCACGACGACGACGGCGAGCGGTGCCTCGACGTCGGCGGCCCGCGCGACGCCGGCGCCGACGGCTGGGGCGACAGCGTGCGCCGCTGGGGCGACGAGGAGGCGGGGGAGTGGCTGCGGCTGCTCTACGTGGCGATGACCCGTGCGCAGTCACAGGTCGTGTGCTGGTGGGCGCCGACCAAGAACGCGCCGGCCTCGCCGCTGCACCGGCTGCTCGCGCGGGCGGAGGGCGAGCCGGTGGTGCCGCGCACGCCGCCGGTGCCCTCCGACGACGAGGTCGTCGGCCTCTTCGGCGCCTGGGCCCGGCGCGGTGGCCCGGCGCCCGAGGCGGCGCTGTGGGCCGACCCGCCGCCGGTGCCCGCGCCCGGCGCGCCGCCCCCGCTCGCGGCGCGCCGCTTCGGGCGCGCCGTCGACACGGCGTGGCGGCGCACGTCGTACTCGGCGCTGACCGCGACCCTGACCGCCGACCCGTCCACGGCCCCCACGGGCGGCGGGACCGGGCCGGGCGTGGGCAGCGAGCCGGAGCGCACCCCCCAGGACGACGAGCCCGTCACGGCGGTGCCGGTCCTGCCCCCGACGCTCGCGCCGCAGCCGGTCCCGGCGCAGCTGCAGGTCGCCTCCCCGATGGCCGACCTGCCGGTCGGGGCCACCTTCGGGTCCCTGGTGCACGGCGTGCTCGAGCACGCCGACCCCGCGGCGCCCGACCTGCACGCCGAGCTGCTGGGCCACGTGCGCGAGCAGCTCGTCTGGTGGCCCGTCGACGTCGACCCGGAGGCGCTGGCCGGGGCCCTGGTCACGGTGTGCGACTCCCCGCTCGGCAGCGCCGCGCCCGGGGTGCGGCTGCGCGACGTCGCGCTGGGCGACCGGCTGCGCGAGATGGACTTCGAGCTGCCGCTCTCGGGTGGCGACCTGGCTGCCCCGCTCCAGGGCGGGCCCGAGGTGCGCCTGGGCGACCTGGCACCGCTGCTGCTGGAGCACCTGCCCGCCGGCGACCCGGTGCGCGGCTACGCCGCCGCGCTCGAGCAGCCGGCCCTGGGCGACCAGCCCCTGCGCGGCTACCTGACCGGCTCGGTCGACGTCGTGCTGCGCACCGCTGGCGCGGGCGGGGCGCCGCGCTACCTGGTGGTCGACTACAAGACCAACTGGCTGGGCCCGCCCGACGAGCCGCTGACCGCGCACGCCTACCGGCCCGAGGCGCTCGACGCGGCGATGACGCACTCCGACTACCCGCTCCAGGCGCTGCTCTACGCGGTGGTCCTGCACCGCTTCCTGCGCTGGCGCCAGCCGGGCTACGACCCCGCGCAGCACCTGGGCGGGGTGCTCTACCTCTACCTGCGCGGCATGTGCGGGGCAGAGACCCCGCTCGTCGACGGCGAGCCCTGCGGGGTCTTCCGCTGGACGCCGCCGGTGGCGCTGCTCGAGGCGGTCTCGGACCTGCTGGACGGAGGACGGCCATGACCAGCCCGACGAGCACGACGGGCACCGGCGCCGTGGCGGGAGCGGGCGAGCCGCCCGAGCCGCTGCCCGCCCACGACCAGCGCCGGGTGCGCTCGGCGACCGTCTGCTGGCCGGCTTCAACGACACCGGCCTGCTCGAGGCCGCCGACGTCCACGTCGCCCGCCGGGTCTCGGCGCTGGCCGGTGAGGACGACGAGCAGGTGCAGCTCGCGCTCGCCCTGGCGGTGCGCGGGGTGCGCTCCGGCTCGGTGTGCGTCGACCTCGCGGCGGCGCCCGCCCTGCTCGAGCACGCCGGGTGGCCCGACCCGGCCGGCTGGGTCGAGGCGGTGGCGGCCTCGCCGCTGGTCGACCAGGGGGTGCTGCACCTGGAGGACGGCACCGTCTACCTCGACCGCTACCACCGCCTCGAGAGCCAGGTCTGCGACGACCTCGTCGAGCGGGTGGGCGCCCGGCCCCCGGTGGTCGACGCGGCGGCCCTCGACGCGGCGCGCGCCCGCATCCGTGGTGACCGGCTCAGCGAGCAGCAGGAGCGCGCCGCCGTCGGTGCGGTCGGGCGCTGGACCACCGTGCTGACCGGCGGTCCCGGCACCGGCAAGACCACCACCATCGCGCGGCTGCTGGTGCTGCTCGCCGACCAGGCCGCCGCCCGCGGCGAGCGGTTCTCGGTGGCGCTGACGGCCCCCACCGGCAAGGCCGCCACCCGGTTGCAGGAGGCGGTGCTCGACGAGCTCGCCGGTCTCGACCCGGCCGACCGCGAGCGGGTCGGTCGCCCCGAGGCGATGACGCTGCACCGGCTGCTCGGCTGGCGGCCCGACAACGCCACCCGGTTCCGCCACCACCGCGGCAACCGGCTCAAGCACGACCTCGTCGTGGTCGACGAGTCGTCGATGGTCGAGCTGACGATGATGGGGCGTCTGCTCGAGGCGGTGCGCCCGCAGGCGCGGCTGGTCCTGGTCGGCGACCCGCGCCAGCTCACCTCGGTCGGCGCCGGCGCGGTGCTGGCCGACGTGGTGCGCGGCTTCGGCGACCACTTCGGCGAGGGCACCGACGACTCGCCCGTCGCCTCGCTGACCGAGAACTTCCGCTCCACCGAGGACATCAAGCAGCTGGCCGAGGCGCTGCGCGCCGGCGACGCCGACGAGGTGCTGGCCACGCTGCGCCGGCCCAGCGACGAGGTCGAGCTCGTCGAGCGCGGCCGGCGGGGCGCGGTGGCGGGCGCGGCGGCGGGCCCGGACGGGCGAGGTGCTCTCCGGCGCGCTGCGCCAGCACTCCCTCGACTGGCCCTGCGGTGGGGCCACGCGCCGTGGCCGGCGAGCACGAGCTGGCGGTCGCGGCCCTCGACGACCACCGGCTGCTGTGCGCCCACCGCGACGGGCCCTACGGCGTGCGCTCGTGGAACCGGCAGGTCGAGCGGTGGCTGGCCGACGACGTCGGCGAGCCCGTGCTCGGCCAGTGGTACGTCGGGCGCCCCCTGCTGGTGACCACCAACGACTACGCGCTGGAGGTCTACAACGGCGAGACCGGCGCGGTGGTGCGCGCCCCCGACGGTCGGCTGCGGGCCTGGATCTCCGGCTCCGAGCGGCTGCGCGACTTCTCACCGGCCCGCCTCGAGGACGTCGAGACGATGCACGCGATGACCGTGCACAAGAGCCAGGGCAGCCAGGCGGCCCACGTCACCGTGCTGCTGCCCGAGGCCGACTCGCGGCTGCTGACGCGCGAGCTGTTCTACACCGCCATCACCCGGGCCCAGCAGCAGGTGCGGGTGGTCGCCTCGGAGGCCGCGGTGCGCGCCGCGGTGGCCCGCGAGGCACAGCGGGCCTCGGGGCTGCGCGACCGGCTGGCGCGGCGGCTCGCGGCCGCCGACCGCGCGCGTCACGTGCCCGCAACACACGAGGGCTAGGGTCGTTGCGTGTCCTTCCTTCTGCGTGTCGAGCTGCCCGACGTCCCCGGTTCGCTGGGCCGCCTGGCGAGCGCCATCGGTGAGGCGGGCGGCGACATCGAGGCGATCGAGATCGTCGAGAAGCGCGACGACGTGGCCGTCGACGACGTGCTGCTCGACCTGGTGCCCGGCACCATGCCCGACACCATCGTCTCGGCCTGCCACGCGCTGCCCGATGTCCGCGTGGTCTGGATCAGCCGGTACGCCGCCGGCGGCAACCTCTTCCTCGACCTCGAGGCCGTCGAGGAGCTGACCGCCAGCCCGGCCCAGGCGATCAACCGGCTCGTCGACCTGCTGCCGGTCACCTTCCGTGCCGACTGGGCCGCCCGCGTGCACCGCGCCGACGGCATCCTGCACGCCACCGACGCGGCCCCGCCCGAGCTGCCGTTCGTCGAGGTCGTGCGCACCAAGCGCATCGAGATCGACGGCGATGACAACAACATCTACGTCGCCGCCGACCTCAGCGGCAACGAGGTCGTGCTGCTGGGCCGCCGCGGCGGCCCCGAGTTCCTGGACTCCGAGCTCGCCCGGGTCGGCCACCTGGCCGCCCTCGCGGTCAGCATCGCCCGCCCCTGACTCCCGCCGACCCGGCGCAGATCTCGCGCCGACCCGGCGCAGATCTCGCGCCGACCCGGCCCGTTCCGACACCTCGTGGGGGCGCCGATAGCCTGCTCGTCATGAGCGCCATCGACGGGGTGTCGGAGATCTTCGACGCCGAGGCCTGGGACGTCGTGCCCGGCTTCGAGGACCTGACCGACCTGACCTACCACCGGGCCCGCGCCCACGGCACCGTGCGGGTCGCCTTCGACCGGCCAGACGTGCTCAACGCGTTCCGCCCGCACACCGTCGACGAGCTGCTGCGGGTGCTCGAGCACGCCCGCACCACCAGCGACGTCGGGTGCGTGCTGCTGACCGGCAACGGCCCCAGCGACAAGAACGGCAAGTGGGCCTTCTGCACCGGCGGCGACCAGCGCATCCGCGGTCGCGCCGGCTACCAGTACGCCGAGGGCGAGAGCGCCGAGACCGTCGACAAGGCCCGCCTGGGGCGGCTGCACATCCTCGAGGTCCAGCGCCTGATCCGCTTCATGCCCAAGATCGTCATCTGCGTGGTCCCCGGTTGGACCGCCGGCGGCGGGCACTCGCTGCACGTGGTCTGCGACCTGACCCTGGCCAGCGCCGAGGAGGCCCGCTTCAAGCAGACCGACGCCGACGTCGGCTCCTTCGACGGCGGCTTCGGGTCGGCGTACCTGGCCCGCCAGGTGGGGCAGAAGAAGGCCCGCGAGATCTTCTTCCTCGGCCAGACCTACTCCGCCCAGGACGGCGTCGAGATGGGCACCGTCAACAAGGCCGTGCCGCACGCCGAGCTCGAGGCCACCGCCCTGGAGTGGGGCCGGCTGGTCAACGGCAAGAGCCCGACCGCGCAGCGGATGCTGAAGTACTCCTTCAACGCCATCGACGACGGTCTGGTCGGCCAGCAGCTCTTCGCCGGCGAGACCACGCGTCTGGCGTACATGACCGACGAGGCCGCCGAGGGCCGCGACCAGTTCCTCGAGAAGCGCGACCCCGACTGGTCGCCCTACCCCTGGTACTACTAACGCGGCCGAGCAGCGCGACAGCTCGAGGCGCTAGCGAGACAGACGCCGGGCCATGCGGTCGGCTACGTCCTGAGCCGACATGTCCTTACGTAGGACACGGGCGAGGGTCCACCCGCCCGTGTCGATCGTCGATTCGCTCGCGAGGTCCCCGAAGTCGTCGGCGTAGTACTCCACGAGTGCCGCGACATCGCGAGCCGTGGGGGCCGCAGCGCCAGGAGCGCCGGACGACGGGTTGGCCCGGACCGGGGACAACGGCTTTCGGAACGGGCTCAGACCGAGGAAGTTTAAGCATCGGCGCGCCAACGCATCCTGCTGTGTCACCACCTCTTCGAAGTCGACCTGCAGCACCTGCTCGTCCGGAAAGTAGTCCCGCAGCCGCCGCAGCTGGTGGGCGTACAACCCGCGAGGCAGGACAGTTAGCTGACGCACCTCGCGGGCGGGCACTTCTTGGGAGGCTTTGCCGGGAAGTTTCGCCGGGTGGCGCGTTTGATCAGAGACGAGTTCCGAGAAGCTCGGGTACCGCCTGCCGGTACTCAAGGCTCGCGCATACGTCATGAGCCACTGCGAGAAGGCTCGATCAATGGGGTCGCGCAAAGAGACAATGATCTTCGCTGAGCTGTTGTAGCGGCGCAGCCGCGGGAGCGCCTCGGGCCAGAACAAATAAGAGGGTGTCGCGTCGATCCCGAATCGCTGCCGGGGCTTCGTGCGGTTCGCCAAGTACGATGAATAGTCGGGCATGGACCAGTCACGGGTTTCGTCGTCGAAGAAGTGCCGTTCCTTCGGTCCGGAACCCGCGACCGCGGGATGGCGCGCCAAGATCGCGAACAGCGTGCTGGTGCCTGCCTTCTGGGCCCCGACGATGAAGCACTCGAAGGGAAGCTTCTCGGCCGCCTCGTCCACCTCTAGAGCATAGCCGGGCTCGACGCAGCTGTTCAGCCTAGTGCGGCGGGCTCGGACGCCACTGCCTCGGACACCGAGAGGCGACAGGAGCCCGAGAACGAGACCATGGACGACACATATGAAGCGGAGTAGGACCGGTTCGACGCGATGGTCCCAGTCCCACAGGGAAACCGTCGCAACCGGGGGAGCGACTACCACTCGCAAACATCAGCTCTCAGGCCGAGGGCGCGTGCAGGTCGAGGCCACGACCACCTCCGTCGAGGGGCTCGTCGTGAACTTCGATCTCACCGTGGTGTCCTGACTCACACGCCCCGCAACGACGGGCCTACCCTGGGCGCGTGAGCGTCGTCGTGCTGACCGGGGCCGGTATCTCCGCCGAGAGCGGGGTGCCGACCTTCCGCGACGCCGACGGGCTGTGGGAGGGCCACCACGTCGAGGACGTCGCCACCCCCGAGGCCTACGAGGCGGCCCCCTCGCGGGTGCTGCGCTTCTACGACGAGCGCCGCAGCTCTCTGGCCCGGGTCGAGCCGAACGCCGCGCACCACGCCCTGGCCCGGCTCGAGGAGACCCTGGGCGACGACCTGCTGCTGGTCACCCAGAACATCGACGACCTGCACGAGCGTGCGGGCTCCCGCAACGTGGTGCACATGCACGGCGAGCTGCTCTCGGCGCTGTGCCGGGCCTGCGAGGGCCGGGTGCGCTGGGAGCGCGAGCTGCTCGACCACCCGCCGTGCCCCGGCTGCGGCCACGCCGAGCTGCGCCCCGACGTCGTGTGGTTCGGGGAGATCCCCTACGAGATGGACCGCATCCTCGAGCACCTCGGACGCGCCGACACCTTCGTCTCCATCGGCACCTCCGGCGCGGTCTACCCCGCGGCCGGGTTCGTGCAGCACGCACGCCGCAGCGGCGCTCGCACCCTCGAGCTCAACCTGGAGCCCTCCGAGGGGTCGATGTGGTTCCACGACTCGCGGCACGGCCCCGCCGGTGTGCTGGTGCCGGCCTGGGTCGACCAGCTCCTCGGGGCCCGGCTCGCCTGAGCCCGCTCCTGGTCCGGGGCTCAGCCGCGCGCGATCCGCTCGCGCACCAGCACTTCGAGGCGCGGCATCTCGTCGGTGACCCCGATGGTGGGCGCGAAGCGGGTCAGCACGTCGACGAACATGTCGCCGCTCTCGATCAGCCGCGGGTCCATGTGGCCGAAGACCTCGAGCGCCACGACGCCGTACAGCTGGGTCCAGCCCTGCATGTAGACCCACATCAGCCCGCGGTCCTCGGGCGCGATGCCCTCGCTCTCGGCGGGGATGAGCGGGTCGAGCACGGAGGTGCGCGCGGTCTCGGTGAGGTCCTCCAGCGCCGGCACCGGGAAGCGGCGGTGCTCCCAGATGGCGCGCATCTGGTCGGTGAAGAGCAGCCCCGAGCTCGACAGCGTCAGCGCCTCGCGCCGGCCGCACACCGGGTCGGCGACGGGATTGGCGAAGACCAGCCCGAACTCGCGGGGCGCGTCGAGGGCCCACATCCGGAACTCCGTCGTCGACAGCACCAGCCGGCCCGCGACGTCGTCGGGGGGCAGGGTGTCGGCGGCCGCGGCGAACCGCGCGGTGGCGGCCTTGTCGATCTCGAAGGCGACCAGGTCGACGAGGTCCTGGTAGCTGGACACGTAGCGGTACAGCGCCGGCGCCGTCATCCCCATCCGGGCGGCGACCGCGCGCAGCGACAGCTCCGCGCCCGCGACCAGCAGCTCGCGGGAGACCCGCACGATCTCGTCGTACGTCGCCTCGCGCTGGCGCTCGCGTCGCGTCGGCTGGCCGGTCTGGGTCATCCGGGCTCCCTCTCGGTGTCGTGTGGCCGCTCCCGAGGGCCGTTGACAGCCGGAGTTTACACCGTTTACGGTTTACACCGTTCACTTTCATGATGCCCCGTCACGGCAACCGGCCGCGGGGGCAGTGGCACCGGGGGTTGGGTCCGATGATCGATCGTTGGGGTGCCTTCGTGGCCCGTCGTGCCCGCGCGGTGCTGCTGGTGGCCGTCGCCCTCGTCCTGGCCGCCGGGGCCTACGGCGCCGGTGTCTTCGACTCCCTCGAGCAGGGCGGCTTCGACGACCCCTCCTCCGAGACCGCACGCGAGCTGGTGGCCGAGCGCGAGCTCTTCGGCAACCGCACGGTCGACGTCGTGGCCGTCTACTCCGACGAGGACCGGCTGGCCGACGACCGGGGCTTCCGCGCCGCGGTCGAGGAGGTCGTGGCGGGCATCCCGGGCGACCTGGTCACCCAGGTGGTGCCCTACTACGCCGCCGGGCCCGACAGCGGGCTGGTCAGCGCCGACGGCCACCACGCCCAGGTGCTGGTCTCGCTCGCGGGGGAGAGCCAGGACGACTTCCTCACCGCCTACGACGAGCTGGCCCCGCTGCTGGAGGCCGACGGGCTCGAGACCGGGCTCACCGGCTCGTACGCCGTCTACAACGACGTCAACGAGATCACCTCGAAGGACCTCAAGCGGGCCGAGCTGATCTCGCTGCCGCTGGTGGTGCTGCTGGCGCTGCTCATCTTCGGCTCGGCGGTCGCCGCGCTGATGCCGGCGATGGTGGGCCTGGTGGCGATGCTCGGCGCGCTGGCGGTGGTGCGGGTGATCGCCGGCCTCACCGACGTCTCGGTCTTCTCGATCAACATCATCTCGCTGCTCGGCATCGGGCTGGCCATCGACTACGCGCTCTTCGTGGTGAGCCGCTTCCGCGAGGAGCTCGCGATCCTCCCGGTCGAGGACCCCGACGCGGCCGCGACCGCGATCCGGCGCACGATGGCCACCGCAGGCCGCACGGTGCTCTTCTCGGGCCTGACCGTCGCCGCGGCGATGTCGAGCCTGCTGATCTTCCCGCAGGGCTTCCTGCGCTCGATGGGGTACGGCGGCATGGCCGCGGTCGTCGTGGCGATGCTGGCCGCGCTGACGGTCCTGCCCGCCGTGCTGCGGCTGCTCGGCCGCCGGGTCGACGCCGGCCGGATGCCGTGGCGGCGCCCCGGGGCCGAGGCCGCCGACGGGGGTCGATGGGCGGTGCTGGCGCGCGGCGTGATGCGCCGCCCGGTGGCCGTGATCGCCGTGACCGTGGTCGTGCTGCTCGCGGTGGCCGCCCCGTTCCTCGGGGTGCGCTGGGGCAGCGTGGACCACCGGGTGCTGCCGGCCGACGCGCCGGCCCACCGGACCGCCGACCTGCTCGTCGAGGAGTTCGGTGCCGAGACCTCGACCGCGAGCCTGCTGCTGCGCGGCACCCGCGCCGACGACGTGGCGGCGTACGTCACCGCGGCCCAGCAGGTCGACGGGGTGGGGACGGTGCAGACGGTCGCCGGCCCCGAGCAGGCCCGCGGCGACGAGGAGGCCACGCTGCTGCGCGCCACCTGGACCGGCAACAGCCAGACCGAGCGCTCCCAGGAGATCGTGCGCGACCTGCGTGCGGTCGAGCCGGCGAGCGGCACCGCCCTGGTGGGCGGGATGAGCGCCGACACCGTCGACCTCGTCGACTCGGTCGCCGACCACCTGCCGTGGATGGCCCTGGTCGTGGTGGTGGTGATGCTGGTGCTGCTCTTCGTGGCCTTCGGGTCGGTGGTGCTGCCGGTCAAGGCCGTCGTGATGAACCTCTTCTCCATCGCCGCGGCCTTCGGCGTCGTCACCTGGATCTTCAGCGACGGCCACCTGGCCGACCTGCTCGGCTTCACCCCCCAGGGCTTCCTCGACGCCACCAACCCGATCCTGATGGTGGCGATCCTCTTCGGGCTCTCGATGGACTACGAGGTGTTCCTGCTCAGCCGGGTGCGCGAGGAGTGGGACCGCACCGGCGACAACGACCTCGCCGTGGCCACCGGGGTGCAGAAGACCGGGCGGATCATCACCAGCGCCGCACTGCTGCTGGGCGTGGTCATCGGCGCCTTCGGCACCAGCGGCATCGTCTTCATGAAGATGCTCGGCGTGGGCATGCTCGTGGCCCTGCTCATCGACGCGACGGTGGTGCGGGCGCTGCTCGTGCCCGCGACGATGAAGCTGCTCGGGCGCTGGAACTGGTACGCCCCCGCCCCGATGGCGTCCTGGTGGGCGCGGCACGGCTTCCGCGAGGAGGTCGCGTCCACCCCTGTGGAGAACACTCCCGAGCGGACGCCGCACGTGGTGTGATCGTGGGCAGCACCCACGAGAGAGGCGACACCACATGAGCACCTGGGTACGACGAGCGGCCGGTGCCGCGGCACTGGTGACGGCCACCGCCGGGCTGGCCGCCTGCGGCAGCGACGACGACACCGCTGACGTCGGGGACGCCACCGGCGCCGAGACCTCGGCGTTCGCCGAGCAGGACGGCGCCGAGGTCCGCGACGCCGCGGCGGCGGCGATGGGTGAGCTGGAGAGCCTGCGGGTCACCGGCGAGCTGACCGTCGACGGTGAGCAGATCTCCATCGACCTAGCCTCGAGCAGCGGCGGCGACTGCACGGGCACGATCGGCGTCGACGGCGCCGACGCCGAGGTGCTCAGCGCCGGCGGCGAGACCTGGTTCCGGCCCAGCGAGGAGTTCTGGCGCGCTCAGGGCGGCGCGCAGGCCGACCAGATCATCGAGCTCGTCGACGGGCGCTGGGTCGTGCTGGGCGGCGACGAGGGGTTCGCCGAGCTCTGCGACCTCGACCAGCTGCTCGAGGAGCTGCTCGACGAGGCCGACGAGGGGACGACGTACGAGACGGGCGAGGTCAGCGACGTCGACGGGGTCTCCGCGGTCGCGGTGGTCTCGACCGACGAGGACGGCGAGGTCTCGACGGGCTACATCGCCGTCGAGGAGCCGCACTTGCTGCTGCGCATCGAGAAGACCGAGGGGGAGGAGCCTGGCACGGTCGACTTCTCCGAGTTCGACGAGCCCGTCGAGGTCGAGGCGCCCGCCGCCGACGACACCGTCGACCTCGACAACCTCTGAGCCGCCGCGAGCCGGCCGGTTCAGCCCAGCTGACTCGCGGTCGGGTTCCGACGGCGCACGACGAGCGGGACGAGCGCCACGACCGCGCTCACGACCAGCGTCGCCACCACGGCCGTCCAGAGCCCGCCCAGCAGCGCGTCCCAGACGTTGAGCACCAGCATGCGTGTCTCGCCCGGGTCGACCGCGGACTGCAGGAACGACCGTGCCGCCACGAGCGTCAGGGCCAGCACACCCACGGAGAACAGGGCCATGAGCCCGGCCACCACCGCGGTCCGGCGGCGCAGCGGCGAGACGAGCAGTGCCAGGGCGAGGAGGGCGGCGCAGGTCAGGGGCAGGGCCAGGCCGAGACTGTCGACTCGTTGATAGACGCTCCGGCCCAGGTCGAGGTCCTCGGATCCCGCCACCGAGAACCCGGTGACCGTGCTCTCGACCGTTGACCTCGTCGTGACCAGCCCTTCGGCGCGCAGCAGCACCAGCGCGGCGTCGACCACCGGGCGCAGGTCGATGCTCACCGCGTCGGCGCCCGTCCCCGGGGCGTCCTCGAGGAGGTCCATCAGCGCGGCGTGGGCGCTGCGGTTGCTGGCACGCCAGAGCTCCTCGAAGGCCGGGGACTCCACGACCCGCGTGGTGGCGAGCCCGGCGGCGTCCTCGACGTAGGCCTGGAGCGCCGCCGTGCCCTGCTCGCCCACGCGGCGCTCGTAGCGCGAGAGCGCGGGTCGACCGATCTGGCGGCGCAGCTGCTCGGCCCTCCCGGGCACGTCCACCGCCCGCACCACGGCCGGCTCGACACGCGAGGCGACCGCGCTGCGCACCTCGGCCCGCTCGGCGAGCGGACCGACCGCCTCGACGTACCCCTCGGTGTCGGCGACGACGGCGTCGAGCCACCACGACCCCAGCGCGACCGGCAGCAGCGCCACCGCCGGCAGCAGCAGGAGCACGGAGAGGACGCGGCGCAGGGCCAGGGGGAGGGTCACCGCAGGATGATCCCATCCCGTGGGGTGCTAAGCCGGCGACACGTGGACGACGGCCCCGGCGTGGCCGGGCAGCACCAGCAGCCCGTCCGCGTCGAGCTCGGCGCCGGAGGCGGTGGCGACCAGCACCTCGCCGGGCCCGGTGTGCACCTCGAGCGGGCGCTCGCCGAGGTTGAGCACGACCTGCAGCCGCCCGCGGTGCAGCACCACGAGCCGGGCTGCCTCGTCGACGTCGCAGGTGGTGGCCGTGAAGGACGGGTCGGTCAGCTCGGGCCAGGTGCGGCGCAGCCGGCCCAGGGAGCGGTAGAGCTCGAGCAGCCGGGCGTGACGACCGTGCTCGAGCTCGCTCCAGTCGAGCTTGGAGCGCTCGAAGGTGGCCGGGTCCTGCGGGTCGGGCACGACCTCGGGGTCCCAGCCCATCTGCTCGAACTCCGCGATCCGGCCCTCGGCCGTGGCGGTGCCGAGCTCGGGCTCGGGGTGGCTGGTGAAGAACTGGAACGGTGTCGAGGCCGCCCACTCCTCGCCCTGGAAGAGCATCGGGGTGAACGGGCCCAGCAGCGTCAGCATCGCCGCGCAGCCGAGCTGGTCGTCGTCGAGGTGGCCGGGCGAGGGGTCGCTGAGCCGGTCGCCGACCGCCCGGTTGCCGACCTGGTCGTGGTTCTGGTTGGCCACCACGAGCCGCCAGGTGGCGGTGTGGTCGGTGTCGATCGGCACCCCGTGGTCACGGCCGCGGAAGGAGCTGAAGGTGCCGTCGTGGAAGAAGCCGCGCTCCACGACCTTCTTCAGCGCGGTGAGCGGCTCGAAGTCGGCGTAGTAGCCGGTCGTCTCACCGCTCAGCGCCACGTGCACGGCGTGGTGGTAGTCGTCGCTCCACTGGGCGTCGAGCCCGCGGCCACCGGCCTCGCGGGGCCGGATCATCACCGGGTCGTTGAGGTCGGACTCCGCGACCAGCGTCAGCGGACGCCGCTGGTGGGCCGACAGGGCCGCGACCTCGACGGCCATCTCCTCGAGCAGGTGCACCTCGGAGTCGTCGGAGAGCGCATGCACGGCGTCGAGCCGCAGCCCGTCGACGTGGTAGTCGCGCAGCCACGTCGCGACGTTGTCGAGGATGTAGCGGCGCACCTCGGCCGAGCCCTCGCCGTCGAGGTTGACCAGGTCGCCCCAGGTGTTGCGGCCGTCCTTGAGGTACGGCGCGTAGAGCGGCAGGTAGTTGCCCGAGGGGCCGAGGTGGTTGTGCACCACGTCCTGGATGACACCAAGGCCGGCCGCGTGGCAGCCGTCCACGAAGCGCTGGTAGGCCTCGGGGCCGCCGTACGACTCGGCGACCGCGAACCAGGCGACGCCGTCGTAGCCCCAGTTG
Source organism: Nocardioides marinisabuli (assembly GCF_013466785.1). Lineage (NCBI taxonomy): Bacteria > Bacillati > Actinomycetota > Actinomycetes > Propionibacteriales > Nocardioidaceae > Nocardioides > Nocardioides marinisabuli. Next base: position 1,822,733 of record NZ_CP059163.1, read on the forward strand.
TGGGTGCCGTTGAAGGCGTTGACCGGCATCACCTCGACCAGGTCGACGCCCAGGTCGACGAGGTGGTCGAGGCGTCCGAGGGCGGCGTCGAGGGTGCCCTCGGGGGTGAAGGTGCCCACGTGCATCTCGTAGATCACCGACCCGGCCAGCTGGCGACCGGTCCACGCCCGGTCGGTCCAGGCGAAGGCCGACGGGTCGTAGGTGCGCGAGAGCCCGTGGACCCCGGCGGGCTGGCGGCGCGAGCGCGGGTCGGGCCGCGGGTCGGGGTCGTCGTCGAGCAGGTAGCCGTAGTCGACCTCGCCGTCGGGGACCGGCCCGCCGGGCGACCACCAGCCGTCGTCGCCGTGCCGCATCGGCACGGTCCGGCCGTCGACCAGCAGCCGCACCCGCTCGGGGCGCGGCGCCCAGACGTCGAAGCGGCCGCGGCCGTGGGCTGTCGAGACCATCAGTCCTCCTGGACGAGCAGGGCGACCGGGTAGGTCGCCAGCAGCGTGGCGAGGTCGCCGTCGGTGACCTCGCCGGTCAGGGCGTCGCGCCAGGTGCCGGGCGGCAGGGCGAGCCGGGTGCCGCCCCAGCCGCCCCGGGCCGCGAGCCCCAGCGGGAGCCGGGTCGCGACGCTCACGGCCCCGCCGCGGTCGAAGGCGACCACGTGGTCGGCGGCCTCGCCGGAGGCGGCCACCGGCGCGTAGCCGGTGAACAGCTCGGCCCGGTCGCGGCGCAGCCGCAGCGCGGTGGCGGTGACGTGGAGCTTGGCGGTGCCGGGGTCGTCGACGCCCGACGGGGCGGGCGGTCGCTGCCCCGCGTCGATCTCGGCGAGCAGCCGGGCGCGCAGGTCGAGGTCGACGGGGCGCCGGTTGTCGGGGTCGACCAGCGACTGCTCCCACAGCTCGGAGCCCTGGTAGACGTCGGGCACGCCCGGCATGGTGATCGCCAGCGCCTTGGCGGCCAGCGCGTTGGACCAGCCCGCGTCGACGACCTCGGCCAGCAGGCCCTCGAGGTCGCCGCGGACCTCCTGGTCGTCGAAGGCCGCGTCAACGGCGGCGTGCACGGCCGCCTCGTACGTCTCGTCGGGCTCGGTCCAGGTGGTGCGGTCGCCGGCCTCGCGCATCGCCTTCATCGCGTAGCCGTGCAGCCGCTCGCGCAGCACGTCGTCGGGGTCGGAGCCCCAGGCACCGAGCACGGCCTGCCACAGCAGGGACCCGAAGCCCGGGTCGGGCAGCGGCGCCAGCGCGAGCAGCCGGTCGAGGGTCTCCTCCCAGCGCTGCGGCACCTCGGCGAGCACGGTGATGCGGGCGCGCACGTCCTCGCCGCGCTTGGTGTCGTGGGTCGAGAGCGTGGTCATGGCGTGCGGCCAGTCGCGCTGGCGCGCCGCCAGGTGCTCGTGCAGCCCGTCGACCCCGAGCGAGAACTCGTGCGGGTCGCCGCCGACCTCGTTGAGCGAGGTCAGGCGCGAGTAGCGGTAGAACGCGCAGTCCTCGACACCCTTGGCCATCACCATCCCGCTGGTCTGCTGGAAGCGGCGGCAGGCGTCGAGCGAGGGGTCGCGCAGCCACGGCTCGATGGTGTCGAGGGTGGCCGCGAGGTCGGGCCGGCGCTCGCGGGCCGCGGCGAACGCCTCGTCGACGTGCTCGGAGCCCTCGGGGAGGTAGGAGCGGTAGACCGGGAAGCAGGCCATCAGCTCGGCGACGGCGTCGGCGGTGCTCGAGGGCACCCGCTCGGGCACGTCGCGGCGCAGGTCGCGCACGATGCGGCGCACCTCGCTGTGCAGGATCCCGTCGGCCACCTCGCGCTTGAGGTCGTGCACCATCCCCGGGTAGTCGACGACCTCGCCCGCGGGCAGCCCCCGCAGCCGTGCCTCGAGCGCGTCGAGCGGCGCCTGCCCGGCCGGGTCGGTGAGCACCCGGTCGACCCAGGCCAGGGCGTCGTACCCGGTGGTGCCGTCGGTGGCCCAGCTCGTCGGCAGCGCCTCGCCGGGCTCGAGGATCTTCTCCACCAGCGTGTACGCCGACCCGGTCAGCTCGGCGAGGTCCTCGAGGTAGCCCTTCGGGTCGCGCAGGCCGTCGGGGTGGTCCACGCGCAGCCCGTCGACGAGCCCCTCGGTGAACCAGCGGCGGATCTCGACGTGGGTCTCGTCGAAGACCTCGGGCTCCTCGACCCGCACCGCGGCGAGGGTGTTGACGGCGAAGAAGCGGCGGTAGTTGAGCGCGTCGTCGGCGCGGTGCCAGTCGACGAGCTCGTAGTGCTGGCGCGCGTGCACGGCCTGCGGGTCGTCGTCGACGCCCGAGGCGGTGCCGTCGGCCACGGGGAAGGCCTGGTCCCAGTAGTGCAGCTCGAGGCCGCGCCCGCCCTCGACGAGGCGCAGGTGGTCGACCTGCCCGTCGGGCAGCAGGTCGTCGTCGCCGACGACGGGGATCCGCAGCCGCTGGTCGGCGGTGTCCCAGTCGATGTCGAAGGCACCCGCGTGCTCGGCGTCGCGGCCGTCGCGCAGCACCTCCCACCACCAGGGGTCCTCGCTCGGTGTCGCGACCCCGACGTGGTTGGGCACGATGTCGACGAGCACGCCCAGCCCCCGGCGCCGGGCCTCGGCGCTCACGGCGGCCAGGCCCTCGGCCCCGCCCCGCGACTCGTCGAGGTGGTCGTGGGCCACGACGTCGTACCCGTGGCTGCTGCCGGGCTCGGCGGCCAGCAGCGGGGAGAGGTAGACCCAGTCGACGCCCAGCCCGTGCACGTACTCCAGCCGGCGCGCGACCTCGTGCAGGTCGAGGTCGGCGCTGACCTGGAAGCGGTACGTCGAGACCGGTCGACGCGTGGGCCCGGAGCCGCCCACGTCAGGCGTCCTCGGGGGCCGCGCCGGTCGCGGTCTGCGACCGGGTGGTGGAGTGGGCCGCGATCGAGGCGGCCACCGAGTGGTCCACGTCGGTCTCGGGCTCGGAGTGCTCCTGCAGCACCAGCACGCTGCGCGAGGCCATCGTCAGGGTGCTGGCCGGCTCGATCGGCTCGGGCCGGTCGCCGTTGCCCGCGGTGTTGATGGCGACCTGCCAGCGCGCGGCGTACTCCTCGGGCGGCAGGGTCACCTCGACGTCGAAGTCGGCTGCGTTGAAGTAGAGCAGGAAGTGGTCGTCCTCGATGACCTGCCCGCGCGGGTCGCGCCCGGCGATGCCGTGGCCGTTGAGGTACATGCCCAGCACCCGGTCGTCGCCCTCCCAGTCCTCGTCCTCCATCGGGCGGCCCTCGGGGTGCAGCCACACGATGTCGTTGAGGCGCTCGGCGCCCTCGGGGCCGGTGCGCACGGTGTGGCCGGTGAAGAACCGCTTGCGGCGGAACGTCGGGTGCTCGGCGCGCAGCCGCGAGACCGCGGCGGTGAACTCCACCAGCGGGGTGTCGAGGCGGTCCCAGTGCATCCAGGCGATCTCGGAGTCCTGGGCGTAGGTGTTGTTGTTGCCGTCCTGGGTGCGCCCGGCCTCGTCGCCGTGCAGCAGCATCGGCACGCCCTGGCTCAGCAGCAGCGTGGTGATGAAGTTGCGCTGGGCGCGGGCGCGCAGCTCGAGCACGGCGGGGTCGTCGGTGGGGCCCTCCGCGCCGTGGTTCCACGAGCGGTTGTGGCTCTCGCCGTCGTTGTTGTCCTCGCCGTTGGCCTCGTTGTGCTTCTCGTTGTAGGAGACCAGGTCGCGCAGGGTGAACCCGTCGTGGGCGGTGACGAAGTTGATGCTGGCGAACGGGCGGCGCCCGGAGTGCTCGTAGAGGTCGGAGGAGCCGGAGAGCCGGCTGGCGAACTCGCCGAGCGAGGGCTCGCCGCGCCAGAAGTCGCGCACCGTGTCGCGGTAGGCGCCGTTCCACTCGGTCCACTGCGGCGGGAAGCCGCCGACCTGGTAGCCGCCGGGCCCGACGTCCCAGGGCTCGGCGATGAGCTTGACCTGGCTGACCACCGGGTCCTGCTGCACGAGCTCGAAGAACGTCGCGAGCCGGTCGACCTCGTAGAACTCGCGCGCCAGCGCCGAGGCCAGGTCGAAGCGGAAGCCGTCGACGTGCATCTCGGTGACCCAGTAGCGCAGCGAGTCCATGATCAGCTGCAGCGAGTGCGGGTGGCGCACGTTGAGCGTGTTCCCGGTGCCGGTGTAGTCCATGTAGTAGCGCGGGTCGTCCTCGACGAGGCGGTAGTAGGCCTGGTTGTCGATGCCCTTCATGCTCAGGGTCGGGCCCAGGTGGTTGCCCTCGGCGGTGTGGTTGTAGACCACGTCGAGGATCACCTCGATGCCCGCCGCGTGCAGCTCCTTGACCATCGCCTTGAACTCCTGGACCTGCTGGCCGCGACCGACCCCGGCGTGCGCGGAGGCCGAGTAGTCGGCGTGCGGGGCGAAGAAGCCCAGGGTGTTGTAGCCCCAGTAGTTGCGCAGGCCCTTCTCGAGCAGCGTGTTGTCCTGGATGAACTGGTGCACCGGCATCAGCTCGACGGCCGTCACCCCGAGCTTCTTGAGGTGCTCCACGACGGCCGGGTGCGCGACGCCGGCGTACGTGCCGCGCAGCTCCTCGGGCACGTCGGGGTGCAGCTGGGTCAGGCCCTTGACGTGGGCCTCGTAGACGACCGTGTCGTTGTAGTCGACGCGCGGGCGGCGGTCGCCCTCCCAGTCGAAGAACGGGTTGATGACCACGCCGAGGGTCATGTGGGCCGCGGAGTCGTCGTCGTTGCGCGAGTCCTCCTCGCCGAAGGTGTAGGCGAAGAGGCTGGGGTCCCAGTCGATCTCGCGCCACGTGGCCTTGGCGTAGGGGTCGAGCAGCAGCTTGTTGGGGTTGCAGCGCAGGCCCTGGTCGGGGTCCCACGGCCCGTGCACGCGGTAGCCGTAGCGCTGGCCCGGCTGGACGGTCGGCAGGTAGCAGTGCCAGACGTGGGCGTCGACCTCCTGCAGCTCCACGCAGGTCTCGAGCAGGGGGCCGTCGGGGGCCTCGGGGTCCTCGTCGAAGAGGCAGAGCACGACGCTGTCGGCCACCTCGCTGAAGAGCGCGAAGTTGGTGCCGCTCCCGTCGAACGTCGCGCCGAGCGGGTAGGCGGTGCCGGGCCAGGTCTCCATGCGGGTGGTGCTCCCTCGAGTTGCGTGGTGGGGCGGGTTGGATCGATCAAAGCACGACCGGCGGCCGCGGCTGTCCACCCGGAAGGGGGCCTTCCCCGATCACCCCTGTGCCACACGCCCTACCCGTCGGTAGCATGTGCGGCATGAAGCGGAGCATCTACGACGAGGACCACGAGGCCTTCCGCGCATCAGTGCGCGAGTTCCTGGAGCGTTCGGTCATCCCGGACGTCGAGCAGCACGCGGCCGACAAGGCCCTGCCGCGCGAGTTCTGGCTCGAGGCCGGCAAGCAGGGCTTCCTGGGCCTGGAGATCCCCGAGGAGTACGGCGGCGCCGGCGCCGAGGACTACCGCTTCAACGCGGTGGCGGCCGAGGAGCTCAACAAGGTCAACGCCGCGCTGGGCTCGTGCTGGGGCATCCACGCCGACATCACGGCGCCGTACATCGTCGAGCTCGGCACCGAGGAGCAGAAGCAGCGCTGGCTGCCCGGCGTGGCGGCCGGCGAGATCCTGCTGGCCATCGGCATGACCGAGCCCTCCGGCGGCTCCGACCTGGCCGCGCTGAAGACCACCGCCGTGCGCGACGGCGACCAGTGGGTCATCAACGGCTCGAAGACCTTCATCACCAACGGCTACTCCGCCGACCTGGTGATCACCGCCGTGCGCACCGACCCCGAGAAGGGCGCGCGCGGCATCACCCTCTTCGCGATCCCCTCCGACGCGCCCGGCTTCAGCCGCGGCCGCAAGCTCGACAAGGTCGGCCAGGACGAGTCCGACACCGCCGAGCTGTTCTTCGAGAACGTCCGCCTCGGCGACGACCACGTGCTCGGCGAGCTCGGCGGCGGCTTCATCGCGATGATGCAGAAGCTCCCGCAGGAGCGCCTGGGCTGCGCCATCTCCAACGTCGCGCACGCCAAGCAGATCCTCGTCGAGACGCTGCAGTACACCAAGGACCGCAAGGCCTTCGGCCAGTCCATCGGGCAGTTCCAGCACAACAAGTTCCTGCTGGCTGAGCAGTTCACGGCCATCGAGGTCGCCGAGGCGTACGTCGACCAGTGCGTGGTGGCCCACGACAAGGGCGAGCTGACCCCCGTCGACGCGGCGAAGGCCAAGTGGTGGACCAGCCAGGTGCAGAACGACGTGCTCGACCACTGCGTGCAGCTGCACGGCGGCTACGGCTTCATGAACGAGTACCGCGTGGCCCGCGCCTGGCGCGACGCCCGCGTCTCGAAGATCTGGGCGGGCTCCAACGAGATCATGAAGGAGCTCATCGGCCGCGACCTGGGGCTGTGACCCAGGCCGCGCAGCGCAGCCTCACCTTCGTTGCGAGGGGGTCGTGGGCCCGTCGATGATGGGCCCATGACCTCCGACCTCGAGCGCGCCCCGATCGACGTCGGCCCGCACGACGACGAGCCGCACGGCGAGGGCATCAACTCGAGGCTCAACTGGCTGCGCGCCGCCGTGCTCGGCGCCAACGACGGCATCGTGTCGACGGCCGGCGTGGTGGTCGGCGTGGCCGGCGCGACCACCGACCGCAACGCGATCCTCATCGCCGGCGTCGCCGCGGTCGTCGCGGGGGCGCTGAGCATGGGTGCCGGCGAGTACGTCTCGGTGAGCACCCAGAGCGACTCCGAGCGCGCGCTGCTCGACAAGGAGCGCCGCGAGCTCGAGGAGGAGCCCGAGGAGGAGCTGGCCGAGCTGGCCGCGATCTACGTCGGCAAGGGCCTCGACGAGGACCTCGCCCTGCAGGTGGCCCGCCAGCTCACCGAGCACGACGCCCTCGGGGCGCACGCCGAGGCCGAGCTCGGCATCGACCCCGACGACCTGACCAGCCCCTGGCACGCCGCCTGGGCCTCGATGCTCTCCTTCACCCTCGGCGCCCTGCTCCCGCTGCTCACGATCCTCTTCGTGGTCGCCGACCTCCGGGTCGGGGTCACCATGGGCGCGGTCGCCCTGGCCCTGGCCCTCACCGGCTACGCCAGCGCCAAGCTCGGCTACGGACCCCCCGGCCGCGCCGTGCTGCGCAACGTCGGCGGCGGTCTCTTCGCCATGGCCGTCACCTTCCTCATCGGCACCCTGCTCGGCACCCAGGTCGGCTGACCCGGCGCAAACTTCGCGCCGACCCGGCGCGAATCTCGCGCCGACCCGGCGCAAACTTCGCGCTGACCCGGCGCGGATCTCGTTGACGCCAGGACGGGCCGGCTCGATGGGAGATATGCGCCGGGTGGGCGAGATATTCGGGCCGGGTCGTGGTGGGGTGGTGGGGTGCGACTGTTCGCTGCGCTGGTGCCGCCGCCGGAGGCGGTGGAGCACCTCGACGCGTTCCTGGAGGTGCGCCGCAGCGCCGCCGGGTTCCGCTGGAGCGCGGCCGAGCACCTGCACGTGACGCTGGCCTTCTACGGCGACGTCGAGGAGTGGCGCCTCGACGAGCTGGTCGAGCGGCTGCGCACCGCGGCCGCTCGTCGTACGCCGCTCGCCGCCCGGGTCGCGGGTGGGGGCGCCTTCCCCGACCCCGCCGCCGCGCGGGTGCTCTGGGCCGGGCTCGAGGTCGAGCCGGCCGGCGAGCTCGACCGGTTGGCCGAGGGCTGCCGCACCGCGGGTGGCGGTCAGCGGCGCCGGGTCGACGGGCAGCGGTTCCGCCCGCACGTGACGCTCGCCCGCCTGGGGCGCCCGGCCCACGTCGAGGACTGGGTGCGGCTGCTCGACGGCTACCGCGGACCGGAGTGGCGCGCCGAGACCGTGGCCCTGGTCGCCTCCCACCTCGGCGAGGGGCCGCGGCGCCGCCCCCGCCACGAGCTGCTCGAACACATCGGGGTCGGCCCCGGCGCGTGACGCGCGGGCGTCGGCGATCTCCCCTAGGTTGACCAGGGTGAGAGTCGCAGTCGTGCGCGAGACCCGCGAGGCCGAGGCCCGGGTCGCGCTGGTGCCCGAGCTGGTCGCCAAGCTCACCGCCGTGGGCCACACGGTCGCCGTCGAGACCGGCGCCGGGCTGGGCGCCCTCGCCGACGACGCGGCGTACGCCGAGGCGGGCGCGAGCGTCGTCGACGACCCGCTCGCCGACGCCGAGCTGGTGCTCTCGGTGCAGCCGCTGGACCGGGAGGCCGCCCGGCGGCTGCCGGAGCACGCGGTGACGGTCTCGTTCCTGCCGACCGCGCTCGAGACCGACCTGGTGCGCGACCTGCGCGACCTCGGCATCACCAGCCTGGCCATGGAGCTGGTGCCGCGCATCTCGCGCGCGCAGTCGATGGACGCGCTGTCGTCGCAGTCGCTGGTGGCCGGCTACCGCTGCGCGGTCGTCTGCGCCGGGCTGCTGCGCCGCTTCTTCCCCCTCAACATGACCGCCGCGGGCACCGTGCCGCCCGCCGAGGTCGTCGTCCTCGGCGCCGGGGTCGCCGGGCTGCAGGCGATCGCGACCGCCAAGCGCCTCGGCGCCGTCGTCAAGGCCTACGACGTGCGCGCGGCCGCCGCCGAGGAGATCCGCTCGATGGGCGCCCAGGCCATCGAGCTCGACCTGCCGACCCTCGAGGGCGCCGGCGGCTACGCCCGCGAGATGGGCGAGGAGCGGGCCCGGCTCCAGCGCGAGCTCCTGGCGCCGTACGTCGCCAACGCCGACGGGCTGATCACCACCGCGGCGGTGCCGGGCCGCACCGCGCCGGTGCTGGTGACCCGGGCGATGGTCGAGCAGATGCGCCCCGGGTCGGTCGTCGTCGACCTGGCCGCCGACTCCGGCGGCAACGTCGAGGGCGTCGTGGCCGGTGAGGTGGTGCGCATCGGCCAGGCGCAGGTCTGGGGCGGTCGCAACGTGCCGGCGCAGATGCCGGGGCCGGCCTCGCGGCTCTACGCCCAGAACGTGGTCAACCTGGTCGCGCTGCTGGCGCCCGAGGGCGAGCTGGTCCTCGACCTCGACGACGAGATCCTGGCCGGGGCCTGCGTGACCCACGCCGGCGTCATCCGGCACGAGCCGACCCGGGTGCTCCTCGAGGGCCCGGCGGAAGGGGGTGGCGCATGAGCGAGGGCGTGGTCTGGCTGACCATCTTCGTGCTCAGCGTCTTCGTGGGCATCGAGGTCATCTCGAAGGTGTCCTCGACGCTGCACACACCGCTGATGTCGGGCGCCAACGCGATCCACGGGATCATCCTGCTCGGCGCCGTCATCGTCACGGGCAGCACCGACTCGACCGTCGCCCTGGTCGTGGGGCTGGTCGCGATCGTGCTGGCCGCCATCAACATGGTCGGCGGTTTCGTGGTCACCGACCGGATGCTGCAGATGTTCTCGCGCCGCAAGCCGCGGGCCGCGTCCTCCGAGCGGACGGAGCGCTGATGCCGACCTGGGTCCAGCTGGTCTACCTGGGCTGCGCGGTCTGCTTCATCCTGGCGCTGAAGGGGCTCTCGGGCCCACGCACCGCGCGGCTGGGCAACCTCGTCGGCGCCGCTGCCGCGGTCGTGGCCGTGGTGGTGCCCTTCGCCTACCTCGAGCTCGACCACGTGCCGCTGATGCTGGCCGCGATCGCGGTCGGCTCGCTGGTCGGCGTCGTGGGGGCGCGCAAGGTCCAGATGACCCAGATGCCGCAGATGGTGGCGCTCTTCAACGGCGTCGGTGGTGGCGCCGCCGCGCTGGTGGCGCTGCTGGAGCTGCAGCACATGGGGGCGCGCACCCCCGCCTTCGACCTGGCCGCCACGGCGTTCACCGTCGTCGTCGGCTCGGTCTCCTTCGCCGGCTCGGCGGTCACCTTCGCCAAGCTCCAGGAGCTGATGACCTCGCGCCCGGTGGTCTTCCCCGGGCTGCCGGTGGCCTTCGGCGGCGCCCTGGTGGCCGGCGTCGGGCTCTCGGTGCTGGTGGTGCTCGACGCCTCGCTCGCCGTGGGCGTCGTGCTCGGTCTCGTGGGCCTGGCCCTGGGCGTCCTGCTGGTGCTGCCCGTCGGCGGGGCCGACGTGCCGATCGTGATCTCGCTGCTCAACGCCTTCACCGGCCTGACCGTCGCCGCGGGCGGCTACGTGCTCGGCAACGTCGTGCTGCTGGTCGCCGGCACCCTGGTCGGCGCGGCCGGCACCTTCCTGACGCTGCTGATGGCCGGTGCGATGGGCCGCTCGGTGGCCAACATCCTGTTCGGCGCGCTGCGCGGCGGCTCCACCCTCGGGGCGGGCGTGGCCTCCGACCGGCCGGTCCGCTCGGCCGGGCCCGAGGACGTCGCGATCCTGCTGGCGTACGCCGACCGGGTCATCGTCGTGCCCGGCTACGGCCTGGCGGTGGCCCAGGCCCAGCACACGCTGCGCGAGCTGGTCGAGGTGCTGCTGGCGCGCGGCGCGAAGGTCGACTACGCCATCCACCCGGTCGCCGGGCGGATGCCCGGCCACATGAACGTGCTGCTCGCCGAGGCGCAGGTGCCCTACGACCAGCTCGCCGAGATGGACGACATCAACGGCGAGTTCCGCCAGACCGACGTCGTGCTGGTCGTCGGCGCCAACGACGTGGTCAACCCGGCGGCGCGCACCACGCCCTCGGCGCCGATCTACGGGATGCCGATCCTCGACGTCGACCAGGCCAAGCAGGTGGTCTTCCTCAAGCGCTCGATGCGCCCCGGCTTCGCCGGCATCGAGAACGAGCTGCTCTTCGAGCCCACCACCACCCTGCTCTTCGGCGACGCCAAGGAGTCGCTCGCCAAGCTGCTGGCGGCGCTCAAGGCGGTCTGAGCCCCCGCGGGCCCACCCTGGGGGTGAGACAGGTCGTCGGGGCGCCGGGTTGGCTGGTCGGCATGACCAACACACCGGAGAAGATCGTCTACACCGCCCGCGCCACCGTCCACGGCGGCCGCGAGGGCCACGCCAAGTCCGACGACGGCGTCCTCGACCTGACCCTGACCGCCCCGAGGGAGACCGGCGGGCCGGGCACCGGCACCAACCCCGAGCAGCTGTTCGCGGTCGGCTACGGCGCCTGCTTCCAGGGGGCGCTGGCCATGGTCGCCAAGCAGCACGGCGTCGACGCGCGTGACTCGGTGCTCGAGATCGCGGTGGGCTTCGGGCCGGAGGGCGACTCGTTCGCCATCACCGCCGACATCACCGCCACGATCCCGGGGGTCGACGACGCCAAGGCCCAGGAGCTGGTCGAGGCCGCGCACCAGGTGTGCCCCTACTCCAAGGCGACCCGCGGCAACGTGCCGGTGACCGTCACCGGCAAGGGGGCCTGAGCCCGGCCCCGGCGCCGCAGCGCCGGGACGTCGTACGTCGAGCAGGGACGGACGTCCCGCCCGTATGACGTCCCGGTCGCTCGGTGCAGCTCAGTGGGCCACGCCGTACAACCGGTCGCCGGCATCGCCGAGACCGGGCACGATGTAGCCCTTGTCGTTGAGCCGCTCGTCCATCGCGGCGGTGACGACCGTGACCGGGACGTCGAGGCCCTCGAGGTCGGCGGCCAGCCGCTCGCAGCCCTCGGGGGCGGCCAGCAGGCAGATCGCGGTGATGTGGTCGGCGCCGCGGTCGGTGAGGAAGCGGATCGCCGCGGCCAGGGTGCCGCCGGTGGCCAGCATCGGGTCGAGCACGTAGCACTGGCGCCCCGACAGGTCGTCGGGCAGCCGCTCGGCGTACGTCGACGCCTCGAGCGTCTCCTCGTTGCGCACCATGCCCAGGAAGCCGACCTCCGCGGTCGGCAGCAGGCGCATCATCCCGTCGAGCATGCCCAACCCGGCGCGCAGGATCGGCACCACCAGCGGCTTGGGCGAGTCGAGCCGGACGCCGGTGGCGGGGGAGACGGGGGTCTGGATCTCGACGGTGGAGACCCGCACGTCGCGGGTCGCCTCGTAGGCCAGCAGGGTCACCAGCTCGTCGGTCAGCGCCCGGAAGGTCGGGGAGTCGGTGCTCTGGTCCCGCAGCGTGGTGAGCTTGTGGGTGACGAGGGGGTGGTCCACGACGTGGGTGCGCATGGCGACCACCCTAGTGGCCGGGCCCGGAGGGGTGGAGCGCGGGAAAGGGGCTGGTCGCCGGGCGTGGGCGTCTGTCACTGTAGGAGGTGCCGCACACCCGTGCGGCAGCGTGGTTCGTCCGTCCACCGGAGGGTGCCCCCATGGCCGAGCAGCTCGACGAGGTCGACTTCGCCCTGGCGGCCTACCGCACCGAGGGCGAGTGGGTCGTGGCCGAGCTGACCCACGACCACCTCGGGGACGTCGACGTGCTGGCCAGCGCGCTGCGCCGCTTCCCCGGCGACGCCGGCACGCTGGGCCTGGTCGCGATCGACGAGGACTTCTTCGTGCTCGTGCGCGTCTCGGGCGGCTCCACCCGGCTGCTGCTCTCCGACGTCACGGCGGCCGAGGAGTGGGAGCTGGCGGCCTCGGTGCTGGAGCACCTGCACCTGCCCGACCCCGAGGACGACGACGAGCCCGAGCCCGCCGGCGAGGTGGGGCTGCTGGCCGACCTCGGCGTCAGCGCGGCCACGATGGCCGAGCTCATCGACGACGAGGAGCTCTACCCCGACGAGCTGCTCTCGGAGGTCGCGCGGATGGTCGGCTTCGGCGAGCTCTTCGACGACGTGGTCGGCCTGACCTCGGCGTGAGCGCCTCGCTCCACCCCACCGGCCCGTGGGAACCAGCGATGCGGGCCGCCCTCGACGAGGCCCGCGCCGCCCGCGCCACCGGTGACGTGCCGATCGGCGCCGTGGTCGTCGACGCCGCCGGAGCGGTGCTGGGCCGCGGCCGCAACGTGCGCGAGGCCGAGGCCGACCCCACCGGGCACGCCGAGGTGGTCGCGCTGCGCGCAGCGGCCCGGGCCCGGGGGGAGTGGCGCCTCGAGGGCTGCACCCTCGTGGTCACCCTCGAGCCGTGCACGATGTGCGCCGGTGCCGCGGTGCTGAGCCGGGTCGAGCGCGTCGTCTTCGCGGCGTACGACGACAAGGCCGGGGCCGTGGGCAGCCTCTGGGACGTCGTGCGCGACCGCCGCCTCAACCACCGGCCCGAGGTCCTCGCCGGGGTGCTGGCCGAGGAGTCGGCGGCTCTGCTGCAGGAGTTCTTCGCCGCGCACCGGTGAGCGGTCAACCCGGGGCCGTGAGCGCGCTCGCTTCCTGTCCCGGCCGGTCGTGGCCCGGGTCGTGGGTTCGGTCGTGGTCTGGGTCGTGGTCTGGAGGCGCGCCAGAGCGCGGCCTCAGGCACACGACCCGAGCCACGACCCGAGCCACGACCTCGCCGGTCGGCTGGACGTAGCCGGAGGCGTCAGCTCCGCGTCGACTGGCGAGCGATCAGCTCGGGTGTGAAGAGCACCTGCTGGTGGGTGTGTCCCGTGCCCGTGGCCTCGTCGAGCACCAGGGCAGCGGCCCGGGCGCCGAGCTCCTGCCGGGGTTGGCGCACCGAGGTGAGGGGCACCGCGGCGGCGGCGGCGAAGTCGATGTCGTCGTACCCGACGATCGCCAGCTGCTCGGGGACCCTGGTGCCCGAGCCGATCGCCTGCTGCAGCAGGCCGAGCGCGACGAGGTCGTTGAGGCAGAACGCGGCGGTCGGCCGGCGGGCCGAGGAGAGCCCGGCCAGCCGATCGCCCGCCTCGCGTCCCGCGGCCACGTCGAGCGCCGGCGTGGGCAGGTGCAGCAGCGTGTCGGCCGGCCGCCCTGCCTCCGCCCAGGCCTCCCGGGCGCCCTTGAGCCGGTCGCGCACCTGTCCCAGGTTGTCGGGCCCGCCGACGACCGCGACCCGGGTGTGGCCCCGGTCCAGGAGGTGCTCGACAGCCAGGCGGCCGCCGAGCACGTCGTCCACGGCCACGGAGCAGAACGAGTCGTCGGTGCGTCGTCGGTCGACGATGACCAACGGCGTGCCCCGCCGAGCCAGCTCGTCCAACTCAGGGGAATCGGGGTCGACCGGCGTGACCAGCACGCCCTGGACCCGCTGCTGCTCCAGCAGGGCGAGGTGGGCGCGCTCGCGGTCGGCGCGGTTGGCGCTGTTGCACAGCACCACCGTGAGGTCGGCGCCCTCGGCAGCGTCCTCGATGCCCTGCGCCACGTCGGTGAAGAAGGGGTTGCCCGCGTCGAGCATCACGTAGGCGAGGGTGCGGCTGGTGCCGGCCCGCAGCTGGCGCGCCGACTCGTTGCGGACGAAACCCAGCTCGCTCATCGCCTGCTGCACCCGAGCGCGGGTCGCCGGACTGACACGGTCGGGTCGGTTCAGCACGTTGGAGACGGTGCCGAGCGAGACGCCGGCAGCTGCCGCCACGTCCTTGACGGACGCGCTGCGACTGGGGTCGAACGGCACCGGTGCTCCTGCATCAGAAGGGGCTTGAAACGATCAATCCTCACACTATCGCTTCTCGAGGCCCTTCTTCGGGATGCAGGACGAGACGGAGCAGGTGAAGTTGAGACGTGGTGCTTGACGAGTGTGACCGCGGCCACCTACCGTGACGGCATCGATTAAAACGTTTCAAAAGGAGGAGTCATGGCAGACGCCACGCTGGTGCTCCAGGACGTGACCAAGTCCTTCGGCGCCGTGGCCGCCCTGCGGTCGGGCAGCCTGACGGTGCGCCCGGGCTCCATCCACGCCCTCGTGGGCGAGAACGGTGCCGGCAAGTCGACCCTGGTCAAGATCGTCTCGGGAGTGCACCGACGCGACGGTGGGCGGTTCGCCTTCCAGGGTCGCGACGCCGACTTCTCCTCGACGGCCGAGTCGAAGGCGGCCGGCATCGCGGTCATCTACCAGGAGCCGACGCTCTTCCCGGACCTCTCGGTCACCGAGAACATCTTCATGGGCCGCCAGCCGTTGGGCCGGGGTCGACGCATCGACCGCGCGCGGATGCACAGCGAGGCAACCGCCCTCTTCGATCGCCTCGGGGTCGCTCTCGACCCGCGCCGCCCCGCCCGCGGCCTCTCCATCGCCGACCAGCAGATCATCGAGATCGCCAAGGCCATCTCGCTCGACGCGGCCCTGCTGGTCATGGACGAGCCGACCGCCGCGCTGAGCGGTGTCGAGGTCGAGCGGCTCTTCGCGGTCGCGCGGAGCCTGCGCGACGAGGGGCGGGCGCTGGTCTTCATCTCGCACCGCTTCGACGAGGTCTTCGACCTGTGCGACACCGTCACCGTGATGCGCGACGGCGAGTACGTCTCCACGCACGCCATCGCCGAGACCGACGTCGAGAGCATCGTCGGGGAGATGGTCGGTCGCGAGGTCGGCGAGCTCTTCCCCAAGACCCCGGCCCCCCTGGGTGACGTTGTCCTCGACGTCGAGGGGCTCTCCTCCGCCGGCGTCTTCCGCGACGTCTCCTTCCAGGTGCGGGCCGGCGAGATCGTCGGCCTGGCCGGACTGGTCGGCGCCGGACGCAGCGAGATCGCCCGAGCGGTCTTCGGTGTCGACGGCTACGACAGTGGCGCCGTCCGGCTCGGCGGGACGCCGGTGGCGCGCAGCAACCCCCGCGCAGCCATCCGGGCCGGCATGGCCTTCGTGCCCGAGGACCGTCGCAAGCAGGGTCTGGTCACCGAGGGGTCCGTGGCGCGCAACGTGGCCGGCGTGATCCGCCGCGGCCTGACCCGCGCGGGGCTGCTCACCTCGGCCGCCGAGAACCGTGCGGCCGCCCCGTGGGCGGCGCGGCTGCAGGTCAAGACGAGTGCCCTCGACATGGACGCCACCACGATGAGCGGCGGCAACCAGCAGAAGGTCGTGATCGCCAAGTGGCTGGCCACCCAGCCGCGGCTGCTGATCATCGACGAGCCCACCCGCGGCATCGACGTGGGGACCAAGGCGGAGGTGCACCGGCTGCTCTCCGACCTGGCCGGCCAGGGGATGGCGATCGTGATGATCTCCTCCGAGCTCCCCGAGGTCCTCGGCATGGCCGACCGCGTCCTGGTCGTCTGCGAGGGGCGCATCACCGCCGAGCTCGACCGCGCCGAGGCCACCCCCGAGAAGGTCATGCACGCGGCCACCCGCACCGGCCCGACCCCCGGGTCCACCCCGACCGCGACCGAGGAGGTGCCGGTGTGAGCACCGCACTGGTCAACGATCCCGCCACCCCGACCCGAGGTGCCCGCGGCACCCAGCTGCTCGGCGCGCTGCTGCGTTCGCGCGAGCTCGCGGTGCTGGTGGTGCTGCTGCTCATCGTGCTCGGCACGACCCTGAAGAGCAACGGATTCCTCTTCAGCTCCGACGGCTTCCGCAACCTGCTGGTGACCCCCTCGCTGCTGCTGCTCCTGGCGGTGGGCCAGACCCTGGTGATCGTCACCCGCAACGTCGACCTCTCCGTCGGGTCGGTGCTCGGCCTCACGGCGTACCTGACCGGCCGCCTCTTCGCCGACAACCCGGGCATCCCCGTCATCGCGGTCTTCGCGGCGGGCCTGGCCATGGGGGCCCTGCTCGGGCTGGTCAACGGGGTGCTGGTCGCGTTCGGCCGGGTGCCGGCACTCGTGATCACCCTGGGCACCCTCTACATCTACCGCGGCATCTTCCTCACCTGGGCCGGCAGCGACCGGATCAACGCCTCCGACATGGACCCGGGCTTCCTGGCCCTGGGCACCCGCAGCATTCTGGGCATCCCGGTGTTGACCCTGATCGCGCTCGGGGTGCTCGCGGCGGTCGGCTACTACCTGCACACCGCCCGGGGCGGCCGTGAGCTCTACGCCATCGGCTCCGACCCCGACGCAGCGACGCTCTACGGCCTGAGGGTCACCCGCCGCGTGCTGGTCGCGTTCGTCCTCAGCGGGGCCCTCGCCGGCCTCGCCGGGGTGGTGTACGCCGCTCGCTACGGCACCGTCAGTTCGGGGGCCGGCTCCGGCATCGAGCTGCAGGCCGTGGGGGCGGCCGTCATCGGCGGCGTGGCCATCTTCGGGGGCAGCGGCACCGTGTGGGGCGCCGCCATCGGCGCCTTCCTCCTGGTCACCATCAACCGGGCGCTGCCCATCGTCGGCATCTCCGACTTCTGGCAGCGCGCCGTGGTCGGCGCCCTCATCCTCGCCGCCATCGTCCTGGACCGGGTGCTGGCCAACCGCCAGGAGCGCCGCCTGCGGGAGCAGCAGGGTTCGAGCGCCGCCGAGGCGGCACCGCCCGGACCCGACGGTCCGCCCGTGCCGGCGGGACCGACCGACCCCACGACCCACCACGACGAGGAGGCCCGCGCATGAGCGCCCCCACGCTGAGCGACGCGCCCACCTCCCGCGAGCCCCGCAGCGAGCGGACCTACCCGGCGTACTCCCGGCCCCTGTGGCGCCGCGCGCTGCTGACCCGCGAGTTCGCGGTGGTCGCGCTCCTCGGGGTCGTCTACCTCTACTCGTTCAACGAGGTCCCCGCCTTCGACGGGCCCCTGACGCTGTACTACCTCTTCCTCGACATCGCCCCGATCCTGCTGATCGCGATGCCGATGACGATGGTGATCATCACCGGCGAGATCGACCTGTCCGTCGCCAGCGTCGTCGGGCTCTCGAGCGTGCTGACCGGCGTGCTGCACCAGGACGCCGGACTGTCGATCCCGGTGGCCGCCCTGGTGGCGGTGCTGGTCGGTGGGCTGTGCGGCGCCTTCAACGGCTTCCTGGTCGCCTACGTCGGACTGCCCTCGCTGGCCGTCACCATCGGCACGCTGGCGCTCTATCGCGGGATCGCGGTGGGGCTGCTCGGCACCACCGCCGTCACCGGCTTCCCCGATCGATGGACCGACCTGGCCAAGCAGCGCATCGTCGAGGGCTCGAGCTGGCCGATGATCCTGGTCCCGTTCCTGCTCCTGCTGCTCTTCACGACCTGGCTGCTGCACTTCTCGACCTTCGGGCGCGGCGTCTACGAGATCGGTCTCAACGACGAGGCGGCCCACTTCACCGGGGTGAACGTCGAGCTCACCAAGTTCTGGCTGTTCGTCTTCGCCGGCGCCGTGGCCGGGTTCGCGGGTGTCTACTACACGCTGCGCTACGGCAGCGCCCGCGGTGACAACGCCACGGGGCTGGAGCTGCAGGTCATCGCAGCCGTGCTGCTCGGCGGCGTGTCGATCTTCGGTGGTCGGGGCGCCCTGCACGGGGTCGTGGCCGGGGCGGTGCTCATCGGCGTCATCTCCAGCGCGATGCGCCTCGAGAACCAGACCGTCAACCTCATCAACATCGTCATCGGGGTGCTCCTCGTGCTCTCCGTGACCTCCACCAGCTTCCTCGCCTGGGCCTCGGGTCTTGCCGCGGGCAGGAGGCGGGCGCGGTCGACCGACCGTTCTCGCACGTCGTCCGGCTGACGGCGACCGACCCACCTCTGCACAGCACCAGACAGCACGACACAGCACCCGACAGCACCGGGCGGACCGGGCTGCACCGACGAAAGGGCACCACCATGAAGCTCCACAACCGACGCGCCTCGGGCCTCGCGGCTCTCGCACTCGCCGCGGGCATGAGCCTGACCGCCTGCGGCGGCGACGGCGACGCCGCCCCCGGCTCCGACGGCGGCGACGGTGACGTCACGGTCACGATGCTGCCCAAGAACCTCGGCAACCCCTACTTCGACACCAGCACCTCCGGTGCCGAGAAGGCCGGCGACGAGCTGGGCGTCACCGTCGAGGAGGTCGGCCCCGACGCCGCCTCGCCCGAGGCCCAGGTGCCCTTCATCAACACCGCCGCCCAGCAGGGCGTCGAGGCACTCGTCGTCTCGGCCAACGACCCCACCGCGATCTGCGACGCGCTCGACGAGGCGCGCAGCGCCGGCACCAGCGTCGTCACCTTCGACTCCGACACCGATCCCGAGTGCCGCGACATCTACGTCAACCAGGCCGACGCCGGGGGCATCGCCCAGGTGCAGGTCGACCTGATCGCCGAGCAGATCGGCGACAAGGGCGAGGTGGCGGTGCTCTCGGCCGCCGCCAACGCCACCAACCAGAACGCCTGGATCGAGCTGATGGAGGCGGAGATCGAGGAGAACCACCCCGACATCGAGCTCGTCGACGTGGTCTACGGCGACGACGACGACCAGAAGTCCTTCGACCAGACCGCAGCGCTGCTGCAGCAGTACCCCGACCTGGCCGGCATCATCTCGCCGACCACGGTGGGCATCTCCGCCGCTGCGCGCTACCTCTCGACCTCGAACGCCAAGGGCAGGGTCTCGCTGACCGGCCTCGGCACGCCCAACCAGATGCGCGAGTACGTCGAGGACGGCACCGTCGAGGCGTTCGCACTGTGGAACCCCGCCGACCTCGGCTACCTGGCGACCTTCACCGCCGCCGCGCTGGCCAACGGCGACATCGAGGGCGAGGAGGGCGACACCTTCGAGGCCGGCCGCCTGGGTGAGTACACCGTCGGCGCCGACGGGGTGGTGCTGCTCGGCGACCCGTTCGTCTTCGACGGCGAGAACATCGGCGACTTCGACTTCTGAGTCGTCGGCCCGCTACCCACCCACCCGCCGGAACAGGGAGACCGCCGTGCCGCGCTACTGCTTCACGCTCCAGGTCAGGAAGGACCGGATGACGGAGTACGTCCAGCGGCACCGCGCCGTGTGGCCCGAGATGTGCCAGGCCCTCCACGAGACCGGCTGGCGCAACTACTCCCTGTTCCTGCGGGAGGACGGTCTGCTGGTCGGGTACGTCGAGTCCGACGACCTGGCCGCCTCGCAGACCGCGATGGCCGCCACCGAGGTCAACGCCCGGTGGCAGGCCGAGATGTCGCCGTTCTTCGTCGGCATCGACGCCCGCCCGCCCGACGAGGGGTTCTGGCTGCTCGAGGAGGTCTTCCGCCTGGACGACCAGCTCGCGCCCGCCCCACCTGCCCCACCCGCCGTACCCGCCACCTCGCTACCCGGATCGAGAGCTGACCATGACTGACTTCGCCGCCATCGCGCCCCTGCTGGAGGGCCAGGCCATCGAGCTGCCCTCCTGGGCCTTCGGCAACTCGGGGACCCGCTTCAAGGTCTTCGGCACCCCGGGGACCCCGCGCTCGGTCCAGGAGAAGATCACCGACGCCGCGACCGTGCACCGCTTCACAGGGCTGGCGCCGAGCGTCGCCCTGCACATCCCCTGGGACCTCACCGACGACTGGGCGGCGCTGAGGGCGCACGCTGAGGAGCAGGGGGTCGCCCTGGGCACGATCAACTCCAACACGTTCCAGGACGACGACTACAAGCACGGTGCCCTGACCCACACCGACCCCAAGGTCCGGCAGAAGGCCATCGACCACCACTTCGAGTGCATCGACGTGATGCACCAGACCGGCAGCCGGGACTTGAAGATCTGGCTGGCCGAGGGCAGCAACTACGCGGGCCAGGCCGACCTGCGCGGCCGCCAGGACCGGCTCGCGGAGTCGCTCGCCACGATCTACGAGCGCATCGGCGAGGAGCAGCGCCTGGTGCTGGAGTACAAGTTCTTCGAGCCGGCGTTCTACCACACCGACGTCCCCGACTGGGGCACGTCCTACGCCCAGGTCGCGGCGCTCGGGGAGCGGGCCGTGGTCTGCCTCGACACCGGTCACCACGCCCCCGGGACCAACATCGAGTTCATCGTCATGCAGCTGCTGCGGCTGGGGAAGCTCGGCTCCTTCGACTTCAACTCCCGCTTCTACGCCGACGACGACCTGATCGTGGGCTCGGCGGATCCCTTCCAGCTCTTCCGGATCCTCTTCGAGGTGATCCGGGGCGGCGGCTACGGGCCCGCCAACCCCGACGGCCACAGCGACGTCGCCTTCATGCTCGACCAGTGCCACAACGTGGAGGAGAAGATCCCCGGGCAGATCCGCTCGGTCCTCAACGTGCAGGAGATGACCGCCCGGGCGCTCCTGGTCGACCGTGTGGCCCTGGCCTCGGCCCAGGAGGCCGGTGACGTCCTCGGTGCTCACGAGGTGTTCATGGACGCCTTCAGCACCGACGTGCGCGCCGACCTGGCCGCCTGGCGCGAGGAGCGTGGCCTGCCCGCGCACCCGATGCGCGCCTACGCCGAGTCCGGCTACCAGCAGCAGATCGAGTCCAGCCGCGTCGGCGGCACCCAGCTCAGCTGGAACTGACCCTTCCCCTTAGGACGTGAAAGGCATCATGACCAACCCCACCCCGAGCACCGCCGCCGCGCTGATCGCGCGCTCCAACCGTCTCGGCGCCGACCCCAAGAACACCAACTACGCGGGCGGCAACACCTCGGCCAAGGGTTCCGAGACCGACCCGGTCACCGGCGAGCCCGTCGAGCTGCTGTGGGTCAAGGGGTCCGGCGGAGACCTGGGCACCCTGACCGAGAAGGGCCTGGCCGTGCTGCGGCTGGACCGGATACGCGCCCTCGTCGACGTCTACCCCGGCGTCGAGCGCGAGGACGAGATGGTCGCCGCCTTCGACTACTGCCTGCACGGCAAGGGCGGTGCCGCGCCGTCGATCGACACCGCGATGCACGGCCTCGTCGACGCCCCGCACGTCGACCACCTGCACCCCGACTCCGGCATCGCGATCGCGACCGCGGCCGACGGGCAGGAGCTGACCACCACGATCTTTGGCGACCGCGTCGTCTGGGTGCCGTGGCGCCGCCCCGGTTTCCAGCTCGGCCTCGACATCGCCGAGATCAAGGAGAAGAACCCGCAGGCGGTCGGCTGCATCCTGGGCGGGCACGGCATCACCGCTTGGGGCCAGACCTCCGAGGAGGCCGAGGCGAACAGCCTGTGGATCATCGACACCGCCGCGGCGTACATCGACGAGCACTCACGGCCCGAGCCCTTCGGCCCCGCCCTCGACGGGTACGCCGCCCTGCCGGCGGACGAGCGGCGCGCCAAGGCCGCCGCGCTCGCCCCCACCATCCGCGGCATCGCCTCGATCGACCGCCCCATGGTCGGTCACTTCACCGACTCCGACGTGGTGCTGGACTTCCTGGCCGCCTCCGAGCACCCCCGCCTGGCTGCCCTGGGCACCTCCTGCCCCGACCACTTCCTGCGGACCAAGGTCAAGCCGCTCGTGCTCGACCTGCCCGCCGGCGCCGGCGTGGAGGAGAGCATCGCCCGGCTCAAGGAGCTGGCGAGCGCCTACCGCGAGGACTACCAGGGGTACTACGACCGCCACGCCACCGCCGACTCGCCCGCCATCCGCGGCGCCGACCCACTGATCGTGCTGGTGCCGGGCGTGGGCATGTTCAGCTTCGGCAAGGACAAGCAGACCGCGCGCGTGGCCGGGGAGTTCTACACCAACGCCATCAACGTGATGCGCGGCGCCGAGGGACTCTCGACGTACGCCCCCATCGACGAGGCCGAGAAGTTCCGCATCGAGTACTGGGCCCTCGAGGAGGCCAAGCTGCAGCGGATGCCGAAGCCGAAGCCGCTCGCCACCCGGATCGCCCTGGTCACCGGTGCTGCCGGCGGCATCGGCCGGGCCACTGCCCAGAAGTTGGCGGCCGAGGGCGCCTGCGTGGTCGTCGCCGACCTCGACCTCGCCAGGGCCGAGGCCGCCGCCGCCGAGATCGGTGGTCCCGACGTGGCGATCGGGGTGGCCGCCGACGTCAGCAAGGCCGACGCCGTGCAGGCCATGGTCGACGCCGCGGTGCTCGCCTTCGGCGGCCTCGACCTGGTCGTCAACAACGCCGGGCTGTCGTTGTCGAAGTCGCTGCTCGAGACCACCGAGGCCGACTGGGACCTGCAGCACGACGTGATGGCCAAGGGCTCGTTCCTCGTCTCGAAGGCCGCGGCCAAGGTGCTCATCGAGCAGGAGATGGGCGGCGACATCGTCTACATCTCGTCGAAGAACTCCGTCTTCGCCGGCCCCAACAACATCGCCTACTCCGCCACCAAGGCCGACCAGGCCCACCAGGTGCGGCTGCTGGCCGCCGAGCTCGGCGCCCACGGGGTCAAGGTCAACGGCGTCAACCCCGACGGTGTCGTGCAGGGCTCGGGGATCTTCGCCTCGGGCTGGGGCGCCAACCGTGCCGCGGTCTACGGCGTCGAGGAGAAGGACCTGGGCAAGTTCTACGCCCAGCGCACCATCCTCAAGCGCGAGGTGCTGCCCGAGAACATCGCGAACGCGGTCTTCGTGCTGTGCGGGCCCGACATGACGCACACCACCGGCCTGCACGTCCCGGTCGACGCAGGCGTCGCCGCGGCCTTCCTCCGATGACGGGCGGGGACGCCGGGGTGCGGGTCGCGGCCGTCGACCTGGGCGCCACGAGCGGCCGGGTCATGGCCGGCACCGTCACCCCGGCGACCCTGCGCCTGGAGGAGGTGCACCGCTTCCCGAACGGTGGCGTGCGTGCCGGTGGCGCGCTGTTCTGGGACGTGCTGGGCATCCACCGCGAGATGCTGGTCGGGATCGCCGAGGTGGCCCGCACCGGACGCCTCGACGGCATCGGCATCGACTCCTGGGCCGTCGACTACGGGCTCCTGGACCGCGACGGCCAGCTGTTGGGCAACCCCTACAGCCACCGCGACACCCGCACCGACGGGGTCATGGCCCGGGTGCTGGAGCAGGTCGGCGCCGACGAGATGTACGCCGTCACGGGGCTTCAGCAGCTGCCGTTCAACACCATCTACCAGCTGGTGGCGGCCCGGGGGACTGCAGCGCTGGAGTCGGCCGACTCGCTGCTGCTGCTGCCCGACCTGCTGGGCTACTGGCTCACCGGCGAGGTCGGCGCCGAGCGCACGAACGCCTCGACCACCCAGCTCTACGACGTCACCACCCAGGACTGGTCGGTCGAGCTGGCCAAGCGGGTCGGCCTGCCGTGGGCGGTGCTGCCGCCGCTGCGCGACCCCGGGTCCGTCGTCGGCCCCCTGCTCCCCGACCTGGCCGAGCAGGTGGGCGCCGACCCCGGCACACCCGTGGTGGCCGTGGGCTCGCACGACACCGCCTCGGCGGTCGTCGGGGTGCCGGCCGAGGGTGACGACGTCGCCTACATCTCCTCGGGCACCTGGTCGCTGGTCGGCCTCGAGCTCGACCGTCCGGTCCTCACCGAGGCGGCGAGGCTGGCCGACTTCACCAACGAGGGCGGCGTCGACGGCACCATCCGCTTCCTGAAGAACGTGATGGGGCTGTGGGTGCTCTCGGAGTCGGTGCGCCAGTGGCAGCACAAGCGCGTCGCCGGTGCCGACCTGGCCACGCTGCTCGACGCGGCCGCGGGCCTGACCCCGCTGCGCACGGTCGTCGACATCAACGCCCCGCGCCTGCTGCCACCCGGCGACATGCCCGCCCGCATCCGGGCGCTCGCCCACGAGGCCGGCGAGCCGGTGCCACAGACACCGGCCGAGGTGACCCGCACGATCCTCGACTCGCTGGCGCTGGCCTACCGGCGCCACCTGCGCAGCGCCGCCGAGCTCTCGGGCCGCTCCTTCGACATCGTGCACGTGGTGGGCGGCGGGTCGCAGAACCACCTGCTGTGCCAGCTCACCGCCGACGCCCTGGGCGTGCCGGTGCTCGCCGGACCCGCCGAGGCCGCGGCCCTGGGCAACGTGCTCGTGCAGGCGCGGGCGCTCGGCGCCGACCTGCCCGACCTGGCGGCGATGCGCGCGCTGGTGCGGCGTACGCACGAGCTGCGACGCTTCGAGCCCCGCCCGGGTCTCGACTGGGACGCCGCCGAGGCGCGCGTGGTGCGGCCCTGATGACAAAGCGCGTCCCCACCCCGGAAGGTGGTCCCATGCGAGTCGCCCTGTCGGTCACCTGCGTCAACGACGCGATGTTCCCCGAGACCGGCAAGGCGGTCGTGCGGCTCCTGCGACGCCTCGGCTGCGAGGTCGACTTCCCGCGCGCCCAGACCTGCTGCGCCCAGCCGATGGTCAACACCGGCTACCTCGACGAGGCGGTCCCGGTGGTGCGGACCTACGTCGACGCCTTCGCCGGGTACGACGCGGTCGTCACCCCGAGCGGGTCGTGCGCCGGGTCGGCGCGTCACCAGCACGCGCTGGTGGGCCGTCGTGGCGCCGAGAACGGCAGCGACCCGGGGCTGGGGGCGGCGGTGGCGGGTGCGCCGCCGACGTACGAGCTCTCGGAGTTCCTGGTCGACGTGCTGGGCGTGGTCGACGTGGGGGCCTACTTCCCGCACACGGTGACCTACCACCCGACGTGCCACTCGCTGCGGATGCTGGGGGTCGGTGACCGGCCGCGGCGGCTGCTGGAGGCGGTGCGGGGGCTGCGGCTGGTCGAGCTGCCCGGCGCGGAGGAGTGCTGCGGGTTCGGCGGCACCTTCGCGGTGAAGAACGCCGACACGTCGGTGGCGATGGGCGCCGACAAGGCGCGGCACGTGCGCTCGACCGGCGCCGAGGTACTTGTCGCGGGCGACAACTCCTGCCTGATGCACGTGGGCGGGGTGCTGTCGCGGCAGCGCTCGGGGGTGCGGGTGGTGCACCTGGCCGAGGTGCTGGCGGCCACCGAGGGCGCGGAGGGACAGTCGTGAGTGGGACGTTCGTGGGGATGCCGGCCTTCCCGGAGGCGGCGCGCGCGGCGCTGGGCGACACCCAGCTGCGCCACAACCTGGCGCACGCGACCGGGGTGATCCGCGGCAAGCGGGCGGCCGTGGTCGGCGAGCTGGAGCAGGCCGGGATCTGGGAGGACCTCCGACTGGCCGGGGCCGCGGTCAAGCAGCGAGCCCTCGACGACCTGGCCACCCACCTCGAGGAGCTGGAGCGCACCCTCACCGCGGCGGGTGCGACCGTGCACTGGGCGCGCGACGCCGCCGAGGCCAACGCGGTCGTGGCCGAGGTCGCCCGGGCCCACGGGGCCGACGAGGTCGTCAAGGTCAAGTCGATGGCGACCCAGGAGATCGGCCTCAACGAAGCGCTCGAGGCCGAGGGGATCGCGGCGTGGGAGACCGACCTCGCCGAGCTGATCGTGCAGCTGGGCGAGGACCTGCCCTCGCACATCCTGGTGCCGGCCATCCACCGCAACCGTGCCGAGATCCGCGAGATCTTCCTGCGCCGCATGGCCGACGTCGGCCGCCCCGCCCCCGCCGGCCTGACCGACGAGCCCGCCGTGCTCGCCGGGGCCGCCCGCGAGCACCTGCGCGAGAAGTTCCTGCGCGCCAAGGTCGGCGTCTCGGGGGCGAACTTCGCGGTGGCCGAGACCGGCACCCTGGTGGTGGTGGAGTCGGAGGGCAACGGGCGGATGTGCCTGACCCTGCCCGAGGTGCTCGTCAGCGTGGTCGGCATCGAGAAGGTGGTGCCGACCTGGGCCGAGCTCGACCCGCTGCTGCGGCTGCTGCCGCGCTCCTCGACCGGGGAGCGGATGAACCCCTACACCTCCACCTGGTCGGGCACCACGCCCGGCGACGGGCCGCAGGAGGTGCACGTGGTGCTCCTCGACAACGGACGCACCCGCGCGCTGGCCGACGAGACCGGGCGCCAGGCGCTGCGCTGCATCCGCTGCTCGGCCTGCCTGAACGTCTGCCCGGTCTACGAGCGCACCGGCGGGCACGCCTACGGCTCGGTCTACCCCGGCCCGATCGGGGCGATCCTCAACCCGCTGCTGGCCGATCCCGACGAACCGGATGCGGCCGCCCGGGCGCAGACCGATTCGCTGCCCTACGCCTCGTCGTTGTGCGGGGCCTGCTTCGAGGCCTGCCCGGTGCGCATCGACATCCCCGAGGTGCTGGTGCACCTGCGCTCCAAGGTCGTCGACTCCCACCGCGCCGACCGGGTGCCGAAGGCCGAGGCGGTGGCGATGAGGGCCGCGGCCTGGGTCCTCGCCGACGCCTCGCGCCTGGGTCTGGTCGAGAAGGCCTCCGGTCTGTCGGGCCGGGTGCTGTCGCGGCTCTCGCGCACCACGCTGCCCGGCGGTCGCGCCGCGGCGGGCCGCCTGCCCGGTCCGGGCGCTGCGGCCTGGACCGGCGCCCGCGACCTGCCCGCCCCGCCGGCGGAGTCCTTCCGGGCCTGGTGGGCCCGCACCGGCGGTGGGAGCGGTGAGCCGGCAACCGACCTGCCGAGCCGGACGGTTGCCGACGCACCGCCCCCGACGACGCCGTACGACGCCCCGCACCCGGTCGCTGCGCCGGCGGTGAGCCCACAACCGAACGCGGCCCCCGGGCGGGTGCCACCTCACCGCTCCGACGACAACCTCGACGCCCCCGCCGACCCGACCGGTGCCAGAGCCGAGGTCCTGGGGCGGGTCCGCACGGCGCTCGAGGGGGTCGCCCCGACGCCGGAGCCGGTCGTGGCCCCGGTCGGCACTCCGGGCTCGCCCGCCGAGGTCGTCGACCTGTTCGCCGAGCGGGTCGCCGACTACCGCGCCGTGGTCGAGCGGGTCGGGGCCGACGACCTCGCCGACCACCTGGCGTCGCTCTTCGCGCCGACCGACCGGGTCGTCGTGCCGCCCGGGACCGACCCGGCGCTGCTCGCGGCGCTGGGCGAGCGGGCCGTGGCCGACGACGACCTGTCGGCCGCCGACCTCGACGCCCTCGACGCCGTGGTCACCACCGCCAGCGCCGGGGTCGCCGAGACCGGCACGATCGTGCTCGACCACGGGCCCGGGCAGGGCCGCCGGGCGCTGAGCCTGGTGCCCGACCGGCACGTGTGCCTGGTGCGCGCCGACCAGGTCGTGCCCGACGTCCCCGACGCGGTGGCCCGGCTGGCCGCAGCGGTGGAGGACGGCCGCGCGCTGACCTGGATCAGCGGCCCCTCGGCCACCAGCGACATCGAGCTCGACCGGGTCGAGGGCGTCCACGGCCCCCGCCGGCTGCACGTCGTCGTCGTCGAGGACCGCGCGTGAGCGCGGCGCCGGTCCGCAACTGGGCCGGCAACCACGGCTACCGGTTCGGGGCCTTCGCCGAGCCGACGAGCCTGGCCGAGCTCCAGGAGGTGGTGTCGCAGGCCGAGCGGGTGCGGGTGCTCGGCACCGGCCACTCCTTCAACGCCCTGCCCGACACGACCGGCACGCTGGTCTCGCTGCGCCGGATGCCCGACGCGGTGCGCGTCGACCCGCAGCGGGCGGTGGCCGCCGTGGGCGGGGGAGTGCCGTACGCCCGGGTGGTCACCGAGCTGCACCGGCGCGGCTGGGCGCTGCCCACCACCGGGTCGCTGCCCCACATCTCCGTGGCCGGCGCCGTCGCCACCGGCACCCACGGCTCGGGCGTGGGCCACCAGGTGCTGGCGGGCCCGGTCTCGGCGATCACCACGGTGCTGGGCGACGGCTCGCTGCACACCGCCCGCCGCGGCGAGCCCGGCTTCGAGGGCCACGTGGTCGCCCTGGGCGCCACCGGGGTCGTCGTGGACCTCGAGCTCGACCTGGTCCCGACGTACGACGTCGTCCAGCAGCTGCACCCCGGGCTGACCTGGCGCGACCTGCTCGCCGACCCGGCGGCGGTGCTCGCGCTCGGCAGCAGCGTCAGCGTGTTCACGCTCTGGAGCGGCGCCGACGACGAGCCCGTGGGCGAGGTGCTGGTCAAGCAGCGCACCGACGCGGACCCGGCCACCACCCCCGGGCGCGAGCGGCTCCTCACCCGCCTGGGCGACCCGCGGCCCCCCGAGGCCCCCTCGAGCGTCCTGGGCGACGGCGACAACCTGACGCCGCGCGGCAGCGCCGGGCCGTGGCACACGCGGATGCCCCACTTCCGCCACGACCGCGAGCCCAGCTGGGGCGACGAGCAGCAGAGCGAGTGGTTCGTGCCGCTCGAGCGGGCCGCCGAGGCGGTGGCCGCGGTGCGCTCGGTCGCCGACGTCCTCGCCCCGGCCCTGATCGCCGGCGAGCTGCGCAGCATCGGCGCCGACGACATCTGGCTCTCGATGGTCCACGGCCGCGACTCGCTGGCGCTGCACTTCACCTGGCGCAACGACGACGCCCTGGTCGGCGAGGCCGTCCGCGCGGTCGAGGCCGCGCTGGCGGCGTACGACGCCCGCCCGCACTGGGGCAAGGTCGCCGGTCCGGTCGACGTCGACCGGCTCTACCCGCAGGCGGCCGACTTCCGCCGCCTGCGGCGCTCGCTCGACCCCGCCGGCGTGTTCCTCAACGACCACCTGGAGCGCCTCGGCCTGGCCTGACCCCGGGCCCGACCGGGCAGCCGGTGGGCGCCGTTCCACCCCATCCGGGTGCCCGACCGGGCCGGAACGGTGGGAAGCAGGTCCCGCCAGGCGGGCGAAACGGCCGCAATCGGGCACCACTCGGGCATCCGGTTACCGCCATCCGGACTCGCCACGCGCATGTGACGAGGGGCACCATGGAGGTGCACCGCCCGACGTGACACCAGTCACAGCCCGACTCGGCCCGATCGGGCACACCCGGAGAGGAGATCGACATGGAAGCCGTCCGGCGCCAGCGCGAGATCCTCGACCGGGCCCGCTCCGACGGCCGGGTCGACGTCGTCGCCCTGGCCAACGACCTGGGCGTCGCCCCCGAGACCGTGCGTCGCGACCTGCGCCACCTGGCCGACCGCGGGGTCGTCCAGCGGGTGCACGGCGGGGCCTACCCCGTCGAGAGCGCCGGCTTCGAGAGCGACCTCGCCGCCCGGACCCTCAGCGGGGTCAGCCAGAAGCGCCGGGTGGCCGCGGCCGCCGCCGAGCACCTCGAGGGCGCCGAGACCGTCTACGTCGACGAGGGCTTCACCCCGCAGCTGGTGGCCGAGGCGCTGCGGCCCGAGGGGCCGCTGACCGTGGTCACCTCCTCTCTGCTCACCGCCACGGCGCTGGCCGGCCAAGCCGGCGTGACCGTGCTGGTGCTCGGCGGCCGGGTGCGCGGGCGCACCATGGCCACCGTCGACCACTGGGCCACCAGGATGCTCGACGACCTCGTCATCGACCTGGCCTTCCTGGGCTCCAACGGCGTGTCCCGCGAGCACGGGCTGACCACCCCCGACCCGGCCGTGGCCGCGGTCAAGAACCTGGTCGTCCAGCGCTCGCGACGACGCGTCTTCGTCGGGGTCGCCAAGAAGTTCGGGGTCTCGAGCTTCTGCCGCTTCGCCGACATCGCCGACTTCGAGGCGCTGGTGACCGACACGGGTCTCAGCGCCACCGAGGCGCACCGCTACGCAGCACTCGGACCCCAGGTGGTGCGCGCCTAGCCGGCGCGTCCCTCTCCCGCTGACCGTCGTCCGACGGTCGGCCTGCCGGCCACGCCCGTGACCGGTGCCAGACCGCACACGCACGACCTCATGGAGGACCGAAGATGGGCACCACGACAAAGCGGCTCGCCGCAGCCGCCATCGCACCCGCGGTGGCAGGCCTCGTACTCAGCGGATGCGCAGGCGCCGGTGGGGGCGGGGAGGCCGGCACCGACGGGGAGGGTGGCGCGATCACCGTCCTCATGGTCGGCAACCCGCAGATGCAGGACATCCAGCAGATCACCGAGGACACCTTCACCGCCGACACCGGCATCGAGGTCAACTACACGGTGCTGCCCGAGAACGAGCTGCGCGACAAGGTCACCCAGGACGTCGCCACCGGCGCCGGGCAGTACGACGTGGTCTCGGTGGGCGCCTACGAGGTGCCGATCTGGGCCAAGAACGGCTGGCTCAAGCCGCTCGACGAGTACGTCGAGGGCGACGACGACTACGACGTCGACGACCTGCTCGACCCGATGATCGCCTCGCTGTCCTCCGACGACCAGCTCTACGCGCTCCCCTTCTACGGCGAGTCCTCGTTCCTGATGTACCGCAAGGACGTGCTCGAGGACGAGGGCCTCGAGATGCCCGAGCGGCCCACCTGGGACGAGGTCGCCGACATCGCAGCCGAGGTCGACGGCGCCCAGCCGGGCATGAAGGGGATCTGCCTGCGCGGGCTGCCGGGCTGGGGCGAGATGTTCGCCCCGCTCACCACGGTGGTCAACACGTTCGGTGGCACCTGGTTCACCGAGGACTGGGAGGCCCAGGTCGACGGCCCCGAGTTCACCGAGGCCGTGCAGTTCTACGTCGACCTGGTGCGCGAGCACGGTGAGGCCGGCGCCTCGCAGGCGGGCTTCACCGAGTGCCTCAACGCGATGAGCCAGAGCAAGGTCGCGATGTGGTACGACGCCACCTCGGCCGCCGGCTCCCTGGAGGACCCCAAGGTCAGCAACGTGGCCGGGAAGATCGGCTACGCCTTCGCGCCGGTCAAGGAGACCGACTCCAGCGGCTGGCTGTGGACCTGGTCGTGGGCGATGCCCGAGACCACCACCAACTCCGACGCGGCCGCCGAGTTCATGAAGTGGGCCACCTCGAAGGAGTACGAGCAGACCGTCGGCGAGGAGCTCGGCTGGTCGCGGCTGCCCGCGGGCAAGCGTGAGAGCACCTACGAGATCCCCGAGTACCAGGAGGTCTCGGAGGCCTTCGGCCCGATCACGCTGCAGGCCATCGAGGAGGCCGACCCGACCGACCCGGGCGTCCAGCCCCGCCCGACCGTGGGCGTCCAGTTCGTCGGCATCCCCGAGTTCGCCGACCTCGGCACCAAGGTCTCGCAGGAGATCTCGGCCGCCATCGCCGGCAGGGGCACCGTCGAGGAGGCGCTGGCCCAGGGCCAGGAGCTCGCCGAGGAGGTCGCGGCCGAGTACCAGTGACCACGCCCGGGCGGGTCGGCGCGAGCCGGCCCGCCCGGTCCCCGCGCCGGCGTCGCCGACGTAGACCCCGCTCCACCCGCCCCATCTCGCACCACGTCGAGACCGCCCGACCGGAGGACGCATGAGTGCCACCGCCACCCCGGCGCCGGAGGACCAGGCCCGTTCGGGCCACCGCTCCCGCCCGCCTCGCCACGAGCTGACCCGCGCCCAGAAGTGGCGTCGCCGCGGCCCGCTGATGCCGGCGCTGATCTTCACGATCATCGTCACCCAGCTGCCGTTCCTGCTCACCATCGCCATCTCGACGCTGAACTGGAACGTGCTGCAGCCCGGGGACAAGAACTTCCTCGGGATGGGCAACTTCAGCTCGTTCGCCGGGTTCGACAACTACCGGACCGTCTTCACCGACAGCCGGCTGCGCGACGCCGTGGTCAACACCATGGTGCTCACCGTCTCGGTGGTCCTGATCAGCATGCTGCTGGGCCTGATGCTCGCGCTGCTGCTGGACCGCAAGTTCCCCGGTCGCGGCCTGGCCCGCACGCTGCTGATCGCACCGTTCCTGGTGATGCCGGTGGCCTCCGCGCTGATCTGGAAGCACGCCCTCTACAACCCCGACTACGGCCTGTTCAACGGCACGCTCAACTGGGTCTGGCAGCTGTTCGGGGCCGAGGAGGGACCGGTCATCGACTACGTCTCGACCTTCCCGATGCCGGCGGTCATCGCCGCGCTGGTCTGGCAGTGGACGCCGTTCATGATGCTGATCCTGCTCGCCGGGCTGCAGTCGCAGCCGGGTGACGTGCTCGAGGCCGCCAAGATCGACCGGGCCTCGGGGATGCAGACCTTCCGCTTCATCACCCTGCCGCACCTGCGCCGCTACATCGAGCTGTCCATCCTGCTCGGCTCGATCTACGTCCTGCAGACCTTCGACGCCATCTTCACCATCACCCAGGGCGGCCCCGGCTCGGCGACGACCAACCTGCCCTACGAGATCTACCTGACCCTGTTCCGCAAGTTCGAGTACGGCGAGGCCGCTGCGGCCGGCGTCGTGGTCGTCATCGGCTCCATCGTCGTGGCGACCTTCGCCCTGCGGGTCATCTCGTCCCTCTTCAGCGAGGAGCACCAGCGATGAGCACACGAACCCCCGCCCAGGCCGACCCGCTCGACGCCCACGGCGCCGACCCCGGCGACGTCGCCGAGGGCATCGCGCCACCGCGGCCCAGAAGCGCCGCCGCCGGCGCAGCAGCGGCGGCGACGGCGATCGGGCCGGGTGGCGCTGGGCCACGCTGGCCTGGGTGCTGACCCTGCTCTTCGTCGCCCCGGTCTTCTGGATGGTCCTGACCTCGTTCCACCAGGAGTCCGACGCCGCGACCAGCCCGCCGTCGATCTTCGCGCCGCTGAGCTTCGACAACTACGCGGCCGTCTTCGACCGGGGGGCCAGCACCTTCCTGATCAACTCCGCGATCGCCAGCGGCGTCTCGACGCTGCTGGTCCTGATCCTGGCGGTCCCGGCGGCGTACGCGCTGTCGATCCGGCCGGTGGAGAAGTGGACCGACGTGATGTTCTTCTTCCTCTCCACCAAGTTCCTGCCGCCGATCGCCGCGCTGCTGCCGGTCTACCTGATCGTCAAGCAGATCGGTGGGCTCGACAACGTCTTCACGCTGGTCATCCTGTACACGGCGATGAACATGCCGATCGCGGTCTGGATGATGCAGTCCTTCCTGGCCGAGATCCCGCCCGAGATCCTCGAGGCCGCCCAGGTCGACGGTGCCGGCTTCCTGCGCACCGTGTGGAGCATCGTGACGCCGATGGCCTCGCCGGGCCTGGCCGCGACCGCGCTGATCTGCTTCATCTTCAGCTGGAACGAGTTCATGTTCGCGGTGAACCTGACGGCCACGGTCTCCGCGACCTCGCCGATCTTCCTGGTCGGGTTCATCTCCAGCCAGGGCCTGTTCCTGGCCAAGCTGTGCGCCGCGGCCACCCTGGTCTCGCTGCCGGTGATGATCGCCGGGTTCGCAGCGCAGGACAAGCTCGTCCGCGGTCTGTCCCTGGGAGCCGTCAAGTGAGCGCTGCCACCACCGCCCGCACCCCCCTGCGCCAGGACACCCTGGCGCAGGTGGGGGAGCGGGTCCCCGTCCCGACGTACGACCGCGGCGCGCTGCGCCACGGGATCGCCCACCTCGGCGTGGGCGGCTTCCACCGCGCCCACCAGGCGATGTACCTCGACGAGCTGATGAACCGCGGGGAGGCGCTCGACTGGGCCATCACCGGCGTCGGGCTGATGCCCGGCGACGCCCGGATGGCCGAGGCGATGGCCGCCCAGGACTGCCTCTACACCGTGGTGGTCAAGCACCCCGACGGCTCGCGGGAGCCCCGGGTGGTCGGCTCGATGGTCGACTACCTCTTCGCCCCCGAGCGCGGGGCCGAGGTGCTCGACCTGCTCGCCGACCCCGCCACCCGCATCGTGTCGCTCACGGTCACCGAGGGCGGCTACCACGTCCACCAGGTCACCGGCGAGCTCGACGCCGACGACGACGGGCTGCGCCACGACCTCGCGCTGGCCGACGGCGAGCTGCCCGTCACCGCGTTCGGGTACGTCGTCGAGGCGCTGGCCCGCCGCCGGGCCGCCGGCACGGCGCCGTTCACGGTGATGTCGTGCGACAACATCC
Source organism: Nocardioides marinisabuli (assembly GCF_013466785.1). Taxonomy (NCBI): domain Bacteria; kingdom Bacillati; phylum Actinomycetota; class Actinomycetes; order Propionibacteriales; family Nocardioidaceae; genus Nocardioides; species Nocardioides marinisabuli. The sequence goes on from NZ_CP059163.1 coordinate 1,856,754, forward strand.
AGGGCAACGGCCACGTCGCCAGCCGGATGCTCACCGCGTTCGCGCGGCTGCGCGACCCCGCGCTGGCCGACTGGATCGCCGCCGAGGTGCGCTTCCCCAACTCGATGGTCGACCGGATCACCCCGGTCACCACCCCCGAGGACCGCGAGGACCTGGCCGCCCACTCGGGCGTCGCGGACGCCTGGCCGGTCGTCTGCGAGCCGTTCACCCAGTGGGTGCTGGAGGACGACTTCGTCGGGGGCGATCGCCCGGCGCTCGAGGACGTCGACGTGCAGGTGGTGCCCGACGTGACGCCGTACGAGCTGATGAAGCTGCGGCTGCTCAACGCCGGTCACCAGGCGCTGGCCTACCTCGGCGTGCTCGCGGGCTACACCTACGCCCACGAGGCGGCCGCCGACCCGCTCCTGGAGCGCTACCTGCTCGGCTACATGGAGCAGGAGGCCAGCCCGACGCTGGCGCCGCTGCCCGGGCTCGACCTCGACGCCTACCGGCACCGGCTCATCGAGCGCTTCGCCAACCCCGAGATCCGCGACACCCTGGCCCGGCTGTGCGCCGAGAGCTCCGACCGCATCCCCAAGTGGCTGCTGCCGGTGGTCCGCGAGCGGCTCGCGGCCGGTGGCGAGGTGCGGCACGCCGCGCTGACGGTGGCCGCCTGGTCGCGCTACGCCGAGGCGGTCGACGAGCAGGGGCAGCCGATCGAGGTCGTCGACCGGCGCCGCGACGCGGTGCTGGCGCGGGCCCGTGCCCAGGCGGAGGACCCGCTGGCCTTCCTGCGCGACCCCGACCTCTTCGGCGACCTCGTCGACGAGCCGGGGTTCACCGGCCCCTACCTCGAGGCACGCGCGCTGCTGCACCAGGTCGGCGCCAAGGAGACCCTGCGCCGCTGGGTCGGCTGATTTCGCCCGAGCGCGGCGCCTCCGGTACATTCACCGGCGGTGGCGTGTCCGAGAGGCCGAAGGTGCATCACTCGAAATGATGTGTGGGGAAACCCACCGTGGGTTCAAATCCCACCGCCACCGCCAGCTGGGCCGAACGCCCCGGAGCACCGCTCCGGGGCGTTCGTCGTGCGTGGGGTGGACCCACCGGCGGCGCCGCACCGGGCAGGATGTGCGCCGTGAACCTCTTCGAGCTCGACGGCAAGCGACCCTCCGTGCACCCCGAGGCCTGGGTGGCCCCCACCGCGACCCTCATCGGCGAGGTGGTCGTCGAGAAGGACGCCAGCATCTGGTACGGCGTCGTGGTGCGCGCCGACGTCTGCTCGATCGTGGTGCGCGAGGGCACCAACGTGCAGGACAACTCGGTGCTGCACGCCGCCCCCGGCGAGCACCTGGTCATCGGCCCGAACGCCACGATCGGGCACGGCTGCGTCGTGCACTGCAGCGAGGTGGGCGAGCAGGCGCTGGTCGGCAACGGCTCGACGCTGCTCGACGGGGCCCGCATCGGCGGCGGCACCCTCGTCGCGGCCGGGTCGGTGGTCACCCCGGGCACCGAGATCCCCGCCGGCGTGGTCGCGGCCGGCGTCCCGTGCAAGGTGGTCAAGCCGATCGAGGGCACCAGCTCCCAGCAGTGGGTCGAGCACAACGCGGCCGGCTACCAGGAGCTGGCCCGCCACCACGCCACGAGCGCCCGGCGGGTCGAGGGCTCGTGAGCCCGGCGGCGTACGACCCGGAGCCGGGGGCGGTGCGGGTCGAGGTCGACGGCCCGGTCACCACGGTGGTCCTGCACCGCCCGCACGCCCGCAACGCCGTCGACGGACCCACCGCCACCGCGCTGGCCGACGCATTCCGTGCCTTCGAGGCCGACGAGACCCAGCACGTCGCGGTGCTGTGGGGCGACGGCGGCACGTTCTGCGCCGGCGCCGACCTCAAGGCCGTCGGCACCGAGCGGGGCAACCGGGTGCTCGACCCGGCCGACGGGGTCGACGCGCCGATGGGGCCGACCCGGATGCGGCTCTCGAAGCCGGTGGTCGCCGCCATCGAGGGGTACGCCGTCGCCGGCGGCCTCGAGCTCGCCGCCTGGGCCGACCTGCGGGTGGCCGCGACCGACGCCGTCCTGGGTGTCCTCTGCCGGCGCTGGGGCGTGCCGCTCATCGACGGCGGCACGGTGCGCCTGCCGCGCCTCATCGGCACCAGCCGGGCCCTCGACCTGGTGCTCACCGGCCGCGAGGTCGGCGCCGAGGAGGCCGAGCGGATCGGCCTGGTCAACCGCCTCGTGGCCCCCGGCACCGCGCGGGCCGAGGCCGAGGCCCTGGCCCACCACCTCGCCGCGCTGCCCCAGGAGTGCCTGCGCCGCGACCGGGCCTCGGTGCTCGACCAGCACGGTCTCGACGAGGAGGCCGCCCTGGCGGTCGAGCTCGACCACGGCCGGGTCTCCCTCGCGGCCGGGGCCCTCGACGGGGCCGCCCGCTTCGCCGCTGGCGCCGGCCGGCACGGCGGGCCGGTCTGACGGCCGAGCAGTCACTTTCGAACCATCCACCGGTCACTTGTGAACCCGGCGCGTCCACCCGGGTGGACCGGAAGTGACTGCTCGAGGGTTCAGAAGTGACTGCTCGGCCGTCAGGTGAGGGGGCGGGCGCAGACGGCGACCAGCGTGCCCGAGGCCGTCCCCTCGTCCGCCGCCCAGCCGCGCTCGAAGTCGACCATCCGCAGGGCGCCCTCCTCGGAGCGCAGCACCGCCGAGGCCGGTACGGCGCCGTCCTCGAGGCCGGCCGTCGAGCACCCGTGCAGCGTCATCAGCCGGTCCAGGCGGTCACTCGTGGGGTCGGAGGGTGAGACCGAGGGGGAGGGGGCGCCGGTGAGGGTGCCGGTCAGCACGGCGACGACCGCCAGCACGGCGCCGAGCTTGACCGCGCCCAGCAGGAGACGCCTGCGGGGGCCGGGGGAGGGGCGGGGGGAGCTCACTGCCTCGATTTTACTCGCGCGGTGGTGACGGGTAGGGCTCATGCGTCCTCGGCCGCCCGGGTGCCGAGGCACACCGCGACGAGGGTCCCGGGCCGCACCCCCTCGTGGGCCGCCCAGCCGCGGGCGAAGCCCACCACCCGCAGCTGCCCGCGGGGGGTGCGCAGCAGGGCGGCCGAGGGCAGGGAGCCGTCGAGGAAGCCGGTGGTGGAGCAGCGGTGGTCGGCCATCAGGTCGGCACCTGGGCGACCGGGTCGGGGCCCGCCGGGGACGCCGGCTCGGCCTGGCCGTGCACGCCCAGGGCGACGCTCACCACCGTCGCGAGCGCGCCCCAGCGGAACAGGCGCAGCCCGCGCAGCACGGCCCGCGACGGGGCGGGGGCGACGAGGCGGTCGGGGACGGGCACACGGGTCCAACGAGCCAGGGTGAGCCGGGTCACGAGCCGGTCCGGCCCAGGCGTGGGACAGGATGGGCCCATGACCTGGTTCAGCTCGCCGACCGACGCCGCCGACCGCCTGGGTGCGACCGGCTACCTCACCGACGCGGCGACCGCGACGACGACGTACCTGGCGGGGGCGCTGGAGAAGCCGCTGCTCATCGAGGGCCCGGCCGGTGTCGGCAAGACCGAGCTGGCCAAGGCGGTGGCCCGCGCGAACGGCGCCGAGCTGGTGCGGCTGCAGTGCTACGAGGGGCTCGACGAGGCCCGCGCGCTCTACGAGTGGAACTACAAGAAGCAGCTGCTGCGCATCCAGGCCAGCCAGGGAACCGACGCGTCGTGGGACGAGACCCACGACGACATCTTCACCGACGAGTTCCTGCTGACCCGGCCGCTGCTCACGGCGATCCGCCGCGAGGAGCCGACCGTCCTGCTCATCGACGAGGTCGACAAGACCGACGTCGAGGTCGAGGGGCTGCTGCTCGAGGTGCTCTCCGACTTCCAGGTCACGATCCCCGAGATGGGCACCGTGGCCGCGGTGCGCCGCCCGTTCGTGGTGCTGACCTCCAACGCGACCCGCGAGCTGTCGGAGGCGGTCAAGCGCCGCTGCCTCTACCTGCACCTGGACTACCCCGACTCCGAGCGCGAGCGCGAGATCGTCGTCTCGCAGGTGCCCGGCCTCGAGGAGGCGGTCGCCACCCAGCTCGTCGCCATGGTCGCGCGGCTGCGCGAGCTGGAGCTGAAGAAGGCGCCGTCGATCGCGGAGTCCGTCGACTGGGCGCGCACCCTCATCGCCCTCGAGATCAGCGACCTCGACGACGCGGCCGTCAACGCGACGCTCGGCGTGGTGCTCAAGCACGTCTCCGACCAGGAGCGCGCGGTCAAGGAGCTGCGCCTCGACCGCGCGGGGCGCTGACCCACGATGAGCATCCCTGATGACGCTTCCCCGCACCCTCCCGGGGCGCGCTCGGGCCTGCTCGACCGCCACATCTCCTTCCTCGAGGCGCTGCGGGCGGCCGGGCTCCCGGTCTCGCTGGCCGAGGACCTCGACGCCGTCGCGGTGCTGACCGCGCTGCCGTGGGACGACCGGGCCGTCGTGCGCGAGGGGTACGCCGCCGCCGTGGTCAAGCGGCACGCCCAGCGCGCGACCTTCGACGCGCTCTTCGACCTCTACTTCCCGCGCCTGGTGGGCGACGGGTCCACCCGGCTCGACGGTGGCGAGGGCCCCGACGGACCCGACGGCTCCGACAGCCCCGACAGCAGTACCCAGGACGCCGACGAGCGGCCGGTCGTGCCGGGCTCGCGCGACAACGCGGAGGCGCTGCGCGACTTCCGCGAGCGCCTCGAGGCCGCGATGGCCGCCGGCGACGAGGAGCAGCTGGCCCGCCTGGCCGCGGAGGCCGTGGGCCGCTTCGGCGCGATGCCCGGGCGGGGGCCGGGGCTCTCGTCGTGGTCGGCGTACACCGCGCTCCAGCGGGTGGCGCCCGGCGAGATCGTCGAGCGCCTGGTGCAGGGCCTGCTGGCCGAGGGCCGCGGCGAGGAGGAGGCGCAGCGGGCGGCGGGGCAGCGCGTCGGCGACTTCACCCGCCGCGTCGAGGCCGACGCGCGGCGCCGCATCGGCGAGGAGAAGGGCGCCGACCACGTGGCCCGCACCGCCCTGCGCCCGACCATCGACCGCCTCGACTTCCTGCAGATGCGGCGCAGCGACCTGGAGCAGATGCGGCGCGAGATCTACCCGCTGGCCCGCCGGCTCGCGACCCGGCTGACCCAGGAGCACCACGCGCAGCGCCGCGGTCCGCTCGACTTCCGCCGCACCGTCCGGGCCTCGGTGTCGACCGGCGGGGTGCCGCTGACCACCCACCACAAGCCCAAGCGGCCGCACCGCAGCGAGCTCGTGGTGCTCTGCGACGTCTCCGGCAGCGTCGCCAACTTCGCGCAGTTCACCCTGCTGCTGGTCTTCGCGCTGCGCGAGCAGTTCACCAAGGTGCGCGCCTTCACCTTCATCGACCACATCCACGAGGTCACCCACCACTTCAAGCCGGGCGCCGACGTGGTCGACGTGATGGCAGACCTGGCCGCGAGCGCCTCGCACGCCGCGCTGTGGGGGCGCACCAACTACGGGCGCGCCATCGACAAGTTCGCCGAGCAGCACGCCGACGCGATCGGCCCGCGCACCTCGCTGCTGGTCCTCGGAGACGCCCGCTCCAACTACTCCGACCTGGCCCTCGACACCCTGGCCGACCTGGCCGGGCAGTGCCGCCACGCCTGGTGGCTCAACCCCGAGCACCGGCGCCACTGGGACACCGGCGACTCCGCGGCCAGCCGCTACGCCGAGGTGGTGCCGATGGTGGAGTGCCGCAACCTCACCCAGCTCTCCGAGCTGGTCCACGACCTGCTGTGAGTCAGCGGCGCAGGTAGCCCAGGGCGGACAACCGGTCGAGCTCGGCGACCAGGCGCGGGTGGGAGGAGCTGTCGGCGGCGCGACCACCGGCGACGTAGACCTCGCCCCGGCGGCCGTGGCCCTGCTCGGGACCGCCGGGGCCGCCGGGGCCGTCGAAGACGACGGTCAGCCGGTGCTCGGCGCCGGCGTTGATGAGCGAGCCGAGCAGGGCGACCGGGTCGCCGCGGTGCTCCAGGCTCAGCACCCGCGTGGTGGGCGGGATCCGCGGGACCTGCGCGGCGGGCGCGCCGGCGGTGACCACCTGCTCGACGGTGAAGGTGGCCGGCAGCGCGCCGGCCGCCACCTCCGCCGCGGTGGCCCCGCCGTGGGCGCCGCCCCCAGCATCACCCGCGCGTCGGGGGTCTCGCCCACCGCCCGCTCGAGCGCGTCGACCACCGCGTCGGCGTACGCCGCCCGGTCGCCGCTGACCAGCCGCAGCCGGCCGGTGCGGCCCGAGTCGGGCCCGGCCAGGTAGGCGATGAACCGGCCGCCACCGACCGCGCGCACCTCGACGCTGCGCTGGGTGTGGGTGAGGGTGACCAGCAGCTCCTCGAGCCCGGTCGGCGCGGTGCCGGTCGCAGGGCCCGGCTGCGGGGCCGGGCCGGGACCGTCGGCGTCCGGGGACGCGCCCGAGGACGCGCCCGACGCGGTGCCGTCGGGCTCGAGCATGCCGCCAGCGATGTCGCGCGCCGCGGCGCCGACGTCGAGGCCCAGGGAGTCGATCCCGACCGCGCGGAGCCCACCGGCGGCCGCGAGGCCCGTGTCGTCGCGGGCCAGGGCGCCCACGGTGAGCAGCGAGCGCATCTGGAGGCTGTCGAGGAGCCCGCCGCCGCTGCTGACGTGGTCCATCAGGTCGGGGTGGTGCTCGGCGAGCTCCTCGAGGTAGCCCGCGACGCCGTCGCGGTCGAGGGCGTCGGTCTCGATCAGGCCCGCCGAGACGATCGCACCGCCCAGCGCCACCTCGGGCGCCAGGTAGCCGATCGCGCGCCCGGCGATCGAGCCGAGCGTCTCGTAGGCGGCGCTCTGCAGCTCGTCGATCCACCGGTAGGTCTGCACGGTGGCACGCACCACGAGCGCGTCCGCGTCGAGCTCGACCGAGCGGTCGTGCAGCCCGCCGCGTCCGGTGGTCGCCCCCCGCACCGCGGCCTCGGCCTCGGCCCACGTGGGCGGGGAGAGTGGTGCGGAGCCGTGCACGGCGGGGTCCTCGAGCACCGCGCCGCCCAGGCGGGCACGCCCGCGCAGGTCCGCCCCGGCCCGGTCGAAGAGGTCGGCCAGGCGCAGCAGCTGGTCGAGCCGTCGTCGCGGTCGGCGCGCTCGACCGCGCTCGGCGGCTCGGTCACCGGGGCACCTGCCCCGGCTCGTCCAGGACCTCGGCGAGCACCGGCGCCAGGTCGGCGGCCAGGCCGGCCGGCTCGATCCGTACGACGTCGACCCGGTGCTCGGCGCCGTCCTGGCGCCCCTGCCGGGCGCCGGTGCCGTGCGGGCGCACGGCGCGCCAGGCGTCGGCCAGCAGCACCCACGACACGACACCCACGACGGTGGTCTCGGTGCCCGAGACGTCGGCCACCAGCGCGCGCAGGCGTCCGCGCGGCTCGTGCAGCAGCGCCGCCAGCGCGGCTGCGGCCTCGACCTCGTCGAGGGGGCGGCCGCTGCCGTCGCGCAGCACGCCGGGGTGGCGCGCCAGCAGCACGGGCAGCAGGTCGGGCCGGTCGCTGCGCACCGCCTCCCCGGCGGCGTCGAGCAGCTCGTAGGGCACGTCGAGGCGGTCGGGCACGCTGCTGCGGCCGGTGGCGGCGTCCTCGGGCAGCACCGCGACCCGGGCCAGCTCGAGCGGCCACTGGTCGACCCCGAACCAGGTCAGCTCGAAGACCAGCCCGTCGACGGTGGCCAGGGTCGCGACGGCGCCGCCCGCCTGGCGGTGCCAGGCGCGGGCCCGCTGCCCCTCGACCGCCAGGTCGAGGTCGAGGGCCACCTCGGGCGTGGCGAGCAGGCCGACGGCGCCGGCGAGACCGTCGTCGACGCGGCCGTCGGCGAGCAGGCCCCGGCGCGCCAGGCTGTCGGCGGGGTCGTGCAGCGAGCCCAGCGCCTCGGCGTACGCCGCCTCCTCGCTCGAGCCGCGGCTGCGCCCGAGCCGGTCCTCCAGCCCACCGGGCACCGGCTCGGCGCCGGCCTCCGGGGCGGCCGCGAGGTCGAAGGGCAACGGCGCGCCGCCGGCGGCCTCGGCGACGAGCTGCAGCTCGCGCAGGGTCACCGTGATGCGTCGCGGCAGCGCCTCGAGCCGGGTGGGCCGGGGCGGCGGGCTGCTCAGGTCGATGGTCGGCGGCACTCGGTGCTCACAGCCCCGGCAGCTCGACGTCGAGCCAGTCGCGGTGGCCCGGGGGCGGCAGCTCGGCGTCGAGGAGCTGCTGGTCGGCGGGGTCGGGCTCGCGCACGATCCCGGCCTCGCGGTCGGCGGCCGCGTGGGCCAGCACCGCTGCGACCCGCGCCCCGGCCTCGGCGCGCAGCGACCCGGCCCGCCGCTCGCGCTCGGCGATGGTGTCGCGGGCCCGCTCGGCCTCGGCGAGGTGGCGCTGCAGCGCCTCGGCGGCCGCGTCGTGCCGGCCGGCGGCCTCGCGCAGGTGGGCGGCGCGCTCGCGCACGCGTTCGCGCATCGACGCGGCGGCCCGGCCGCTCCAGCCGACCGCCTCGGCCTGGGCCACGAGCCGGTCGGCCAGTGCGCGCACGTCGACCCCCTGCTCGCGCAGCTGGTCGACGCGTCTGCGGATCACCTCGGTGTCGCCGTACACGTCGTCTCCCTGCTCTGCTCGTGGCTCGGCATGGTCGGTCAGGACCCTTCCCCGGCCCTCCGGGACCAAACGCCTGACCAGACCGGTCGCACCGGGCATTGTGCTGGGTGTCGTCACCGTGAGCGTCGTCACCCCCACGGGCGTGACCGTCGGCACACCGCGCTCGTTGCACAGGCGAGGCACCCGCTGCGAGAGGACCCCCATGTCGCTGCCCACCCCCCACGCCCAGCCCCCGTCGCGACGGCCCGGGCCCACACGACGCCGGGCCCTGACGGGGCCCCGCCGTGCCCTGGTCGGTGCGCTCGGCATCGCCCTGGCCGCCGGTCCGGTGGCCGCCGTGGCCGTCGCCGCCCCCGACCGGGCCCGGACGACCACCGCCGTCGCCGCGGCCCTCGAGCCCGGCGCCGGGACCCTGCTCGACGAGGTGCGGGCCGCCGAGGCCCGGGCGGTCGAGCGCGGCTCGACCCAGGACGTCCGGGTCGGGCGCAAGAAGCGCCGCGTGGTGTTCGTCGGCAACAACTGGGAGGGCACCGCCGACCTGCTGCGACCCGGCTCCTTCAAGCGGGTCGCGCGCGTCGACGTCGTGCCCGACCGGGAGGAGCGGATGGCCGAGATCCTCTCCAACCCGGTGCGCCTGGCCTTCTACGCCGCCATCCAGCAGTTCATCGGCGAGGGCAACGACCAGCTCGTCGACGACATGTACTCCTCCAACGACGGGCGCCTGCTGGTCGTCTCGCGGCCCTCGTACGCCGACGTCGTCGCCATCGACCTGCGCACCCGCGATATCGTGTGGCGCTTCGCGGTCGACGGCTACCGCTCCGACCACATGGCGCTCTCGCCCGACGGGCGCACCGTGGTGGTCTCGGCCTCGACCGGCAACGTGGTGCACGCCCTCGACGTGCGCACCGGTGAGGAGGTGGGCCGCTTCGAGTCCGGCGGCTCGCCGCACGAGAGCGTCTTCATCGACGGTGGGCGACGCATCCTGCACGCCAGCATCGGCATGGTCTACACGCCCTTCGACCAGCCGGCGCTCGACCCGACCAAGGACGAGCGGGTGCTGCAGGTCGTCGATGCCCGCACCTTCGAGATCGAGCGCCGCTACGACCTGCGCGCCGCCCTCGACGCCGCCGGTCTCGAGGACGCCTCGACCGCGGTGCGGCCGCTGACCCTCTCGCCCGACGAGCAGCAGGTCTACTTCCAGCTCTCCTTCATGCACGGCTTCGTGCAGATGGACCGGCGCAGCGGCGAGATCGTGCGGGTCAAGCGGCTGCCCGACCTCGTCCCCGAGCTGCCGCGCGAGCTCTACCTGCTCGACTCCGCCCACCACGGGATCGCGATGGACCCCACCGGGCGACGGATCTGCGTCGCCGGCACGATGTCCGACTACGTCACCGTGGTCGACGCCCGGTCCTTCCGGCGGACCCGGCTGGTGGTGCGCGAGGACGGCAAGCCCTACTGGGTCACGCCCAGCCACGACGGCCAGCACTGCTACATCTCCTGGAGCGGCACCGACGAGGTCTCCAAGGTCTCCTACCGCACCGGCCGGATCGTGCGCACCACCAGCGTCGGCGACCACCCGCAGCGGGTGCGCAACGGCGTGGTGCGCAAGAGCCACCTGCGCTGACGGGGTCGGGGCGTGCCTCACGGCGCCCGGGTGATCCGGTAGACGGTGTGGCGCACCCCGCCGGGCGGCTCCCCGCCCAGGAACCCGGCGTCGTGCAGGCTGCGCACCTGCTCGGCCACGCCGGGGTCGGTGCTGGCGTCGGCGGCCGCCGCGCCGGCGGCGTACGCCGCGAAGCCGTGGTGGCCGCCCACGTCGTCGCCGGCGACGTGCCCGGCCTCGAAGGTGAGCGTGAGGTGCTCGGGCGAGTCGGGGTTGGCGGCGCCGTCGAGCAGCGGCACCACGTCGCCCTGCTGCTCGAGGGAGAGCACGTGGCTGCCGGGCGGGAAGGGACCGAGGTGGGCCACGGGTGAGCCGGCGGTGACCACGTGGGTCACCGAGTAGCCGTGGTCGGCGGCGCCCAGCGAGCCCAGCAGCTGGGCGGCCTGCAGCCCGCCCTGGGAGTGCCCCGCGAGCAGCACCGGCTCGTCGGGCCCGACCCCGGCCTGCTCGAGCGCCGCGAGCACGCCGTCGCCGTACGCGGTGGGCGCGTCGCCGACCAGCATCAGGTTGGCGCCCAGGTCGCGCACGTCGTCGTCCTGGGTCCACGGCAGGGTCGTCATGTCGTCGGTGCCGGGCAGGTAGACGACGTGGCGGGCGCCGCCGTCGGGCCCCTCGAACGACTGGACCTCGATCGTCCCGTTCATCTCGGGACGCGCCGGGCCCGACAGCTCGCTGAGCTGCGAGAGGTGGTCGACGAGGTCCTCGACGCTGCGCGGGCGGCGGGCCGAGCCGGCGACCGTGACGCCCGGCAGCGCCAGCACCCGGGCCCGGCCCGGGTCGTAGACACCCGCGAGAAGCCGGGCGAGCACCGCGGTCTCCGTCACCCGCAGGGGCAGCCCCACCAGTCCGTCGAGCACGCCACCGGCCCCGCCGGCCAGCCGCTCGACCAGGCGGGGGTGGTCGGTCCCCCACTCCTCGAGCGCCTCCCCGCCGGGCTCGAGCCGCCCGCGCAGGCGCTCGCGACCGTCGGCGGGCAGGTGCGACCAGAGCAGCGCGGTGGCGCAGGTGGCGCCGGCGAGCGTCGGCAGCCAGAGCGGGGCACCCAGCCCGAGGGTGCGGCCCAGCGCCCGGCCCAGGGCGTGGTCGAGCGACGAGACCGCGCCCTCGGCCAGCTCGTCGGCCCCCTCCAGCAGGCGCACGGCCAGCCGCACCGCCTCGGCGTCCAGCGTCCAGCCGAACGACTCGGTCAGCACCCCGTCGCGCCCGGTCGTGGCGCCGGCGACGGCCGCGCCGGCCTCGGCCAGGCTCAGCGGGGCCAGGGCCGCGGAGGCGACCAGGTCGTCGTTGACCAGGGTGCGGGCGCCGAGCGCGGCCCAGTCGCGCATCCGGCCGGCCGCGGCGTCGTAGGCCTCAGCGAGCGCGAGCAGGCGTGCGTACGTCGCCGCCAGGCCCGCGACGCCGCCGGTCACCGAGACGACGACGGCGCCGTCCGCCCCGCTCACGCGACCACGCCCCGCAGCGCGTCGGGCAGCAGGTCCGGCAGCCCGTCCGGCAGCACCTCCGGCAGCAGGTCCGGCAGGGCGCGGGCGTCGTCCAGCAGCTCCTCGGCGCGTCGCGCGGCGGCCAGCAGCAGCGCCAGCCGCTCCTCGACGGCCTCGGCGTGCCGCTCCAGCGCGGCGGCCGCGTCGTCGTGGCGGGCCGCGCAGCGGCGCAGCGCCGCCCCCTGCTCGCGCACCCGCCCCAGCAGGGCCTCCCCGGCGCGGCCCTGCCAGCCGGCCGCCTCGGTGAGCGCGACCAGCCGGTCGGCCTCGGCGCGGACGTCGTCGCCCTGCTCGTGCAGGGCGCGGGCCAAGGAGCGGATGGCGGCGGGGTCGGCGGTCATGGGGCCTCCCGGGGGCGAGGACGGGGTCGAGGACGGGCCTCGATGGTGGCCCCGGGGCCGGGTGTGCGGCAGCGGCCGCGGTGGTGCCTGTGGAGGAGCGCCTGCGGGGGCGTCCGCTCAGTGCGCCGTGAGCGCCGGCGCCAGCCGCTCGAGCCCGGCCTCCACGTCGCTGCGCGGCCCCGCGAAGGAGAAGCGCAGTGAGCGGTGGCCGTGCACGGTGTCGAAGTCGACGCCGGGGGCCAGCGCCACGCCGGTGGTGGCCAGCAGGTGGTGGGCGAAGGCCATCGAGTCGTCGGTGAGGTGGGAGACGTCGGCGTAGACGTAGAACGCCCCGTCGGCCGGGGCCAGCCCGGTGACGCCGAGGCCGCGCAGGCCCTCGATCAGCACGCGACGGTTGTCGGCGTAGCGCGCGACGTGCCCGTCGAGCTCGGCGTACGACGCCTCGGTGAAGGCCGCGACGCCCGCGCGCTGGGCGAGCACCGGGGGGCAGATGGTGAAGTTGCCGGTCAGCACGTCGACGGCGCGGCGCAGCCGGCGCGGCACCAGCATCCAGCCGATCCGCCACCCGGTCATCGAGAAGTACTTGCTGAAGCTGGAGAAGACGACCGCCTCGCGGCTGGTCTCCCACGCCGAGCGGGCCAGGGTCTCGCCGCCGTCGACGGCGGCGTGCTCGATGCCGTGGTAGATCTCGTCGGAGATCAGCTGCACCCCGTGCTCCTCGCACCAGGCGGCGAGCGCGGCGAGCTCCTCGGGCAGCAGCATGGTGCCGGTCGGGTTGGCGGGGCTGGCCACCACCAGCCCGCGCAGCCCGCCGCTGCCGGCGAGCTCGGCGTGCAGCGCCGCGACCTGCTCGACGGTGGGCTGGAAGCGGGTCTCGGGGCCGGCGTCGATCTCGACCACCTCGCAGCCCAGCGCCGCCAGCACGTTGCGGTAGCAGGGGTAGCCCGGCCGGGCCATCGCGACCTTGTCGCCGGCCTCGAACGCCGCCAGGAACGCCAGCAGGAACCCGCCGCTGCTGCCGGTGGTCACCACCACGTCGTCGGGGTCGACGGCGATGCCGTGGGCGCGCGCGTGGTGGCCGGCGATCGCCTCGCGCAGCTCGACCACCCCGGTCGAGGGGGTGTAGCCCAGCGGGTCGCCCGAGCCGAGCAGCCGCACCGCCTCGGCGTTCACCGGCGCCGGCGCGCCGGTGCTGGGCTGGCCGGCCAGCAGGTTGATGACGTCGCCGTGGGTGCGCTGGCGCCGCGTCGAGGCCTCCAGCAGGTCCATCACGTGGAAGGGCGGCACGTTCGCCCGCGAGGCGACCCGCAGTCGCTGGGCGGGAGGCTCGGGCTGGCTCACCTCCCCGAGGCTAGGCGAGGCGGCCGGGAGGTTCATCGGGTACCCGATGGAACTCGCGCCACCCCCACGAAGGTTCAGCCAGGCAGCGCCAGTTTCATCGGGTGCCCGATGAACCATTCCGGGCGCGGGCCGCAGCCGCCACCCCGGCCCGGCGGCCGAAGAACGAGCCCTCGCCGAGCTGGGTGCCCGAGCAGTAGCCGTTGCCGTCCTGGGCGAGGTTGGAGGCGCAGGCGCCGGCGGCGAAGAGGCCGGTGACGGGGGAGCCGTCGGGGCGCAGGGCTCGGCCGTCGACGTCGGTGGCGATGCCGCCGAGGGTGAAGCCGGCGTAGAGCGCCTTGCCCAGGCGCAGGTCGAAGACCGCCCACGGGCCGGTGGACTGCGGGGCCAGCCACTGCGGGTGCTTGTGGAAGTCGGGGTCCTCGCCGCGCGCGGCGTGCTCGTCGTAGCGGGCCAGGGTCGCGCGCACCGACCCGATGGGCAGCCCCAGCGAGGTCTCGAGCTCCTCGAGCGTCTCGTAGCCGTCGACCAGCGGCGCGAGCGGGAACGCGGGGTACTCCACGTGCTCGCTGTCGACCACCAGGTAGGCCTCCGAGCCGGGCTGGGCGATCACGTGCTGGCTGGTGCGGGAGTGGTAGCTGTCCTCGGCCACGAACCGCTCGCCGCGGTTGTTGACGATCACCCCGGTCAGCAGGGTCGCCGGCGGGTAGACCGGCGCGGTGATGAAGGGCTCGTCCATGTGCTGCAGCGCCGCCCCCGCCGACCGCCCCAGGCGGATCCCCAGCCCGTCGTCGTACGTCGAGCCGAGGGTGAAGAGCTTCTCGGCCAGGGCCGGGGTGTGCTCGGCGACCATGTCGGGGTTCATCACGAACCCGCCGGCGGCCAGCACCACGGCGTCGGCCAGCACCACGCCGGTGCGCTCGAAGCTGCGCCAGCCCACGCCGCGCACCGTCCCGGTCTCGTCGAGCACCAGCGCGGCGGCCCCGGTCTCGTAGCGCACCTCGACGCCCGCCTCCTCGACGCGCTCGCGCAGCAGGTCCATCACCAGCCGGGTGCCCTCGGTGTCGCCGGCGACCGGCACCTTGTGCCCGCGCGGCGCCGGGCGGGACAGGTCGCGGAAGGGCCAGACCTTCTCGTTGCCGGTGTACATCAGGCCCTGCGTGCCGGGTTGGATGACCGCCTTCTCGGGGTAGTAGGAGCGCTCGAACTCGAAGCCCAGCGCCTCCAGCCAGTCGAAGTGGGCCACCGACCCCTCGCAGTAGGCCCGGATCTTCGTCGCGTCGGGTGCCTTCGACGACGCGGTCAGGTAGGCGACCATGTCCTCGACGCTGTCGTCGTGGCCGGTCGCGCGCTGCACCGCGGTGCCGCCGCCGAGGTAGAAGTGCCCGCCCGACATCGACGACGTGCCGCCGTGCACCGCGGCCCGTTCCAGCAGCAGCACGCGCGCCCCCGCGCGCGCCGCCTCGAGCGCCGCGCAGCCGCCCGCGATGCCGAAGCCGACGACCACCACGTCGTACGCCGGGGCGCCGGGTGCGACGTCGGTGGCCGCAATGGTCTCGGGGACGGTCGTGCCGGGGCTGCTCACCCTGCAAATCTAGAACATGTTCCAGTCGATGGCGACGGTAGGCTGCGACCTCGCGGCCCACCGTCTGATCGGATGAGATGACCATCGACGTCCAGATGCTCAACGAGTTCGTCCTCGTGGGCTCGGCCGTCCTGCTGCTGGCCATCCTCGCCGTGCGGCTCTCGAGCCGCGCCGGGCTGCCCAGCCTGCTGGTCTACCTGCTGATGGGCGTGCTGCTCGGGGAGTCCTTCATCGGTGTGCCCTTCGAGGACGCGATGCTCGCGCAGGTCATCAGCTTCGGGGCGCTCGCGATCATCCTGGCCGAGGGTGGGCTGACCACCAGCTGGCGCGAGACCCGGCCGGTGCTGCGCCTGGGCCTGTCGCTGGCCACCGTCGGCACGGTCGTCTCGATCACCGTGGTGGCGGTGGGGGCCCACTACGTGCTGGGGCTGCCGTGGGAGCTCGCGGTGCTGCTCGGGGCGGTCTGCTCGCCCACCGACGCGGCCGCGGTGTTCTCGGTGCTGCGCGTGGTGCCGCTGCCGCGCCGCGTCACCAGCGCCCTCGAGGCCGAGTCGGGCTTCAACGACGCGCCCACCGTCGTGCTGGTCACCCTCATCTCCACCGGCGCCGTCGGCGACCACCACCCCGGCGTGGTCGGGCTCATCGTGCTCGGCCAGCTCGCGCTCGGCATCGGCGTGGGCCTGGCCGCGGGCTTCGGCGGGGCCTGGCTGATGCGCCGCGTCGCGCTCCCGACCGCCGGCCTCTACCCCCTGGCGGTGCTCTCGATCGCGCTGCTCGGCTACGGCTCCGCGGCCGTCCTGGAGGGCAGCGGCTTCGCGGCGGTGTACGTCGCCGCGCTGGTGCTGGGCAACTCCGAGCTGCCGCACCGCGCGGCGACCCGCTCGTTCGCCGAGGGGGTGGCCTGGTTGAGCCAGATCGGGCTGTTCGTGGTGCTCGGGCTGCTGCTCAGCCCCGGCACGATCACCCTCGAGACGGTCGGCCTGGCGCTGGCGGCGGGGCTGCTGCTCACGCTGGTCGCCCGGCCGGTCTCGGTGGCGGTCAGCGCCCTGCTGCAGCCGATGCCGTGGCGCGAGCTGTCCTTCATGAGCTGGGCCGGGTTGCGCGGCGCGGTGCCGATCGTGCTGACGACCATCCCGCTGTCGCAGGGCGTGGAGGGCGCCGAGCGGCTCTTCGACCTGGTCTTCGTGATGGTGGTCGTCTTCACCGTCGTCACCGCCCCGAGCCTGCCCCTGGTGGCCCGGCTGCTGCGGGTGGCCCGCCGCTCCGAGCCGCGCGACCTGGAGGTCGAGACCGCGCCGCTGGAGCGGATCGCGGCCGACCTGCTGCAGGTCACCATCAGCCCCGTCTCGCGCCTGCACGGGGTGGAGGTGGGCGAGCTGCGGCTGCCGCCGGGGGCGTCGGTCTCGCTGGTGGTGCGCGACGGCGCCTCGCTGGTCCCGCAGGGCTCGACCTCGCTGCGGCACGGCGACGAGCTGCTGGTGGTCACCCCCCGCAAGGTGCGGGAGCGGACGGAGGCGCGGCTGCGCCAGGTCAGCCGCGGCGGGCGGCTGGCGCAGTGGCTGCAGGACGACGAGCGCCCCGAGGGCTGAGGCGGCTCAGCCCGCGGTCGGCGGCGGGGCCACGCAGACCTCGACCGTGCTCTGGACGGTCACCTTCTTGCGGCCCTTGGCGACCTTGTCGAAGCGGTCACCCACGACGACGACCACCCCGGGCGCGGTCACCTCGCGGTCGACGACGGGGACCTTCTTGCCCAGCGTCGACAGCACGAGCTGCACCTCGGGGGCGCTGCGGTCGGGGGCCCAGACCTGCACCCGCTCGACCTCGGCGTCACCGGGCGCGTTGCCGCTGGTGCCCTCGGCGAACCCGCGGGCGGCGAGCTGGGCCAGCACCCGGGCGGCGAAGCTGCCGCGGTTGCCGGCGTTGAGGACGCTGACCTCGACCTGGTCGGTGTAGAGCTTGTCGCCGGCCTCCAGGGTGGTGGGCGTGCAGCTCTCGTCGGAGGTCGTCGACTCCGGCAGCGGCTCGGTGGCCGCCGACCAGCCCCACACGACCCCGACGACGAGCAGGAGGCCCAGGACGGCGAGGGTCAGGGCGGAGCGGGCCGGGGCGGGGAGCTGGTTCATCGGTCCACGGGGTCCACGCGCTCGGAGGTCACACCCGGGAGTGTAACGAGCGGCCCGGGTGTGACCTCGCGGTGAGCAGGTGGGTGGGCGAGCAGGCTCAGACCGACCAGCGCACCGCGTCGTCGACCAGGTCGGCCAGGGCGTGCACGCCGCGCAGGTCGTCGCGCGCGGTCATCAGCCGGGTCAGGCCCTCGGTGTGCCGGTCGCGCAGGGCGTCGCGGCGGGCCCGCTCGAGCGCCGGGTCGAGGCCCTGGTCGCGGGCGCCGGGTCGGGTGCTGGTGCGGGTGCTGGTGGTGCGGGTGCTCGCGGTGCGGGTGCTGACGCGGGCGCGGGACCGGGCATCGCTGCTGGTGCGGAGCTGCTGGGTCATCAGTTCTCCTCGGGTCGGCCATTGCTGGCGGGGTGGGTGCGCCCAGACTCACCCGCCCAGGTCGCCGGGGTGTTGACGCCAGGTGTCGCGCACGTTTCCTCTTCGGGGAAGGGCCGTGACCTGCGCCACGTCCGTGCCGTAGGTTGCCTCCGTGACCCGAACTGATACACGTTCTAGTTCTGTGGTGGGGGAGCGCGACCTCGCCGCCGAGCTCGACCGCCTGCACGCGCTCGAGGACGTCCGTGCGCTCAAGCACCGCTACCTGCGCTGCCTGGACACCAAGCTGTGGGGCGAGTTCGAGGACTGCTTCGTGCCCGCCGCGACCGGCGACTACAACGGGCTGGTCTTCGAGGACCGCTCGGCACTGGTCGACTACATGCGCACCCACATGGGCCCCGGGCTGATCTCCCTGCACCAGGCCCACCACCCCGAGGTCGTCGTCGACGGCGACCACGCCACCGGGCGCTGGTACTTGCAGGATAAGGTGATCGTCGCCGAGCACGGCTTCATGCTCGAGGGCGCGGCGATCTACGACGACCGCTACGTGCGCACCCCCGAGGGGTGGCGCATCGAGCACACCGGCTACCGCCGCACGTACGAGGCGACGTACCGGCTCGCCGACCTCCCGGGGATGCGGGTGCGCGGTCCCGGGGAGCACACCCACGCGTGACTGGGCGCGTCCCGTGTCTCGGCTGTGCTCTCTCCGAGAGCCGAGCGTGCTGGTGGTGGCGATTGCCGACGATCGGCGAGAGCGCAACAGCCTGCCCCTCCGGGAGGACGAGTCTGCATCGGGTAGGCGACGTGGCTTTACAGATAACCACCGGAAGAGGCACTATTCTGTCATGGCGAGCAGGGGCGACCTCCTGACGACCCGCGAGGTATCCGACCTCCTGGGGATCGAGTCGCGCCAGGTCCGCGGCCTCGCCGAGAAGGGGGTCATCACGCGCATCGCCCGAGGCGTCTTCGACCGCACCTCGGTGGAGCGGTACCGCCTCGAACGCGGTTCGGGCCGGACCCGGACCTGGGCCGAGCACACCGCCTGGGGAGCGATCGCACTGCTCTCCAACGCCGCGCCGCTCGGCCTCGGCGACACCCAGCGGTCCCGGCTCCGCACCACCCTGCGCGAGATCACCGACCCGACCGAGCTGACCGTCAGGCTGCGCGACCGCGCGGTCGTCACCACCTGCGCCGGGCACCGTTCCGTCGCCGAGCGCCTCCGCGCCGAGCTCGTCGTCCCCGGCCGCCAGCGACTCGGCCTCGTCGAGGACGACACGGTCCTCGACGGCTACGTCCACGCCGACCAGCTCGCGGACCTCGTACGGCGCTACCGACTGATCGAGGACCCCGCCGGGCCCATCGTCCTGCGCAGCACCCACACGGACATCGACTTCGTCCGGTACCTCGCGGCCTCCAACCGGACGCTGGCGGCCGTCGACGCCGCCACTTCCCTCGACCCGCGCGAGCGTGGCATGGGGGAGCACAACCTGCTCAGCAGGCTCGAGCTGTTCCGCGAGAATGACCGCCTCTGACCAGCCGGGCGCCGTCGAGCGCCCGACCATCGACGTCGCGACCCCGATCGGCGGGTGGCCCGACCCGCGGCCGAACGTCGCCGAGATCGCCGCGGTGCTGCCGAGTGACAAGTGGACCTTGGTCGGCGGCCTGATGACCCAGTTGCACTCCATCCACCGCAACCTCGGGATCGTGCGGCCGACCAACGACGTCGACATCGTGCTGCACATCGAGACCACTCGCGGCATCGCAGCCGAGACCGCGGATGCGCTCCGATCCCTCGGCTACAGCCTGCGCCCGGCCGTCGACCCGCGCGACAACACCGCACACCGCTTCTACCGCGGCACCAGCAAGGTCGACCTGGTCGCCGGACACCCGGACGAGGGCTCCGAGGGGCAGCAGCACGAACAGGAAGAACAGGAAGGGGAGCAGCAGGAGGAGGTCGTGGACGTCCTGGTCGCCGACCACCACGCACCGAGGGTCACCCAGCGGCTCGAGGGCCGCGACATGGTTCGCATCGAGGGCGGAACGCAGGCGCTCCGGCGCACTGTCTACGCGCGCCTGGAGATCGAGCCTGGAGCCCTCACCACGGTCTCGGTGCCCGGCCCGTTCGGGGCGCTTGTCTTGAAGGCTGCCGCCCACACGGCCGACACCCGTGACCGCGACCGCCATCTGCGCGACGCCGTCGTGCTGCTCGCCTGCATCGACGACCCGTTCGCCGAGCGCGACGGCTTCACCGGCTCAGACCGATCCCGGATCCAGACGCTCCGCACCAGGCTCACACCTGACGAGCTGTCGTGGACCGCGCTGTCCGGCCAGGACCTCGTCGACGCGAGAACCGCGCTGGAGATCCTCGCCGACGAGAACTGACAAGCACGCCGGTAGCGGACGACAAGCGGTCGACGACCCCTGCGCAAGAGCGCACACTCATCGCTATGAGCGGACGTGATGGCGGACGGGGCTGTCCCGCTCGAAACTGCAACAGTTGCAGATTCGCCCGTCGTCAGCAGCGATGAGCGCGTGGGAGGCGCGCGCAGCCGCGGGCACACTGTGGTCATGATGCTTGGGTCCCCGCTCCCTGGCGCGGGCAACACCGGCTCCAGCGGCGCCCACTGCTCGTCGGTCTGGTCAGTTGAGACGACATGGCCCAGACGGTGTCGTCAGGGCTGACTGGCGCAGTCGACGCCGAACAGGACTCGCTCGGTGAGGGCGCGGGTCAGACGGTGGGGTCGGTCCAGGCCGTCTGCACCACCTCGGTGCCCCGCTCGCGGGTCAGCAGCCGGCCCCGGCCGGGCGCGGTCGGGGTGGGGCGCAGGGTGCCGATGAGCGGCCCCTCGTCGGGCGAGCCCGAGAGCAGCAGCCCGGGCATCGCCAGGTCGCGCAACGACTGGATGACCGGCTCGTAGAGGGCGCGCGAGGCGCCGCCGGAGCGACGGGCCACCACCACGTGCAGGCCGACGTCGCGGGCCTGGGCCATGAGCGGCGCGAGGACCTGCACCGGCGAGGACTGCTGGGTCGCCACCAGGTCGTAGTCGTCGACCAGCACGAAGACCTCCGCGCCCTGCCACCACGACCGGTTGCGCAGCTGGTCGGGGGTCACGTCGGGGCCCGGCAGGCGCTGCTCGAGGTAGGCGGCCACGTCCTTGAGCGCGGGGCCGGCCTGGGTCGCGGAGGTCAGGTAGTTGAGCAGGTACTGCTCGGGAACCTCGCCGAGCATCGAGCGGCGGTAGTCGACGACGATGATCTGCGCCTGCTGCGGGCTGCGCGTGCGCATCACCTCCTGGGCGTAGGTGCGCAGCAGCGCGCTCTTGCCCGACCGGCCGTCGCCGAAGACCAGCAGGTGCGGCTCGGCGTCGGGGTCGAGGGAGACCGGCGCGAGCTCCTTCTCGTTGACGCCCAGCAGCAGGCGGCCGCCGGTCTTGGCGTCGTCGGCGGGCGCCGGGTCGACCTGCGCCTGCTCGCGGACCCGCGCCAGCTCGATGCGCTCGGGCAGCAGCCGCAGCTTGGGGCCGCGGGGCCCGGTCCAGGCGGCGCCCACGCGCGCGACCAGGTCCTCGATGCCCTCGCCCAGGGTGCTGCCGTCGTGGTCCGCGTCGACGCGGGGCAGCGCGCCGAGGAAGTGCAGCTTCGACTGCACCAGGCCCCGCCCCGGCCGCCCGGTCGGCACCAGCGCGGCCAGCTTGCGGTCGACCTCGGAGTCGATGTGGTCGCCCAGCCGCAGCTCGAGGCGGGTGCCGAAGACGTCGCGCATCGCCGCGCGGAAGTCCGACCAGCGCGCCGCCCCCGCGACGACGTGCAGGCCGAAGGTCAGGCCGCGCCCGGCCAGCTGCTGCAGCGCCAGCTCGAGGTCGTCGAAGTCGGCGCGCAGGGTGCTCCAGCCGTCGACGACCAGGAAGACGTCGCCGTAGCCGTCGTCGACGCGCCCGGCGGCCCGGCGCGCGCGGTAGGTCTCGATCGAGTCGATGCCCTGGGCACGGAAGTAGGCCTCGCGACGGTCCACGATGCCGTGCACCTCCGCGACGATGCGGCGTACGACGTCGGGCTCGGAGCGGGTGCCGACGCCGGAGACGTGCGGCAGGTCGGCCAGCGGGGCGAAGGTGCCGCCGCCGAAGTCGAGCACGAAGAACTGCGACTCCAGCGGCGTGGTGATCAGCGAGGTGCTGGCCACGATGGTGCGCAGCAGGGTGCTCTTGCCGCTGCGCGGGCCGCCGACGACCGCGACGTGGCCCGAGGCGCCGGCGAGGTCGACGGTGAGGGTGTCGCGGCGCTGCTCCCGGGGCCGGTCGACGGTGCCGAGCGGGACGGCCAGGCCGCCGAGGCGGCGCCAGGACGGTGAGACCAGGCCGAGCTCGGGGTCCTCGACCAGGTCGGGGAGCAGGTCGTCGAGGGTGTCGGGCACGTCGAGCGGCGGCAGCCAGACCTGGTGGGCGGCCGGGCCGTGCCCGCGCATCCGGGCGACGGCGACGTCGAGCAGCGAGGCCTGGTTGCCGTCGGCGGCCGGCGCCGCCGGGGCCGGGACGGCGGGCTCGGTCTCGGGCTGCTCGAGCTGCTGGACCTCCGAGATCGTGAACGGCAGGATGCCGGGCACCTTGCCGCCCTCGTCGCGACGCACGCGCACCCGGCCCGAGGGCGGACCGGAGACGTAGGCGGCCTTGAAGCGGACCATGCTGGTCGGGTCGGGCTTGAGGTAGCCCAGGCCGGGCACGGCCGGCAGCTCGTAGGCGTCGGGCACGCCGAGCACGGCGCGCGACTCCTGGGCGCTGAAGGAGCGCAGCCCGATGCGGTAGGACAGGTGCGACTCGAGCCCGCGCAGGCGGCCCTCCTCCAGCCGTTGCGAGGCCAGGAGCAGGTGCAGGCCCAGGGAGCGGCCGAGGCGCCCGATGGCCACGAAGAGGTCGATGAACTCGGGCTTGGCCGAGAGCATCTCGGAGAACTCGTCGACGACGATGAACAGCGAGGGCAGCGGCTCCAGGTCCTCGCCGGCGGCACGGGCCCTCTCGTAGTCGCGCACCGAGGCGAAGTTGCCGGCCTCGCGCAGCAGCTCCTGGCGGCGCACCATCTCGCCCGACAGCGCGTCCTGCATGCGGTCGACGAGGGTCAGCTCCTGGGAGAGGTTGGTGATCACCGCGGAGACGTGCGGCATCTCGGTCATCCCGGCGAAGGTGGCGCCGCCCTTGAAGTCGACCAGCACCAGGTTGAGCTGCTCGGGGGAGTGGGTCAGCGTCAGGCCCAGCACCAGGGTGCGCAGGAACTCCGACTTGCCCGAGCCGGTGGCGCCGATGGCCAGGCCGTGGGGGCCCATGCCCTGCTGCGCCGACTCCTTGATGTCGAGGTGCACCAGCGCGCCGCCCTCGCCGAGCCCGATCGGCACCCGCAGCCGGTCGCGGGCCGGTCGCGGCCGCCACGCCGCCTGCGGGTCCAGGGTGTGCACGTCGCCGAGCGCGAGCAGCTCCATGAAGTCGGTGGGGCCCGAGATCTCGCCGCTGCCGGCCCCGGCCTCCGCGCCCGCACCGGCGCCCCCGTGGGTGACCGTGTGCAGCGGGGTCAGCCGGCGCGCCAGCGCCTCGGCGGTCGCCAGGTCGCACTGGTCGGCGGTGGCGCGCACCGGTGCCTCGCGCAGCCGCACCGCCAGCAGCGGCACCCGGCCGGCGGCGTCGGCGGCGGAGCCGACCTCGAGGCGCAGCCGGGTGGCGTCCTCCAGCTCGTCCCAGCGGGTCGGCAGGTCGAGCACGGTGACGCCGTGCAGGCCGTCGGGCGGAACGACGTGGTTGCCGGGCGGCAGCGCCACCCCGTCGGTGACGAGCAGGATGTGGGGCGAGGCCGGGCGCTCGTCGGCGCCGAAGCGCGGGCGGTCGCCAAGGTCGGGGGGCAGCAGGTCGGCGAGGTCGTCGAGGGAGGTGGTGACCATCCGCTGCGCACCGACGGCGTCGGAGCGCTGGGCCGAGAGCCCGTGCGGCAGCCACTTCACCCAGTCCCAGTGCGCCAGGTTCTGCTCGGAGGCGAGCACCGCCACCACCAGGTGCTCGGGCGACTGGAAGGTCGCGGCCGAGCAGATCAGCGCCCGCGCCAGCGACCGGGCCGTCTCTTCGGCGCCGCAGAGCTCGATGCGGTCGAAGGCCCGCAGGTCGACCGAGGCCGGCAGGTCGGGCTGGTTGCGGTGCACCACGAGCAGGCGGTGCAGCGCGGAGGCGGCGACCGGGTCGACCTGGTCGATGGGGGCGCTGTCGGGCGGCACCAGCGAGAGCGCGAGCTCCTGGCTGCAGCGGCCGTAGCGCACGTGCAGGAACTCGGGGTCGCCCACGCCGTGCTCCCACACCCGGGTGCGGTCCTCGGCCAGCGCGGGCAGCGCCGACGGGTCGGGGTGGCGCCAGGACAGGGCGCGCCGCTGCTGGTCGGCGGCGTCGCGGGCCACCTGGCGCACGGTGCCGAGGTAGCGCAGGTACTCGGTGCGCGAGCCGGTCACGCTCTGGGCGCGCTGCTTCCGCTGCCGGTCGATCTGGACCACGATGAAGCCGAGGGTGGCGAAGAGGAACATGCCCGCGGCGATGAAGCTGCGCCCGCCGTTGCCCGAGGACTGGCCCATCGTGGCGACCAGCACGATGGAGCCCAGGCTGCCCAGCATCGGGATCGCGTTCATCAGCACCCCGGCGGCACCCTCGGAGCGGTCGAGCTCGGGAGGGGCCTGGAGCCGGATCTCGCCGGAGGGCATCTCCGGCTCCTCGAGGCGCTGGCCCCGCAAGGTCGTGGTCACTGCTCTCCTCGGTCGAGCGGGGCGCTGCGGGGCGCCGCAGGGGGAGTGGGGACCTCGGGCTGGTGGCCCCCGGCGCGTGCTGGGGTGGCCCCCGGCGCCCGTGCCAAGCACTACCCTGCCTCACCACGGGCCAAACCGTCCTGACCTCTCCGGACCCCAGGGCCCGCGACGCTCGTCGCGCGACCCGGCGCGGCGCCCGACCGGGAGCGGAGGTGGTCGCGTGACGACCGGCAGCGAGGCCCTCGACCGCGTGGCGCTGACCGTGCACGGCCCCGCGGGCGCCGTCGACCTCGTCGTGCCCCTGGGGGCCAGCGCCGCCGACGTCGCCCGCGAGTACGCCGCCCAGGCCGGGCTCGCCCGCCCGCCCGCGCTCGGCACGGCCGCCGGCCGCCGGCTCGATCCCGACGAGCCGCTGGCGGGCGCCGGGCTGCGCAGCGGCGCCCTGCTCGTCGCCCTCGGCGACCCCGGACGCCCCGACGCGGGCACCGGCGTGCCGGGCCCCGTCCCCGAGCGGCGTACCGACGCCACGGCGCCCGGCCCGGTCGCGGGGGCCTGGGTGGGGGCCTGGATGGGGGTGGCCGCGGGCCTGGCCGCCCTGGCCGGGTGGGCCGCGGCCCGTGCCGACGGCGCCCTGCACCAGGCGAGCGTCGGGCTGCTGGTGCTGGCCGCGCTGGTGGGGGTGCTCCCGCTGGGCCGGCTGGCGGCGCACCGGGTCGTGGCCGCCCCCGCCTTCGCCGGGGCGGCCGCCTTCGCGGTGGTCTGGGAGCCGGAGGTGGTGCTGCGACCCACCGCGGTCGGGGTGGCGGCGCTGGTCGCGGCGCTGGCCGCCGCCGTGGGCCGGTCCCTCTCGCGCGCCCAGGAGCAGGTGCTGCGGGTGTGGGTGGTCGTGGGCGCGGGCGTCTTCGGCCTCACCGTCGCCGGCGCCCTCGTGGGCGCCCCGACGGCCCTGGTGTGGGGCGTGCTCCTGGTGCTGGCCGTCCTCGCCCCGCGCTTCGTGCCAGGTCTGGCCGTCGACGTGCCCGACCAGCTGCTCCTCGACCTCGAGCGCCTCGCCGTCACCGCCTGGTCCGCGCGCGAGCGCCCGGCGGGGCGGCGCGGGCGCACGATCGTGGCCCCCGAGGCGGTGGCCGAGGTCGCCGCCGGCGGCGCGCGCACCGTCACGGCCGCCTGCGCGGCGGTGGTGGCGGTCGCGGTGGTCGCCGCGAGCGGCCTGCTGGGTGCCGTCGAGGCCGGTGTCGACGTCGTGGGGGCCCGGGTGATGGTGCTGTTCTCGGGGGCGGCGATCGTGCTGGCGGCGCGCAGCTACCGCCACCGGGCCGCCAGGGCGCTGCTGCGCCTGGCGGGCCTGGGCTGCTGGGTGGCGCTGGGCGTCGACGTCGCGCCGGCCCTGCAGGGGAGCGCCGGGATGGCGGTGGCCGTGGGTGCGGTGCTGGTGGCCGGCCTCGTGGTGCCGGTGGCGGTGGCGACGGGCCGCGGCTGGCGCTCGGCCTGGTGGGCCCGCCGGGCCGAGGTCGCCGAGGGCCTGTCCTCCGCGCTGGCGCTGTCCGCGCTGGTCGTCGCCTGCGGGTTCTTCCGCCACCTGTGGGAATCCATCCCCGATGTTTAGAGGGTAAAGGCCGGGGTAGAGGTCTGCGCGACAGCTCCATGCCGGGTCCGCGATGACGACACCGAATCGGCCCGCAGGCTGAAACGACAGATCCAGCGCGCACCCAGCGCAGACACCCGTGGCGACCCGGTCGCGACGGGAGAGGAGCAGGAGATGAGCAACGAGTTCGGACAGGGCGAGAAGACCCTCAGCCGGGCGGCCGGCATGGTCGCCCAGGCCCGTGGCGAGTTCGACGGCATCAGCAAGACGCTGATGGGCAACGTCGAGGCGATGCGCTCGCAGTGGGGCGGTCAGGGGTCGGTGGCCTTCCAGGCGCTGGCCATGGCCTGGAACGAGAAGCAGCAGAAGATCGTCAGTGCGCTCAACGAGTTCGAGTCGAACCTGGTGACCACCGAGAAGGACAACATGGCCACCGACGACTCCCAGTCGTCGTCCATGACGTCGCTGCAGAACAGCCTCGGCCAGCTGCCCAACGGCTGAGCCCCCCACCAAGCGCACCCACACTCACGGACCTGGAGAACCCCAGATGATGAACGACGGCATCCGCGTCAACCACGCCGGGCTCGACACCGGCGCCGGCGACCTCGCCAACGGCGTCAAGCAGATCGAGGACCGCATGAACCGTCTCGAGGACGACCTCAAGGAGCTCAAGGGCGCCTGGGTCGGAGACGCCAAGGACTCCTACGCGGTCGCGAAGGCCAAGTGGGACCAGGCGATCCTCGAGATGAAGGACCTGCTGCAGAAGACCAGCGTGGCCGTGTCGCAGGCCAACCAGGACTACCGCTCCGCCGACCAGCGGGGCGCCTCGCTGTTCAACGGCTGAGCCGCAGCAGGCACCACCGCACGACGCACGAGTCCACCAGGGGGCCGGCACCGCGAGGTGCCGGCCCCCTGGTGACGCGCCGCAGTAGCATCACCGTCCGGTCGAGACCTCCGGCGAGGAGACGAGATGAGCCCCCCGATCAGCCCGGCGCCCGTGAGCGCCACCGGTCTGGTGCGCGTGACCGTCGCCTCCGGCACCCGGCGCGTCGACCTGGTCCTGCCCGGGGCGGTCCCGGTGGCCGAGCTGGTGCCCGAGCTGGCCCGCAGCGTCGGGCTGCTCGACCCGCTCACGGTGCACGGCGGCTACCGCGTGCTGACCGCCGAGGGCCGGCTCCTGGCCGCCGACGCCGGCCTCGTCGTCCAGGGCGTCGAGGACGGCGCGCTGCTCACGGTGACCGCCGGGGTCGACGACGAGCCGCCACGGGTCTACGACGACGTCGTCGAGGCGATGACCGACGTGGTCGAGCGCGACCTGCGCCCCTGGTCGCCGGCCTCGGGGCGGCGTACCGCCCTGGGGGCCGCGGGGCTGCTGATGGCGATGGGCGCCGCCGCTCTGCTCGTGCAGAGCGACACCCTGCTCGCCGGCAGTGCCGCCGGTGTCGTGGCCGCCGTGCTGGTGGCCGGTGCCGTGGTCCTCTCCCGCGCCCAGGACGAGCCCGAGGCGGCCGTCGCGGTCGCCTGGATGGGCACGGCGTACGCCGCCGTGGCGGGGCTGCTGCTGGCCCAGGACGGCGCCCCGCTGACCGACCTCTCCGACCTGGCCGGCGTGGCCGTGGCCACCGCCGGCCTCGGCGCCGTGGTGGCGGGCCTCGTCGCGCTGCTCGGGCTCGGCGACGGGCGGGCGCTGGTGCTGCCGCCGGTGGTCGTGGGCGCCGCCTTCACCGTCGTGGGGCTGGTGCTGCGCACCGGCGACGTCGACGCCGGCGTGCTGCTCGCGACCGTGCTGGTGCTGGTCGTGCTGATGGGCAGCCTGTTCCCGTGGCTGGCCCTCGGCATGACCGGAGCCCGGGTGGAGCAGATCTACAGCACCGCCGACATCACCGCCGACCCCGACGAGGTCGACCCGGACCAGGTCGGGCGCGAGGCCCGGCTGGCCCACGAGATCCTGCTGGCCATCACCGCGACGGTGGGGCTGCTGCTCGTGCTGGTGGCCCCGGTCGCGGTCGCGCTGGGGGTCTCCGGCACGCTGCTGGCGCTGGTCTGCTGCCTGGTCGTGATGCTGCGCACCCGTCAGTACCGCACCGGCAGCGAGGTCCTCGTCGGGCTGGTCTCCGGGATCGCCGGGCTGGCCTCGGTCGCCGTCGCGCTGCTGTGGCTGCAGCCGCAGTGGCGGCCCACCACCGCGCTGGTGCTGGCCGCCGCGGGGGCCGTGCTGCTGGCGGTCACCCTGCTGCCCGCCACCCCGTCGGTGCGCCGCGGCCGCCTCGGCGACGTGGCCGAGAGCATCTGCCTGCTGACGCTCGTCCCGCTCGCGCTGGTCGCCACCGGCGTCTTCTCGGCGATCGCCGGCTGAGCCGTGGCCACCAAGCGCGACCTCGTCGAGGCGCACGCCTTCAGCAGGCGCCGCCTGGTGACGGCCTTCGTCTCCGGCGCCCCCGGCGGCCGCGAGGTCGAGCCCGCGCGGCCCGGTCGCACCATCGTCGGCGGCGTCGCGCTGGGCGTGCTGCTGGTGGCCGGTGCCGCCATCACCGGCGTCTTCACCGACAACGCCCCCACCGACTGGGACGAGCCGGGCCTGGTCATCAGCAAGGAGCAGGGCGCGGCGTACGTCATCCTCGAGGAGGGCGCCGACCCCGACCCCGACCCCGACGCGGAGACCGACGGCGACGCCGGGCCGCAGCTGCGGCCGGTCCTCAACATCACCTCGGCCCACCTGATCCTGGGCGCCGAGGGGCTCGAGCCCCGCATCGTCTCGCAGGAGACGATCGAGACCCGGCCGCTGGGCGAGGACATCGGCATCCTCGACGCGCCCGCGAGCCTGCCCGGCACCGACGCGCTGGTCGAGTCGGGGTGGAGCGCCTGCACCGGCGACGGGCTGGGGCTCAAGGTGGCGCTCAGCGAGACCCCCGAGGTCACCGCCGCGCCGGGCACGGCGTTCCTGGTCAAGGTCGCCACCCGCAGCCGCAGCGACGCGGCGTACTGGGTCGTGGCGACCGCGGAGCGCACCGGGCAGGAGACCGAGGCCTACCGCTACGCGCTGACCATGCCCGGCGGGTCCCAGCGCAACGCGTTCCTCGCCGCGCTCGACCTGCCGCTGCTCGACACCGCGACCAAGGTGCCGGCGGAGTGGCTCGAGCTCTTCCCGCGCGGCGCCGACCTCGACGCCGGCAGCTTCGACGTGCCCGGGCTCGGCGACCCGCTGCCCGGTGGCGGCGGGCGCATCGGCGACTACGTCGTCGACGAGGGCGGCGGGGGCTACCTGGTCACCGCCGACGGCGCCGAGCTGCTCGACGAGTTCGCGCTGCAGGTGCTGGCCGCCTCCGAGCTGCCCGGCGGCCGGCTGCCCCGGGAGCTCGCCGAGCTGCCCTCGGGCAGCGACGGGTCGTCGCTGGTCGCGGCCAACCGCTGGCCCGAGGACGTGCTCGACGACGAGCCCGGCGAGCACTGCGCGCTGCTGGAGACCGCGGCGGGCGAGGCCCCCCGGGTCCAGGTCGCGGTCAACCCCGTCGGCGAGGCCGCGGCGCTCGACGTCCCCCGCGGCGAGCGGGTCGTCGAGGTCGAGCCCGGCGGCGGCGCCTACGTCATGAGCGGCGGCTGGGGCGACGTCGAGAGCGGCAGCCGCTGGGCGGTCGACCAGAAGGGCCGCGCCAACGCGCTGGTCGGCGACGACACGCCGACGCTGCTCGGCTACGGCGGGTACGACCCGGTGCTGGTGCCCGACGCGTGGCTCGAGCTCTTCGCCCAGGGCGTGCCGCTCTCCCAGGCGGCCGCGCTCTGCCCGCCCGACCGCGACCCGGACGCCGGGTCGGGCTGCGCGTGAGCACCCGGGGCGCCCGCTGGGCCGCGGCGACCTGCGGGGTGCTCGCCCCGCTGACCCTGCTCGGTCTCGGGGCCGCAGCGCCCGGCCAGGAGGCCCAGGCGGCCCAGCAGGGGCCGGCCGCCCCCGAGACCCGCTCGTGCACCGAGGTCGCGGCCGACGACCCGCGCGTGGGGCCGTGGGCCGGGCCCAGCCGGGCCCTGGCCGCGACGGGGGTCCTCGAGGCCCAGGACCTGCTGCGTCGCCGCGGCGTGACCCCCGGGGCCGGGGTGGTGGTCGCCGTGGTCGACAGCGGGATCGCCGACGCGGCGAGGCTGCCCGCGGCGCCCGGGGTGGCGGCGTACGGGCAGGGCGGCGCCGTGGTCGACCCGCACGGCACGATCGTCGCCGGCCTCGTCGCGGCCCCGCCGCGTCCCGGGGGTGGGGGCGCCGTGGGCGTGGCGCCCGGCGCCCGGCTCGTCGACGTACGGGTGCTCGACGCCTTCAGCCCGCAGGAGGGGCAGGCGGGGCCGCTGGCGGTGCGCGTCGCCGAGGGCCTCGAGCACGTCCTGGCCGAGGTGCGCCGGGCCGGTGGCGGCGAGCCGGCCGTCGACGTCGTCAACGTGTCGATGGCGGTGCCGCCCGAGCCGCGCATCGACGCGGCGGTCGAGGCGCTGTGGCGCGAGGGCGTCGTGGTAGTCGCCGAGTCGGGCGACCGGCCGGTCGACGAGTCCGACCCGCTGCCCGACGACCTGGCCGTCGCGACCCCGGGGAGGACGCCGCGACGCAGGTGCACCCGGCGGGGGCGGGGAGCGACGGGGAGGAGCCGGGCCGCCACGTGCTCGCCGTCGGCGCGGTCGCCTCGCCCGACGGCTCGGGCGGCCCCGCCGACGAGCTGCTGCGCAGCAGCGCGATCGACGTCGCCGCGCCCACGGCCGGCGGGGTCTCGATCGGTCTCAACGGCGGCTCGTGCGGCGTCGACTCGGTGTCGACCTCGTGGGCGGCCGCCCAGGTCACCGGGGTGGTGGCGCTGCTGATGTCGGCCTACCCCGACGACACCCCCGCGCAGGTCCTCGACCGCTTGGTCTCCACCGCCGACGGCCGCGCCGACGTCCGCTCGCCCCTGCGCGGTGCCGGCGTCGTGCGCGCCGACGAGGCGCTGGCGCGGGGGCTGGCCGTCCGCCCCGACGCCGCCGCCCCAGGAGCCGAGGCCGAGCCCGCCACCGCCCCGGCCGCGGAGCCCGACCTGCTCGCCGGCATCCGCGACGACGCCGTGTGGTGGGGCGTGCTCGGCGGTGGCGCGCTGCTGCTGGCGCTGGTGCTGCGCCCGGTCCTGGCCCGCCGTGACCCGGCCTGAATCTCCCCCTGACCCGGCTCAGATCTCGCGCTGACCCGGCCCGGATCTCGCGCTGACCCGGCGCAGATGTCGGGTGGGGTGGAGATATGGACCGGGTCGACGCGAAGTTCGGGCCGGGTCGTCGGGGAACACGAACGGCGCCGCTCCCACAGGGGGAGCGACGCCGTCCGGATGGCGGAGGATAGGGGATTCGAACCCCTGAGGGCGTTAACCCAACCCGCTTTCCAAGCGAGCGCCATAGGCCACTAGGCGAATCCTCCGCCGAGGAGCGTACCGGTGCCCCGGGACGGGGCGAAATCGCCCCCTCACGTCGTACGCCGGTGGCGCGCCGCCGAGGCGCCGGGCCCGGCACCGCGCCCGGGGCCGGCCTCGTGTTGGTCGCCCCGGCCACCTCACCTACACTCGTGCCAACCCCCCGTGTGGCGACATCTTGCCCAACTCCCCCAGGGCCGAGAGGCAGCAAGGGTCAGCGAGCTCTGTCGGGTGCGCGGGGGGCCTTTTCATGCCCGGACGCGGGTGGCCCGGGGGTCCTGCTCCCCAGGCCCCCTCCTGGCGATGGTCAGTGTCGGACCTGCTGGTTAGGGTCGTCGTGTGGAGTCCCCCCTCGCCCTGTACCGCCGTTACCGGCCCGAGACGTTCTCGGAGGTCATCGGGCAGGACCACGTCACCGAGCCGCTGCGCGCCGCGCTCGCCAACAACCGGGTCAACCACGCCTACCTGTTCTCCGGGCCGCGCGGGTGCGGCAAGACCACCTCCGCGCGCATCCTCGCCCGCGCGCTGAACTGCGAGCAGGCGCCGGTCGCCGACCCCTGCGGGGAGTGCGACAGCTGTCGCGACCTGGCCCGCGGCGGGCCCGGGTCCATCGACGTGATCGAGATCGACGCGGCCAGCCACGGCGGTGTCGACGACGCCCGCGACCTGCGCGAGAAGGCGTTCTTCGCGCCGGTGCGCAGCCGCTACAAGGTCTACATCATCGACGAGGCCCACATGGTCACCACGCAGGGCTTCAACGCCCTGCTCAAGCTCGTCGAGGAGCCGCCGCCGCACCTGCGCTTCATCTTCGCGACCACCGAGCCCGACAAGGTGCTGCCGACCATCCGCTCGCGCACCCACCACTACCCCTTTCGGCTGATCCCGCCGCGGCTGCTCTCCTCCTACCTCTCCGAGCTGTGCGAGCTCGAGGGGGTCCCTATCGAGCAGGCGGCGCTGCCGCTCGTGGTGCGCGCCGGCGCCGGCTCGGCCCGCGACACGCTCTCGGTGCTCGACCAGCTGCTCGGCGGCGCCGGGTCCGCCGGCGTGACCCACGCCCTGGCCACGGGGCTGCTGGGCTACACCCCCTCGCTGCTCGACGAGGTCGTCGACGCGTTCGCCGCCGGTGACGGCGCCGCGGTCTTCGGGGTGGTCGACAAGGTGATCGAGACCGGCCAGGACCCGCGCCGCTTCACAGAGGACCTGCTGCGCCGCCTGCGCGACCTGGTGATCGTGGCCGCGGTGCCCGACGCCCCGGCCACCGGCCTCATCGACGTCAGCGAGGACGCCGGTGAGCGGCTCGTGGCCCAGGCCGCCCGCTTCGGCGCGGCCGAGCTGACCCGGGCCGCCGACCATGTGGCCGCCGGCCTGACCGAGATGCGGGGCGCCACCGCGCCCCGGCTGCTGCTCGAGCTGATCTGCGCCCGGGTGCTGCTGCCAGGTGCCGACCACTCCACCGACGGGCTGACGGCCCGCCTCGACCGCA
The DNA here is from genome assembly GCF_013466785.1 of Nocardioides marinisabuli. NCBI lineage: Bacteria > Bacillati > Actinomycetota > Actinomycetes > Propionibacteriales > Nocardioidaceae > Nocardioides > Nocardioides marinisabuli. The sequence continues at coordinate 1,889,450 of NZ_CP059163.1, forward strand.
TCGAGAAGCGGATGTCGGTCTCGGGGGTCCCCGCCAGCGCCCCGGCCCGCCCGCAGACCCAGGTCCCGGCCCAGGACCGGCCGGCCCCCGCGTCGTCGACGCGTGCGCCGGACCAGGTCGCCGAGGCTCCCGCCGGGGCGGCGGTCGCGCCCTCGGCCACCGCGCCGCATGCCGAGCCGGCGCCCGAGCCGGTGCCGGCCCCGACCCCGCGCGCCTCCACCCAGGCACCCACCCAGGCACCGTCTGTCCAGCCGACGTCCCAGCCCACGCCCGAGCAGGCCGTGCAGGCCCAGGCCACGCCCGCCCCGCAGGCGTCGGCGTCCCCGCAGGCCAGCACCCCGAGTCCCCAGCAGCCCAGCGGCCAGCCCAGCGGCCAGCCCGGCGACCAGTCCGCCGAGCCCGCGGCGGGTGCGCTGAGCCTGGTCGAGGTCCGTCGGCTGTGGCCCGACATCGTCGAGGCCACCAAGGTGCGGCGCCGCGTCACCTGGATCCACCTCACGCAGAACGCGCAGGTGGTCGCGGTCGACGCGAAGACGCTGACGCTGGGCTTCGCGAACGCGGGTGCCCGCGACTCCTTCGACGGCAACGGCAGCGCCGAGATCGTGCGCCAGGCAGCGATCGACGTGGTGGGCTCCGACTGGCGCATCGAGACGATCGTCGACCCGGGCGCCACTCCCGACTCGACCCCGGTCGTGACCCGGCAGGCGGCCCCCAGCGCGCCCGCAGCGCCGCCCGAGCAGCCCGCCGCCCCCGCGGCTCCGGTGCGCCCGGTCGACCAGCAGCCCGCCCAGCAGTCCGCCCAGCAGCCGGTGGTCCGCGACACCCCGCCGTCCGCACCCGAGGCCCCGTCGCCGGCCGCGCCGGCCCCGGAGCGCCCCCCGGCCTGGATGGACGAGCCGCCCCCGGACGACGACCCGCGCGAGCCCGGTCCGCCGCCGGGCGAGCCCCAGGCTGCCGCGCCCGCGCAGCGCCCCCAGGCGGGCCCCGGCTCGATCGCCGCCGCCCGGGGGGCGATCCAGCAGACCCGGGTGGCCGGCCCCGACACCTCGCGCTCCGACGACCTGCGCGCCGCCGACGCCGACGCCCACCCCGACGACCTCGACGCCGACGACGAGACCCTCGGTGGCGCCGCGCTGCTCGAGCGTGAGCTCGGCGCCCGGGTCATCGAGGAGATCCCCCACCAGTGACGACCCGGCGACCGCCCGGGTGACCTGCCGCACGACACACTGAGCACACCAGCTCCCACGACTCCCGATGACTCCCCACGACACCCAGAGGTGACTCCCATGAGCCAGAACCCCTTCGATGCCCTCGGCGGCGCAGGCGGCGGCCTCGACATGAACGCCCTGCTGCAGCAGGCCCAGCAGATGCAGGAGCAGCTCCAGCAGGCCCAGGAGCGGCTGGCCGAGGCCGAGGTCGAGGGCACCGTCGCCGGCGGAGCCGTCACCGTGCGGGTCAACGGCGTGGGCGAGCTCGTCGGTGTCGACATCAAGGCCGGCGGCTTCGACGGCAGCGACGCCGACGACCTGAACGACCTCGGCGACATGATCGTCGCGGCGTACCGCGACGCCAAGGCGCAGGCCGACACGATGGCCGGCGAGGCGCTCGGCCCGCTGGCCGGCGGCGGCATGCCCGGTGGCGGCGCTCCGGGCGGCCTGCCCGGCCAGCTCGGCTTCTAGGGGCGCACGACCTTGTACGAGGGCGTCGTCCAGGACCTCATCGACGAGCTCGGGCGGCTGCCCGGGGTCGGGCCGAAGAGCGCCCAGCGCATCGCGTTCCACCTGCTGCAGGCCGACCCGGTCGACGTGCGCCGGCTCGCCGACGTGCTGCTCGAGGTCAAGGCGAAGGTGAAGTTCTGCTCCACCTGCTTCAACGTCTCCGAGGACGAGCAGTGCCGCATCTGCCGCGACCCCCGCCGCGACCCGTCGGTGCTGTGCGTCGTCGAGGAGTACAAGGACGTCGTGGCGATCGAGCGCACCCGCGAGTACCGCGGCCGCTACCACGTCCTGGGCGGGGCGATCAGCCCCATCGACGGCATCGGACCCGACCAGCTGCGCATCCGCGAGCTGATGACGCGCCTGGCCGACGGGGTGGTCACCGAGGTCATCCTGGCCACCGACCCCAACCTCGAGGGCGAGGCCACCGCGACCTACCTCACCCGGATGCTCAAGGTGATGGACTTGCGCGTGACCCGGTTGGCGAGTGGACTGCCGGTGGGTGGAGACCTCGAGTACGCCGACGAGGTGACCCTCGGACGGGCGTTCGCAGGAAGGCGGGCAGCGGAATGACGAGCACGAGCAGCACCGACGGAGCGCACGAGGCGGGCAGCGGACTGGCGGAGGGGCTCGTGGAGGCCCTGGCGCTCGACGCGGAGACCCACGAGTTCGCGCAGCAGATCGCCGACCAGGTCGCCAGCTTCCTGCTGGCGCTGCGGGCGATCGCCGAGGAGGCGGACGGCGGGCGGGCGATCTCGCTGCTGCTCCTCGAGATCAGCCAGGTCCTGCTGGCCGGCGCCCGCCTCGGCGCCCAGCAGGACTTCACCCCGCACTCGCGCTACCAGCCCGACGTCGGCCCCGAGCCCGACCTCGACGAGCTGCGGATGCGTCTGGCGGCGATGCTCGACAACATCGACACCTACAGCTTCGTCTTCGACCCCTACGTGCCCGACGTGGTCGAGAGCCAGCTCTCCGACGACCTCGCCGCGATCGCCACCGACCTCGACACCGGCCTGCGGCACTTCCGTGACGGCAACGTCGGTGAGGCGCTGTGGTGGTGGCAGTTCTCCTACGTCTCCTCGTGGGGCAACCTCGCCGGCGCCGCGCTCAATGCCCTGCTCTCCGTGGTGGCCCACGACCGCCTCGACGTCGACGTCGACCTCGACGCCGACCAGGTCGCCGCGGCCGACGCGCTGCTCGGCGACCGTCCCTGACCCCGGCGGCCGGCGGGGCCCGGACGGGCCGGACGGTGGGCGTGAGATGCGTCCGGGAGGTGGCGTCGAGCCCCGGTAGACTCCGACCCGGTCATGGTGGGCCTGCCGGCCCACGCCCCCTCACATGCGGAACGGGAAGTCTGTCGTGGGCATTGTCGTCCAGAAGTACGGCGGTTCGTCGGTCGCTGACGCAGCTGCGGTCAAGCGGGTCGCGCGCCGCATCGTCGAGGCCAAGAAGGCCGGGAACGACGTCGTCGTGGCGGTGTCCGCGATGGGGGACACCACGGACGACCTGCTCGAGAAGGCGCAGGCGGTCAGCCCGCTGCCGCCGGCCCGCGAGCTCGACATGCTGCTCACCGCCGGCGAGCGGATCTCGATGGCCCTGGTGGCGATGGCGATCTCCGACCTCGGCTACAGCGCCCGCTCCTTCACCGGCTCGCAGGCCGGGGTGATCACCGACTCGGTGCACGGCAAGGCCAAGATCATCGACGTCACCCCGGGGCGCATCCGCACCGCCATCGACGAGGGCCACATCGTGATCGTGGCCGGCTTCCAGGGCGTCTCGCAGGACACCAAGGAGATCACCACCCTGGGTCGCGGCGGCACCGACACGACCGCGGTCGCGCTGGCCGCGGCGCTCGAGGCCGACGTCTGCGAGATCTACACCGACGTCGACGGCGTCTTCACCGCCGACCCCCGCATCGTGCCGACGGCGCGCAAGCTCGACCGCGTCACCTACGAGGAGATGCTCGAGCTGGCCGCCAGCGGCGCCAAGATCCTGCACCTGCGGTGCGTCGAGTACGCGCGCCGCTTCGACATCCCGATCCACGTCCGGTCCTCGTTCAGCCAGCTCGACGGCACCATCGTCTCCGGCAGCATCGAGGACCCCGCGCCCGAGGAGGGCACCATGGAGCAAGCGATCATCGCCGGCGTCGCGCACGACCGCAGCGAGGCCAAGATCACCGTCACCGGTGTGCCCGACAAGGTCGGCGAGGCGGCCCGGATCTTCGCGGCGCTGGCCGAGGCGCAGATCAACCTCGACATGATCGTGCAGAACGTGTCGGCGGCCTCGACCAACCTCACCGACATCTCCTTCACGCTGCCGCGCACCGACGGCCAGACCGCGATGACGACCCTGGCGGGCCTGCAGGACCAGATCGGCTTCGAGTCGCTGCTCTACGACGACAAGGTCGGCAAGGTCTCGCTGATCGGGGCCGGCATGCGCAGCCACCCGGGCGTGACCGCGAAGTTCTTCTCGGCCATCGCCGAGGCCGGGGTCAACCTCGGCATGATCTCCACCTCCGAGATCCGCATCAGCGTCGTCGTGGCCGACGAGGACGTCGACGCCGCGGTCGCCGCGACCCACACGGCCTTCGACCTCGACGCCGACGAGGTCGAGGCGGTCGTCTACGGCGGGACCGGCCGATGAGCGGGCTGCGCATCGGCGTCGTCGGCGCCACCGGCCAGGTCGGCGTGGCGATGCGCCAGATCCTCGCCGAGCGCGACTTCCCGGTCGAGGAGATCCGTTTCTTCGCCTCGCCGCGCTCGGCCGGCAAGGTGCTCGACTTCGCCGGCACCGAGGTGGTCGTCGAGGACTCCGAGACCGCCGACCCCACCGGCCTCGACATCGCGCTGTTCTCCGCCGGTGCCACGGCTTCGCGGGCCTTCGCGCAGCGCTTCGTCGACGCGGGCGTCATCGTGGTCGACAACTCGAGTGCTTTCCGCAAGGACCCCGCCATCCCGCTGGTGGTCGCCGAGGTGAACCCCGAAGCCGCCGCCGACGTGATCGCGGCCGGGCGCGGCATCATCGCCAACCCCAACTGCACCACGATGGCCGCGATGCCGGTGCTCAAGCCGCTGCACGATGAGGCGGGGCTGGTGCGGATGATCGCGTCGACGTACCAGGCCGTCTCGGGCTCCGGCGTGGCCGGCGTCGAGGAGCTGGCCGGCCAGGTCGAGGCGGCGGGCGGGAAGGCCCGCGAGCTGGCCTACGACGGTGAGGCCGTCGACTTCGGCGAGCCGGGCGTCTACCGGCGCACCATCGCCCACAACGTGCTGCCCTTCGCCGGCAACCTCGTCGACGACGGTCTCGGCGAGACCGACGAGGAGCAGAAGCTGCGCAACGAGTCGCGCAAGATCCTGGGGCTGCCCGAGCTGGCCGTCTCGGGCATCTGCGTGCGGGTCCCGGTCTTCACCGGGCACTCCCTGGCGCTCAACGTCGAGTTCGCCTCGCCGCTGAGCGTCGAGCGCGCCACCGAGCTGCTCGGCGCCGCGCCGGGCGTCGAGCTCAGCGAGATCCCCACCCCGCTCCAGGCCGCCGGCAAGGACCCGTCGTACGTCGGCCGCATCCGCGCCGACGAGGGCGTGCCGGGTGGTCGTGGGCTCGCGCTCTTCGTCTCCAACGACAACCTGCGCAAGGGCGCGGCCCTCAACACGGTGCAGATCGCCGAGCTGGTCGCCGCCACCCGCTGAGCGCCGCACGACCGGCCCGCCGTCGGCGGCCGGTCGCGGCCGCCCGGTCGTGGCTGCTCAGCCGCGGGCGGGCTCGACGACCGCGGTGGTGACCCAGTGCGAGAGCACGAAGGTGCCGACGCTGACCAGCGGGATGACCAGGGCCATCCACGGTGACATCAGCGCGTCGACCAGGAACAGCAGCGCGACCACGCACAGCAGCCCCACGGCGAGGAAGGCGGTGCTGGTCGGGTCGGGCGCGCCCGCGGCGCGCAGCATCGCCCCACCGAGCACGACCATCGCGACCATGATCGCGAGCAGCAGGAAGAAGCCGGGGTTGCCGCACGAGGGCGTGCCCTGCAGCACCTCGCACAGGCGCAGCGCGCCCCAGGTCAGGGCGACCACGAGCAGTCCGACGACGGCCCCGGTGAGCGCCGCGGCGCTGCGCCCGCGCAGGCCGAGCAGGGTGGCGAACGGTGAGCGGCCCCGGGCGGTCGCCGGCTCCTCGACCGGCACGGGCTCCTGAGCCGGCTCGGGCACCTCGTCGGCGAACAGCGGGGTCCCGGTGCCCTCACCGGCGCTCTCGGTCCTCCGGGGCTCCGGAGCAGGCGCCGCGGCGGCCATCGGTGCCGGCGCGGGGGCGGGCCGGCGAGCGGCCGGCCGGGAGACCGGCGGGGGAGCGGGTGTCGGCTCAGGCTCGGGCTCGGGGGCCGGTACGGGGTCGGGCTCGGGGTCGGGGGTCGGCTCGACGTCGGGCAGCGGCTCCGGCTCGACGACCGGGATCGTCGCCGTGGGGTCCTCGACCACCTCGTCGGAGGTGTCCTTCTTCCTGCGGCGCCACCTGCCCAGCCCCAGGGAGGGTGCCTCCAGGGACGGGGTGTCCGCGGAGCGGTCGTCGTCTGCCATGGGCGCAGTCTGCCACGCGGGCAGCGGCCTCAGCGCCGGCCCGGGGCCGGAAATGACAGCAGCCGGGCCCACTCGCGTGGGCCCGGCTGGTCGATGTCGGGAAACATCACTACGTCGGGCTGACAGGATTTGAACCTGCGGCCTCCTCGTCCCGAACGAGGCGCGCTACCAAGCTGCGCCACAGCCCGATCCATGGGTCCAGCCGAGGCTGACCCCACGAGCACCGGAGCATACCGGAGCACCGAGGGGCCACCCCAATCGGGCCCCCGGCGGACGCGTGCGGCCGCGCGGGGGCTTCAGTGCGGGCGCGGCACCAGGGTCAGCAGGGTCGCCTCGGGGCGGCAGCTCGTGCGCACCTGGGCGAACGGGCTGGTGCCGACGCCGGCGCTGACGTGCAGCCAGGCGGAGCCCGCGTCGCCGGGATCTGAGGCGGCGGGGTGGCGGTGCAGGCCCCGGGCACGGGCGGGCTCGAGGTCGCAGTTGGTGGTCAGCGCCCGACCGCCCGGCAGGCACACCTGCCCGCCGTGGGTGTGCCCGGCGAGGATCGCGTCGTGGCCGTCGGCGGCGAACTGGTCGAGCACCCGCAGGTACGGCGCGTGCGCGACGGCCAGGCGCACGTCAGCGCGGGGGTCGGCCGGGCCGGCGACCGCGGCCAGGTCGTCGTACTCAAGGTGCGGGTCGTCGACCCCGACGAAGGCCAGGTCGAGCCCGGCGACCTCCAGCCGGCCACGGGCGTTGGTGAGGTCGAGCCAGCCGTGCTCGGTGAAGGTGGCGCTCAGGTCGCGCCACGGCAGCTGGGGCACGTCGGTGTGGCGGGTGCCGTCGTCGGGCAGCACGTAGCGGATCGGGTTGCGCAGCCGCGGCTCGAAGTAGTCGTTGGAGCCGTGCACGAAGACGCCCGGCACGTCGAGCAGCGGCCCCAGCGCGTCGGTCACGTACGGCACCGCGCCCTGGTGGGCCAGGTTGTCGCCGGTGTCGACGACCAGGTCGGGACGCAGCGTGGCGAGCCCGGCCAGCCACTCCTGCTTGCGCTGCTGGCGCGGTGTCATGTGCACGTCGCTGAGGTGCAGCACCCGCAGCGGATCGGCCCCCGGCGGCAGCAGCGGCACCTCGACCCGCCGCAGCACGAACTGCCGGGTCTCGCGCACGGCGTACGCCGTCACGGCCGCACCGCCGAGCGTCGCGGCCCCGAGGAGGGCGGCGCTGCCACGGGCGAGAACTGGGGTGAGGCTCACCAGCACAGGCTGTCACAATGTCGGTCATGAGCACCCTCAAGGACCAGCTGCGCGCCGACCTGACCACCGCCATGAAGGCCCGCGACCAGGTCCGCTCCTCGACCCTGCGGATGGTGCTCGCCGCCGTGGCCAACGCGGAGGTGGCCGGCAAGACCGCCCGCGAGCTGTCCGACGACGAGGTCGTCACCGTCCTCGGCGCCGAGGCCAAGAAGCGTCGCGAGGCCGCTGCGGCCTTCGACGAGGGCGGGCGCGAGGAGAGCGCCGCCAAGGAGCGCGCCGAGGCCAAAGTGATCGCCGTCTACCTGCCCGAGCAGCTCGACGCCGCCGAGATCGAGCGCATCGTCGCCGCGGCCGTCGAGTCGACCGGTGCTGCCGGCGAGGGCATGAGGGCGATGGGCAAGGTCATGGGGGTCGTGCAGCCCCAGGTCAAGGGCCGTGCCGACGGCGGTGCCGTCGCGGCCGAGGTGCGTCGCCAGCTCGGCTGAGAGGCCCACGGCCCCTGACCCGGGAGGTCCGGGCCGGGTCAGTGCGAGATGTGCGCCGGGTCAGTGCGAGATGTGCGCCGGGTCAGCGCGAAGTTCGCGCCGGGTCAGCGGTTGTTGCCGTTCCCGTTCCCGTTCCCGTTCCCGTTGCCACCGCCGCCGCCGCCGCCGTTCCTGCCGCCGCCGTTGCCGTTGCCGCCGCCACCGTTGTTGGAGGGCGGCGGGGGCGGCGGGGTGCCGTTGGACTGGTAGAGGGTGATCTGCGAGCCCGAGGGGGCGCTGCCGCTGGGCGAGGAGTAGGCGACCGTGCCGGCGGAGTACGACGAGTTCACGTACCCGCCGCTGCTGACGCCGAACCCGGCGTCCTCGAGCACCTGGGTGGCCCCCTCGAGGGTCATCCCGCTCACCGACGGCACCGAGATCGTCACGCCGTTGACGACGGTGGCGTCGGGGGGCGTGAAGCCGGTGTCGGGGAGCTGGTCGTCGATCGCCTTCATCGCGTCGCCCCAGATGGGGCCGGCGTAGCCCGAGCCGGAGGCCGAGAAGATGGTGCGTCCGCCGACGGTCTGGCCGGTCAGGGTGATCGGGGTGCCGGACTGGTTGGCGCCGGCGATCATCGCCGCGGCCGCCATCTCAGGGGTGTAGCCCACGAACCAGACCGAGCGACCGTTCTGGGTGGTGCCGGTCTTGCCGCCGGCGGGGCTGTCGAGGGCCTCCGCCTGGGCGAAGCCGCCGGGCTCGATGACCCCGCGCAGGATGTCGTTGACCGCGTCGGCGGTCGAGGCCTTCAGCACCTGGCGGCACTTGGCGGGGTACTGCTTGAGCACGTTGCCGTTGGCGTCCTCGATCGAGGTGACCGGGCGCGAGGCGCAGTGCTGGCCGCGGGCGGCGAAGGTCGCGTACGCCTCGGCCATCTCCAGCGGGCTCACGCTGGCCACACCGAGCGGGAAGGAGGGCACCATCTCGGTGTTCTTGTCGGTCAGCCGCACGCCCATCTTCTTGGCCAGCCGGTAGGGCTGGCACAGCCCGGTGCGCTGCGCGAGCTGGATGAAGAAGGTGTTCACCGAGCGCTGGGTGCCGGTGTAGAGGTCGAAGGTGCCCGCCCCGGTGGAGTTGCCGACCGGGTAGGTGTCGGTCGACTGGTAGTTCTGGCCGCCGCAGACCGCGAACGAGCTCTGGGGGACCTCGATCTGCTCGGGGCTGTTGATCTGGGTGTTGAGCGGGATGCCCTGCTCGATCGCCGCCGCCAGCACGAACGCCTTGAACGTCGAGCCGGGCTGGAAGCCGCCGGAGTCGCCGTACTTCCGCGGCACGACGTAGTTGAGGTAGGTCTGCCCGGGCCCGTCGCCCACGGGCCGGGACTGGGCGATCGCGCGCACCTGCCCGGTGCCCGGCTCGACCATCGCGAGCGCGCCGATGGCCTGGTCGGTCGGGTTCACGCCCTCCCGCACGGCGGCGTCGGCGGCGTCCTGGAAGTCCTGGTCGAGGGTGGTGCGGATGGTCAGGCCGCCCGACTCCAGCAGCGCGCGGCGCTCCTTCTTGGTGTCGCCGAGGGCGGGGTCGGTCACCAGGTAGCGCAGCACGTAGTCGCAGAAGAAGGGGGCCGCGGTGAACACGCAGCCGTCGGAGGTCTTCTGGACCTTCAGGCCCAGCGGCTTGTCCTTGAGCCGGTCGGCGCGCTTCTGCTTGAGCACGCCCAGCCCGGCGAGGCTCTGCAGCACCACGTTGCGCCGCTCGGTGGCGCGCTCGGGGTTGTCGACGGGGTCGTAGCCGACGGGGTTGCGCACCAGGCCGGCCAGCAGCGCCGACTGCTGCATGTCGAGCTTGTTGGCGTTGACGCTGAAGAAGTGCTGGGCGGCGGCCTGGATGCCGTAGGCGCCGTCGCCGAAGTAGGCGATGTTGAGGTAGCGCTCGAGGATCCAGTCCTTGGAGTGGCGCTGCTCCATCGCGACGGCGTAGCGCAGCTCCTTGAGCTTGCGGGCGTACGTCGTCGCGGTGGCGGCCTCGCGCTCCTCGTCGGTCTTGGCCTGGTTGACCAGGGTCTGCTTGACCAGCTGCTGGGTGATCGTGGAGCCGCCCTGCACGTCGCCGCCCTGCGCCTGGTTGGTCACGAAGGCGCGCAGCGTGCCGCGCACGTCGAGCGCGCCGTGCTCGTAGTAGCGGGCGTCCTCGATGCCGACGATGGCCTTGACCATCTTGCGCGAGACCTGGCTCAGTGGCACCTCGACCCGGTTCTGGTCGTAGAGGGTGGCCAGGGTGTTGCCGTCGACGTCGAGGATGGTGGTCTTCTGCGCCAGCGCCTCGGTCTCGAGCTCGGCGGGCAGCTGGTCCATCGTCTCGGCCAGGTTGCGCGCCCCGATCCCGACGACCCCGGCGAAGGGGATGGCCAGCCCGGCGACGACGACACCCAGCACGGCCGAGATCGCGACCATCACGGCGAGGTGGGAGGCGACACGGCTGGCGGGACGAGACGCAGGCATGGCGCCCAGGGTACGGGAGCACGGCACACCGATCCCATCGTCGGAGCCGGGCACCGTACCCCTGCTGGGCCCGGCGCGGGCCGGAATGGGTCATCCTGCCCCACCGGACCCCAGTGAGCCTGACCACATCGGTCTAGTCATTTCGGGCCATGTCCTTTGGGTCGAAATGACCTGTCCCCAGGTGGGTCACCCCTCTTTACTGAGAGGCAGGGACATGAGAGCAGAGGCGCAGCCGACTCCAGGGGACGCAACGGAGCCGGCGGCACCCGCTCTCGCAATAAGGATGGGGACTTGTCATGTGGGTTGAGGACTGGACGCCGCGCGCCGCCTGTCGGGCTGCGCAGCCGGATCAGCTGTTCGTGCGAGGCGCTGAGCAGAACAAGGCCAAGCAGCTGTGCGCGGGCTGCCCCGTGCGCACCGAGTGCCTCGCCGAGGCGCTCGACAACCAGATCGAGTGGGGCGTGTGGGGCGGCATGACCGAGCGTGAGCGCCGGGCCCTCCTGCGCCGCCGCCCGGCCGCCTCGTGGCGCTCGGTGCTCGAGAACGCCCGCACCCGCGGCACGGTCGAGGTCGAGCCGCTGCCCGCGCGCGCCCGCTGACCCCGTAGTCCTCCCGACCCGCCGGTTCGAACCGGCCGGTTCGCGGCGCGCGCCGTGGGGTGCCTGCCGTACGCCGGGTGCGTGCGGGGTTTCGACGACGCTCGAGCCTTCGGCCCTCGCTGCTCAACCAGCGGTGGTGCTTCGTTGGTCGAGCAGCGACGAGCGCCAGCGAGGAGCGTCGTCGAGACCCCGTGAGGGACGCGGTCGTCGTACGCCGGGTGCTTGCGGGGTTTCGACGACGCTCGAGCCTTCGGCCCTCGCTGCTCAACCAACGGCGGGAGTGCGTCGAGTCGGCGCCAGTTCCCGCCGTACGCCATGGGGTCGCGGGGTTTCGACGACGCTCGAGCCTTCGGCCCTCGCTGCTCAACCAGCGGGGTGCTGGGTGCCCAGCAGGTCGCCGACGCGGCGCAGGCCGTCGAGGTCGTGCACGTCGCCGGCCAGCGCGGGGACCACGGCGGTGGCCACGTCGGGGTGCGCGGCCGCGAAGCGCTCGCGCAGGCCGGTCTCACGCTGCACCAGCCGCACCCGGTCGGCGTGCAGGCGCAGCAGCGCCGCGCCCAGCTCGTGGCCCCCGGTGGCCTGCAGGCGGTGCGAGGCGGCCATCGCCTCGTCGGCGCCGATGTCGTCGTACGGCGCGGCGCTGGCCCGGTTGACCACGAGACCCGCCAGCGGCATCCGGTCGCCGCGCAGCCGCTCCACGAAGTAGGCGGCCTCGCGCAGGGCGTCGGGTTCGGGTGCGGCCACCACGACGAAGGCGGTGCCGTCGGCCTGGAGCAGGGCGTAGGTGCGCTGGGCGCGCTGGCGGAAGCCGCCGAAGACGGTGTCGAGGGCGGCGACGAAGGTCTGCAGGTCGGTGAGCACCTGCGCCCCCAGGATCTTGGTGAGGGCACCGGTGACCAGGCCGAGGCCGGCGGTCACGAGCCGCGCCGGGCCGCGGGCCGGGGCCAGCATCAGCCGGATGAAGCGTCCGTCGAGGAAGCTGGAGAGCCGCTCGGGGGCGTCGAGGAAGTCCAGCGCCGAGCGGGAGGGCGGGGTGTCGACGACGATCAGGTCGTAGGTGCCGTCGCGGCGCGCGTCGGCGTGGATCTGGCCGAGCTTCTCCATCGCCATGTACTCCTGGGTGCCCGCGAACGAGCTGGACAGGGCGACGTAGAACGGGTTCTCCAGGATCTGGCGGGCCTTCTCGGGGGTGGCCTGGCTCTCCACCACCTCGTCGAAGGTGCGCTTCATGTCGAGCATCATCGCGTCGAGGCTGCCCCCGCCGTCGACGCCGGCGACGGGTCGCGGGGTGTTGTCGAGCTCCTCGATGCCCATCGACTGGGCCAGGCGCCGCGCGGGGTCGATGGTCAGCACCACGACCTTGCGCCCGCGCTCGGCGGCGCGCAGCGCGAGGGCCGCCGACGTGGTCGTCTTGCCGACCCCGCCCGAGCCGGTGCACACGATGATCCCGGTCGCCGGGTCGTCGAGCAGCGCGTCGACGTCGAGGTGCGGCGTCGGCGCCGGGTGCGCGGCCAGCGGCCCGACCCGCGGGCGCGAGCGGTCGGCGGTTCTGGGTGCTGGTGTCCTGCTCATCCGAGCCCCTGTTCCCTGAGCGTGGCGGCGAGGTCGTAGAGCCCGCCCAGGTCGACCCCGCCCGGGAGCCGGGGCAGCTCGACCGAGGGCACGTCGAAGCCGGCGACCAGCGCGCGCTGGGCGTCCTCGAGCGCCCGGCGCTCGGCGTGGTCGCGCGCCTCGGCGACCAGCCCGTCGAGCAGCTCGGGGCTGGGGGTCACGCCGCCGGCCTCGAGGTCGGCGCCCAGCTGGGCCCGGTCTAGGCGCCCGGCGAGGGCGTCGGCCAGGTCGTCGGGGCCCACGTCGCGCGGGCGCACCTGGTTGACGATCACGGCACCGACCGGCAGCTCGGCCTCGCGCAGCTGGGCGATGCCGTCGGCGGTCTCCTGCACCGGCATCTCCTCCAGCACCGTCACCAGGTGCACCGCGGTGCGCGGGGAGCGGAAGAGGGTCATCATCGTGTCGGCCTGCGAACGGATCGGCCCCACCTTGGCCAGGCCGGCCAGCTCGTCGCTGACGTTGAGGAACTGGGTGATCCGACCGGTCGGCGGGGCGTCGAGCACCACGGCGTCGTACTGCACGGCCCCCTTGTTGCGGGCGTTGCGCTGCACCGCCTCGTAGAGCTTGCCGGTCAGCAGCACGTCGCGCACCCCGGGGGCGATCGTGGTCGCGAACTCGACGACCCCGAAGCGGTCGAGGGCACGCCCGGCGCGGCCCAGCTTGTAGTAGAGGGCCAGGTACTCCAGCAGCGCGGCCTCGGGGTCGATGTGCAGTGCGTGGACGGTGCCGGGCCTCGCCCCGCCGGCCAGGCCGGTCGCGATCCGGCGCTCGGCGTACGGCAGCGGGTCGACGTCGAACATCCGGGCGATGCCCTGGCGCCCCTCGACCTCGCAGAGCAGGACCTGGCGCCCCTCGGCGGCCAGCGCCAGGGCCAGCGCCGCCGCGGCCGTCGACTTGCCGGTGCCGCCCTTGCCCGTCACCACGTGCAGCCGCACGCCGGACCAGTCGGTACGTCTCACGCGGCCGAGCCTAGTGGGCGTCCCACCCACCCCTCAGGAGGCGCCGGAGGAGTTTCAGCCCCCTCCCAGCCGGTGGGGCACCACCCGCAGGTGTGACGCGAGGGGCGACCCTTCGGTAACGTGATGGGTTGCCCCGCACCGGCCTCGGGGTCCGGTGGCCCCCACGGGCGTGCGACGGCGGCTCCGCAATGGCCGGTCCGACGCACCGCAGGCGCTCCAGCACGAGACTCAGCACGACCGACTCAGAGTGATCCCGACCGAGAGGCAGTCATGACGTCCAGTCCGCCCACCGAACGAACCACGCCGCCGGGCGAGCCGTCCGACGACGGTTCCCGGCCCACCCCGCGCACCGCCCGTGGCCGGTTCCCGATGGCCGCACCCCGCGTGTTCATCCCCGCTGCGGTGATCCTGGTGCTCTTCTCCGCCACCGCCGCGATCTTCCCCGACCGCATGGGCGACTGGCTGGCCTCGGCCAACACCAACGTCGTCATCGACCTCGGCTGGTGGTACGTCCTGGTCGTGACGTCCTTCGTGGCGTTCTCGCTGTGGATGGCGCTCTCGCCGATGGGCTCCATCGTCCTGGGCAAGGACGACGAGGACCCCGAGTTCGGCCTCAAGTCGTGGTTCGCGATGCTCTTCGCCGCCGGCATGGGCATCGGCCTGGTCTTCTGGGGCGTCGCCGAGCCGCTGAACCACCTGGCCACGCCGCCCCCGGGCACCGACGTCGCCGGCGGGCCCGACCAGGTCGCGCGCACCGCCATGGACACCACCTTCCTGCACTGGGGCCTGCACGCCTGGGCCATCTACGTCGTCGTCGGCCTGGCGATCGCCTACGCCGTGCACCGCAAGGGCCGCCCGATCTCGATCCGCTGGGCGCTCGAGCCGCTGCTCGGCAAGCGGATCCTGGGCTTCTGGGGCGACGTCGTCGACGTCGTGGCCATCGTCGGCACGCTCTTCGGTGTCGCGACCTCGCTCGGCTTCGGCGTCAAGCAGGTCGGCGCCGGCCTGAGCTTCCTCGGTGTGGTCGACGAGGCCAGCACGCCGCTGCTGGTCCTGCTGATCGCCATCATCACCGGCGTGGCGCTGGTCTCGGTGGTCACCGGTGTCGACAAGGGCATCCGCTACCTGTCCAACATCAACATGGGCGTCGCCGCCGGCCTGCTGGTCGCGGTGCTGCTGCTGGGCCCGACGGTCTTCCTGCTCAGCGACTTCGTGACCCAGATCGGCTCCTACCTGCAGAACTTCCTCAAGCTCTCCTTCGACGTGCGCCCCTTCCAGGGCGAGGCCGGGCAGAGCTGGCTGTCGGGCTGGACCACCTACTACTGGGGCTGGTGGATGAGCTGGGCCCCGTTCGTGGGTGTCTTCATCGCTCGCATCTCGCGCGGTCGCACCGTGCGCGAGTTCGTGCTCGGCGTGCTGCTGGTGCCGACCATGGTCACCTTCCTGTGGTTCTCGGTGCTCGGTGGCACCGCCATCTGGACCGAGATGTTCGGCGGCGGCGGGCTGATCGGCGAGGAGGGCGTGAGCACCGACCTCGCGCTCTTCCAGATGCTCGACACCCTGCCCCTGGGCACGGTCCTCAGCGTGGTCGCGATCTTCCTGATCGTGGTCTTCTTCGTGACCAGCTCCGACTCGGGCTCCTTCGTGGTCGACATGCTCGCCGAGGGCGGCGACCCCAACCCGCCGGTGTGGAGCCGTGCGTTCTGGGCGTCCATGGAGGGCGTCGTGGCGGCCGTGCTGCTGATGGCCGGCGCCGGCGGACTGGCGGCGCTGCAGACCAGCGCCATCCTGGTCGCGGCCCCCTTCAGCATCATCATGGTGCTGCTGATGATCGCGACCGCGAAGGCGCTGCTCGCCGAGAACCGCGTGATCCAGCGCAAGAAGCGCAAGTGGCTGGCCACGCAGATCGCCGACGAGGTCACCGAGGGTCTGCAGGACAGCGGCACCATCCCCGCGGTCGACGCGACCCCGACGAAGGGCAGCCCCCGCCGCTGACCTCGCCCAGCACGACCCAGCACGACCAGCACCACCCAGCACGACCCCCGGCCCCGGCCGCGCCCCGCGCGCGGTCGGGGCCGTGTCGTACGGGGCGGCGCCGCGCACGGCGGCCCGAGTAGGGTGCGGGCCATGACCAAGTGGGAATACCAGGTGGCGCCGATTCCGCTCCACAACGAGGCTCTGATGCTCAACAACTTCGGCCAGGACGGCTGGGAGCTGGTGACCATCCAGACCAACGCGCAGGGTGGCCTCGTGGCCTTCCTCAAGCGCCAGGCGCAGGGCTGACGCGCATGCCCACCCCCGAGGAGCGCCTGGCCGAGCTCGGCCTGGCCGTGCCCGAGGTGGCCACGCCGGTGGCGGTCTACGTGCCGGCGGTCCGCTCCGGGTCGCACGTCTACACCTCCGGGCAGCTGCCGATGCGCAGCGGCGAGCTGATGGCCACCGGCAAGGTCGGCGGCGAGGTCACCGCGGAGGAGGCCTACGAGTGCGCCCAGCAGTGCGCGCTCAACGCCATCGCCGCGGTGCGCGCGCAGGTCGGCGAGCTGTCGCAGGTGGCGCGGGTCGTCAAGGTCGTGTGCTTCGTGGCCTCCACCCCCGACTTCACCGGCCAGCCCGGGGTCGCCAACGGCGTCTCCGAGCTGCTCGGCAAGGTCTTCGGCGAGGCCGGGGTGCACGCCCGCTCGGCGGTCGGCGTGCCCGTGCTTCCCCTCGACGCCCCCGTCGAGGTCGAGCTGGTCGTCGAGCTGGTGGCCGACGCCTGATGCGCATCCCGCTGCCGCCCGTGCCGCTGCCCGACACGGTGGTCGCGCTGGCGCGCGAGTACGCCGACGGCACCCGCGAGCCCGCGGAGCCGCGCAACGCGGCCACGGTGATCGTGCTGCGTCCCGGCGACTCCGGCCCCGAGGCCTACTACCTGCGTCGCCAGGTCTCCATGGACTTCGCGGCCGGCATGGCGGTCTTCCCCGGCGGCGGCGTCGACCCGCGTGACTTCGACGCCCAGGTCGGCTGGGCCGGTCCCGAGCCGGCGGCCTGGGCCGCGCGGCTGGGCTGCGACGAGGAGACCGCGCGGGCGCTGGTCTGCGCGGCGGTGCGCGAGACGTTCGAGGAGTGCGGGGTGCTGCTGGCCGGCGCCTCCGACGGGGAGGTGGTCGCCGACACCACCGCCGACGACTGGGAGGCCGACCGGGTCGCCCTGGAGTCGCGCGAGCTGGCGATGACCGACTTCCTCAACCGCCGCGGCCTGGTGCTGCGCACCGACCTGCTCGGCGTGTGGGACGCCTGGCTGACCCCGGTCTTCGAGCCCAAGCGCTACCGCACCTGGTTCTTCGTGGCCGAGCTGCCGGCCGGGCAGGTCACCCGCGACGTCTCCACCGAGTCGTCGTCGGTGCACTGGCTGCCGGCCCGCGAGGCCGCCGACCAGGCCGACGCCGGCGAGCTGGCGATGATGCCGCCGACGTACCTGACCTCGATGGAGGTCGGCACCTACCCCGACACCGGCGCGGTGCTGGCCACGGCCCGCGAGCGCTCGGTGCAGATGTTCACCCCCACGGTGGAGCCGCTGGGGGACGGCTGGACCCTGTCGATGCCCGACCGGCTGCGCCCGCTGGTGAGCGAGCGGAGGCAGGCGTGAGCGGCGTGGGCGGCCCCGTGGTGGGGCCGTCCGGCTGGGCCGGCGGTGCGTTCGGCGAGCGGGCCCGCTGCGTACTGGCGCCCAACGCCGACCACATGACCCTCGACGGCACCAACACCTGGGTGCTGCGCGAGCCGGGCGCCCGGCGCTCGGTCGTGGTCGACCCGGGGCCCTCGATCCTCTCCCACCTCGACGCGGTCGCCGAGACCGCCGGGCAGGTCGGTGTGGTGCTGCTGACCCACCACCACCACGACCACGCCGAGGCCGCCAAGGAGTTCGCCGAGCGGATGGGCTGCGGGGTGCGCGCGCTCGACCCGCGCCACCGGCTCGGCTCGGAGGGCCTGGCCGACGGTGACGTCGTCGAGGTCGACGGTCTCGAGGTGCGCGTCGTGGGCACCCCCGGCCACACCGCCGACTCGCTGTCGTTCGTGCTGCCCGCCGAGCGCGCCGTGCTCACCGGTGACACCGTGCTGGGCCGGGGCACCACCGTCGTGGCGCACCCCGACGGCGAGCTCGGCGCCTACCTCGGCTCCCTGGGGCGCCTGCACGCCCTCGCCGAGGCCCAGGAGATCGCGACCATCTGGCCCGGGCACGGGCCGGTCATCGACGACGCGCTCGGGGCCATCGGCTACTACCAGGACCACCGCCGCGAGCGCCTCGAGCAGGTGCGCGCCGCCGTCGAGACCCTGCGCGCGACCCCGCACCCCGAGGGCCTCGCCGTCGACGAGCTGCCCCGCCGGGTCGTCGAGATCGTCTACGCCGACGTCGACCCGGTGCTGTGGGGCGCCGCGGAGATGTCGGTGCGCGCCCAGCTGGCCTACGTCGCCGAGGGCCGCTGAGCGCTGCGCCGGCGGCGTACGACGGCCCAGGCGAGCGCGAGCACCAGGACCAGGGTCAGGCCGCCCAGGAGGGCCGTGACCACCCAGCGCTCCTCCGACCAGGGCCAGTCCGGAGCGGGCCGGGTCACGGTGGGGCGCTGTGCGGTGACCAGGTCGGTCGCCACGCTCAGCGAGCCGATGCCCGCTCGGGTGTCCGTGCCGCCGTCGACCGTGCCGACGTCGCGCAGCGGTTGGTCGCCGTCGACCGGGACCAGGGTGAGGCGTCCCGCGCCGCCGTCGGCGGGGGTGCGCTGCACCAGGACGGATTCGCCCACCCAGCCGAGCGGGCGTATCGACCAGGTCTGGTCGTCGGGGGCGGCGCCCGACCTCGTGGCCACCTCGTCGCGCTGCAGCTCGAGTACCACCAGGTCCTGGCGCGCCGAGGTGCCGAGGGCCAGGCGGTCGCCGGCGGTGGAGAGCGCACCCGTCGACGTGACCTCGGCGACCGCAGTGCTCCGCTCGACGACCCCCGCCCCGTCCGCCGGGTGGATCCACAGCTGAGGTCCGTTCAGCACGGTCGCGGTGCCGGCGTCGTCGACCACGGTGGCCTCACCCGGGGGCCGCAGGCGCTGCCGTGCGCCGTCCGGGGCGACCACACCCGCGACCGCGGTGTTCGCGGTGAGCGCCGAGGTGGTCCAGTAGGAGGTCTGGCGCCCCGCCCACGCCAGCCACTCGCCGTTCGGTGACCACGAGACCTGGGTGACGGCCACGCCCGTGCCACCTCGCAGGTACAGCTCCCGCGTCACCTCCCCGGCCACCAGGTCGACCACACGGATGCCCGACGGCACGCTGGTGCCGTCGTCGGTCGTGGGCCGGGCGAAGCCGAAGGCCAGGCGGGTGCCGTCCGGGGAGAGCGCCAGGGGAGCCCGGTCGCCGGGGAACCAGCCGGCGACCAGGCTGTCGCTGGGCAGGAAGTCGGGCAGGTCGAGCAGGTGGTAGCGGCCGTCGACGGCGTCGACCACCACGGGCAGCCCGGACGGGGTGACCCACGCGGCGGCCGCGCGCCCGACGGCCAGGTCGTCACTCACCTCCTCGCGCAGCCAGGAGCCGTCGTTGTCGCGGTCCGACATCCGCTCGGGCACCGCGTGCAGGTGGTCGGGCAGGCCCGGCCCCGACGCCCCGCTGCCGGCGGGCTGCGGGGCGGAGCGGTCCGTCGCGCGGTCGAGCAGCCCGGGCGTCGCGGCGACCAGGGCGACGACCCCGACGACGGCGGCGGCCCGCAGCGCCAGGGAGCGGCGGTGCCGGCGCCGGCCGCGCTGCCAGGTGTCGCGGGGCACGTCGGCGGGCGGCACGGTCTCGGCGGCCTGCTCGAGCAGGTCCTTCAGGGGCGGGTGCGGGCTCATGCGGGGTCCTCCACGAGGTCGGCCAGGTCGGGGGCGAGGACCCGCAGGCGGGCGAGCGCGCGGTGGACCGTCGACTTCACCGTGCCCCGGCTGACCCCGAGGACGTCGGCCACCTGGGGCTCGGTGAGGTCTTCGAAGAAGCGCAGCACCAGCACCGTGCGCTGCCGGGTGGTGAGCCGGCGCAGCGCCTCGACCAGGCTGAGCCGCAGGTCCGGGTCGCCGGCGTCGGTCGCGGCAGCGGCGTCGTACGCGCCCAGGGTCTGCTCGCGCACGTCGCGGCGACGCCGCCACACCGAGACCTGCTGGGTGTAGAGCGTGCGGCGCACGTAGGCCTCGGGCGAGGTCTCGATGCGGTGCCAGTGCTCGGCCGCCTTGAGCAGCGCGCTCTGCACCAGGTCCTCGGCGAGGTGGACGTCGCCGGTGAGCAGGTACGCCGTGCGTGTCAGCGCGGGCGTGCGGGCCAGCACGAACGCCTCGAAGGCGGCGTGCTGCTCCTCGCGCCTGGCCTGGCGTGACCCCATGGTGTGCTCCTCGTCCTCACCTGCTCAGACGCGGTGGGGACGGGAAAAGGGGGCACCCCGCAGGAAGTTTTTTTCTCGGGCGGGCCTCAGCGGGCGCGGCGTGACATCCGCTCGAGGTCCATGATGACCACCGAGCGGGGCTCCAGGCGCAGCCAGCCGCGCGAGGCGAAGTCGGCGAGCGCCTTGTTGACCGTCTCGCGGGAGGCGCCGACCAGTTGGGCGAGCTCCTCCTGGGTGAGGTCGTGGTGCACGTGCACGCCGTCGTCGGCGGTGCGCCCGAAGCGGTCGGCGAGGTCGAGCAGCGCCTTGGCCACGCGGCCGGGGACGTCGGAGAAGACCAGGTCGGCCACGACGTCGTTGGCCTTGCGCAGGCGGCCGGCGAGCTGGGTGAGCAGGCCGCGGGCGACGACCGGGCGGCCCTCGAGCCAGCGCAGCAGGTCCTCGTGGGACAGCGAGGCGAACGACGCGTCGGTCACCGCGGTCACGGTCGCCGAGCGAGGGCCGGGGTCGAAGAGCGAGAGCTCGCCGAACATCTGGCCCGGGCCGAGGATCGCGAGCAGGTTCTCGCGGCCGTCGGAGGAGGTACGGCCGAGCTTCACCTTGCCCTCGAGCACGATGTAGAGCTTGTCGCCGGAGTCGCCCTCGCGGAACAGCACGTCACCACGGCGCAGCCGGCTCTCGGTCATGGACGTGCGCAGCGCGGACGCAGCCTCGTCGTCCAGGGCGCTGAAGAGTGGGGCCTGACGCAGTACGTCGTTGTCCACCGGACCTCCTGTAGGCGTGCGGGTGCTCGAGACTCGACCGCGCAGGGGCGCACGGATGTGGGCAATGCTATCCAGTGGACTTGCTCACACGCATCATCGCCCCTCTTAGGCGCGGCGGCCCCGGCCCCGGCGCTGCCCCGGCGCCGGACCGGCGCCGGTCCTGCCGGAGGCGTCGGTGCCGTCTCGTAGGCTGGCGGGGTGCCCGCCGCCGAGACCCCCACCGCCCTCGTGCGACGCGCCCGCAAGACCCACCGGGTGCTGGCCGAGACCTACCCCGACGCGGCCTGCGAGCTCGACTTCGACGACCCGTTCCAGCTGCTGGTCGTCACCGTGCTCTCCGCGCAGACCACCGACCGGCGGGTCAACGCGGTGCGTCCGACCCTCTTCGCGGCCTTCCCCGACGCCCGGGCCATGGCGGCGGCCGACCGGGCCGTGCTCGAGGAGATCGTCGGTCCGCTCGGCTTCTTCCGCGCCAAGACCGAGTCGCTGCTCAAGCTGTCGGCCCACCTGGTCGAGCACCACGACGGCGCCGTGCCGCCGCGGCTGGTCGACCTGGTCAAGCTGCCCGGGGTGGGGCGCAAGACCGCCAACGTGGTGCTCGGCAACGCCTTCGACGTCCCCGGCATCACCGTCGACACCCACTTCGGCCGGCTCGCCCGCCGCCTGGGCTGGACCGACGAGACCGACCCGGTCAAGGTCGAGCACGCGGTGGGGGCGCTGTTCCCCAAGAAGGACTGGACGATGCTGAGCCACCGGCTGATCTGGCACGGCCGTCGGCGCTGCCACGCCCAGCGCCCGGCCTGCGGTGCGTGTCCCGTGGCGCGGTGGTGCCCGGCGTACGGCGAGGGCCCGACCGACCCCGAGACCGCCGAGAAGCTCGTCAAGACCGAGGCGCGCCGGTGACCCGACGTCGCCTCGTGCCGGCCCTGGCGGCGGCCGCGCTGCTGCTCAGCGCGTGCGCGGGCGAGGACGGCTCGTTCGTCGCCGCGCCCGGCCCGGCGCAGATCGACGTCGACACCGCCGCCCTGCGCGAGGCGAAGGCCGACGCCGGGATCGAGGAGTGCCGGCCCGGGGACGCCTCGGCCGGCCCCGTCGAGGGCGGTCTGCCCGCGCTGGAGCTGCCGTGCTTCGGGGGCGGCCCGGCCGTCGACCTGTCGACGCTGCGCGGGCCGCTGGTGCTCAACGCCTGGTTCGCCACCTGCGCCCCCTGCAAGCGCGAGCTGCCGGTGCTCCAGGACTTCTACAGCCAGCACGGCGACCGGGTCGACGTCCTCGGTGTCGACTTCGCCGACCCGATCACGGAGGGGGCCATGGAGCTGCTCGTCGACAGCGGGGTGACCTACCCGCAGGTCGCCGACACCCAGGGGGAGCTGCAGGTCGACCCGGTGGTGCGCGCGGTCGCCTTCCCCACCACGGTGCTGGTGGGTGCCGACGGTGTCGTCGAGGCCGTCCTGCCGGTCGAGATCCGCAGCGTCGAGCAGCTCGAGGACCTGGTCGCCGAGCACCTGGGGGTCGAGCTGTGAGCGACCCCGGAGGCGCTGGCGGGCACGGCGGGCTCGGTGGGGACGGCGGGCACGGCGGCTCCCTGGCCCCGTTGCCCGAGTGGCTGCTGCCGGTCCAGCAGGGCGCCGCCTCGATCACCGCCGACCACCTGACCCGCTTCACCCCGCCCGCCGACGGCAGCGCCCGCCTCGGGGCGGTGCTGATGCTCTTCGCCGAGGGCGCCCAGGGCCCCGAGCTGCTGCTGACCGAGCGTGCCCACGACATGCGCTCGCACCCGGGCCAGGTCTCCTTCCCCGGCGGCGGGCTCGACCCCGGCGAGACCGCGGTGCAGGCCGCGCTGCGCGAGGCCGAGGAGGAGGTGGGCCTGGAGCCCGCCGAGGTGCGGGTCTTCGCGACCCTGCCCGACCTGTGGCTGCCGCCCAGCAACTTCGCCGTCACCCCCGTGCTGGGCTGGTGGGCGCACCCCAGCGGGGTCCACATCGCCAGCCGCGACGAGGTGCACGCGATCCACCACGTGCCGATCAGCGAGCTGCTCGACCCCACGCACCGCGTCACGGTCCGCCATCCCCGCGGCTACCAGAGCCCGGGGTTCATGATCGGTCCCGACAACGACGTCATCCTGTGGGGCTTCACCGGCGGCATCATCGCCAAGCTCTTCGACTTCCTCGGCTGGACCCAGCCGTGGGACGAGACGCGGGTGCGCGACCTGCCCGACTACATGTTGGCCGCCGACCCGCGGCCCACCCCGGGGCTCCTCGACATCGAGGACGAGCCCGACCGACCCCACGAGGACATCTGACGTCATGAACCTGCTCGACTGGCTGCTGGTCCTCCTCGTCGTCGCCTACGCCCTCTCCGGCTACTGGCAGGGGTTCATCACCGGCGCGTTCGCGACCGCGGGCCTGCTGGCCGGCGGCCTCTTCGGCATCTGGCTCGCGCCGATCGCGCTGGGCGAGGCCAACCCCTCGCTGCTGGTGACCCTGGGCGCGTTGTTCATCGTGATCCTGGCCGCCTCGCTGGGCCAGGCGACCCTGCAGTACGTCGGTGCCCGGCTGCGCTCGCGCATCACCTGGCAGCCCGTGCGTGCCCTCGACGCGGTGGGCGGCGCGGCGCTGAGCGCGGTCGCGGTGCTCCTGGTGGCCTGGGCGCTGGGCGTGGCCGTCTCGGGCTCGCGGATCGCGGGCGTCACCCCGATGGTGCGGGCCTCGACGGTGCTGGCCAAGGTCGACTCCGCGCTGCCGCAGTCGGCCGGCGGCCTGCTCCAGGCCTTCAACACCGTCGTCGGCACCAGCTTCTTCCCCCGCTACCTCGAACCCTTCGCCCCCGAGCGGATCGTCGAGGTCGGTCCCGGCTCCGAGCGGATGCTCCAGCGCCCCGCGGTGCAGCAGGCCGCGCCCAGCGTGCTGAAGATCCGGGGCGCCAACTCGTGCGGCAGCGGGGTCGAGGGCAGCGGGTTCGTCTACGCCCCCGACCGCCTGATGACCAACGCCCACGTGGTCGCCGGCGTCGACAACCCGCAGGTGCAGACCGAGGGCGGGCCCGTGGACGGGCAGGTCGTCTACTACAACCCCGACGTCGACGTCGCGGTCATCTCCTTCGACTCCGGCACCCTGCCCGCGCTGGACTTCGCCGACGCCGCCCCGCGGGACGCCGTGGCGGTCCTGGGCTACCCGCTCGACGGGCCCTACGACGTGCGGGCCGCCCGCATCCGCGCCGAGCAGCGGCTGCGCTCGCCCAACATCTACGGCGACGGCACGGTGATCCGCGAGGTGTTCTCGCTGCGCGGGCTGGTGCGCCCCGGCAACTCCGGTGGCCCGATCGTCTCCACGTCGGGCGACGTCGTGGGCGTGATCTTCGCGGCCTCGGTCACCGACGGCGACACCGGTTACGCCCTGACCAGCGACCAGGTCGAGCAGGCGGCCGAGCAGGGCCGGGCCGCCACCGGGGCGGTCTCGACCGGAGCCTGCGCTTAGCGCGCAGCCGTGACCGAGGAACGAGGTCGCGGCGTGGGTGCGCAAAGGTCGAGCAAGCCGCGCGTCCGAGGAACGAGGACGCGCAGGGCGGGTCGAGACCCAGGCGGGCTCAGGCGGAGTGCTTGCCCTTGAGGGCCGAGGGGATCTGCTTGCCCTGGCTGATCGCCTTCTCGGGCGGGCCGACCTGCTTGACCTTCTTCACGCCGACCAATACGAGCAGCCCGGCCAGGGCGACGTACGCGCCGAAGACGATCAGGAACGCCCAGTGCAGCGACAGGCCGGAGCCGTTCCAGTGGATGAAGTAGGCGATCGCCACAGAGAGCATGATGATCGCGAGCACGCCGATGAAGCCGGCGGCCGCGAACAGGCCGACGCCGATGCCGCCGGCCTTGACGCTCACCTTCAGCTCCGACTTGGCGAGCTCGATCTCCTTGGAGATCAGGGTCGAGATGTCGCGGCTGGCGTCGGTGACCAGACGCCCGATGGTGGGATCGGTGTCCTTGACCGGCTCGATGGCCATGCGGTTGCTCCCAGGTGGTGAGTCGGGTGTCGGGTTCTGACCCTACAAGCCCGGCACCCCTCCCGTGCCGCCAGTGGGGTGAGGCTCAGGCAGGCGGGGTCGCCGGGTCCTTGTCGCCGGTCTGGTAGACGTCGGGGATGTCGTCGCGGTCCTCGTCGACCTGCTCGGCGTCCCAGAGCTTCTTGTAGACCCGGTTGCGGGCGCGCAGCACGATCGTGGCCAGCAGCACGGCAAGCAGCGAGCCGATCAGGACGCCGACCTTCACGTGCTCCTCCCGCTCCGGGGAGCCGGCGAAGGCGAGCTCTCCGATGAGCAGCGAGACCGTGAAGCCGATACCGGCCAGCAGCGAGAGCCCGACGACGTCGATCCAGGCCAGGTCCTCGTCGAGGTCGGCCTTGGTGAACTTCGCCAGCAGCCAGGTGGAGCCGGTGATGCCGATCGTCTTGCCGAGCACGAGGCCGGTCACGATGCCGATGGCCACCGGGTCCTGCAGCGACTCGACGAGGCCGCTGAAGCCGCCGACGGTGACGCCGGCGGCGAAGAACGCGAAGACCGGGACGGCGAAGCCCGCGGAGATCGGCCGCACCAGGTGCTCGAGGTGCTCGGCGAGGCCGGGCTTGTCGTCGTCGCGGTCCTTGCGCAGCACCGGCACGGTGAAGCCCAGCAGCACGCCGGCGACGGTCGCGTGCACGCCGGACTCGTGCACGAGCACCCACGCGACGAGCGCGAGCGGGATGAGCAGCACGCCCCGGAAGATGCGCATCTGCACCAGCACCGCGAAGACCAGGATCGGCAGCAGCCCCAGCGCCAGGAAGAGCAGGTCGAGCTCCTCGGTGTAGAAGAGCGCGATGATCGTGATGGCCAGCAGGTCGTCCACCACGGCCAGGGTCAGCAGGAAGGTGCGCAGGCCCGAGGGCAGGTGGGTGCTGATGACCGCCAGGATCGCGACCGCGAACGCGATGTCGGTGGCGGTGGGGATCGCCCAGCCGCTGGGCCCGCCGTCGGCGAGGGTGAAGTTCCAGGCCAGGTAGATCAGCGCGGGCGCGACCATGCCGCCGACGGCCGCAGCCATCGGCAGTGCGGCCCGCTTGGGGTCGCGCAGGTCGCCGGCGACGAACTCGCGCTTGAGCTCGAGGCCCACGACGAAGAAGAAGATGGCCAGCAGCCCGTCGGCCGCCCAGGTGCCGATGCTCAGGTCGAGGTGCAGGGTGAAGGCGCCCAGGTCGAGCGGCTCGCTGAGCGGCTTGAAGTCGCGGATCGCCTCGTAGGTGCTCGCCCACGGGGTGTTGGCCCAGACGATCGCGATGAGGGCACCCGCGATGAGCAGCAGGCCGCCGGTGGTCTCGGCCCGCAGCACCCCCGCGATGCGGGAGTCCTCCAGGAAGCTGCCGCGCGAGAAGAGGCGGGTCGAGCCCGACGAGCCGGACGTGTCGGGGGGAGTGGGGCTGCTGGAGTTCACGAGGTCTCCTCGGATCGGTCAGCGGTCATGGGCAGGGCCCGTCGACAGGGGTCGACGGACGAGCTGCCGACCAGACTTCCCGGCGCACCAGGCGCCCACTCTACCGGCGTACGACCCCACCCCCCACCGCCGACCCGGCGCCAGTTCCGCGCCGAGCCGGCGCCACTTCCCGCCCGGCGAGGGAAGTAGCGCCGGCTCGCGGAGGAAGTAGCGCCGGCTCGCGGAGGAAGTAGCGCCGGCTCGGGGCTACTCGTCGCTCTTGCCGGTCGAGGCCCCCGCCGCGATCAGGTCCATCACCGAGGAGTCGGCGAGGGTGGTGACGTCGCCGACGTCGCGGTGCTCGGCCACGTCGCGCAGCAGGCGGCGCATGATCTTGCCCGAGCGGGTCTTGGGCAGCTCGGGGACGATCATGATCTGGCGCGGCTTGGCGATCGGGCCGATCTCCTTGCGCACGTGGTTGCGCAGCTCCTCGACGATGTCGGCGCCGCCGTCGCCGGCCTCGTCGCGCAGGATGACGAACGCGCAGACCGCCTGGCCGGTGTCCTCGTCCTTGGCGCCCACGACCGCGGCCTCGGCGACCTTGGGGTGCGAGACCAGGGCCGACTCGATCTCGGTCGTCGACAGGCGGTGGCCCGAGACGTTCATGACGTCGTCGACGCGGCCCAGCACCCACAGGTCGCCGTCGTCGTCGAGCTTGGCGCCGTCGCCGGCGAAGTAGAAGCCGAGCTTCTCGAAGCGCGACCAGTAGGTCTCCTTGAACCGCTCGTCGTCGCCCCAGATGGTGCGCAGCATGGCCGGCCACGGCTTGGTCAGCACCAGGTAGCCGCCGGCGCCGTTGCCGACCGGCTCGCCCTGCTCGTCGACGACCTCGGCGCTGACGCCGGGGATCGGGATCATCGCCGAGCCGGGCTTGCCGTGGGTCACGCCCGGCAGCGGGCTGATCATGATCTGGCCGGTCTCGGTCTGCCACCAGGTGTCGACGACCGGGGTGCGGTCGCCGCCGATGACGTGGCGGTACCAGACGTAGGCTTCCGGGTTGATCGGCTCGCCCACCGAGCCCAGGACCCGCAGGCTGGACAGGTCGTGCGCGTCGGGGATCTCGCGGCCCTGCTTCATGAACGAGCGGATGGCGGTCGGGGCGGTGTAGAAGATCGAGACCTTCAGCTCCTCGACGATCTTCCACCAGCGCCCGCGCTCGGGGGAGTCGGGCGTGCCCTCGTAGAGCACCTGGGTCGCGCCGTTGGCCAGCGGGCCGTAGACGATGTAGGAGTGCCCGGTCACCCAGCCGATGTCGGCGGTGCACCAGTAGACGTCGTCGGGCTTGAGGTCGAAGACCGCCCAGTGCGTGTACGCCGCCCCGGTGAGGTAGCCGCCGGTGGTGTGCAGGATGCCCTTGGGCTTGCCGGTGGTGCCGGAGGTGTACATGACGTAGAGCGGGTGCTCGGCGTCGAAGGCCTCGGGGGTGTGCTCGGTCGAGGCGGCGTCGACGCTGTCGTGCCACCACACGTCGACGTCGTCGTCCCAGCCGTCGAGGTCCTGGCCGGTGCGGCGCACCACGAGCACCTTCTCGACCGTGTGGCCCAGCTCGGCGGCCTTGGTGCGGGCCTCGTCGACGGCGGGCTTGAGCGCCGAGGCGCTGCCGCGGCGGTAGCCGCCGTCGGCAGTGACGACCACCTTGGCCTGGCAGTCCTCCAACCGCGAGGCCAGCGCGTCGGAGGAGAACCCGCCGAAGACCACGGTGTGCGGGGCGCCGATGCGGGCGCAGGCCAGCATCGCCACGACGGCCTCGGGGATCATCGGCATGTAGATCGCGACCCGGTCGCCGGTCCGCACGCCCAGGTCGACCAGGGTGTTGGCGGCCTGGCTGACCAGGTCCTTGAGCTCGGCGTAGGTGATGTCGCGGGTGTCGCCGAGCGGCTCGCCGACGAAGTGGAAGGCGACCTTGTCGCCGCGGCCGGCCTCGACGTGGCGGTCGACGCAGTTGTACGCCGCGTTGAGGCGCCCGCCCTCGAACCACTTGGCGAAGGGCGGGTCGTCCCAGTTGAGCACCCGGTCCCAGGGGGTGGCCCAGTCCAGGCGCCCGGCCTGCTCGGCCCAGAAGCCCTCCGGGTCGCGCTCGGCCGCGGCGTACGCCTCGGCGGTGACGTTGGCGTTCGCCGCCAGGTCGGCCGGCGGCTCGAAGCGGCGGTCCTCCTTGAGCAGGTTCGACAGGGTCTCGTCGCTCACGTCTCTTCGTCTCCTTCGTCGGCGGGTGCGTGGTGGGGCCGTCGTCACACTAGGACGCCCGGGCCGGTGGGGGGAACGGCCCCACCGGCCACGGGTGCGTGCTCAGAGGTCGATCTCGCCCGCCTGGTGCTGCGCGACGAGCTTGGTCTTGCCGGGGTAGCGGATCTCCTCGACCAGCTCCTGCATGATCGGGGACGGCTTCGTGGTGAACTGCGAGACCACGATCGTGACCGTGAAGTTGATCAGCATGCCCACGGTGCCGAAGCCGGTCTCGGGGATGCCGAGGATGCCGTCGGAGTTCCCGTAGATGTCGATCGTCCAGATCATGTAGGCCAGCGTCACCGTCAGGCCGGTCAGCATGCCCGCCACCGCACCCTTGGCGGTGCAGTTCTTCCAGAAGATGCCGAGCACCAGGATCGGGAAGAAGCTGGCCGCCGCCAGCCCGAAGGCGAGCGCGACCACCTGGGCCACGAAGCCCGGCGGGTTGATGCCGAAGTAGCCGGCCACCAGGATCGCCCCGGCCATCGCGATGCGCCCGACCATCAGCTGCTTGGCCTCGGTCGCGGCCGGGTTGATCTTCTTGTAGTAGACGTCGTTGGCCACCGACGAGGAGATCACCAGCAGCAGGCCCGAGGCGGTCGAGAGGGCCGCGGCGAGCGCGCCCGCCGCGACCAGGCCGACGATCGGTGCCGGCAGGCCGCCGATCTCGGGGCTGGCCAGCACGATGATGTCGTTGTTGATGACCGTCTCGGTCGCGAAGTCGATGACCCCGTTGCCGTTGGCGTCGGTCGCCGAGACCAGGCCGACCTCCGACCAGGTGCTGAACCAGCCCGGCTCCGAGCCGATCGCGGTGCCCTCGAGGTCCTGGAGGATCTGCAGCTTGGTGAAGGCCGCCACCGACGGCGCGGTCGTGTAGAGCAGGGCGATGAAGAAGATCGCCCACAGCGCGCTGTAGCGGGCCGCGCGCACGCTCTTGGCGGTGTAGAAGCGCACGATGACGTGCGGCAGGCCCGCGGTGCCGAACATCAGCGCCGCGGTGATCAGCACCATGTTGGGCATCGAGGTCTGCGTGAAGGCCTCGGTGTACGCCGCCAGCCCGAGGTCCTGCTGCAGGCCGTCGAGCTCGGCGAGGATGTCGCCGAAGCCGATCTGGGGCACGGGGATGCCGGTGACCTTCGCGGACACCGCGAACGCCGGGATCATGTAGGCCACGATCAGCACGGAGTACTGCGCCACCTGGGTCCAGGTGATGCCCTTCATGCCGCCGAGCACGGCGTAGAAGAAGACGACCGTCATGCCGATGACGACGCCGGTGGTCGTGCCGACCCCGAGGAACCGGGTGAAGACCAGGCCGGCGCCGGCCATCTGGCCCGCGACGTAGACGAACGAGACGACGATCGCTGCGACCACGGCCACCAGCCGGGCGGTCTCGGAGTACCGGTCGCCCACGAAGTCGGGCAGCGTGTACTTGCCGAACTTGCGCAGGTACGGCGCCAGCAGCAGCGCCAGCAGCACGTAGCCGCCGGTCCAGCCGAGCAGGAAGACGCCGCCGGCGTAGCCGTTGTAGGCGAAGGCCACGATGCCGGCCAGCGAGATGAACGACGCCGCGCTCATCCAGTCGGCGGCGATCGCGGCGCCGTTGGCCACGGCGGGGATGCCGCCGCCGGCGACGTAGAAGCCGGAGGTGGTGCTGACCCGGCTGGCGTAGGCGATGTAGATGTAGACGCTGAAGGTGATGACCGTGAAGATCAGCGTCCAGAGCTGGATGTCGCTCACGAGTGGTGCACCTCCTGCTCGTACTCCTCCACGCCGAACTCCGCGTCGAGCTTGTCCATGCGCCACACGTAGACCGCGATGATCGCGACGAACGTGATGATCGCCCCCTGCTGGGAGAACCAGAAGCCGAGCGGGAACCCGGCGACCACGATCTCGTTGAGCGGCTCCACGAACAGGATCCCGGCGCCGAACGACACCAGGGCCCAGATCGTCAGCAGCACGGCCATCAGCCGCACGTTGCGGCGCCAGTACTCCCGGCGCTGTGCGTCATCCATCGCTTCCTCCTCGTCTCGACGTCGCGTGAGGTGGACCACACGTCAGGTCGTCGAGACGGGATGCAAGCGCCTGGGTGGTGCCCGCCACAAGAGGTCGGCGTGACACCGGTCACAGTTTGCGACGAGCGGCCGGGTGGCTGCGACGAGCGGCGGGCGGACACCGTCGGAGGTCGCCATCCGTGGGGTTCACGGGGCGTCACCGACCGCTCGTCGCCGCGCGCCGACCGCTCGTCGCACGACGTACGACGCTCGGCGGGCGCCGGGCCGCCGCCCCTGCCGTGACGTGGGTCACTCGTCGTAGCCTCCGAGCATGACCACCCGCGCCGGCGCTCCCGCCACCACCGCCCCGACCGGCCCGCGACGCACCGCCGCCCGGCCGCGGCGCGGCGGCGAGCCGGGCCGCCGCAGCCTGCTCGGTGCCAGCCTGCTGGTGCTCTTCGGCTCCTTCATGCCGTGGGTCGACACCCCGCTCGGCACGGTCCTGGGCGGGCAGGGTGCCGGGCTGTGGACGTTCTACGCCTGCATGCTCGGCCTCGCCGGGGTGATGGTCCCGCTGCGCGGGCTGGCGGTGGCGCAGGCCGCGCTGCTGGGAGTCGTGGCGCTGGCGCTGCCGCTGTGGCAGGTGGGCCACCTGCTGAGCCTCGTGGGCACGGCGGGCTGGATGCCCGGTCCCGGCCTGGTGCTGGTGCTGGGCGGCGGCGTGCTGGCCTGCGTCAGCGCGGTGCGGCTGCACCGCGGACCGCGCGAGGCCTGAGCCTCACCCGCGGGGCGGGACCCGCGGCGGGAGCCGGTGCAGGGTGACCTCGCCGAGCCCACCGTCGTCGACCACCGCGGTCAGGTAGGTGCAGTGCGGCTGGCGGCGCCGGTCGGTGGGCGAGCCCGGGTTGAGCAGCCGCAGGCCACCGGGCGTCGTGGTGTCCCACGGGATGTGGCTGTGGCCGAAGACCAGCACGTCGAGGTGCGGGTAGGCCGCGTCGCAGCGCTGCTCGCGACCCTGCTTGGCCCCGGTCTCGTGGACCACCCCCAGGCGCAGCCCCTCGACCTCGGCCTCGGCCACCAGCGGCAGCCGCTCGCGCAGCACCCCGTGGTCGTTGTTGCCGTGCACCGCCACGAGGCGCGCGCTGCGCGCCTCGAGCTCGTCGAGCAGGGCCACGTCGACCCAGTCGCCGGCGTGGACGACAACGTCGGCCTCCTCGACGGCCGCCCACACCTCCTCGGGCAGCGCCTTGGCGCGCAGGGGGAGGTGGGTGTCGGCGATGATCAGCAGTCGGGTCGGCACCGCCCCAGTGTGCGCCGTGGGGTGTGCGCCCCCGGGACCGACGGTGAGGTCGTGAGGGGCGTGAGGCCGTGAGCGGAAGTTGACGGGAGCGACGCGCCAGGCGCACGCGGGCTGAAACCTGCGCTCGGGAGGCTGGCGGCACGCCGGTCACCGACTGGTCGGCGCGCACCCGTCCCGTGCTCCTCCGAGGAGAACCGCCATGACCACCCTGCAGCCCACACCCCCCGCCGCGGCGCCGCCAGCCAGCCCAGCCAGCCAGGCCGGCCCGGCCGCCGCCCCGCCGGCACGGCGCACCCGGCGCTGGATCGACGACTGGCGCCCGGAGGAGCCGGACTTCTGGGAGGGCGGCGGCAAGCAGGTCGCGCGCCGCAACCTCGGCTGGTCCATCTTCGCCGAGCACCTCGGCTTCTCGGTGTGGCTGATCTGGAGCGTGTCGGCCGCGATGCTGGGCAGCCGCTTCGGCTACAGCCCCCAGCAGCTGTTCTTCCTGGTCGCGGCGCCCAACCTGGTCGGCGCGCTGATCCGGATCCCCTACACCTTCGCGGTGCCCCGCTTCGGTGGCCGCAACTGGACGGTGGCCAGCGCGCTGCTGCTGCTGGTGCCCACCGTGCTGTTCGTGGTGGCCGTCCAGCACACCGGCACGCCGTACTGGGTGATGGTGCTGATCGCGGCCACCGCCGGGCTCGGCGGCGGCAACTTCGCCTCCTCGATGGCCAACATCAACGCCTTCTACCCCGCCGACAAGAAGGGCGCCGCGCTCGGCCTCAACGCCGCGGGCGGCAACATCGGCGTGGCGGTCATCCAGTTCGCGCTGCCGGTGATCGTGGGCGGGGCCGGGGTCTTCGGGCTGGTGCAGGCCGCCGAGGGCGGCATCCACCTCGAGCGGGCCGGCTGGGTGTACGTCGCCCTGGCCGTGGCCGCCGCGCTGGGCGCCTACTTCTTCATGGACAACCTCGGCACCGCCACCGGCTCGACCCGCGAGAGCGCCGCGGTGCTGCGCCGGCCGCAGACCTGGGTGATGAGCTTCCTCTACATCGGCACCTTCGGCTCCTTCATCGGCTACTCCGCGGCGATGCCGCTGCTGATCAAGGTGAACTTCTCGGTCGTCGACCCGGCGAGCGGAGCGGTCACCGGCGGCATCAACTTCGTCTTCTACGCCTTCCTCGGCGCCCTCGTCGGCTCCTTCACCCGGCCCTTCGGCGGCTGGCTGGCCGACCGCTTCGGTGGCGCCCGGGTGACCCTCGCGGCGTTCGGCGCGATGATCGCCGCGACCTGCGCGGTGCTGTGGACGCTGAGCCAGGTGGTGGCCAACCCCACGGGCGACAGCGCCGTGGCCGACGCCAACTCGTCCTGGTTCCCGCTCTTCCTGGCCTTCTTCCTGTGCGTCTTCGCCGCCACCGGCGTCGGCAACGGCTCGGCCTACCGGATGATCCCGACGATCTGGCGCCACCAGCACACCGCGGGCACCGCGGCCGGCACTCCCGAGCACCGTGCCGCGCTGCTGCGGGCGACCAAGGAGTCCTCGGCGGCGGTCGGCATCATCGGCGCCGCAGGCGCGATCGGCGGGTTCCTGATCCCGATGATGTTCGGGGCGCCGTGGATCGCCGACCCGCTCGCGGCCGTGCAGACCGCCTTCGTGCTCTTCATCTCCTACTACGTGCTCTGTGCGCTGGTGACCTGGTCGACCTACGTCCGGCGCGGCGCCCCGCTCGCCGCGGCCCGCGCCTGATGCCCGGCGCGGCGCCCCCGCCGGGGACCCGGACCCACTGCCCCTACTGCTCGCTGCAGTGCGGCATGACCCTCACCGGCTCCGGACGCGGCGGGACGCGCCTGGAGGTGCAGCCGTGGGAGGAGTTCCCGGTCAACGAGGGGGCGCTGTGCCGCAAGGGGTGGACCGCCGGCGGGCTGACCGGGAGCCGCGAGCGGCTGACCACGCCGCTGCTGCGCGACCGGGCCACCGGCGAGCTGCGGGCGGCCTCCTGGGACGAGGCGCTCGACCTGGTCGCGGCCCGGCTCGACCACTTGCGCGCCGAGCACGGCGCCGACGCGATCGGGGTCTTCGGCGGCGGCGGGCTGACCAACGAGAAGGCCTACCAGCTCGGCAAGCTGGCCAGGGTCGCGATCGGCACCAGCCAGATCGACTACAACGGGCGCTGGTGCATGAGCTCGGCGGCCTCGGCCGCCACCCGCACCTTCGGGATCGACCGGGGGCTGCCCTTCCCGCTGGCCGACGTCGAGCAGGCCGACGTCGTGGTCCTGGTCGGCTCCAACCTGGCCGAGACCATGCCGCCGGCGGCGCGCCACCTCGACCGGCTGCGCCAGCGGGGCGGCAAGGTCGTGGTGGTCGACCCCCGCCGCACCCCGACCGCCGACCACGCCGACCTGCTGGTGCAGCCGGTGCCGGGCGGCGACCTGGCGCTGGCCCTGGGCGTGCTGCACCTGCTGGTCGCCGGCGGCCACGTCGACACGGCGTACGTCGAGGCGCGCACCCGGGGCTGGGAGGCGCTCGCCGACTCGGTCGCGGGCTGGTGGCCCGAGCGCGTCGAGCGGGTCAGCGGCGTGGCGGTCGCCGAGCAGCGGGCCCTGGTCGACCTGCTGGCCGGGGCGGGGCGGGTCGTCGTGCTCACCGCGCGCGGTGCGGAGCAGCACGCGCAGGGCTCCGACACCGTGCTGGCCTGGATCAACGTGGCGCTGGCGCTCGGCATGCCCGGCCGGCCGCACGCCGGCTACGGCTGCCTGACCGGGCAGGGCAACGGCCAGGGCGGCCGCGAGCACGGCCAGAAGGCCGACCAGCTGCCCGGCTACCGGATGATCGACGACCCGGCGGCCCGGGCCCACGTGGCGGGCGTGTGGGGGGTCGAGCCCGGCTCGCTGCCCGGCCGCGGGCGCTCCGCCTACGAGATGCTCGACGCGATCGGCACGCCGACGGGGCCCCGCGCGCTGCTGGTGATGGGCTCGAACATCGTGGTCTCGGCGCCCCGGGCCACGCGGGTGGCCGACCGGCTCGCCGCGCTCGACCTGCTGGTCGTCTGCGACCTGGTGCTCTCGGAGACTGCCGCCCTGGCCGACGTGGTGCTGCCGGTCACCCAGTGGGCCGAGGAGACCGGCACCATGACCAACCTCGAGGGACGGGTGGTGCTGCGACGCCAGGCCCGCCCGGTGCCCGAGGGGGTGCGCTCCGACCTCGAGGTGATGGCGGGCCTGGCCCAGCGGCTGGGCTCGCCGGTGGAGCTGTCCACGGACCCCGAGGAGGTCTTCGCCGAGCTCGGCCGGGCCTCGGCGGGCGGCGTCGCCGACTACAGCGGTATCACCTACGCGCGCATCGAGGCCGAGCACGGCGTGTTCTGGCCCTGCCCCTCGACCGAGGGGGCGCCGCACCCGGGCACCCCGCGCCTCTTCGCCGAGCGCTTCGCCACCGCCGACGGGCGGGCCCGGCTGCACCCCGTCGACCACCGCGGACCGGCCGAGCCGCCCGACGCCGACTACCCGCTGCACCTGACCACCGGCCGGGTCCTGGCGCAGTACCAGTCGGGCGCGCAGACCCGGCGCATCGCCGCCCTGCCCGACCCGGGACCGTTCGTCGAGATGCACCCCCAGCTCGCGGCCCGCCTCGGCGTCGCCGACCGGATGCTCGTCGAGGTCGCCACCCGGCGCGGCACCCTGCGCGCCCCCGCCCGGGTCGTGGCCACGATCCGGCCCGACACCGTGTTCGTGCCCTTCCACTGGCTGGGGGTCAACCGGCTCACCAACGACGCGCTCGACCCGGCCAGCCGGATGCCCGAGTTCAAGGTCTGCGCCGCGCGCGTGGGTGTCGCATGAGCCCCGAGCGGCTCGTCGTGGTCGGTCACGGCATGGCCGCGACCCGGCTGGTCGAGCAGCTCGTCGACGGCCGGTACGACGGGCAGGTCACGGTCCTGGGGGACGAGCCGGTGCCGGCGTACAACCGCATCCTGCTCTCGGCGGTGCTCGAGGGCACCCACGCCGACAGCGCGATCACGCTGCGCCGCGCCGAGTGGTACGCCGAGCACGGCGTCGACCTGCGCCTGGGCAGCCGGGTGCTGGCGATCGACCGCGAGCACCGCGACGTGATGCTCGTCGACGGCACCGTCGTGCCCTTCGACCGCCTGGTGCTGGCCACCGGCTCGCTGCCCACCCTGCCGCCCGTGCGGGGGCTGGTCACCCCCGAGGGCCGGCTGCACCCCGCGGTGCACGCCTTCCGCTCGCTGGCCGACTGCGAGCGACTGCTCGGGGCCGTGCCCGGGGCCCGCCGCGCCGTGGTCGTCGGCGGTGGGCTGCTGGGGCTGCAGGTCGCCCGCGCGCTCTCGGTGCGCGGGGTGGCGACCGAGGTCGTGGAGGGCACCGAGCACCTGCTCTCGCGGCAGGTGGGTGCGGGCGCCGGAGCGGTCCTGGCGCGCAGCCTGCGCCGGCTCGGCACCACGGTCTACACCGGCGCCCGGGCGGTGCGGCTGGTCGAGCCGACCTCCGGCGAGGGCGTCACCGGGGTGCGCCTCGACAACGGCGTCGTGCTCGACACCGACCTCGTCGTCCTCACCGCGGGCGGACGGCCGGCGACGTCGCTGGCCCGCGCCGCCGGCCTGGCGGTGCGCCGCGGGGTCGTGGTCGACGACCACCTGACCTCGCCCACCGACCCCGCCGTGCACGCCATCGGCGACTGCGCCGAGCACCGCGGCGCCACCACCGGCTTCGTGCCCCCGGCCTGGGACCAGGCCACGGTGCTGGCCCGGCGCCTCTGCGGCGACGACGTCGAGCACGCCGGGTCGCGCGGGGTGGCCCGGCTGCGGGCCACCGGCCTCGACGTGGCGGTGCTCGGCGACCCGGTCGGCGCCGAGGGCGAGGTGGTCGAGGTGACCAACCCCGTGGTGGGCAAGCACTCGCGGCTCGTGGTGCGCGACGGCGTCGTCGTGGCCGCCGCGCTGGTCGGCGACCTGTCGCGCGTCGGCCTGATCACCCAGCACTACGACCGCGGCACCGTGCTCGGCCCGCACGAGCCCGGGCAGCTGCTGCTGCCCGAGCAGGGGCCGCGGCACCCACGGCCGTCGCGCTGCCCGACGACGTCGAGGTCTGCGCCTGCGCCGGCGTGAGCGCCGGGCGGCTGCGGGCCTGCGCCGACCTCGCGCAGGCGCGCGAGCAGACCCGGGCCACCACCGGCTGCGGGTCCTGCACCGCGACCTGCGCCCAGCTGGTGGGCACCGCCGCGGCCGACCCCGCCTGTGAGGTCGTGCGGACAAAGTGACACGACGTGATCGACGAGGTCATCGCGGGGCAACGTCGCCGGCCCACTGTGGTCGAGCAGTCCCACACCACCCGAGCCCCGCCCCGGGCACCGCACCCGTGAGGGAGAACCGATGACGAGCACCACCCCCCGCCCCCGCCTGGTCGTGGTCGGCCACGGCATGGTCGGCCACCGCCTCGTGCAGGCCGCCGTCGAGCGCGGGCTGAGCGCCACGCACGACATCGTCGTGGTCGGCGAGGAGCCGCGGCCGGCCTACGACCGCGTCGCGCTGACGTCGTACTTCGCCGCGAGCGGGCCCGAGGAGCTCTCCCTGCTGCCCTCCGGCTCCTACGACGACCCCGCGGTCGAGCTGCTGCTCGGCACCGAGGTGACCGCGCTCGACCGGGCCGACCGCACGGTGGCGCTCTCCGACGGTCGGGTGCTGGGCTACGACCAGCTGGTGCTGGCCACGGGCGCGGCGCCCTTCGTGCCACCCGTGCCGGGCCGCGACCTCGACGGCTGCTTCGTCTACCGCACCATCGAGGACCTCGACGCGATCCGGGCCGCGGCCGGCCCGGCCACGGCCGGCGTCGTGGTGGGCGGCGGCCTGCTGGGCCTCGAGGCCGCCAACGCGCTGGTGCAGCTGGGGCTCGAGACCCACGTGGTCGAGATGGCGCCCCGGCTGATGCCGGTGCAGCTCGACGAGGCCGCCGGCGCCACGCTGGTGCGCCACGTCGAGGGGCTCGGCGTGCAGGTGCACACCGGCGTGGCCACCGAGTCGGTGAGCGGCGCCGACCGCGTCGACGGCCTCGTCCTGGCCGGCGGGGCACGGGTCGAGGCCCAGGTGGTGGTCTTCTCGGCCGGCATCCGCCCGCGGGACGCGCTGGCCCGAGCGGCCGGGCTCGAGGTCGCCGAGCGCGGCGGGGTGCTGGTCGACGAGCAGTGCCGCAGCAGCGACGAGCGGATCTGGGCCGTCGGCGAGTGCGCCGCGCCCGGCGGGCGGATGTACGGCCTGGTCGCGCCCGGCTACGACATGGCCGAGGTGGTCGTCGACGCGCTGCTCGGCGGGGCGGGGCGCTTCGTGGGCGCCGACATGTCCACCAAGCTCAAGCTCCTCGGGGTCGACGTGGCCTCCTTCGGCGACGCGTTCGCCACCACCGAGGGCGCCCTCGAGCTGGTCTTCTCCGACGCCGTCGCCGGGCTCTACAAGAAGC
Source organism: Nocardioides marinisabuli (assembly GCF_013466785.1). Lineage (NCBI taxonomy): Bacteria > Bacillati > Actinomycetota > Actinomycetes > Propionibacteriales > Nocardioidaceae > Nocardioides > Nocardioides marinisabuli. The sequence goes on from NZ_CP059163.1 coordinate 1,927,694, forward strand.
TGGTGGTCAGCGACGACGGGCGGCGCCTGCTGGGCGGGATCCTCGTCGGCGACGCGTCGGCGTACGGCGTGCTGCGGCCGATGGTGGCCAGCGGGATCGACCTGCCCGACAACCCCGAGGAGCTGATCCTCCCGCCGGGCCGCGGCGGTGCGGCGACCGGCGTCGCGTCCCTGCCGCCCGAGGCCCAGGTCTGCTCCTGCAACAACGTCACCAAGGCCGACCTGCTCGAGCGGCTCGACCAGGCGCACCCGGGCCCCGACGGGGCCGAGCACCACTGCGAGGACGTCGCCGCCCTCAAGGCCTGCACCGGCGCCGGCAGCACCTGCGGCTCGTGCGTGGGCACCGTCAAGGCGCTCGTCGAGGACCACTTCGCCGCCCAGGGCCGCGAGGTCAGCCGGGCCCTGTGCGAGCACTTCGCGCTCTCGCGCGCCGAGCTCTTCGACGTGGTGGCGATCCACGGCTACCGCAGCTTCGACGAGGTGGTCGCCGCCCACGGCACCGGCCGCGGCTGCGACGTGTGCAAGCCGACCGTCGCCTCGGTGCTGGCCAGCCTGGTCAACGAGCACGTGCTGGGCGAGCAGCGCGCGGTCCTCCAGGACACCAACGACGCGTTCCTGGCCAACATCCAGCGCAACGGCAGCTACTCCGTGGTCCCGCGCATCCCGGGCGGCGAGATCACCCCCGACAAGCTCATCGTGATCGGCGAGGTGGCCCGCGACCACGGGCTCTACACCAAGATCACCGGCGGCCAGCGCATCGACCTCTTCGGGGCGCGCGTCGAGGAGCTGCCCGTGATCTGGCGCCGGCTCGTCGACGCCGGCTTCGAGTCCGGGCACGCCTACGGCAAGTCGCTGCGCACGGTGAAGTCGTGCGTCGGTTCGACGTGGTGCCGCTTCGGGGTGCAGGACTCGGTGCAGATGGCCATCGACCTCGAGCTGCGCTACCGGGGGCTGCGCTCGCCCCACAAGCTCAAGGGCGGGGTCTCGGGCTGCGCCCGCGAGTGCGCCGAGGCGCGGTCGAAGGACTTCGGGGTGATCGCGACCGAGAAGGGTTGGAACCTCTACGTCGGCGGCAACGGCGGGGCCACCCCGGCGCACGCCCGGCTGCTGGCCGGCGACCTCGACGACGAGACGCTGGTGCGCTACCTGGACCGCTACCTCATGTACTACGTGCGCACCGCGGACCGGCTGCAGCGCACGGCGCCGTGGCTCGACTCCCTCGAGGGCGGGCTCGACCGGCTCCGCGAGGTGGTCGTCGACGACGTGCTCGGCCTGGGCAGCGAGCTCGAGGCCGCCATGGCCCGCCACGTCGCGACGTACGTCGACGAGTGGTCGGCGGTCCTCGACGACCCCGACAAGCTCGCCCGCTTCGTCTCCTTCGTCAACGCGCCCGAGACCCCCGACCCGGCCGTCTCCTTCGGCACGGTGCGCGAGCAGATCGTGCCCAACGGGCCGGTCGACCTGGGGGCCACCATCCCGGTGGGGGCACCGGCATGACCACCTCCACGAGCACCTCCACGAGCACCTCCACGAGCGCGGGGCCGGACGAGCTGCTCTGGGTGCCCGTCTGCCCGCTGGACGCGCTGGCCCGCGAGGCCGGCGTGCCGGCGCTGGTGCGCGGCGAGGCGGTCGCGGTCTTCCGCACCCACGACGACCAGGTGCACGCGCTGTCCAACATCGACCCTGTCACCGGGGCGTCGGTGCTCTCGCGTGGGATCATCGGGACACGCGGCGACGAGGTGTTCGTGGCCTCGCCGCTGCACAAGGAGCACTACGCGCTGCGTGACGGCCGGTGCCTCGACGACCCGACCCTGCGGGTCGCCGCCTACGACACCCGTGTCGTCGACGGAGAGGTCCAGGTCGGCGGGCGGCGCCCCGAGTGCCCGCAGTGACCTCCGGGAGGGCCCTGGCACCAGGCTCCGGCCCGGACGCCGAGGAGAGGGCCGAGGAGATGGACGAGTCCGGGGGCGGCAGCCTCGACGGCTTCCGCATCGGCGTCACCGCCTCGCGCAAGGTCGAGGAGCAGGTCGCGCTGATCGAGCGCCGCGGCGCCGAGGTCGTGTGGGCCCCGGCGCTCTCCGACGACCCCACCCGGGTCGACGACGCCGCGCTGCGCCGGGCCACCGAGGCCGTCATCGCCCAGCCGCCGGACCTCTTCCTCGCCACCACCGGGGTCGGCATGAGGGCGTGGCTGCGCGCGGCCGAGTCGTGGGGCTGCGCGAGGACCTCGTGGCGGCGCTGCGCCCGGCCGAGATCCTGCCCGCGGCCCCAAGAGCGTCGGCGCCCTGCGCGGCGCCGGGCTGCGCGAGCTGTGGTCGCCGGAGTCGGAGCTCTTCGAGGACGTGCTCGACCACCTGCGCGGGCGCGACCTCGCCGGCCGGCGGATCGTGGTGCAGGAGCACGGCCAGTCGCTCTCGATGGTGGCCCACGCCCTGCGCCGCCAGGGGGCCGTCGTCGACGTGGTCACCGTCTACCGCGTGGTGGGCGCCGACGACCCGACGCCGATGTTCCGCCTGGTCGACCAGATCGCCGACGGCCAGGTGCACGCCGTCACCTTCACCGCCGCGCCGGCGGTCGCGGCGCTGCTCGACGCCGCCGCGTCGGTGGGGCGGCGCGACGACGTGGTCAGCGCCTTCCAGGCCGACGTGCTGGCCGTGTGCGTCGGCCCGGTCACGGCCGCGGCCTTCGAGCTGTGGGGCGTGCCCACCGTCTACCCCGAGCGCTCCCGCCTGGTGGCGATGGTCAAGCTGCTGGCCAGCGAGCTGCCCTCGCGGCGCTCCGGCCTGGTCGTCGAGCTGGTCGGCGGGCACCAGCTGCTCCTGCACGGCGACAGCGTCCTGCTCGACGGCGCCGAGGTGCGGCTCTCGCCCGCCCCGGCCTCGGTGCTCCAGGCCCTGGTCGCCAACCCCGGCAACGTCGTGTCGCGGCGCGCCCTGCTGGCGATGCTGCCCAGCGGCACCGCCGGCTCCGAGCACGCCGTCGAGATGGCGGTCGCCCGCCTGCGCGCCGCCCTCGGCACCCGCACCGTGCAGACCGTCGTCAAGCGCGGCTACCGCCTCGCGGTCGAGCCGTGAGCCGGACGCCGCTGCTGGTCACCGTCGCCCACGGCACCCGCCGCGCCGGCGGCAACGAGACCGCGCGGCGCCTGACCACCACGGCGGCCGAGCGGCTAGGGGTGCCCGCCACGGCGGCGTACGTCGAGCTGAGCGAGCCGCTGCTCGCCGACGTGGTTGCCGGGCTGAGAGCGCCGGCGGTGGTGGTGCCGCTGCTGCTCTCGACCGGCTTCCACGTGCGCCAGGACCTGCCCGAGGCCTGCGCCGGTGCGCCGACGGGGGTGCCGGTCGCCCTGGGGCGGCCCCTGGGACCCGACCCGCTGCTGGCCCGCGCCCAGGTCGACCGGCTGGTCGAGGCGGGTGCCGAGCCGGGCTCGCCGCTGGTGATGGTGGCCGCGGGCTCCACCGACCTGCTCGCCTGGCGGGACCTGCGCGGGGCCACCCGGCTGCTGGCCGGGGCGTGGGGCGGGCGCGTGCGGCTCACGACCCTCTCCGGCTACGGGCGCCGCCCGGAGACCGTGCTGCGCGCCGGCGACGCGGTGTCGACGTACCTGCTCTCGCCGGGGCTGTTCTCGCGCAAGGTGCGCGACGTCGCCGAGGCCGCCGGGGCGGTCGCCTGCGCCGACGTCCTGGCCGAGCACCCGCTGGTGGTCGACCTCGTGGTCGAGCGCGCCCGCGACCTGCTGGCGCGGCCGGGCCGGCCCTGACCGGGCGACCTCAGGGGCGACCTCAGGGGCGACGCAGGTAGACCCGCACCCGGGCGGCCGGTCCCTCGCCACGGCCGTTGGTGGCCCGCACCCGGAAGGTGTGCCAACCGGGCCGCAGGCCGTCCCAGACGAGCTGGGTCCGCGGCGCGGCGGGGATCCAGCCCTGGGTGGTGCGGTCCTCGCCGCCGTGCCGGACCCGGTAGGTGTGCACGGGCGACCCGTGCGGTTCGGCCCCGCCGTGCCAGCGCACGACGACCTCCCCGCGGCGCGGCCGCGCCTTGGCGCGCAGGTCCTGGGGTCGACCGGGCGCCTCGGCGCCGATCACGGTCGTGGTCCGCGAGCTCTCGTTGCCGGCGAGGTCGCGCGCGTAGAAGGTCACCTGGTGCGTGCCCTGCGGCACGCCGACGACCATCGCGTAGTCGACCGGCTCGATCGTGTCCTGCCCGGGCGCCATGAACGAGCCGTGCGGCACGAAGCCGGACCCGTCGTCGTACTCGTGCTCGGCGACCGGCTCGCCGTCGAGCAGCGCACCGAGGACGGCCAGGTCGTCGCCCTCGGCGAGCCACCCGGCGACGTACGCCGCCTCGAGCTGGCAGGGCTCGGACCCGGGGCAGGGGTCGAGGTCGATCCGCGGTGCGTCGGTGTCGGCAGGGGGCTGCTGCGCCGCGACGGCCACCGGGCCGAGCAGCGGCAGCATGGTCGCGGTGGCGCACAGGAGCAGGGCAGCGGGGAGGGTCCGAGATCGCACGGTGCGATCCTCCCACGGCGGGCGGGTGCTGGGTCGTGGTCCCGGTCGTGGTCCCGGTCGTGTGGCCAGGGACGCGCCCCGGCGCGTCCACAGGCCACGACCCGGGCCACGACCCGGGCCACGACCTCAGCCGTAGTGGACCGCCACCCGGTGCCCGCGCACCGTCTCGACGTGCACGTCGACGCCGTACAGCCCGCGCAGCACCTCGGGGGTGACGACCTCGGTGGGCGGGCCCTGCGCCACCACCCGGCCCCCGGCCATGGCGATGATCTCGTCGGACCAGCGGGAGGCGAAGTTGATGTCGTGCAGCACCACCACGACGCGGGCGCCCAGGGTGTCGGCGGCGGTGCGCAGCATCCGCATGATGGCCACGGCGTGGGTCAGGTCGAGGTTGTTCAGCGGCTCGTCGAGCAGCAGGTACTCCGTCTGCTGGGCCAGGGTCATCGCGATGAAGGCACGCTGGCGCTGGCCGCCGGAGAGCTGGTCGAGGAAGCGGTGGGCGAGCCCCGTGAGGTCGAGCCGGGCGAGCACGTCGTCGACGACCGCGACGTCCTCGGTGGTCGGTCGCCCCCGTGAGTGCGGGAAGCGGCCGAAGGACACCAGGTCGCGCACGGTCAGCCGGGCCGCGAGGTCGTGCTCCTGGCGCAGCACCGCCAACCGGGTCGCCAGCTCGCGCGAGCCGGCGCGGTGCACGTCGAGGTCGTCCACGTGGGCCGTGCCCCGCTCGGGGCGCAGCAGCCGCGCCACCACCGAGAGCAGGGTGGACTTGCCGGCACCGTTCGGGCCGATCAGGGCGGTGACGCCCGCAGTCGCGAGGTCGAGCGTGACGTCGTCGACGACCGCGGCGTCGTCGTACTGCTTGGTGAGCGAGCGGACGGTGATCACCGGCGGGACCTCCTGAGGACCAGGGCGAGGAAGAGCACGCCGCCGGCGAAGTCGATGATGATCGACAGGCCGGTGGCGTAGGAGAACACGCGCTCGAGGAGCAGCTGGCCCAGCACCAGCGTCACCACCCCGAGCGCGGCGGCGGTGGGCAGGCTGTGGCGGTGCCGGTGCCCCACGAGGCGGTAGGCCAGGTGGGCCACGAGCAGGCCGAAGAACGTGATCGGCCCGACCAGAGCGGTCGAGACCGAGACCAGGACCGCCACGGCCACCAGCACACCCATCACGGTGCGCCGGTGGTCGACGCCCAGGCTGGTCGCGACCTCACGCCCCAGCGCCAGCACGTCGAGGGTGCTGCGCAGGCGCCACACGGCCGCCACCGTCAGGGCCACGGCCAGCGCGGAGATCCCCAGCAGGGTCTCGTCGACGGTGTTGAAGGAGGCGAAGAAGGAGTCCTGCAGCACCGCGAACTGGGTCGGGTCGAGCATCCGCTGCAGCAGGCTGGTCACCGAGCGCAGGAGCGTGCCGACCACGATGCCCACGAGCACCAGCACGTGCAGGTCTCGGCGGGCGCCGACGAAGAGCCACTGGCTGAGCAGGGCCACCACCGCGACCATCACCGTCGTCTCGACGACCCACAGGACACGGGCGCCGTCGGTGCCGGTGACCGCGTTCTCGCTGGTGCCGACCGAGAACACCACCAGGGTCGCGACCAGCAGGTGCAGCGCGTCGAAGCCCATGATGCCGGGGGTCAGGATCGTGTTGGCCGTGACCGTCTGGAAGAGCACCGTCGAGACCGCCACGGCGACGGCCACCAGGGCCAGCGTCGCGACCTTGCGCACCCGCAGCTCCAGCACGTACTCCCAGGCCGGGGGCAGGTCCCACAGCACGAACGCCGCGCAGACCGCCAGCGCCGCGACCGCGCTCAGCGCCGTCGCGGCCCGGGCGCGGTGCTCGTGGGTGGCCCGCGGGGCGGGCGCGTACGCCGCCGCGGGTGCGTTCTCAACCGACACGGGAGGACCCCTTGAGGAGGAGCACCAGGAACACCACGCTGCCCACGACGCCGACGACCACGCCCAGGGGGATCTCGTAGGGGTGGCGCAGGGTGCGGCCCAGGACGTCGCAGACCAGCACGAAGCCGGCGCCGACGAGGGCCACCCAGGGGATGCTGCGGCGCACGTGGTCGCCGAGGAACAGCCGGACCACGTTGGGCACCACCAGGCCCAGGAACGGGATGACCCCGGCGGTCGTCACGACCACGGCGCTGACCAGCGCCACCACCACGAGACCGGTCATCAGCACGCGCCGGTGGTCGACGCCGAGACCGGTCGCGACCTCGGCGCCCAGGCCGGCGATCGTGAAGCGGTCGGCGACCACCCAGGCGACCACGGCCAGCCCGCCGGCGACCCAGAGCAGCTCGTAGCGACCGCGCAGGATGCCCGAGAAGTCGGCGGTGGTCCACGCGAGCAGTGACTGCACCAGGTCGTGGCGGTAGGCCACGAAGGAGGCGGCCGCCCCGACGACCCCGCCGAACATCAGGCCCACCAGCGGCACCATCACCGGCGAGCGCAGCGGCATCCGGCTCAGCAGCAGCAGGAACACGGCGGTGCTGGCCAGCGCGAAGAGGCTGGCCACGCCCGCCTTGGCGATCAGCGGCAGCCCCGGCGCGAACAGCATCACCACGACCAGGCCGAGGGTGGCGGAGTCGACCGTGCCGGCGGTGCTGGGGTCGACGAACCTGTTGCGCACCAGCACCTGCATGATCAGCCCGGCGATCGAGAGGGAGACGCCGGCCAGCACCAGTGCGGTGGTGCGGGGGCCGCGGCTGACCGCGACCAGCTCCCAGGCGCCGGGCTCGCCGCGCAGCAGCGCGGCGGGGGAGACGTCGCTGACCCCGACGAACAGGCTGACGAGGGCCAGCGCCGCCACCACGACGGCGCCGAGCAGCAGCGGGCCGGCGCCGGACCGCCGGCCCCGGCCGGCACGGCGTACCGCGTCGACCGGGGCCGGTGGGGGCGGGGCGGTGGCCAGCGACCGGGGTGCTGCGCTCAGGACGCGATCCCGTCGGCCACGTCGGAGACCATGGTGCGGGTGGCGGTCAGGCCGCCGCTGACGATGTACCAGGCCAGCGGGTCGAGCTGCACGACCTGGTCCTGCGACCACGCGGTGGTGCGCGCCACCAGGGCGTTGTCGAGCACCTGCTCGGCCGACTCGCCCGAGGTCTCGCCGATGGCGACGTCGCGGTCGACCACGAAGAGCCAGTCGGGGTCGGCCTCGGCGACGAACTCGAAGGAGACCGGCTCGCCGTGGGTGGCGGAGTCGATGTCGACGGCCGGCTCGACGCCCAGCGCGTCGTGGACCAGGCCGAAGCGCGAGCCGGCGCCGTACGCCGAGACCTCGCCGGCCGACGTCATCACGATCAGGCCGGTGCCGGCCTCGGCGCCCGCGGCGCGGGTCTCCTCGACCTCGGCCTCGAGGTCGGCGAGCGCCTGCTCGGCGGCGTCCTCCTCGCCGAGGACCGCGGCCAGCGACCGCACGTTGCGCTCGACCGAGCCCAGGTAGTCGCTCTCGTCGACCGACAGGTCGATGGTCGGGGCCAGCTCCTCCAGGTCGGGCATCGCCTCCAGGCTCCGCCCGGTCACGATGATCAGGTCGGGGTCGATCTCGGCGACGGCCTCGAAGTCGGGCTCGAAGAGGCTGCCGATGATCGGCGCGTCGTCGTACGCCGACAGGTAGTCGGGCAGCGCGAACTCGGGGACGCCGGCCACCTCGCCGCCCAGCGTGTCGATGGTGTCGAGGACGCCGATGTCGAAGGTGAGGACGCGCTCGGGGTCCTGGGGCACCTCGACGGGTCCCCGGGCGGTCTCGATGGTGACGGTGGCGCCGCCGCCGGCGTCGGTCGCGGTCTCCTCGGAGCCGCCGCAGGCGGTCAGGGCCAGGGCGGCGGGCAGGGCGAGGGTGGCCAGGGCGACCGAGGTCGGCCGGGGACGGCGCAGGTGCATCGGGGACTCCATCTTGAGAGGTGAGGCTTACCTAAGTAAGGCTACCCTCAGTGGAGCCGGGGTGTGCGAGGGGTCCCACCACGTGGCCGCTCGGGTCGTGGCCTGGGTCGTGGCCTGGGTCGTGGCTTGGGTCGTGTGCCCTCGGACGCGCCATGGCGCGCGCATGGCCCACGACCCGGACCACGACCCGGACCACGACCTGGACCACGACCCAGCCAGGAGCCGGCGCGGGGCGGAGAGCAGGTGCTCAGCCGCGGTCGAGGTCGACGGCCTCGGGGGTGTGCAGGCGCACCATGAAGCGGCGCACGTGCAGCGGGGCGGTGCGCCGGGTGGCGCGGCTGACCACGACCATCACCAGGAACGACAGCGGCACGCTCCAGGCGGCCGGTCGGCGCAGCAGGATCTCGACCCAGCCGTCGGCCCAGCCGGGGAAGAGGGTCAGCAGCGCCGCCAGCCCGGACCCGAGACCCCCGGCGGCCAGCCCCGCGAGGGCGCCCGCCGCGGTCAGCCCGCGCCACCAGATGCCGAGCAGCAGCAGCGGGCAGAAGGTGGAGGCGGAGACGGCGAAGGCGAGCCCGACGGTGGTCGCCACGCCGACCTGCGACTCCGAGAGCGAGACCACCGCCGGCACCACCACCGCCAGCACCGCGCCCACCCGGAAGGCGGCGACCCCGCCGAGCCGGCGCCCGGCGTACGGGCGGCCGGTGACGTCCTGGCTCAGCACGCCCGCGACCGCGATGGCCAGCCCCGACGACGTCGACAGGAACGCGGCGAAGGCGCCGCCGACCACCAACCCGGTCAGCAGGTCCCCGCCGAGGCCCGGGAGCATCAGCCGCGGCAGCTCGAGGACCAGCACGTCGGAGCGCCCGCTGGCCGCGAGCTCGGCGGCGTACACCCGCCCGAGCGCGCCGTAGACCGGCGGCACCATGTAGAAGACGCCGATCAGCACCAGCACCACCAGCGTCGTACGACGCGCGGCCCGGCCGTCGGGGTTGGTGTAGAAGCGCACCACCACGTGCGGCAGCCCCATCGTGCCCAGGAACGTGGCGACGATCAGCGAGTAGGTCAGGTAGAGCCCCATCGAGCCGGACTCGGCCAGCGGGCTCGACCACGACAGCGTCCGGGTCGCGCCGGCGTGCACCGCGGCCGGGTCGGCGCCGGGGCGGCCGTCGCCGGCCCACACGACCAGCAGCACGGCGGCCGGGACCAGCAGGGCGGTGAGCTTGAGCCAGTACTGGAAGGCCTGCACCAGGGTGATCGAGCGCATCCCCCCGCTGATGACGTTGACCAGCACCACCGTGCCCACCACCAGCGAGCCCAGCCACGTCGGGCCGCCCACGGCGCTGGCCAGGGTGATGCCGGCGCCCTGGAACTGCGGCAGCAGGTAGAGCCAGCCGATCGCGACCACCAGCAGCGAGCAGGCGCGGCGCACGGTCTGCGAGTCGAGCCGGGCCTCGGCGAAGTCGGGCAGCGTGTAGGCCCCCGAGCGGCGCAGCGGCGCCGCCACCAGGGTCAGCAGCACCAGGTAGCCCGCGGTCCAGCCGACCGGGTACCAGAGCATGTCGGCGCCGAAGGTGAGCAGCAGCCCCGCGACCCCCAGGAAGGAGGCGGCCGAGAGGTACTCGCCGCTGATCGCGGAGGCGTTCATCCGCGGCCGCACCGTGCGCGAGGCGACCATGAAGTCGCTGGTGGTGCGCGAGAAGCGCAGCCCGTAGGTGCCGATGGCCAGCGTCGCCACGCTGACCACCACGAGCGCGACGATGCCGGGCGCGGCGTCGAGGTCGGGGCTCACCGCCGCGGACCCCTCCCGGGCCGGGGGCCGGGGGCGCGGCCGGCCTCCATCAGCTCCACGAACGCGTCCTCGTTGCTCTCGGCGCGGCGCAGGTAGCGCCACCCGAGCAGCACCAGGAACGGGTAGGCCAGCACGCCCAGCAGCAGCCAGGCCAGCGGCAGGCCCAGCACCTGCACCTCGGTCAGCCCCGGCGCCAGCACGAACAGCACCGGCAGCACCCCCAGGCCCAGGACCAGCACCACCAGGGTGCGCACCGCGAGCCACAGCTGCTCGCGCAGCAGCGAGCCGAGGTAGAGCGTGCCGAGCGGGGTCTCGTCGTCGACCTCGCGGGTGCGCGCCAGCGGCGTACGCCGGCGCGGTGGGCCGGTGACCCGCACCCGGGCCGGCGGCTCGTTCACCCGCCACCCCGGCGCAGCAGGAGGTCGCGCAGCTCGCGGGTGTGGCGCCGGCTGACCCCCAGCTCGACGCCGGGGCCCCCGCCGGGTCCGGTGACCACGACCGAGCAGCGCCCGGCGTCCATCCGCACCTCGTGCACGTGGGCCAGCGAGACCAGCAGCGAGCGGTGGATGCGCACGAAGCCGGCGGCGGCCCACTCCTCCTCCAGCGTCGAGAGGGCGGCGCGCACCAGGTGGGAGCCGCCGGCGGTGTGGAGGCGCACGTAGTCGCCGTGCGCCTCGACGTGGGTGAGCTCGGAGCGGTGCACGAAGCGGGTCACCCCGCCGAGCTCGACCGGGATCTGGAGGTCCTGGTCGGCGGGGGAGCGGGTGTCGCCGCCACCGACGCGGCGCACGGCCTCGGCGAGCCGCTCGGCGCGCACCGGCTTGAGCACGTAGTCGACGGCCTGCAGGTCGAAGGCGTCGACGGCGTGGCCCTCGTGGGCGGTGACGAAGACGATCGCGGGCGGCTGCTTGAAGCGGGTCAGGACCTGCGCGAGCTCGAGGCCGCTGAGCCCGGGCATCTGGATGTCGAGGAACAGCGCGTCGACCTCCTGCTCCTGCAGCACCCGCAGCGCCTCGGTCGCCGAGTCGCAGGTCAGCACCTCCCCGACGCGCTCGTCGCGCTGCAGCAGGTAGGCCAGCTCGCCGAGGGCGGGCCGCTCGTCGTCGACCACCAGCACCCGCATGCGGGCGGCGGCGCTCACGCGTGCACCCCCGGGGCGAACTTCGGCAGCCGCACCACGACCTTGGTGCCGGCGCCGGGCGCGGTCTCGACGACCAGGCCGTGGTCGTCGCCGTAGACCGCGCGCAGGCGTCCGTCGACGTTGCCCAGCCCGACGGAGTCGAGCGACTGGTCGCCCGCGAGCACGCGTCGGATGTGCTCGGGGTCCTCCCCGGCGCCGTCGTCCTCCACCTCGATCACGCACTCCTGTCCCTGGTCGATGGCCGCGATCCGGATGTGGCCCCCGCCCTCGGCGGACTCCAGACCGTGACGCACCGCATTCTCGACCAGGGGCTGGATGCAGAGGAAGGGCACGGCCACGCTCAGCACCTCGGGCGCGATCGAGAGGGTGACCCGCAGCCGGTCGCCGAAGCGGGCCTGCTCGAGCAGCAGGTAGCGCTCCACCGAGCGCAGCTCCTCGGCCAGGGTGGTGTACTCGCCGTGGCGGCGGAAGGAGTAGCGGGTGAAGTCCGCGAACTCCAGCAGCAGCTCGCGGGCCCGGTCGGGGTCGGTGCGCACGAAGCTGGCGATCGCGCCCAGCGAGTTGTAGACGAAGTGCGGGCTGATCTGGGCGCGCAGGGCGCGCACCTCGGCCTCCATCAGCCGCGTGCGCGAGGAGTCGAGCTCGGCCAGCTCGAGCTGCCCCGAGACCCAGCGGGCCACCTCGTCGGCGGCGCGGACCAGCCCGGCCGAGGCGTAGGGGCCGAAGACCAGGAGCGCGCCGATGACCCGGTCGTCGACCACGAGCGGGCTGATCACCGCGGCCCGCACCGGGCAGCCGCCCTGCTTGTCGGCCGGGCAGGGCAGCTCGCGCCGCGAGACGACCTGGGTGCCGCTGCGGGCGAGGGCCTCGGCCACCAGCGCCGGCACCTGCGCGGCGTGGTGCTGCCCGGCGCCGTCCCAGGCCAGCAGCCCCGAGGTGTCGCTCAGGGCGATCGCGGGCGTGCCGAGGAGGGCGCGCAGGTGCTTGATGGAGCGCTCGGCGCTCTCGCGGGTCAGTCCAGCACGCAGGGCGGGCGCGGCCAGCGAGGCGGTGTGCAGGGTGCGGAAGGTCGCGCGGTCGGCGTCGGAACCGAGGTGCGTACGCCGCCAGGGGCGCGGCAGGCGTGCCACGGCGCGGCCCTCAGCCCTTGTTCATCGCCGGGCTCACCGGAAGTCGATGAGCAGCATCGAGGTGTCGTCGTCGGCGACCGAGGGCCGCGGCGCCTTGGTGACCTCGTCCTCGATGCGCGGCATGCTGCCGGTCGTGACGGTCCACGGCGGGTCGGACTGGTGGGTGTCGTCGATCTCGGCGGCGGCGCGCTGCTCGGGGTGGCCGGGGTGGCCGGGGGCCGGTTCGGGAGCCGCCAGCGGGCGCACCCGCGCCCGGAAGCACGAGGTCAGGTAGGGCAGCTGCATGCCGTCCATGCCGCGGCCGTAGTCGTCGTAGAGCGCCAGCACGTCGGCCAGCAGCCGCTCCCGCTCGGCGGCCTCGAGGGTCGAGACGGAGGACAGCGAGCCGACGTAGTCGAGGATCGACTCGCGGTCCAGGACCTGCCAGTGCTTGGCGGTGTGCTCCTCGGCGTCGTCGAAGAGGTCGCTGTCGGCCAGCGGGCGGGTCAGCTCGTCGAGCGGGTGCTCGGGGCCCAGGATCCGGCTGAGCTTGCGCACCCACGGGATGCGCACGTCGCGCTGGTGCCAGACCAGGGACAGGTGGCCCCCGGGCTTGAGCACCCGGGCGATCTCGGGCAGGGCCCGCTCGTGGTCGAACCAGTGGAAGGCCTGCGCGGCCACCACGACGTCGTACCCGCGGTCGGCGGCGGGCAGCTCCTCGGCGCCCGCCACGCTGGTGCGCACGCCGGGCAGGCGCTCGCGCAGCACGCCCAGCATCTGCTCGTCGGGGTCGGTGGCGTGCACCACGTGGCCCAGGGCCACCAGCTGCTCGGTCAGCCGCCCGGTGCCGGCCCCCAGCTCGAGCACGGTGAGGCCGCCGCGCTGCTCGCCGCCGCCGAGCCAGGCCGCGACGTCGCGCGAGTAGGTCGGGCGGCCCCGGTCGTAGGCCCGGACCACCTGCCCGAAGGATCGCGCGTGCAGGAGGGGATCACTCATCGGGGCGAGCGTATCGGCTCGCTACCCTCGACGCCGTGACCTCCGATCCCTTGTCCTGGCTGGTGTCGCTCGAGGGTGTCCCCAGCGGCCTGGCCGCCGCCCGCGACGGGATCGACGTCGTGCTGCGCGACCGCGGCCTGCGGCGCACCAGCCCCGAGACCACCGCCGAGTCGCTGCTGCGCGGCGCGCACGCCAGCGCCGTGCTCGAGGGGTCGACCTCGACGCTCGCCGAGGTGCGCGCCGGCGAGGGCGACGCGGTCGCCCAGGACTCGCTGCGCCTCTCGACCGAGCTGCTCTCGCTTGTGCCGACGCTGGGTCGCTCGCCGCTCCAGGCACTGGCCCGGCTGCACGCCCTCGCCTCCGCCTCGAGCCTGCCCGCCGAGGAGCGCGGTCGCCCCCGCGACGCCGGGTCCGCCGGTCGGCTGCGCGACCTGGCCGACCTGATCACCTCGAGCGCCGGCTCGCCGGGCCTGCTGGTGGCGGCCGTGGTGCACGCCGACCTCGCCACCGCCGCCCCCTTCGCCTCCCACAACGGCCTGGTCGCCCGGGCCGCCGAGCGCCTCGTGCTGGTGGCCCGCGGGGTCGACGAGAAGTCGTTGGTGGTGCCCGAGGCCGGCCACCTCGCGCTCCGGGAGGCCTACGAGTCCAACCTGCGCGGCTACGCCACCGGCGGCGACGCGGGCGTGCACTCCTGGCTGCTCTACGCCACCGAGGCGTACGCCGCGGCCGCGGAGGCGTCCCCGCTGCGGAGGCCGGCGGAGGGCTGAGCCCGCCAGCGTCGGGCAAGCAGATGGCCCCGGGAGCAGTGCTCCGCGGGGCCATCGCTGACACGTGTCCTGGCTGGCTACCAAGCGTGCACTCATAAGCTGTCTCGGAAGTGTTCCGTGGACAAGCGCCCTGTAGGAAGGGTGGATCGCCGCGTGGGTACCCCTGGTCACGTGTACGTCTATGGAGTTGGTACCCCCTTGTGTACGCCGATGTGACGCGCGACACAAGGGGACGGCATGAAAATGCCGAACCTCGTACCTGCGGGAGCACCCGCCCCGGAGGTGGCCGGGCGAGCGTGCGTCGGAGAGCTCAGGCGGTCGGGCCGCGGCGGCGCGCACCGGCCCAGACTGCCCCGCCCACGGCCACCGCGCCACCCACGGCGAGGGCGGCCAGGGTCGGTCGCACCCGCACCCGGCTGCGCAGCGCGACCGGGCGCATGAAGACCAGGACCGGCCAGTCGCGCTCGGTGGCGGTGCGGCGCAGCTCCTTGTCGGGGTTGACCGCGTGGGGGTGTCCCACGGCCTCCAGCATCGGGACGTCGGTCACCGAGTCGCTGTAGGCGTAGCAGTCGGCGAGGTCGTAGCCGCGCTGGGCGGCCAGCTCGAGGATCTCCACGGCCTTCTGCTCGGCGTAGACGTAGGTCGCGATCTCGCCGGTGTAGCAGCCGTCCTCGACCTCGAGGCGGGTGGCGACCACGGTGTCGGCGCCGAGCATCGCGCCGATCGGCTCGACGACCTCGGTGCCGGAGGCCGAGACGATCACGATGTCGCGTCCTGCGGCCCGGTGCTCCTCGATGAGGGCGACGGCCTCGTCGTAGACGATCGGGTCGACGACGTGGTGCAGGGTCTCGGCGACGATCTCGTTGACGGTCGCGACGTCCCAGCCCTTGCACAGCTGCGACATGAACTGGCGCAGCTTCTCCATCTGGTCGTGGTCCGCGCCGCCGACGAGGTAGACGAACTGGGCGTACGCCGAGCGCAGGACGGCGCGTCGCGAGATCAGCCCTCCCGCCTGGAAGGGCTTGCTGAAGGCCAGCGTGCTCGACTTGGCGATGATCGTCTTGTCGAGGTCGAAGAAAGCCGCGGAGGCGGTCATGGGTCGAGCCTAGGCGGTGGTGGCCACCGTGCGGGGCGGTCCGGGGCGGGCGCGGCGTGGGATGCGCCACCTCGGGCGCACACCCGGGCCGTGGCGCGGGGTCGTTCCACAGGGTCCGTACGACGTCGCGCCGGGCCGCTGCGGCCGGGGCAGCGTGGGCCCATGAGCCCACTGCGCAGCGCACCCCTCCCCACCGGTCCCGCCAGCCCCTCGGCCGAGGCCGAGCCCGACCCGCCGCTGGTGGTGACCCGCGACCGCGACCTGCTCGACGAGGTCGGGCGGCTGGCGGCCGCGGCCGGCACGGCGCTGGCCGCCACCGGTGAGCCCGCCCAGGCGCTGCGCCGCTGGTCCCGGGCGCCGCTGGTGCTGCTCGGCGCCGACCTGGCCGGGGAGATGGCGGTGCTGGGTCCGCCGCGCCGCCCCCGGGTGCACGTGGTCAGCACCCGGGCGGTGCCCGACGACCTCTTCCGCCTGGCCCTCGCCGTCGGGGCCGCCGACGTCTCCGACCTGCCGGACTCGGCGGGCTGGCTGACCGAGCTGCTCACCGACCTCGGCGAGGCGCGGGTGCGCCCGGCCCGGGTGGTGGCCGTGGTCGGGGGCTCGGGCGGGGCTGGCGCCACCACGCTGGCCTGCGCGCTCGGCCAGCGCGCCGCGCGGCGCGGACCCACCCTGGTCGTCGACACCGACGCGGCGGGCCCCGGCCTCGACCGGGTGCTGGGCCTCGAGCGGCGCGACGGCGTCCGGTGGGACTCGCTGGGGCGCACCACGGGCCGGCTCAGTGCCAGGTCGCTGCGCGACGCCGTGCCGCGCGAGGCCGACCTGGGCGTGCTGACCTGGCCGCCGGGCCGGGCCGACACGCTGGCCCCCTTCGCCGCCCGCGAGGCGCTCTCGGCCGCCCGGCGCGGGCACGAGACCGTCGTCGTCGACCTGCCGCGGGTGCTCGGCCCGGTCGCGGAGGAGGTGGTCGCGCACTGCGACCTCGTGCTGGTGGTCGTGGTCCCCACGGTGCCGGGGCTGGCCTCCGCGGCCCGGGTCTGCGCCCGGCTCGGCGACCCGGGCCGCACTCGCCTCGTCGTGCGCGGCTCGGCGGACCCGTCGCTGGTGAGCCGGGCCGTCGGAGCCCCCGTGCTCGCCGCGATGGGCGACCAGCGCGGCCTCGACGAGGCCGTGGACCTCGGGCGCGGCCCGGCGGCCTCCGAGCGCGGCGTGCTGGCCCGCACCGCCTCGGGGCTCCTCGACCGCCTCGAGGTCCTCGGCGAGGCGGCGTGAGCCAGGTGCCGACGGCCCTCGACACCGGCGACCTGGTCGAGGTGGTCCGCGACCACCTGGCCCGCGACCCGGGCCCGCTGACCCCGCACCGCGTCGCCACCGCGCTGCGCGCCACCGGCCGGCCCGTCGGTGACACCACGGTCCTGGCGGTCCACGAGGCGCTGCGTCGCGACGTGCTCGGTGCTGGTCCCCTCGAGCCGCTGCTGCGGCGCCCCGGCGTGACCGACGTGCTGGTCAACGGCGCCGCCCAGGTCGTCGTCGACCGGGGTCAGGGGCTCGAGCCGACCGGGGTCGTCTTCCCCGACGACGCGGCCGTGCGCCGGCTGGCCCAGCGCCTGGCCGCCGCGGCCGGGCGCCGCCTCGACGACGCCACGCCGTACGCCGACGTGCGGCTGCCCGACGGCACCCGGCTGCACGCGGTGCTGGCGCCGGTGGCCCGGCCGGGCACCTCGATCTCGCTGCGGGTGCCGCCGAGCCGGGCGATCCGCGTCGACGACCTCGTCGCCGACGGCGCGCTGCCGGCCGGCGGTGCCCGGCTGCTGCGCGCCGTGGTGGCCTCGCGGCTCGCCTTCCTGGTCACCGGCGGCACCGGCAGCGGCAAGACCACCCTGCTGGCGGGGCTGCTGGGCCTCGTCGACCCGGCCGAGCGGCTGGTGCTCGTCGAGGACTCCTCCGAGCTGCGGCCCGACCACCCGCACGTGGTGGGGCTCGAGGGCCGGCCCGCCAACATCGAGGGCGCCGGCGCCGTCGACGTGCGCACCCTGGTGCGCCAGGCGCTGCGGATGCGGCCCGACCGGATCGTGGTGGGGGAGGTGCGCGGCGCCGAGGTCGTCGACCTGCTGGCCGCCCTCAACACCGGCCACGAGGGCGGCTGCGGCACCCTGCACGCCAACTCCGCGGCCGACGTGCCCGCCCGCGTCGAGGCGCTGGCCCTGGCCGCCGGCCTCGACCGCGCCGCGACCCACAGCCAGCTGGCCTCGGGGGTGCACCTGGTCGTGCACCTGGCCCGCGGTCGCGACGGCGTACGCCGGGTGCGTGAGCTGGCCGTGCCCGAGCGCGGCCCCGACGGGCTGGTGCGGATGCTGACCGCCGCCCGGCTCGACGGCGACCGGGTGCAGGACGGCCCCGGCGCCCCGCGGCTGGCGGCGCTGCTCGAGCCCGCGGACCGGCCGTGACCGTGGCGGTGGGCGCGGCGGCCGGCCTCCCCGTGGGCCCGCCCGTCCTCCTGGCCGTCCTGGCCGCCGTCGCAGCGGCCGGGGCGGCCGCGCTGCTGGTCCGGCCCGACCCGACGAGGAACCTGCGGGGGCGCACGGGGACGGACGCGGGGAACGGCAGGGGGGAGGACACGGGGAACAGGAGGGGGAGCAGGTGGCTGGCGCTCGGCCTGCTGGGCGCGGCGGTGCTCGCGGCCGGTGGGGTCGCCCTGGTGCGGCTGCTGGCGCCCGTGCTGGTGGCGCTGGCGGCGGCCTGGGTGCTGCTGGTCCTGCACCGTCGTCGTCGCGCGGACCGGCTGGCCACCGAGCGCGCGGAGCGGGTGCGTGAGACCTGCGAGACGCTCGCCTCCGAGCTCGCCGCGGGCCGCCCGCCGGGCGCTGCGCTGGAGCGGGCCGCCGAGGAGTGGGCGGTGCTGGCCCCGGTCGCGGAGGCGCACCGGGTCGGGGCCGACGTACCGGCTGCGTGGCGGGCGGCAGGGGAGGTCCCGGGCGCCGGTGACCTGCGGCTGGTGGCCGCGGCCTGGCAGGTGGCCCACCGCACCGGCCACGGCCTGGCCCACGCCGTGGCCCGGGTGTCGGTCGACCTGCGCCGGGCGCGCGGGACCCGGCGGGTCGTGGCCGGCGAGCTGGCCTCGGCGCGCGCGACCGCGCGGCTGGTCGCGGTGCTGCCGGTGGGGGCGCTGCTGATGGGCTCGGGCGCGGGTGGCGACCCGGTCGCCTTCCTGCTCGGGCACCCCGTGGGCCTGGCCTGCCTGGCCGCCGGGGTGGCGCTCGCCCTCGCCGGCCTCGCCTGGATCGAGGCGCTGGCCCGCGAGGCCGGGCGCGGCGCGTGAGCCCCTGGGCGGTGGCGCTGCTGGCCGCCGCGGCCACGGCGGCGTGGGTGCCGCCCGCCCGTGGTCGCCCGTCGATCCTGGGCTCCGCCGGGGTGCCGGGCGGCGCCACGGGCGCCGCGGAGCCCGCTGCGGCGCAGGGCTGGATGCGCCGGCACCGCTGGCTGCTGGCCATGTGCGCCGCGGCGGTGGGCCCGACCGTCGTCGGCGGGGCGACCGGGGCCGTGGCCGGGCCGGTGCTGGCAGTGGTCGTCTGGGTCGTGGTCGGTCGCTCCGAGCCGCCGGCGCTGCGTCGCCGACGTGAGCAGGTGCGCCGCGACCTGCCCCACCTGGTCGGGCTGCTCGCGGTGGCGCTGCGGGCGGGGGCCGCCGCCGGTGACGCCGTGGCGGTGGCCGGGGCCGCCCTGCCCGGGCCGGCCGCCGACCACCTGCTGGCGCTGACCTCGAGGCTGGGCCTGGGTGTCGACCCGGGCGCGGTGTGGCACGACGTGGCGGGCGACCCGCTGCTGGCCCCGCTGGGCCGCGCGCTCGCGCGCGCCCACACCAGCGGGTCGTCGGTGGTCGAGGCGGTCGAGGACCTGGCCGACGCCCTGGCCCGCGAGGCCGGCGCCGACGCCGAGGACCTGGCCCGGTCCGTGGGGGTGCGGGCCGCGGTGCCCCTCGGCGTCTGCCTCCTGCCCGCCTTCGTGCTGGTCGGCATCGTGCCGCTGGCCGCCGGGCTGATGCGGACCCTGCTGTGAGCCGCCGGCGCTGCGGGCCAGGGGCCGTGCACAGGCGCTGCGTCGCGCGGGCCCGCCCACACGCCGCCTGCGGCCGGCCCCGGGGTGCGCCCGGGCGACCCAGGATCGGGGGACCGGTCGCGACCCCGCGGCCCCGACAAGGAGGAGCACCCGTGCACCACGACCCCGACCACACCCAGCACCCCGACGACGCCCGGCCGCCCGACCCGACCCGCGGCGACGACGGCATCACCACCGCCGAGTACGCCGTCGGCACCGCTGCCGGCGCCGGCCTGGCCGGTCTGCTCTACGCGATGCTCACCGGCGGCTTCGGCGACCAGCTGCTCACCACCCTGTTCGACCACGTGCTCGGCCTGCTGGGCATCGGGTGAGCCGCGGGTCGCGCCGCCGGCACCCGCCGCGTGCTCCGGGTGGCCCGCGTGGCCCGGGTGGCCCGGGGGCGCGACCCGAGCGCGGCGCCGTGACCGCCGAGCTGGCGATGGTGCTGCCGCTGCTGCTGGCCGTCGTGGTGGCGATGACCTGGCTGCTCAGCGTCGGCCTGGCCCAGGTCCGCGTCGTCGACGCGGCACGCGAGGCCGCCCGGGCCCTGGCCCGCGGCGACGACCAGGCCCGCGCGGTCGCGCTGGCGGCGCAGGTGGCGCCACCGGGCAGCCGGGTGGCGGTGGCCCGGGCCGACGGCACCGTCGTGGTCACCGTGACCGGCACGGTCAGCGGGCCGGGCGGGCTGCTCGCGGCGCTGCCGGGCGCCGAGGTGTCGGCGGCCGCGACGGCGCTGGAGGAGCAGGCACCGTGACCCGCCCACGGGCCCGGTGCGGGGGCCGGGCCGTGCCCGACGAGGCCGGTGCCGCCACCGTGCTGGGCGTCGCCCTGGCCGGCCTGCTCCTGCTGCTCGGGGTCGCCCTCGCCGAGCTGGGCGCCGTGGTCGTCGCCCACCGCCGCGCCCAGGCCGCCGCCGACCTCGCCGCGCTGGCCGGCGCCACCAGCCGGGCCGACGGGTGCCTGGCCGCCGACCGGGTAGCCCTGGCCAACGGGGCGGCGCTCACCGCCTGCACGCCCGAGGGCAGCGCGGTGCTGGTCACCGTGCGCGTCGACGCCCCGCCGGGGCTCGACCGGGTGCTGGTCATCGAGGCCCGGGCCCGGGCCGGCCCGGCGCCCTGAGGGCCCGTCAGTGCGAGGCGGCGTCCTCGTCGGGGTCGCGGCGGCGCTCGGCCTCGACGGCGTCGAGCTTCTGCGACAGCTCCTCGAGCTGCTTGTGCTCGCGGCGTGCCTGCAGCGAGCGGCGGGTGCCGATGCGGATCAGCACCACGCCCAGCAGCACGGCGACGCCCGAGGCGAGCCCGAGCAGGAAGAGCGTGGGCGCGCCCACGTCGACGCCGAGCACCTGGACGACCCCGACCGCGTTCTCGGCGGTGAGCACCCCGGCCAGGATCGTGGCGACACCGGCGGCGAGCAGGATCAGACCCAGGACGACCATGCGCGGAGCCTAGGCCATCGCGTCGGTGGCCGGGCCGGCCTCGGCGAGCAGCACCTCCAGCAACCGGGCCGCCCCGGTCTTGTCGAGCGGGTTGTTCTGGTTGCCGCACTTGGGCGACTGGATGCACGAGGGGCAGCCGGCCTCGCACTCGCACGACACGATCGCCTCGCGGGTCGCGCCCAGCCACGCGCGGGCGGTGCGGTAGCCCCGCTCGGCGAAGCCGGCCCCGCCCGGGTGGCCGTCGTGCACGAAGACGGTCAGCACCCCGGTGTCGGGGTGCCGCGCGGTGGAGACGCCACCGATGTCCCAGCGGTCGCAGGTCGCGAAGAGCGGCAGCAGGCCGATCGAGCAGTGCTCGGCCGCGTGTGCCGCCCCCGGCAGGTCGCCGGGGTCGATCCCGCTGTCCTCGAGCACGTCGTCGGGCACGCTCCACCACACCGCGGTGGTGCGCAGGGTGCGCTCGGGCAGGTCGAGCGGCTCCTCGCCGACGACCTCGCCCCCGGGCTGGCGGCGCAGCAGGTAGGAGACGACCTGGTGGCTCACCGCCACCTCGCCCACCGAGAGCCGGCACCGGCCCCAGTCGGTGTGCTCGCGCTCGGCGAGCACGCTGATGTCGGTGATCTCGCGGGCCGAGGTGGAGTGGTCGGGCTCGGCACGCTCGATGACCGCCACCGACTCCTCCAGGTCGAGCGAGGTGACCAGGTAGGTCTCGCCCCGGTGCAGGTAGACCGCCCCGGGGTGGGCGGTGCCGTGGGCGCTGCCCGCGTCGACGGTGCCGACGACCCGGCCGGTCCCGGCCTCGACCAGCTGCACCGGGCGCCCGCCCGCGGAGCGGATGTCGGCGAGGTCGGCCGCGCGGCGACGGTCGGTCCAGAACCAGCCGTTGGCCCGGCGGCGCAGCAGCCCCGCGGCGACCAGCTGGTCGAGCACCGCCCGGGCGGTCGGGCCGAAGAGCGGCAGGTCGGCCTCGGTCAGGGCCTGCTCCTGCGCGGCGGCGCACAGGTGCGGGCCCAGCACGTAGGGGTTCGAGACGTCGAAGACGCTGGCCTCGACCGGTCGCCCGAACAGCGCCTCCGGGTGGTGCACCAGGTAGGTGTCGAGCGGGTCGTCCCGCGCCACCAGCACCGCTGCCGCGTCCCGGGCGCCGCGCCCCGCGCGGCCCACCTGCTGCCACAGCGCCGCCCGGGTGCCGGGGAAGCCGGCCATCAGCACCGCGTCGAGCCCGCTGACGTCGATGCCGAGCTCGAGGGCGTTGGTGGCGGCCAGGCCCAGCAGCTCGCCGGCCCGCAGCTGCTGCTCGATCGCGCGGCGCTCCTCGGGCAGGTAGCCGCCCCGGTAGGACGCCACCCGGCCCGCGAGCGCGGGGTCGACTTCCTCGAGCAGCCCGGCGGTGGTCAGCGCGACCTGCTCGGCGCCGCGCCTCGAGCGCACGAAGGCCAGGGTGCGCACGCCCTCGACGACCAGGTCGGTGAGCAGGTCGGCGGTCTCGGAGGACGCCGCGCGACGCACCGGCGCGCCGTTCTCGCCGGCGTACGACGTCAGCGGGGGCTCCCAGAGCCCGAGGGCCACCGAGCCGCGCGGGGAAGCGTCGTCGGTCACGGCGTGCACCGGCAGCCCGGTCAGGCGGCCCGCGGCGTCGGCGGGCTCGGCCACCGTCGCCGAGGCCAGCACGAAGGTGGGTGCGGAGCCGTGCAGGGCGCAGACCCGGCGCAGCCGGCGCAGCACCTGCGCCACGTGGGCGCCGAAGACGCCCCGGTAGTGGTGGCACTCGTCGACGACCACGTAGCGCAGCGTGCGCCAGAAGTGGTGCCAGTGCTCGTGGCCGGGCAGCAGGCTGCGGTGCAGCATGTCGGGGTTGGTCAGCACGTACTCCGCGTGGTCGCGCGCCCAGTCGCGCTGCTCGCGGGTCGAGTCGCCGTCGTGGGTGGTCACCCCCAGGCCCAGCCCGAGGCCGCGCAGCGACGCCAGCTGGTCCTGGGCCAGGGCCTTGGTCGGCGCCAGGTAGAGCGTCGTCGCCCCGCGCTGGCCGCGCCGGCCGCGGGCACCCAGAAGGGTGGTCAGGGCCGGCAGCTGGAAGGCCAGCGACTTGCCCGAGGCGGTGCCCGTCGAGACCACCACGTGCCGCCCGGCCCACGCCGCCTCCGCGGCCTCGACCTGGTGCTCCCAGGGGCGTGCCACGCCCCGGGCGGCGAAGGCCTCCACGACCCCCGGGTCGGCCCAGCCGGGCCAGTCGGTCGAGCGCCCCGGACGCGCCGGGAGCCGCTCCAGGTGCGTCAACCGGCCCTCGCGGGAGGGCAGGGAGGCGAGTCGCTCGACGACGTCGCCGACGCCGCCCGGCGGCGTCCGCAGGGTCCGCCCCGGGGCAGGGGGACGGGGGGCGTCGGAGGGGTCGGCGGGCACGTCCCGATGGTCCCAAACCCCGCCGACACCGCTGCCTCCAGCAGGGTCGCGGACCGGTCCGGGCCGACACGATGTGGGACCGGCTCTTTACTGTGGTGTGCGTGCGGGTGCCGCACGTGGTTTCATATGCCTGATCCGATGCTCGGGACCGGGGGCGTCCCGCCGCCTCCGAGCGCCAGTGCAGCTGACAGGGAGTAAGACGTGGACCTCACCCTTGCGACACGCGATGCCGATGGCAAGACCATCGTTGCGGTCGGCGGGGAGATCGACGTCTACACGGCTCCCAAGCTGCGTGACAAGATCACCGAGCTGGTCGCCGCCGGCGTCTACGACCTCGTCGTCGACATGGAGGCCGTCGAGTTCCTCGACTCCACCGGTCTCGGCGTGCTGGTGGGCGGGCTCAAGAAGGTCCGTGCCCACGACGGCTCGCTCCAGCTGGTCTGCACCCAGGACCGGTTGCTCAAGATCTTCCGGATCACCGGCCTGGCGAAGGTCTTCGTGATCCACGAGTCGGCCGACGACGCGCTCGCCGCCAACTGAGCCGACCGCTCCCGCACCACCGCCGCACCGCGGCCGCAGCAGCGCCGCGCTCGGCGCCGGCGTACGTCGCCGCGCCGCCCCGTCGAGCCCGCTCTAGCGGCCTGAGGGCAACGCACGTAGGGGATGCGCGCCACGACACGATGTGGCGCAGGTCACATCGGCGTGCTTTCCGGGTGCCTGATCTGCGTAGAGTCTGCCTCGTTCCGTGAGACCTGGGTCACACCTGGTGGCCCCGACCCGCACGACCGAGTCGCAGGAGGCAGCACATGACGGGATTCGCTCCCGCTGTCGTGGACGTCACCGGTGGGAACCTCGTCCTGGTCATCGTCGTCGCACTGATCGCGCTCGGCGCGCTCGCGATGGCGGCGATGTTCAGGCAAGAGGTCCTAGCCGCCGGTGAGGGCACCGACAACATGAAGACCATCGCCCGCGCGGTCCAGGAAGGAGCCAACGCCTACCTGACCCGCCAGTTCCGGACCCTCGCGATCTTCGCGGCCATCGCGTTCTTCGCGCTGCTGCTGCTGCCGGCCGACGACGCCGTGGTGCGGATCTTCCGCTCCGTGGCCTTCCTCGGTGGCGCGGGGTTCTCCGCGGCCGTGGGCTACCTCGGCATGAGCCTGGCCGTGCAGGCCAACCTGCGCGTGGCCGCCGCCGCCGAGACGCAGGGTCGCGACCCGGCGATGCACATCGGCTTCCGCACCGGCGCGACCGTCGGCATGCTGACCGTCGGTCTCGGCCTGCTGGGCGCGAGCCTCGTGGTGATCTTCTTCCAGGACAACGCACCCAAGGTGCTGGAGGGCTTCGGCTTCGGCGCCGCCCTGCTGGCGATGTTCATGCGTGTCGGTGGCGGCATCTTCACCAAGGCCGCCGACGTGGGTGCCGACCTGGTCGGCAAGGTCGAGCAGAACATCCCCGAGGACGACCCGCGCAACGCCGCGACCATCGCCGACAACGTCGGTGACAACGTGGGCGACTGCGCCGGCATGGCCGCCGACCTCTTCGAGTCCTACGCCGTGACCCTGGTCGCCGCGCTGATCCTCGGCTCGCAGGCCTTCGGCGACAAGGGCCTGGTCTACCCGCTGCTGATCCCCGCCATCGGTGCGCTGACCGCGGTCGCGGGCGTCTACCTGACCCAGCCCCGTGCCGGCGAGAGCGGCCTGAAGACGATCAACCGGGCCTTCTACCTCTCGGCCGGCATCGGCGCGGTCGGCTCGGTGCTGCTGTCCTTCGTCTACCTGCCCGGCGACTGGGCCTCCCTCGGCGTCGACGTGAGCGCCGAGGCCAGCCCGCGGGTCTTCGCCTCGGTCTCGGTGGTGATCGGCATCGTGCTGGCCGCCGCGATCCTCTCGCTGACCGGCTACTTCACCGGCACCGAGCACCGCCCGGTCAAGGACGTCGGCAAGACCTCGATGACCGGCGCCGCCACGGTGATCCTCTCCGGCCTCGCGGTCGGCTTCGAGTCGGCCGTCTACACCGCGCTGGTCATCGGCGCCGCCGTCTTCGGTGCCGCGCTCATCGGCGGGCAGGTGGCCCTCTTCGGCGTCGCGCTGGCCGGCTGCGGCCTGCTCACCACCGTCGGCGTCATCGTCGCGATGGACACCTTCGGGCCGGTCTCCGACAACGCGCAGGGCATCGCCGAGATGTCCGGCGACGTCAGCCCCGAGGGCGCGCAGATCCTCACCGAGCTCGACGCGGTCGGCAACACGACCAAGGCGATCACCAAGGGCATCGCGATCGCGACCGCCGTGCTGGCCGCCAGCGCGCTGTTCGCCTCCTACACCCAGGACGCCTTCGAGAAGTTCGCCGAGGTCGCCAACGACGCGGACATCAGCCCGTTCTTCGAGGGCTTCTGGGTCTTCGACGCCAAGGTCCTCGTCGGCGCGCTGCTCGGCGCCAGCGTGGTCTTCCTGTTCTCGGGCCTGGCCATCAACGCCGTCGGACGGGCCGCGGGCGCGGTCGTCTACGAGGTGCGCCGCCAGTTCCGCGAGATCCCCGGGATCATGGAGGGCACCGGTCGCCCGGAGTACGGCAAGGTCGTCGACATCGTCACCCGCGACTCGCTGCGCGAGCTGGCCACGCCCGGCATCCTCGCGATCCTGGCGCCGATCGCGGTCGGGTTCGGGCTCGGTGTCGCCCCGCTGGCCGGCTTCCTGGCCGGTGCGATCGCCACCGGCACGCTGATGGCGGTCTTCCTGGCCAACGCCGGCGGCGCCTGGGACAACGCCAAGAAGCTCGTCGAGGACGGCCACCACGGCGGCAAGGGCTCGCCGGCCCACGAGGCGACCGTCATCGGCGACACCGTCGGCGACCCGTTCAAGGACACCGCCGGCCCGGCCATCAACCCGCTGCTCAAGGTGATGAACCTGGTCTCGCTGCTGATCGTGGCCGCGATCGTCGACCTCTCCTACGGCGAGGGCGAGAACGACGTGGTGCGCATCCTCATCGCGATCGTCGCCGCCGGCGGCATCGCGGTGGCCGTCTACATCTCCAAGCAGCGCCCCACGGTGATGGGCGAGGAGGAGCCGGCCGTGGCTGCTCCGCCGGTCGGCGGCACCCCGCCGGGCGGTCCCACCACCTGAGGTCCTGCGACCGCTCCGACGAACGCCACAGCCCCCGCCCGGTCCTCCGGGCGGGGGCTGTGTCGTGCCTGGTCGGTCGTGGTGCTCCAGGACCGGGCGTGCGGGGCTACCTCTTCCGCTTCTTCAGCACCCGCACCACGACCTTCCGGGCCCGGGAGTCCGCGGTGGTCTCGGAGCCCAGGTAGCCCACGCGCAGCGTGTGCTTGCCCGTGGCGAGCTTCTTGATCCGCACCTTCTTGGAGCCCTTCGCGATGGAGAAGGTCTTCAGGGTCCGCCCACCCTCGGTGATCGCGACCTTGCCGTCGGGGCTGGCCGGCGCCGCGTCGACGGTGATGGTGAGCACCGCCGCCCTGCCCTGGCGGATCTTCTTCCTCGCCGCCTTCGCGGTGGTGCTGGTGGTGGCCCGCGCCACCGGCAGGGCGGCGGTGGTGAAGCTGCCCGGCGCGTAGCCGGTGCGGGTCGCGGTCACCCGCAGCGCCAGGTCACGGCCCAGGTCGGCGACCGTGACGGCGTACGACGAGGCGGTGGCGCCGCTGACGGGCGAGCCGTCGCGCAGCCACTGGTAGGCGACGACGGGGGTCTCGCCGGCGCCCCAGGTGCCCGGGGTCGCGGTGAGGGCCTGGCCCAGCGCCGCGGTGCCGGTGACGCGCGGCTGGAGGGTGGCGACGATGGCGTCGCCGAGGGTCGCGGTCAGCGCGTTGCTGTCCACGGTCGCGCTGGTCCAGCCCTCCTTGGTGCCGGTCACCGTCGCGCTGACGGCGTGGCCGAGGTCGGCGGGGGTGAGCTGGTAGGCCGCCAGGGTGGCGCCCTCGACGGGCGCCCCGTCGCGCAGCCACTGGTAGCCGTGGGCGACGCCGTCGGTGTTCCACGCCGGGTCGCTGACGGTCAGGACCTTGCCGACCTTGGGGGTGCCCGAGACGGTCGGCTGGGAGGTCGCGCCGAGCTCCTCGGCGGGCGCTGCCGGGATCGGCAGGTGGTTGGTGAGCACGCTGACCAGCGGCAGCCCGGCCAGGACACCGGTGACCTGCACGTAGATCGTGGTGCCGGCCTGCTCGAGGCCGGGCACGAACGTCTGGCCGGTCGCCCCGGGGATCGCGGCGTCGTCGGCGAACCACTGGTAGGTCGTCGAGACGCCCGGCAGGCTCCACACCGGGTCGAGCACCTGCAGCAGCGACCCGACGCCGGGGATGCCGGTCAGCCGGGGCAGCTGCGTCGCCTCGAGCGGGTCCGTCGTGCTGCCGCCCCCGCCGCCACCGCCGCCGGGCACGAGGACCCGCACCACGCCGGTGACGGCGTCGACGGGCAGGAAGCCGAGCACCTTCCCGGTCACGACGGCCTGCAGGTTGCTGCCCGCGTCCGCGAGGGTCGGCAGGTAGGAGTCGCCGGTGGCGCCGTCGATCGGCTTCCCGTCGCGCAGCCACTGCACCGACTCGGTCACGGTCAGGAGCCCAGTCAGGTCGGGGAAGCCCCAGGACGGGCGCTGCAGGCCGAGCAGGGTGCCCGGCTGGGCCGTGCCGTCGAGGGCCCCGAGGATCGCGGCCGGGCT
This sequence comes from Nocardioides marinisabuli, assembly GCF_013466785.1. Lineage (NCBI taxonomy): Bacteria > Bacillati > Actinomycetota > Actinomycetes > Propionibacteriales > Nocardioidaceae > Nocardioides > Nocardioides marinisabuli. Next base: position 1,955,578 of record NZ_CP059163.1, read on the forward strand.
GAGGATCTCGAGCAGGCCGAACGCCCGGTGCTCGCTCGCCCACGCCGAGGACGGCGGGGCCGCCGGGGCCGCGGTCGCGGGCGTGGCCAGCCCGGCGCCGGAGGCGACGAGGGCGGTGGTCAGTGCGGCGCCCAGGCCGGCGCCGAGCCGGGTCCGCAGGCGGGTGTGCGGGGTGCGTCGAGCTCGGTTCATGTGGGTTCCCTCCCCATGGTGGTCGCCGCTCCCCGGGCTCCCGACCGGTCGCGGAGGTGACCTGGGCAAGGTAAAGCGCCGGGTCGGCCCCCGTCCGGCGAATGCGCAAGGTGTGCCCGACCGGTCGCGGTCACTAGGCTCGCCCGGGTGAGCGACCTCCCCCACCTGCTGCGCGACGCCCTGGTCCGTGCCGACTTCACCTACGACGCCGTCGCCGAGCTGCTCGGCCCCCGCGCGCACGACGCGCTGGCACGCAACGAGACGACCCCCGGGCTGCGGCGTACGGCGCAGGCGGACGGCTCGCCGCTCGCCACGCTGGTGCGCCTCTTCCTGCTGCAGGTGCCGGTCGACCTCGCCGCCGCCGAGGCGGCGCTGCCGGGCCTGGTCGACCGGATGTGCGTCGAGGGGCTGCTGGAGCAGTCGGTCGGCGAGGTCGCCGCGCGCCTCGACGTGCGCCCCTACGCCACCGAGCACGCCGGCCCTGCGGGCGTCGGCGGCACCGTCACCGAGCACCTGTGGGTGGTCTCCGACCTCACCCCGGGCCTCGACGGGGCGCCCCAGCGCGTCGGCACCGACCACGTGCTGGGCATCAGCCCCGCCTCGACCTCGCTGGCCCAGCTGACCAGGCGCGAGCCGGTGCGGCGCGCGCTCGACCTCGGCACCGGCTGCGGGGTCCAGGCGCTGCACCTGGCCCGCCACGCCGATTCCGTGGTCGCCACCGACGTCAACGCCCGCGCGCTGCGGCTGACCCGGTTCAACGCCGCCCTCAACGACGTGGCCGACCGGGTCGACGTGCGCGACGGCTCGTTCTTCGAGCCCGTCGTCGGCGAGCGGTTCGACCTGATCGCCACCAACCCGCCGTTCGTGATCTCGCCGGCCACCGGCGAGCGGCTGGTCTACCGCGACTCCGGGCTGCCCGGTGACCGGGTCGTCGAGGACATCGTGCGCACCGCCCCCGACCACCTGGCCCCCGGCGGCTGGTGCCAGGTGCTGGCCAACTGGGTGATCAGCGAGGACCAGCCCTGGGACGAGCGGCTCGGCGCCTGGCTGCGCGACGACGTCGACGCGCTGGTGGTCCAGCGCGAGGTCCTCGACCCGGCGTCGTACGTCGAGCTGTGGCTCAAGGACTCCGGACACCACCCCTCCACCGGCTCGGCCACCGCGGCCGCGACCGCCGACTACCGGCGCCGCTACGAGACGTGGCTGTCGTGGATGGAGGAGCAGCGCATCGAGGCGGTCGGCTTCGGCTGGGTGAACCTGCACCTGCGCGAGGACCGCGCCGCGGCTCCCGCCCGCGAGCTGCTCTCGTGGCCCTACGAGGTCGAGCAGCCCATCGCCCCCGCCATCTCGGCGTGGGGGGCCGCCGCGCGGCACGAGGTCGGCCCCGAGAGCCGCCTGGTCACCCGCCCCGACGTGCAGCAGGAGACGCAGGGCGCCCCCGGCGCCGAGGACCCCGAGACGATCGTGCTGCGCCAGCAGACCGGTCTGCGCCGTGCCCGCACCGCCGACACCGTGGTGGCCGCCCTGGTGGGCGCCTGCGACGGCGACCTCGAGGTCGGCCAGATCCTCGACGCGCTCGCCGAGCTCCTCGACCTGGAGCCCGCCGCGACCCGCGAGGACTACCTGCCGGTGGTGCGCGAGCTGGTCCGCGAGGGCTACCTCACCCCCGCCGACCAGGCCCACCCCTCCCGCTGACCCGGCCCGAATCTCGCGCTGACCCGGCCCATACTTCCCACCGACCCGGCCCGAATCTCGCGCTGACCCGGCCCGAACCCGCGGCGAGGGTCAGGGCAGCGCCAGGCGACCCTCGACAGGGAGGGCCGGTTGCCCGACCTCGCTGCCGAGGACGGCGTCGATGGTCACGTCGAGGGAGGGGACGTCGCCGCAGGTCGCTGCGTCGAAGCGCACCGTGCCGGTGGAGTCCGGGAGGTCGCTGCCGATCTCGTTGGCCTCGCCCGCGGGGTCGGCGGCCGGGACGGCCGCGAAGTAGACGAACGTCCACTCGTCGGACGACACGTTCTTCTTCTCCGGGCTGCCCTCGAAGGGCAGCGTGTAGGTGCGGCCGGGTTCGACGTCGTCGACGAGGACCGAGATGTGGAGCAGCGGCTCGAGCAGCACCTCCTCGGACCCGGGGGCGAGCACCAGCTCGGTGGTGGCGTTGAGCCGCTCGCCCGAGCGGCCCGCCGTCTCACAGCTGAGCTCGACCGGGCCGAAGGTGAGCCCCTCGCCGTCGTCGCGGGTGACCACCACGGTGTTGGTGCCGCCCTGGCCTGCCGGGTCGGGCGCCCGCTCGGGCCCGCTGCCGCCGGTGGTGAGGGCGAGCCCGCCGACCACGACCGTGGCAGCCACGGCGCCGCCGGCCACCCGCGCCGCCGTACGACGCCGGCGACGGCGGACGATCGCGGTGCGCAGCGAGGGCCCGAGGTCGGTCGGTGCCGCCAGCGCCGCGGTCAGCCGGCCGTAGGCCCGCGCCAGCTCCTCGTCGCGTCCGTCGGTGGTCTCGTGCAGGTCGGTGGTGCTCATCGCGAGGTCGCTTCCTGGGTGCCGGGACGGGTCGGTCGAGCGGTGGTGCGGTGCCGGGCGAGCTCGGCCTGGAGCCGTTCGGTGCCGCGGGAGAGGTGGGCCTTGACGGTGCCCTCGGCGCAGCCCATCCGGGCCGCGATGCCGCGCACGTCGAGGTCCTCGACGTAGCGCAGCGCCAGCGCCGTGCGCTGGCGTGGGGTGAGGGTCGCCAGCGCGTCCACGAGCCACCCGTCGAGCTCGCCGACGAGCTCCACGCGCGCGTCCTCGCGGTGGTGCCCGGCGATCAGCACCTCGCGCCGGAAGCGCCGCAGCCGGTCGATGTTGAGACGGGTCATCACCGTGCGGGCGTACGCCGCCGGCTCGTCGAAGCGGGTGCGTCCCCAGCGCTCGCCCATCCGCACCAACGTCTCCTGGGTCAGGTCCCAGGCGTCGTGCGGGTTGCCGGTCAGGGCGTGCGCGAGCCCGAGTAGCCCGGGGGTCTGCGCGTGGGCGAAGTCCCCGAAGTCCCCGAGGCCGCGGCCGTCGTCGTTCGTGCTCATCCGAGTCCTCTGCTCGCAGTTGCTGACACCACCTTGACGGTGCTGCGGCGCGGAACGTTGAGGGCAGGACCAGAAATCGGAGGTACGTGACGGCTCGACGCGAAGTTCGGGCCGGGTCAGCGTGAGATATGGGCCGGGTCAGTGTGGGTGGTCGGCGTCGCGGGCGGCCCGGGCCCGGTCCCGCAGGTGCAGCAGCCGGGCCCGGGTGGCCCCGGTGAGCAGGTCGGCGTGGCCCAGGTCGAGCAGGTCGGGCACGCCCAGCGGGCGGTGGTGGCGCGAGGCGAGGTGCCGGAAGCCGAGCAGGCCCGCGCGCACCGGGGCGGCGTACGCCGACGGGCTGCTGCGCAGGTCGAGGTGGTCCTTGAGCGCCCCGACGCGCACCCCGCCGGTGGGCGCGAGCAGCCCGTTGGCCTTGGCGACGGCCCAGGAGATGCCGCCGGCGCAGCTGGCCGCGGTGGCGGCCCGGGCGACCGCCTCGGGCTCGAGGCGCCACAGCGTGAGCAGCGCGGTGCGCAGCGCGGTGGCGACCTCGGCGTCGAGGAAGCGGCCCGCCACCGAGTCGAGGAGCTCGGCCACCGCCTCGACCCGCTGCCGCTCGGCCCGGCTGCCGCACTCGTCGGGCAGGTCGGGTGCCTCGCCCAGCGGCTCGTCGTGCAGCGCGGCCAGCGCGCGCTCGCCCCCGACGCGGTCGCCGAGCCAGTCGAGCACGTCCTGCCACAGCGGGGTGGGCGGTGGCGGGGGCGGCAGCTGCCGCTCGCGGTCACGGTCGGCGGCCAGCCGGGCCCACTCGGTGCCCGCCACCGGGCCGGTGCGGTGGCAGACGAGCCGGCCGTCGAGGAAGACCAGCTCGGTCAGCCGGTCGTCCCACGCCGGCCCGTCGAGCCACGGCTCCCGGAAGCCGGGCACCCCGAAGGCGGGCTCCCCGAACGCGGGCTCCCCGAAGGCAGGCTCGTCGAGGTAGCGGTCGTCGTAGGACGGGCGCAGCCGTGGGCTGCCGTGGCTGTCGTGCACGGGTCTCTCCTCGGGTCCGGGGTCGCCGCGGGGGCGTGGAGCCAGGAGGCTGGCACGCCGCGGCCGGTGCCGCCGGGCTCCTCCACAGGGCCCTCGAGCGCCGGGCCCCACAGCCCCGCTGACCTGCGCAAAGCGTCCGCGGTCACGCCGCAGCAGCGGCGTACGGCGCGGCACGCGCTACCGTGACGGCCGGCGGGACCCGCACGGGCGCCGCCGCTCTTCCCCACCTCTTCCGAAGGAATGACACACGCAGTGGCACACAAGTTGGTGATCGTCGAGTCCCCGGCGAAGGCCCGCACCATCGGCGGGTACCTCGGCCAGGGCTACGTCGTCGAGTCCTCCATCGGCCACATCCGCGACCTCCCGCAGTCGGCCGCGGACACCCCGGCCAAGATCAAGGACAAGCCGTGGGGGCGCCTCGCGGTCGACGTCGACAACGGCTTCGAGCCGTACTACGTCGTGCCGCGCGACAAGAAGAGCCACATCACCAAGCTCAAGGGCCTGCTCAAGGACGCCGACGAGCTCTACCTCGCCACCGATGAGGACCGCGAGGGCGAGGCCATCGCGTGGCACCTGCTCGACGAGCTGAAGCCGAAGAACATCCCGGTGCACCGGATGGTCTTCCACGAGATCACCAAGTCGGCGATCCAGGAAGCGGTCGCCAACCCGCGCACCATCAACGACGACCTCGTCAACGCCCAGGAGGCGCGCCGCATCCTCGACCGCCTCTACGGCTACGAGGTCTCGCCGGTGCTGTGGAAGAAGGTCATGTCGGGCCTGTCGGCCGGGCGCGTGCAGTCGGTGGCGACCCGCCTGGTCGTCGACAAGGAACGCGACCGGATGGCGTTCAAGATCGCCTCCTACTGGGACCTCGAGGGCACCTTCGACGCCGGGTCCAAGCACGACCAGCGGATGTTCCCGGCCAAGGTCTACTCGGTCGACGAGCGCCGCGTGGCCCGCGGCTCCGACTTCACCTCGGAGGGCGTGCTGAAGGCCTCGGCCGAGGGCAAGGTCGTCCACCTCGACCGCACCCGCGCCGAGGCGCTGGTCGCCGGGCTGGGCGAGTCGACCTTCGAGGTCCGCTCGGTGGAGGCCAAGCCCTACCGCCGCTCGCCGTACGCGCCGTTCCGCACCACGACGCTGCAGCAGGAGGCCAGCCGCAAGCTCGGCATGGGCGCGAGCGTGACCATGTCGGTCGCCCAGCGCCTCTACGAGAACGGCTTCATCACCTACATGCGTACCGACTCCACGACGCTGTCGGGCACCGCGGTCAACGCGGCGCGCGCCCAGGTCCAGGAGCTGTACGGCGCCGAGTACCTGCCCGACGCGCCCCGCACCTACGCCTCGAAGGTCAAGAACGCCCAGGAGGCGCACGAGGCGATCCGGCCCGCGGGCGACTCGTTCCGCACCCCCGCGCAGACCGGCCTCAAGGGCGAGCAGTTCCGCCTCTACGAGCTGATCTGGATGCGCACCGTCGCCTCGCAGATGAAGGACGCCGTCGGCCAGTCGGTCACGATCCGCCTCGGCGGGGCCGCCTCGACCGGCGAGGACGTCGTGTTCTCGGCCAGCGGGCGCGTCATCACCTTCCACGGCTTCCTCAAGGCCTACGTCGAGGGCACCGACCACGGTGCGGCCTCCGACGACCAGGAGACCCGCCTGCCGCAGCTGGCCCAGGGCGACGCCGTCTCGGCCGCCTCGATCAGCGCCAACGGCCACGAGACCAAGCCGCCGGCGCGCTACACCGAGGCCACGCTGATCAAGGAGCTCGAGGAGCGCGAGATCGGCCGCCCCTCGACGTACGCCTCGATCATCGGCACGATCCTCAACCGCGGCTACGTCTACAAGAAGGGCACGGCGCTGGTGCCGGCCTGGCTGGCGTTCTCGGTGATCCGGCTGCTCGAGGAGCACTTCCCGCGCCAGATCTCCTACGAGTTCACCGCGCAGATGGAGGACGTGCTCGACGAGATCGCGGCCGGGCGCAAGCAGCGCAACACCGAGCTCGGCGAGTTCTACTACGGCAACAGCGAGCTCGACGGGCTCAAGAAGCTCGTCGACGAGCTGGGTGACATCGACGCCCGCGAGCTGGCGACCTTCCCGGTCGGCGGCCCCGACTCGGGCATCAACCTGCGGGTGGGCCGCTACGGCCCCTACCTCGAGGGCCCCGACGACGACGGCAACGCCGCGGGCGTGCGCGCCAACGTGCCCGAGGACCTGCCGCCCGACGAGCTGACGCTGGAGAAGGCCAAGGAGCTCTTCGCCAATCCCGCCGGCGAGGAGATCCACCTGGGCGCGCACCCCGAGACCGGCCTGGAGGTCGTGGCCAAGAACGGCCGCTTCGGGCCCTACGTCACCGAGGCTCTGCCCGAGGACGCCAAGAAGAGCGCCAAGCCGCGCACCGGCTCGCTCTTCAAGTCGATGTCGCTCGACACGATCACCCTCGAGGACGCGGTCAAGCTGCTCTCGCTGCCGCGCGTGGTGGGCGAGGACCCCGAGACCGGCGACGAGATCACCGCCCAGAACGGTCGCTACGGGCCCTACCTGAAGAAGGGCACCGACTCGCGCTCGCTGACCAGCGAGGACCAGCTCTTCACCATCGGTCTCGACGAGGCGCTGAAGATCTACTCCCAGCCCAAGCAGCGCGGCCGCGCCGCCGCGGCCCCGCCGCTCAAGGAGCTGGGCAACGACCCCGTCTCCGGGCAGCCGGTCGTGGTGAAGTCTGGCCGCTTCGGCGAGTACGTCACCGACGGCGAGTACAACGCCACCCTCCGCAAGGACGACACCGTCGAGGACCTCACCCTCGAGCGTGCCGCCGAGCTGCTCGAGGAGCGTCGCGCCCGCGGCCCGGCCAAGAAGGCGGCCAAGAAGGGCGCGAAGAAGGCCCCGGCCAAGAAGACGGCCACCAAGAAGACGGCGGCCAAGAAGACCACCAAGAAGGCCGCCGCCAAGAAGACGACGAAGAAGGCCGCGGCCAAGAAGTCCTGACGCCGCCCTGCATGAGTCCCCGGCCGGCCGGGGACTCATGCACTTGTCAGGGGTTGCAACACCTGACAAGTGAGCGACTCGCCCGCCCAGCACCCGTCCCGCACCCGGCCCGTACGCCGCCCGCTCGCCCACCCCGGGCCGGGCGGCGTACGCCGTCGCCGGGCGCCGTCGGTGGGCCCGCCTAGCCTGGGTCCATGCCACCCGCGACCGCAGCCGAGCGCCTGCTCGAGGTGCGCCGGATCTACCACGAGCCCGACATCGAGCGGTGGCCGCGAGCCGTGCAGGTGCTGGAGCGCTTCCCCGACGCCGAGCGGGTCGAGGTGGCCTCCCACCAGGACATCCCGGGGCTCTACGGCAACCCCGGCGGCGTGGAGCGGTGGGTGCGCACCAAGCGCGAGGTGCTGGTGCTGGGGGAGAAGCGGAGCCTGCAGGCACGGCCCAACGGCCGCTCGGCCGACTTCATCGCGCCATCCACCAGCAACGGCTGCGCGATGGCCTGCAGCTACTGCTACGTGCCGCGGCGCAAGGGGTTCGCCAACCCGATCACGGTCTTCGTCAACATCGAGAGGATCGCGGGCTACCTGGCCCGGCACGCGGCGCGGCAGGGGCCGAAGCCGGAGCCCAACCAGTGCGACCCGGTCGACTGGGTCTACGACCTGGGCGAGAACGGCGACTGCTCGGCCGACGCGCTGGTCTCCGACAACGTGCGCGACCTCGTCGACCTCTTCGGCGACCTGCGCGGGGCCAAGGCCAGCTTCGCGACGAAGCTGGTCAACCGCGACCTGCTCGACTGGGACCCGCGCGGCGGCACCCGGGTGCGGTTCTCGTTGATGCCAGAGCCGATGGCGCACCGCCTCGACCTGCGCACCTCGCGCATCCCCGAGCGGATCGCGGCGGTCAACGACTTCGTCGAGGCCGGCTACGAGGTGCACCTCAACTTCAGCCCGGTGGTGGTGCACGAGCAGTGGCTGGGCCAGTGGGCCGAGCTGTTCGACCAGGTCGACGACGTGCTCAGCGAGCGGGCGAAGGCCCAGCTGGCGTGCGAGATCATCTTCCTGACCCACAACGAGCAGCTGCACGAGGTCAACCTCGGCTGGCACCCCCGCGGCGAGGAGCTGCTGTGGCGCCCCGACCTGCAGGAGCCCAAGACCAGCCACTCGGGGCAGGCCAACGTGCGCTACCGCGCCGGGTGGAAGGCGCGCTGGCGCGACCAGCTCACCGACCTGCTGGCCGAGCGGATGCCCTACTGCCGGGTCCGCTACGCCTTCTGACCCGGTCGGGCGGGCCCTCGGGCGCCCGGCTGTGGACCGGTGCTGGTCGGCGTCGGTGCCCCCACGTAGGTTCGGGGCCGTGACATCGCCCGGCACCTACACCCAGCGCGGCGTCTTCGTGTGCTTCGAGGGCGGCGAGGGCTCCGGCAAGTCCACCCAGTCGCGCCTGCTGCGCACCTGGCTGGAGGAGCAGGGCCACCGGGTCGTGCTGACCTTCGAGCCCGGTGACACCCCCGTCGGCCAGCAGCTGCGCCGCATCGTGCTCTCGCCCGAGACCGGGGCGCTCGCCGACCGCACCGAGGCGCTGCTGTACGCTGCCGACAAGGCCGAGCACGTCGAGACGATGGTGCTGCCCGCGCTCGAGCGCGGCGAGGTCGTCGTCACCGACCGCTACGTCGACTCGACGCTGGCCTACCAGGGGGCCGGTCGCAGCCTGCCGGTCGCCGAGGTCGAGCAGGTGGCCCGCTGGGCCACCGGCGACCTGCGGCCCCACCTGACCGTCGTGCTCGACCTCGAGCCGGCCACCGGCCTGGGCCGCTTCGAGGGCCGCGACCGCATCGAGGGCGAGTCCCTCGACTTCCACCAGCGCGTGCGCGAGTCGTTCGTGGCGATGGCCGCCGCCGACCCCGAGCACTACCTGGTGCTCGACGCCCGGGCCCCGGTCGAGGAGGTCGCGGAGGCCGTCCGGGCCCGGATGGTGCCGCTGCTGGCGAGCCTGACCGACGCGGTCCCCGGGCAGGTGGCCCCGTGACCCAGCAGCCGACCCACCAGCCGACCCACCTGCCGACCCACCAGGACGCCGGCACCGTCTGGGAGCGCCTGGTGGGCCAGCGCCCGGCCATCAAGGCCCTGCGCACCGCCGCCGCCGGCCACGGCATGAGCCACGCCTGGCTCTTCACCGGCCCGCCCGGCTCGGGCCGCTCCAACGCCGCGATCGCCTTCGCCGCCGCGCTGCAGTGCGAGAACGCCCCCGGCGACGCCGGCTGCGGGCGCTGCCACGGCTGCCACACCACGATGGTCGGCAGCCACGCCGACGTCGCGGTGATCCGCACCGAGAAGCTCTCCATCGGCGTCGACGAGGTCCGCGACCTGGTCCGCAAGGCCTCGCTGTCGCCGGTCGGCGCCGGGCGCCAGGTCCTGATCGTCGAGGACGCCGACCGGCTCACCGAGCGCGCCTGGAACGCGCTGCTCAAGGCGATCGAGGAGCCGGGCGAGCGCACGGTGTGGATGCTCTGCGCCCCCACCCTCGAGGACGTGCTGCCCACGGTGGTGAGCCGCTGCCGCCTGGTCACGCTGACGACGCCGACCTCGCCCGACGTGGCGGCGTTCCTCTCCCGCACCCTCGGCGTGCCCGACGCGCTCGCGTCGTACGCCGCCCGCGCCAGCCAGGGCCACATCGGCCGCGCCCGTGCGCTGGCCACCGACGAGGCGACCCGCAACCGCCGGCGCGAGGTGGTGCTCTACCCCGCCAAGCTGACCACGCTGGGCGGCTGCATGCAGGCGGCCGCCAACCTCGTCGAGGTCGCCAAGGAAGAGGCGGAGGCGATCACCGCCGAGCTCGACGCGCGCGAGAAGGTCGACCTCGACGCCTCCTACGGCGTGGTCGAGCGCGGCCGCCGACCCCGCGAGTACGCCCCCGCCCTCTCGGCGCTGGAGAAGGGGCAGAAGACCCGCGCCAAGCGCCGGGTGCTCGACGTGGTCGACCGCAGCCTGATGGACCTGGTCTCGGTCTACCGCGACGCGATCGCGGTGGCCGTGGGCGCCGCGGGTGCGCTGGTCAACGAGGAGATCCGGCCCGACGTCGAGGAGGTCGTGCGCACCTCGAGCCCCGAGCTCAACCTGCGCCGCATCGACGCGATCTTCGAGGCGCGCGAGCAGATGCTGGAGTTCAACGTGCCGCCGGCCTTGGCGCTGGAGGCCATGATGGTCGCCCTGATGGTGCCCGAGGGGAGCAGCCGGTGAAGCAGGTCGTGGCGATCGTGGTCGTCCTGGCGATGGTGCTCAGCGCCCTGGGCCTGGCCCTGGCGCTGGTGCTGGGCGGGGTGCTCGGCAGCGACGACCCGGCCGAGGCGCCGCAGCCGCGCACCGGCCCCGCGCCCACCACCAGCCCGTCGGGCGACGCCACCGAGCCGCCCGACGAGGCCCTGGCGCCGTTCTACTCCCAGTCCCTGGACTGGCAGCCGTGCGAGAGCGACCCCGCCCACGAGTGCTCGCGCCTCGAGGTGCCCCTCGACTACTCCGAGCCCGACGGCGAGACGATCGAGGTCGCGGTCCTGCGGGTGCCGGCGGCCGACCCCGACGCCCGCATCGGCTCGCTGGTGGTCAACCCCGGCGGCCCCGGCGCCCCCGGCACGACGTACGCCGCCGCCGGCGACCGGGTCTTCCGCCAGCCGCTGCTGAACCGCTACGACGTCGTGGGCTTCGACCCGCGCGGCACCGGCGGCTCCGCGCCCGTCGACTGCCTCTCCGACGAGGAGCTGACCGAGTTCCTGGCCGGCGACCCCGCCCCCGACGAGCCCGCCGAGGTCGACGCGCTGGTCGCCGACCTGGAGGCCTTCTTCGAGGGCTGCGTCGAGCGCTCCGGCGACCTCGCCGCCCACGTGTCGACCGTCGAGGCGGCCCGGGACATGGACGTGCTGCGCGCCGCGCTCGGCGAGACCGGGCTGACCTACCTGGGCGCCTCCTACGGCACGAAGCTGGGCGCGACCTACGCCGAGCTGTTCCCCGAGCGGGCCGACCGGCTGGTGCTCGACGGAGCGGTCGACGTCGGGCTGAGCAGCCGCGAGCTCAACCTGGGCCAGGCCGCCGGCTTCGAGCGCGCCCTGCGGGCCTACGTGGCCGACTGCGTCGACGCCGGCGACTGCTTCCTCGGCAGCACCGTGCAGGAGGGGCTCGACCGGATCGAGGAGTTCCTGGCCGACGTCGACGAGGAGCCGATCGAGGGGCCCGGTGGTCGTGAGCTCAGCGTCGGCACCGCGTTCTACGGGCTGATCACGCCGCTCTACGTCAGCGACTACTGGTTCCTGCTCAGCCAGGGGCTCGAGGCGGCCTTCGAGGGCGACCCCACCACGCTGCTGCTGCTCGCCGACACCTACGCCTCGCGCACCCCCGGCGGGGAGTACACCGACAACTCGGCCGAGGCGATCTACGCGATCAACTGCCTCGACGACCCCTCCACGACGCCGGTCTCCGAGATCCCGGCGCAGGTGCCCGACTTCCTCGAGGCGAGCCCGACGCTGGGCGAGGTCTTCGCCTGGAGCCTGGTGGGCTGCCGGGGGCTCGAGGTCGAGCCCGACGAGTCGACCCGGCTCGACGACATCGACGCCGCGGGCGCCGCGCCGATCCTGGTGGTCGGCACCACCCGCGACCCGGCCACGCCCTACGAGTGGGCCGAGGCCCTGGCCGACCAGCTCGAGCCCGGCGTGCTGCTGACCCGCGACGGCGACGGCCACACGGCGTACAACTCGGGCAACGACTGCATCGACGAGGCGATCGAGGCGTTCCTGCTCGAGGGCACCGTGCCCGCCGACGGCACCACCTGCTGAGGGGCGGGGCCCGGCCCGGGCCCCGCCCCCCGGTTCACCCCCGCATCCCGAGCCCCTGGCCGGCGGCCCGCCCGGGACGGGCCGGGACCCAGGTGCGCCAGGTCAGGTCGGGCAGGAGCGCGTGCGCCCCGTCGTCGACGACCACCGCCTGCGACCAGCCGTGGGAGACCAGCTGGCGCAGCACGTCGTGGCGGGCCACGACCGCGCGCACCGACTCGCGCCCGGCGGCCACCACGACCAGGTGCCGCGCGGGCTCGTGGGCGCCGGGCTGGCGGCCCGGACCCGTCGGGGGCGCGGTGAAGAGCGACTGCCACGGCAGCCCGAGCCGCAGGTCGCCGTGGGCCCCGCTCAGGACACCGACGTCACCGACGACGTTGAGGGTGGTCTTGTCGCCGGCGCCGAAGACCTCGGGTGCGACCGAGGAGAGGTGGTACTGCGCGCTGATCCACTGGCTGACGACCACGGGGGCGGTCATCAGCTGCTCGAGCACCCGGTCGTCCGTGTCGAGGTCGCGCTCGTAGGACTGCAGGAAGACCCGTCCGCCCAGGTCGAGCCCGGCGGTGAGGCGCCGTGGGCCCACGACGATCGCCTGGTTGCCGGCCAGGCCCCACTCGGGCGTCGGCTCGGCCCAGCTGCTGGCCCGGCGGGCCACGTCGCGCATCGCGGTGCGCGTGTCCGCGGGGTCCCCTCCGTCGACCCGCTCGGCGCGGGGGAGGCCACGCACCCGCTCGAGAGCGGTCCGGCGACCGGCCTGGGCCAGGGCGTCGGCCACCGCGTCGACTGCGGGGCTGGCCACTGGGCCGACCTCGGGGCCGACCACGGGATCGACCACGAGCCCGACCTCGTCGGTGGCGGTGTCGTGCAGGGCGGCCACGGCCACGGTGTCGTCCGGCAGGTCGATGCCCCGTTCCCGCAGGCCCGCGCGGACCTGCGGGTCGTTCAGCGCGTCGACCAGCAGGCGGGCGTTGACGAGGCCGGAGCTCGCCCCGCAGGCGCCGCACTGGTACGTCGCGGCGTGGGCGTTGTTCTCGGTGCTGGCGCCGTGGCCGACGACCGCCAGCACGGGCGCGAAGCCGTCGACGAGCCCGATGCCCCGCAGCACGGCCTCGGCCGTGGAGACCCTGGTCTCCAGGTCGACCAGCCAGGTGGGCGGGGCCGCGGCGGTCCTGCCGGTCCACGCCGAGCGCAGTCGCCGGGCGCGGGCCGGGGCCAGCGTGGCCGCGGCCGAGACGCCGGCGGCCAGCAGCCCGAAGACCTCGGCGGTGACGAGCGGGACCAGCGGCGCCCGGTTGGCGCCGGTGGACAGGCGGTGCAGCACCTGGGCCAGGCCGAGCGGGCCGGCAGGGGTGTGCGAGGCCGACGAGGGGGCGATCAGCACGGGGCACTGGTCACTGGAGCCGCCGTCGGCGCTCGTGTGCCGGGTGGCGACCCCGAAGAACCCGGCGAAGCCGAACGTCTCGTGGCGACCGCTCGCCTCGAGGTGGCGCCGCACCCGCTCGGAGCGGACATCGATGCACCAGACCGACTGGCTGAGGGCCCGGCGGCGGGCGGCCGGCCCCGTCTCCGCACCGGCGCTTTCGGCGTGCACGAGGGCGGGCAGCAGGCGCTCGGCGACGGAGAGGTCCAGTGCGCGCTGCCAGGTGCGGCGGTAGAGGTCGCCGACCTGCGTGCCGCAGTCGTCGTACGCCGCCGCGGGGCTCAGGTCGAGGTCGTGGCCACCGACGGCGCCGGTGTGCAGGAGGTCCAGCGCCATCCGCAACGCCAGGAGCTCCAGGACGGCGTCGCCCTGGCCGCGTCCGGCGCGCCACTGCGCGTGGGCGCTCCATCCCGGTGCGGAGGCGACCGACCGGGTCAGGTAGCCGACCAGGGCGGTCCCCGGGAGGCCGGTCGCGCGCACCAGCACGGCGACGGCGGCGGCGGGGTCCGCCGGGAGGTCGCGCACCAGCGCGGTCACGCCGGTCAGCCCCGAGGCGCGGGCGTACCCGGGACGGGAGGCCGCCCGGTGCCACCGGCGGTAGGGGCCGGGACCCGTCCCGGCGCTGTCCGCCCAGGCGCGCTGGCACCACCAGCCGGACTCCTGGTCGACGCGCGCGGTGACCCGCTGCCGCGTGCTGCGGGGCTCCAGGGCCTCGCAGAGGCGGGGGGTGGACCCGGCGGGGACCGAGCCCGGCTCGTGGCGGGGCTGGGTGGGCAGGGCGGAGCTGGTGGACACGAACGTGGCGACGTCGGCGGGCAGGGCCGCGGCGTCGGGGCCCTCGGCGTCCGCGAGCGCCCGGAGCAGCCCGGCCGGGGTGATGCGACCGGCCGCCCAGCGGTCGTGGAACCACTCGAGGCTCGGCAGCAGCTCGGCGCCGTGGGTGCGGCGGGCGAGCTCGACGACCTCGTCGAAGGGGAGCGACTCCAGCGGGGCCAGGGGGTTGACGGCGACGGCGGAGTGCAGCGGCCACGCGGGGCCCACCACCCGTGCGGCCACCCGGCTCGCCAGCAGCACGTCGTCGGCCTGCACGGCGCGCTTGGCACTGGGCGGGGCCGCGACCGCCGGCCAGGTGGCGCGGGCCCGGCGGCGCAGCCCGGGGAGAGGGCGGCGGGCAGCAGCGCCACCGCGAGCGGGCCGGTGGGGTCGCGCTGGAGGAGGTGCAGACCGGCGAGGGTCGCGGCGGCGGCCGCGGCGACGACGAGGACCAGGGCCCAGGCCGAGGGGCCCGACCACGTCTGGGCCTGGGCCGAGAGCAGCGGTGCGGCCCACGCCTTCCACAGGTCCAGGGCCCACAGGGCCCCGGCGGCCGTGGTGCCGGCCAGTGCGGCGGCAGCGGCCCGGGTCGGGACGGTGACGTCGGCGAGGGTCGCCAGCTCGCGGCCCGAGGTGACGGCGAGAGCGGTCACCAGTGCGACCGGCACGAGGGCGACCGGCCCGCGGTCGGCCAGCATGGTGACGGCCGCGGGTGCGCCGAGCAGTCCGCCGAGCAGGAGGGGGGTCCAGGTCGTGAGGGGGTCGCGGCGACGCGGGGCGTGGCCGGGCGCTCGGAGCCGGTCGGCGGCGCCGGCCGCCCGCAGGAACAGCCACGACTTCCAGGAGCCGTGCCCGACGACGTGCAGCAGCGCGGCGGCGGGCATGCCCAGACCCACCTGCACCGACACGAAGCCCATCTGGGTGGTCGTCGAGCAGACCAGTCGTCCCTTGACGTCGTCGCGCGCCCGGCCCGCCCAGGTGCCCAGCACGACCGAGACGCACCCGAGGACCACCAGTGCGACCAGCGCCGGCCGCCAGGCGGAGGTCAGCGGCCACAGCAGGACCAGGAGCAGGCCTCCGCCGTTCACGATGCCCGCGTGCAGGAACGCGGAGACGGGCGAGGGAGCCTCGGTGCTCTCGAGCAGCCAGGTGTGCGCCGGGACCAGGGCGGAGCGGACGACGCTGGCCACGACGACCAGCCCGCCCAGGACGGCCGCGGTCAGCGCGTCGGTCGCCGCCATGGCGGCCGGCAGCCCGGCGCGGTCGAGGTCGGGCAGCCGGACCATGGCCACCAGCACCAGCGACCAGAGCGCGAGGTCGCCCCAGAGCAGGGTGCGGCGGGCCGTGGCGGCGCTGCGCAGCGCTGCGGGGGTGCCGGGGTGGGCGATCATCCGGGCGGCGGCCAGGCCGCTGAGGGTCCAGCCGAGGGCCATGACCGGCAGGCTCGCCCCGGCGACGAGGAGCACGAGGGCCAGCACGGCTGTGGTGGCCGCCCGGGCGAGGCGGGTCCCGCCGGGCTGGCCGGCCAGGTTGGTGTGGCTGTAGCCGGCCACCACCCAGGCGAGTGCGCCGACGAAGCCGGCGAGCAGCGTGGCCGTCAGGTCGAGCCGGAGGCCGACCGAGGTCCCGAGGACGTCGACGGCCAGGTGCAGGGGCCGGCCGCGCAGGGCGGTGTGGAGGGCGCCGGCGAGGGCGAGCAGCAGCACCGCCGTGGCGGTGCGTCGGGTGGCGAGGAGTGGCAACATGCGACCGAAGATACCTGAATAAAAATACGTGTATATAGGTTCGCGTGTGCTGTCGGTCACTCGACTAGAGTCAGCGCCGTGACGGAGCCCGGAGCAAGGACGTGGACCCTGTTGAGCAACCACGGGCACGTGCTGGTGGCGCTGAGCCGCAACCCGACGGCACGCATCCGTGACCTCGCCGTCTCGGTGGGCATCACCGAGCGCGCGGCGCAGAAGATCCTCGCGGACCTGGAGGAGGCCGGCTACGTCACGCGCGAGAGGGTCGGGAGGCGCAACGAGTACCGGCTGCACCCCGACCGGCGGCTGCGCCACCCCGCGGAGTCGATGGTGCCCGTCCGCGACCTGCTCGACGTCTTCGCGACCGACCGGGCGCCGGAGGACTAGCTGGCGCGCAGCAGCCGCAGCAGGCCGACGACGGAGGCCACCGAGGCCTCGCCCCAGCTGAACCGGTCGTCCCACAGCGTGATGAGCCCGTCGCGGACCTCGAAGGTGCCGTCGACGTGGAAGCGGCTGCCGTAGGCCTTCCAGGTCAGCGTGTCGTGGCGGTCGGTGAGCACGGTCGACCCGTCGGCGCCGACGTGGTGCAGCTCGACGCGGACCCCCACGCCGCGCTCGCCGAGCATCGTCAGCGCCTCGGCCACCTTCTCGCCGCGCACCGTGGGCAGGCGGGTGTTGCGCCACACGACGTCGGGGGCGAGCAGCGCGTTGGCCTGCTCGGTCTCGCCGTCGGAGAGGTGGGTCAGGAAGGCGCGGACGACGTCGCGGGGCTCGCTCATGGAGCCAGCCTAGGCACCCGCGGCCGGGCGGGCCGGGGTCAGCGAGGGTTGATCGGCTCGGCGATGGCCTGCATCCGCCGGGTGGCCAGGTCGATCATCAGCCGGGCGGCGGGCGAGAGGACCGCGTTGGAGCGGTGCACGATCGCGAAGGTGTCGAACTGCCGCGGTCGCAGGGAGACGAAGCCGGCCCGCGGCGCCAGGCGCGGCAGGAGCTGCTCGGCGGCGCCCCGTGGGATGACGCTGTCGGCCAGGCCCATGCCGACCAGCTCGACGGCCGTCTCGACGTCCTCCACCTCGATCCGGCTCTGGGGGTTGCGGCCGGTCTCGTGGAGCATCTGGCGCAGCGTCGCGCGGGTCGAGTCCACGGCGCGGTACGTCGTCTCGGGCATCACCAGCGAGGCCTGCGCCAGGCGGTGTGCGGTGACCGGGGAGGTCAGGTGCTCGGGGTCGGCGCTGATGTAGACCAGCTCCTCGCGGGCCACGGGCCGTACGGAGATGCCCTCGCCGTCGACCGCCGAGATCGCCAGCATGGCGGCCTCGAGCCGGCCGCGGCGCAGGTCCTCGACGACCTCGGTGGAGTTCTGCCCGACCAGCTCGACCCGCACGCCGGGGTAGCGCTCAAGCACGTCGGCGATCAGCGCCGAACCGGCGTACAGGCGCGCGATGCCGAACATGCCGAAGCGGATCGTGCCGGTCTCGAGCGACCGCACGCTCGCGACCGCCCGCTCGGTCTCGGCGATCGCGGCGAGCACCTGCTCGGCGTGCGGTCGCATCGTCTCGGCCACCGGGGTCGGCACGACGCCCCTGCCGACCCGGTGGAAGAGCTGCACGCCGAGCGACTTCTCGAGCGCCCGGATCTGCTCCGAGACCGAGGGCTGGGCGTAGCCGAGCTCCTCGGCGGCGCGGGTCAGCGAGCCCTGCTCGTAGGCGGCGAGGAAACATGTGAGCTGGTGCACAGAAAGCACAAGGCTGATCCTATGTCTCCTGCTGGAAAGTCAGGCTACCCCTATTGCTACCGGCGAGTCAGACTAGTCGCAGACACCATGTCTCCGAGCCGAGAAAGGAACCGCCGTGCTCACCCACCTCTGCACCTCCTGCAGCAAGCGCCAGCTCATCTTCCCCTCCCAGATCACGGCCGTGACCGGCGCCGAGACCGGGCCGATCGCCACCTTCACCTGCTGGTGCGGCTCCGAGCAGTCCGCCCCGCTGGGCTGGGCCGACGCCGAGCCCCGCAAGCGCGTCCTCGCCGCCTGAGCGAGCCCCGCACCGCGTACGTCGCCGCCCCCGCCGCCTGATTTCTCGCGGCCGGGGCGGCGTCTGTATGCTCACCCGCGTTGCCCTGGGCCCGGACACCCCGGACCGCGGGCGGCACGCCGCCTTAGCTCAGTCGGTAGAGCGTCTCACTCGTAATGAGAAGGTCGTCGGTTCGATTCCGACAGGCGGCTCCATGAAGGCCCCCCGGGAAGCGCTCCAGTGCCCCGGGTGAGCGACGCCGTCCTCCGCAAGCAGGTGACCCGCGGCCCGGTGCTCGTGCTCGCCTCGGTGGCGGCGCTGCTCTGGGCCTGGTGGGGCCTCGTGCCGACGCCCCTGCTGCTGCTCCTGCCGGTGGTGCTGCTCGCGGTCGGGGCGGGGTGGGGTCGCCTCCTGCCTCTGCACCCGCGCAGGCACACGTGGGCGCCGCTGGTCGTCGCGCTGTCGACGCCCCTCACGGCCGCCGCGCTGGTCCGCGCGACGCCGCCTGGTGCGGAGCGGGAGCTGGCAGGTGCCTGCGCTGCGCTGTCGGTGGTGCTCGGCGCCATGATCGTGGTCAAGGCCCGTAGGCTGCGCAGGTTCCGCGACAGCATCCGCCCCTGGAGCAGGGAGCCGCGGACGAAGGTGGTCGTCGTCACCGAGTGACGAGCGGCCGGGGAGCGCCGGCTCGCAGGGACGTCATGGTGGTCCATCAGGTCCCTGTCAGGTCGGTGGCGCAGGCTCGGTGCATGACATCGGCAGCCCGTCCCCGCAGGACCGCCCGTCTCGCCGCTGCACTCCGCTCCGTCCCGGCGCGCGGCCGGCGCGCCGCCGTCACCGCGGCGCTCGTCGGCGCGACCCTGCTGGCGGGGCCGCTGCCCGCCGCCGAGGCCGGCACGGCGGCGTCCGCCTCCGTGCCGGTCGTCGACGGGGCCACCACGGCCGTCGAGACGAGCTCGCCGCCGGCCTCGCGGCCGAGTACACGGGGGCGGTCGACGCGCAGGACGTGACCGCGCTCGTGCACGGGGTGGCGCGACGCCTGCAGGCCGAGTCCCTCCCACCGCGACTGGCGCTGCGGACCGCCGAGGCCGTCAGCCGCCGGGCGCTGACCGACCATCTCGCGCGCGGGACGGCCCTGCCGTCCTGAGGCCGCGTCGCCGGCTTCCCGAGAGCCCGCCGTGCCACCCGAACAGGCCCTAGGGTCGTCGGGTGACCTGGGTGTCTGTGCTGACCGGTGCTTTTCTCGTGCTCGAGTACGTGCTGAAGGTCCTGGCCGTCGGCACGGTCCCCGAGAACCGGCGACCGTCGTCGTCCTCGGCCTGGTTGCTGCTCATCCTGTTCGTGCCCGTGCTCGGCTTCGTCCTCTACTGGCTGATCGGCAGCCCCTGGGTCCGTGGGCGACGCGTCGAGATCCAGTCGGCGGCCAACGAGCTGCTGCGCGAGCGGATGTCGAGGTTCTCGGCCTGGCGTCCCGACCAGGTCGCCGCGCCGGGGCTGGCGTCGGTGCTGGCGATGAACGAGCGGCTGACCTCGATCCCGTGCCTCACCGGCGCCGAGGAGGGGCTGTACGGCGAGACCGCCGACTTCTTCGCGGCGATGACCGAAGCCGTCGCCGCCTCCGAGTCCCATGTGCACGTCGAGTTCTACATCGTCAGCTGGGACCCCTCGACCGACTCCTTCTTCTCGGCGCTGGTCGACGCGGCGGCCCGAGGTGTGCGGGTGCGGCTGCTCCTGGACCACCTGGGGTCTCGCACGTATCCGGGCCGCAAGGAGATGTTCCGGCGGATGAGCGAGGCCGGCATCGACTGGCACCTGATGATGCCGATCGACCCGCTGCGCGGTCGCTGGCGACGACCCGACCTCCGCAACCACCGCAAGCTCCTCGTGGTCGACGGCGAGGTGGCCTTCCTGGGCTCGCACAACCTCATCGACCCGTCGTACGGCAGCGACGCGAACAAGCGGGACGGACGGCTCTGGAAGGACCTGAGCCTCCGGGTCAGCGGCGACATCGTGCTCTCGGTGCAGGCGGTGTTCCTCACCGACTGGCACACCGAGACCGGCGAGGTCCTCGACCTGGGGACCTACTTCGTCGACAAGCCCGACCTCGTGCCGGGCGGGCGCGCCAACGGGATGCAGCTGGTGCCGTCGGGTCCCGGGTTCCCCACCGAGCCCAACCTGCGGATGTTCACCTCGCTGGTGCACCTCGCGACCGAGCGGATCTCGATCACCAGCCCCTACTTCGTGCCGGACGACGCGCTGCTGGCGGCCATCACCTCGGCGGCGTACCGCGGGGTCGAGGTGGAGCTCTTCGTCGGCGAGAAGGCCGACCAGTTCCTCGTCGGGCACGCGCAGCGCTCCTACTACTCCGCGCTGCTCGACGCGGGGGTGGTCATCCACCTCTACCCGGCCCCCACCGTGCTCCACGCGAAGTACATGACGATCGACGGCACGGCCGGGGTGATCGGCTCGTCCAACATGGACTTCCGCTCGTTCGGGCTGACCTACGAGGTGATGCTGCTCGCCTTCGGGGGTGACCTGGTGACCCACCTGCAGCGCAACGACGAGGAGTACCGGGCGGCCTCGAGGGTGCTGGGCCAGGCCGAGTGGCGCAGCCGCCCGTGGCACCAGCGCTACATCGACAACGTCTGCCGCCTGACCGCGGCCCTGATGTGAGTCGACCGCACCCGCGTCGCGGACCACCCGGGAGCCGGCACCCCCTCCCCAGGGGCGAAGCGCCGCGGCCCCGCAGTCGATACGATCCGGTGCCGCGCAGACGCGCGGGGAGGTCAGCCTCCGCGAGCGTGGAGGCACGACCATGGCAGCGACGGGTGCGTCGGGGGCGCCGTACGGTGCGGGCGAGGTGCCCGACGTGCGCGGAGCGCTCGTGCGCCGGTTGGTGGCCGGCAGCGACCGCAGCTCCTCGCTGGACCGGTTGTGCGAGCTCGCCGCGGCCCTGCTGGAGGCCGGCTCGGCGCAGGTCTCGCTGATCGGCGAGACCCAGGTCGTGGTGGGTGGTCACGGCGCCGGCAGCGCCGTCGTCGGCGTCCCGACCCCGGTCGAGCACTCCTTGTGCACCGTCACCGTGGGGCTCAGCGCCCCGCTCGTGGTGCCCGACGCCGCGAGCGACGGCCGCGTCGCCGGTCTGCCGCCGGTCACCGCCGGCGCGGTGGGTGCCTACCTGGGCGTGCCCCTGGTGGTCGGCGGCGACCAGGTCGTGGGGGCGCTGTGCGTCTACGACACCCGGCCCCATCCGTGGTCGGAGCACGACGTCAGCACCCTCGAGCGGCTGGCCCGGGCGGTCGTGGGCGACCTCGAGCTCGCGGCGATGAGCTCCGACTACGAGGTCCAGCAGGTCGCCTGGCGGCTGGCCACCGACGCCG
Source organism: Nocardioides marinisabuli (assembly GCF_013466785.1). NCBI lineage: Bacteria > Bacillati > Actinomycetota > Actinomycetes > Propionibacteriales > Nocardioidaceae > Nocardioides > Nocardioides marinisabuli. Next base: position 1,977,002 of record NZ_CP059163.1, read on the forward strand.
CCGGGGTGGGGGCGTGGGAGTGGGACCTGGTCTCCGGCGAACTCCGCTTCGACGACCGGCTGCTCGAGATCTTCGGGTTCGACCACGACTCCTTCGGCGGCACGCTCGAGGCCTTCACCGACGTCGTCGATGGCGAGGACGTGCCTCGGGTCACCGCCGCCCTCGACCGGGCGATCGCCTGCTGCGGCGAGTACGCCGCGGAGTACCGGATCCACCTGCCCGACGGCTCGGTGCGCTGGATCGCCGCCCGCGGCCGCGCGCTCGGTGACGAGCAGGGGGAGGCGGTGCGCGTGCTGGGGGCGGCGTACGACACCACCGCGGTGCAGGAGGGCGAGGCCCGCGTCGCCCGGGTGCTCGAGTCGATGCCGACGGCGTTCTTCCAGCTCGACCGCGGCTGGAGCTTCACCTACCTCAACGGTGAGGCCGAGCGGCTGCTCGGGCGCAGCCGCGACGAGCTCGTCGGTCACGACATCTGGCAGTCCTTCCCAGCCGCGGTCGGCAGCGACTTCGAGCACCACTACCGCCTCAGTGCCCGCACCGGCGAGCCGGTCGCCTTCGACGCCTACTACCCCGAGCCGCTCGATGCCTGGTACGAGGTGCGGGCCTGGCCCAACCCCGACGGGCTGGCGGTCTACTTCGTCGACGTCACGGAGCGCCACCGGGCCCAGGAACAGGTGGCCCGCACCGCCCGTCGCGACGCACTGGTCGCCACGGTGACCGAGCAGCTCGCCGGCACCCTCGACCTCGAGGAGGCGGTGGCGCGCCTGGGCGCGCTCGTGGTGCCGGCCATGGGCGACTGGTGCGTGGCGACCCTGGTCGAGGAGACCGGCCCCGAAGGGCGGTTGCCGGGGCTGCGCGACGTCGGCGGCTGGCACCGCGAGCGCGACGCACAGCCGCTCGTCGACCGGTTCGCGGCGGTGCGTCTCTCGCGCCTGGCCGACGACTCGTTCCTGCCTGCCCTGCTGGCGGCGGAGGCCCCGGTCGTCGGCACCGACGCGACCGAGGGGCTGTGCAGCGTCTTCGAGGAGGGCGAGGTGCACGACCTGGTGCGGGCCCTGGGCCCCGAGCACGTCGCCGTCGTCAGCCTGCGTGGCCGCGACCGGGTCGTCGGTCTGCTCACCGTGCTCCGCGACGCCACCCGCGGTGCCTTCACCGACGCCGACCTCGACACGCTGGCCCAGGTCGCCCAGCGTGCCGGCCTCGCCGTCGACAACGCCCGGCTCTTCGCCGAGCAGCGCGACCTCGCCGAGGGCCTCCAGCGCAGCCTGCTCACCGCCCCGCCGCAGCCCGACCACCTCGAGATCGTGGTGCGCTACGAGGCCGCCGCCGAGACTGCCCAGGTCGGCGGTGACTGGTATGACGCCTTCGTGCAGGACGCCGGCGCCACCATGCTCGTCATCGGCGACGTGGTCGGCCACGACACCGCCGCCGCGGCCGCCATGGGCCAGGTGCGCAACCTGCTGCGCGGCATCTCGGCCTTCAGCGGGCAAGGGCCGGCCGACGTGCTGCGCGGGGTCGACCGGGCCCTGGCCACCCTCGGGGTCGACACCACCGCGACCGCCGTGCTGGCACGCCTCGAGCAGACCCCCGAGGAGCTCCAGCAGGGCGTCACCCGGTTGCGCTGGTCGAACGCCGGGCACCCGCCGCCGGTGGTCCTGGGGGCCGACGGCAGCGTCGAGCTGCTCTCGGCCGACGACCCCGACCTGCTGCTGGGGCTCTTCCCCGACGCCGAGCGAGGCGAGCAGGAGGTCGTGCTGCCGCGGGGCTCGACCGTGCTGCTCTTCACCGACGGACTGGTCGAGCGGCGCGGCGAGGACCTCGACGTGGGCCTCGACAGGCTGCGCCGCGAGCTGGCGAGCCTCGCGGCGGGCGACCCCCCGCTCGACGAGCTGTGCGACCGGCTGCTGGTCCGGATGGTCCCCAGCATGCGCGAGGACGACATCGCGCTGGTCGCGGTCCGGCTCCACGACCAGACGCAGCCCCCGCCCACCGGGCGTGGACGGCGCGCGGGCACGGTCGTGGAGGACCTCGAGTCGCCCGTGGTCAGCGGCCGCATCGTGCGGACCCGGCTGCCGGCGCACCCCTCGGGCGTGCCCGGGGCGCGGCGCTTCGTGCGCGAGGCGCTGCGCGGGCGCGGCATCGAGCTGGTCGACGACGCCGAGCTGTGCGTCGGCGAGCTCGCGGCCAACGCCGCGCTGCACAGCGGGGGCGCCTCCATGGACGTCGCCGTGCGCCTCGACCACGGGGCGGTCACCGTGACCGTGACCGACGAGGGCAGCGTCCCGGCCGACGCCGTGGTCCCGCGCCTCGCCGACCCGGGTTCCTCGTCGTGGGGCGAGCCCACCACCGGGCGGGGGCTCGGCATCGTCGCCGTGCTCGCCGACGACTGGGGCGTCGAACGGGTCCCCGGTGGCACGAGGGTCTGGGCCCGGCTGCTCGACGAGCGGGCCGACAGCGCCGTACGGCCCCCCGACTCGCCGCCGGAGCCGGACCCCGAGCCGGCCGGCGGCGGGCCCGGGACGCAGCCGGTGCTGCTGCGCGGCTGCCCGGTGCAGCTGTGGCTGCGCCAGGACGAGCACATCGACGAGCTGGTGCGCGACCTGCAGCTGCTCTCCGCCACCCACGGGCACGAGCCGGGGCTGGCCCTGGTGGGCGAGGTGCGCGCGCTCCTCGACGTCTTCGCACCCCTGCGCCGCGCGACGCGGCGTCGGGTGGAGGCCGCCCGCGAGCAGGGGCGTACCGAGATCGACGTCGAGGTGTCGCTGCCGGTCGCGGCGGCGGGCCGGGCGGCCCGCCTGGTCGACCTGCTCGCCGTCCCCGACCAGGGGCTCGACGAGGGGCGCCTGCTCACCGTGAGCGCCGAGCCGGAGGTGCAGTGGCTGCGCACCTGGATGATCGCGCAGGTCCGCGCCCAGCTGGAGGACGGCGACGAGCCCGAGTCGTGGCCCGACTGGCTGACCCGCACCGCTCCGGGCGTCGAGCAGGGGCAGGCCTAGTCTCGACAGGACCGGCCAGCCCGAACCAGCACGAACCAGCACGAACCAGCACCGATCTCGACCGATCTCGACCGAACGGGGCAGCAGTGAGTGACCTGATCTTCGCCAACGGGCGACTCTTCGACGGACTGAAGTACCACCACGAGCACGCCGTGGGCGTGCGCGGCTCCACGATCTACGCCGTGGGGCCGCTGGAGCGCGTGCGCGAGGAGATGGCCGCGGGCGGGCGGCGCGTCGAGGAGGTCGACGCCGACGGCGGCCTGGTGATGCCGGCCTTCCACGACGCCCACGTGCACCCGCTCATCGGTGGGCTCGAGCTGCGCAACGCGCTGCTCACCAGCTGCAGCAGCGCGGACGAGTGCCTCGAGACGATCGCCGACTGTGCGGCCGAGCAGGACGACTCGCACGGGGACTCCTGGTTCCGAGCAGGCGGTTGGTCGCTGGACCACTTCGACCCGCGCACCGGCCCCACGGCCGAGATGCTCGACAAGGTGGTGCCGCACCGCCCGGCGTTCCTGCCCAGCAACGACCACCACAACGCCTGGGTCAACACCCGGGCGCTCGAGCTGGCCGGCATCGACCGCGACACCCCCGACCCGCCCGACGGGTGGATCGAGCGCGACGAGGACGGCAACCCGACCGGCACGCTGCGCGAGGCCGCGGCCCTGCTGGTGCACCGCCTCGTCGACACCACCCGCGAGGAGAAGCACGCGGCCCTGCTCGACGCGCAGGCGCACCTGCATTCGTGGGGCATCGTGGGCTGGCAGGACGCGCTGGTAGGCGGGTACGCCGGCATCGACGACCCGACGCAGGCCTACCTCGACCTCGTGGCGGCCGACGAGCTCACCGCGCGCGTGCGGCTGGCGCTGTGGTGGGACCGGCACCGCGGCGTGGAGCAGCTCGAGGACCTGGTGGCCGAGCGCGAGCGGCTGCGCGAGGCCGGGCTGGACGCCGGCTCGGTCAAGCTGATGGTCGACGGGGTCTCCGAGACCCTGACGATGGCGGTGGACGAGCCCTACCTCGGGGGCGCTCGCTGCCCCTGCGCCGGTGGCGAGCGCGGGCTGGCCTTCCTCGAGCCCGAGCAGCTCGACGAGGCCGTCACCGCCCTCGACGCCGCCGGCTTCCAGGCCCACTTCCACGCCCTGGGCGACCGGGCCGTGCGTACGTCGCTCGACGCGATCGCCGCCGCCCGCCGCCACAACGGCTGGAGCAACCAGCGCCACCAGCTGGCCCACCTCCAGCTGGTCGCGCCCCGCGACCGCAACCGCTTCCGGCTGCTCGGCGCGATCGCCAACGTCGAGGGCATGTGGGCGCGCTACAACACGCCCGCGGTGCAGATGGTCGAGCCCTACCTCGACCAGGAGCGCCGCGACTGGCAGTACCCCTTCGCCGACATCGTCGACAGCGGCGCGCTGGTGGCCGGTGGGTCGGACTGGCCGATCAACCCGCCCGACCCGATGGAGGGCATCCACGTGCTGGTCAACCGCTCCTCGCGCACCACCGACGAGAGCGACGAGGAGCCGCCGATGCGCGACGAGCAGGGCCTCACCCTGCTCCAGGCGCTGCAGGCCTACACCAGCGGCGCCGCCCACGCGAACCACCAGGAGGACTCCGGCAACCTGCGCGTCGGCGCCTCCGCCGACGTGCTCGTGCTCGACCGCGACCCCTTCGACCTGCACGAGGACGAGATCGGCTCCGCCGAGCCGGTCACGGCCTGGGCCCGTGGCTCGGAGGTCTACCGCCGCTGACGGCCGAGCAGTCACTTCTGAACCCTCGAGCGGTCAGGTTTGAACCCTCGACCGGTCACTTACGCACCGTCGAAAAAGTTTTCGATCTGCCTGTGGAAAACGGGGTTTGACCTGGTGCTTTGTCGGTGGCGGCTGAGATACTTCACTCATGTCGACCACCGCCGCGCACCCCATCGGGAGTGCTGTCGCGCGGGCGCGTTCGGTGCTGAGCGAGGTCGCCGGGACGCCGTTGTGGTCGATGAGCCAGGGCGAGGCCGCCGAGGTGCTGGCGGAGGTCGCACAGGTGGAGGCCATGTTGGTCGAGGTGCGCTCGGGGTTGCTGACCCATGCCGAGACCGTCGCGGTCCAGGAGCGCAACGCCTCCCCGTCGCTGGCGGTCTGGCACTCCAACGTCACCCGGTCGACCAAGCGGGAGTCGTTCCGGCAGGTACGCCTCGCCGAGGGCCTGGCGCGTCACGTCCTGGTGCGTGAAGCGCTGGGGCGTGGGGACCTGGTCGCGGAGCAGGCGTCGGTGATCTGTACGGCGCTGGATGACCTGCCCGACGACCTCGAGGCGTCGATCCTCCGAGAGGCCACTGCGGCGTTGGTCGAGTTCGCGCAGGTGCACGACGCGAAAGCGTTGCGGGTGCTGGGGCGTCGCATCCTGGACGTCGTCGCCCCGGAGGTCGGTGAGGCGTGGGAGGCCGAGCTGCTCGACCGCGAGGAGCGGGAGGCGGAGAAGAGCTCGGTGTTCCGGATGCGCGAGGACGGCCACGGTCGCATCCGGGGGTCCTTCACGGTGCCGCTGCTGGTCGGGCAGATGCTCGAGCGGGCGCTGCTGGCCTTCGCGGCCCCCAAGCACCAGGTCGCCAACCGCGTCAACAGTGACGACCAGGACACACCTGACGAGGCACCGGTGCCCGTACGCCGCCCGACCGCGCAGCGCCTGGGGGCTGCGTTCGTGGAGCTGGTGGAACGCCTCGACCCGGCTGCGCTTCCGCGGGCCGGCGGGGTGAACGCCACCGTGGTGGTGACGATGACGCTGGAGTCGCTGCAGGGTGGGCTGGCCGCGGCCACGCTCGACACCGGTGGGCGGCTGAGTGCTGCGACCGCGCGCCGGCTGGCGTGCGAGGCCGGGATCGTGCCGGTGGTGCTGGGCGGCCGGAGCGAGCCGCTCGACGTGGGGCGCAGCCAGCGGCTGTTCACGGTCCCGCAGCGTCTTGCCCTGGGTGTGCGTGACGGCGGGTGCACCGCGAAGGGGTGCGATGCCCCGCCTGCGATGTGCCACGCCCATCACGAGGACTTCTGGTGCAGGGACGGTCACACCAAGGTGGAGCGGGGGCGGTTGCTGTGCCCGTACCACCACCGACGCATCCACGACCCGGAGTACGAGACCGAGATCGGTGGGGACAACCAGGTCAGCTTCCACCGGCGCACCTAGAAGACACCCCCTGCAGCAACAAGACGCCGTACGCCGTGAACTGGCGCCCACTCGGCGTACGACGGGAACTGGCGCCGACTCGGCGCACGTGAGGGTGACGTCGCACGGCGTACGCCGTGAGCCCGCGTCGACCCGGCGGGTAGGTTGTGGCGCGTCCGAGACCACGCGGGGTGCGCACGCCCCGCCGCACCCAGGAGTGGCAGCGCATGGGCGGGCACCACCGCAGACCCGACGAGCACGAGCTGGGGCGCACCCCGCGGGCGGCGTGGCTGGTGCTGGCGCCGATCGCGCTGCTGACGGTGGTGGCGATGGCGTGGCTGTGGCCCACCGAGGACCTGACGCCCCCGGAGGGGCAGGGCGGCGCGGCGCAGTACGACGGCACCATCACCGCCATCGAGAGCAGCGAGTGCACCGAGGACCTCACCGACGACGTCAACGGCTGCGGCACCGCCACGGTCGCGCTCGAGGTGCCCGAGGACGACCCGCGCCAGAACCCGGTCGACGAGGCCGAGGTGCCGCTGCCCAACGGGCCGGGGGCCCCCGAGGTCGCCGAGGGCGACGACGTCGTGCTGATCCTCAACGAGACCCCCGACGGCGAGTCCTACGCGATCGTCGACCACCAGCGCGGCACCGGGCTGGTGGTGCTCGTCGGCGCGTTCGTGCTGGCGATGGTCGCCTTCGGCCGCTGGCGGGGGGTGAGCGCGCTCGCGGGTCTCGGGGTCACCTTCCTGCTGCTGCTCTACTTCGTGGTGCCCGCGATCCTCGCCGGCTCGCCGCCGCTGCTGGTCGCGATCGTGGGGTCGGCGGCGATCATGCTCACCGTCCTCTACCTCACCCACGGCCTGGCCGCCACGACCACCGTCGCGGTGCTCGGCACCCTGGCCAGCCTCACCCTCACCGGGGTGCTCTCCGCGCTCGCGGTCTCGGCGCTGCACCTCACCGGCGTCACCGACGACCTCTCGCTGGCCGTGGGGATGACCCAGGGCGTCAACACCGAGGGCCTGCTGCTGGCGGGCATCGTGATCGGCTCGCTGGGCGTGCTCGACGACGTCACCGTCACCCAGTCCGCCACCGTCGCGGAGCTCGCCCGCGCCAACCCGGCGTACGGCGCCCTGCAGCTCTTCCGCGCCGGCAGCCGGGTCGGGCGCTCCCACATCGCCTCGGTCGTGAACACGATCGTGCTGGCCTACGCCGGCTCGGCGCTGCCGCTGCTGATCCTGATCGTGGCCAACACCGAGTCGCTCGGCAGCGTGGTGACCGACCAGATCATCGCCCAGGAGGTGGTGCGCAGCGTGGTGGCCACGCTCGGCCTGGTCGCGGCGGTCCCGCTCACCACGGGCCTGGCGGCGCTGGTGCTGCGCTCCCACCCGGACCCGCAGGCCTGAGGACGCCCCCGCTCAGGCGGGGCGGGTCATCCGCAGCATCGTGTCGGCCACGAGGTACTCGTCGGTGTAGCCGGCGCGCATCAGCGGCTGGGCCGCGAGGGTGTCGAAGCGGCCGTCGGCGGTGATCATCGCCGGGTCGACGTGCACGCCCACGACCTCGCCGACGACCAGCCACTGGTCGGTCTCGGCGCCGTGCCGGTCGCGCAGCCGGGTCGAGTGCACCACGACGCACTCCAGGGAGGCGTGGCTCGCGACCACCCGCGGGGCGCCCACCAGGTGCCCGGGGGCCAGCTCGAGCCCGACCTCCTCGGCCTCGTCGGTGCCCCGCGGCAGCGAGCGCGACGTGGCGTTCATCTGCTCGGCCAGCCCGCGCGAGACCAGGTTCCACACGAACTCGCCCGACTCCAGGGCCAGGCTCGCGGTGTCCTTCATCCCCACGCTCGAGAACATCACCATCGGGGGCCGGTCGCCCACGGCGTTGAAGAAGCTGTACGGCGCCAGGTTGGTCGTGCCGTCGGCCGTGCGGGTGCTGATCCACCCGATCGGGCGCGGGGCCACGATCGCCTTGAACGGGTCGTGGGGGAGCAGGTCGCGGTCGCGTGCCGAGGGCTCGTAGAACACCATGCGCCCATTGCACCAGCACCGGGCCCACCCTCCTCGTCGGCCCGGCGGCGGCCCGTCGGTGGTGGCTGCCAGGCTGTGCGCCGTGGACGTCAGGTGGATGCCCGTGGCCGGGCTCGCGGTGGTGCTGCTCGCCGGCTGCACCGATGTGGGTGGGGTCGGTGGGGTCGGCGCCGGCGGCGTCGTGACGGTGCCGGAGCAGGCGCCCGCCCCTGTCGACGGCGGGGGCCGCGAGCGCGGCGAGGTGGTGCGCATCGTCGACGGCGACACGCTCTACCTGCGCGGCGACGGCGCCCTGCTGGGCGACGGCGGCGCCGACGGCACGGCGGTGCGGCTGCTGCAGATCGACACCCCCGAGACCGTGGCGCCGGGGTCGCCGGTGGAGTGCTGGGGCCCGGAGGCGTCGGCCGCGCTCGAGGACCTGGTCCCGCCGGGCTCGGGCGTCAGCGTGGAGGCCGACGACGAGCTGCTCGACCGCTACGGGCGCACGCTGCTCTACGTCTACGACGCCGACGGCGAGATGGTGAACCTCGCGATGGTGCGCGCGGGGCACGCCGAGGCGGTGCTGTACGAGCCCAACGACCGCCACATCTCCGCCATGCGGGCTGCCGAGAGCGAGGCCCGCGAGGCCGGGCGGGGCCTGTGGGGCGCCTGCTGAGCGGCTACCTGCGACAGTGGAGTCCGCCGTCGCCGCACCGCCCGAGGACCCCATGATCACCCGCACCCCCGTCTCCGCCGTCCGCCTGGGCGGCCGTCCGGACCAGCCGCTGCTGCTGCTGGGCCCCGATCTCGGCACGAGCGCGCAGGCGCTCTGGGCCGCGGCCGCCGTCCACCTCGCCGAGCACTTCCAGGTGGTGGCCTGGGACCTGCCCGGGCACGGCACCAACCGGACCCCGCTCGAGGCGCCGGTGACGGTCGCCGGCCTGGCAGCCGGGGTGCTCGAGGCCGTCGACGCGATGGGGCGGGGCCTCCAGCCGCCGACCTTCCACTACGCGGGCGCCGGGGTGGGCGCGGCCGTCGGCCTCCAGCTGCTCCTCGACGCGCCCGCCCGGGTCGAGTCGGCCACCCTGCTCGGCGCCGGGGCCGTGGCGCCCGACCCGCTCCCCGAGCGGCCCGCGGCCGCCGCCGACGCCGACGACGACGCTGACGACGAGGGGTACGCCGCGGTGCGCGCCGCCCTCGCCGGCTTCGACGTACGCCGGCGGCTCGGCCGGATCGCCACCCCCGTGCTCGTCGCGGCCGGCGCCGACGACGCGACGACGCCGGTGGCGTCGCTGCGCGAGGTCGCCGACGGCGTGCAGGACGGACGGCTCGAGGTGGTCGCGGGAGCCGGCCGCCTCGTCCCGGTCGACGCGCCCGCCGAGGTCGCTCGTCTGGTGCGGGAGCACGCGTTCGGGCCGGCCGCGACGGCCCTCGAGGACATGACCACGCGCTTCGAGGCCGCGGTCGCCGACGTGTGGGGCGCCGTCGCGTCCCGACCGGGCCTCGACCCGCGCTCCCGCTCGCTGGTCACGCTGACCGCCCTGGTGGTCGGCGGCCACCACGACCGGCTGGCGCAGGAGGTGCCGGTCGCGCTCGAGCAGGGCGTCGGGGTCGAGGAGATCACCGAGCTGCTCGTCCAGGCGGCGGTGCTCTGCGGCGTCCCCGCCGCCGAGGCCGCCCTCCGCACCGTCCGGACCACCCTCGCCGAGCTGGGGGAGGGCTAGCCTCGACGCCGTGACTGCGAGCTACCTCTACGCCACGGCACGGACCCCCTTCGGTCGCTTCGGCGGCGCCCTCGCGGGGGTGCGCCCCGACGACCTGGCCGCGACCGCGCTGCGCGGCGTGCTCGCCAAGGCGCCCGGCCTCGACCCCGCCGAGGTCGACGAGGTGGTGTGGGGCTGCGCCAACCAGGCCGGCGAGGACAACCGCAACGTGGGCCGGATAGCGGTGCTGCTGGCCGGGCTGCCGACCTCGGTGCCGGCGATCACCGTCAACCGGCTCTGCGGCTCCTCGCTCGACGCGGCCATGCAGGCCTCACGCGCCCTCGAGACCGGCGACGCCGAGGTCGCCGTCGCGGGCGGCGTGGAGTCGATGACCCGCGCACCCTGGGTGCTGCCCAAGCCGGAGCGGGCCTTCCCGGCCGGGCACGCCCAGATGGTCTCCACGACCCTGGGGTGGCGCCTGGTCAACGAGCGGATGCCGCCCGAGTGGACCGTCTCGCTCGGCGAGGCCAACGAGCAGCTGGGCGAGCGGTTCGGGATCAGCCGTGAGCGCCAGGACGCCTTCGCCGCCCGCTCCCACCGGCTCGCCGCCGAGGCCTGGGCCGCGGGTGCGTACGACGACCTGGTGGTCGGCGTCGACGGCGTCGACCTCGGTCGCGACGAGGGCATCCGCGACGGCTCCACCCCCGAGGCGCTCGCCGGGCTGGCGCCGTCCTTCCGCAGCGACGGCACCATCACGGCCGGCAACGCCAGCCCGCTCAACGACGGCGCCTCGGCGCTGCTGCTCGGCTCGGAGGCCGCCGCCGACCGGATCGGTCTCGCGCCGCTCGCCCGGGTCGCGGGTCGCGGGGCGCACGCGCTCGACCCGCAGGACTTCGGGTTCGCCCCCGTCGAGGCCGCGACCAAGGCCCTGGCCCGCGCCGGCATCGGCTGGTCGGACGTCGGCGCCGTCGAGCTCAACGAAGCCTTCGCGGTGCAGGCGCTGGCCTGCGTCGACGCCTGGACGCAGCAGGGGGACGTGGACCCCGAGGTCGTCAACGCCTGGGGCGGCGCGATCGCGATCGGTCACCCGCTGGGGGCCTCCGGCGGCCGGGTGCTGGCCACCCTCGCCGCCCGGTTGCGCGCGAGCGGCGAGCGGTGGGGCGTCGCGGCGATCTGCATCGGTGTCGGCCAGGGCCTGGCCGTGGTGCTCGAGAACGTGGCCGACGCCGCCAGCGCCTCCTGAGCCCGCGGGACGTCATGCGCCGGGCACGGACGGACGTCCCGCCCGGATGACGTCCCGGGGCGGGGCTCAGGCGGTGTCGCCCTCCATCGCGGTCACGAACTGCTTCTTGACCGAGCGCCACTGCTCGTCGTCCATGCCGCGGCGCCAGTACGGCGAGCACGACAGGTCGGCGCGGGCGACGCCGCGGTCGCGCAGCAGGTGGGCACGGATCGCGCGGATCTCCTCGGCCTCGCCGTGCACGAAGGCGTGCACCCGCCCGGTGGGCAGCTCGGCCTGCTCGACGGCCTCGACCAGCGGCCGGGGCGACCGGGCGCTGCGGTGCACCCACCGCAGGTCGAGGTCGGCGGGGCTCTCGACGGCGATCTCGTGCTCGGGGCCGTCGACGACCAGGAGCGCCACGGCGCGGTCGGCGGGGCGCAGGACCTCCAGCGAGGCGGCGATGGCCGGCAGGGCCGACTCGTCACCGACCAGCAGGTGCCAGTCGGCACCGGGGTCGGGACGGTAGTCGCCGGCGGGGCCGTTGAAGACGAGCACGTCGCCGGGCTCGGCGCGGTCGGCCCACGGGCCGCCGTGCCCGCTGTCGCCGTGCACCACGAGGTCGAGCGTCATCTCGCGCCGCTCGGCGTCCCAGCGGCGCACGGTGTAGCGGCGCCGCAGCGGCCACTGCTCCTGGGGGTGGGTGTCGCGGACCTCGCGCGGGTCGAAGACCGGCCCGTACGTCGCCCCCGCCGGTGGGATGGCGGCGTTGATGTAGCTGTCGGTGCAGTCGGGCATTTCCAGCCCGTCGAGCCCGTCGCCGCCGAGGACGACGCGGACCATGGTGGGGGAGATCTGCTCGGTGCTCTGGACGACGCCGTGCACGGGCGGGCCCCTTTCGGTGGAACAGGTCGCCGAAGCGCTGGAAGTTAGGCAAGCCTAACTCCCTGCCCCTGACGGAGGGCCACCGGGCGTCGACGGGGCCTCGAGGGCGGCCTCGCCGGAGAGCACCGCCATCAGCCCGCGCTCCGCGGCACCGGTGGCGGCGGCGCGGATGCCCAGCGCGCCGAGGCGCAGGTCGGGGACGGGGCGCTGGGCCGGGGCGGAGCGCCGGGCGAGCGCCAGGCGGGCCGGTGCGAGCACGTGGTCGCCCAGGGGCACGAAGTACCCGCCCAGCACCACGACCCGGGGGTCGAGGACGGCGGTCAGGGCGCTCAGGCCCAGGCCGACCAGCTCGCCCAGCCCGCGCAGGGCACCGGCGACGGCCGGGTCGGTGCGCGCACGCACGGCGACCGCGGCGGCCGTCGTGAGCGGGTCCTCGAGCTCCGGCATCCGGGTCGCGCGCAGCAGCGCGTGCAGCCCGATCGAGGCCTCCCAGCACCCGGTGCGGCCGCACCCGCAGACCGCCCGCGGGTCGCCCAGCGGCATGTGCCCCACCTCGCCGGCGAAGCCGTGCGCCCCGGTGCGCAGGACGCCGCGCTCGAGGATGCCCGCGCCGATGCCGACGGTGCCGGTCAGGTAGACCGCGTCGTCGAGCCCGGCGGCCGCACCGTGCCGGCTCTCGGCGAGCGCGGCGCAGTTGGCGTCGTTGGCGATCTCGACGGGGCAGCGGGAGTCGAAGACGGCGGCGACCCGGTCGTGCAGGCGGGTGCCGTGCTCGATGCCGAGGTTGGGGGTCCACACCACCTCGCGCCGGTCTGCGGCGATCAGTCCGGGCACCGCGACCGTCACCCCGACCGGGGCCGCGCCCGCCGCCTCGACCTGCGCGTGCACCGCCCGTGCCAGGTCGACGAGCGCGACCAGGGGGTCGGGGTCGCGCGAGCGGCGCGACCGGGTCTCGCTGAGCCGGGTCCGGCCCGCCAGGTCGAGGACGACGGCGCTGACGTAGTCGACGTTGACCTCCAGGCCCACCGACACGTGCGGCTGCGACCGGAGCCGCACCGGTACGGCGGGCCGCCCGCGCCCGGCGCGGCTGGAGGCCTCCTCCTCGACGGCCGCCACCTCGAGCAGCTCCGTCACGATCGCGCTGACCGTGGTCTTCGACAGCCCGGTGCGCTCGGCCAGCCGGCTGCGCGACGCCGCACCCTCGAAGCGCAGGGAGCGCAGCACGGCCGCGACGTTGTGCCGGCGCAGCCGCTCGGGCGCGGTCGTCAGGACCAGGCCCCGGTCTGCTCGCGGAGCCGGACGTAGGCCTCGCGCACCTCCGGCGTGGGCTCGGCGGTGAGCGTGCGTGTGCCCGTGGTCGGCCAGGCCGGCGGGGTCGCCGCGCCCGACAGGGCCCAGGCGGCCTGGCGGGCCGCGCCGCGGGCGACGTACTCGCCCGGCTCCGGGAGCTCGAGGTCGCGGCCCAGCACGGCCGGGAGGATCTGCTGCAGGGCCCTGCTGCGGGTGGCACCCCCGATGAGGAGGACCCGTCCCACCGGGCGGTCCAGCTGCGCGGCCAGGGCGTCGACCGTGTCGGCCAGGCTGCAGCCCAGCGCCTCGAAGGCCGCGCGGGCCAGGTCGGCCCGGTCGGTCGTGGTGGTCAGCCCCGTCCACGTGCCGACGGCGTGCGGCCGGTCGGGGGTCCGCTCGCCGCCGTAGTAGGGCAGCAGGGTGGTGCCGTGCGAGCCCGGCGGGGCGGAGAGCGCGAGCGCCGCCAGCTCGTCGTGGTCGACGCCCAGGAGCCGGGCCTGCAGGTCCAGGATGCGGGCCGCGTTGAGGGTGACGGCCAGGGGCAGGAACCCGCCGGTCGCGTCGGCGAACCCGGTGACCAGCCCCGACCCGTCGTGGACCGCGGCCTGCGTGCGCGCCGAGGCGACCCCCGAGGTGCCGACCGAGATCAGGACGTCGCCCGGCTGCAGGTCCAGGGCCAGGGCGGCGGCCATGTTGTCGCCCGTCCCGGGCCCGACGACCTGCCCGTGCCGCGTCTCGGCGGCGGCCTCGCCGGCACCCGCGACGCGGGGCAGCTCGACCTCGCGGCCCAGGGCGGCGGCCGCGAGCTCGGGGCGCCAGCGGTCCTCCCGGGTGGAGAAGTAGCCGGTGCCGGAGGCGTCGCCGCGGTCGGTGAAGGCCGCCGTGCCCGGCGCCGCCAGGTGCCGGGACAGGTGGTCGTGGGGGAGCAGCACCCGGTGGGTACGGCGCGCCGCCTCGGGCTCGTGGTCGCGCAGCCACCTCAGCTTCGTGACGGTGAAGGAGGCCACCAGGACGCTGCCCACCAGGTCGGCGCACGCCTGGGGGCCACCCCACTCCTCGACCAGCTGGCGGGCCGCCCCGGCGGAGCGGGTGTCGTTCCACAGCAGTGCCGGTCGCACCGGTGCGTCGTGCTCGTCGAGGGCGACCATGCCGTGCTGCTGCCCGGCCACCGAGACGCCGGCGGCGCGCGGCAGCAGCGGCCCGGCCGCTGCCTCGAGGGCGGTGGTCCAGGCGTGCGGGTCGACCTCGGTGGCGTCGGGGTGCGGGGCCGCGTCCTGGGCCACGACGGTGCCGTCGTCGGCGTCGACGAGCACCGCCTTCGTGGACTGGGTCGAGGAGTCGATGCCGAGGACGAGAGTCATGCCGACGATTTAGTGCGGGAGGCGCACAAAAGTCAAGGCCGGGGCGTCGCGAGCGCTCGTACGCCGCCCGCGCCGGTCTGGTCCACCCGCACGCTCAGCGGGGCGCGACCCTTGACGTGATGGCAGTCACTACTTAGTTTGTTGCACCGACAGACAAACTCTGTGACCGCCGTCATACCGAGGAGCAGACCCCGTGAGCCGACGCCCGAGCCTCACCGGCAGCAGCGCGACTGCCGACCAGGTCGCCGTGCGCCGGCACAACCTCTCGCTGGTCCTGGGCCACCTGCGCCGCCACGGCGACCGCTCCCGGGCCCGGGTCGCGGAGGAGACCGGCCTGAACAAGGCGACGGTCTCCAGCCTGGTCGCCGAGCTGGTCGAGCGTGGTCTGGTCAGCGAGGGCGAGGCGGAGCGGGGCGGGGTCGGCAGGCCGGCGCAGGCCGTCGGGCTGGACGGTCGCCACCTGGTCGCGCTCGGCGCCGAGATCAACATCGACTACCTCTCCGTCCTGGCCCTCGACCTGCGCGGCGAGCTGGTCGCCGAGCGACGCGTCGCACTCGACACCGCCGGCATGGAGCCCACCCGGGTCCTGGGCGAGCTGGCCCGGGTGGTCAGGGAGGTGCTCGACGGTCTCGACGGCCGGTCCCGTCCGGTCGGGCTCACCGTCGCGGTCCCCGGCCTGGTCGAGACCGCGACCGGGACCGTCTTCGACGCGCCCAACCTGCGCTGGCAGCGCACGGCGGCCGTGGCCCAGCTGTGCGCCGACCTCGACGCCCCCGACTACCCGGTGACGCTGGACAACGAGGCCAACCTCGCGGCCGTCGCCGAGCTGGCGGCCCGGGCCGACGCGCCCCCGGACGACCTGCTGCTGCTGACCGGCGGCGCCGGTGTCGGTGGCGGCATGGTCGCCGGCGGCCGCCTGCTGCGCGGGGGCCAGGGCTTCGCCGGCGAGGTCGGGCACATGCGCGTGGAGCGTGCGGGCGCGCGGTGCGGCTGCGGGCGCACCGGCTGCTGGGAGACCGTCGTGGGCCTGCACACGCTGCTGCGGCTGGCCGCCGACGAGGGCGACCCGGTCCGCGACCCGGCGCGTGACCTGGTCCAGCGCCTCGACGAGCTGCGGGGGCGCGCCGCGGCCGGCGACACCCGCACCCTGGCCGCCCTCACCGAGGTCGCGGACTGGCTGACGGTCGGCGCCGGGATCCTGGTCAACGTCCTCAACCCGCAGGTCCTCGTCCTCGGCGGCTACTTCGCCGCCCTCGGGCCCTGGTTCGCCGAGGCGCTCGAGGCGGGCCTCCAGCAGGAGGTCTTCGCCCCCGGCAGCGGCGGCTGCCGGGTCGAGATGTCGACGCTCGGCTTCTCCGCCGCGGTCCGCGGCGGCGCGCTGCAGGCGCTCTCCGTCGTGTTCGACGACCCCACCCGGGCCGGCCTCGCCCCGCCGGCCCGCACCACCGACGACCTCGCGACCGGAGCCACCCGATGACCGAGCAGCCCCGCCCCGCCCCCCTGCTGGAGATGCGCGGCATCACCAAGACGTTCCCCGGCGTGCGCGCCCTGGGCGGGGTCGACCTCGAGGTGCGCGCCGGCGAGGTGCACTGCCTGCTCGGCCAGAACGGCGCCGGCAAGTCGACCCTGATCAAGATCCTCTCGGCCTCCTACCAGCCCGACGAGGGGGAGATCCTGTGGGAGGGCGAGCCGGTCGCGCTGTCGACCCCGGTGGCCGCCATGCGGCGCGGCATCTCCACGATCTACCAGGAGCTCGACCTGGTCGCCGGTCTCACCGTGACCGAGAACATCTTCCTGGGCCACGAGCTCTCGGTGGGCGGCTTCACGCGGGCCATCGCCGCCGACCGCCGCGCCCGTGCCCTCCTCGAGCGGCTCGGCCACGCCGAGATCGACCCGCAGTGCCAGGTCGGCGAGCTGTCGCCCGCGGCGCAGCAGGTGGTCAGCATGGCCCGCGCCCTGTCCCACGACACGCGGCTGCTCATCCTCGACGAGCCGTCGGCCGTGCTGGACCAGGAGGAGGTCCGCAACCTCTTCCGGGTCGTGCGCGACCTGACCGCCGAGGGCGTGGCCATCGTCTACATCTCCCACCGGCTCGAGGAGATCCGCGAGATCGGCGACCGCATCACCGTGCTCAAGGACGGCGTCACGGTCGGGCGCAACCTCGCCGTCGACGCCACCCCCACCCCCGACCTCATCCGCCTGATGACCGGCCGCTCGATCGAGTACGTCTTCCCGGCGCGCTCGGGCGCCGCCCGCCGCGAGGGCGAGCCGGTCCTGCAGGTGCGCGGCCTGGCCTGCCCCGGCATCTTCTCCGGGGTCGACCTCGACGTCCACGGCGGCGAGATCGTCGGGCTCGCGGGGCTGGTCGGTGCCGGGCGCTCCGAGATCGTCGAGACCGTGTACGGCGCCCGCCGGGCCTCGGCCGGGACCGTCACCGTCGACGGACGCCGGCTGCGCCGCGGCTCGGTCGCCGCGGCCGTCGGCGCGGGGGTCGGGCTGTGCCCCGAGGAGCGCAAGAGCCAGGGCCTGCTGCTCGACCAGTCGCTCTACCGCAACATCACGATCTCCAGCCTGGCCCGCTTCGCCCGCGGCGGCTTCCTCGACAGCGGCTCCGAGCGGCGCCGCTCCGAGGAGCTGTGCGCCTCGCTCGACGTGCGTCCCACCGGCGTCGAGCGGGTGGCGCGCACCCTCTCGGGCGGCAACCAGCAGAAGATCGTGCTGGCCCGCTGGCTGCTGCGGGAGTGCCGGGTGCTGATCCTCGACGAGCCCACCCGCGGCGTCGACGTGGGCGCCCGCGCGGAGATCTACAGCCTGATCCGCGGCCTCGCCGACTCCGGTGTGGCCGTCCTGGTGGTCTCGAGCGAGGTCGAGGAGGTGCTCGGTCTCTCCGACCGGGTGCTCGTCGTCCGCGAGGGCACCGTCGTCCACGAGGGCCCGGCCGAGGACATCGACGAGTCCCGCGTCCTCGACCTCGTCATGGAAGGAAACGTCGCATGAGCCACCAGGAGCCCGTGAGCACCACGGCCGCCCCCGGCACCCCGGGGGCGCTGCCACCGGGGGACCGCGCGGAGGGCACCCGCGGCGGGCCCCGCGCGCGCCGGCCGGGGTGGGGGCGCCCAGCGCCTGCGCACCGGGATGGGCCGCAACCTGGGCCTGGTCCTGGCCCTCGCCCTGCTGTGCGCGGCCGGGGTCCTCACCGCCGGCGACCGCTTCGCCGACGTCGACAACGTGCTGACCATCCTGCGCCTGGCGGCCGTGATCGGGGTGGTCAGCGTCGGGATGACCTTCGTGATCACCGGCGGCGGCATCGACCTCTCCGTCGGCGCGATCCTCGCCCTGTGCTCGGTCTGGTCGACCACCCTGGCGACCCAGGCGCTGGCCAACGACGTGCACTGGATCGTCATCGTCTTCACCGCGGTCGCGGTCGGGGCCGGGTGCGGCCTGGTCAACGGGGTGCTCATCGCCTACGGCAAGGTCGTGCCGTTCATCGCCACCCTGGCCATGCTGGCCAGCGCCCGCGGCCTGGCCGAGATCATCTCCAACCGCCGCACCCAGATCGTGCAGGTCCCGGAGTTCCGGGACTTCTTCGGCGCCGACGTGCTCGGCGTGCCGGTGCTGGTCCTGCTCTTCCTGGTCGTGGCCGCGCTCGGCTGGGTGCTGCTGAACAAGACCACCTTCGGCCGGCGCACGCTGGCCGTCGGCGGCAACCCCGAGGCGGCCCGGCTGGCGGGCATCCGGGTGCAGCGCCACACCGTGATGCTCTACGTGCTCGTCGGCGTGTGCTGCGGCATCGCCGCGGTGATGCTGGTCTCGCGCACCACGACCGGCAGCTCCACGCACGGCACCCTCTACGAGCTCGACGCCATCGCGGCGGTCGTCATCGGCGGCACCCTGCTCTCGGGCGGTCGCGGCACCATCGTCGGCACCGTCCTGGGCGTGCTCATCTTCACCACGCTTTCGAACGTCTTCACCCTCAACAACCTCTCGATCTCGGCCCAGTCCGTCGTGAAGGGCCTGATCATCGTCGTCGCCGTGCTGCTCCAGCAGCGCCTGGCCGAACGCAGTCGCACCTAGCGCTGCGCCCGCCCCTCCCGTCCCGTCCTTCTCGGGCACCACCACACACCCGTGACACACCACGTCCCAAGGAGCTCGTCATGTCGCACCGTCCCGTCCTGCGCCGCACCCAGATCGGCCTGGCCGCCGCCGCCACCTCGCTGCTCGCGCTCACCGCGTGCACCAGCAACACCACCGAGTCCAGCGAGGCCGCCACCGGCGGCACCTCGCAGGCCGAGGCGGGCTCCAACGACGAGGCCGGCGAGACCGTGGTCATCGGGTTCTCCGCCCCCGCCGCCGACCACGGCTGGATGGCCGCCATCACCGACGCCGCCAAGAGCACCGCCGAGGGGTACGACGACGTCGAGCTCAAGGTCGCCGAGGGCACCAACGACGTCAACCTCCAGATCAGCCAGGTCGAGACCTTCATCAACGAGGGCGTCGACGCCATCGTGCTGCTGCCCTTCGACGGCGCGGCGATGACCCCCGTGGCGCTCAAGGCGATGGCGGCCGGCATCCCGGTCATCAACGTCGACCGCGAGTTCAACGACCCCAACGCCGCGCGCGTGACCGTGCTCGGCGACAACTACGGCATGGGCGTCTCGGCCGGGCAGTACATCTGCGAGCAGGTCGGCGACGACGCCGACGCCGTGGTCGCCGAGATCGCCGGCATCGACTCGCTGCCGCTGACCCAGGACCGCAGCCAGGGCTTCGAGGACGCGCTCGCCGAGTGCGGCCAGGACGTCGACAACCGGGTCGCCGCCGACTTCACCGTCGAGGGCGGCGAGAAGGCCGCCGCGAACCTCCTGCAGGCCGCGCCCCGCATCGACGCGGTGTGGAACCACGACGACGACCAGGGCGTCGGTGTCCTGGCCGCCATCGAGAACGCCGGGCGCGACGAGTTCATCATGGTCGGCGGCGCCGGCTCGGCCAACGCGATGCGCTCGATCCAGGCCGACGACGGGGTGCTCAAGGCCACCGTCATCTACCCCTCCACCCAGGGCGCCGACGGCATCAAGCTGGCCCGCCTGCTGGTGCAGGACAAGGCCATGAGCGACACCGTCGAGGTCGAGGTGCCCCGCATGCTCCAGCTCTTCGCACCGGTCGTGACCCAGGAGAACGTCGACGAGTTCCTCGGCTCGGCCTTCGAGTCCTGAGCCGCCGGCCCGGTCACCGCTCCACGCACACCTGAGGAGATCGCATGAGTGCCACGCAGGACACCCTCTCGGTCGGGATGGTGGGCTACGCCTTCATGGGTGCCGCCCACTCCCAGGCCTGGCGCAACGCGCCACGGTTCTTCGACCTGCCGCTGAGGCCGCTGATGACGGCGGTGGCCGGGCGCGACGCGACCCGGGTCGCCCGGGCCGCCGAGGTGCTCGGCTGGGCGGGCACCGCCGGGTCCTACCAGGAGCTGGTCGAGCGCGACGACATCGACCTGGTCGACATCTGCACCCCGGGCGACACCCACGCCGAGATCGCCATCGCGGCCCTCGAGGCGGGCAAGCACGTGCTGTGCGAGAAGCCCCTGGCCAACACCGTCGAGGAGGCCGTCGCGATGGCCGAGGCGGCCGAGCGGGCGGCCGCCTCGGGGGTGCGCGCCATGGTCGGGTTCACCTACCGGCGGGTGCCGGCCATCGCCCTGGCCCGGCGCCTGGTGGCCGAGGGCAGGATCGGCACCGTGCGCCACGTGCGCGCGCAGTACCTCCAGGACTGGATCTCCGACCCCGAGGCGCCGCTGTCGTGGCGGCTGCAGAAGGAGCGGGCCGGGTCGGGGGCGCTGGGCGACATCGGCGCCCACATCGTCGACCTGGCCCAGTTCATCACCGGCGATCGGATCGGCGAGGTGTCCGGGCACCTGGAGACCTTCGTCAAGGAGCGGCCCCTCGCCGCCGAGCACGCCGGGCTGTCCGGGACCGCCTCGAGCGGGCGCGGGGCGGTGACCGTGGACGACGCGGCCATGTTCCTGGCCCGCTTCGCGAGCGGGGCCCTGGGCGTCTTCGAGGCGACCCGCTTCGCCCAGGGCCGCAAGAACGCGATCCGCCTCGAGGTCAACGGCTCGCGCGGCAGCCTCGCCTTCGACTTCGAGGACATGAACCTCCTGCACTTCCACGACGCCGACGAGGACCCGGCCACCGCCGGCTTCCGCCGCATCGTCGTCACCGAGCCCGAGCACCCCTACCTGGCCGCCTGGTGGCCGCCCGGGCACCTCATCGGCTACGAGCACGGCTTCACCCACCAGGTCGTCGACCTGGTGGGCGCGATCCACGCCGGCGAGGACCCCACCCCGACGTTCGCCGACGGTCTCCAGGTCCAGCGGGTCCTGGGCGCCGTCGAGCAGAGCTCCCACAAGCGCACCTGGCAGGAGATCCCAGCATGAGCGACTACACCCCCACCCCCGACGACAAGTTCTCCTTCGGCCTGTGGACCGTGGGCTGGGAGGGCGTCGACGTGTTCGGCCCCGCCAGCCGGGCCCCGCTCGACCCGGTGGCCGCCACCGAGCGGCTCGCCGAGATCGGCGCCGCGGGCGTGACCTTCCACGACGACGACCTGGTGCCCGACGACGGGACCCGCGAGGCCGTCCTCGAGCGCTTCGCCAAGGCGGTGGCCGCCTCCGGGCTGACCGTCGAGATGGTCACCACCAACCTCTTCGGCCACCCGGTCTTCAAGGAGGGCGGGCTGACCGCCAACAACCGCGACGTACGCCGCTACGCGCTGGCCAAGGTGCTGCGCAACGTCGACCTCGCGGCCTCCCTGGGCGCGCAGACCTTCGTGCTGTGGGGCGGTCGCGAGGGCGCCGAGCACGGCGGCTCCAAGAACGTGCAGGCCGCGCTCGACCGGTACGCCGAGTCGCTCAACGTGGTGTGCCGCTACGTCCGCGAGCAGGGCTACGACATGCGGCTGGCCCTCGAGCCCAAGCCCAACGAGCCCCGCGGCGACATCCTGCTGCCGACCATCGGCCACGCGCTGGCCCTGATCGGCGAGCTCGAGCACCCCGAGATGGTCGGGCTCAACCCCGAGGTCGGCCACGAGGAGATGGCGGGGCTGAACTTCGCCCACGGCATCACCCAGGCGCTGTGGCACGACAAGCTCTTCCACGTCGACCTCAACGGCCAGCACGGGCCCCGCTTCGACCAGGACCTGCGCTTCGGCGCCGGCAACCTGCGCGGCGCCTTCTGGACCGTCGACGCGCTGCTCGGCGGCTCCGCCGGCCGGGCCTACGACGGCTACGTGCACTTCGACTTCAAGCCGCCGCGGGTCGAGGCCGAGGACGGTGTCTGGGAGTCGGCGCGCGGGTGCATGCGCAACTACCTCGTCCTGCGCGAGAAGGTCCGGGCCTTCCGGGCCGACCCGGCCGTGGTCGAGGCGCTCGCCGCCGCGGGCGTCGAGGAGCTGAGCACCCCCACCCTCGCCGAGGGCGAGCCGCTCGCCTCGGTGCGCGAGGCGTCGTACGACATCGAGGCCCTGGGCCGGCGCAGCGTGGCCATGGAGGCCCTCGACCAGCTCGCCCTCGACCACCTGCTCGGCGTCCGCTGAGCAGCACCACCCAGCACCACCCAGCACCACCCAGTAGCACCAGGGGCCGAACGGCCGGGGACCCGCCCCGGACACGCAGGAGCGCAGATCGTCCACTCACGAAGGAGTACGCGATGACGTACGTCGTCACCCGGCTGCGCTCACGAGCCAGGGCACTGCTGACCCTGGCCGTGGCCATGCTCGTCGGGCTACCACTGGCCGGGGTCTGGCTGGCCGCGCCGGCGCAGGCCCACGAGGGCCACGGCGAGACCGACCCGTTCCGGGCCCTCGTCTTCTCGAAGACGTCCGGGTTCCGGCACGGGTCGATCACGGCCGGTGTCAACGCGATCAAGCAGCTGGGGGTCGATCACGAGTTCACGGTCGACGCCACCGAGGACGCCGGCGACTTCACCGAGGCCAACCTCGCGCAGTACGACGTGGTGGTCTGGCTCTCGACCACGGGCGACGTCCTCAACGCCAGCCAGCAGGCCGCCTTCGAGGGCTACATCCGCGACGGGGGCGGCTACGCCGGCATCCACGCGGCCTCGGACACCGAGTACGACTGGGAGTGGTACGGCGACCTGGTCGGCGCGTACTTCAAGGGCCACCCGGCCCAGCAGCAGGTGACGGTCAAGGTCGAGGACCCGGCGCACCCCTCCACGGCGGAGCTGCCCGCCCTGTGGAACCGCTTCGACGAGCTCTACAACTACCGCACCAACCCGCGCGGCAAGCTGCACGTGCTCGCCTCGCTCGACGAGGCGACCTACAACGGCGGTGACATGGGGGTGGAGCACCCGATCACCTGGTGCCAGGACTACGACGGCGGCCGGGCCTGGTACACCGGCCTGGGCCACACCGACGCCAGCTTCGCCGACCCGCTGTTCCTCGACCACCTGCTCGGCGGCATCCGCACCGCCGCGGGCGTGCTGCCCGCGGACTGCTCGGCGACCCTGCCGGCCAGCTTCGAGAAGGTGACGCTGGACGACAACACCCAGAACCCGATGGAGCTCGCCATCGCTCCTGACGGCCGCGTCGTGTACGTCGACCGCAACGGCGCGGTCAAGATCATCCTGACCAACGGCAACGTCGTGACCGCCGGCTCGCTCAACGTCTACACGGGCCAGGAGTTCGGGCTGCTCGGCGTCGCGCTCGACCTCGACTTCGACGACAACGGCTGGGTCTATCTCTACCACTCGCCGGCCGGGGCGAGCGCGATCGACCGGGTCTCCCGGATCACGTTGAGCGGCAACACCCTCGACATGTCGACGAAGAAGGACGTGCTCGACATCCCGGTGCAGCGCGACCAGTGCTGCCACGCGGGCGGCGCCCTGGAGTTCGACAACGACGGCAACCTCTACATCGCCACCGGCGACAACACCAACCCCTTCGCCTCCGGCGGCTACAGCCCGATGGACGAGGGCGAGGGGCGCTCGGCCTGGGACGCCCAGCGCACGTCCGGCAACACCTTCAGCCTCTCCGGCAAGGTGCTCCGGATCACCCCGACCGCCGCCGGTGGCTACACGGTGCCGGACGGGAACCTCTTCGAGCCCGGCACCGCGAAGACCAAGCCGGAGATCTACGCGATGGGCTTCCGCAACCCGTTCCGGATCGGTCTCGACGAGCGCACCGGGGCACTCCTGGTGGCCGACTACGGGCCGGACGCTGGCTCGGCCAACGCCCAGCGTGGACCCGACGGCCGCGTGGAGTGGAACATCCTGGACCGCCCCGGCAACTACGGCTGGCCCTTCTGCGTGGGCGCGAACACGCCCTACAACGACTACGACTTCGTCACCCAGACCTCCGGGCCCGTCCACGACTGCGACGCCCCGGTCAACGACTCGCCGAACAACACCGGCCTGACCCAGCTGCCGCCGGCCATCGGTGCCGCCATGTGGCAGGGCAAGTCGTCGAGCGGCAACCCGGAGATCGGCAACAGCGGCGCCCCGATGACCTCGGGCACCTACGCCTACGACCCGGAGCTCGACTCGGACCGCAAGTGGCCGGCGTACTTCGACAACAAGGCGATCTGGGCCGATTGGAACAACAGCCGCCTCTTCACCGTGCAGCTCGACGCCGAGGGCAGCGCCGTCACCGACGTCAACCGGTTCCTGCCGGACCTGCCGATGACCCGGCCGCACGCGCTGCAGTTCGGCCCCGACGGGGCCCTCTACATGATCGAGTGGGGCAGCGGCTTCGGCGGCAACAACGCCAACTCCGGCATCTACCGGATCGACTACGTGCAGGGCAACCGGGCGCCGATCGCCAAGGCGACGGCCGACGTGACGTCGGGCGCCGCGCCCCTGACCGTCGCCTTCGACAGCGCCGGGTCGCGTGACCCCGACGGCACCCCGCTCACCTTCGCCTGGGACTTCGACGGCGATGGGACGACGGACAGCACCGAGCCGACCGCGTCGCACACCTACACCGAGGTCGGCGACTACACCGCGCGGCTCACGGTCACCGATGCCGGTGAGCGCACGGCCGTCTCCAACATCGACATCGTGGTCGGCAACACCGCCCCCGAGGTCGAGCTGGTGCTGCCGCTCGACGGCGGGTTCTTCTCCTTCGGCGACACCATGCGCTACGAGGTGGTCGTCACCGACGCCGAGGACGAGGAGATCGACTGCGACAACGTGGTCGTGCAGCCCGCCTTGGGCCACGACGAGCACGCCCACGGCTACGAGCAGTACCGCGGGTGCTCCGGCACCGTGCCGCTGCCCGGCGACGAGGGCCACGTCGGTGCCAACATCTTCGGCACCATCACCGCGACGTACACCGACGGTGGCGGCGAGGGCGTGGGCTCCCTGACGGGGCAGGACACCGTGGTGCTGCACACCAAGCGCACCGAGGCGGAGTACTTCCAGTCCACGGGTCGCCTGGCCGACTCGACGTCCTCCGGCACGCCCGGTGTCCAGACCGAGACGACCGGCGACACGGCCGGCGGCGGCAAGAACGTCAGCTACGTCGAGGGCGGCGACTGGTTCGGCTGGGACCGCATGAACCTGACCAACATCGACCAGATCTCCATGCGAGCGGCGTCGTCGCGTGCCGGCGGAGCCACCTGGGAGGTGCGCACCGGCGAGCCCACCGGGCCGACGGTCGCGACCATCGCGGTGCCGAGGACGGCCGGTTGGCAGGTCTACGGGGACTACTCCGCCGAGCCCACCGGGCCGAGCACCGAGGTCAGCGGTCCGCTGTACTTCGTGCAGACCACCGGTGGCTCCAACATCAACTGGATCGACTTCATCGGCCGCGGGGTCACCGACAACGAGAAGCCGCAGCTGAGCGCCACCGCCGACCCGGTCACCGGTCTCGCACCGCTGGAGGTCGACTTCACCTCCTCGGTGAGCGACCCCGACGGGGACGACCCGGTCAGCGTCGAGTGGGACTTCGGCGACGGGGCGGGCGCCGAGTCCGCCGACGCGACGCACACCTACACCACGCCCGGGACGTACGCCGCCAAGGTCACCGCGACGGACGCGCGGGGTGCCGAGGACTCGAAGACCTTCGCGATCACCGTGCAGGCCGAGCCGGACACCTGCTTCACCGGTCGCTCCGACGACTTCGTCGGTGACAGCCTCGACACGGACCGGTGGGACTCGATCGTGCGGCCCAGCGGCAACGCGACCGTCTCCGGCAGCCACCTGTCGATCCCGCTGACCGCGACCGACATCCACGGCGCCAACGGCACGCCCACCCCGGACATCGTGCTCCAGCACCTGCCCGGCGGTGCGTTCGAGGTGACCACCAAGGTCACCCTCGAGGCGCGGCGGCAGTACCAGCAGGCCGGTCTCATCGTCTACGGCGACGACGACAACTACCTGAAGATGGTCCTGCAGGGCCGGACGGGCAGCCCGAGCGCTGCCGGCCGGGTCTTCCAGTTCGCCGGCGAGCTGGCGGGTCGGGCGACCGAGACGAACACGCCCGCCCTGGGCGAGGAGTTCCCCGACACCTTCTGGGTGCGGATGAGCAGCCCCGACGGGCTCGATGTCACCGCCTCGTACAGCAGTGACGGGATCACCTTCACCGAGATGGACGGCACCCGGTCGCTGAGCGGGATCAACGAGCCGCGGGTCGGGGTCTTCGGCCTGGCCAACAGGACCGAGGCGCTCCCGATCACGGCGCACTTCGACCACTTCCGGATCACCCCGGACGACACCGCGACGTCGTGCGACGCCGGTGGCGAGACCTGCTTCACCGGGCGCTCCGACGGCTTCGACGGCGACGCGCTCGACACGCAGCGCTGGGACTCGGTGGTCCGGGCCAACCAGGACCTCACGGTGTCGGACGGTCTGCTGAGCATCCCGCTCACGGCCACCGACATCTACGGCACCAACAACACCGGGACGCCCAACATCGTCCTTCAGGACCTGCCCGACGGCGAGTTCGAGGTGACCACCAAGGTCACCCTCGAGGCCCGGAGGCAGTGGCAGCAGGCCGGCTTGATCATCTACGGCGACGACGACAACTACCTGAAGATGGTCAAGGTGGGACGCGCGTCGTCCCCCGACGCCGCCGCGCGGCGCTTCCAGCTCACCAAGGAGGTGGAGGGAAGCGCCACGGAGGACAACACCCCGGACGTCGGGGCCGGCTTCCCCGACACCTACTGGGTGCGGCTCAGCAGCACCGACGGGGAGAGCGTCACGGGCTCCTACAGCGCCGACGGCGTGTCGTTCACCGAGATGTCGCGCAGCTTCACGCTGGCGGGGATCGCGGGGGCGAAGGTCGGTGTCTTCGGCCTGGCCAACAAGGACTCGGCCCTGCCCGTCACCGCCGAGTTCGACCACTTCCTGCTCACCCCCGACGACACGGCGACCCCGTGCGAGGAAGAGGAGGAGGAGGAGGAGGAGGACACGACCGAGCCCCAGGTCGGCACGACGGTGCTCGGTGACTACGCCGGCGAGCTGGTCAGCCTGGTCGACACCGAGATCGGTGGCGAGGCCACGCTGGTCTCCGCGATCGACGGGGACGCCCGCACCACCAGCGCGACCCTGTCGCTGACCGGTCTGGAGCCCGCAGCGGGCTACGAGTCCCACCTGCACGTCGGGACCTGCGACACCCTGGGGCTGCACTACCGCGACGACCCGGAGGGCGACGGCACGCCGCCCAACGAGCTGTGGCCGACCACTCCCGGCTGGGAGTCCGGTCCGCGGATCGTGGCCGGCGAGGACGGCCGGGCCGAGGCCGCGGCAACCGTGGCGTGGGCACCTCGCACCGACGGTCGCTCCCTGGTGCTGCACCGTGACGGCGCCATCGTCGCCTGCGCGACGCTGGACCTGACCGGGCCCGGCACGGTGGTGCTCGACGCCACTGACGACGCCACCGACGACACCGGCGTCGACACGGTCGAGCACCGCGTCGACGGGGGCGAGTGGACGACGTACGAGGGCCCGTTCGAGATCAGCGAGCCGGGCACGCACACGGTCGACTACCGGGTCTCCGACCTGGCCGGCAACACCACCCAGGGCTCGCTCGACGTGGTCGTCCCAGAGCCGGACGTCGAGCCGGTCGCACCGACGGTCGAGATCGCGGTCTCGCCGGAGGAGCCCGACGGGGACGACGGCTGGTACACCGGTCCCGTCACCGTGACGCCGAGCGCCACCGGCGGAGTCGGCGAGCTGAACCTCGAGCAGCGGGTCGGCTCGGATGAGTGGGCGCCGTACGTCGAGCCGGTCGTGGTCAGCGAGGACGGCAGCACGACCGTCGCCTTCCGGGCCACCGACGAGGAGGACACCGCCTCGGAGGTGGTCAGCACCGAGGTCCGCGTCGACCAGACCGCCCCGGTCGTCCGGGTCGAGCGCCTCACCCAGGGCCAGGTCCTCTCGGTCGCCGCCGTCCGCCGGGTGCGCGTCCTGACCCAGGACGAGACCGCGGGCGTGGCGTCGACAGTGGTCCGTCTCGACGGCCAGGTCGTCGACGCACCGGTCGACGTGGACGCGGTGGCCCTGCTCAGCGGCAAGCACCGGCTCGAGGTGCGGGTGGTCGACGCCGCCGGCAACCGGACGACCGAGGAGGTCGTCTTCCGCGTCGCGGCGACCTACCGCGGCGGGCGTGCCCTGCTGAATCGCCTGGAGGGGGAGGGCCGGATCTCGGTCGGCCTCGACAAGCTCCTGGGCAACCGGCTCGACAAGGCCCAGCGCAAGGACCGCCAGGGCAAGGAGGCCCAGGCCCGCAAGACCCTGGTCAAGTTCGTGCGCGCCGCACGCCGCGCGGACGACCAGCAGGCCACCCGGGCCCTGGTCGACCTGGGCCGGGTCCTGCGGAGCCAGGTGTGACCGGGCGGCCCCACCAGGAGACGTCCGACGGTGAGTGAACGCCCCTGCTGCGCCTCGCGGCGCAGCGCCCGTCGCCCGGCAGTTCGGCTCTGCCGGCGGCGGTGGGGCGCTTGCTCGCCCTCGGCCGGGGGAGCGGGCCCTGCGGGCCCGCTCCTTGCGGGACGGTGCCGGGGCACCAGCGCTCCGCCCCGGCACCGGCCCCGTGCCACCGCCACCCGCCCGATCCATCCGCACTTGACCCGACCTGACCTGAACGACCTGATCTCCACGACAGTCGAGTAGAGAAAGAGGAAGCGCATGCCACGACCGATCACCCTGTTCACCGGCCAGTGGGCCGACCTGCCGCTGGAGGAGGTGGCCCGGCTCGCCTCGGGCTGGGGCTACGACGGCCTCGAGCTGGCCTGCTGGGGCGACCACTTCGACCCCTGGGCGGCCGTGGAGGACGACGACTACGTCCCGGCCAAGAAGGCCCTGCTGGATAAGTACGACCTCCAGGTCTTCACGATCAGCAACCACCTCAAGGGCCAGGCCGTCTGCGACGACCCGATCGACGCCCGCCACCAGGCGATCCTGCCCGAGCGGATCTGGGGCGACGGCGACGCCGAGGGGGTGCGCCAGCGCGCGGCCGAGGAGATGAAGATGACCGCCCGGGCCGCGCGCAAGCTCGGCGTCGACACCGTCGTCGGCTTCACCGGGTCCTCGATCTGGAAGTACGTCGCGATGTTCCCGCCGGCCACCCAGGACATGGTCGACGCGGGCTACGAGGACTTCGCGCGCCGCTGGAACCCGATCCTCGACGTCTTCGACGCCGAGGGGGTGCGGTTCGCGCACGAGGTGCACCCCAGCGAGATCGCCTACGACTACTGGACCACCGTGCGCGCGCTCGAGGCGATCGGCCACCGCGAGGCGTTCGGCCTGAACTGGGACCCCAGCCACTTCGTGTGGCAGGACCTCGACCCGGTGGGCTTCCTGTGGGACTTCAAGGACCGGATCTACCACGTGGACTGCAAGGACGCGAAGCGCCAGACCGGCAACGGGCGCAACGGTCGGCTCGGCTCGCACCTGGCCTGGGCCGACCCGCGCCGCGGCTGGGACTTCGTCTCGACCGGCCACGGCGACGTGCCGTGGGAGCAGTGCTTCCGGATGCTCAACTCGATCGGGTACGACGGCCCGATCTCGGTGGAGTGGGAGGACGCCGGGATGGACCGGCTGGTGGGGGCGCCCGAGGCGCTCGAGCTCGTGCGCCGGCTGGCGTTCGACGCCCCCGACGCGGCCTTCGACGCCGCGTTCAGCACCAACGACTGACCGAGGTCACCGGGGCCCGCGCGGGCCCCGGTGGCCGGTCACGGCGTCGTGGCGCTGCTCGCCGGGTCGATGAGGATCTTCGCGTGCTCCTCGGGCTCGGCGAGGGCCTCGAACGCGGTGGCCACGCCGTCGAGCCCGACGGTGCCGGTCACCAGCGGTGAGGCGTCGACCTCGCCCTCGGCCAGCTGGTGCAGCGCGTCGCGCAGCTCGAGCGGGGTGTAGGCGAGCACGAAGCGCAGGTCGATCTCCTTGTTGATCGCCATCGTGGGGCGCAGCCGGTCCTCGCCCATGCACACCCCGACGACCACCACCCGGGTCCCGATCGGCGCCGCGCTGACGACGCCCTCGATCATCCCCGGCACGCCCACGCACTCGAAGACCACCGGCCCGGTGATGTCGGCCGCGCCCAGCGCGTCGGCCGCGCGGTAGAGGTGCACCCAGCCCGGCAGGCGGCGCAGCCGCTGCATCGAGTCGACGGCGTGGTCGAGCACCTGGGGTGCCGAGCGCATCCACCCCGCCGCGGCAGCGGCGTCGTACGGCGACTCCTCGGCGGGGTCGACCACCGTGTCGGCACCGCAGGCCAGCGCCAGCGCACGGCGGGCTGCGGAGAAGTCGGAGGCCACGACCCGGCGCACGCCCCGGGCCTTGAGCTGCAGGACCACCGCGAGCCCGACCGGACCGCAGCCCAGCACGACGGCGACGTCCTTGCGGCCCACGTCGCTGCGGTTGACCGCGTGCAGCGCCACCGCCATCGGCTCGGTGAGCACCGCGGTCTCGGCGGGCAGCCCGTTGGGCACCTTGAAGCTGAGCGCGCCCTCGACGAGCACCCGCTCGGCGTAGCCGCCCGGGGCGCGCGGGGAGAGACCCGTGGGGTGCACGCCGGCGGCGTCGCGCAGCAGCGGGAACGGCACCACGAGGTCGCCCTCGCGCAGCCCCCGCCCCGCCCCGCGACCGCGCTCGAGGACCTCGCCGACGATCTCGTGGCCCGGCACCACGTGGTTGTCGCTGCGGATCGAGTGCTCGTAGCCCAGCTCGTCCATCACCTCGGCGAGCGCGTCGCCGTGGTCCTTGGCGTGCAGGTCGGAGCCGCAGATGCCGCAGCGGCGCACCGCCAGCACCAGCTGCCCGCGACCCGGGCGCGGGTCGGGCAGGTCGACGACCTCGAGGTGGCCGCCGGAGCAGTCGACCGCCCTCACCGCGGCGCCGCCGCGCGCGCGCTCGTACGTCGGTCGGCCGGGCGCGCAGGGAGTCATGGGCCGCAGTATGCCGCTCCACCCCGCCCGCGCCCGGCGTACCCGGGCCCGGGTCGTGGTCCGGGTCGTGGTCCGGCTCGTGGTCCGGGTCGTGGTCCGGGTCGTGTGCCTGAGGACGCGCTCCGCCGCGGTCAGGGGCCACGACCCGAGCCACGACCCAGGCCACGACCCAGGCCACGACCCAGGCCACGACCCGGGGGTGGCGCGTCAGGCCGCGAGCACCGGCTCCGGTACGGCGACCGGCTCGGCGCGCGCGACCAGGGCCGGGGTGCGCACGCTGACCGCGCAGAGCACGCTGATCGAGGAGGCGACGCACACGACGCCGAAGACGAGGCCGCCGACGAGGAGCCCCGGGAGGGACTCGCCGAACCACACCAGGCCCTGCGCCAGCAGCAGCCACCAGCTCAGCGGCGAGATGCCCGAGAGCGACGGCGCGCGCCAGACCCCGACCGCCTGCGGCACGAAGACCAGCAGCGAGCCCAGGCCGAGCAGGCCGCCGAGGAGCGCGGGCGCGAGGGCGACGACGGCGAGCAGCACGACGGCCCAGAGGCCCGGCACCACGCAGGCGCGGCTCCAGGCCAGGCCGCGCACGGCCAGCCCGGTGACCACGACCCACACCAGCCCGGCCAGCACGTTGCCGACCAGGAGCCCGGTGGCGTCGGTGCCGGCGAGGTAGTAGGTCCAGGCGGTGTAGTTGACCAGGCCCGCGAGCAGGGCCGGCAGCGAGAGCCCGGTGGGGTCGCCGGTGCGGGCGAGACGGGCGAGCTGGGGCAGGAGCGGGACGACGCCGATGGCGACGACGCCGACGGCGTAGACGGTGTCGAACGAGAGGGTGTCGAGCGAGACGGGCACGGAGGACCTCGGGGCGGGCGGGCGCGCACGCGCACGCACGGCGCCGACCGCCGGCGACCCCCGCCGCCTGCGCGGGCGCAGGCGGGCAGGACGACGACCGGTCGGTCGGAGGACGAGCAGGACGCGGGACGGGCGGACGGGACGGGACGTGGGTGGCGCCGCGGTCGGGCCGGGTGCGCGGAGCGCCCCTGACCGACCCCCAGGTGACGTCGTACTCGCCGGCCGCGTGGGCCTCGTCGTTCTGTCGGGCTGGTGGTGCTGGTGCCGGGAGAAGCGTACGACCCCGCGACCCGGTCCCGACGCCATTTCTCCTGGGAGGTGCGCCGTCGGGGTGTGGAGTGCCTCACGTCCCCCGGGTCGTGGCGGCGGGACCCTTCTCGTCAGGTGGGTCAGACATGAGAACGGTCGATGCTGGGTACGATGCCGGAGGCGGCACCCGTCGCCCGGGGCGCACGAGGGGGTGGCCGCCCGGTGTCAGCAGTGTTGAGCGAGGAGCGGGTGCTGCCCGCGGAGCCCCGCAGCGCCCTGGAGGCACGGCGCCTGGTGCGCCGCCTGCTCGAGCAGGCCGGGGCGGAGCGCTTCGCCGAGGCCACCGAGCTCGCCGTCTCCGAGCTGGTCACCAACGCCGTGGTGCACGCCGGCGGCGAGGTGCGGCTGCGGGTGCGCTGCGACCCCCAGGCGGTGCGCGTCGAGGTCGACGACACCAGCTCGCACCGACCCGTGCCGCGGCACTGGACCACCACCTCCGGCACCGGGCGCGGCCTGCACCTGCTCACCGACTGCGTCGACGTCTGGGACGTCGACATGCGACCCGGGGCGGGCAAGACGGTCTGGTTCGAGATCGGCGGCAGCCACACCCGCGACCCGCACGACAGCGCCGCCACCGCCGACAGCGCGACCGGGGTCGTCGAGGTCGAGCTGCGCGGGGTGCCGCTGCTGATGCACCACGCCTGGCAGGAGCACGCCGCCGGGCTGCTGCGCGAGCACCTGCTGCTGCGCCTCGACGAGGACCTGGCCGCGCTCGACGAGCACGCCGCCGCCAGCGACGCCCTCAACCTGCTGCACGAGCAGCTGCCCGTGCCGCCGCTGCACGACGACGGCGAGGCGATCATGGCCGACGCCGTGGAGCCGGCGGTCTCCGCCGAGCGCCTGGTGCTGCGGGTGCCGGCCGCCTCGGTGGCGCACTTCGAGGTGCTCTCCGAGGCCCTCGCCTCGGCCCTGCAGCACGCCCGCGAGGGTCGCCTGCTGGCGCCGCCCACCCAGCCCGAGATCGAGCTGATGCGCGTCTGGCTCTGCGGCGAGGTCCTCGGCCAGGCCGAGGGCGCCGCCCCCACGGCCTGGCGCAGCACCGGGCTCGACGTCGGCCGCCCCGCGACCCCTCGCCTGGTCGGCTCCGCGGCGGTCGCCGCGATCGTCGACGCCGACCCGGTCATCGTCACCGACGAGCGCCACGACATCGTCGGGGTCAGCCCGACCGTGGCCGCGTTCCTGGGGTACGACGACCCGGCAGCGCTGGTGGGTCGCCGCGTGCTGGCGGTGGTCCCGGCCCGCTTCCACCAGGCCCACGTCGCCGGCACCACCATGCACGCCTCCCACGGACGCGACGTGCTGCTCGACCAGGTGGTGCGGGTGCCGATGGTGCGCGCCGACGGCAGCGAGGTGGAGGCGGCCTTCGAGGTCACCGTGCACCGCGTCGACGCCGACGACCGGGTCTTCGTCGCGCGCTTCCTGCTCGACTGACCGGCCCGCCCCACGAGCCGTGCCGGCGCTCAGTCCGTGAGCCAGGCCGCCAGCTCGTCGACCAGGTCGCGCTGCTCGGGCAGCCCCGGGAAGAGCGCCCAGTCGTGCGGCAGCCCCTCGCGCACCCGCAGCTCGAGGTCGGTGCCCTCGACCTGCGCCGCCCGCTCGGCCAGCCGCTCGCACTGCGGCCAGAACAGCTCGCGGGTGCCGACCAGGGCCAGCACCCGGCCCAGGCCGGAGAGGTCGGCCAGCCCGGGGGAGACCCGCGGGTCGTCGAGACCGTGCGGCCCGGCGTACAGGCGCGCGGCGCCGTGCAGCGCCCGCCTGCTCAGCAGCGGGTCGAGCCGGTCGGCGGCCACGGTGCCGGCGTCGCCCATCACCGCGTCGACCCACGGCGAGAGCAGCACGCTGGCGCGCGGCATCGCGGCCCCCTCGTCGCGCAGCTGCTGCAGCAGCGCCAGCGACAGGCCGCCGCCGGCGGAGTCGCCCATCAGCACCGGTGCTGGCCGCCCGGCGCGGGCGGCGGCGGCCAGCGCCTGCTCCCACGACTCGCGCACCATCGGCAGGGTCTCGTCGACGGTGTGCTCGGGGGCCAGCGGGTAGTCGACCAGCGAGACGGCGTACCCGCGCCCGAGCAGCCGTCCGAGGAAGGGCCAGTGCTGGGCCTGGAGCGTGTAGGCGCCGCCGTGCAGGAAGAAGACGTGGTCGCGGGCGCCCGCCGGGGTCACCGTGGCGACCCGGCCCGCGGCGACGTCGGTGACGACGACGTCGTGCTGGGCGGCCAGGGACCTCGGGACCAGCGCGGTGCGCAGCCGGGGCGGGTGGGTGAAGACGTGGGTCACCACGGCGCCCGGGAGCAGCCCGAAGGCCCGCACCGCCAGGCGCGCCTGCCAGGAGGGCGTGCCGGTGGGGGCCCAGCCGGGGCCGGGTGCGGGGGCGGTCGGCTCAGCCAACGAAGTCCCACCCCGCGGCGAGGTACTCGATGAAGTCGGCGCCCAGCCGCTCGGTGCGCAGGTGCTCGCGGCTCACCGGGGTGCTGGTCATCGTGAACTCGGGGTCCTCCAGCGCGCGCCGCGCGAAGTCGTGGTGCAGGATGCCGGCGGTGCCGACGGTGACGAAGTCGGCACCCCGCTCGAGGCACCACTGCGCGTCGGAGGTCGACACGATGCCGCCCGCCACCCCGAGCCGGGTGGTGCCGCGCTCGAGCGCGGTGAACTGGTCGATCAGCAGGCCGTCGTACGCCGTCTCGAAGGGCTCCTTGCGCACGTCCCACAGCGACATGTCGAGGTGGTCGAGCGCGCCGGAGAGCATCAGCTGCTCGGCCAGCGCGGTCGACTCGGCGACCGCGATGCCGCTGCGCTCGGGGGTCAGGCGCATCCCGACCTGGAAGTCGGGGCCGGTGGCGGCGCGGATGCCGTCGACGACCTCGTGGAAGACGCGGGCCCGGGCCTCGGGCGAGCCGCCGTAGGCGTCGGTGCGGTGGTTGGAGCGGGCGTCGAGGAACTGCGCGAGCAGGTAGGCGTGGGCCCCGTGCACCTGCACGCCGTCGAAGCCGGCGCGCTCGCAGCGCACCGCCGCGTCGACGAAGTCCTGGACCACCCGCTCGACCTCGGCGGTGGTCAGCGCCCGGGCGCCCTTCGACTCGTCGTCCCACGGGGCGACCGGCTGGTGGCCCGACAGCGCCTGCGAGGCGCGCATGCCGCCGTGCTGCAGCTGCACGCACGAGGTGGTGCCGGTGGCGCGCAGCGCGTCGGCGAGCCGGGTCAGCCCGGGCAGGAACCGGTCGTCCCAGACCGCGAGCTGGCCGTCCCAGCACTGCCCCTCGGGCGAGACGTGCGCCGCGCAGGTCATCACCATCGCGAAGCCGCCCTCGCCCCGCGCGACGAGCCAGTCGAGCTCGTCGTCGGAGAGGCTGCCGTCGGCGTGCGACTGCAGGTTGGTCAGCGGCGCCAGCGTGATGCGGTTGGCCCACGCGGGGCCGCGGTCGAGGGGCAGGGTCTCCTGGAGCGAGGTCACGCCCCCATCATCCACACCCCGCCCCGGCGCCCACCGCGACCCGGCCGGTTCGAACCGGCCGGGTCGCGCTCAGCCGTCGTGGATGCGCTGCAGGTTGCGCCCGCCGCGGGCGAAGGAGCGGCGTACGGCGGGAGGGACGTCGGCGTCCGGCACCTCGCCCCAGGTGCAGGGCCGCACGTGCACCAGGTCGAGCGCCCTCGCCCCCGGGGAGTCGTCGTGGCGCCACGGGCCCTCGAGCCGGCCGCGCCACCAGCCGCCCCGGTCGTCGCGGGTCCAGGCGATCGTCCGGTCGGGTTCGGCGGCGAAGCGCCGCAGGCGGGCGGCGAAGCGCGGCCCGTGCTCCTCCTCGAGCAGCGCCAGCGCGTCGGCCAGGTCGTGGGGCGGGCGCGACAGGCGCCCGCCGATGCCGCAGACGCCCTCAGCGAGTGCTCGCCGCACCGCCGCCGCGTGGTCGACGGTGTCGTCGCGGGAGCGCATCGGCGCCCGCAGGACGCTCGGCTGCTCGCCCAGGCGCTCGTCCGGCTGCTCGACCGGCGGGGTCACACCGAGCCGAGGCGCCGGGCGCGCGGGCCGCCCGCCGCCAGCAGCTTGTGCGAGCCGTCGCACCAGGGCTTGAGGGAGGAGGCGCCGCAGCGGCACACGGCGGTGACCGGACGCGTCGAGACGTGCCGCTGGCCGTCCTCGTCCTCCACGACGACCTGGCCGCGCACCAGCATCGGCCCGTCCTCGCAGAGCAGGATCTCGGTGGGCTCGCTCATGCGACGTCCTCCGTGTCCTGGGGCTCCACGGCGGCCTCGCCGGCGCCGCGGCGCACGTGCTCGAGCAGCGCGGTGGCGGTCGCGGCCTCCGCCAGCAGGCACACCGCCGCCCCGAAGGCGACCTCGGCCTCGCTGCCGGGCACCTCGGCGACGTACGAGCCGACCAGGTCGCGCACGGCGACCTGCTCGTGCACCGCGTCGGCCGCCATGTGCTCGCGGTAGTAGGCGACCATCGGCTCGGGCACGCCGAGGCGCTCCATGCCGCGCACCACCCGGCGCGAGGGCACCGCGCTGGTGACCTCGAAGGCCGCGAGGTGGCCCAGCGCCGCCGGCACCAGGCGCCGGTGCAGCCCCAGCAGGGTCATCAGGTTGTTCTGCTCCAGCACCGCCGGCAGCGCGGTGTCGACGTGCGCGGCGTACGACGCGTCGAGGCCGCAGGCGACCATGCCCCGCGCCCACAGCGCGGCGTGCAGGTCGTCGGGCCGGCCGTTGCCGTACTCGTCGGCCGCGATCGTCATCAGGTGCGCCTTGGTGGTGTCGGGCAGCCGCGGCAGCGTCCACATCGCGGCGTCCTGCTCCTTGACGTGGTAGATCGAGCGCTGGCGCAGCACCTCGTCGAGCTGGTCGCGGTCGGCCTCGCGCTGCACGAAGCGGGCCACCGACTCCGCGCCGGTGTCGGCCTCGCAGAGTGCGAAGAACGCGCGGGTCAGCTCACGCGGGTCGCCGCCGACCGGCAGCGCGGGCAGGTCGGCGGCCGCGACCCGCTCGCGCCAGCGCTGCTCGAGGCGTCGCTCGAGCCGGCCGCGCAGCGACAGCAGGTCGGGTCGCCACTCGTGGTCGGTGCCATCCGGTCCGTCGGGGGGCTCGACGGCGTTGTCGAAGCCGTGGTGGTGCAGCTCGTAGAGCACCCACAGCGCTAGCTCCTCGTCACCGGAGCCGGCGGGACCGGGCCGGGGCGCGTCGACCGCGTGCCCGACCGGCAGCGGCGCCTCGCCGCGCAGGTCGGCGAGCAGCGCGGCGCTGAGGGGCCCGCGGGCCCGGGGGAGAGTCGGCATGTCCTGACCGTTCCCCGACCACCCGTGGTCCATGCACCCCCACAAGGGTGTTCGTGGGTGCCCTAGCGTGCGGTCCATGCCCGAGTCCACCGTCCAGCAGATGACCTTCGGCCCGCTCACCATCACCTACGACGACAGCGTGCTCGAGCCCCGCCCGTGGACCCGGGCGCAGTCGCTGTGGGCCCGCGAGCTGCTCGACGACGCCCCCGCCGGGCGGGTGCTGGAGCTGTGCGCAGGGGTGGGCCACATCGGCCTGCTGGCCGTGCACGGCACCGACCGGTCGATCGCCTGCGTCGACCTGTCGCCCCGGGCCTGCGAGCTGCTGGGCGCCAACGCCGCGGCCAACGCGATGGCCGGGCAGGTCGAGGTCGTGCACAGCGACCTGGCGCGGCTGCCGCTCGACGAGGAGCGCTTCGCGCTCGTGGTCGCCGACCCGCCGTGGGTGCCGACGGCCGACATCGGCCGCTACCCCGCGGACCCGGCGCTGGCCATCGACGGCGGCCCGCAGGGCCTCGACGTGGCCCGGGCCTGCGTGCGCGCCGCGGGTGCGTGCCTGGTCGCGGGGGGCACGCTGGTCCTGCAGGTCGGCACCCCCGAGCAGGCGGCGGCGCTGGCCCCCGACCTCGAGGCGGCCGGCCTGGCCACCGCGGAGGTGCGGGCGCTGGAGCGCGGGACGCTGGTGCGCGCCGACCGGCGCTGACCCCTCAGCGGGGCGTCAGTGGGGCGTCAGCGGGGCCCGGCGGCCGGCTCGGGCACCACGGTGGAGTCGGCCTGCTCACGCACCTGGTCGCACAGCCCGGCCAGGCGCAGCGCGTACTCGTCGGTGTCGAGGCGCCGCGCGGTCCAGGCCCGGTGCAGGTCGATGGCCTGCAGCCGCACCCGGGCCGAGAGGACCGGATCTCGCCGCTCGATCCGAGCGAGCTGCTGCATCAGGCTCATCCGCGTCTGGGTCACCTGTGCGTCGACGTGCGTGTCCATGTCCCACCTCCCGGGTGTCGTTGGTCTGGTGCCTCCATCGTAGGTCGCACCCCCTCGCCGGGCCGACTCGGCGAGCACCCGCCCAGCGCCGGTCCGGCACCGGTCCGGCACCCCGCCCGGTGTCGGCCGGCCCGCGCGAAGCCTCGCCCCAGCGGGTGGTCGGAGGGCGTCCGGCACACGTCGTCCTTATGATCGGGACATGTCCAGCAGTCCCGTGCGCGTCGCGATCGTCAACGACTACGAGATCGTCGTCGCCGGCATCGCCGCCGTCCTCGAGCCCTTCTCCGACCGTCTCAGCGTCGTGGAGCTCGACAGCGGGGTGCCGGTGCTGGGCGACGTCGACGTGGTGCTCTACGACTCCTTCGGGCAGGTGCAGGGCGGCGACGTCGACGTGGCTCGGCTGATGGCCGGCGGCCGCGGGCGGCTGGTGATCTTCAGCTGGAACACCGAGCCCGAGCTGGTCGAGGCGTCGCTGGCCGGCGGCGCGGCCGGCTACATCGCCAAGGGTGTCTCCGCCAAGCAGCTGGTCGACCTCATCGAGGCCGTGCACCGGGGCGAGCGGGTGGTCCCCGACACGATGCAGTCGCCGGAGAGCGACGACTTCGGCCGCTGGCCCGGCAGCGAGCACGGGCTGAGCCCGCGCGAGGCCGAGGTCCTGGCGCTGATCTGCCAGGGGCTGAGCAACCAGGAGATCACCGAGCGCGCGTTCCTGGGGCTCAACACCGTCAAGACCTACATCCGCTCGCTCTACCGCAAGATCGGCGTCGACAGCCGCACCCGGGCCCTGCTGTGGGGCATCGACCACGGCTTCCGCCCCGACCACGTGCGCCGGCCCGGCCCGCACGCCTGAGCCCGGCGACGTACCGGCCGATGCAGTCCTCGGACCTCGCCGCCCGTCTGCGCGGCCGGCTGCGCAGGCTGCGCGACCCCGCGGTCCACACCGACCTGCTGCAGGTGGTCAAGGCGACCGTGGCGGCGGTCGGCGCGTGGATGGTGGCCGACCGGGTGCTCGACCTCGAGCAGGCCTTCCTGGCTCCGTGGGTGGCGCTGCTGACCGTGCACGCCACGGTCTACCGCTCGGTGCTGCGGGGCGGGCAGTCGGTGGCGGCGACGGTGCTGGGGGTGCTGCTGGCCTACGGGCTGGTCGAGACGATCGGCTACGGCGCGGTCTCCCTGGGCCTGGGCCTGTTCCTGGGCCTGCTCGCGGCCCGGTGGCGTCCGTTGCGGCTCGAGGGCGTGGCGGTGGCCACGACCGCTCTGTTCCTGCTCACCATGGGCGGGACCCGGCAGGAGTCCCTGCTGGTCGACCGCCTCATCGACACCGCGATCGGCGTGGTCACCGGCGTCCTGGTCAACCTGCTGGTGGTCCCGCCGCTCGACGACCGCTCGGCCGAGCACCAGCTCGACCGCATCCATCGCCGGCTCGGTGAGCTGCTGCGCCGGATGTCGCGCGAGCTCGACGAGGGCGTCGACGACGACGGCGTGCGGGCCTGGATCGAGGAGACGCGCGGCATCGACGACGAGGTGGACCGCGCGGAGTGGCTGCTGGAGTACTCCCAGGAGGCGCAGTGGTGGAACCCGCGCCGGCACCGCTCGCGCCGGGTCAGCGACACCGAGCGCGGCCGCGAGGTGCTGGTGCGGCTCGAGGAGGGCGTCGCCCAGGCCCGCGCGATCGCCCGCACCCTCGAGGAGTCAGTCGTGGCGGCCGAGGAGTGGGACCCGCGCTTCCGCGACCCGTACCTGGCGCTGCTGGACCGGGTGGGCCGGCGGGTCGCCGACCCCGACAGCGGGGTCGAGGGGCTGCGCGAGCAGGTCGACGACCTCGCCACCGAGCTCTCCGCCGACGACCTGCCGGCCCTGCGCTGGCCGCTGTACGGCTCGCTGATCACCTCGCTGCGCCACGTCGTGACCATCGTCGACGACGTGGCGTCCACGCAGCCCTACGGCGAGGGCTGAGCGCGCCCACCGTCGTGGCGCTCAGCGCTCGAGGAGCGCCTTGAGCCGCGCGAGGTCCTTGGTGGTCGCGCGCCGCACCGCCAGCGCCATCGCCGGCGCGGCGACGCCGGCGAAGCCGCTGGGCCGGCCCCGGTTGGCCAGCGTCATCAGCGTGCCCTCGCCCGCGGAGGTGCTGTCGGCCGCCCACGTGTAGGTGGTCTCCATCGGGAACGGCCCGTCGGCGGTGCGCATCACCAGCCGCTCATCGGGCACCAGCTTGACGACCTCGTAGGTGTAGGCCAGCCGCCGGCCCAGGAAGGCCGCCACGAAGTCCATCCGCGACCCGACCGCCAGCGGCGGCGGGGTGCGCCACTCGACGCTGCGGATGTTGGCGTACCACTGCGGGGCGTTGCCGGGGTCGCCGGCGTACGCCGCCACCTCCTGCGGCGGGCGGGCGATGCGGGTGCGCACCTCGACGTCGACGTCCATCGCCCCATCGTGGCGCACGGGCCGGCCCGGGCCCTCTTGTGACCTGGGCCACGGCGTGGTGCAATTAACAGACCGATCGGTCAGTAATCCCCGGTCGGTCGATCCTGCGAGGAGACCCGATGAGCACCAGCACCGACGAGCGCGCCGACGAGGCCCGGCTCGAGCAGCTGCTCGAGGAGCAGTTCGAGGCGGTGGTCGCGCGCCACGAGCGCATCGAGCCGCGTGACTGGATGCCCGAGGGCTACCGCCGCACCCTGGTGCGCCAGATCGCCCAGCACGCCCACTCCGAGATCATCGGCATGCAGCCCGAGGGCCGCTGGCTGACCCGCGCGCCCTCGCTGCGCCGCAAGGCGGTGCTGCTGGCCAAGGTGCAGGACGAAGCCGGCCACGGGCTCTACCTCTACTCGGCCTGCGAGACGCTGGGGGTCTCGCGGGCCGAGCTGACCGAGATGCTCATCGACGGCCGCCAGAAGTACTCCTCGATCTTCAACTACCCGACGCTGTCCTACGCCGACGTCGGCACCATCGGCTGGCTGGTCGACGGGGCGGCGATCTGCAACCAGGTGCCGCTGTGCCGCACCTCCTACGGGCCCTACGGCCGCGCGATGATCCGGGTCTGCAAGGAGGAGTCCTTCCACCAGCGCCAGGGCTACGAGCTCCTGATGACGATGATGGCCGGCACCGACGAGCAGCGCGCGATGGTGCAGGAGTCCGTCGACCGGTTCTGGTGGCCGGCGCTGATGATGTTCGGCCCGCCCGACGACGCCTCGCCCAACACCGCCCGCTCGCTGGCCTGGGGGATCAAGCGCAACACCAACGACGAGCTGCGCCAGAAGTTCGTCGACATGACGGTGCCGCAGGCCGAGCGGCTCGGCGTCACCCTGCCCGACCCCGACCTGAGGTGGGACGAGGAGCGTGGTGCCCACGACTTCGGCCAGCCCGACTGGGACGAGCTGACCCGGGTGATCTCGGGCGCCGGCCCCTGCAACGCCGAGCGCATCGCCCACCGGCGCCGCGCCCACGAGGACGGCGCGTGGGTCAGGGAGGCGGCAAGCGCGTTCGCGCGGGCGACGAAGGAGCCCGGGCGAGACCGCGCGCAGGTCGAGCAAGCCTCGGGGTCGAGCCTGCGAGACCCCGAAGGGCGGGTCGAGACCCCGTGAGCGAGGAGACAACAGTGACCACCACGCCCACCACGACCACCACGACCAGCAGGCCCCGGGCCGAGTGGCCCCTCTACGAGGTGTTCGTGCGCGGCAAGCGCGGCCTCAACCACGTGCACGTCGGCTCGCTGCACGCCGCCGACGACACGATGGCGCTGCACCACGCCCGCGACGTCTACACCCGCCGCAACGAGGGCGTGAGCATCTGGGTGGTGCGCGCCGACGCGATCACCGCCTCGAGCCCCGACGAGAAGGACCCGCTCTTCGCGCCCTCGGGCGACAAGGTCTACCGCCACCCCACCTTCTACGACGTCCCCGCCGACGTCCCCCACATGTGAGCGCCCCGATGAGCCACGACACCAGCGGCCACGAGTCGGTGTACGACGGCCTGGTCGAGGACCACGGCGACGTGTCGGGCCAGTGGGCCTTCGGCACCTCCTTCGAGGACCCGCTCGCGGGTGTCGACACCACGCTGCCCGAGGGGGTCGACGGCGCCGACCTGGCGGCGTACTGCCTGGGGCTGGGCGACGACGCGCTGGTGCTCTCGCACCGCCTCTCGCAGTGGTGCAGCCGCGCGCCCGACCTCGAGGACGACATCGCGGTCGCCAACATCGCCCTCGACCTGCTCGGCCAGGCCCGGCTGCTGCTGGCGCGGGCCGCGGCTGCCGACCCCGCGGTGGTGCCGGCGCTGCCCGAGGGGTCGCCCGCTCCCGACGAGGACCGGCTGGCCTACTTCCGCGAGGCCGCCGCCTTCCGCTGCACCCGCCTCGCCGAGCTCGAGCACGGCGACTTCGCCCACCTGGTGGTGCGGCTGCTGCTCTTCTCCACCGCCCGGCTCGCGCTGCTGCACCGGCTGGCAGCCAGCCGCGACCACGTGCTGGCCGCGATCGGCGCCAAGGGCGCCACCGAGGTGACCTACCACCGCGACTACGCCGCGCGCTGGGTCGTCACCCTGGCGCGCGGCACCGAGGAGTCGCGCCGCCGGCTGCTGGCGGCGCTGGAGCAGCTCGCCCCGTGGCACCCCGAGCAGCTCGAGGCCCACCCCGTCGCGACCCGGCTCGCAGAGGCCGGCGTGGGCGTCGACCCGGCCGGGACCGCCGACGAGGTCGGCGCCGTGCTCGCCCAGGTGCTCGACGAGGCGCACGCCGCCTGGCCCGAGGCCCCGCCCCGTGCGGGCGTGCGCGGGCGGGCCGGCCGCGACGGCATGCACACCGAGGCGTTGGGTCTGCTGCTCGCCGAGATGCAGGTGGTCGCCCGGGCGCACCCGCTGGGGCGGTGGTGACCATGGGCGCCGGGCAGGTGCGTGAGCGGGCGCTGACCCGCGCCGACGCTGAGGCCGCCGCCGGCACCGTCACCGACCCCGAGATGCCGATGCTGACGCTGCTCGACCTCGGGGTGCTGCGCGAGGTCACGGTCCGCGGGGCTGCCGACGGCAGCGAGGGCGCCGCGGTCACCGTGGCGCTGACGCCGACGTACTCGGGCTGCCCGGCGATGGCCACGATGCGCGACGACCTGGTGCGCGCCCTGACCGGGGCGGGCTTCGACGAGGTGCGGGTGCAGGTGCGCCTGAGCCCGCCGTGGACCAGCGACTGGATCACCGAGCGCGGCCGCGCGGCCCTGCGCGAGCACCGCATCTCGCCTCCCGGCACGGCCGGGCCGCGGCCGTCGGGTCCGGTGCCGCTGCGGCTGACCGCGACGCGGCGGCTGCTCGCCTGCCCCCGGTGCGGGGCCGAGGACACCGAG
The DNA here is from genome assembly GCF_013466785.1 of Nocardioides marinisabuli. Classification (NCBI taxonomy): domain Bacteria; kingdom Bacillati; phylum Actinomycetota; class Actinomycetes; order Propionibacteriales; family Nocardioidaceae; genus Nocardioides; species Nocardioides marinisabuli. The sequence goes on from NZ_CP059163.1 coordinate 2,020,737, forward strand.
CTCACCTCGGAGTACGGGCCCACCGCCTGCACCGCGATCTACCGCTGCACCGTGTGCCGCGAGCCGTTCGAGCACGTCAAGGAGATCTGAGATGAGCGCACCCGCGGTGGAGCGCCCGCGCAGCCGCACCTTCGAGGCGCTGCGCGTCGCGGCGGTCACCCCGCTGACCGACGACGCGGCGGCGATCACCTTCGAGGTGCCCGAGGAGCTGCGCGAGCGGCTGGCCTTCGACGCCGGCCAGTCCCTGACGGTGCGCCGGGTCGTCGACGGCGTCGAGCACCGCCGGTCCTACTCGATCTGCGCGCCCGTGGGGGCCGCGCCCCGCATCGGTGTGCGCGAGATCCCCGGCGGCGTCGTGTCGTCGTGGCTGGTGCGCGAGGTGCGCCCGGGCGACGAGGTCGAGGTGCAGCTCGCCCCGGGCGGGTTCCGCGCCACCCCCGACGTGGTCGCCGCGGGCGGTCGGCACCTGTGCGTGGCGGCCGGCTCGGGCATCACGCCGGTGCTCTCCATCGCCGCCAGCCTCCTCGAGCACCCCGACGCCCGGGTGACGCTGCTCTACGGCAACCGCACGACCGGCTCGGTGATGTTCGCCGAGGAGGTCGCCGACCTCAAGAACGCCCACGTCGACCGGTTCCAGGTGGTGCACGTGCTCAGCCGCGAGCCGCGCGACGTCGAGCTGCTCTCGGGCCGCCTCGACGCCGAGCGCCTGGAGCGCATCCTGACCACGCTCGCGCCGGTCGGTGCCCAGCACCGCCCCGACCACGCCTGGCTGTGCGGCCCGCACGCCATGGTCCAGGACGCCCGCGACGTCCTCGGACGCCTCGGCCTGGCGCCCGAGCAGGTGCACGCCGAGCTGTTCTTCGTCGACGAGCCGCCGCCCGAGCTGGTGCGCGAGGTGGCGGCGCCGAGCGGCGCGACCAGCGAGGCCACCGTGGTGCTCGACGGGCTCAGCTCGACCTCGACGGTCTCCCGCGACCGGCCGCTGCTCGACTCCGCCCAGGAGACCCGCTCGGACCTGCCGTTCGCCTGCCGCGGAGGGGTCTGCGGCACCTGCCGCGCGCTGGTGCGCGACGGGGAGGTCGAGATGGCGCGCAACTACGCGCTCGAGCCCGCCGAGGTCGAGGCCGGCTTCGTGCTGACCTGCCAGGCCCGACCGGTGACCGACGCGGTCACGGTCGACTTCGACGCCTGAGGTCGTCGGGGCGCGCCGCGTGCAGGCCGTCGAAGGCCAGGGTGGTCACCGCGCGGGCCAGGTCGGCGGCGTCGACGTCGCCGCGGGGTCGGTGCCACTCGACGAGCGAGTTGACCATGCCGAAGAGCAGCCGGCTGACCAGGAGCGGCTCGACGTCGTCGCGCAGCGAGCCCTCCTCGACCGCGGCGCGCACCAGGTCGGCCAGGCGGGCGTCGATCCAGCGCCGCCGCTCCAGCGCGGCCAGCTCCACCGGGCTGTTGCCGCGCACCCGCAGCAGCAGCGTCACCTCCGGCTGGTGGGCCACGAGCACCTCGACGCTGCGCGCCACCAGCGCCCGCAGCCGCTCGTACGCCGACGTCTCGTCGTGCGCCAGCCCCGTCGCGGCCTCTACGGCGTCGGTGAGCTCGCCCAGCGCGGCGTCGAGCGCCATCCCGAGAAGGTGCTCCTTGCTCGGGACGTGGTGGTAGATCGCCGACTTCGTCAGCCCCAGCTCGCGCGCCAGGTCACCCATGCTGGTCGCGTCGTAGCCCTGGGCGTTGAACAGCGCCACCGCCTCGCGCAGCACGTCGGCCTGGTCGTGGCCGGGGCGCCCGCGGCGGGCCGGGGCAGCGGGGTCGGCCATGGGAGCAGGATGCCACGTCCCGGGCGCGGTGCACCGGCTCCTGCGGGACGTCCCGACTCACCTTTACGGGCGGGGAGGTGGCCAGGGGTGGGGTGGTCGGTGCGATCATCACGACGATGACCGCGCACAGCTCCCCCGAGACCCCGGCGACGACGTCGCTGGTGGTCGGTGGTCGCTACGAGCTGGTCGAGCTGATCGGCAGTGGCGCGATGGGCAGCGTGTACGCCGCGCAGGACCTCGTCGACGAGCGCCTGGTCGCGCTCAAGCGGCTGCACGCGCAGCGCGCCGACGACGACACCGCCCGCACCCGCTTCGAGGCCGAGGCGCGCACCCTGCGCCAGCTCTCCCACCCCGGCCTTCCCCAGGTCTACGACGTGGGGGAGGAGGACGACGGCGTCGCGGTGCAGCCCTACCTGGCGATGCGCCTGGTCACCGGTGACACGCTCTCCGACCTGGTCACCGAGCGGGGGCCGCTGCCGCCGCTGGAGGTCGCCGGGCTGGTCGCGCAGCTGGCCTCGGCCCTCAGCGCCGTGCACGCCGCCGGTGTCGTGCACCGCGACATCAAGCCCGCCAACATCGTCGTGGGCGAGACCGGGCAGCCGGTGCTCGTCGACTTCGGGATCGCCACCGGCGACGACGTCGAGCCGCTGACCAGCACCGGCGAGGTGCTCGGCACGATGGAGTACATCTCGCCCGAGCAGGTCTCGGGCCGGCGGGCGACCGCCGCCTCCGACGTCTACTCGCTCGGTGTCGTGGCCTACCAGTGCCTGACCGGGGTCAAGCCCTTCCAGCGCGAGTCGCCGGTCGCCTCGGCGCTGGCCCACCTCAACGACCCCGCGCCCGACCTGCCGCCCAGCGTCGACCGGCGCCTGGGCGAGGTCGTCCAGCGGATGCTGGCCAAGGAGCCGGAGGCGCGCCCGCTGGCCGCCGACGTCGCCCGCCTCCTCGAGCGCGTGCTCGCGCGCCGCCGGCGCCGCTGAGCCGACCCACCGGCCGCGCTCAGCCGCCGGCCCGGACCCACCGCCCGTCCTGCCGGGCGACCAGGCCCTCGGCCTCGAACGCCTCCAGCCACCCGGTCATCGGCCACCAGCCCCACCGCCGGTGGAAGAGCGCGGCGTTGCGCAGCACGTCGTCGACGTGCTGGCGCGGCGGGTCCTGGGTCGGGTGGTGCTGGTGGAAGCCGCGCGCCGACCCGACCCAGCCGAGCGGGACGCCGCCGGCGACCGCGAGGCGCGCGAAGTCGGTGTCCTCGCCGCCGTAGCCGACGTAGTCCTCGCAGAAGCCGCCCACCCGCTCCCACGCCTGCGCCGAGGTGGCGAAGGACAGCGACCAGAACAGGTCGGGCGAGGCGTCGCGCAGCACCTCGCCGGGCGTGGGCGCCGGCCGCGCGGGGTGCGGGTCGTCGAGGGCGCCCAGCGCGCCGAGGTCGTAGCCGCCGGCCGGCGGCGGGGGCAGGTAGGTCACCGGCCCCGACCAGAGCGCGACCGGGTCGCAGCGCACCACGTCGGCGTACGCCGCCACCAGCCCGGGCCCGGCCAGCAGGTCGACGTCGAGCAGCACCAGCACGTCGGCGCCCAGGCGCACGGCCTCGGCGACGCCCCGGTTGCGCGCCCGCGCCAGCGGCAGGCCCTGCGGCTCGGCCGGCAGGTGCAGCACCCGGGTCTCCACGCCGCGCAGCGCTGCCACCGGCGGGTCGTCGTCGATGGCCACCACGACGCTCAGGTCGGGCAGCACGTCGCCGAGGGCCAGCGAGGCGCGCTGGCGGGCCAGGTGGTGGTGCCGGCCGTGCACGATGGTGACGACCGCGGTGCCGCTCACGGGCACACCCCCGTCACCACGTCGGCGAACCTGCGCGCCGCCCCGCCGTCGCACCAGGCGGCCCAGGCGTCGCCGTCGAGGGCCCGGGCCTGCTCCAGCACGTCGGGCCAGCGGCCCGCGCCCAGCGCGCGCAGCACCACGGCCGGCCACCCGTTCCGCGCCAGGGCGGCGCCGGTGCGCGCCTGCTCGTCGTGCGGCCGGGCGGCCGGTACGACGACCGCCGGGCGCCGCATCGCCGCGACCTCCGCCAGCGCGTTCTGGCCGGCGTGGGTCAGCACCACGTCGGCGCGGCGCATCGCCTCGCGGGGGTCGGCGACCCAGGTGCCGCGCGTGCCGCCCAGCACCTGCCACTCCCACCCGGGCGACGCGGCGACGGCGCGGTCGAGCTCGTCGTCGGTCCAGGCGTCGCCGCCGCTGCCGCCGAGCACCAGCACGCGCGGTGGCCCGGGGTGCCGCTCGGCCACCCGGGCCGGCTCCACCGGGAAGCGGGACAGCCCGCCCAGCGCCTGCACCCGCGCCCCCACCTCGGGGGCGACGTCGAGCACCGAGCGGGTCTCGCTGGCGGGCCACAGCCCCACCAGGGCGTCGGCGACGTCGTGCCCGAGCCGGTGCGCCACGTCGTCGCGCACCCCGGGCAGCACCACACCGACCACCGGCACCCCGTGCAGGCGCACCAGCAGCGCCACCTCGACCGACACGTCGACCACGACCGCGGCGGGCCGGACGGCGTCGAGCCAGGCGGAGATGCGGGCGTGCCGAGCGCGCAGGCCGGCGTGGCCGCGGGGCACCCAGTGCAGCCGGCCGCTGGCGTCCGGGGCCCGCGCCGCCGGGTCGTCGAGGCCTTCCTCCGCGGTGTCGTCGCGGGGCAGGTCGACCCACTCCCCGGGCCAGTCCGCCGGGCGGGGCAGCGAGGAGAGGCCCGTGGTGACCACACCGCGGGTCGCCAGCTCGCGGGCCAGGGCGCCGGCGCGGTGCAGGTGGCCGCTGCCGTGGTGGTGCACGTAGCAGCCGACGGCGGCGGGGCCGCTGCCGCTGCTCATGCGGCGGGCCGCCCGACGCGGGCCAGCGACCGGTAGATCGCCTCGTACTCGTCGACCATGCGCTCCAGCGAGCACTCGCGCACCGCGGTGGCGCGCACGGCGCCGCGGGGCAGGGTCGCCGCGCGCAGCACCGCCTCCGCCAGCGCGTCGACGTCGTCGGCGGGCACCACCACGCCCGCCCCCGGCGAGACGACCTCGGCGATCGCGCCGCGGTCGTAGGCCGCGACCGGGGTGCCGCACGACATGGCCTCCGCGGCGACCAGCCCGTAGGGCTCCTCCCAGCGCGGGGTGACCAGCGCGACCGACGCCTCGCCGACCACGGTGACCAGGTCGTCGTGGGCGAGGTGACCCAGGTGCTCGACGTCGCCGCCGAGCAGCGGGCGCAGGCACGTCTCGTAGTAGTCGCGGTCGCTGACCGGGCCGACCAGCCGCAGCGGCACCCCCGCGCGCCGGCAGGCCAGCACCGCGTCGTGCGGGGCCTTCTCGGCGGTGATCCGGCCCGACCAGACCGCCGGGCCGCCGCCCGGGCCGGGGCGCCACCGGTCGGTGTCGACGCCGTTGCGCACCACCGAGGCGCGCACCCGCGGCGCCCACATCCGGCGGCACGTCTCGGAGACGGCCACCGCGGGCGTCTCGGGGCTGAGCTGGAACGCCGACTCCAGCCACGGCAGGGGCGGGGTGTGCAGGGTCGTGACCACCGGCACCGGCAGGGTCCGGGCCATCGCGACCGGCAGGTGGTGCAGCGAGTTGTTGTGCACCACGTCGACACTCGCCCCGCGCGGCCCGGCCAGGTCGAGCATCAGCGCGAGGTAGGCGTGGTGCTCGGCGATCCAGCGCGCGGGCGGGGCGTTGACGTCGGCGCAGGCTGCGTCGCTGGGCCAGAACGGGTCGACGTCCAGCTCGACGGCGCCCAGCGCGGGGTCGGAGCCCGGGGCGGCGTACAGCGAGACCTGGTGGCCGCGGCGGCGCAGCTCGCGGGCCAGGTAGTGGGTCTGCGACTCCAGGCCGCCGGCGAACGGCTCCCGGATGGGGTGCTGGGACGAGGCGACCAGGCACACGCGCAGCGGGGTCACCGACCGACCGTCCCCAGCACCTCGGCGTACACCCGCTCGTGCGCGGCCGCGACCTGCCTGCGCTGGGCGCGGCGCTCGTCGATGCCGGCGCCCCACCGGGGCCGCTCGGCGTGGGCGCGGCGCACCGCCGCGTCGAGCGAGCCGAGGTCGATGTGGTCCTCGTCGTGCTCGTAGGACAGCACCGGGCCCTGCTCGGCGAAGTAGCCGCAGGTCGGCGCCAGCACCGTGGTGCCGAGGTCGCGGCAGGCCTCCAGCCAGCCCGAGTGGGTGCCGAAGCGGTAGGGCAGCACCGACAGGTCGAGCGAGCCGAGGTAGTCCCACAGCTCCTTGTCGGGCAGGAAGTCGTGGACGCGCAGGTCGATGCGTCCCTCGGCCGCGGCGCTGCGCAACCACCCGCGCAGCGCGACGTCCTCGCGGGCCCCGCCCTCCATGACGTCGCGGTGCGCGTTGACCTGGAGGACCGCGTCGGGCAGGTCGGCGACGGTGTCGGCGAGCGTGGGCAGCAGCCGCATCGGCGCCATGCCCGCGCGCAGGCTCTTGACGTGCAGCCCCACCCGGAAGGCGCCGGTGCGGCGCCGCGCCCGGCAGTCGGCGGCCACCGCCATCGTGCGCAGGTCGACGACGTGCGGGTGCGGCACCACCGTGGCCTCGCGGCCCCAGCGACGGCGGATCTCGTCGGCCGCACCCGGCGTCAGGGTGAGCAGCGCGTCGGCGCGGGGCACGAGTGCGTCGAGCTGCTCGTCGTGCAGGCGCCGGTCGACGTGGTGGGGGTTGCGCAGGTCGTGGACGGTCTGCACGAACCCCCGCCCGGTCTCGTGCACGGCGTCGACCAGGGCGGCCAGGTCGCGGGGGTCCAGGGCGTCGAAGCCGAAGTGCAGGTGCATCAGGTCGAAGTCGTGCGCGCGCACCCAGGCCGGGTCGAGCATCGCCGGCGGCCACCACTGCCCCGGCTCGGGATCGGCGACCCGCGGCGGCGGGTCGGGCAGCCGGTGCGCGCCCGCCGCGGCGAGGCCGGGCTCGGGGGCGAGGTGGCGGACGTAGACGTGCCCGCTGGGCACCGACGCGATGGTCGGTGGCCGGGTGCCGGCCTGCGGGGCGGCCGGGGCGACGGAGATGCTCACGTCGTTCCCTCTACCCACGCCCCCCGCTCGTCGATCCCCTCCCAACGGGTGACGCGGGCGCGACCAGCCCCGACCACATGGCGGCGCCCTGCCCGAGCGCCCCGGTCAGGCGCTACCGTGCCGACCGGGGCCCGAGCGGGCCGCACCCGGGGAGTCCGGCTCAGGAGGTGGCAGGTGGGCGACGTCGCGGAGCCGGTCGTGCCGGTCTTCTTCCTCTCCGACTCCACCGGCATCAGCGCCGAGACGATGGGCAACGCGCTGCTCATCCAGTTCCCCGACACCGTGTTCGAGCGCACCACCATCCCCTTCATCTCCACCGTCGAGCACGCCCGCGAGGTCGTGGCGATGCTCGACGAGCAGATGGACGGCCCGGTGACGCCGCTGGTCTTCACCACCGCGGCCGAGGACCTGGTGCGCGAGGAGCTCAACCGCACCCGCGCCCCGCTGATCGACTTCTTCGGGATGCACATGCAGCGCGTCGAGTCGGTGCTCGGGCGCTCGGGGCGCCGCGAGGCGGCCCGGCTGCACGGCGTCGGCGACATCCAGCGCTACAACAGCCGGATGGCCGCGGTGGAGTTCACCATCGAGCACGACGACGGGCAGAGCCTGCGGGCGATGGACCGCGCCGACGTCATCCTGCTGGCGCCCTCGCGCTGCGGCAAGACGCCCACCAGCATGTACCTCGCCCTCCAGCACGGCCTGTTCGTGGCCAACTACCCCCTCGTCGACGAGGACCTCGAGCGCACCGACCTGCCCGGCCCCGTGGCGGCGTACGCCGACCGGTGCTGGGGCATCACCACCAACGTCGACCGGCTCAGCCGGGTGCGCAACGAGCGCCGCCCCGGCTCGCGCTACGCCTCGGCCGAGCAGTGCCGCTGGGAGCTGCGCCGCGCCAAGCAGCTCTTCGAGGCCCACCGCCTGCCCGTCGTCGACTCCTCGTCCAAGTCGGTCGAGGAGATCAGCGCCCTGATCCTGCAGAACCGCACCTCCCGAGCCAAGGCCGCCGAGCGCGTCCGTCGTACCCAGGAAGAGAACCCCGCATGAGTGAGCAGACCACCGGCACCGCCCGGCCCGACCACCACGCCGACGTCCGCTGGTTCTCCGACCTCGGGCTGGGCGACCTCGAGCAGGTGGGCGGCAAGAACGCCTCCCTGGGCGAGATGGTCTCGCACCTGAGCGACCTCGGGGTGCGGGTGCCCAACGGCTTCGCCACCACCGCCGACGCCTTCCACCGCTTCATCGGCGACACCGGCCTGGCCGAGCGGATCTCCGGGCTCCTGGCCGACCTCGACACCGACGACGTGCGCCGCCTGGCCGAGGTGGGCCGCGAGATCCGCGAGGCCGTGGTGGGCCAGCCGTTCCCCGAGGACCTCGAGGCCGGCATCCGCGCCGCGTACGACGCCCTGGTCGAGGAGTCGACCCGCGAGGGCGCCGACGCGCCGTCCTTCGCGGTGCGCTCCTCGGCGACCGCGGAGGACCTGCCCGACGCCTCGTTCGCGGGCCAGCAGGAGACCTTCCTCAACGTGCGCGGCATCGACGAGGTGCTCCAGGCCGTGCGCGAGGTCTACGCCTCGCTCTACAACGACCGGGCCATCGCCTACCGCGTGCACCACGACTTCGCCCACGACGCGGTCGGCATCTCCGCGGGCGTGCAGCGGATGGTGCGCTCCGACATCGGCTCCTCGGGGGTCATGTTCACGATGGACACCGAGTCGGGCTTCACCGACGCCGTCTTCATCACCTCCGCCTTCGGCCTCGGCGAGGGCGTCGTGCAGGGCGCGGTCAACCCCGACGAGTTCTACGTCTACAAGCCGGCCCTGCGCGCCGGTCGCCCGGCGGTGCTCAAGCGCAGCGTCGGCGGCAAGGCCACCCAGATGGTCTACACCCAGGACACCGCGGTGGGGCGCACCACCGAGTTCGTCGACGTCGAGCCGGCGCGCAGCCGCCTGCTGAGCCTGACCGACGACGAGGTCACCGAGCTGGCCCGCCACGCGCTGGTGATCGAGGAGCACTACGGGCGCCCGATGGACATCGAGTGGGGCAAGGACGGCGTCGACGGCCACCTCTACGTGCTGCAGGCGCGCCCCGAGACGGTGCAGTCGCGGCGGACGGGGGCGCTGGAGCGCTACGCCATGGACCCCGCGGTCGCCAAGGGCGCCGAGGTGCTGGTCGAGGGCCGCGCAATCGGCCAGAAGATCGGCTCCGGCGCGGTGCGGGTGCTCACCGACATCGACCAGATGCACGAGTTCGTGCCCGGCGAGGTGCTGGTCGCCGACATGACCGACCCCGACTGGGAGCCGATCATGAAGCGTGCCTCGGCGATCGTGACCAACCGCGGCGGTCGCACCTGCCACGCCGCGATCATCGCCCGCGAGCTCGGCATCCCCGCCGTCGTCGGCACCGGCGGCGCCACCCGCTCCCTCACCGACGGCCGCGAGGTCACCGTGACCTGCGCCGAGGGCGACACCGGCCTGGTCTACGAGGGGCTGCTCGACTTCGAGGTCGAGCGCACCGAGCTCGACTCGCTGCCCGAGGTCCCGGTCAAGATCATGATGAACGTCGGCACCCCCGAGCAGGCCTTCGCCTTCTCGCGGCTGCCCAACCAGGGCGTGGGCCTGGCCCGTCTCGAGTTCATCATCAACCGCCAGATCGGCATCCACCCGCGCGCGCTGCTCGAGCTGGAGTCCGATCCCGACGCGCTGCCCGCCGACCTGCGCGGCGAGGTCGAGGAGATGATCGCGGCGTACCCCTCGCCGCGCGAGTTCTTCGTGCAGCGGGTGGTCGAGGGAGTGGCGACGATCGCGGCGGCCTTCGCGCCGGAGCCGGTGATCGTGCGGATGAGCGACTTCAAGTCCAACGAGTACGCCAACCTCGTCGGCGGCGAGCGCTACGAGCCCGAGGAGGAGAACCCGATGATCGGCTACCGCGGGTCGCGGTACCTCTCGGAGGACTTCGCGGGAGTGCTTCGCGATGGAGTGCGAGGCGCTGCGCCACGTGCGCGACGAGATGGGCCTGACCAACGTCTGGGTGATGATCCCGTTCGTGCGCACCCTCAAGGAGGCCCGCGGCGTCATCGAGCTGCTCGCCAGCCACGGGCTCGTGCGCGGCGAGAACGGCCTCAAGGTCGTGATGATGTGCGAGGTGCCCTCCAACGCGGTGCTGGCCGAGCAGTTCCTCGAGCACTTCGACGGCTTCTCGATCGGCTCCAACGACATGACCCAGCTGACCCTGGGTCTGGACCGCGACTCCGGCCTGGTCGCCGACGGCTTCGACGAGCGCGACCCGGCGGTGCTGCACATGCTCGAGCTGGCCATCAAGGCCTGCAAGAAGCAGGGCAAGTACGTCGGCATCTGCGGCCAGGGCCCCTCCGACCACCCCGACCTCGCGCAGTGGCTGCTGGAGCAGGGCATCGAGTCGATGTCGCTGAACCCCGACACAGTCGTGGACACCTGGCTGCGCCTCGGGGGCGTCGAGACCGCCTGAGGCTGCGCTGGGGGAGCCGGGGGAGCCGGGGAAGCGTCGTCGGCCGCTCGACGACGCTCCCCCGGTGTCTCAGGCCCGCGGGACCGGCAGGCCGCCGAGCAGGCCGCCCAGGATGTCGCCCAGGATGTCGCCGAGCGAGGCCAGCAGACCGGCCAGGGCGCCGGTGTCGAGCACGCCGCTGAGCTGGTCGAGGAAGCCGGTCGAGCCGAGCTCGCCGACGAGGGCCTCGAGCACCTGCGAGAGGACGGCGGTGGGGTCGCTGCCCTCGAACGCGCCGAGGTCCTCGAGCTGGGAGAACAGCTCGAGCAGCGGGCCGAGCTGGCCGCCGCCGGTGAGCGCGGTCGCGAGCCCCTCGACCGCGGCGATGAGGCCGGCCGGGCCGGCGGCCGGGTCGAAGGAGCCCAGGGCGCCCTGCAGCGCGGCCAGGGCGCCGCTGAGCTGGCCCAGGTCGGCCCCCGGCAGGGCGGTGCCGCCGGGCAGCCCGCCCAGCAGCGTGTCCAGCACGGCGCTGAGCGCGGCCGGGTCGGCGCCCTCGAGACCGCCGCCGGTGAGCTCGCCGAGCAGCCCCTGCAGCGCGGCGACGAGGGCCGGCACGTCCAGGGCCTGCAGGGCGGCGAGGATCTCGTCGAGCTGGCCCGCGTCGGCGCCGGGGATGCCGGCCTCGAGCTGACCCAGCAGCGCCTGCAGCTGCGCGGTGGCGGTGTTGAGCTGGTCGGCCAGGTCTGCGGGCAGCAGGGCGCCCAGCTGGTCGAGCGGCAGCGCGCCGAGCGCGTCCTGCGACTCGTCGACCTCGCCCTGGGCCTCGTCGGGGGTGGTCGTGCCGCCGCCGGCCGCGCAGAGCTTGTCGCGGCGGTTCTTGCGCTTCTCCACGCGCTTCTTGGCGCGGGTGACCTTCTTGGCCTTGTTCTTCTTGGCCTGCTTGGCCTTCTTGACCGACTTCTTGGCCTTGCGCAGGTCGGCCTTGGCCTCCGCGCAGGTCCGGGCCCGGCGCTCGCCGGAGGCGAGGTCGCCGCCGGTGCTCGCGGTGCCGGCGACGGCGGCCGCGGAGATCCTGGGGGAGGTCTCCGCGGCGGCGCCGGTCGTGGCGACGCCCATGGCGCCGGCGGTCAGGGCCAGCACCGTGACGCCGCTGGCGCCGAGGCGGGCCAGGCGGCGGGCGGCCGGTGCTGCGCCGGCTCGGCCGGCGGGGTCGGTGGTGGGTCGGTGCAGGTGCATGTGCGGGGCTCCCTCGTGTCCTCGGTCCGGCCCCTCCCGGGCCGCTCGAGGTCATCGTGGACCGTCGCGCCCGGCGGTGTCAGGAGAAGTCTTATGTCTGACCGATCGGAGGAGGCGACCATGCCGCGGACGTCGACTCGTGCATAGGTGAGGCTTGCCTTACCATCGACGGGTGAGCATCGCCCCGCACCCCCCGGAGCACTCCGGGTCGCCCGCCGCCGCACCCGCTACGGGTGTCGGCTTCGCGCGCGACCTCGCCTCCTGGGGAGCGCGGCGAGCGCTCGTGCACGCCGGGCGCGTCGTCTCCTACGCCGACCTGGCGCGGCTCGTCGACGACCGCGCCGCCCGCCTCGGCCCGGTGCGCCGCCTGGTGCTGCTCGAGATGGCCTCCGACGTCGACTCGGTCGCGACCTACCTGGCCGCCCTCGCCGGCGGGCACCCCGTGGTCGTCGTCGACGCGGCCCGGCCTGACGTGGTCGCCGCGACCCGGGCGGCGTACGACCCCGACGTGGTGGCGCGCGGCGACGTGCTCGACGAGCAGCGCGACGGCACCGCCCACGACCTGCACCCCGAGCTCGCCGCCCTGCTCTCGACCTCCGGCAGCACCGGCTCGCCGCGGCTGGTGCGCCTGAGCGCCGAGAACCTGCAGGCGAACGCCGAGTCGATCGCGGCGTACCTGCCGCTGCGCGGCGACGACCTGGCGGCGCTGAGCCTGTCGCTGCACTACTGCTACGGCCTCTCGGTGCTGCACACCCACCTGCTGCGCGGGGCCGGGGTGCTGCTGGGCGACGCCTCGGTCGTCGACCCGTGCTTCTGGGCCGCCGCCCGCGAGCACGGCGCCACCTCGCTCGCCGGGGTGCCGCACACCTTCGAGCTGCTCGACCGGGTCGGCCTCGACACCGTCGCCCCCGACTCGCTGCGCTACCTCACCCAGGCCGGCGGGGCGATGGCCCCCGACCGGGTGCGCTCCTACGCCGAGCTCGGCCAGCGCCGCGGGTTCGACCTGTTCGTGATGTACGGCCAGACCGAGGCCACCGCACGGATGGCCTACCTGCCGCCCGACCTCGCCGGCACCCGGCCCGGGGCGATCGGCGTCCCCGTGCCCGGCGGCCGCTTCGACCTGGCCGAGGTGCCGGGCGCGCCCGAGGGCACCGGCGAGCTGGTCTACGAGGGTCCCAACGTGATGCTCGGCTACGCCGAGCACCCCGACGACCTGGCCCGCGGGCGCGAGGTCACCCGGCTGCGCACCGGCGACCTGGCCCGCCGCGGCGACGACGGCCTGTGGGAGGTCGTGGGCCGGCTCTCGCGCACCGCCAAGGTGCTCGGGCTGCGCATCGACCTCGACCGCGTCGAGCGGGCGCTGGTCGCCGACGGCGTGCGCGCCCTGGTCGCCGGCACCCCGCCGACCGACGGCGCCACCGAGCAGCTGGTCGTGGCCGTCGAGCCGCGCGCCACCGGCGGGTCGGCCCGTCTCGTCGCCCGCGTACGCCGCCTGGTCACCGCCCTGACCGGGCTGCCGGCCGCGGCGGTGCAGGTGCACCCCGTGCCGCAGCTGCCTCGGCTGGCCAACGGCAAGCCCGACCACCGCGGCGTGGCCGCCCTCGCCGCCCCGGCCCCCGAGCGGGCGACGACGGCGGCGACCGGCGTGCGCGACGTGCTGGGCGAGGTCCTGGGCCGCCCGGTCGGCGACGACGACACCTTCGCCGGTCTCGGCGGCGACTCCCTGACCTACGTCGAGACCTCGGTGCGCCTCGAGGAGGCGCTGGGCCACCTGCCGGCCGACTGGCACCTGCGCACGGTCGCCGAGCTCGAGGCCGGCACGACCACCCGCACCCGGCGCGGCCGCGGCGTCGAGACCAACGTGGTGCTGCGTGCCGTGGCCATCGTGGCCGTGGTCGGCACGCACGCCGACCTGTTCACGCTGCTCGGCGGGGCGCACCTGCTGCTGGCGCTCGCCGGCTTCAACCTGGCCCGCTTCGCCCTGGGCGACGTCACCCGTCGCGAGCGGGTGCAGCGGCTGCTGACCGCGGCCGCGCGGGTCGTGGTGCCGGCGGTGCTGTGGATCGGCGGCACGGCCCTGCTCCTCGGCGCCTACCCGTGGCAGACCGCGCTGCTCGTCAACGGCTTCCTGGGCCCCCCGGGCTGGACCGAGCCCGCCTGGCACCACTGGTTCGTCGAGGCGCTGGTGCTGCTGGTGCTGGGTGTCGCGGCGCTGGTCGCGGTGCCCGTGCTGGACCGCACCGAGCGGCGCTGGCCGTTCTGGTTCCCGGTCGCCCTGACCCTGCTGGCGCTGCTGACCCGCTACGAGCTGGTGCCGCTGCCCGACGGGGACGTCATCCACCGGGCCCCGGTGGTGGCCTGGCTGCTGACCCTCGGCTGGGCGGTCGCCCGCGCCCGTACCACCGGGCACCGACTGGTCGTCTCGGCGCTGGCCGTGCTGACCGTGCCCGGCTTCTTCGCCGACGACGCCCGCAGCGCCGCCGTCATCGTCGGCCTGCTGCTGCTGACCTGGTCGCGCCAGGTCCGCCTGCCCGGCCTGCTCGCCCGCCTGGCGGCCACCCTGGCCGGCGCCTCGCTCTACATCTACCTGACCCACTGGCAGGTCTACCCCCACCTCGAGGACGACCTGCCCGCCCTCGCCACCCTGCTCAGCCTCGTCGTCGGGGTCGCCGTGTGGCGCGCGGTGACCACCACCGAGCGCCGCCTGCGCCGCTGACCCGGCGCAGATCTCTCCCTGACCCGTCGCAAATGTCGCGCCGACCCGGCGCAGATCTCGCACTCATCGGGACGGCGCTCGACAGGGACGATCCGGGCCGGGTCAGCGCGACATACGGGCCGGGTCAGCGCGAAGTTTGCGCCGTCTCAGCGCGAGATTTGCGCCGGGTCAGCGCGAAGTTTGTGCCTGGTCAGCGGCGGGCGGCGGCGGGCGGCGCGGTGAGCGCGTCGTCGCCGGCCAGCAGCACCGGCCGCGAGCCCGGGACGACCGAGACCGCCACCGGGGTGCCGGGGGCGTGCTGGACGTCGTGCTGCTGCCAGGAGCGCACGGTGCTGCCGGAGGCCAGGCGCACGTGGTGGAGCACGAACGCGCCGTAGTACTCGACCCGCTCGACGCGGTGGGTGGAGTCCCGCTCGACGCGCAGCGCGACCTCGTGGGGGCGCAGCATCACCTCGACGTCGAGGTCGGTGCGGCCCCAGCCCGGCACGGTCGAGACCACGCCGATCTCGCAGGTCAGCAGCGCGTCGCGGACGTGGGCGGGCAGGAAGTCGGCCTCGCCCATGAAGGAGGCGACGAAGCGGCCGCTGGGCGACTCGTAGACCTCGCTCGGGGTGCCGATCTGGCGCACGACGCCGTCCTTGAGCACGGCGATCCGGTCGCCCATCGAGAGCGCCTCGGTCTGGTCGTGGGTGACCACGAGCGCGGCGCTGCCGGTCTCGTGCAGCGCCTCGAGGGTCTGGGTGCGCACCTGCGTGCGCAGGTTGGCGTCGAGGGAGGAGAACGGCTCGTCGAGCAGCACCACCGTGGGGCGCGGCGCGAGCGCGCGGGCCAGGGCGACCCGCTGCTGCTCGCCGCCGGAGAGCTCGTGGGGGTGGCGGTGACCCAGGTGCGAGAGGCCGACCAGCTCAAGGACCTCCGCGACCCGGCCGGCGCGCTGGGCGCGGGGCAGGTCGTCGAGCCCGAAGGCGATGTTCCGCGCCACGTCGAGGTGGGGGAAGAGCGCGTGGTCCTGGAAGACCATGCCGACGTGGCGGCGCTCCGGCGGCACCCAGGTCGGGCCGGCCACGACCTTGCCGCCGACCCGCACCTCGCCGCCGTCGGGCCGCTCCAGGCCCGCGGCCAGGCGCAGCAGCGTCGACTTGCCGCAACCGGAGGGGCCGATGACGGTGACCACCTCGCCGGCGGTCACCGCGAGGTCGACCTCGCAGACGGCCGGGTGCGAGCCGTAGCTCTTGGTGGCGCCCACCAGCTCCAGCGCGGGTACGCCGTACCCGACGGTGGTCCCGTCGGCCCCGGGCGCGCTGCGGGTGCTGGTCATGGGTCCATCCTGCCTGGCGGGCCCGCGCGGCCCCGGTCGAGGGTCAGCGTGGTGCTGACCTGCCCGGGCGCCGGCGGCAGCGAGCCGGACAGCGCCGCCGGGGCGGCAGCGCCCACGCCGCCCCCCGGGGCGCCGGGCTCGGCCGGGTCGGCGCGGCCGCCGGTGGCGCGGAAGGTCAGCACGACCGGCACCACCGCCACCAGCACGATCAGCAGGGCCGGCAGCGCGGCGCGCTCCCAGAAGTTCTCCGAGGCCAGCTCGTAGACCCACACCGAGAGCGTCGTGAAGCCGAAGGGGCGCAGCATCAGCACCAGCGGCAGCTCCTTGACCGCGTCGATGAGCACCAGCGTCGCGGCGACCGCCACCCCGGGGCGCGCCAGCGGCAGGTGCACCCGGCGCAGCAGCCGCCCGGGGCCGGCGCCGAGGGTCATCGCGGAGGCGCTGACGCTGGGGGAGACGCGCGAGAAGCTCGCCTCGACCGCCTGGTAGGCCGGGGCGGTGAACCGGACGACGTACGCGACCAGGATGCCGAGCACCGACCCGGTCGCCAGCAGGCCGGTGCCGCCCTCGACGCCGAGGGCCACCAGCGCCCGGTCGGCACCGGCGAAGACGGCCAGCACGCCGATGCCGACCACCGCACCGGGCACGGCGTAGCCGAAGGTGGTGACCTGGGCGGCGGCGTGCACCACGCGACCGCCGCCCAGGCGCATGGCGTGGGAGATGGTCAGCGACACCACGACGCACACGACGGCGGCGATCGCGGCGACCACCAGCGAGCTGGTCAGGTTGTCGACGAAGCGCTCGTCGAGGACGGCGCCGGCGTCGTCGCCCAGCGCCGAGAGGGCCCAGGTGACCAGGCGCAGCACCGGCAGCGCGAACGCCGCCCCCACCACCGCGAGACCGGTCGCGGTGGCCGCGCCGGCACGCCAGCCGGTCAGCCGACGACGCTCGAGGCCGCGGCCCCGGCCGCCCTTCTGGTGGTAGCGCGCCCGGCCGCGCAGCGCCCGCTCGGCGGCCAGCACGGCCACGGCGAAGACCAGCACCAGCACGGCCAGCGAGATCGCGGAGCCGACGTCGTAGGTGCCCTTCCAGGTCAGGTAGACCCCGACCGAGACGGTGCGCACGTTGAAGTACTGCACCGTGGCGAAGTCGGTGAGGACCTCCATCGTCACCAGCGCCAGCCCGGCGGCCAGCGAGGGCCTCGCCAGCGGCAGCAGCACCGCGCGGAAGGCCCGCGCCCGGAGGCGCCCAGCGTGCGCGCGGCGTCGTACGCCGTCGGCGCGAGCTCGAGGAACGCGGCCCGGGTCAGCAGGTAGACGTAGGGGTAGAGCGTGAGGACCAGCACGACCGCGGCGCCGCCGAGCGAGCGCACCGGCAGCGCGCCGAGGTCGTCACCGAGCACCGAGCGCAGCGCGCCCTGCACCGGCCCGGCGTAGTCGAAGGTGGAGAGGAAGACGAAGCCCAGGATGTAGGCCGGCATCGCCAGCGGCAGCACCAGCAGCCAGCTCAGCGCCCAGCGCAGCGGGAACTCGTAGGCGGTGACCAGCCAGGCCAGCCCGGTGCCGAGCACGGCGGTGCCGGCGGCGACCAGCAGCAGCAGCGCCAGGGTGGTGGCCACCATCTCGGCGACCCCGCCCGGCATCCGCAGCCCGCCCTGGCCCAGGGCGTACGCCGCCACGGCCAGCACCGGGCTGGCCACCAGCAGGGCGATCAGGACGACCGCCGCCGACCACCCGGGCCGCCCCGCGCCCCGGGCGAGTGCGGTCACGTCAGCGGTACCCGGCCTCGTCGAGCAGCTCGACCGCGTCGGAGTTCAGGGCGCCGTAGGCCTGCGCGTCGACCGGCATCCGGTCGAACTCGCCGAAGGAGGCGACCAGCGGCTCGGGCTCGACCTCGGGGTTGACCGGCAGCTCGTGGTTGGCGTCGACGAACGCGCTCTGGCCGTCGGTGGCCAGCCACTCGAGCAGCTGCTGGGCCTCGGGGGCGGACTCGGTGCCCTCGACCAGGCCGGCGCCGGAGATGTTGACGTGGGTGCCGTCGCCCTCCTGGCTGGCCCAGAACAGCTCGACGTCGAAGTCGGGGTCCTCCTCGAGCATCCGCGCGAGGTAGTAGTGGTTGCTGATGCCGATGTCGCAGCCGCCGGCGTCGATGGCCTCGAGCAGCTCGACGTCGTTGCTCATGATCTGCACGTCGTTGGCCACCCAGCCCTCGACGATCTCGAGCGCCTTCTCGCGCCCGTGCAGGTCGATCAGGCTGGCCACCAGGCTCTGGGTGTACGACGCCGTCTCGTCGCGCATGCAGACCCGACCGGCCCACTGCGGGTCGCCGAGGGCCTCGTAGGTGTCGACGGCGTCGATGTCGGCGGGGTCGACGCTCTCGGGGTCGTACACGACGGTGCGCGCGCGCATCGCCAGGCCGTACCACTGTCCGTCGGGGTCGCGCAGGTCCTCCGGCACGGCCGCGTCGAGCACGTCGGAGCTGACCGGCTCAAGCACGCCCTGCTCGGCGGCGTTCCACAGCATCCCGGCGTCGACGGTCATGAAGATGTCGGCGGGCGTGGAGTCGCCCTCGGCCTTGAGCCGCTCGAGCAGCTCGGCGTCGTCGCCGGAGAGGAACTCGACGCTGATCCCGGTCTCGTCGGTGAAGGCCGCGAAGGCCTCCTCGAGGTCGTAGTGGCGCGCGGTGTAGATCTGCAGGTCCGCCTCCTCGCCGCCCCCGAGGGCCGAGCAGCCGGTCACGGCGAGCGTGGCGGCGGTGGCCAGGGCGGTGACGACGGTGCGGACGGTGCGGGCGCTGCGCTTCACGCGGGTTCTCCTCAGGCGGCCGGGGAAGGGGCCACGGACGGACGTGGCGGTATTGGTGAGGCTAACCTTCCCACCCTGAGGTGGCCGATTCCAGGCCAGGGGCCGAGATCCGGCCCACCCCCGGACGCACCGCGGGCGGGGGCGCTCCTCCCGGACCGTGTGGGTCCGGCGCCCCCGCCCGTGCGGGTCGTGCTGGTGCTGCTGGGTGCTGCTGGGTGCTGATGGGTCGTGCGGGTCCCGCTGCTCAGCCGGCCATCGAGGTCTCGACCTCGTGGAGCTCGGCGGCCTCCACGTCCTCGGCGACGGCGAGGTTGTTGGCCATGCCCCAGGCGACGGCCTGGGTACGGCGCTCGACGTCGATCTTGCGGTAGGCCTGGCGGATGTAGGTCTTGATCGAGTTGATGCTCAGGTTGAGCTTCTCGACGATCTCGCCGTTGGTCATGCCCGCGGTGATCAGCGTGAGGATCTCCAGCTCGCGGGGGGTCAGGCGGCTGCCGGCCGGGGCCTCGGGGCGCAGCGGCGCAGGGGCCGGGGCCTCGACGACGGGGGCCTTCTCGGGGGCCGGGGCGGTCGGCACCCGACGCCCGGAGACCAGGTCCTCGAGAGCGACGACGAGCTGCGCCGCGGTGAGGGTCTTGGGCAGGTACATGTTGGCCGTGGACGTCGGCAGCTGGTCGCCGGGCGCCCAGCTGAAGACGACCGGGTGGGCGTCGGCGGAGCGCTGCAGGTCGCGCAGCATCGCGGCGCCGAAGGCGGACTGGCCGACGGGCTCGTAGAGCACGACGTCGAGGTCCTCGGGGTGCGCCAGCGCCTGGCGCATGTCGACCAGGCGGACCCGGTCGGCGTACGGCGTCAGCAGCGTCTGCAGGCCGGCGACGGCCAGGTCGTGGTCGTCGACCATCGTGATGGTCAGCGGGGCGGCGTTCTCGTGCGACATTCTCAACACCTCTGGGGTTTTCGGCTGTGACGGTGAACTGTGCGGTGACTGTGCTGTGACGGGTCGGGGACCGGTCGGGGACTGGTCCGGGGCGGCCGGGGCGACGGGCTGCGTCGTCGGCCTGCACTCCACTGATGTCCGCCTGGTGCAGACTTCAACCGTCCGTGGCGGTTATTTCACCCGTCCGGGTGGGCGGAGGTTTGAAGCCCGCGTGCAGGGGCAGAGTCCCGCCTCAGGTCCGGCTCAGGCCGGGCTCAGGCGGGGGAGGCGCCCCCGTTGCTCGGCCGGGTCGCCCGGCGGGCGGTGCCGACCAGGGACCCGGCGGCCGTGACCGGGTCGCCCTCGAGGACCTCGGCCCCCCAGCGCTCGGCGGCCGCCCGGTCGGCGCCGGCCCCGGCGAGCACCACGCGCGTGGCGGCCGCGAGGCGCGCCACCGCCTCGACGTCGTCGGGGTCGACGTGGAAGGACTCGGGGCGGGTGCCGGCGAGCACGAGGAGGTCGGGCTCGACGACCCCGACCGCGACCTCGAGCGAGCGCACGGGGGTCTGCGGGCCGAGGAAGCGGGTGCGCCAGCCGGCGCGCAGCAGCACCACCTCGAAGGCCTTGAGGGCGATGTCGTGCGACTCCGTCGGCGGGCAGGCCAGCACCGCCACCGGGCCGGTGCGCGAGCCCGGGCCGATCGAGAGGGCGGCCAGGCGTGCGCGCACCAGGTCGCTGGCGAAGTGCTCGTCGGCGACGTCGAAGTCGCCTGCGGCCCAGCCCGCGCCCACCGAGGCCAGGAACGGCAGCAGCACGTCCTTGATGGCGGTCTCGGCCGAGACCTCCACGAGGATCCGGTCGAGCGCGGCGTGCATCGAGCCCACGTCGTAGGCGACCATCGCGGCCTGCAGCTCGCTGAGGGTGCCCTCGGTGTCGAGCGCCGCCGTGGTGGCGTAGCGCGGGCCCGGTGCCCCGGGGAGCCGGCTGCTGGAGCGTTCGGAGGCCAGGATCTCGGCCGCCGCCTGGCCGGCCGGCACGCCGCGGCGGCGCGCGTCCTGCATGGCGCGGGCGCGGCGCTCGTCCTCGGGGCCGTAGAGGCGGTAGCCGGCGTCGCTGCGGGTGGGGCTCAGCAGCCCGTAGCGCAGCTCCCAGGCGCGCAGGAGGGTCTCGGAGACGCCCACGCGGGAGGCCAGGACGCCGATGCGCCAGCGCTGGGCGGGACGGGAGGCCATGGTGTCGCGGACCTCCTTCTCAAGGACCCGTGGTGGACCCGGTGATGGACCCGGTGGTGGACCCGGGCGCGGGAGCAGCCGGGTGGGTGCCGCGGGGCAGAGTTTAGACGAACTCTCCACGACCGGACGAGCCTTCCTGGGCGCCAACCTTGCACGGAGCTTGCACAGCGCGTGCTTGGATGGGAAGCAGCCGGCAGCCGTGCCGGGCCCCCGACCCGAGAGGCGTGACCCCCTGTGCCCGAGCCGCAGCCCATCGGACGACTGGTCGACTCCCTCGGCGTCGAGCACCGGCCCGAGGACGGCGAGCTGGTGCTCGGCGCGGTCGTGCTGCTCAAGGTGATGGAGCCCGACGGCGAGGTGTCGATGCGCGCGGCGTGGTCGCCGGGGCTGAGCTGGATGGAGCGGGTGGGCATGCACCAGGCGGCGGTGCAGTCCGACCTGCCGCAGCGCGGCGGCGTACCGGGGGAGTGAGCGGGGCCCCTCGGGGACCGGGGGATCCGGGGGCCCAGGAGGCCCGGAGGGTCAGCCTCAGACGGCTTCGCTGAGCGCGCCGCGCATCTGGGTGAGCACCCGCTGCAGCAGGCGCGAGACCTGGATCTGCGAGAGCCCGAGACGGTCGGCGATCTCGCGCTGGCTCAGCTCGTCGACGAAGCGCCAGCGCAGGATCTGCTGGTCGCGGCGGGCCAGGGAGGCGACCAGGGGCTGGACCAGCAGCCGGGCCTCGGCCTGCTCCTGCGAGCGGTCGCCGTGGTCGGCGACGTCGGCGGCCGGCCCCTCGTCCTCGGCGCCCCCGGCCGGCTGGTCGAGCGAGAGCAGCGAGAAGCAGGTGCGCGCCGACAGGGCCTCGCGCACCACCTCGACCGACTCCTCGACCTGGCTCGCGAGCTGCTCCAGCGCCGGGGCGTCGTAGCGCTCGAGGCTGGCGCCGGTGCGCACCAGGCGCGTGTGGGCGCGCTGCACGTCGCGCGGGGGCCGGATCGTCCAGCCGTGGTCGCGGAAGTGGCGGCGGATGTCGCCCTCGATGGTCGGGACGGCGTAGGCCAGCAGGTCGCGCTCGTGCGCGGCGTCGTAGCGGCGCACGGCCCGCACCAGCGCGAGGTAGGCGATCTGGGTGAGGTCCTCGACCGGGACCCCGCGGCGGGCGTAGCGGCGGGCGACGGCCTCGGCCACGCGCATGTTCACCCGCACCACCTCGTCGTGGCAGGCGCGGCGCTCGGTCGTCGTCGGTGGCCGCGGCGCGCGCCAGCAGGCTCGTGGTGGCGGCGGCGCGCTCGGCGTCGGAGGTCCGGAAGGCGCTGCGTCGTTCGGCGAGGGAGGTGGTCATGTGCGGCTGCCTTCCATGGGCGGCTGAGGAGAACTGCCTAACTGAACAGGAATCTACACAAGCCTCTACAAAGGTTCTACAGGATCACCCCTTCGGTTGCGTGCGCGATGATGCGCGGCGTGAGGAGCACCCGCGAGCCAGTCCCCGGCACCGGCCCGAGCACCGGCCCCGGCGCCGGCCGCCGCCGACGACGACCGCGGCGTACGCCGTTCGGCTCGTGGTTGCTGGGGCCCGAGGGCCAGTCGCCGCGCCGGCTGCGGGCGCGGGTGCAGGTGCTGCTGACGGTGGCGCTCACGCTGACCCACGGGGTCGGGGCGGCGGTGGTGCTGCTGCTCTCGGTCTTCGTGGTCACCGCCCCGGCGCCCGACGGCCCGACCTGGCTGGCCCTGGCGGTCGCCGTCCCGGTCTACGTCGGGGTGGCGCTCGTGGTCGGCACGGTGTGGGGGACCCGGGTCGCGCTGCAGGGGCTGCGCTGGGCCGCCGAGGGCGGCGGGTCGTCGCGCCGGGTGCGCCGCCGGATGCTGCGGGTCCCGCTGCGGCTGACCGTGCTGGCGGGCGTGCTGTGGGCCGCGGCCGACGTGCTCTTCGTCGGCCTCGCGCTGTGGCTGCAGCCCCAGCGCGCGCTGAGCACCGCGTTCACGGTGGCCATCGGCGGGGTCGTGGCCTGCGCCGTGGCCTACCTGTTCTCCGAGTTCGCGCTGCGCCCGGTCACCGCCCGCGCCCTGGACGACGGTGGCGGCCACGCGGCCTCGGAGCGCCCCCGCGGCCTGGGCGTGGGTGGCCGGATGCTGATGTTCTGGCTGCTGGGCACCGCCGCCCCGGTCGTCGGGCTCGTGGTGGCGGCGCTGCTGGTGCTGGTCGGCGACGACGTCAGCACGCGGCGCCTGGCCGTCGAGGTGCTGGTCCTCGGCGGCGTGGTGCTCGTGGTCGGGCTGCTGGTCACCGTCCTCAACGCGCGCTCGGTGGTGGCGCCGCTGACCGCGGTGCGCGGCGCGCTGCTCGAGGTGGAGCGCGGTGACCTCGACCAGCGGGTGGCGGTCTACGACGCCACCGAGATCGGCGAGCTGCAGGCCGGGTTCAACCACATGGTCGCGGGGCTGCGCGAGCGCGAGCACCTGCGCGACGTCTTCGGCCGGCACGTGGGCCGCGAGGTCGCCCGGGCCGCGGTCGACGGCGACGTCGAGCTCGGTGGCGAGGTCCGCGAGGTGACGGTGCTCTTCGTCGACCTCGTCGGGTCCACCACCATGGCCGCCGAGCGGGACCCCGCCGAGGTCGTCGCGGTGCTCAACGCCTTCTTCGAGGTCGTCGTCGACGAGGTCGACCGGGCCGGCGGCATCGTCAACAAGTTCATGGGCGACGCGGTGCTCGCGGTCTTCGGCGCCCCGGTCGAGCAGCCGGACCACGCCCGGGCGGGGCTGCTGGCCGCGCGCCGCATCGACGAGCGGCTGCGCGCCGAGCGGCCCGACGTCGCCGCGGGCGTCGGGGTGTGCACCGGGGCCACGGTGGCCGGCAACGTCGGCACCCGCGCCCGGCTGGAGTACACCGTGATCGGCGACGCGGTGAACGCCGCGGCCCGGCTCACCGAGCTCGCCAAGGCCGAGGAGCCGCGGGTGCTCACCACGCTCGCGACGGTGCGGGCGGCCGCGCGCGCCGGCGGGGACGACGAGGCGCGCTGCTGGCGGGAGGCCGGCTCGACGGTGCTGCGGGGGCGCCCCTCGGCCACCGACCTGGCGCGACCGGTGTGAGACCTGGTGAGACCTGGTGAGACCTGTGTGAGCCCTGGCCGCGCCCTGTGTGAAGCCTGTCACGACAGGGGGTCGTGATTGCCGCGGGCAGGGCCCCGCACCGGACACTCGGGAGCGTGCACACCCCCCTGCCCGCCGCCACCGCCCCCGTCGTCGCGGGCGCCGGCACGTCGCGGGTCCTGTGGATCGACGTGGCCAAGGGCCTGAGCATCCTGCTGGTGGTGCTGCACCACGCGGTGGTCAAGAACCTCGGCATCGACGCTCCTGAGTCGCTCGCCGGCGTCGTGGCCGGCTGGGGCGCGGTGACCAGCGCCCTCAAGCCCATCCGGATGCCGCTCTTCTTCGTGCTCAGCGGCTTCGTGGCGTCCCGCGCGGTGCACCGGCCCTGGGCCCAGGTGCGCCGCCGCGCCCTGTCGCCGTACTACCTCTACGTCGTGTGGCTGCTGCTGCTCGGCGCGGTCTTCTCGGTCGAGCGGCTGCTGCCGATGAACCGCACCCAGGACCTCGGCGAGCTCGCCCAGGACCTCGTGTGGGCCTCGACCGGCGTGTGGTTCCTCTACGCGCTGGCCGTCTACTTCGTGCTGGCCAAGCTGCTGGCCGGGCTGCCCGCCGGGTGGGTGCTGGCCGGCGCCGCCGTCCTCTCCGCGTCGTCGTCGGCGTTCGGCATCGAGCAGTGGAACCGCTTCTCGGTGCTCTTCCACTTCACCTACTTCGCCCTGGGCGCGCTCGCCCCGCGGCTGGTCCGCCGCCTGGCCGAGCGCCCCGCCGGCCCGTGGGGCGGGGCGCCGGCGCTGACGACGGCGTACGTCGCCCTGACCCTGCTGCTGTGGCGCCTCGACCTGCCCACCAGCGCCCACCTGCTGGTGGCCAGCGTCGTCGGGGTGCCCCTGGGGCTGCGGGTGGCGGTGCTGCTGGCCCGCAGCGGTCCGCCGGCCCGGCTGCTGGGCTGGGTGGGCCGCCGCACCCTGCCGATCTACGTGCTGCACACCGTGGTGCTGGCGAGCCTGCTGCACCTGCCGCCGCTGCTGGACCTCGAGCAGGGCTCGGTGGTGCGCGGCGTGCTGCACCCGCTGGTGCTCAGCGCGGTCGCGGTGCTCGTGTCGCTCGGCGCGCACTGGGTGCTGCTGCGGCTGGGGGCGACCTGGCTGTTCGCGCTGCCCGGGCGCCCCGAGCGTCCGCGCCGTCAGGCGCCGCGGCGCTCCACCGAGGTGCGGGCGTCGAGCAGCGAGGGGCCGTACCAGGTCAGCAGCCGCCCGTCGACGAGCTCGCAGGGCGAGCGCAGCGCCTCCGGCCCGTCGGCGTCCGTGAACTCGTAGGGCTCGTCGGGCAGCAGCACCGCGTCGGCGCCCAGCGCGTCGATCTGCTCGACGTCGAGCGTGGGGTAGCGCCCCTGCGCCTCCCCGGCGCCGGGCAGTGTCTGCCAGCCCAGCCGGCGGCACAGGTCGCTGGTGAAGGTCGCGGGGCCCACGACCATCCACGGGTCGCGCCAGATCGGCACCACCACGCGCCGGCTCACCGCGGGCAGCGGCCCGCACCACAGCTCGCGGGCGCGGGCCAGCCAGTCGGGGCGCTGCCAGCCGATCCCGTCGAGCAGCCGCTCCATCGAGGCGACCGCACCGGGCACGGTCTCGATGTCGGTGACCCACACCCGCACGCCCGAGTCCCGCAGCCGGCGCACGTCGAGCTCGCGGTTCTCCTCCTTGTTGGCCACCACCACGTCGGGCTCCAGCGCCCGCACCGCGGCCAGGTCGGGGTTCTTGGTGCCGCGCACCCGGGTGGTCTCCAGGTCGGTGGGGCGGATGCACCAGTCGGTCGCCCCCACCACCGCCGCGCGGTCCACCGAGACCAGCGCCTCGGTCAGCGACGGCACCAGCGAGACCACCCGCCGCGCCGGCCGCGGCCCGTCGTACGTCGTGCCCAGGTCGTCGTCCATGCCCCCACCCTCCCCGACCCGTCCCAGATCTCACCCTCACCCGTCGCAAACTTCGCACTGACCCGTCGCAGATCTCACGCTGACCCGTCCCAAAGTTCACGCTGACCCGGCCCGGATCTCCGCGGGAGGGAGATCCGGGCCGGGTCGACGCGAGGTATGCGCCGGGTCGGCGCGAGATACGGGCCTGGTCAGACGTTGCGGCGGTAGGCCCCGCCGACCTCGAAGAACGCCTCGGTGACCTGGCCGAGCGAGCAGACGCGGGCGGCGTCCATCAGCACGGCGAAGACGTTCTCGCCCGAGGTCGCGGCGGCCTTGAGCCGGGCCAGGGCCTCGGCGGCCTCGTTCTCGTGGGTGCGCTGGAACTCGCGCACCCGCCGCAGCTGCGACTCCTTCTCCTCGTCGGTGGCGCGGGCCAGCTCGACGTGCTGCGGGGTGGCGTCGTCGCCGACCTCCTTGAGGAAGGTGTTCACGCCGACGATCGGCAGCGAGCCGTCGTGCTTGCGGTGCTCGTAGAGCATCGACTCGTCCTGGATGCGGCCGCGCTGGTAGCCGGTCTCCATCGCGCCCAGCACGCCGCCGCGCTCGTTGATGCGGTCGAACTCGGCGAGCACGGCCTCCTCGACGAGGTCGGTGAGCTGGTCGATGATGAAGGAGCCCTGCAGCGGGTTCTCGTTCATCGCCAGCCCCCACTCGCGGTTGATGATCAGCTGGATCGCCAGGGCGCGGCGCACCGACTCCTCGCTGGGGGTCGTCACGGCCTCGTCGTAGGCGTTGGTGTGCAGGCTGTTGGCGTTGTCGTAGATCGCGATCAGCGCCTGCAGCGTGGTGCGGATGTCGTTGAAGTCCATCTCCTGCGCGTGCAGCGAGCGACCCGAGGTCTGCACGTGGTACTTCAGCTTCTGCGAGCGCTCGCCGGCGCCGTACTTGTCGCGCATCGCCACCGCCCAGATCCGACGCGCGACGCGGCCGATGACGGAGTACTCGGGGTCCATGCCGTTGGAGAAGAAGAACGACAGGTTGGGCGCGAAGTCGTCGATGTCCATGCCGCGCGCGAGGTAGGCCTCGACGTAGGTGAAGCCGTTGGCGAGGGTGAAGGCGAGCTGGCTGATGGGGTTCGCCCCGGCCTCGGCGATGTGGTAGCCGGAGATCGAGACCGAGTAGAAGTTGCGCACCTGCTTCTCGATGAACCACTCCTGGATGTCGGCCATCATCCGGAGGCTGAACTCGGTGGAGAACAGGCAGGTGTTCTGGCCCTGGTCCTCCTTGAGGATGTCGGCCTGCACGGTGCCGCGGACGCTCGCCACCGCGTGGGCGGCCAGCATCGCGGCCTCGTCGGCGTCGGGCTCGCGGCCCTCGCGCTCGCGGAAGGCGTCGACCTGCTGGTCGATGACGGTGTTGAGGAAGAACGCCAGCACCGTCGGCGCCGGGCCGTTGATGGTCATCGAGACCGAGGTGCTCGGCGCGACCAGGTCGAAGCCGTCGTAGAGCACCTTCATGTCGTCGAGGGTGGCCACCGAGACGCCGGAGGTGCCGACCTTGCCGTAGATGTCGGGGCGCTCGTCGGGGTCGCGACCGTAGAGGGTCACCGAGTCGAAGGCCGTCGAGAGGCGCTTGGCGTCGCCGTCCGCGGAGAGGATCTTGAAGCGGCGGTTGGTGCGCGCGGGGTCGCCCTCGCCGGCGAACATCCGGGCCGGGTCCTCGCCGTCGCGCTTGAACTTGAAGACGCCGGCGGTGAAGGGGAAGAGCCCGGGCAGATTCTCGCGGCGCCAGAAGCGCACCAGCTCGCCGTGGTCGGCGTACGCCGGCAGCGCGACGCGGGGGATCTTGTTGCCGCTGAGCGACTCGCGCGTCAGCGTCGTGTGGATCTCCTTGTCGCGCACGACCACGACCTGCTCGTCGCCGGAGTAGGACTCCACGACCGCGGGCCACTGCTCGAGCTGCTCGGCGACCTCGGGGTCGAGCTGCTTGCAGGCCTTCTCGAGCAGGGCCGGCACGTCGCCGGCGTCGTGGTCGACGAGCTCGGCGCTGACCGCCTCGAGGCGCTGCACGCGGCGCGCGGCCTCGGCCAGCTCGTCGGTGCGCGCGTGGTAGGCGCGCACCGTCTCGGTGATCTCGGCCAGGTAGCGCACCCGGTCCTGGGGCACGACGGCGCGGATGCCCGAGGAGTGCTTGACCTCGACGGGGGCCAGGGTGCCCTCGTCGGCGGGCAGGCCCTTCTCGACCAGGATGCCGCGCAGGTGCTGGTAGAGCGCGGTGACGCCGTCGTCGTTGAAGGTGGCGGCGCTGGTGCCGAAGACCGGCATCTGGTCGGGCTGCTGGCCGAAGGCCTCGCGGTTGCGCACCAGCTGGCGGCCCACGTCGCGCAGCGCGTCCTTGGCGCCGCGGCGCTCGAACTTGTTGATCGCCACGGTGTCGGCGAAGTCGAGCATGTCGATCTTCTCGAGCTGGCTGGCGGCGCCGAACTCGGGCGTCATGACGTACATCGCGGTGTCGACGAACGGCACGATCGCCGCGTCGCCCTGGCCGATGCCGGGGGTCTCGACGACCACCAGGTCGAAGCCGGCGGCCTTGACCACGTCGATGACGTGGGGCAGGTGCTCGGGCAGCTCGTGGGCGCCGCGGGTGGCCAGGGAGCGGAAGAAGACCCGGTCGCCGTCGAGGCTGTTCATCCGGATGCGGTCGCCGAGCAGCGCCCCGCCGCCCTTGCGGCGGGTGGGGTCGACGGCGATCACGGCCACGCGCAGCTTGTCCTGCTGGTCGACGCGGAAGCGGCGTACGAGCTCGTCGGTCAGCGACGACTTGCCCGAGCCGCCGGTGCCGGTGATGCCGAGCACGGGTGCGTGGCTGCGGGTGGCGGCCTCCCGGATGGTGTCGAGCTCGCCGCCCAGGCGGCCCAGCTCGGCGCCGGTGATCGCGCGGGCCACGGCGAAGCGGTCGCCGCTGAGCACCTGCTCGGCGGTCACGGCGCCGGCGGCCCACAGGTCGTGGTCGCAGTCGGCGACGACGCTGTTGATCATCCCGACCAGGCCCATCCGCTGGCCGTCCTCGGGGGAGAAGATGGTGACCCCGGAGTCGCGCAGGCGCTGGATCTCGTCGCGCACGATGACGCCGCCGCCCCCGCCGACGACCTTGACGTGCCCGGCGCCGCGCTCGCGCAGCGACTGGACGAGGTACTCGAAGTACTCGATGTGCCCGCCCTGGTACGACGACACGGCGACGCCCTGCACGTCCTCCTCGAGCGCGGCGTCGACGACCTCGGCGACCGAGCGGTTGTGCCCGAGGTGGATCACCTCGCAGCCCTGGCTCTGGAAGATCCGCCGCATGATGTTGATCGAGGCGTCGTGGCCGTCGAAGAGGCTCGAGGCCGTGACCAGGCGGATGGGGTGGGTGGGCTGGTGCAGGTCGCTCATGTGGGGCTCGCTCCGGGGAAGATAGTTGGACGTCCAACTATCTCAGCATAGGTGATGCCCGTCGCACCGGGAACCCCTACGCGGCGGTAGCCGGCGCGGGGTCTCAGTCCACCCGGTCGCCGGCGCTGGCGCGCAGCTCTCCGAGCAGCCGGGTCAGCGTGCTCGTCGACCCCGCCCCGATGCCGGGGGAGCCGAAGACCTCGGCGTTGAGCCCTTCTGTCGCCCGCTCGACGACCTCGCGCCCGGTGTCGGTGATCTCGGCCAGCACCACGCGCCGGTCACCGTCGCCGCGCACGCGGCGTACGAAGCCCTGGCGCTCGAGCCGGTCGACCGCGCTGGTCACCGAGGTCGGGTGCACCTGCAGCAACGAGCCGAGCCGCATCATCGGCATCCGCCCGGTCGAGGAGAAGGCCAGCAGCCGCAGCACCTCGTAGCGCGCGAAGGTGAGGTCGAGGGGGCGCAGCACCGCCTCGATGCGGCCGGTGAGCAGCTGGTGCACGCGCACCACCGAGGTCACCAGTGCCATGCCGTCGGCGGCCTCGGCCCAGCCGTGGGCGACCCACTGGCGGTGGGCCTCGCGGATCGGGTCGCGCTCGCTCATGGGGCCGCAGTCTGGCAGGCGGGGTCGAGAGGCACAGAACTAGAACACGTTCTCGCTGACGGCGTACGATCCGACCATGACCGCGACCCCCGACGTGCTGGCCCCGGCGACCCTCGGGCCGGTGCGGCTGCGCAACCGCACGGTCAAGGCCGCGACCTTCGAGGGCCGCACCCCCGAGGGGCAGGTCACCGACGCGCTGGTCGACTACCACCTCGAGGTGGCCCGCGGCGGCATCGGGATGACCACGGTCGCCTACCTCGCGGTCGCCCCCGAGGGGCGCACCCACCGCGAGCAGGTCGTCGTCGGCCCCGCCACCGAGGCCGGGCTGGCCCGCCTCGCCGACGCCGTCCACGACGCGGGCGCGGCCGTCGCCGGCCAGGTCGGGCACGCCGGGCCGGTCGCCAACGGCCGCTCCAACGGGGTCCGGGCGATCGCCGCCAGCCGGATGCCGAGCCCGCTGTCGATGCAGCTGGTCGCCGCGGCCACCGAGGCCGACCTGACCCGCGTCACCGGCGCGTACGTCGCGACCGCGCGCACGCTGGTGCGGGCCGGCTTCGACTGCCTCGAGCTGCACATGGCGCACTCCTACCTGATCTCCTCGTTCCTGGCCCCCGGGCTCAACCGCCGCACCGACCGCTGGGGCGGGTCGCTGCCGAACCGCGCCCGGCTGGCGCGCCAGGTCGCCCGGGCGGTGCGCGAGGAGGTCGGCGACGCGGTCGCGGTCACCGCCAAGCTCTCGCTCTCCGACGGCTTCCGGTGCGGGGTCACCCTCGACGAGGCGGTCGAGGTGGCGCAGATGCTGGAGGCCGACGGTGCCGTCGACGTCCTCCAGCTCTCCGGCGGCTCCTCGCTGATGAACCCGATGTACCTCTTCCGCGGCGACGTGCCGCACCGCGAGCTCGCCGCCGCGATGGGCGGCCTGGCCGGGTGGGGGATGCGCACCCCGGTGGGGCGCTCATTCCTGAGGTCCTACCCCTTCGAGGAGGCCTACTTCCGCGACAAGGCGCTGCGCGTGCGGGCGGCGGTCGACCTGCCGCTGATGCTGCTCGGCGGCATCAACCGCCTCGACACGATGGAGCTGGCCATGGCCGACGGGTTCGAGTACGTCGCCCTGGCCCGCGCGGTGCTGCGCGAGCCCGGCCTGGTCGACCGGCTGGCCCGCGAGCGCGCGGCCGGGCGGAGCGGTGAGGGGGCGTGCATCCACTGCAACCGGTGCATGCCCTCGATCTACGACGGCACCCGCTGCCCGGTCCGGGAGGACGCACCCCTTCCGCGGATGTAGAACGTGTTCTAGATTGCCGCCATGACACAGGTCGTCCCCGAGAAGCCCCTGCGCGTCGTCGTCTGGTCCACCGGCACCATCGGCTGCCACGCCATCGCCGGCATCGACGCCCACCCCGACCTCGAGCTGGTGGGGGTCTGGGTCTCCAACCCCGCCAAGCACGGTCGCGACGCCGGCGAGCTCGCCGGCCTCGGCCGCGAGCTGGGCGTGCGGGCCAGCACCGACCGCGACGAGGTGATGGCGCTGGCGCCCGACGCCGTGCTGCACGCCGCGATGACCGACGACCGGCCCTTCGAGGCGATCGAGGACCTGCTGTGGATGCTCGAGCAGGGCGTCGACGTCGTCTCCTCCGGACCGGTGCTGCTGCAGTGGCCCGCCGGGATCCTGCCGCCCGACATGATCGAGCGGATCGCCGAGACCGGCCGCCGCGGCGACGCGAGCCTCTACGTCAACGGCATCGACCCCGGGTTCGCCAACGACGTGCTGCCGCTGGTGATGACGAGCCTGTCGCAGCGCATCGACCTGGTGCGGGTCAGCGAGATCGCCGACTACTCCACCTACTACCAGCCCGTCGTGATGGGCGACCTCTTCGGCTTCGGGCGCCCGATGGAGGAGGTCGGGATGCTCTGGCAGCCCGGCATCCTGTCGATGGCCTGGGGCAGCGTGGTGCGCCAGATCGCCGCCGGCCTCGACATCACCCTCGACGAGCCGCTCACCGAGGAGGTCGACCGCCGCGCCGCCGAGGTCGACACGCCCAGCGTCAGCGGCGACATCGCCGCCGGGACGATGGGCGCGGTCCGCTTCCGCGTGGTCGGCAAGGTCGACGGCGTCGAGCGGGTCGTGCTCGAGCACGTCACCCGCACCGCCCCCGACCAGGTGCCCGAGTGGCCGACCCCGCCCGAGGACGACGGCTGCTACCGCGTGGAGGTCCTCGGCGAGCCGATGATGAAGGTCGACCTCACCCACCACGGCGAGCACGGCGACCACAACGTGTCGGGCATGATCACCACCGCCCAGCGGCTGGTGAACTCGCTGCCGGCCGTCTGCGCCGCCGAGCCCGGGCTGGTCACCGCCCTCGACCTGCCGCTGGTCACCGGCCGCGGGCTGGTGGCGCGGGCGTGAGCATCCTCGACCGGTTCACCCTCACCGACCACGTCGCCGTCGTCACCGGCGCCGGGCGCGGCATCGGCGCGGCCACCGCCGTCGCCCTGGCCGAGGCCGGCGCCGACGTGCTGCTCTCCTCGCGCACCGAGGCCCAGCTCGAGCGGGTCGCCGAGGCGGTGCGGGCCACCGGCCGGCGCGCCCTCGTGGTGCCCGCCGACCTGTCCGACACCGACGCGGTCGCCGCGCTCGCGGGGGCGGCGTACGAGGAGTTCGGGCGGCTCGACACGGTCGTCAACAACGTCGGCGGCACCATCCCCAACGCCTTCCTCGACACCGACGTGGCCTACCTGGAGGAGGCCTTCCACTTCAACGTCTCGACCGCCCACGCGCTCAGCGTCGCCGCGGTGCCGCTGATGCTGAAGGGGCCCGACGAGGCGCAGCGCTCGATCGTCAACATCTCCTCGATGATGGGCCGGGCCTCCGGGCGGGGCTACCTGGCCTACGGCACCGCCAAGGCCGCGCTCGCGCACTGGGCGCGGCTGGCTGCCACCGACCTCGCACCCCGCATCCGCGTCAACGGCATCTACGTCGGCTCGGTGATGACCAGCGCGCTGGAGTTCGTCGCCGGGCAGCCCGAGATGATGGACCAGCTCGAGACCAAGACCCCGCTCGGCCGGGTCGGCGAGGCCGAGGACATCGCCGCGGCGGTGCTCTACCTGTCCTCGCGGGCCGGGCAGTACGTCACCGGCAAGGTGCTGGAGGTCGACGGCGGCATCCAGCAGCCGAACCTCGACCTCGGGCTGCCGGACCTCGGGTGAGGTGCCCGCGGCGCGGGGCCTAAGGTCGGACGGGTGACCGCGTCAACCAGTTCAGGCCAGCAGACCCCGCAGCCGCGTGAGCCCCGCGGCGGCACGCCCACGGCGTACGCCGTCTCGCCCGACTCGGGCGAGCACTGGACCGCCGAGGGGGCCTGGCAGGTCGCGCCCGGCATCCACCGGATCCCGCTGCCGCTGCCCATGGACGGGCTCAAGGCGATCAACGTCTACACGATCGAGACCGACGACGGGCTGACGCTGGTCGACGGGGGATGGGCGATCCCGGAGGCGCGCGAGCTGCTCGAGCGGTGCCTCAAGGGCATCGGTGCCGGCTTCGCCGACATCAACCGCTTCCTGGTCACCCACGTGCACCGCGACCACTTCACGATGGCCACCGTGCTGGGCCGCGAGCTCGGCATCGACGTGGCGCTGGGGCAGGAGGAGAAGCCGGCCCTCGACCTGCTCAACCACGCCGGCGACCTCACCGAGAACCCGTTCGTGGCGGTGCTGCGCTCGGCGGGCGCCCACGAGGTCGCCGAGGTGTGGCTGGGTGTCGGTGAGGACGACCCCGACCTGACCCACTGGCAGTACCCGACCACCTGGCTCACCGGCGACCAGCGCATCGAGGTCGGCGCGCGGGTGCTCGACGCCGTGCACACCCCGGGCCACACCCCCGGCCACTTCGTCTTCGCCGAGGCCGACGCCGGGCTGCTCTTCGCCGGCGACCACGTGCTGCCCACCATCACCCCCTCGATCGGGTTCACCGTGCCGCCGATGGACCAGCCGCTGGGCCACTTCATGGCCTCCCTGACCAAGGTGCGCTCGCTGCCCGACCTGCAGGTCCTGCCCGCCCACGGCCCCGTCTCACCCTCGACCCACGCCCGGGTCGACGAGCTGCTCGCCTTCCACGAGGACCGGCTCGACCAGAGCCTCGCCGCGCTGTCGGCCGGCCCGCTCACCGGCCACGACGTCGCCGGGCGCCTCGGCTGGACCCGCCACGAGAAGGCCTACGACAGCCTCGACGTCTTCAGCCAGGGCATGGCCGCCATGGAGACCAAGGCCCACCTCGAGCTGCTCCACGCCCGCGGCCAGGTCACCCGCGAGGAGACCGACGGCGGGGTCGTCTTCACCGCCACGCCCTGACCGGGCCGTTTGCATGAGTCCCCGGTCAGCCGGGGGTTCCTGCACTTGTCAGGTGTTGCAACCCCTGACAAGTGCATGAGTCACCGGTCGACCGGGGACTCATGCACCCGGCGCATCGGCACGTGCGGGATGCCGTCCTCGAGGAACTCCTCGCCGTCGGGGGTGAAGCCGAAGGTGGCGTACCAGCCGGCCAGGGGCGACTGGGCGTCCAGGACGACGTCGCGGTCGGGGCAGACCTCCAGGGCGGTGTGCACCAGCTGGTCGGCGAGACCGCGCCCGCGCACGCTGGGGGCCAGGACGACGCGCCCGACCCGCCAGGTGGTCGCGTCGTCGAGCACCCGGGCGTACCCGACCAGCACACCGTCCTCGGTCAGCAGCACGTGGCGGGTGCCGGGCTCGGGGTCGCGGCCGTCGAGGTCGGGGTAGGGGCACTGCTGCTCGACGACGAAGACCAGCTGGCGCAGCCGCCACACGTCGTACGCCGCCGCGGGGTCGAGGGCGGCGAAGGGCTGGGCGGTGATGGCGAGGGTCACCGGACCATCCCACCACGTCGCCGGATACCCTCGAGGGCGACAGACAGGGGAGCACCCGCCCGGCCGAGCCGGGGTGGTGCTGAGAGTGCGGACCCGCCGCAGACCCTCCGAACCTGCTCCGGTTAAGACCGGCGAAGGGAGTCCAGGTGCGACGCATGCGTACGCCCATCCACCCCACGAGGACAGCCGCCGCGGCGCTGCTGGCCCTGACCGTCAGCGGCTGCTCGCTGGTCGGCACCGGCGACGACGAGTCGGCCACCGCCCCGGGCGGGGCCGCCGGCACCGACGGCGAGGCCGGCGGCACGGTCGTGCTCGTCACCCACGACAGCTTCTTCCTGCCCGAGAAGCTGGTGAAGCGCTTCGAGCGCGAGAGCGGCTACGACCTCGAGCAGCGCGCCGGCGGCGACGCCGGGGCGCTGACCAGCCAGCTGGTGCTCAACACCGACAGCCCGATCGGCGACGTCGCCTTCGGCGTCGACAACACCTTCGGCTCGCGGGCGCTCGAGGCCGACGTCTTCGCCCCCGCCGAGATCGACGCCCCCGCCGGCGTCGAGGAGAACGCGCTGCCCGGCGACGACGAGGGCACGCTGGTCGCCGTCGACACCGGCAACGTGTGCGTCAACGTCGACACCACCTGGTTCGCCGAGCGCGACCTCGACGCGCCCGAGACCCTCGACGACCTGGTCGACCCCGCCTACGAGGGCCTCTTCGTGACCCCCGGCGCGACCACCAGCTCGCCCGGCTTCGCGTTCCTGCTGACCACCATCGCGGCGTACGGCGACGACTGGCAGGAGTGGTGGGAGGAGCTGCTCGACAACGACGCGAAGGTCGTCAACGGCTGGGAGGACGCCTACCAGGTCGACTTCACCCAGGGCGGCGGCAAGGGCGACCGGCCGATCGTGACGTCCTACGACTCCTCACCGGCCTTCACCGTCGACGGCGAGGGCGGCACGACCACCCGCGCCCTGCTCGACACCTGCTACGAGCAGGTCGAGTACGCCGGCGTGCTGCGCGGCGCCGACAACCCCGAGGGGGCGCAGGCGGTGCTCGAGTGGCTGGTCTCCCCGGAGGTGCAGGAGGCGCTGCCCTCCTCGATGTACGTCTACCCGGTCGTCGAGGGCACCGAGCTGCCCGAGGAGTGGGCCGACCTGACCGAGCGGCCCGAGGACCCGTGGGCCGTGGAGCCCGCCGAGATCGACGAGAACCGCGACGCGTGGCTGCGCGAGTGGGGCGACCTGGTCAGCAGCTGATGACCGCCCCCCGCCGCGTGCTCGGCCTGGTCGCGCTGGCCGGGCTGCCGCTGGCGGTGCTCGGGGTCTTCTTCGTGCTGCCCGTGGCGGGCATGCTCGAGCGCGGGTTCGTCGTCGACGGCGACCTCGACGTCGGGGCCGTGCTCGAGGTCCTCACCCGCCCGCGCACCGGCCGGGTGCTGTGGTTCACGGTGTGGTCCTCGGCGGTCGCGACGGTCCTCGCGGTGCTGCTCGGGCTGCCGGCGGCGTACGCGCTGCACCGGCTGCGCTGGCCCGGACGCCGCGCGGTGCGGGCGGCGCTGCTGGTGCCGTTCGTGCTGCCGACGGTCGTGGTCGGGGTCGCCTTCCGCCAGCTGCTGGGGGAGTCGGGCCCGGTGGTGGCGCTCACCGGTGGTCGGGTCGACCTCGACGGCACCGCCGCGGGGATCGTCGCCGGCCTGGTGTTCTTCAACGTGGCGGTGGTGATCCGCGGCGTGGGCGCGGCCTGGGAGGGCCTCGACGTGCGGCCCGGGGAGGCCGCGGCGGCCCTGGGTGCCTCGCCGGCGCAGGTCTTCCGCACCGTCACCTGGCCGATGCTGCGCCCGGCCGTGGTCTCCTCCGCCAGCGTGGTCTTCCTCTTCTGCGCCACCGCCTTCGGCGTCGTGCTCACCCTCGGCGGGCTGCGCTACTCCTCGGTCGAGACCGAGATCTACCTGCTCACCGTGCAGTACCTCGACCTGCAGGCCGCCGCGGCGCTGTCGATGGTCCAGCTGGTCGCGGTGGTGGCGCTGCTGGTGGTCGCGGGCCGGCTGCGCGCCGTGCCCGACCCGACGCTGGCGCGCAGCACAGCCCGTCCGCGCCGGCCCCGGCGCAGCGACACCCCCCAGCTGGTGGCCACCGCGCTGCTGCTGGTGCTGGTCGCTGCCCCCGTCGCCACCCTCGTGGTCGGCTCGCTGCGCGTCGACGACACCTGGTCGCTGGCCTACTACCGGGCCCTGGCCGCCGACGGCGAGCAGCAGGCCCTTCAGGTGCCCGCGCTGGAGGCGCTGGTGACCTCGCTGCGCACCGCCGTCGACGCCACCTGGATGGCGCTGCTGCTCGGCGGCCTGGTCGCCCTGGTGCTGACCCGCCGCTCCCACGGGCGCGCCGAGCGCCGCGTCCGCTCGGTGCTCGACGGCTTCTTCATGCTGCCGCTGGGGGTCTCCGCGGTGACCCTGGGCTTCGGCTTCTTCATCACCCTCGACTCCCCGCCCCTCGACCTGCGCGAGTCGCCGGTGCTGGTGCCGCTGGCCCAGGCGCTGGTGGCGCTGCCGCTGGTGGTGCGCACCCTCGTGCCGGTGCTCGCCGGCGTCGACGACCGCCAGCGCCAAGCCGCGGCCTCGCTGGGCGCCGGGCCGCTGCGGGCGGTGGCCACCGTCGACCTGCCGGTCGTGTGGCGCCCGCTGCTGGCCGCCTCCGGCTTCGCGTTCGCGATCTCCCTCGGCGAGTTCGGCGCCACCTCGTTCCTGGCCCGGCCCGACAGCCCGACGCTGCCGGTGCTGATCTTCCGGCTCATCGGGCGCCCCGGCGAGCTCAGCTACGGCACCGCCCTGGCCGCCTCGGTGGTGCTGGCCGCCACCACCGCCGTCGTCGTGCTCGCCGTCGAGCGCCTGCGCGTGCCCTCCCTAGGAGCCTTCTGATGCTGTCCCTGACCGACGTCGACGTCGCCTACGACGGGGTGCCCGCGGTGCGCGGGGTCTCCCTCGACCTGCCCGACGGCCAGGTGCTCGCCGTGCTCGGCCCCTCGGGGTGCGGCAAGTCGACGCTGCTGCGCGCCGTCGCCGGGCTCGAGCCCAGCGCCGGCTCGATCCGCTGGGACGGCCAGGACCTGGCCCGGGTGCCCACCCACAAGCGCGGCTTCGCGCTGATGTTCCAGGACGGCCAGCTCTTCACCCACCTCACCGTGGGCCGCAACGTCGGCTACGCCCTGCGCCTGCGCCGCGCCCCCGGCGCCGCGCGCCGTGTCGAGGAGCTGCTCGAGCTCGTGGGCCTCGCCGGGTACGCCGACCGGCTGCCCGGCACCCTCTCCGGCGGGGAGCGGCAGCGGGTTGCCCTGGCCCGGGCGCTGGCCGTGCAGCCGCGGCTGCTGCTGCTCGACGAGCCGCTCTCGGCGCTCGACGCCGGGCTGCGCGAGCGGCTGGCCGGCGACCTGCGCGACATCCTGCACCGCGCCGGCACCACTGCGCTGATGGTGACCCACGACCACGACGAGGCCTTCACCGTGGCCGACCGGCTGGCGGTGATGCGGGAGGGCCGCCTGGTGCAGGAGGGCGCGATCGAGGCGGTCTGGCGCTCGCCGGCCGACACCGCGACCGCGCTGTTCCTCGGCTACGCCCGGGTGCTGGAGGGCGCCGGCGCCCAGCGGGTGCTCGACGCCGCGGGCCCGCACGACCGGCGCGCCGCCGCGGTCGCCGTACGACGCTCGGCGCTGCAGGTGGGCGACGACGGGCCGCTGGCCGGGGTGGTGCGCTCGCTGCGCGCGACCCCCGAGCAGCAGCGGCTCGTGCTCGACGTCGACGGCGTCGGCGAGTGCGACGCCGTGGCCGGGCTCGACCGGCGCCTGGGACCCGGCGACCGGGTGCGGCTGCGGGTCGACCAGACCCGGCTGGCGGTGCTGCCCGAGGTGCTGCCGGAGGTGCCGCCCGGCGCGCCCGACGCGCGGTGAGGACCGTTCACTAGACTCCGGTCCCGTGTACCGCCGCGCCTATGCCCTCCTCGTGGGCACCGCCCTCGTCATGGGCCTGTGGGCCATCATCACCGCCGTCGTCCTCGACAAGCGGCTGGTCGACCCGGAGGGCAGCTTCCTGGGCCCGTCGTGGCTGCGGCTGCCGCTGCTGCTGACCGGCGCGCTGCTGCTGGACCTGCTGCCGCGCTCGCTGTGGTTCGGCAAGGGCCACCCCGGCGCGATGCTGCGGGTGGCGCGCGAGCGGCTGCGCACCCACTGGAACCGCGAGCGGCTCACGCTGGTGGTGCTGGGCATCGTGAGCTTCTACGTCACCTACGTCTGCTACCGCAACC
Source organism: Nocardioides marinisabuli (assembly GCF_013466785.1). Lineage (NCBI taxonomy): Bacteria > Bacillati > Actinomycetota > Actinomycetes > Propionibacteriales > Nocardioidaceae > Nocardioides > Nocardioides marinisabuli. The sequence goes on from NZ_CP059163.1 coordinate 2,059,463, forward strand.
TCAAGTCGTTCCTGCCGTTCATGATCGAGACGAAGTACGACCGTGAGCTGCACCTGCTCGACCGGGCGCTGTTCTTCGGCAACGACCCGGCGATCGTGCTGCACGGGCTGCTCGGCACCGACGTGGTGGCCTACCTGCTGTCCTACATCTACCTGTGGTTCCTGCCGCTGGTGCCGCTGGCGCTGACCGCGTGGCTCGTGTGGTCGCGCAACATGTCCTACGGCTACTGGTTCGTCACCTCCCAGTGCATCGCCTGGAGCCTGGGCACCGTGTCCTACTACGCGCTGCCGACCCTGGGCCCGGGCCTGGAGTACGTCTCGCTCTACGCCGACCTCGCCCAGACGCCCACCAACGACCTGATGGACTCGCTGGTCTCCTCGCGCCAGGGCGTCATCCTCGGCGGTCTGACCGGGCAGGTGCAGTCGGTGGCCGGGTTCGCGAGCCTGCACACCGCGATCACCCTGCTGGTGGCGCTGCTGGTGCAGTACACGCTGCGCTCGAAGGTCCTCAAGATCGTCTTCTGGGTCAACTTCGGCGTCACCGTGGTGGCCACCTTGTACTTCGGCTGGCACTACGTAGCCGACGACCTGGCCGGCATCATGATCGCGCTCGTCGCCTTCTACGTCGGCGGCCTGGCCACCGGGCAGAAGTTCGACCACGGCGGGCTCGCCTCGCACCCGACCACGACGACCTCGAAGATCCCGGTCTCGCGGGACTGAAGCCCGGTCCTCACCCCTCCGGGCCGGTAGCGTGGCGACATGGCGACCCAGACCACCGCGCCCGGCACCACGCCCCCCTCGCACGGCGAGGAGCCGGCCCAGGAGCCGGCCCAGGAGGCGGCCGCCGACGGCTACGTGCAGCCCGACGTCGACGTCGAGGCGCTGCAGCGGCTGCTCGACGGGCGCTACGCCGAGGTGCGCGCGCTGGTGCGCCGCAACCTCGTCGACAACGCCGACATCCTCACCGACGCCGAGACGATGAGCCGCGGCGACTACCGCGAGAGGGTCAAGGACCTCATCGTCGAGCTGGCCGCGACCGGGCAGACCGGCATGGGCTTCCCGACCGAGCACGGCGGCGGCGGCGACCCGGGCGCGTCGGTCGCGGCCTTCGAGACCCTCGCCTTCGGCGACCTGTCGGTGCTGGTCAAGGTGGGCGTGCAGTTCGGCCTCTTCGGCGGCGCGATCCAGCAGCTCGGCACCCGGCGCCACCACGACGAGTACCTGCCCCGGCTGATCACCGGTGAGCTGCTGGGCTGCTTCGCGATGACCGAGACCGGGCACGGCTCGAACGTCCAGGCCCTCGGCACGGTCGCGACGTACGACGTGGAGGCGGGGGAGTTCGTGATCACCACGACCCGCGAGGACGCCCGCAAGGACTACATCGGCAACGCCGCCGCCCACGGCGAGCTGGCCGTCGTCTTCGCCCAGCTCGAGGTCGGCGGCGAGGGCCGCGGCGTGCACGCCTTCGTGGTGCCGATCCGCGTCGACGGCGAGCCGGCGCCGGGGGTGCGCATCGAGGACGACGGCCTCAAGATGGGCCTCAACGGCGTCGACAACGGGCGGCTGTGGTTCGACGGGGTGCGGGTGCCGCGCGAGGCGCTGCTCAACCGGTTCGCCGACGTCTCCGAGGCCGGTGTCTACGAGAGCCCCATCGACAACCCCAACCGGCGCTTCTTCACCATGCTCGGCACCCTGGTCACCGGTCGCGTCAGCGTCGGCGCCGCCGGGATCAGCGCCAGCAAGGTCGCGCTGGCGATCGCGGTCAAGTACGCCCTGCAGCGCCGCCAGTTCGAGGCCAGCGACGACGAGCAGGAGTCGCTGCTGCTCGACTACGGCATGCACCAGCGACGGCTGCTGCCGCTGCTGGCGCGCACCTACGCGCTGCACTTCGCCCAGGAGGAGCTGACCTCCCAGCTGCACGACGTGCTCACCGGCGCCGCCGACGACGAGCAGACCAGGCGCGAGCTCGAGTCGCGCGCCGCCGGCACCAAGGCGCTCGGCACCTGGCACGCGACCCGCACCATCCAGGAGTGCCGCGAGGCGTGCGGCGGCGCGGGCTACCTGGCCGAGAACCGCTTCACCGCGCTCAAGGCCGACACCGACGTCTTCACGACCTTCGAGGGCGACAACCACGTGCTGCTGCAGCTGGTGGCCAAGGGCCTGCTGACCGACTACGCCAGCGAGTTCGAGGACATGGACCAGCTCGGGATGGCGCGCTTCGTGGCCGCCCTGGCCGTCGACACGGTCGTGGAGAAGACCCGCGTGCACCAGCTGCTGGAGCGGGTGCGCGACCTGCTGCCCGGCGGCGACGAGTGGGACCAGGAGGCCGGCCTGCTCGACCCGGAGTACCAGCTGGCGATGCTGCGCTTCCGCGAGGAGCACATGATCAGCGGCGCGGCGCGGCGCCTCAAGCGCGGCGTCGACCAGGGGATGCCCGCCGGCGCGGTGTTCTCCCGGGTGCAGGACCACGTCATCGGCGCCGCCGACGCCCACATGGAGCGCCTGGTGCTCGAGGCGTTCGTGGCCAAGACCCGCTCGCTGCCCGACGGCGACCAGAAGGTCGCCCTCAACCTGCTCTGCGACCTCTACGCCCTCTCGGTGATCGAGGGCGACCGGGCGTGGTTCATGGAGCACGGCCGGCTCTCCGTGCAGCGCTCGAAGGCGATCAGCCGCGAGGTGGCCGCGCTGTGCCGCAAGGTCCGCCCGCTGGCCGGCGACCTGGTCGACGCCTTCGGCGTACCGACCGAGATGCTGCGTGCCCCCGAGCTGGTCGGCGAGCTGGGCTGAGGGGCGCTCCCGGGAGTTTCATCGGGTACCCGATGGAACTCGCGCCGCCTGACCGAAGCTTCAGTCAGGCGGCGCCAGGTTCATCGGGTACCCGATGAACCATCAGGGGCCGTACGTCGCTCAGTGGCCGTTGGTCTTGGCGCGCTCGAAGGAGGCGACGACCTCGGCCTCGGCCTCGGTGCGCCCGACCCACTCGGCGCCCTCGACGGACTTGCCGGGCTCGAGGTCCTTGTAGACCTCGAAGAAGTGCTGGATCTCCAGGCGGTCGAACTTGGAGACGTGGCTGATGTCGCGCAGGTGCTCCAGGCGCGGGTCGGCCGCGGGCACGCACAGCACCTTGTCGTCGCCGCCGGCCTCGTCGGTCATCCGGAACATGCCGATCGCGCGGCACTTGATCAGGCAGCCCGGGAAGGTGGGCTGCTGCAGGATCACCAGGGCGTCGAGCGGGTCGCCGTCCTGACCGAGGGTCTCCTCGATGTAGCCGTAGTCGGCGGGGTACTGGGTCGAGGTGAAGAGGGTCCGGTCCAGGCGCAGCCGGCCGGACTCGTGGTCGACCTCGTACTTGTTCCGCTCGCCCTTGGGGATCTCCACCAGTACGTCGAACTCCAGCACGTATTGCCTCCGCGTGTCGGTCCGGCACGAGGGCCGGTCGTCAAAAGTCGTTGTCGGGCCCCGTGGCGGAGCCGCCGACAGTCTCGCGCACAATGGCTCGAAACGTGAACGGGGAGGTTCATCAGGTGGCTCGACGTGACCCACGCCACTCCCCGGCGACCCCGCGCGACGACGCCGGACGGGCCGCCACGTGGCTGGTCCTGCTGCTGGTGCTGGCCCTCGCTGCGGGTGCGGCGGCCTGGCGCCTCGACCTCGTCGACCCCGCCCGTGAGCGGCTCGAGAGCCTGCGCGAGCGGGTGCTGGGCGACGAGGAGGAGCCCGACCCGAGCACCGACCCGGCCGCGGTCCCGCTGCCCGAGGGGCTCAGCCTGCCGGCGCTGACGGACCCGGCCGAGGTGGCCGAGGCGCTCGACCCGGCCACCGCCGGCGAGCTCAGCCCGACCGCCGTACGACGCGCGCTGCAGCAGCGCCTGGGCGACGACCGGCTCGGCAGGCGGGTCTCGGTGGCGGTCGCGGGGGCCAGCGGGGCGCCGGCGTACGAGAAGGGTGCGGCGCTGGTGCCGGCCTCGACCACCAAGCTGCTGACGTCGGTGGCCGCGCTGGAGACCATCGAGCCGGGCACCACCTTCCGCACCACGACCGTGCTGCGCGGCGACCGCCTGGTCGTCGTCGGCGGCGGCGACCCCTTCCTGATGCGGGCCCCCGACGAGCCGGGCACCGCCAGCGTGCCGGCCCGCGCCGACATCACCACCCTGGCCCGGCTCAGCGCCGCCGAGCTGCGCGAGCAGGGCGTGCGCCGGGTGCGGGTGGGCTACGACGACCGGTTGTTCTCCGGGCCGGCGTTCAACCCGCGCTGGCCCGACACCTACGTCGGCGACGTGGTCGCGCCGATCACCGCGCTGTGGGTCGACCAGGGCCGCCCCGAGACCGGCTACGGCCGGGTCGCCGACCCGGCGGCGGTGGCCGCGCAGGTCTTCGCCGATGCGCTGGCCGCCGAGGGCGTCCGGGTGCAGGGCGCCCCTGCCGCCGTCCGTGGTCGAGGGGAGGAGGTCGCGGCGGTCGAGAGCGCGCCCGTCGACGACGTCGTCGACCGGCTGCTGCAGGTCAGCGACAACGAGGCCACCGAGGTGCTGCTGCGCCACGTCGGGCTCGCCACCGGCGGCGCAGGCTCCTTCGTCGACGGGGTCCGCGGGGTCGAGACCGTGCTGGAGCGGCTCGGGGTGCCCGCGCCGCAGCGCCTGTACGACGGCAGCGGGCTGTCGCGGGAGAACCTGATCGCCCCCGAGACCCTCGTCGGGCTGCTGCAGGCGGTGCTCGGCGCCGAGGCCGACGACCCGGTGCGGGCGGTGCTCGGCGGGCTGCCGGTGGCCGGCTTCAGCGGCTCGCTGACCTTCCGCTTCGACGACGCCCCGGCGGCGGCCGTGGGGTCGGTGCGGGCCAAGACCGGCACGCTGAGCGGCGTGAGCAGCCTGGCCGGCACGGCGGTGAGCCGCGACGGCGTACCCATGGTGTTCGCGCTGATGCTCGACCGGGTGGGCGAGGTCGACGAGGCCTACGCGCAGGCGGCCCTCGACAGCGCCGCGGCCGCACTGGCGGCCTGCCGGTGCGCCCGGGGTGGGTCGGCCGCAGCCGGTCGGTGAGTAGGTTCGTCCCATGACGACGAGCCCTCCGCAGATCATCGACTGGGACCTCGCGGTGCGGCTCGGCACCAGGCTGGCCGGCGACGGGCCGACGGTGGGTCGCGACGAGGCCGCCGCAGCCGTGGCGGAGCTGCGCGCCGGGGCGCACCGCTCGACGCCGCTGGTCGCCGAGTTCACCGGGTTGCACGCCGACGCCGACACCGCGCCGGTGCTGGTGGTCGACCGCGGCGGCTGGGTGCAGGCCAACGCCGACGCCTTCAGCACCGTGCTCGCGCCGATGGTGGCCAAGCTGGTGGAGAAGAAGCCCCCGAGCGGGCTGTCGCTGGCGGTCGGCTCCCGGATCACCGGCGCCGAGGTCGGCGGCCTGCTGGGCTTCCTGGCAGGCAAGGTGCTGGGGCAGTTCGACCCCTTCCACGACCCCTCCGGCCGGCTGCTGCTGGTGGCGCCCAACATCGTGCAGGTCGAGCGCGAGATCGGCGCCGACCCCACCGACTTCCGGCTGTGGGTGTGCCTGCACGAGGAGACCCACCGGGTGCAGTTCACCGCGGTGCCCTGGATGCGCGACCACATCTTCTCCCTCGTCGAGCAGCTCAGCGCGACCATGGACAGCGCCAGCCTGCTCGAGGACGGCCTCGCCCGGGTCAAGGCCGCCGTAGGCTCGGGCACCTCGGGGGGCAGCCTCGTGGAGATGTTCAGCACCCCCGAGCAGCGCGAGCTGATGGACCAGGCGACCGGTGTCATGTCGCTGCTCGAGGGCCACGCCGACGTGGTGATGGACGGCGTCGGCCCCGAGGTCATCGGCTCGGTGGAGGAGATCCGGGCGAAGTTCAACGAGCGCCGCAAGGGCGTGGGCACCCTCGACCGGCTCGTACGCCGGCTGCTGGGCCTCGACGTCAAGATGGCGCAGTACCGCGACGGGGCGGCGTTCGTGCGCGCGGTCGTCGACAAGGTCGGGATGAGCGAGTTCAACGCGGTCTTCGCCGGGCCGGAGAACCTGCCGAGCAAGGCCGAGATCCACGACCCGCAGGCGTGGGTCGCGCGCGTCCTGTGACGCCGCCGACGAGGCCGGCACCGTGAGGCTGCACCCGTCGGTCGCGGCGGTGCGGGTCGCCGTACGACGTGACCTCGAGGACCTCGCCGAGGGCGACACCGTGGTGGTGGCCTGCTCCGGCGGCCCCGACTCCCTGGCGCTGCTGGCCGCGACGGTGCACGAGGCCCGCGCCGGTGGGTGGCGGGTCGTCGGCGCCACCGTCGACCACGGCCTCCAGGAGGGGTCCGCCGAGCAGGCGGCACGGGTGGTGGAGCAGATGGCGGCGCTGGGCGCCGCCGAGACCCTGACCGCCCGGGTGCAGGTCGGCTCCGACGCCGGCATCGGGCCCGAGGCAGCGGCCCGGCGCGCCAGGTACGCCGTGCTCGAGCAGGTCGCCGACCACGTCGGCGCCGCGGCGGTCCTGCTGGGCCACACCCGCGACGACCAGGCCGAGACGGTGCTGCTCGGGCTCGCGCGCGGCTCGGGCGGCCGGTCGCTGGCCGGGATGCGCCGCCGCTTCGACCGCTACCGCCGCCCCCTGCTCGACGTCCCACGCGACGACACCGTCACCGCCTGCCAGGTCGAGGGCATCGAGACGTGGGACGACCCGCACAACCTCGACCCCGGCTTCGCCCGGGTGCGGGTGCGCCGCACCGTCCTCCCGGTCCTCGAGGAGCAGCTCGGCCCCGGCATCGCCGCCACCCTCGCCCGCACCGCCGACCAGCTGCGCGCCGACGCCGACCTCCTCGACGACATCGCCGAGGCGACGTACGCCGACCTGGTGACCGCCGAGGGCGCCCTCCCGGTCGAGGCGCTCGAGGGCGCCCCCGACGCGCTGCGGCGCCGCGTGCTGCGGCTCGCCGCCCTCGCCGCCGGCGCCCCGGCCGCCGAGCTCTTCCACGAGCACGTGCTCGCCCTCGACTCCCTCGTCACCCGCTGGCGCGGGCAGAAGTGGGTCGACCTGCCCGGGCACCTGCGCGGGGTGCGGGTGGGTGGCCTGGTCCAGGTGGTCTCCTCGCGCTAGTCGACCGACCCCTGAGAGTGACCCCTGGGGGCGGAGCCGGCCGGAGACTGGCGGTGGGCAAGCGCCGGGTCCGGCCCCTGCTGTCGTGCCTGGACCAGTCGCGCCGGCGTGTCCCCGATCTGAGGTAACTAGCACCCCTTCGACCCCGATGAGGGGTCCTCGTCTCCACACACTGGCGCAGCGGACCGGATGTGCCCGCGGCCATGCAGATGCGTGGTCAGACTCGACGGGGGAGCTCAGATGAGCCGAAATCACACGTCCGTGGTCGCAACGCCACGGAAGTTCCGCGCCGCCATGCTGGGGGCGCTCGCCACGGTGATGGCGATCTCGGGGGTGGCCGGCCTGGGAGCTGCGACCAACGCGGCGTTCGCGGTCGACCCGGATCCTGACTTCATCCTGATCGAGGAGGACCTCGAGCACATCCTGAAGCAGATCCAGATCGCCGAGGCGCACGCCGCCGGCGGTCGGCTGCTCTGCGCGCGCCCGACCGACACGACGGGCAAGTGCGTGGCGGACCCGGCTCTCCCCGACGGCCTGCGGACGGTGGACGGCTCGAGCAACAACCTCGAGCACCCGGAGTTCGGCGCCGCGGACCAGCCCTTCCCGCGCCTGCTCCCCACGCGCTGGCGCAAGGGCGAAGCGGCACCGCCCGGGGCGCCCGGCAACAACCCGGCCGACACCAGCATGTGTGACGCGGGGACGACGTGCTACTCCCAGCAGCAGGGCTTCGTCTACGACTCCCAGCCACGCATCATCAGCAACCTGATCGTCGACCAGACGATCGCCAACCCGGCCGCCCAGAACGCCCACGACAACACCCCTGGCTCGACGATCGACGCCGAGGGCAACGTCTTCGTCCCCAACACCGCGCCGGACGAGGCGCTCTCCGCGCCGTTCAACGCCTGGTTCACCTTCTTCGGCCAGTTCTTCGACCACGGCCTCGACCTGGTCAACAAGGGCGGGAACGGCACCATGGTGGTGCCGCTGCGGCCCGACGACCCGCTCTACCAGGAGGGCGGCCGGACCAACTTCCTGCTGCTGAGCCGGGCCACCCGCTACCCCGGACCCGACGGCACGGTCGGCACCGAGGACGACGTGCACAACAACCAGACCACGCCGTTCATCGACCAGAACCAGACCTACACCTCGCACCCCTCGCACCAGGTCTTCCTCCGCGAGTACCGGCTGGGCGACCACGACGGCGACCCGGCCACGCCGGACGCGCCGATCGACACCGGACGGCTGCTCGACGGCACCCTGCCCGGTGGCGGCACCGGCGGGCTGGCCACCTGGGCCGACGTGAAGCGGCAGGCCCGTGACGTGCTCGGCATCGCCCTCGGGGCCGAGGGCGCCCCGGGGCCGGACAACAACGACTACCCCGACGTGGTCAACGTCCCGCAGGTCGACGTGGACCAGTACGGCAACTTCATCCCCGGGGCCAACGGGTTCCCGGTGCTGCAGATGGCGGACGGCACGGAGGTCGAGGGCGACCCGACGAACCCGGCCACGACGCAGGGCGCGGCACGCACCGACCACGCGTTCCTCGACGACATCGCCCACGGAGCCAGTCAGGATCCCAGGGACCTGAGCGGCTACGACAACGTCACCCTCGACGAGCACTTCGTCACCGGCGACGGCCGGGGCAACGAGAACATCGGCCTGACCTCGGTGCACCACATCTTCCACGCCGAGCACAACCGGATGGCCCAGGCCATCGAGGACATCCTCGACAAGCCGGGCAACGAGCAGCTGAAGCTGGCCTTCCAGGGCGAGACGAACACCTACGAGGAGCTGCTGGGCGAGCCCCTGCCCGAGGGCCCCGAGGCCGATGACTGGACTTACGAGCAGCGGATCTTCCAGGCTGCGAAGTTCCCGACCGAGATGCAGTACCAGCACCTCGTCTTCGAGGAGTTCGCCCGCAAGATCCAGCCGGCGATCGATGCGATCGTGTTCAACGAGAACAGCTACGACGCCACCATCAACCCGGCGATCCGGGCCGAGTTCGCGCACGTGGTCTACCGGTTCGGCCACTCCATGCTGACCGAGGAGATCCAGCGCGACCTGCCCGGTGTGCCGGGGGTGCAGGACGTGTCCCTGCTCGAGGGGTTCCTCGATCCACGGGCCTACGACAACGACGGGACGCTGACTCCCGAGCAGGCGGCCGGTGCGGTCGTCAACGGGACGACCAACCAGGTCGGCGGCCAGATCGACGAGCACATCATCGACACGCTGCGCAACAACCTGCTCGGCCTGCCGCTCGACCTGGCGACGATCAACATCGTCCGGGCCCGGGACGCGGGTGTGCCGCCGCTGCAGGTGGCGCGCAGGACGTTCTTCGAGGAGAGCGGCGACCCGATGCTGGAGCCGTACACCAGCTGGGTCGACTTCGGCCTCGGCATGAAGAACGGCGACAACTTCGGCCGCGAGTCGGCGAACCCGAACGCCTCGCTGGTCAACTTCGTGGCCGCCTACGGCAAGCACGAGACGATCCAGGCCGCGACCACCGTGGCGGCCAAGCGCGAAGCGGCCGACCTGATCGTCAACGACGGCGCCGGAGCCCCGGTTGACCGCCTGGACTTCATGAACAGCACGGGTGCCTGGGCCAACGTGGACGGTCAGACCACCACCGGCCTCGAGGAGGTCGACTTCTGGGTGGGCGGCCTGGCCGAGGCGCTCGAGCCCTTCGGTGGCATGCTCGGCTCGACGTTCAACTACGTCTTCGAGAAGCAGATCGAGGACCTGCAGTTCGGCGACCGGTTCTACTACCTGTTCCGCAACCAGGGCAACCAGCTCTTCTCCGCCCTGGAGGGCAACTCGTTCGCCGGCCTCATCCGGCGCAACACCGATGCCTCGCTGCTCCCGGCAGACATCTTCTCGGTGCCGGACCCGTTCATCGACCTGGAGAACCTGCCCACGCCGCTGCCGGACGGGCTGGTGCTGATGCCGGACGGCACCTACCGGTGGGACGGCGACGAGCACGTCGAGATCCATGGGCTGCGCACCGGTGAGGCCCCTGCCACCAACGACAGGATCCGCGCCGGTCAGGGTGACGACTCGCTCTGGGGCTATGGCGGCGACGACCGGATCGAGGGCGGTTCCGGCAACGACAGCCACCTCGGTGGGCCGGGCAACGACATCCTCACCGACACCTTCGGTGACGACAACATGAAGGGCGGGTTCGGCAACGACGCCATCAAGGGCGGCTCCGGCGACGACCTGATCCTGGCCGGGCACGGCCACGACTACGTCAGCACCGGCAAGGACTTCAAGACGGTCTTCGCGAGCACGGGCCGTGACGTCGTCATCGGCGGCGGTGGTCGCGACACCGTCTTCGGCGGTGAGCACGACGACTGGATCGAGGGCGGTGCCCACGCCGACCTGCTCCAGGGCGACAACGCCAACCAGTTCCAGTCCAACCCGCACGGCGGCGACGACATCGTCGACGGCGGCGCCGGCAACGACGACAACGAGGGCGAGGGTGGCGACGACATCCTGATCGGACGGGCGCAGGGCACGGACCGGATGGAGGGCATGCACGGGTACGACTGGGTCACCTACCGAGGTGACCGCCGCGGCGTGGACGTGGACCTGAGGTTCACCACCCTGCAGCGCCCGGACGTCCAAGCCGTGCGTGACCGCTTCGACATGATCGAGGGTGTCTCCGGCGGCGACGGGAACGACGTGCTGCGCGGCGTCGGCCGGGCGATCGACGACATCGCCGACCCGACGGACCACGTCATGACGCAGGCCTCGATGGACAAGATCGGGGGGCTCAGGGCGATGCTCGACCCGGGCCACGCCCAGAACTACGCGGAGCGGTTCATGCGCCAGGAGATCGGCGTCGACACCGAGATCGTCAACAACCTGCTGCTCGGCGGCTCCGGGAGCGACATGATCCAGGGTCGGGCCGGTGACGACTTCATCGACGGTGACGCCTACCTCGACGTCTACGTCCGGGTCAACGGCACCCGCTACACCAGCCCCGGCGACAAGGCTCTGCAGGCGGCCATCTTCAACGGCACGGTCGACCCGGGCGACATCGAGTTCGTCCGCGAGATCGTCGAGAGCCCGGGTCCGGACGACAACGACCTCGCGGTGTACAGCGCGCCCAGCTCGCAGTACGACGTGACCGACCTGGGCGACGGCTACTGGCGCGTCGACCACCCCGCCACCGACGGGGAGGACCGGGAGCTGGACGGTTCCGACGTCCTGCGCAACATCGAGCTCCTCGAGTTCGACGACGGGTGCTTCGTCCTCGGCCCTGAGCCGATGGAGGCCTGCGGCAGCTACGGAACCGCAGCCCTCAGCTACCAGGCTCCTGCGACCGAGGACGCACCGATCACCGCGACCGTGGTGTTCGACGGCCAGAACACGGTCCAGAACCCGACGGACATCCAGTTCCGCTGGATGATGACCGAGGACGACGCGGTGCCCGAGTGGCTGGCCACCACGGTCCAGAGCCCGAGCAGCTGCGCGCCCAACGCGGCCGGGGTCCTCGAGTGCACCGTCACCTTCACCCCAGGGGACTTCGAGGTCGACCACCTGCTCAGGGTCGAGGTGACCTTCTTCGACGACCAGGGCGTCCTGAGGACGATCAAGTCCGAGCCGACGACCGAGACGGTGGTCAACGTCCAGGACGTCCCGATCCCGCCGGTGCTCAGCACCCAGAGCCCCGTCGTCGGACAGGTGGTCCGTGCCTCCGGGCTGCAGGACGGGGACGGCCTGGCCCTGGCCGGGGACACCCTCACCTGGACCTGGCAGGTGTCCGAGACCGGCACGGGCGAGTGGACCGACGTGGCGACCAACCCGTACAACGTGACGGGCTTCGTCCCGCTGGCCGAGCACGTGGGCAAGTTCCTCCGGGTGGTCGCCGACTACACCGACGACCACGGCACCGTGGAGAGCGCAGCGTCACTGCCCACCGAGAACCCGGTGGCCGAGACGGCGACCGGGCCCGCGGCCCCGACACCGCCGATCAGCAACGTCGCGTCCGTCACCGCTCTGGGTCGCATCCAGGTCTCCTGGACCCGGGCGGTCGACAACGGCGGCGCCGAGATCACCGGTCACGTCGTCACGGTCTACGCCGACGAGGCCGTGCTCGGCACCCGCACCGCCGGGCCCGAGGCGACCAGCCTCGTCGTCGACGGTCTCGACCCCGATCCGGCCATCGCCTACAAGTTCACGGTCGCTGCCGTGAACGCGGCGGGCACCGGTGCCGCGTCCGAGCCGATGGGACCGGTGAGCTTCACCGGGACGGAGCCGGAGGAGCCCACAGAGCCGGAGGAGCCCGTGGAGCCGGAGGAGCCTGTGGAGCCGGACCCCGACCCGGCTCCGGACCCTGACCCGGCTCCGGACCCTGACCCGGCTCCGGACCCTGACCCGGCTCCGGACCCTGACCCGGCTCCGGACCCTGACCCGGCTCCGGACCCTGACCCGGCTCCGGACCCTGACCCGGTCCCGGACCCTGACCCGGTCCCGGACCCTGACCCGGTCCCGGACCCCGACCCGGTCCCGGACCCCGACCCGGTCCCGGACCCCGACCCGGTCCCGGACCCCGACCCGGTCCCTGACCCCGACCCGGTCCCTGACCCCGAGCCGGCGGCACCGGTCTCGTCCAAGACCAGGCTCAAGGTGCTGGACAAGCCGGTGCGAGCCGGTCAGCGAGCTGACATCAAGGTCGTGGTGCGCACGGCCGACGAGACCGTGCCGACCGGGGAGATCCGGGTGAGGGTGCGGGGTGCCAAGAACCTGACCCGCACGCTCGACGCGGACCAGGCCGGAGTGCTGCGGCTGAAGCTGCCCAAGCTGGCCGTGGGGACGCACCGCGTCAAGGTCCGCTACCTCGGCTCGTCGGACGTGGAGTCCTCCGCGGCCAAGACGCGGAAGGTCCGGGTCAAGCGGGCCAAGGCGGGGAAGTCGGCCACGAGCAGCCCTCGTGGTGGATGGAGCGCGGTCGACTCCTGACCGCCCGTGCGCAGGGGCCGGACCGCATCCGCGGCCCGGCCCCTGCCGCTGTCCACAGATCTGCTTGCACTCCTATGCATCGAACGTGCGTTCGACTAGAGTCGGGGCATGACAGCCGCTCCCTCCACCACCGATCTCGCCGCCCTCGGCGAGGCCGAGCTGGTCGAGGAAGTCCGGCGGCTCGAGGAGCTCAAGGCCCACGCCGCCGCGCTGCAGGTGGAGCTGACGGCTCGTCTCGACGAGGTCGTACGCCGCCGGCACGCCGCGGCCGGTCTGCCCGAGGAGCGGCAGGGCGTCGGTGTCGCTTCGCAGGTCGGGCTGGCGCGGCGCGAGTCACCCAACAGGGGTGCCCGCCACCTCGGGCTGGCGAAGATCCTGGTGGCCGAGATGCCGCACACGCTGAACGCGATGCGCGCCGGTTGGTGTAGCGAGTGGCGCGCCACCCTCCTGGCCCGCGAGACCGCGTGCCTGTCGCTGGAGGACCGGCGCCGGGTCGACGCGGAGTTGATGGCCGACCCCGAGACCACCGAGGGCTGGGGTGACAAGCGACTGGTGGCCGCGGCCCGGGCCCGCGCCTACGAGCTCGACCCGCACGCCGCGTTGAAGCGGTCGAGGAAGGCCGAGGGTGAGCGGTACGTGTCCCTGCGACCGGCACCGGACACGATGACCTACCTGACCGCGCTGCTCCCGGTCGCCCAGGGCGTCGCGGCGTACGCCGCGCTGACCCGCGCCGCCGACTCCGCCCGCGCCGACGGCGATGAGCGCTCCCGCGGGCAGGTCATGGCCGACACCCTCGTCACCGCGATCACCGACCGCACCGCCGAGTCGGCGCCAGTTCCCGCGGTGCCGGTGGCGGTGAACCTGACGGTCTCCGACGCCACCCTCCTCGGCGGTGGCCACCAGCCGGGGTGGGTGGCCGGATACGGGCCGGTGCCGGCCGGGTTCGCCCGCGAGCTGGTCGCGACCGCGATCGCCGACGCGCAGGCGACGCTGCGCAGGCTCTACACCACCAGCACCGGGACGCTGGTGGCGATGGACTCCCGGGCCCGCACCTTCCCCGCGAGCCTGGGGTTGTTCATCGACCTGCGCGACCAGTCGTGCCGCACCCCGTGGTGCGACGCACCGATCCGCCACCGCGACCACGTCGTCCCCGACCACGCCGGCGGCCCCACCAGCGCCACCAACGGACAAGGGCTGTGCGAGGCCTGCAACCAAGCCAAGGAGGCCCCCGGCTTCACCGCCACCACCGTGGGCGGCACCGTCGTCACCACGACCCCGACCGGCCACCAGGTCCGCTCCAGGGCACCCGACCTCCCACCCGGCGACCCACCGGTCACACCCGAACCCCCACGACCCCGGGTCGACGTCCTCCACCCCCGCCTGCAGATCGTCCTCGACGACTACACGCCGGCGGCCTGAGCCACCGAAACGACCACGGGCCCGGCGCCGGACGCCGATACTCCTCGCATGCAGACCACGCGCCTGCGCCGCGCGGGCATCGCCGCCGTCGCCACTGCCGCCCTCGTCGTGCCCCTCGCCCAGGCCACGGGCGCCCAGCAGCCCACCGGGGCCCGCGCCCCAGCGGTGGGGGAGACCGGGCGCTCGATCATCCACGGCCAGGTCGTCGACTCCCGGACGGGCAAGCCCCTCGACGATGTGCACGTGGAGGCTGTGCGGGTGACCGCGCGCGGGGAGGAGGTCGCGGCCAGCGACCTGAGCTACGCCAGCCCCGACAACGCCATCACCCACGGCTACTTCGCGATGCACGTGCAGCGCGGCGGCTACCGGGTCACGTTCGACCGCCCGGACTACGCGACGACCCGTGTCGAGGTCGAGAAGGGCCAGCGCGACCGCGCCGGCCTGGGTTCCCCCGTCGACCTGGTCCGGCTGCCCGCCACCCGGATCTCGCTCAGCGCGATCCGCGGGCGGGGCCTCAGCGTCCGGACCGGACGACGCATCGAGCTCGACCTGCGCCTGAGGGGCAAGGGCGCGAGGACCAGCCCCACCGGCACGGTCGCGGTCTCGCTGGAGCGACGCTCGAGCGCCGTGGCCCCGCGACGGTGCTGCGGCGTCGCGACGGGGGTCGCAGCACCGTCGACATGGGCCGCGCCCCCGCGCCTGGGCGCTACGACGTCGTCGTGTCGTACGCCGGCGACGCAGCCCACCGCAGCGCCGAGCAGGCCTTCACCCTGCGCGTGGTGAAGAAGGGGTAGCCCCGGGGCGCAGCGACCCCGTGCCCCCTTAGGCTCTGCCCATGGATTCTGCCCACGTGGAGCACGACCTCGTCAACGTCCTCTTCACCGAGGAACAGATCCAGGACCGGCTCAAGGAGATGGCCGCCCAGATCGAGCAGGACTACGAGGGGGAGGACCTCCTCATCGTCGGCATCCTGCGCGGCGCCGTGATGGTGATGGCCGACCTGGCCCGCTCCTTCACCCGCCACCTCGAGATGGACTGGATGGCGGTGTCCTCCTACGGCTCGGGCACCAAGTCCAGTGGCGTCGTGCGCATCCTCAAGGACCTCGACACCGACATCTCCGGTCGCCACGTCGTGATCGTCGACGAGATCATCGACACCGGCCTGACCCTGTCGTGGCTCACCTCCAACCTGAGCAGCCGCAACCCCGCGAGCGTCGAGATCGCCACGCTGCTGCGCAAGCCCGAGGCGCTGCAGATGCCCGTCGACGTCAAGTACGTCGGCTGGGACATCCCCAACGAGTTCGTGGTGGGCTACGGCCTGGACTACCGCGAGAAGTACCGCAACCTGCGCGACATCGCCACGCTCGCCCCGCACGTCTACTCCTGAGCCGGCCCCGGTCGTCCCGGGACCCCGCGATCACCAGTCGCCTGCGAGGATGAGCCTGACGCGGGCATGTACCGTCGTCGGTCCGTTCGACGTCTGAGACGAGAGAAGTCCGTGAAGCGCTTTGTCAAGGGTCCCTGGCTGTGGATCGTGGTCGCCGTGGTCGGCGTCCTGCTCGCCCTGCAGTTCCTGGCCCCCAGCAGCGGCGGGGACGAGATCCCCGCCTCCGAGATGTCCGCCTACATCGAGTCGGGGGAGATCAAGGAGATCACCTTCGTCGACGGTGACCAGGAGATCCGCGCGACCCTCGACGAGGGCGTGCGCGAGGAGGGCTCGGAGGTCTTCTCCTACTGGGTGCAGGGCACCCAGCCCCGTCTCTACAACGCGGCCAGCGACCAGGTCGACAGCGGCGAGATCGAGGAGCTGAAGACCGAGATCTCGCGCCCGAGCGCGCTGAGCTCGTTCCTGTTCTCGTTCCTGCCGCTCATCATCATCTTCATCGTCTTCCTCTGGCTGCTCAACAACATGCAGGGCGGCGGCGGCCGCGGCGTCATGCAGTTCGGCAAGTCCAAGGCCAAGCTGATCTCGAAGGACATGCCGAAGTCGACGTTCGCCGACGTCGCCGGCGCCAACGAGGCCATCGAGGAGCTCGGCGAGATCAAGGAGTTCCTCCAGGAGCCCGCCAAGTTCCAGGCCGTGGGCGCCAAGATCCCCAAGGGCGTGCTGCTCTACGGCCCGCCGGGCACCGGCAAGACGCTGCTGGCCCGCGCCGTGGCCGGCGAGGCCGGCGTGCCCTTCTACTCCATCTCCGGCTCCGACTTCGTCGAGATGTTCGTCGGCGTCGGCGCGTCCCGCGTGCGCGACCTCTTCGAGCAGGCCAAGGAGAACGCCCCGGCCATCGTCTTCATCGACGAGATCGACGCCGTCGGTCGCCACCGCGGCGCCGGCATGGGCGGCGGCCACGACGAGCGCGAGCAGACCCTCAACCAGCTGCTGGTCGAGATGGACGGCTTCGACGTGCGGGGCGGGGTCATCCTCATCGCCGCCACCAACCGCCCCGACGTGCTCGACCCCGCGCTGCTGCGCCCCGGCCGCTTCGACCGCCAGATCGGGGTCGACGCCCCCGACCTGGCCGGGCGCCAGAAGATCCTCGAGGTCCACTCGCGCGGCAAGCCGATGGCCCCCGACATCGACCTGCGCTCGTACGCCCGCCGCACCCCCGGCTTCACCGGTGCCGACCTGGCCAACGTGCTCAACGAGGCTGCGTTGCTGACCGCGCGCAACAACGAGAAGCAGATCACCAACATCTCCCTCGACGAGGCCATCGACCGCGTCATCGCGGGGCCGCAGCGCAGCTCGCGGCTGATGAGCGAGAAGGAGAAGCTCATCACCGCCTACCACGAGGGCGGCCACGCCCTGGTGGCCGCGGCGCTGCCGGGCAACGACCCGGTCCACAAGATCACGATCCTGCCGCGCGGTCGCGCGCTGGGCTACACGATGGTCCTGCCCGACGAGGACAAGTACTCCCAGCCCCGCTCGCAGATGCTCGACCAGCTCGCCTACATGCTGGGCGGGCGCGCCGCGGAGGAGCTGATCTTCCACGACCCCACCACCGGCGCCGGCAACGACATCGAGAAGGCCACCAACCTGGCCCGCGCGATGGTCACCCAGTACGGCATGACCGAGCGCCTGGGCGCGATCAAGCTCGGCGACTCCAACTCCGAGCCGTTCCTGGGCCGCGACCTGGGCCACCAGCGCAACTACTCCGAGGACGTCGCGGCCAAGGTCGACGAGGAGACCAAGAACCTCCTCGCGGCCGCCCACCAGGAGGCCTTCGACATCCTGGAGGAGAACCGCGACGTGCTCGACGCGCTCGTCCTGGCGCTGCTGGACAAGGAGACCCTCGACAAGGAGCAGATCGCCGAGGTCTTCGTGCCGCTGCGCCGCCGCGACCGGCGTCCGGCCTGGACCGGCTCGCCCGACCGCCGGCCCTCGCAGGTGCCCGCGGTCGAGATCCCGCAGGAGATCCGCGACCGGGCCCGCACCAACGGGGTCGACCGTCCGGCCGAGACCGACGAGGCCGGTGGCGGGGCCGTGGTGACCCCGCCGGGCGCCGGCGGCGACGTCCACGGCGGCACGCCGCCCCCCTCCGACGACACGTGGCGTCCGTGACCGACGGGATCGGCCCGGTCAGCATGGTCGAGCGCGACCCCGGCGAGGTGCCCGACTTCGACCAGGCGCGCGCCGAGGCCGCGGTGCGCGAGCTGCTGCTGGCCATCGGCGAGGACCCCGACCGCGAGGGCCTGCTCGAGACACCGGCCCGCGTCGCGCGGGCGTACGCCGAGGTCACCGCGGGGCTGCGGATGCGCGCCGAGGACGTGCTCACCACGACCTTCGACCTCGGTCACGACGAGATGGTGCTGGTGCGCGACATCGAGCTGTGGTCGATGTGCGAGCACCACCTGGTGCCCTTCACCGGGGTCGCGCACGTCGGCTACATCCCGGCCGAGAGCGGCAAGATCACCGGCATCTCCAAGCTGGCCCGCCTGGTCGACGTCTACGCCCAGCGCCCCCAGGTGCAGGAGCGGCTGACCACGCAGGTCGTCGACGCGCTGATGACGATCCTCGAGGCGCGCGGCGCCGTCGTGGTGATCGAGGCCGAGCACCTGTGCATGACCATGCGCGGGGTCCGCAAGGCCGGCGCCCGCACCGTCACCTCCGCGGTCCGCGGCACGATGCTCACCGACCGCGCCACCCGCGCCGAGGCGATGGCCCTGATCCACGGGACCACGCGCCGCTGAGCAGCGCGCCGAGCAGCCGATGATCCCCGCCCTGGCCGTGCCGCTGGGACGCCCGCGCGTGATGGGCGTCGTCAACGTCACCCCCGACTCGTTCTCCGACGGGGGCCGGTACGCCGCCCCCGCCGCCGCGGTCGAGCACGGCCTGGCGCTCCTCGAGCAGGGCGCCGACCTGCTCGACATCGGCGGCGAGTCGACCCGGCCGGGCGCGACGCGTCCCCTGGTCGCCGAGGAGCTGGCGCGCGTGGTGCCGGTGATCCGCGAGCTGGCGGGTGCCGGCGCGGTCGTCTCGGTCGACACGATGCGCCACGAGGTCGCCGAGGCGGCCCTCGAGGCGGGCGCGGTCGTCGTCAACGACGTCTCCGGCGGCCTCGCCGACCCCGCGCTGCTCGAGGTCGTGGCGGCCGCCGGGGCGACGTACGTCGCCATGCACTGGCGCGCCCACAGCGACCGGATGCGCGAGTTCGCGGTCTACGACGAGCCGGGCGGCGTGGTCGCGGCGGTCTGCCGCGAGCTGGAGGAGCGGGTCGCGGCGATCCGGGCCGCCGGCGTGGCCGACGACCGCATCGTGCTCGACCCCGGGCTGGGCTTCGCCAAGACCCCCGCGCACAGCTGGGAGCTGCTGCGCGACCTCGACCCGCTCATGGCCCTGGGGCACCCGCTGCTGGTCGGCGCGAGCCGCAAGTCCTTCCTCGGCTCGCTCCTCGCCGACGCCGCCGGGCCCCGCCCGGTGGGCGAGCGCGAGGCCGCCCACCTGGCGGTGGTGCTCGAGCTGGCCAGGGCCGGGGTGTGGGGGGTGCGGGTCCACGACGTACGGTCTGCTCGCGACGCGCTCGCGGCCCGGGCCGCGATGCTCGCCGACGAGACCGGCAGGACCGACGCGCAGGGAGGTGGGCATGACTGACGAGATCGCCGTCCTCGGCGTCGAGTGCTTCGCCCACCACGGCGTCCTGGCGCACGAGAAGCGCGACGGGCAGACGTTCGTGCTCGACCTCGCGCTGGGCGTCGACACCGCTCTCGCCGCCGCCTCGGACGACTTGCGCGACACCGTCGACTACGGAAGTCTCGTGACCGCGGTCAAGACCGCGGTGGAGCGCGAGCCGGTCGACCTGATCGAGACCCTGGCCCAGCGGGTCGCCGACGTCTGCTTGTTGGACGACCGTGTTGAATGGGCCCGGATCACGGTCCACAAGCCGCACGCCCCCATCAGCGCGACGTTCTCGGACGTCACGCTGACGATCACCCGGAGACGCGAGGACTCGACGTGACTGAGACGCCCAACCCGCACATCATCAACGCCGACACCCTCACCGGTGAGATGCGCCCGATCCGCCGTGCCGTGCTGGCGGTCGGGTCCAACCTCGGCGAGCGGATGGCCATGCTCCAGGGCGCGGTCAACGCCATCGCCGACACCCCCGACGTGTGGGTCACCGGCGTCTCGCCGGTCTACGAGACCGAGCCGGTCGACTCCCCGGAGGACGCCCGCAACTACCTCAATGCCGTGGTGCTCATCGACACCACGCTGGCCGCGAACCGGTTGATGGACCGGGCCCTGGCCATCGAGGACGCCTTCGAGCGCGAGCGCAGCGACGTGCCGAACGCCCCGCGCACCCTCGACGTCGACCTGATCGTCGTGGGCGACCGCCGCAGCGACGAGCCCCACCTGCGCCTGCCGCACCCGCGTGCCGCCGAGCGCGCCTTCGTGCTCAAGCCGTGGTTCGACCTCGAGCCCGACGCCGCCCTGCCGGGCCGCGGGCCGATCGCCGACCTGCTGGCCGAGACCGGCCTCGATGGCATCACGCTGCGCGAGGACCTCACGCTCGCCGTCGAGTGAGCGAGCCCGAGCAGACTCCCGAGCAGCCCCCGGGGCGGCCCCCCGGCCAGGGCTGGGGCCGTGCCCCGGCCTCGCCCGCGCTGCTGACGGCCGCGGTCGTCGTCGGCCTCGTCGCCGGGTGGCTGGCCCGCCCGGTCAGCACCGCCTGGCTGGGCTCCGCGCCCGTGGTCACCTGGGTGCAGCCCACGCTCCTGGCGATGCTCGCGCTGGTCATCGGCGTCACCGCCCGCCACACCCACACCGCCCTGCAGGTGCGCCGTGAGCCGATGGAGCCGCACCGCGCGGTCAACCGGCTCGCCTTCGGGCGCGCCAGCGCCTACGTCGGCGCCCTCGTGGGGGCCGGGTACGCCGGCTACGCGCTGTCCTGGCTGGGCCTGAACGCCGAGCTGGCCGGCCAGCGGATGCTCTGGTCGGGCCTCGCCGCGCTCGCCGGTGTGGGCGTCGTCGCGTGCGGACTGCTGCTCGAGCGCGCGTGTCGCGTGCCGGGAGACGACTCGGACGCCTAGCCTGGCGCTATGTCCACTTCTGTCGCTGGGGCCACGCAGGCCACAACCGCCGCGTCCGTCACATCCGCCACGCGGGCCTCGCGGCGTCGCCAGCGCTCGACCCGCCTCACCGTCGCCACGGTGCTGCTGGTCCTCTCGGCGCTGCTCGTCCTCGGCGCCGTCGCCAGCGGGTCCGCCCTGCTGGTGACCGTCGCCGCCCTGGCCGCCGTCGTCCTCGGCGCCGCCGCCACCCGCATCACCCACGCCGAGCTGCTGCAGTCGCGCCGCGACGCCGCCCGCGACCGCGCCGAGCAGGCCCAGGCCTACCGCCGTCTGGCCGAGACCCGCGCCGACGAGCACGCCGCCCGCGTCGCCGAGCTGACCGAGCGCCTCGAGGAGCGCGAGAGCGCCCTGGGCGACCTGCAGACCGAGCTGGTCAAGACCCAGCGCACCGCCGCCGACAGCGCCCGCCAGGTCGACGTCGCGCACCGGCGCAACGTCGAGCTCGAGAAGGAGGGCCGCGTCGTGGCCCGCAGCCTGGAGTCCGCCGAGGAGCGCGCCGCCGACGCGATCGTGCGGGTCGCCGAGCTCGAGGCCGAGATCGACGTGCTGCGCGCCGAGCTCGAGACCGTCACCGCCGCCTGGCGCACCGCCGAGGCCGGGGCCCGCCGCCGCGCCTGAGCCCCGGGACCACCACGCCCGAGCGGGCGAGGCGGCGTACGGCATCATGACCCCCGTGAACGACGAGGAAGCGCTGCCCGAGGAGAACCGTTTCGAGAGCGACCCGGGGGAGATCCTCGACGACCTCCCCCTGCCGGACGGCTGGGAGGTCGGGACCCCGGACGCCGAGGACCGCTTCGAGGTCGCCCGCCTGACCCACCTGCTGCGCGCCCACGAGCGCCACGGCCGCGGCTGGGCCGGCGCCGGCGTCGACGACGTGCTGGTCGAGGTCTCCGAGCACGGCCTGCGCACCCGTGCCAACGTGGTGATCCGCGACCCCGAGGGCAGCATCCAGGCCTGGGGCAGCGTCCACGACCGCGCCGGCGGCCGGATGCTCTACTCCCACATCGTCAGCCGCGAGCTGGCCCCGCCGATCGCGCGCAAGTGCTCCGACGCCCTCTTCGAGTGGGCGGCCGGCCAGGCCCGCGCCGTCGGCGAGGCCCGCGGTCTGCCGACCCAGCAGATCGACACCGGCGCCTTCGAGGGCGACGAGCGCCAGTACGAGTGGCTGACCCGCGCCGGCTTCCGCAAGGTGCGCACCTGGTGGCAGATGAACCGCCCGGTCACCCCCGAGGAGCGCGACCTGGTGCCCGACAACGAGGAGTGGGAGGCGCGCGGCGTGCGCTTCCGCCTCGTCGACCGCGAGGGCCAGGGCCTGCCCGACGAGGCCGACCTGCGCGCGGTCCACGACGTGCTCGAGCAGTCCTTCACCGACCACTTCAACAACTTCGAGGAGTCCTACGCCGAGTTCCTGCACCGGCTGCGCGAGGACCCCGGGCACCGCTGGAACCACTGGTGGCTGGCCGAGATGGTCGAGGACGTCCCCGAGGGCCTCGTGGCCGAGGAGGGCCGCCACCCCGCGGTCGGTGCCCTGATCGGCACCGTCTCGGAGAACGCGACCGGCCCCGACTCCTCCTACGTCTCCTACATCGGCGTCGTCGAGGCCGCCCGCGGCCGCGGCGTGGCCAAGGGCCTGCTGCGCACGATCATCTGCGACGCCGCGCGCCGCGGCCGGGTCGGCGTGGGCCTCGAGGTCGACGCCGACTCCTCGACCAACGCCCACGAGCTCTACACCGCGATGGGCTGGCGCACGAAGTACGTCACCGAGTCCTGGCACCGCGACGTGCCCGTCGAGGGCTGAGGTCCGGCCGCGCCGATGGGACTCCTCGGGGCGGCTAGGCCTGCTCGGCCAGCGAGGCGCGCAGGGCGCGGTGCACCCCGTCGGGGGTGAGGACGCCGACGAACTGCGCGCCCTCGCGCACCCCGACCATGCCCCTGTCGTCGCGCAGCAGGTGGGTCAGGGCGTCCTCGAGGGTGGAGTCGAGGTCGATGGCGGCGCCGAGCTGGCCGGCGCTGACACCGTCCATCGGCTCGAGGTCCTCACGCCGCAGGGGGACGACGCTCAGGCGCCGCAGGCTCTTCTCGGAGCCCACGAAGTCGGCGACGAACTCGTCGGCGGGCCCGCCCAGCAGCTCGGCCGGGGTGCCGTACTGCGCCAGCCGGCCGCCCTCGGCGAAGACGGCGACCCGGTCGCCCATCTTCACGGCCTCGTCGATGTCGTGGGTGACCATCACGACGGTCTTGCCCAGCTCGCGCTGCAGGCGCAGGAACTCCTCCTGCAGCCGCACCCGCACGATCGGGTCGACGGCCCCGAACGGCTCGTCCATCAGCAGCACCGGCGGGTCGGCGGCCAGGGCGCGGGCCACCCCGACACGCTGGCGCTGGCCGCCGGAGAGCTGGTGGGGGAAGCGGTCGGCGTACCGCTCGGGGTCGAGGCCGACGAGCTCGAGCAGCTCGACCGCGCGGGCGCGCGCGGTGGCCTTGGACTCGCCGTACAGCAGCGGCACGGTCATCACGTTGGTGACGATGCGCTGGTGGGGGAAGAGCCCGATCTGCTGGATGACGTAGCCGATGCCGCGCCGCAGCCTGACCGGGTCGGCGGTGGTGACGTCCTGGCCGTCGATCTCGATCGTGCCGGTCGAGGGCTCGATGAGGCGGTTGATCATCTTCAGCGTGGTCGACTTGCCGCAGCCCGACGGCCCGACCAGCACCACCATCTCGCCCTCGCGCACCTCCAGGTCGAGGTCCTGCACGGCCACCGTGCCGTCGTCGTAGCGCTTGCCCACGCCGGAGAGACGGATCATCACGTTCGCGGGAGCCGACCCGGTAGCGTCCATGCGGTGACCCTACTCGCGCAGGCCGACGACGGGCCGAGCTGCTACGGACGGCTCACCAACGAGTGGCTGTGCTGGGACTACGTGGTCGACTACCGCCCCGAGATCGTCGAGGCCACCACCCAGCACGTCGCCATCACGATCGTCTCGGTGCTCTTCGGCCTGGCCCTGTCCTTCCCGCTGGCGCTGCTGGCCCGGCGCCTGCCGCGCCTCGAGAGCACCGTGCTGGGGGTCAGCACCGGCCTCTACACGGTGCCGTCGCTGGCGCTCTTCCCGCTGCTGGTGCCCTTCACCGGCCTGAGCGCCACCACGGTGGTCATCGGCCTGGGCCTCTACGCGCTGACGGTGCTGGTGCGCGCGATCCTCGAGGGGCTGCGCGCGGTGCCCGAGGAGGTGCGCGAGTCGGCGCGCGGCCTGGGGTACGGCGACGGGCGGCTGCTCCTGCGCGTCGAGCTGCCGCTGGCGGTCCCGGTGGTGATGGCCGGGCTGCGGGTCGCCACGGTCTCGACGGTGGCGCTGACGACCGTCGGGTCGCTGGTGGCCTACGGCGGGCTGGGCAACCTGATCGCGGAGGGCGTGCAGAGCAACTTCCGCGCCCAGCTGCTGACCGCGGCCGTGCTGTGCGTGGCGCTGGCGGTGCTGCTCGACGTGGTGATCGTGGCGGCGCAGCGGGTGCTGACGCCCTGGACCCGGACGGCGGGCTGATCTCGTGGACGTGCTCCTCGACGCGCTGGCCTACCTGCGCGACGCCGACAGCTGGACCGGCCAGGGCGGGATGCTCGAGCTGCTGGTCCAGCAGCTGCTGGTCACCGTCACCGCGCTGGCGGCCGCGATGCTGGTCGGGCTGCCGGTCGCGCTGTGGCTGGGCCACCTGGGCCGGGGCGGGTTCCTGGCCATCAACATCTCCAACGTCGGTCGTGCGGTGCCGACCTTCGCGCTGCTGGCGATCTTCGTCGCCGGCGACGCGTGGGCGTGGACCGGCGGGGCCTTCCCCGGCACCGGCACCGTCGGCCCGTACGGGCGGGCCGGCATCTCCACCCTGGTCGCGCTCGCGCTCTTCGCGCTGCCGCCGCTGATCACCAACGCCTACGTCGCGGTGCGCGAGGTGCCGCCCGAGGTGCGCGAGTCGGCGCGCGGGATGGGCATGAGCGGGTGGCAGCAGTTCCGCCGCGCCGAGCTGCCGCTGGCGCTGCCGCTGGTGATGTCGGGGGTGCGGCTGGCGCTGGTGCAGGTCTGGGCGACTGCGACGATCGCGGCCCTGGTGGCCGGGCCCGGCCTGGGCCGGGTCATCACCGACGGGTTCTTCCGCACCGACTACGGCAAGGGCATCGCCGGGGCGATCGTGGTCGCCGCGGTGGCGCTGGTCCTCGAGGTGCTGGCCGCCGCGGTGCAACGCTGGCTCGACCCGGTGCGGCGCGCCGCCCGGACGGGTGAGCGGGCGGTGTCCCCGGAGGTGTCTACCCTGGAACCGGCGGCCCGCGAGGGCGGCTGAGCAGTGGGCGCCGCCTGCTGACCGGACACGCGCGGGGCCGACCCGCGGGACACAGAAGGTAGGACCCCACATGATGGTGCGACGTTCCCTGGCCGCGGTGGTCTCCGCCGCCGCCCTGACCCTGACGGCCTGCGCCGGCGACGACCTCGCCGCCGAGGGCGACGACGGCTCCGCCGAGCCCAGCGGCGGCGGGCCGGTCACGATCGCCTCGCAGTCGTTCCCCGAGGCCGCGCTGATGGCCTCGATGTACGAGCTGCTGCTCGCCGACGCCGGCTACGAGCCCACCGTGCAGCTCGTCGACTCCCGCGACGCCTACATGGCCACGTTCCCCGGCGACGTCGACGTCGTCCCCGAGTACGTCGGCGGCATCGTGAACTTCCTCAACTCCACCTCCGACCAGGGCTCCGGCGACCAGCTGACCGCCGGCGACGGCCAGGAGCTCGCCGACGCCGGCGCCGACCTGCTCGACGAGGCCGGCATCGAGCTGCTCGAGCTGTCGGAGGCCACCGACACCAACGCCTACTTCGTGACCATCGAGCGCGCCGAGGAGGAGGGCTGGGAGGTCCTCTCCGACCTCGAGGGCGAGTCGGTCGTGCTGGCCGCCGCCCCCGACTGCGAGGGCCGCCTGGACTGCGAGGCCGGGCTGCGCGACGAGTACGGCATCGACATCACCAAGGTCCTGCCGCTGGGCTACGCCGGCGACCAGACCTACCAGTCGGTCCTCGACGGCGAGTCCGACCTGGGCCAGACCTCCACCACCGACGGCACCCTGGAGTCGCTGGGCCTCGTCGTGCTCGACGACGACCAGGAGATCCAGCCCGCCCAGAACCTGGTGCCGGCCGTCTCCGAGGACTTCCTCGAGCAGAACGAGGGCGTCGCCGACATCCTCAACGAGCTGATGGCCGCCCTCGACACCGACACCCTCACCGAGCTCAACGGCCGGATGGCCGTCGACCGCGAGAAGCCCGAGGACGTCGCCCGCGACTTCCTGGAGTCCGAGGGGCTGCTCTGACTCAGCGCTCGTGCGCGCGCAGGGCCACGGCCTCGTGCGGCACGGGCGCTGCGTCGTCCCCGAGGGGTACGTCGATGACCGGGCCGGCCGGTGAGTCCCGCCGGGGCACCGGCCCGGGGTGCCGGGCCACGTAGGTCATCACGGCCGCGGCGTCGGCGCGCCGGCCCTGCTCGACCAGCCAGCCGGTCAGCCGGTGCACCGGGGTCAGCCCGGAGTGCACCAGCGAGCGCTCGCCCCACAGCGAGACGACGCCCTCGTGCAGCAGCGCCCACCACTCGTCGGAGCAGCCGGGGATCTCGGTGAAGTAGCGGTGCAGGTCGCCGGCGAGCACCCGGTCGAGGAAGACTTCGGTGACCTCGGGGGAGCCGTGGGCGCGCACGCTGGCCAGCGACATCTGCTTGGTCGTCCACCGGTCGCGCAGGTCGTCGACCGACGAGCGCTGCTGGGTGATCGAGGAGCCGTCGGAGCGGATCCGCCAGTGGTAGACGACCTCGGGCAGCACCGCGAAGCGGCGCGCGGCCAGGAACGCCCGGGTCGTGGTGGGCTGGTCCTCGTAGCGCAGCCCCTCGGGCCACGAGAGGCCGTGGTCGTCCCAGAAGGAGCGCCGCACCAGCTTGTTCCAGGCGAAGACGTCGCCCAGCACCTCGGGGTGCTCCTCGACGGTGACGGTGCGCCTCTCGCGGTGCAGGCGGCGCATCCACGGCGGCTCGACGAGCGCCTCGCCCTCCCACCGCACGATCGAGCCGGTCGCCAGGTCGACCCCGCGCCCGCGCAGCGCCCGCGCCAGGACGTCGTACGCCGCCGGCGGGACGACGTCGTCGGAGTCGGCGAAGGCCAGCAGCTCGCCGCGGGCGTGGGCGACGCCGGTGTTGCGGGCGGCGCCCAGGCCGTGGTTGGCGGTGTGCACGACCCGGATCTCGTCGTGGCGGGCGGCCCACTCGTCGGCGACCGCGCCGGAGCCGTCGGTGGAGCCGTCGTCGACGACGACGACCTCGAGGGGCCGGTAGGTCTGCGCCAGCAGGCTACCCAGGCAGGCGGGCAGGTAGTCGGCCACGTCGTACACGGGGACGACCACGCTCAGCAGCGGGGCGCGCCGCCGGAGTTTCATGGGTCCCACGCTATCCAGGACGGGCGCTGCGGCGCGGGCGGGGATAGCATCGCCTCCCGTGAGTGCCGACCCCTTCGCCGTGCCCGCCGACCCGGATCCCTCGAGCTACCCCCGCAAGGTCCTCTTCGTCGCGGGCGCCGGGAGGTCCGGCACCAGCACGATGGCCGGGCTGATGAAGATCCTGGGCCTGCACGTGCCGCAGCCCGAGGTCGAGCCCGACGAGACCAACCCCAAGGGCTTCGCCGAGCCGGCCTGGGCCGTCGAGCACCACTCGCGGCTGCTGCGCGAGGCCGTGGTGCAGGTCAGCGACTCGCGCCCCGACGCGTGGTTCGAGACCGCCCGGGTCTCCGCGCGCGAGCCCGAGCGGATCGCCACCGCCGAGTGGCTCGAGGGCCACTTCGCGGTCAACCCCGAGCTCGTCGTCAAGGACCCGCGGCTGAGCTGGTTCCTCTCGCTGTGGCGCGTCGCCTCGATCCGGTGCGGCGCCACCCCGGTCTTCGCGACCATGCTGCGCCCGCCCTCGGAGGTCGTGGGCAGCAAGCAGAAGTACTACGCCAACCGCCTCGGCTCCGCGCACCTCGCGGCCTCGTGGCTCAACATGCTGCTGCACACCGAGCGCGCCACCCGCGAGTCCGTCGCCGACGGCGGCCGCGTCTTCGTGCGCTACGGCGACCTGCTCGACGACTGGGTCAAGGCCACCAGCCACGTGGGGGAGACCCTCGGCCTGCAGCACGTCGTCAACGCCAAGTCCGAGCGGATCCGCGACGGGCACCGCTTCGTCGACCCGGGCCTGCGCCGCGTCTCGGGCTCGCTGGAGGACCTGGGCCTGCCCAAGCGCCTGCACGAGCTGACCGCCGACACCTGGAACGAGCTCAACAAGCTCGCCGAGCCCGGCGGCGACCAGCCCGAGGTGCACCAGGCGCTCGACCAGCTGCGCGAGACCTACGTCGACCTCTACGAGGAGTCCGAGGCCATCTCGCGCTCCTCGGTGGTCGCGGCCGAGCAGAAGACCCGGCGCGGGCGCGACAAGGCTCCCGCCGCCGCGGCTCCCGCGCCCGGCGCCCCCGCTGCCCCGGCCGGCGGCTCCGCCGTCGACCGCATCCCGCACGGCCTGCGCGCCGCGATCCCGCCGAGCGTGCGCCGCGGGCTGCGCAAGGCCGCCGGTCGCGAGCGCTGACCCGGTCGTGAACGCGATCCGCAACGCCGAGGGCCTGCGCAACATCGAGGGCCACAGCGACTTCGACATCACCTGGCCGTGGAACCGGCCCGGCGGGCTGCGCCCCGGCGCGACCGCGGTGCTGCGCGTCAAGGACGAGTCGATGGCGCTGCCCTTCGTGCTGCCGCCGCTGCTGCGCGCCACCGACCACGTGGTCGTGGTCGACAACGGCTCGACCGACGGGACCCCCGAGGTGGCCGCCCGTGCCGCCGCCGACGCCGGGCTGGCCCACAAGCTCACCCAGCTGACGTACCCCTTCGAGGTCGCCCGCGCCGGCGCCGAGCACCTCGCGGTGCACGAGCTGTCGGTGCACTCGCTGTCGTACTTCTACAACTGGTGCTTCGCCCAGGTCGGCACCCGCTACTCCTGGAAGTGGGACGGCGACATGGTGCTGACCACCGAGGGCGAGGTCTCGATGGCCGACCTCACCTGGCAGGTCGGCGGCGTGCAGTCGATCGTGCGGGTGCCGCGCCACGGGCTCTACATCGAGGACGAGTCGCTGGCCTACCTCGACCTCGGGCTGCGCAACGCCGAGGAGTGGGGCTACCCCGTGGGGCCCGACTTCGTCTTCACCAAGGCCTTCGAGTGGGAGATCCGCTCGACCCCCGAGAACTGCCGCACCATGGGCCTGCCGCACGGGCTGTGCGTCGAGCTCAAGGACCTGCACGGCGACGAGTTCGCGCACTGGACCGACCCGTCGTCGTTCGCGACCTCGTGGCGCAACCGCCGCAAGCGCCGCGAGTGGGCGGTCTTCCACGCCCTCAAGGAGGGCACCGTGCCCCCCGGCGTGCACGAGATCCGCGCCCCCGAGGGCGTGCACGTGGTCGACCACGTCACCCACGACTGGCTGCCCCGCGCCCCCCGCCCCCTCCAGGTCGGCTGACCAGGGCCGCGTACGACGACCGTGGGTCAGGTCACACCCGGGTGGGTTACGCGCCCGAGCGGTGCGGCGTACCGTTCATGGGGTATCTGACGGACACGACGTCCGGTACCCACACCGGCCCCCGCGCCAGCAGCCCCGGCTGCGCCGACGAGGGGGTGGTCGGAGGGACTGGAACGAAAGGTTCTGACATGTCTCACCCCGCACTGCGGGTGGGGGTGGTCGGCGCGGGCCGCGTCGGCGCCGTCCTCGCTGCCCGACTGCGCGCCGCCGGCCACGAGGTCGTCGCCGCGGCCGGAGCCTCCGACGCCACGCTCCAGCGCATCTCGGCGCTGCTGCCGGGCGTCGCCAACGCCAAGCCGACCGCGGTCGCGCGGGCCTGCGACCTGCTGCTGCTGACCGTGCCCGACGACATGCTCGACAACGTCGTCTCCACCCTCGCCGCGGCCGGGGCCCTGCACGAGGGCCAGCTGGTCGTGCACACCTCGGGCCGCCACGGCCTGGCGGTGCTCGAGCCCGCCCGTGCTGCGGGCGCCCGCACCGCCGCGATCCACCCCGCGATGACCTTCACCGGCACCGCCCTCGACCTCGACCGCCTCGCCGGGTGCGTCTTCGGGCTCACCGCCGGGGCGGGGGAGCGCGAGGTCGCCGAGCGCCTGGTCGCCGACCTCGGCGGTCGCCCGATGTGGGTGCCCGAGGAGATGCGCACGCTCTACCACGCCGGTCTCGCCCACGGCTCCAACCACCTGGTCACCCTGGTCACCGAGGCCATGGAGGTGCTGGCCGCGGCCGGCGCCGACGACCCGGCGGGCACCCTGCGCCCGCTGCTGGTCGCGGCCCTCGACAACGCCCTCGCCCACGGCGACGCCGCGCTGACCGGCCCGATCGTGCGCGGCGACGTCGGCACCGTGCGCGCCCACCTCGAGGACATCACCGCCAACGCTCCGCAGACCAAGGCGTCGTACGTCGCCCTCGCGCGCGCCACGCTGGGGCGCGCGGTCACCGACGGGCGGATCGTGCCGCTGCGCGCGATGCGCATCCACGAGCTGCTCGACGAGCACTCCGAGGCCCGCGCCGGCGACGCGTCCACCGGCCGGCCCGCGGACGCCCGGTGAGCGGCCCGGTCCTCGTCCGCACCCGCGCCGAGCTCGCCGACCAGCTCGCGCCCGCCGGCGCCGGGCCGGGCAGCGGGTCGGCCTGGTGCCGACGATGGGTGCCCTCCACGAGGGCCACGCCTCGCTGGTGCGCGTCGCGCGCGAGCACGTCGACCAGGGGCCCGTCGTGGTCTCGGTCTTCGTCAACCCGCTGCAGTTCGGCGAGGCCGCCGACCTGGAGTCCTACCCGCGCACCCTCGAGGCCGACCTCGAGGTCTGCGCCCGCGAGGGTGTCGACGTCGTCTTCGCGCCGACCGTCGACGAGGTCTACCCGGGCGGCGACCCGGAGGTCACCGTCGAGCCCGGCCCGCTGGCCGACGTGCTCGAGGGTCGCACCCGCCCGGGCCACTACCGCGGCGTGCTGACCGTGGTCGCCAAGCTCTTCGGCCTGGTGCGCCCCGACGTGGCGGTCTTCGGCCAGAAGGACTACCAGCAGCTGGTGCTCATCCGCCGGATGGTCGCCGACCTGTGCCAGGGCGTCGAGGTCGTGGGCGCCGAGACCCGCCGCGAGCCCGACGGGCTGGCGATGTCGAGCCGCAACGTGCACCTCGACCCCGAGCAGCGCGAGCAGGCCGTCGCGCTGAGCCGCACCCTGTACGCCGCCGTCGAGGCGAGCGGGTACGGCGCCAAGGTCGCCCTCGACGCCGCCCGCGGCGAGCTGCGGGCCGCCGAGGGCGTCGACCTGGACTACCTCGAGATCACCGACCCCGCCCTGGCCGTGCTGCCCGACGACGTGCCCGACGGCACCGACGCGCGGGTGCTGATCGCCGCCCGCGTCGGCAGCACCCGCCTGATCGACAACCTGCCCCTCGTCCTCGGTCGCCCCCAGCCGTCCGCCGACCAGCCCTCCCCCGACCAGCCCCACCACCAGGAGTGATCCGCATGCTGCGCACGATGATGAAGAGCAAGATCCACCGCGCGACGGTGACCCAGGCCGACCTGCACTACGTCGGCTCGGTGACCGTCGACGAGGACCTGCTCGACGCCGCCGACCTTCTGGCCGGCGAGCTGGTGCACATCGTCGACATCACCAACGGCGCCCGGCTCGAGACGTACACGATCGCCGGCGAGCGCGGCTCGGGCGTGATCGGCATCAACGGGGCCGCCGCCCGCCTGGTGCACCCCGGCGACCTGGTCATCCTGATCGCCTACGCCCAGATGGAGACCGCGGAGGCCAAGGAGCTGCAGCCGCACGTGGTCTTCGTCGACGGCGACAACAAGATCATGGCCACCGGCTTCGACCCGGCCGAGACCTTCGACGGCCCCGGCCTGGTGCGCGGCGACGTCACCGCCGACCGCTGAGCCGCGGCGCCCGCCCCGGCCGACGACGCGCCTGCGACTAGCCTGACCCGATGCCCACCACCCGCCCCGTACGCCGCGTGCCCGGCCGCCTCACCGCGCCCGAGCCCGGCTGGACGACCTCGGCCGACGTCGTGGTCATCGGCTCCGGCATCGCCGGCCTGACCGCGGCCCTGCGCCTCAAGGACGCGCTGGCACCCGGCGAGAAGGTCCTGGTCGTCACCAAGGACGTGCTCTCGGCGGGCTCGACCCGCTGGGCGCAGGGCGGCATCGCGGCGGCCCT
This sequence comes from Nocardioides marinisabuli, assembly GCF_013466785.1. NCBI lineage: Bacteria > Bacillati > Actinomycetota > Actinomycetes > Propionibacteriales > Nocardioidaceae > Nocardioides > Nocardioides marinisabuli. Next base: position 2,091,777 of record NZ_CP059163.1, read on the forward strand.
GGGCCCCGAGGACACCCCCGAGCAGCACGAGCACGACACCCTGGTGGCCGGGGCCGGCGGCTGCGACCTCGAGGCGGTGCGGGCGCTGGTGACCGAGGGCCCCGAGGCGGTGCACGAGCTGATCGCGCTCGGCGCGCAGTTCGACCTCGACCCCCACGGCGAGCTGTCGCTGACCCGCGAGGGCGGCCACCACCGCGACCGCATCGCCCACGCGCGGCGGCGACGCCACGGGCGCGGAGATCCAGCGCGCCCTGGTCGCGGCGGTCGAGCGGGCCCCCGAGATCGAGGTCGTCCAGCACGCGCTGGCCGTCGACCTGCTGCTGGCCGCCGACGGCGGCGTCGCCGGGCTGACCCTGCACGTGATGGGGGAGGGCCAGCGCGACGGCGTCGGCGCGGTGCTGTGCCGCTCGGTGGTGCTGGCCAGCGGCGGCCTGGGCCAGGTCTTCTCGCAGACCACCAACCCCGCGGTCTCGACCGGCGACGGCATGGCCCTGGGCCTGCGGGCCGGGGCGACCCTGCGCGACCTGGAGTTCGTGCAGTTCCACCCGACCGTGATGTACCTGGGCCCCGACTCCGTGGGCCAGCAGCCGCTGATCTCCGAGGCGGTGCGCGGCGAGGGCGCGGTGCTGGTGGGCCCCGACGGCGAGCGCTTCATGCAGGGCGTCCACCCGCTGGCCGACCTCGCGCCCCGCGACGTGGTCGCGAAGACGATCATGCGCCGGATGCTCGAGACCGGGCTGCCGCACATGTGGCTCGACGCGACCGGCATCGGCGGCGACGAGGGCGCGGCCGCGTTCTGGGAGCGCCGGTTCCCGACGATCCTCGCGGTCTGCCGCAGCCACGGCGTCGACCCGGTCACCGACCTGATCCCCGTCGCCCCCGCCTGCCACTACGCCTCGGGCGGGGTGCGCACCGACGTGTGGGGCCGCTCCGACGTGCCGGGTCTCTACGCGACCGGCGAGGCGGCCTGCTCGGGCGTGCACGGCGCCAACCGGCTGGCCTCCAACTCGCTGCTCGAGGGGCTGGTCTTCTCGCGCCGCATCGCCACGGTGCTGCCCGGCGAGCTGCGGCCCTGGGCCGACCCCGCGCCCGACGGTCGCACCGCGGGCCTCGTCGCCGCCGGCGTACGCCGTCGCGTGCAGGAGGTGATGAGCTCGCGGGTGGGCGTGCTGCGCACGGCCGCGGGTCTCGACGAGGCCACCGCCGAGCTGGACGCGCTGGCCGGCACCCCCGCCGACACCGTCGACGTCGCCGCCTGGGAGGCCACCAACCTGCTCACCATCAGCGCCGCGCTGGCCGACGCCGCGACCCGCCGCGAGGAGACCCGCGGCTCGCACTGGCGCGAGGACCACCCCGAGCGCGACGACGCCGACTGGGCCGGCCACCTCGACGTGGTGATGCGTGACGGCGTCGGCACCGTCGAGTTCGACCCCGCCCCCGCCAGCGACGCCCTCGTCGCGGCCGGCGCCGGCGCCACCGAGGAGACCGCATGATCGCCCGTACCGCCCTGCACGACCTGCCGCGCGGCCTGGTCGAGGAGCTCGCCGAGGCGGGCCTCGACCCCCGTGCCGTGCACGCCCACGTCGCCGACGCCTTCGAGGAGGACCTCCCCGGCGGCGCCGCCGACGTCACCAGCGCGGCGATGCCGCCGATGGGCCACGCGGTCGCCGACGTGGCCTCCCGCGAGGACGGCGTCGTGGCCGGGCTCGGCGTCGCCGAGCTGGCCTTCCGCTACGGCCTGGGCGACGACCTCGAGGTGCTGCACCGGGTGCCCGACGGCACCCGGGTCCGCCCCGGCGACGTGGTGATGACCGTCGCCGGACCGGTGGCGGCGGTGCTGACCGCCGAGCGCACCGCCCTGAACTTCGCCTCCCACCTCTCCGGCGTCGCGACCGCGACCGCCGCCTGGGTCGCCGCCCTCGAGGGCACCTCGGCCCGGGTGCTCGACACCCGCAAGACCCTGCCGGGCTGGCGCTCGCTGCAGAAGTACGCCGTGCGCTGCGGCGGCGGGCTCAACCACCGCATGAGCCTGGTCGACCGGGCGATGGTCAAGGACAACCACGTCGTCGCCGCCGGGGGCGTCGTCGAGGCCTACCGCGCGGTGCGCGCCGCCAGCCCCGAGGTCCGCGTCGAGGTCGAGGTCACCGACCTCGACCAGCTGCGCGCGGTGCTCGAGGCCGGCTGCACCGAGGTGCTGCTCGACAACATGGACGACGCCACCATGGCCGAGGCGGTGCGCCTGACCGCCGGCCGCGCCACCCTCGAGGCCTCCGGCGGGCTGACCCTCGAGCGCGCCGGCGCGGTCGCAGCCACCGGCGTCGACTACATCTCCGTGGGCGCGCTGACCCACTCCGTGCGCGTCTTCGACCTCGGCCTCGACTTCCGCGAGGGCTGAGCCGTGGTGCTGCTCGCCGCCGACATCGGCAACGCCCACACCGTCCTGGGGCTCCTCGAGCCGGCGGTCGACGGGCCCGGGCACGACGTGCTGGCGCACTGGCGGGTCGGCACCGACGAGCGGCGTACGGCCGACGAGTGGGCGGTCCTGCTGCGCGGCCTGCTGGGGCGCCACACCTCCGAGATCGAGGGGCTGGCGGTCTGCTCGACGGTCCCGTCGGTGCTGCACGAGTGGCGCGACATGCTCGCCTCGCACTTCGACGACGTACCGCGGGTGGTCGTCGAGCCGGGGGTGCGCACCGGCATCCCGGTGCTGATGGACAACCCCCGCGAGGTCGGCAGCGACCGCATCATCAACGCGCTGGCCGTCGCGACCCTGCACTCCGGCCCCGCGGTGGTCGTCGACTTCGGCGGCACCGCCACCACCTTCGACGTGGTCAGCGAGAAGGGCCAGTACGTCGGCGGCGCGATCGCCCCCGGCATCGAGATCAGCCTCGAGGCGCTGGGCCGTCGCGGCGCGCAGCTGCGCAAGGTCGAGCTGGCCCGCCCCCGCTCGGTGATCGCCAAGAACACCGTCGAGGCGCTGCAGTCGGGCATGGTCTTCGGCGCCGCCGCCCAGGTCGAGGGCCTCGTGCGCCGCATGGTCGGCGAGCTCGGGGTGGACGCCGCCGACGTCACCGTGGTCGCCACCGGCCACCTCGCCCCGCTGGTGCTGGAGGAGTGCTCGGTCTTCACCGTGCACGACCCCTGGCTGACCCTGCGCGGCCTCGGCCTGGTCTTCGACCGCAACCGCTGACCTCCCCGCGCAGCTCTCCCGGGTCGTGGTCCGGGTCGTGGGTCGTGGACGCGCCCTGGCGCGTCCGTGGGCACACGAATAGGGCCACGACCGAAACCACGACCCAAACCACGACCCGGTTTATCGGATAGCCGCGGAGGCTTTTTCCTCGGCAAGGAACATCGGATTCCGGGGCGATTCCCGCATTGCCGGTTAAGAAACTCACGACAATTGTTTGCGCGTTGACGGCAATGGCATGATGACGAGAGTTCCGGCGCTTTCCCGAGGTATTCCACCGGTGGGCGGTGCCGAATTGACATCCCGTTCCACCGACAGCAAGGAATGAACAAATGGCGCAGAAGGTCCAGATCATCCTCGAGGACGACCTCGACGGCACCGAGGCCTCCGAGACCGTCTCCTTCGCCCTCGACGGCACCTCCTACGAGATCGACCTGACCGAGGAGCACGCCGCCGAGATGCGCGACGCGTTCGCCCGCTACGTCGGCCACGCCCGCAAGGTCTCCTCCTCGCGCCGCGGCTCGGGGCGTCGTACGTCGTCGTCGGGCTCCCCGGCCAACGGTTCCGGCCCGAGCACCAAGGACATCCGCGACTGGGCGCGCGAGCAGGGCATGGAGGTCTCCGAGCGGGGCCGGGTGAGCAGCGAGGTGCGCGAGGCGTACGACGCCGCGCACTGACCGGCTCGACCCGCACCACCCGGAGGCCCGTTCGCTGTCAGCGGACGGGTCTTCGGTCGTGAGGGGGAACGCGTAGGCTGTTCGTGGGGTTGGAACAAGTGTCTCCACCGCTCGAGCATCGGGCGGGGAACCCCCACACAGCTTGAGGAGCGATGCCCATGTTCGAGCGGTTTACCGACCGAGCCCGCAGGGTGGTCGTGCTGGCCCAGGAAGAGGCCCGCATGCTCTCCCACAACTACATCGGCACCGAGCACATCCTGCTGGGCCTGATCCACGAGGGCGAGGGCGTGGCCGCGAAGGCGCTGGAGAGCCTCGACATCTCGCTCGAGGCCGTGCGCGCCCAGGTCGAGGAGATCATCGGCCAGGGCCAGCAGGCGCCCAGCGGCCACATCCCCTTCACCCCGCGCGCCAAGAAGGTGCTCGAGCTCTCGCTGCGCGAGGCGCTCCAGCTCGGCCACTCCTACATCGGCACCGAGCACATCCTGCTCGGGCTGATCCGCGAGGGCGAGGGCGTGGCCGCGCAGGTGCTGCAGAAGCTCGGCGCCGACCTCAACCGCGTGCGCCAGCAGGTCATCCAGCTGCTCTCCGGCTTCCAGGGCAAGGAGTCCACGGCCTCGGCCGCGGCCGCGACCTCCGGTGCCGGCGAGGCGCCGTCGTCGTCGCTGGTGCTCGACCAGTTCGGGCGCAACCTGACCCAGGACGCCCGCGAGGGCAAGCTCGACCCCGTCATCGGGCGCGACCAGGAGATCGAGCGGGTCATGCAGATCCTCTCGCGGCGCACGAAGAACAACCCGGTGCTGATCGGCGAGCCGGGCGTCGGCAAGACGACCGTCGTCGAGGGCCTGGCGGCCGACATCGTCAAGGGCAACGTGCCCGAGACGCTGAAGGACAAGCAGATCTACACCCTCGACCTCGGCGCCCTGGTCGCCGGTTCCCGCTACCGTGGTGACTTCGAGGAGCGCCTGAAGAAGGTGCTGAAAGAGATCCGCACCCGCGGCGACATCGTGCTGTTCATCGACGAGATCCACACCCTCGTCGGCGCCGGCGCGGCCGAGGGTGCGATCGACGCCGCCAGCATCCTCAAGCCGATGCTGGCCCGCGGCGAGCTGCAGACCATCGGTGCGACCACGCTCGACGAGTACCGCAAGCACCTCGAGAAGGACGCCGCGCTCGAGCGCCGCTTCCAGCCGATCCAGGTCGCCGAGCCGTCGATCGCGCACACCATCGAGATGCTCAAGGGCCTGCGCGACCGCTACGAGGCGCACCACCGGGTCACCATCACCGACGAGGCGCTGGTCTCGGCCGCCACCCTGGCCGACCGCTACATCTCCGACCGGTTCCTGCCCGACAAGGCCATCGACCTCATCGACGAGGCCGGCTCGCGCCTGCGCATCCGCCGGATGACCGCGCCCGCCGACCTGCGCGAGTACGACGACAAGATCGACGAGGTGCGCCAGCGCAAGGAGGGCGCGATCGACGGTCAGGACTTCGAGGCCGCCGCCCGCCTGCGCGACGAGGAGAAGCAGCTCATCCTCAAGAAGGCCGAGCGCGAGAAGCAGTGGCGCGCCGGTGACATGGACGAGGTCGCCGAGGTCGACGAGGAGCTGATCGCCGAGGTGCTCGCCGTGGCGACCGGCATCCCGATCGTGAAGCTCTCGGAGGAGGAGTCCTCGCGGCTGCTCAAGATGGAGGACGAGCTGCACAAGCGCGTCATCGGCCAGGACGAGGCCGTCAAGGCCCTCTCCCGCGCCATCCGACGCACCCGTGCCGGCCTCAAGGACCCCAAGCGTCCCGGTGGTTCCTTCATCTTCGCCGGCCCCTCGGGTGTCGGTAAGACCTGGCTGTCCAAGACGCTCGCGGAATTCCTCTTCGGTGACGAGGACTCGCTGATCCAGCTCGACATGAGCGAGTTCTCCGAGAAGCACACCGTGAGCCGTCTGTTCGGTTCTCCTCCGGGTTACGTCGGTTACGAAGAGGGTGGCCAGCTCACCGAGAAGGTGCGGCGCAAGCCGTTCTCGGTGGTGCTGTTCGACGAGGTCGAGAAGGCGCACCCCGATATCTTCAACAGCCTCCTGCAGATCCTCGAGGAAGGCCGTCTGACCGATTCCCAGGGTCGCGTGGTCGACTTCAAGAACACCGTCATCATCATGACCACGAACCTCGGTACCCGCGACATCGCCAAGTCGGTGCACCTGGGCTTCAACCAGGGCGGCGACGCGGCCGGCTCCTACGAGCTGATGAAGAACAAGGTCCGCGACGAGCTCAAGCAGCACTTCCGGCCCGAGTTCCTCAACCGTGTCGACGAGACCATCGTCTTCCCGCCGCTCTCGCGCGAGCAGATCATCCACATGGTCGACAACATGGTCGCCTCGGTGGAGCTGCGCCTGCGCGACCGCGACATGGGTCTCGAGCTGACCCAGGCCGCGAAGAACCTGCTCGCCGAGCGGGGCTTCGACCCGGTCCTGGGTGCGCGACCGCTGCGCCGCACGGTGCAGCGCGAGATCGAGGACACGATGGCCGAGAAGATGCTCTTCGGCGAGGTCGGCCCCGGTCAGATCGTGCTGGTCGACGTGGAGGGCGAGGGTGCTGCGGCGACCTTCACCTTCACCGGCCAGAAGGTCGCGGCGCTGCCCGACGTCCCGCCGCTCGAGGTGGCGGGTGCCGTCGAGGGCTCCGAGGACGAGGGCCCGACCGACGTGCCCAAGGGTGGCCCCGCTCCCGAGTGAGGCGCCTGAGCACAGGCTCGTGACGAGTGCCCCGGACCGGTCGGTCCGGGGCACTCGTGCGTCTCAGGGCCGCCCAGGGCTGCTCAGGGCTGCTCAGGGCTGCTCAGGGCGGGTCAGGGCCGCTCAGGGCAGTGCGTACACGTCGGCTGCGACCTGCGCGACGAGACCGTCGGCGACCAGCCCGGCCAGGCAGCGGGTGCGCTGCTCCTCGTCGGGCCACACGGCGTCGAGCGCCGAGCGGTGCACCGGGGCGTGGCTCTCGCGCAGCACGACCATCAGCCGCCCCCGGCACTGGCGGTCGGTGCCCTCCCAGGCCTGCGCGCGCCGCGGCGGACCGTCGTACGCCGGGTGGCCGGCCAGGCGCCAGGCGCACCGGTCGGCGACGGGGCAGGCCGCGCAGCGCGGGCCGGTGGCGGTGCAGACGAGCGCGCCGAGCTCCATCACCGCGACCGCCCAGGTCGCGGCCGTGGCGTCGTCGGCGGGCAGCAGCAGAGCGGCCGCGTCGCGCTCGGCACGGGTCACCGACCGCGCGGGCCACTCGACGCCGCCGACGGCGCGGGCCAGCACCCGGCGCACGTTGGTGTCGAGCACGACGTGGCGGCGCCCGAAGGCGAAGCTGGCCACGGCGGCGGCGGTGTAGTCGCCCACCCCGGGCAGCGCGATGAGGTCGTCGTAGTCGGCCGGCACCTCGCCGTCGTGGTCGGCGACGATCGCGGTCGCGGCGGCGTGCAGGCGCAGGGCGCGGCGGGGGTAGCCGAGGCGGCCCCAGGCCCGCACCGCCTCCCCGGTCGGTTCGGCCGCCAGGTCGGCCGGCGTGGGCCAGCGCTCGAGCCACGCCTCGTGCACCGGCAGCACCCGCTTGACGGGGGTCTGCTGCAGCATCAGCTCGGAGACCAGGACCGACCAGGGCGAGGCCTCCGGCCGACGCCAGGGCAGGTCGCGCTGGTGCTCGTCGTACCAGTCCAGGACCGGGGTGTGCAGCTCGCTGGTGGCCATCGGGGACATTCTCGCCGCCGCCGCGGAGCGCCTCGCCGAGACCCCCGTCGACGCTGGCTAGATTGACGCCCCATGAGCACCATGACCCGGGGACCCCTCGCGCCCGCGGTCTACTGGCGTCGCCGCCTGGTGGTGATGCTGGTGGCCCTGCTGATCCTCTTCGGTGGAGCCCGTCTCCTCGGCCTGGGTGGCGGCGACGAGGCCGCCGACGAGCAGCTCGTCCAGAGCTCCGCCGAGACCGAGGTCGGCGACGAGGGCGAGAGCCAACCCTCCTCGACGCTGCCGACCAGCGACGCGGCCGCGACCAGCGGCGACGGCGCCGGCACCACCGGGGGCAAGGGCGGCGCCAAGGCGAAGAAGGCGAAGAAGGCGAAGGCGACGGCGCTGCCGGAGCCGGTGGGCACCTGCCTGCCCAGCGACGTGAAGGTGCAGCCGGTGATCGACTCGGCCGTCGCCGGTCGCGAGGTCGCGATCACCCTCGAGCTGAGCACCCGCGATGCGGTGGCGTGCACCTGGGAGGTCTCCCCGGGCGACCTGACCATGAAGATCACCTCGGGCCCCGACGAGATCTGGACCAGCCGCCAGTGCCCGAAGGCGGTGCCGACCCAGGAGGTCGTGCTGCGCAGCTCGGGCACCACGACCGTCGAGGTCGCCTGGAGCTCGCGCCGCTCCGACGACTCCTGCAGCAAGCTGACCGACTGGGCGCTCCCGGGCTTCTACCACGTCACCGCCGCCGCGCTGGCCGGTGAGCCGCGCGACGTGCAGTTCGAGCTGGTGGCCCCGGTGGCGCCCACGATCACCGCCTCGCCCGAGCCCCAGCCCGACGCCGACGAGAAGAAGAAGGACAAGAAGGACCGGGACTAGCCCTGCGAGCGCCCCAGCAGCGTCTCGTCGAGGTGCTCGAGCAGGTCGCGCGGGGTGTCGTGGACGCTCGCGGCCCCGGCCTCGAGGAGCTCGGCGGTGCTGATGCCGCCGGTGTGCATCCCGAGGCAGGCCACCCCGGCGCGCCCCGCCGACTCCACGTCCCACACGGTGTCGCCGAGCATCACCGCGCGCTGCGGGTCGACGGAGCCCAGCGCCACCTCGACCAGGTCGGGGGCGGGCTTCGACTCGTCGGCGTCGCCGCCGGCGACCCGGTCGTGCAGCAGGGACGCGCCGCCCTCCACGAGGTCGAGCAGCCGCTCGCTGAGCTCCTTGTCGGCCGAGCTGGCCAGCACCAGCGTGAAGCCGCGGGTGCGCAGCTCCTCGAGCAGCTCGGCGGCGCCGTCGGTGGCCACGATCTCGTGGAAGCGCTCGTCGAGGCGCTCCTTGTGGCGCGCGCGCACCTCGTCGCCGACGGCGTTCTCGACGCTCTCCCCGGCCACGGCCGCGACCAGGCGGTCCCCGCCCATGCCGATGGAGCGGTGGATGCGGTGCGAGGCGACGTCGACGCCGACGTCGCGGAACGCGGCGCGCCAGGCGGTGGTGTGCTGGTAGACCGAGTCGACCAGGGTGCCGTCGAGGTCGAGCAGGACGGTGTCGATGCGGGAGTCGCTGCCGGCGTCATTCGAGGTCATGCGTGCCACCGTCGCACGCCGTCGGGGGAGTGCCTTCACCCCGAGGGGCGTGGGTGCGGCCGGTGGCGGCTCCTAGCGTCGTGGACGTCCACTACTGTCGAGCGACACCGCACCGAGGAGGACCCGATGCCCACCAACAGCAACGGCAACGACGAGCCCGGCCCGAGCGTCAAGGACGACGAGCTCTACGAGAAGCTGCGCGACGAGGGGAACAGCAAGGAGAAGTCGGCGCGGATCGCCAACGCCGCCGCCTCCTCCTCGCGCTCCGAGGTCGGCAGCCGCGGCGGGTCGTCGCCGGCGTACGAGGACTGGACCGTCGAGGAGCTGCGCGAGCGCGCCTCCGAGCTGGAGGTCGAGGGCCGGTCGTCGATGACCAAGGACGAGCTGATCGACGCCCTGCGAGAGCACTGAGGAGCCCCACCCGTGACGAACCGCTCTGCCGAGCCCTCCACCGACCTCGAGCCCGCCGACGTCCTCTGGTTCGTCGTCGCGGTCGGCTTCTACGCGCTGGCCGCGCTCCCCGCGGCGTGGGCCCTCAACGCCATCCTCGACGACGGGCGCGCCGACTACCTGCCGGTCCTGGTGCTCGTGGTCGTGACCGCGGTCGTGGCCCGGGTCAGCCCCTTCGCGCTGCGCGACCGCTAGCCGAGCCGGGCCCGGAGCTTCTCCAGCAGCGGCCCGGCGGCCTCGTCGAGGAAGCGCTGCTGGCCCTCGTCGCCGACCTGGACGAGCGCCACGTCGGTGAAGCCGGCGTCGGCGAAGGCCGAGACCGAGTCGACGATCTTGTCGAGGTCGGGGCCGCAGGGGATGTTCTCGGCGACGTCTTCGGGGCGCACGAACTGGGTGGCGCCGGCGAAGCCGGCCGTGGTGGGCAGGTCGGCGTTGACCTTCCAGCCGCCGGCGAACCAGCGGAACTGCGCGTGCGCCCGCTCACGGGCGGCCGCCTCGTCGGGGTCCCAGCAGATCGGGATCTGCCCGATGGCCCGGGCGCCGGCGCCGATGCGCGGGGCGCCCTCGACGCCGTTCCACGAGGAGACCAGGTCGGGGTCGGGCTCGACGGCGATCAGGTCGTCGGCCAGCGGCGCGAAGCGCTCGACACCCTTGTCGCCGGCCACCGCCAGCGCGAGGCGCACCGGCTCGTCGGGCAGGTCCCAGACCCGCGAGGAGTCGACGTCGAAGTGCTCGCCGCGGTAGGTCACCAGGTCGCCGGCGTGCAGGGCCCGGATGATCTCGACGGCCTCGACCAGCATCTCCTGGCGGGTGTCGACCGCCGGCCAGCCGTGCCCCACGGTGTGCTCGTTGAGGTTCTCGCCGCTGCCCAGGCCCAGGGTGAAGCGGCCCTCGCTCAGCAGCGCCATGGTCGCCGCCTTCTGGGCCACCACGGCCGGGTGGTACCTCATCGTCGGGCAGGTGATGTAGGTCATCAGCTCGACCCGCTCGGTCACCTGGCTGACCGCGCCCAGCACCGACCAGGCGTACGGCGCGTGGCCCTGCTCGGTGAGCCAGGGGCTGAAGTGGTCGCTGGAGACCTCGAAGTCGAAGCCGACCCGCTCCGCCGCGGCGGCGTACCGCACGAGGTCGCGGGGGCCGCTCTGCTCGGTCATCAAGGTGTACCCGAATCGCATGGCACCGACGCTAGGAAGCGCTGGCCCCGCCCCTGCTCACCCGGTCGGGTTCGTCCTGAGGGGTGGAACTGAGGGGTCGAGGGGGTGCATCTGCCCGTTTCACCCGCGAGGATGACCGCAGCGGCCCATCATGGCTGTTGTCTGAGCCCTGGGACACCGACCGGTGGTCCGCGGGGCGGGACTCACGCAGTCCGTGCGGGGGGCGCAGCAGCACCCGCGACCACCGGTCGTGGCACGACCGGCTCTCGCGAGTCTGCACAAGCATTGGACAGATCGACGCCGCGCGGGACAAACCTCACCTGCGGGGGTGAAAGTCGCGCTCCGGGCCTCGGGGTCGGGGCCGAACACGAGTACGTTCGAGGGGTGTCTACCTCTCGTCCCGTCCGTGTGGCCCTCATCGACAACTACGAGGTGTCCGTCGCGGGTCTGCGGGCGCTCCTGGCTCCCTTCTCCGGACGGGTGCACCTCCTGGAGCTCCGCTCGGCGATGAACAAGCCGTCCGCGGTCGACGTGATCCTCTACGAGCCCGTGCGGCAGTCCCCGACCACGCAGGGGATGCTGCGCGACCTGGTCCGCGCCTCGCAGAAGCAGGCGATCGTCTACTCCTGGCGCGACCAGGAGGGGCGAGCTGCGCGGGTCGTTCGCAGGTCACCTGTCCAAGGCCCTCCCGGTCGCCGAGCTGGTCTCGGCGCTCGAGGGGATGGCCGACGGCAGCGACATGACCGTGCGCCGCCGGATGCCGGCCGACCCGGGCCCGCTCAGCATCGTGGCCCGCTCCTCGGTGGCCGAACTACGAGCTGACCCCGCGCGAGGCCGAGATCCTCGCCCTGGTCACCCAGGGCCTGACGAACTCCGAGATCGGCGGGCAGCTCTACCTGAGCATCAACTCGGTCAAGACCTACATCCGCGCGGCCTACCGCAAGATAGAGGTGACCCGTCGCGCGCAGGCCGTGGCCTGGGGCATGGAGCACGGTCTGGCCCCGTTGAGCGAGCGCCAGCCGGTCGGCGTCTGAGACGATCTCCCTTTGGGCACCGAGAAAGCCCGAAAGGTTTGTTAGTCTCCTCCGCGAACGTACGAGGTTCACTCCTCGACCGGGTGAAGCATCACCAGCGCCGGGTGATTTCGATACGTCTGCGTGTGGCCTCGAGCCGCACCCCACACGGTGGGCCCCGACGCTAGCGGGGCCCACCGTCGTGGTTCTCAGGCACTCAGATGCCTTGTTCCCCCGCCCGGACGGTCCCAAACCTGGGAGACGTGGTCACGTCGGTGGGCCCCGTGGGACTCGAACCCACAACCAAGAGATTAAAAGTCTCCTGCTCTGCCAATTGAGCTAGAGGCCCGCGCACGCCGGATGCTACCGAGGTGTCGCGCGGGCCGAGAAGTCAGGCGCAGCCGGTGGGCGACGTGGTCGTACGGCCGCAGTCCGCACAACCCCGAACAGCCCGGAGACCGTGAACGTCTGCGCGGTGGGCCCGCGGTCGCGACGATGACGTCGTCGCACGAGCGGCCGGGACCCGAGGAGATCACCCATGCGCATGACGAGCACCCGAGGCGCCGTGGTGGCCCTGGCCGTGGCGCTGGCCGCCTCGCCCCTGGGCTCGGCCACGGCCACCGAGGAGCCTGCGACCGCTCCCGTCCACGGGAGCCTCCTGGGCGTGGCCACGGGCGTCGGTGGGCTCTGCGCGACCACGTGCACCCGCCCCAAGGACGTCGACCACAGGATCCGCGTCGACTTCGGGACCGGTCGTTTCGCGACCGACGACCCCGTGCCCCCGGGCAGCTACACGCTCTGGATGTCCGACGGCTGGGCCACCCACGAGAGCTGCACCGACATCGACTGCGGCAACCACCTGGCCAAGGGCTTCTACCTGCAGGAGCTGCCGAGCGGTCTCTACACGGGCACCGCGGTCGAGGAGGAGGCCACCCGCTTCGTCGTGCCGGTCCAGACCGAGACCGACGCGCAGCCGACCGACCTCGGCACGCTCGACACGTTCTCGGGGTCGGCGGGCCTGACGGGTCCGACCTACTACTACAGCTCCTCGGCCAAGGGCTCGCCCACGACCGGCATCAGGCGCTCGGTCGGCCACATCGACGTGCCCCGGGGGTCCAGGACGATCATCGAGACCACCGGGTGCGGCGGGAGGAAGTACCGCTGGAGCGACGTCTCGAGGGGACCGGGCGGCGGCACGTGGGAGTGGCGGGACGACGCAGCCTCGCAGCGCTACGGGAGGACCATGAGGGTCCAGGTGTTCCTTCGGGACGAGGGCGAGCCGAGACGGGCGATCTCCAGGGCCTACAAGGTCGGCCTGGCGTGGGACGAGACGTGCTGATCAGGCGTTGTGCCACGCCAGGTAGGCGTCGCGGACCCGTTGGCGGTCGCGCTCGGGCACGTCGGCGTCCTCGACCATGCTGCGCACCAGCTCGGCCTGCGTGCGCAGGGCGGCGACCGCCTCGGGGCGGTGCAGGTGGTCGATCGACTGCTCGACCTGGTGGATGACGTCGAGCAGGTAGATCAGCACGGCCGGGTCCTCGGCGGAGACGAGGCGAACCTCGTCGAAGGCCAGGCCCACGAGCATCGCGTACGTCGTGGCGTGCGGCACGAGCAGCACCTGGCCCCGCTCGCCCGCCAGGTGCTGGGCCGGGGGGACGCGGCACAGCAGGTCCGCCAGCACGGTGCCGGTGTGCGAGATCGCGTCGTGCGCCGTCGTGGGGTCGTTGACACCCGGTGACATCGCCTTGAGCGCCACGTCGGCCAGCTGGCGCACGCCGTAGGCGACGTCCTGCTGCATCGTGCGGGTCTCACCGACCATGACCGCGGCGCGGATCGAGTCGTGGACCGTCTCGTCGTCCACCGGCGGCCAGACCCGGCACACGGGGGTGTTCTGGATGGCGTAGCGCCCGGCGAACGTCTCCAGCCGCGCACGCGAGCCCGGAGGCAGCACCTGCAGCAACCGGTCGAAGTCGACGTTCTCCACCCAGCCGTACGAGGTGAAGCGCACCACCGTGGCGTCCTCGGGCAGGTCGCCGTCCCCGCCCCCCAGCTGGCGGTCCGAGTCGGGGTCCGGGTCGGGGTCCGGGTCGGGCCAGCCGCTGCTGGCCTGCTGCAGCGCCTCCTGGGTGACCCGGTGCAGGATCTTGGAGACGTCCATCGAGTGCGCACCGTGGTTGATGAACGCGATGATCGCGAGCACGGAGGCGATGCCCAGCAGCACCGCCAGCAGGATGGAGACGCTCGGGACGATCGGCTCCTCGGTGCCCTCCAGCGAGCTGCGCACGGCGCGCAGGACCACCAGGCAGTAGGTGAACGTCCCGATGACCAGGCCCATCACCCGCTTGTTGAACGGGTCGCGGAACATGCCGTGCACCACGCGCGGCGAGTACTGGCTCGAGGCCAGCGAGATCAGCAGCAGGCTCACCGAGAAGGCGATGCCGGCGAAGCTCAGGGTCGCGCCCGCGACGGTGGTCAGGACGGTCCGTGCGCTGTCGACCGTCGCGGTCAGGCGGGGGTCGATGCCGGTGACCTGGGCGTCGACCGCCAGCATCGCCTGGCCCAGCACCGCACCGCCCAGCACGCAGAGCATCGGCACGAAGAAGAGGCTGCTGCGGACGCGGGACCCCAGGGCTGTGATGCGGCTCACCATGCACGGCAGGCTAGCGAAGGGAGGCCTCACCCTGCCTGCGCGAAGGGGTGGCGCCGGTCCCGACGCTGCCCGCGCGCGGCGGCTTCCTGCCCGCCTGAGCACCGGTGCACGACGTCCGCCCCTCGCACTAGGGTGCGGCCATGACCAGTCCCGGACCCGAGGCCACCACCACCCACGACGGGCCGCTGCGCGTCGAGCGCGACGGCCACGTGGAGACGTGGACGATCGACCTGCCCGAGCAGCGCAACCCGATCTCGGGGCCCGACGTGGTCGCGGCCTTCGTCGAGCACACCGCGCGTGTCGACCGTGACCAGGAGGTGCGCGCGGTGATCCTGACCGGGGCCGGCTCCGCCTTCTCCGCCGGCGGCAACGTGCACGAGATGGCCGAGCGGCGCGGGATGTTCTCCGGGGCGCCGTACGAGCAGCGCAACGGCTACCGCCACGGCATCCAGCAGATCCCGCTCGCGCTGCGTCGCTGCGAGGTCCCGCTGATCGCCGCCGTCAACGGTCCCGCGGTCGGTGCGGGCTGCGACCTGGCGATGATGTGCGACCTGCGCATCGCCTCGACCAAGGCGTTCTTCGCCGAGTCCTTCGTGCAGCTCGGCATCATCCCCGGCGACGGCGGGGCCTGGTTCCTGACCCGGGCGATCGGCCCGGCCCGCGCCGCCGAGATGGCCCTGACCGGGGACCGGGTCGACGCCGCCACCGCGCTGGAGTGGGGTCTGGTCTCGCAGGTCGTCGAGCCGGAGGCGCTCCTCGACACCGCCCGCGACCTCGCCGCGCGGGTCGCCAAGAACCCGCCGCACGCCACCCGGATGGCCAAGAAGCTGATCCAGGAGTCGCAGCAGCGCGACCTCGAGGGCGTCCTCGAGCTGAGCGCGGCGATGCAGGCGATCTCGCACCACACCCAGGCCCACACCGACGCGGTGCAGGCGTTCGTGGAGCGCACGCGCCGCTAGTCACCCATACTCACCGGGTGAAGACGTTCGTTCCCCGCCGCGCCGCCTCCCTGGTGGCGGCGCTCGCGGTCTCGGTCCCCCTGCTCGCTGCGCTGACCACGGCGCCCACCTCGTCCGCGGCGGCCGTGCCTGCTGCGGCTCCCGCGGCGAGCACGTCGGCCGCGGCGAGGGAGGTGCCGACCATCCGGTGGCGCTCGTGCCGCGGCTTCGACTGCGGTCGCGTCGACGTGCCGCTCGACCACGACCGCCCCGACGGCGCCACCCTCACGCTCGCGCTGCGGCGGGTGCCGGCCCGCAAGCCGGCCCGGCGCCTGGGGGCCGTCTTCGTCAACCCGGGCGGCCCGGGCGGCTCGCCGCCGGTTCGCGCCCTGGGCGGCCGACCTGCTGGGACGCCGGGTCACCAACCGGCTCGACGTCATCGGCATCGACCCCCGCGGCGTCGGGGGGAGCAGCCACCTCACGTGCCGGGGGCGCAGCGACACGGCGTACCCGAGCGTCGGCTTCCCCGACACCCGGCGCCAGGTCCGCGACTGGCTGGCCTTCGACACCACCGTGCAGCGGCTGTGCGACCGGCGCATCGCCGACCACATGAGCACCGCCGACACCGCGCGCGACATGGACCTGGTGCGCCAGGCGCTCGGTGACGAGCAGGCCAGCTTCTTCGGGGCGTCGTACGGCTCGGTGCTGGGCGCGACCTGGGTGTCGATGTTCCCCGGCACGGTGCGCGCCGCGGTCGTCGACAGCGTGCTCGACCCGGTGGCCTGGACCACCGGTCGCGACCTGCCCGACGGCACCCCCGGCTCGAGCCTGCCGATCAGCGCCCGCCTCGGCAGCGAGGTCGGGTCGCGCGACGCCCTCGAGGCCGGGCTCGCCGAGTGCGACGAGGCCGGCCGTCGCGCCTGCCGGCTCGCCGGCGACGCCCTGGGCCGCTGGGACGCGGTCGCGGCGCGGCTGCGCTCCGACCGGGCCGCCGCCCGTCGGGTGGGGCTGTCCTACTCCGACTTCGTCGGCACCACGCTGGGCATGCTCTACGGCGGCGACCTCTGGTACATCGCCGAGTTCGCCTTCCAGGCCGAGAAGCAGCTCTCACGCCTGGCGGGCCGACCGACCTCCGACGAGCCGGCGGCCCCTGACGGGACGCTGGGACGCACCGTGCGCGAGGTGCGCGCGGAGCTGGCGCGCTCGCCGTACCCGGGCCCGTACGCCGCGGTGGCCGGTCGCAGCCGGCAGCAGCGGCTCTGGTTCGACGGCAGCACCCACGGGGTGATGTGCTCCGACTCGCTCAACCCGACCGGCACCGCGGCCTGGAGCGAGGCCGCGGAGCGCACCCGGGCCGCCGGCGGCGCCGACTTCGGCCCGTCCTGGACCTGGCTGTCCTCGGCCTGCTCGGCCTGGCCGGGGTCGGGCGAGGACGCCTACCGCGGGCCGTTCACGATGCCCGACGCCGAGCGGCTGCTGATCGTCAGCAACCGCCACGACCCGGCCACCCCGCTCAGCGGCGCGCTGGCCCTGCAGCAGCTGATGCCGGGCTCGCGGCTGGTGACGACCGGCGACACCGGGCACGTCGCGACCGGCGCCAACCGGTGCGCCACCGAGGTCGTGCGCGACGTGCTGCGCACCGCGGAGAGCCCCGCCGAGGACGTCGTCTGCACCCGCGAGCGGGAGCCGTTCACACGCTGATCCACAAAAAGACGCCCTCGATTGGTTTGCACACGGGGTGGGCGCGGTAGTGTTAGCCCCAGCAACAGATGCAAGTTCCAGCAGGTCGACGCCAGCGGAGTTTGTGATCCAACGGCGTTTCAGCTTGTACGGGTCCTGCCAAGGTCAAAGCAAGTCGGAGCGACGTGTCACCGCATCAAGTTTGCCGGGCCGTCGAAGTGACGGTCCTCGCTTTGACTAAGGAGTACCAAGCACATGGCACAGGGCACCGTTAAGTGGTTCAACGCCGAGAAGGGTTTCGGCTTCATTGCGCAGGAGGACGGCGGCGACGACGTCTTCGTGCACTACTCGGCGATCCAGACCCAGGGCTACAAGTCCCTGGACGAGAACCAGAAGGTCGAGTTCGACGTCACGCAGGGCCCCAAGGGCCCGCAGGCGGAGAACGTTCGCCCCGTCTGATTCAGGACGTCACCGGCAGCTAGCCGGTAGCACCACGACGAGGCCCCACCCGGCGACGGGTGGGGCCTTCGTCCATTTCGCGCCACCGCTCGTCACGGTTGGGTACGCCGGTGAGCGGGTTGCTGAGTTTTGGCCCAGAATCTGGCCGGTGGGGGTTTGCTTGGCACACCGGTCGGGCACTCTGGTCCCGATGGACATCCACGAGCTGAGCGGAGGAAGGGTGCACGACCAGTTCGACGTGTCGCTCGAGGACTCCGACCTGCTCGGGGAGGTCGAGCTGACCACCAACCTCATCATCGCCGCCTCGGAGTCCGAGGACCACCTGAGCCAGGTCGAGATCGACGAGATCCTCGGGGTCGCACTCCAGCGCGACGCCTCCTGAGCGTCGTACCGTCCGGCACCTGCTCCCATCGGGGAGCAGGTTCTTCGTGCTTGCATTCATACCGTAGGGGGGTACCCTATGAGCATGGTTGAGCACCAGCACGGGTACCTGCATCGCAAGGACGACTACCTCGCACGGCTGCGCCGCATCGAGGGGCAGGCCCGCGGCCTGCAGCGGATGGTCGAGGAGGAGCAGTACTGCATCGACATCCTGACCCAGGTCTCGGCCATGACGAAGGCGCTGCAGGCGGTCTCGCTGGGGCTGCTCGACGAGCACATGCACCACTGCGTGGCCGACGCCGCCCGCGCCGGCGAGGCCGAGGGGCGCGCCAAGATCGACGAGGCCGTCGCCGCCATCACCCGACTCGTGAAGTCCTGAAGGAGCACCGATGAGCACCCACACCAGCACCTGGACCGTGACCGGCATGACCTGCGGGCACTGCGTCGCCTCGGTCAGCGAGGAGATCGCCGAGATCGACGGCGTCGAGAGCGTCGACGTCACCCTCGAGAGCGGCGAGGTCGTCGTCACCAGCACCACCCCGCTCGAGCGGGTCAGCGTCGAGGCCGCCGTGCGCGAGGCGGGTTACGAGCTCACGTCATGACCGCCGGGGCGTCCACCGATGTGACGACCGGGGTGACCACTGGGGCGACCACCGACGTGGAGCTGGCGATCACCGGCATGACCTGCGCCTCGTGCGCCAACCGCATCGAGCGCAAGCTCAACAAGCTCGAGGGCGTCAGCGCCAGCGTCAACTACGCCACCGAGAAGGCGCACGTCGTCGCCTCCGGCCCGGTCAGCACCGACCTGCTGCTCGAGACCGTCGCCCAGGCCGGGTACGCCGCCAGCGTGCCGGACCCCGGCGCCGACGACGACCACGCCGAGGTCGAGCTGGCGGCCCTGCGCCGCCGCCTGGTCGTCTCCGCGGTGCTGGCGGTGCCCGTGGTCGCGGTGGCGATGGTGCCGGCGTGGCAGTTCGACCGCTGGGCCTGGGTCTCGCTGGTCCTCGCCACCCCGGTGGTGCTGTGGGGCGCGTGGCCCTTCCACCGCGCCGCCGCCACCAACCTGCGCCACGGCACCACCACCATGGACACGCTGGTCTCGGTCGGCGTGGGCGCGGCGTACACCTGGTCGCTGGTGGCGCTGGTCCTCGGCGACGCCGGCATGCCCGGGATGACCCACGGCTTCTCCCTGAGCCTGCAGCGCGGCGACGGGCTCGACGAGGTCTACCTCGAGGTCGCCGCCGGGGTCACGACGTTCCTGCTGGCCGGTCGCTGGTTCGAGAAGCGCTCCAAGCGCCGGGCCGGCGCCGCGCTCGAGGCGCTGCTGCGGATGGGCGCCAAGGAGGTCACGCTGCTGCGCGACGGGGTCGAGACCCAGGTCGCCGCCGAGCAGCTCCGGGTCGACGACGTCTTCGTGGTGCGCCCCGGCGAGAAGGTGGCCACCGACGGCGAGGTCGTCGAGGGCGCCTCGGCGATCGACGTCTCGATGCTCACCGGCGAGCCGGTGCCGGTCGACGTGGGCCCCGGGGACGTCGTCACCGGCGCCACCGTCAACGCCGGCGGGCGCCTGGTCGTGCGGGCCACCCGGGTCGGCGCCGACACCCAGCTGGCGCAGATGGCCCGCCTGGTCGAGCAGGCCCAGCAGGGCAAGGCGCAGGTGCAGCGCCTCGCCGACCGGGTCTCCGGGGTGTTCGTGCCGGTCGTCATCGCGCTCTCGCTGCTGACCCTCGCCGCCTGGCTGCTCAGCGGCGCCGGGGCCACCACCGCCTTCGCCGCGGCCGTCGCGGTGCTGATCATCGCCTGCCCCTGTGCCCTGGGGCTGGCCACGCCGACCGCCCTGATGGTCGGCACCGGCCGCGGCGCCCAGCTCGGCATCCTGATCCGCGGCCCCGAGATCCTCGAGTCCACCCGCCGCGTCGACACGATCGTCCTCGACAAGACCGGCACCGTCACCACGGGCCGGATGAGCCTGGTCGACGTGGTCGTCCACCCCGACACCCCGGCCGACGAGGCGGAGGTGCGTCGGGTCGCGGCCGCGCTCGAGCACGGCTCGGAGCACCCGATCGCCCGCGCGGTGGCTACCGCGGCCGCGCGCCCCGAGCACCCCGAGGTCGTGGGCTTCGCCAACCGCGAGGGCCTCGGCGTCGTCGGCGACGTCTCCGGGCGGCGTACGGCGGTCGGACGCCCGGCGCTGCTCGAGGCCGAGGGCATGGCGCTGCCGGCGCCGCTCGCCGAGGCGCTCGAGGCGGCCCGGGCCCTGGGTCGCACCCCCGTGCTGGTCGGCTGGGAGGGCGTCGCCCGGGGCGTGCTGGTGGTGGCCGACACCGTCAAGGACACCTCGGCCGCGGCCGTCGCCCGGCTGCGCGACCTCGGGCTCGACCCGGTGCTGCTGACCGGCGACCACGAGCGGGCCGCCCGTGCGGTGGCCGCGGAGGTCGGCATCGACACGGTGGTCGCCGACGTGCTGCCCGCCGAGAAGGTGGCGCAGGTGCGCCGGCTCCAGGAGGCCGGTCGGGTCGTGGCGATGGTCGGCGACGGTGTCAACGACGCCGCCGCCCTGGCCCAGGCCGACCTCGGCATCGCGATGGGCACCGGCACCGACGTGGCCATCGAGGCCGCCGACCTGACCCTGGTCAGCGGCGACCTGCGGGTCGCCGGCGACGCTGTCGCACTCGCCCGCCGCACCCTGGCCACGATCCGCGGCAACCTCTTCTGGGCCTTCGCCTACAACGTCGCCGCCCTGCCCCTGGCCGCCCTGGGCCTGCTCAGCCCGATGATCGCCGGCCTCGCGATGGCCCTCTCCTCGGTCTTCGTCGTCTCCAACAGCCTGCGCCTGCGACGCTTCCGCTCCTCCATCGCCTGACCAGCGCCAGCCCCCACCGCCGGTTGAGAAGCGAGGGCCCCGCCGTTGGTTGAGCAGCGAGGGCCGAAGGCTCGAGCGTCGCCGAAACCGGGTGAGTCCATGGCGTACGTCGTGCGCGGTGGTTGCGGGGTCTCGACGACGCGCGTCGCTGGCGCGGTGCGTCGTACGCCGACCCGGCTGGTTCGAACCGGCCGACTGGGCGTACGGCGGGAAGTGGCGCCGGCTCGGCGTGGGTCGTTGGTTGAGCAGCGAGGGCCGAAGGCTCGAGCGTCGCCGAAACCGGGTGAGTCCATGGCGTACGGCGAGGTTGGCGCGGTTCTTGCGGGGTCTCGACGACGCGCGTCGCTGGCGCTCCTTGCTGCTCGACCAGCGGTGCGTCGTACGCCGACCCGGCTGGTTCGAACCGGCCGGCTCGGCGTACGGCGGGAAGTGGCGCCGGCTCGGCGTGGGTCGTTGGTTGAGCAGCGAGGGCCGGAGGCTCGAGCGTCGCCGAAACCGGGTGAGTCCATGGCGTACGTCGTGCGCGGTTCTCGCGGGGTCTCGACGACGCGCGTCGCTGGCGCTCCTTGCTGCTCGACCAGCGGTGACCCCGCGGCTCAGCAGGTGGCGAAGAGGACCGGGCCGTCGGAGAGGTCGCTGAGGGGGTAGGCGCCGGGGGCCGGGGTGAGGTCGAGGGTGACGGTGGTGCCGTCGGCGGTGACCTCGTCGACGCTGAAGCGGTCGGAGAAGGCGCCGCCCTGGCCGGGGGCGGGGCCGGCGGCGAGCGCCGCGCGGGTGTCGGCGTTCGTGCGGGCCTGCTCCTCGGACTCGAAGCCGAGGCCCACCCGCAGGTCGAGCGGGGCCTGGGCGCCACCGTCGTCCCCGGGCGGCAGCAGCGCCAGGACGAACCCGGTCAGCGGGTTGACCGGGCCGGCCTGCGCCAGCAGCTCGTCGGCCGCGGCCTGGTCGGACTCACCGGCCTGGCCCATCGACAGCGCGCCGCAGGCCTGCTCCCCGGTCAGCACCACCGCGCTGAGCGGCTGCGCGGGCAGGGTGTCGAGCACGTCGGTGACGCCGGCCGCGTCGGGCTCGTGGTCGTCGGCGGCCTCCTCGAGGGCCCGTTCGAGGTAGGAGCGCTGGTCGCTGGTGAGCACCAGCGAGCGGTCCTCGTCGAAGGCCATGAACTGCAGGGTGGGGGTGCCTGCGGCGCCGTTCGCGGCGTTGAGCCGCGCCAGGACCTCCTCCCCGCCCTCCCAGATGCCCTCGGAGGACTCGGGACGGGTGTAGCCGAGCGACTCCAGGCGATCACCCAGCTCGCCGGTGTCGGCGTCCTCGCCGAGCCCGACCACCTCGAGCGCCCCGTCGGGCGACTGGGCCAGCAGCTCCCAGTCGATGCTCGCCGGCGACCAGCCGAAGGACCGCGCCAGCAGCGGCGCCGACTCCACCAGGCCCGAGGCCGAGGTCAGGTCGGCGTCGAAGCCCTCGTCGAGCAGGCGGCGTACGGCGTCGTCGTCGGTGCCCTCGACCTGGAGCCGCTCGCGCACCCCGGCCCAGTCGGTCCAGGTCCAGCGCTGCGTCTCGGCGGGGGCAAGCGCGACCGCGCGCTCGAGGTCGCTGCCGGGCCCGCGCCACCAGTGCACGCCCACGCCCAGGGCGGCGATGAGCAGCAGGGTCAGGGTCACCACGCCGGCCACCACCAGGGCGCGGCGCGGGCCGCGGCGACCCTCGGCGGGGCCGCTGCTGCTCGGGTCGGTCGCGGGGGCGGCCAGGGGCTCAGGCACGGGGTCGGGCTCCTCATCGTGGCGACGGTGGTGTGAGACTACGGCCATGGCAGCCGTCCCGAGCCGGTCCCGTGACGTCATCGCCGCCGGGGCCGTGGTGTTCCGCCCCGGCCGCGAGGTCCTCCTGGTCCACCGCCAGCAGTACGACGACTGGTCCTTCCCCAAGGGCAAGCTCGACCCGGGCGAGCACGCGACCACCGCGGCGGTGCGCGAGGTCGAGGAGGAGACCGGGCTGCACGTGCGCCTGGGCCCGCCGCTGCCGCTGCAGCACTACGCGACCGCCAAGGCGATGAAGACCGTCCACTACTGGGTGGGGCGCGTGGTCTCCGGCGACGACGTGGAGTCCTACGAGCGCAACGCCGAGATCAGCGACGTGCGCTGGGTGCCGGTCGACGAGGCCGCGGACTTGCTCTCCTACGAGCGCGACCGCGAGCTGCTGCAGGTCGCGCTGGGCCGCCGCAAGCGCACCCACGCCCTGGTCGTGCAGCGCCACGCGCGGGCCCGGGCCCGCTCGACCTGGCGCGGCGACGACCGGGCGCGCACGCTCCAGCAGGTCGGGCGCACCCAGGCCTTCGACCTGGTGCCGGTGCTGGCGGCGTACGACGTGCGGCGGCTGGTGACCTCGCCCGCGGTGCGCTGCCTGGAGACCCTCACGCCGTACGCCGAGACGATCGACGCCGACCTCGAGCACGTGGAGGAGCTGACCGAGGACGCCGCGACCCCCGACTCGGTCGCCGAGGTGCTCGCCAAGCTGGTCCACGACGTGCACGCGAGCCGCCGCGGCGCCGTGCTGTGCACGCACCGGCCGGTGCTGCCGCACGTCTTCGCGGCGCTGGGCATCGACGACCCGGCGCTGGCACCGGGGGAGATGGTGGTGGTCCACCTGCGCAAGGGGCGCGTGGTGGCCACCGAGCAGCACCTGCCGCACTGACGTCCCTACCCACTGGTCCAGACCGGCGTCAACGCCCCAGGGGGCATGCCCGGGGCGTGTTCATGTGACCGCCGTCTCGTGCTTTGCCTGATGTCGCCGACATGGTGCTGTGGGTTCACCGTTCGTTCACCGACGCCCACGAAGCCCGTCATCTGGGCTGCTTAGGTTCCCTGTCGTCAACAGTCATCAGACTTCAGGAGAAGCCGAAGTGAAGAGCACCTCCATCCGTCGGGCGTTCGTGCCCGGCGTCGCCGTCCTCGCCCTCGCCCTCACCGCCTGCGGCGGCGCCGACGCCGGCAGCGACTCCGGTGCCGAGGCCGACACCAGCGCCAGCGGCTCGGTCACGATCGACGGCTCGTCGACCGTGTTCCCGATGAGCGACGCGGCGGCCGAGCTCCTCAACGAGGAGAACCCCAACGTGCAGGTCTCGGTCAGCGAGTCCGGCACCGGCGGTGGCTTCGAGCGCTTCTGCAACGGTGAGACCGACATCTCCGACGCCTCGCGCCCGATCGCCGAGGACGAGGTCGCGGTCTGCGAGGAGAACGGCATCGAGTACACCGAGCTCCAGGTCGCCACCGACGCCCTGACCGTGGTCGTGCACCCCGACCTCGACGTCGACTGCCTGACCGTCGACCAGCTCAAGGAGCTGTGGGGCCCCGACTCGACCGTCTCCAACTGGAACGAGCTCGACCCGAGCTTCCCCGACCAGGAGATCGCGCTGTTCGGTCCCGGCACCGACTCGGGCACCTACGACTACATGGCCAACGACGTCATCGAGTCGGAGACCGAGAACACCCGCTCCGACTACGAGGGCTCCGAGGACGACAACGTCCTGGTCCAGGGCGTCGCCGGCACCGAGGGCGGCACGGGCTACTTCGGCTACACCTACTACGAGCAGAACGCCGACGCGCTGAAGGCCGTCGAGATCGACGGTGGCGACGGCTGCGTGGCCCCCTCGGCCGAGACCGCCCAGGCCGGGGAGTACACCCCGCTGGCCCGCCCGCTGTTCATCTACGTCAAGAACGAGGCGTACGCCGACAACGAGGCCGTCACCGCCTACGTCGACTACTACATCGGCAACCTCGCCGACATCGCGGAGATCGGCCAGTTCATCCCGCTGAGCGAGGAGCTCTACTCCGAGACCCAGTCGAACCTCGAGAGCATCGCCTGATCGGCAGCGCCACCTGAGGCAGGAGCACCCCGACCGGGTGCTCCTGCCACACTGGTTCCACCGCCTCACCCGAAGGACTCCATGAGCACCTCCAGCGCCACTGTCGCGGGCTCGCCCCCACCCGGGGCCGGCTCGTCCGGCGACATCAACCTGTCCAAGAAGCCCCGACCCGCCGAGTCGGCGATCAAGGTGCTGCTCGCGACCTGTGCGCTGCTCTCGGCGTTGATCTCGGTCGGCATCGTCGCGGCCCTGATCGACCCCGTCATCGACTTCTTCGGCCAGGTGCCGTTCGGCGACTACTTCGCCCTCGAGGGCGAGTACGGCGTGCTGCCGCTCATCAACGCCACGATGATCACCACGATCATCGCGCTGCTGGTGGCGGTCCCGCTCGGGCTGGGCGCGGCCATGTACCTCTCGGAGTACGCCTCGCCGCGCGCCAGGCGCATCCTCAAGCCGACCGTCGAGCTGCTGGCCGGCGTGCCGTCGGTGGTCTACGGCTTCTTCGCGCTGGCCTTCGTGACCCCGACCCTGCTGCAGGACATCCTCAGCCTCGACGTCGGCTTCACCAACATGCTCGCCGCCGGCCTGATCCTGGGCGTGATGGTGATCCCGACCATCGCCTCGCTCGCCGAGGACTCGCTCTCGGCGGTGCCGATGGCGATGCGCCAGGGGTCGCTGGCGATGGGCGCCAACCGGATGCAGACCACCGTGCGCGTGGTCTTCCCCGCCGCGCTGTCGGGCATCGCCGCCGCGATCGTGCTGGGCATGTCCCGCGCGATCGGCGAGACGATGATCGTCACGCTGGCGGCCGGCAACATCAAGAACTTCACCCTCGACCCGCGCGACGGCGCCCAGACGATGACCGGGTTCATCGCCAACACCGCGGGCGGTGAGAACCCCGTCGGCTCGGTCGACTACAACATGCTCTTCGCCGTGGGCATGACGCTGTTCCTGATCACCCTGGTCATCAACATGGTCAGCATCTTCATCGTCCGTCGCTACAGGCAGGCCTACTGATGAGTGTCGCCACCGCTACCGCCCGCCGGGTGACCGAGGCGACCGCGCTGACGGGTCGCTCCAAGGACCGCAACGTCCGCTCGATCCTCTTCCTCGTCGCCCTGTGGTTCTCGCTGTTCTTCGGCGTCATGGTCCTGGCCGTGCTGATCATCGACACCGCCATCGAGGGCAGCTCGCGCTTCGACGCGGCCCTGTTGACCGAGTACGCCTCCCGGGTGCGGCCCGAGTCGACCGGCTTCCGCGCCGGCATCCTGGGCACCGTCTGGCTGATGGGCGTGACCGCGGTCCTCGCGGTGCCGCTGGGCATCGCGGCGGCCGTGTACTTCGAGGAGTTCGCCGACAACCGGCGCTGGTACAACCGGGTCCTCGAGGTCAACCTGCAGAACCTGGCCGCCGTGCCCGCGATCGTCTACGGCCTGCTGGCCGTCGCGGTGATGGCGGTGCTCGGCTTCAGCGAGACCGGCACCGCCCTGGGCGGCGGCCTGGCGCTCGCGCTGCTGATCCTGCCGGTCATCGTGATCACCACCCGCGAGGCGCTGCGCGCCGTGCCCGACGACATCCGCCAGGGCTCGCTCGCGCTGGGGGCCACGGTGTGGCAGACCACCTGGCGCCAGACGCTGCCGTCCTCGGTGCCCGGCATCGCGACCGGCACCATCCTGGGTCTCTCGCGCGCCATCGGTGAGGCCGCCCCGCTGATCGTGGTGGGCCTGGCCGGCTCGCTGCGCTTCGACCCCACCGGCGTGATGAGCCCGATCACCGCGCTGCCGATGCAGATCTACTCGCTCACCTCGCAGTCCCAGGAGGACCTGCGGGTGGCTGCCTCGGCGGGCATCATCGTCCTTCTCGTCATGGTCCTGAGCCTCAACGCGCTCGCGATCGTGATCCGCAACAAGTTCCAGAGGTCCTGGTGAGAGCATGAGCAAGCAACCGCACAGCGTCACGATCCGAAAGGGACCCGAGACAGTGGACCCCGCATCCCCCGAGCCCCAGACCGGCTCCCTGGCCGACGTGGGGCGCGACCGCGCCGTCGCGTCGGTCCCGGCCAAGTCGGTCATCGAGACCCGCGACCTCAACGTCTTCTACGGCGACTTCCACGCCGTGCACGACGTCGACCTGGCCTTCGGCCAGAACGAGATCACCGCCCTGATCGGCCCCTCGGGGTGCGGCAAGTCGACGGTGCTGCGCTGCCTGAACCGGATGAACGACCTGGTCGCCAACGCCCGGGTCACCGGCGAGGTCAGCTACCACGGCCAGAACATCTACGGCCCCGGCGTCGACCCGATCGCGGTCCGCACCCACATCGGGATGGTCTTCCAGAAGCCCAACCCGTTCCCCAAGTCGATCTACGACAACATCGCCTACGGCCCCCGGGTCACCGGCATGAAGGTCGAGTCCATGGACGACCTGGTCGAGGAGGCGCTGCGCGGCGCCGCGCTGTGGGACGAGGTCAAGGACAAGCTCAAGCAGTCGGCGTACGGGCTCTCGGGCGGGCAGCAGCAGCGCCTGTGCATCGCGCGCACCATCGCCACCAAGCCCGACCTGATCCTGATGGACGAGCCGTGCTCGGCGCTCGACCCGATCGCGACCTCGCGCATCGAGGACCTGATGATGGAGCTGCGCCAGACCTTCACCATCATCGTGGTCACCCACAACATGCAGCAGGCCGCGCGCGTCTCCGACCGCACCGCCTTCTTCACCGCGCGCCCCGACGAGACCACCGGCAACCGCACCGGCCTGCTGGTGGAGTTCGACGACACCAACCGGATCTTCACCAACCCCGCCGACAAGCGCACCGAGGACTACATCTCCGGTCGCTTCGGCTGAGGGCTGCTCCGGATAGTCCCTGACCTTCCTCACCCCGACACGCCGCTGGGGTGTCCGGAAGGTCAGGGACTTTCTCGCGCTCCGGGGGCCTGCGAGCGGTCCCTGTGGAGGACGAGCCCGCTCCGGCCCGCGGTGCGCCACCCTGCGGGGCATGGCGACGCAAGGGCTGGGCTCGGGGCACGGGGTGGTCGTGCCGGTGCCCGTCGACCCGCGCGGCATCGACGGCCCCACGGCTCGCGAGGCGGCGGGCCCGTGGTGGCGGCGTACGTCGCGGGGCCGCTACGTGCCCGCGCACGTCGAGCCGAGCGCTGCGCAGCGCATCGCCGAGGCCGCCTGCCTGCTCCCGGCGCGTCACGTCTCGGTGACCGGGTGGGCGGCGCTGTCGTGGCGCGGGGCGCCGTACGCCGACGGGCTCACCGCGGCCGGTGAGCCGAGGCCGGTGCCGGTCTCGACGTCCCGTCGGCGGCTCCGTCCGCAACCGCTGTTCGCCCTGTGCGAGGAGCGCTGCGACCCCCGCGAGGTCGAGCTGGTGGACGGGGTGCCGATGAGCTCGGCGGTGCGGGCGACCTGCTTCGAGGTCAGGTACGCGGCCGGTCTCGATGCGGCCGTGGTGGTCCTCGACATGGCCTACCTCAGCGACCTGGTCGCCCCTGGCGAGGTCGCGGCCTGGGTGGGGTCGCACGCCAGCTACACCGGCATCGAGCAGGCCCGTCGGGCCCTGCCGCTGGCTGCGGAGAACGTGTGGTCGCCGATGGAGACCCGGCTGCGACTGCTGTGGCAGGAGCGGATGCCCGAGGTGTGCCTCCTGGCCAACGCCCCGGTCTTCGACACCCGCGGGAGCCACGTCGCGACCCCCGACCTCCTCGACCCGGCCAGCGGGGTGGCCGGCGAGTACGACGGCGAGCTGCACCTCGAGGGTGTCCGGCGGGCGCGTGACCTGCGCCGCGAGGGCGACCTGCGCCGCCACGGGCTGGAGCCGGTGGTGATGGTCGGCGCCGACCTCGCCTCGCCCGGCGACTTCCTCGACCGGCTGCGCGACGCCTACCGGCGGGCCGCCCAGCAGCCGGTCGCCGCGCGCGGCTGGACCCTGCAGCAGCCGCACTGGTGGCGCGACACCAGCACCGTGGCTCGGCGCCGCGCCCTGGTCGGCGTCGAGCGAGACCTGTGGCTGGCGCGCGGTCGTCGTACCGGCTGAGGCCGCGGGTCGGGACAGTCCCTGACCTTCCACACCGCGACACGCCGATCCGGTGTGTGGAACGTCAGGGACTATCCGCGCCCCCGCAGCCTCAGGGCAGCTGGAAGACGTAGTGCGAGACCCAGTAGAACGAGGCGGCGACCAGGCCGGCGGCGGGGAAGGTCAGCACCCAGGCGGTGACGATGGAGCGGGCCACGCCCCACCGCACGGCCGAGAAGCGCTTGGTGGCGCCGGCGCCCATCACCGCGGAGGTGATGGTGTGGGTGGTGGAGATGGGGGCCTCGAAGACGAACGCGGTCGTGTAGAGGACACCGGCGGCGACTGTCTCGGAGGCGAAGCCGCGGGCGGGGTCGAGGGCGATGATGCGTCGGCCCAGGGTGCGCATGATCCGCCAGCCGCCGGCCCAGGTGCCGGCCGAGATGGCGGCGGCCGCGGCGAGGATGACCCAGATCGGCAGCGGGTCGTCGGCGGTGGCGTACCCGCCGGTGACGAGGGCCAGGAAGATGACGCCCATCGTCTTCTGGGCGTCCTGCAGGCCGTGGCCGAGCGCCATCGCGGCGGCCGAGAGGGTCTGGGCGATCCGGAAGCCGCGCTGGGTGCGGTGCGGGTTGCGGCGCCGGAAGATCCACATGATCGCGACCATCAGCACGAACGCGGCGGCGAAGCCGAAGAGCGGCGAGGCGATCATCGGGAGCAGGATCTTGTCGACGATGACGTCCCACTTCACCAGCGACCCCGACGCGACGGCCGCGCCGACCAGGCCGCCGATGAGGGCGTGGGAGGAGGAGGAGGGCAGGCCGAAGTACCAGGTCAGCAGGTTCCAGGCGATCGCGCCGAGCAGGCCCGACATCACGATCACCAGCCCGGCGGTGCCGGCCTCGGGGGTGATCACCGACCCGACGGTGTTGGCGACCTCCTGGCCGAGGAAGGCGCCGATGAAGTTCATCACCGCGGCCATGGCGAGCGCGACCCGAGGGGTCAGCGCCCGGGTGGAGACCGAGGTGGCGATGGCGTTGGCGGCGTCGTGGAAGCCGTTGGTGTAGTCGAAGACCAGAGCGACGACGACGACCGCGATGACGATCGCGAGGGTCAACTCAGGACTCCTTGACCGCGATCTGCTCGATCCGGTTGGCGACGGTCTCGAACGCGTCGATCGACCCCTCGAGCGCCTCGGCGATGTCCTTGAGCTTGAGCACCTCCATCGCCTTGAACTCCCCGGAGAACAGGTTGGCGATGATGCGGCGGTGGTTGCGGTCGCCGGCGTTCTCGAGCCGGTTGATCTCGATCCAGTACTCGCCCAGCGACTGCATCGAGCGCAGGTTCGGCATCGTGGTCGCGGTCAGGTCGGCGCAGCGCTGCAGCAGCTCGACCTGGTCGAGCAGCTCGGGCGGCAGCACCTTGGGCTCGTAGAGCAGGACCATGTCGACGACCTCGTCCATCATGTCCATCACGTCGTCCAGGCCCGAGGCCAGCGCGTAGATGTCCTCGCGGTCGAAGGGCGTCACGAAGGTGGAGTTCACCTGCTTGACGATGGCGTGGGTGGTCTCGTCGGCGGCGTGCTCGGCCTCGCGCATCCGCAGGGCGACGGCCTCGCGGTCGGCCTCGTCGGAGAGCATCTCGGCGAGCAGCCCGGCACCGGTGACGAGGTGCTGGGCGGAGTCGGAGAAGTGGTCGTAGAACGAGCTCTCGACCGGACGGAAACGCAGTCGCACGGGTGTCTCTCCTGGGGGCGACGAGATGGCGCGCCCAAGACTAGGGCTCGTAGAGCCGGGTGACTAACCTTCAGCCGCCGGCGCTGGTGTGGCGTCGCCCGCGCTGGCGCTCGATCAGCGCCTCCTGCAGGTGTACGCCGCCGCCGTTGCTCGCCCACGACCCGTCGCTGCTCAGCTCCCACGCACTGGTGTCGGGGTCGAAGGCCAGGTCGAGCAGCTCGCCGACGGCCTCGATGCTGGCGGCGTCGGGCAGGCGCACCAGCACCTCGACGCGGCGGTCGAGGTTGCGGTGCATCAGGTCGGCCGAGCCGATCCACGCGACCGGGTCGCCGCCGTTCTCGAAGCGGAAGATCCGGCTGTGCTCGAGGAAGCGCCCCAGCACCGAGCGCACGGTGATGTTGTCGCTGAGCCCGGGCACGCCGGGGCGCAGCCCGCAGATGCCGCGCACCAGCAGCTCGACCGGCACCCCGGCCCGGCTGGCCAGGTAGAGCGCGTCGATGACGCTCTCGTCGACGACCGAGTTGGCCTTGATGCGGATCCGCGCGGGGCGGCCGGCGAGGTGGTGCCCGATCTCGCGGTGCACCTGCTCGATCAGCCCCGGGCGCACCGAGTCGGGGGCCACCAGCAGCTCGTCGTACGAGGCGTTGCGCGACCAGCCCGAGAGGTTGTTGAACAGGTGGGCGACGTCCTCGCCGATCCGCTCGTCGGTGGTGATCAGGCCCAGGTCCTCGTAGAGCCGCGAGGTCTTGGGGTTGTAGTTGCCGGTGCCGATGTGGGTGTAGCGGCGGATCCCGCCCTGGCCCTCGCCCTCGTCGCGCACGACCATCGAGAGCTTGCAGTGGGTCTTGAGCCCGACCAGCCCGTAGACGACGTGGCAGCCGGCCTGCTCGAGCTTGCGGGCCCAGCGGATGTTGGCCTGCTCGTCGAAGCGGGCCTTGATCTCGACGATCACCAGCACCTGCTTGCCGGCCTCCGCGGCGTCGATGAGGGCGTCGATGATGGGGGAGTCGCCGGAGGTGCGGTAGAGCGTCTGCTTGATCGCCAGCACGTGCGGGTCGGCCGCGGCCTGCTCGATGAAGCGCTGCACCGAGGTGGCGAACGAGTCGTAGGGGTGGTGCAGGAGCACGTCGTGGCGCCGTGCGGCCTTGAAGACGTCGACGGGGGCGGCGGACTCGACCTCGGCGAGCAGCCGGTGGGTGGTCGGCACGAACGCGGGGTAGCGCAGCTCCTCGCGGCCGATGTCGGCGATGTCGTGGAGCCCGCGCAGGTCGAGCGGGCCGGGCAGGTGGAAGACCTCGGCGCGACTGACCCCGAGCTCCTCCATCAGCAGGTCGAGCACGTGCGGGGCGATGGACGCCTCGACCTCGAGGCGCACCGCCGGGCCGAAGCGGCGGCGCAGCAGCTCCTTCTCGAGCGCGGCCAGGAGGTTCTCGGCGTCGTCCTCCTCGACCTCGACGTCCTCGTTGCGGGTGACCCGGAAGGTGTGGGCCTCCAGCACCTCCATGCCGGGGAAGAGCCGCTTGAGGTGCTCGCGGATGACGTCCTCGAGCGGCACGAAGCGGTGGTTGCCCAGGGAGACGAACCGGCTGAAGCTCGGCGGGACCTTGACCCGCGCGAAGTGCTCCTTGCCGGTCTTGGGGTTGCGGATCATCACCGCGAGGTTGAGCGAGAGCCCCGAGATGTAGGGGAAGGGGTGGGCCGGGTCGACGGCCAGCGGGGTCAGCACCGGGAAGATCCGGTCCTTGAACATCCGCTTGCACTGCTTCTGCTCGTCGCGGTCGAGGTCGTCCCAGCGCACCAGCTCGATGTCGTGCTCGACCAGCGCCGGCACGATCTCGTCGCGGAACAGGGAGGCCTGGCGCTCGCTCAGCTCGCGGGTGGTGGTCCAGATCCGCTCGAGCACGTCGAGCGGCATCAGCCCCGACGCGGCGCGCACGGCCAGCCCGGTGGCGATGCGCCGCTTGAGGCCGGCGACGCGGACCATGAAGAACTCGTCGAGGTTGCTGGTGAAGATCGCCAGGAAGCGCACCCGCTCCAGCAGCGGCAGCCCGGGGTCCTCGGCGAGCTCGAGGACGCGCTGGTTGAAGTGCAGCCACGACAGCTCGCGGTCCAGGAAGCGGTCGTCGTGCTCGGCGACGGCGGCCAGCTCGGCCTCGTAGGGCGCGTACGGCGCCTCCTCGGTGTCCGCTGTGTCCGCGGCCTCCGCAGCGCCCCCGTCGGCCCCGGCGGTCTGGTCCTCGACCAGGGTCAGGTCGGCGGCGGCGGGAGCGGTCTCGAGCGGAGCGTCGGGCATGGCGTCAGTGTGTCACCGCGAGTTGAACGGGAGGTGACGCTAGGTTCGGGAGCCGTGACCACCTCCCGAGCCAAGCAGGCCGTCGAGCGGTTCGCGCTGCGCGGGCTGACCGGTCTGCCCGAGGTCGTGCAGCGCCGGATCGGTCGCCCCGTCGTGCGCGACACCCAGACCCTGGCCGACGACGTGCGGCTGATGCTGGCGCTGCAGCGGGTCGCCCGCGAGCCGGCCGTCGAGACGATGCCGATCCCCGAGGGGCGCGTGGCGCTGGCCCGCCAGACCGCGCTGATCGCCGGCGACGACCCGGTGGCCGAGGTCCGCGACCTGCAGGTGGCGGGGATGGCGGCGCGGCTCTACGTGCCGAGCCAGCGCCGCGGCGCCGGGAGCCACCCCACGCTGCTGTTCTTCCACGGCGGCGGCTTCGTCTACGGCGACCTCGAGAGCCACGACGCACCGTGCCGGCTGCTGGCCTCCGAGGCCGGGGTGCGGGTGCTGGCCGTCGACTACCGGCTTGCGCCCGAGCACCGCTTCCCGGCCGCCCACGACGACGCGCTGGCGGCGTACCGCTGGCTGCTCGACCACGCCGCCGAGGTCGGCGCCGACACTTCGCGCCTCGCGGTGGGCGGCGACTCCGCGGGCGGCAACCTGGCCGCCGCGACCGCGCTCACGGCCGCCCAGGAGGGCCTGCCGCTGGCGCTGCAGCTGCTCATCTACCCCGGCACCGACGCGCTGCGCGACACCGAGAGCCTGCGGCTGTTCGGCGACGGCTTCTACCTGACCCAGGGCTTCATCGACCTGGCCGCCGAGTGCTACTACCCCCAGCTCTCCGACGACGAGCGGCGCGACCCGCGGCTCTCGCCGGCGTACGCCGACCTGGGCGCCGAGGTCGCGGGCCGGCTGGCCCCGGTCTTCCTGTGCACCGCCGGGTTCGACCCGCTGCGCGACGAGGGCGAGGCCTACGCGCGCCGGCTCGAGGAGGCCGGTG
This sequence comes from Nocardioides marinisabuli, assembly GCF_013466785.1. Lineage (NCBI taxonomy): Bacteria > Bacillati > Actinomycetota > Actinomycetes > Propionibacteriales > Nocardioidaceae > Nocardioides > Nocardioides marinisabuli. The sequence goes on from NZ_CP059163.1 coordinate 2,125,392, forward strand.
TCGCGGTCGAGCTGCGCCGCTTCGAGGACCAGATCCACGGCTTCCTCAACATGACCGGCGCCGGTCGCAGCCCGCGCGCCGCGGTGGTCGAGATCGCCCACCGTCTCGAGGCGGGGCTCGCCTAGGAGCTGCCGGCCGGTCCAGTCGGTTCAGAGCTCGGGGCGCCAGGCGCGCAGCGCCTCGACGAACTCCTCGGGCTCGACCATGGTCGCGTCGACCGCCACCGGCGGCAGCGTCCTGCGGTGGAAGAGCACCCGCCAGTCGCGGTCGCCGGGCTCGCCGACCGCCTCGATGACGGTGGCGGGGTTGGCGGCGCTGAAGCGGTGGTGACCGTCGCTGTTGAGGATGTCGACCACGCCGTCGTCGCCGATGCTCGCGCTGCCGGAGGCCCGCAGCGAGCGGACCGCGACCACGCCGAGCAGCACCGCGAGCAGCAGCGCGGCCAGCGGCATGGGGGTGGCGAACCCGTCGGCCAGGCCGACGCCGACGCCCACGATGGCGGCGAGCAGGGCGAGCGCCCCGGCCACGGCACCTACCACGCGGCCCGTGGTGCGCGGGTGCGAGCTGGGCGGGTGAGGGTCGCGGGCGACCGGGCGGGTGCCCTCGGGAGGTCCGTCGGGGCTGCCCAGCAGCCCCTGCAGCCCCCGCTCCTGCTGCGCGGCCGGCCGGCCGCGGGGTCGGGTCCGGGCGAGCTCGTCGGCCAGCGCGGTGGCGCGCTCCTCGGCGGCCAGGCGCTCGGCCATCGCGATCTCGACGAGCTCGGCGTGGTGGCGCACGGAGGCCTCGACGGCCTGCCGGTCCACGGCCCGGTCGGCGGCGGCCTGCTCGGCCTCGGCGCGGGCGGTGACGGCCTCGGCGGCCGCCTGCTCGGCCTCCTGGCGGGCGACCTGCGCGGCGCGCAGCGCCTCGTCGTGCTCGCGGGCGGCGGCGGCCATCTGCTCGAGGACCTCGATGGTGCGCTGCTCGGCGGCCTCCCGCTCGCGGGCGGCCTCGGCGGCGAGCTCGGCGTGGCGCTGGGCGTCGGCCTCGGCGCTGGCGCGGGCCTCGACGGCCTCGGCGGCGGCCTGCTCGGCGGCGAGGCGGGCCTCGTGGGCCTCGGCGGCCAGGCGCGCGTGCTCGGTGGCGGCGGCGTCGGCGAGGGTCTGGGCCTCGTGGGCCTCCTGGGCGCTGCGAGCCTCGGCGGCGGCGTCGGCACGGGCCGCCTCGAGGGCGGTGCCGGCGGCCTCCGCGTCGCGTCCGCGGGCGGCCGCGGCCTGGTGGGCGGCGTCGGCCAGGGCGACGGTCTCGCCGAGGCGGACCGCCGCGTCGGCAGCGGCCTGCTCGGCGTCCGCTCGGGCGGCGTGGGCCTCCTCGGCCAGCCGGGCGTGCTCGGCGGCGGCCCCGTCGGCGGCCTGCCGCGCGGCCGCTGCCTCCTCGGCGGCGGCGTCGGCCGCGGCACGGGCCTCGTGGGCGGCCGCGGCCGCCTCGCCCTGCTCCTGGGCGCGTACGTCGGCCGCCTGGCGGGCCCGGTGCGCGGCCTCGGCCTCCTCGTTGGCCGCGCGGGTGGCCTCCTCGGCCCGCTCGCGGGCGGCCTGGGCCTCGTCGGCGAGGCCGGCCTGCACCCGCCCGGCCTCCTCGGCCTCGAGGCGCGCGGCGTGCGCCTGCTCCGCCTCCTGGGCGCGCTCCTGGGCCGCCTGATCGGCGGCGGTGCGGGCCTCGTGGGCCTGCTCGGCCAGGTGGGCCTGCTCGGCGGCGGCCTCCTCGGCGCTGCTGCGCGCCCGGGCGTGCTCGGCGGCGACCCGGTCGGCCTCCTCGCGGGCGGCGGCCTGGGCGGCGGCGGCCTCCTCGGCCGCGGTGCGAGCCTCGGCGGCGGCCTGGGCGCGGGCCTCGGCCTCCCGGGCGGCGTGCTCGGCGTTCTCGCGGTCGGAGTGGGCGTGGGTGGCGGCCTCGCCGTGGGCGGTGGCGACCTCCTCGGCGCTGCGCCGCGCGACCAGCGCCTCCTCGGCGGCGGTGGCAGCCGCGGCGGCGGCCTGCTGGGCCTCGGTCTGGGCGGTGTGCGCAGCGGCGGCGGCCTCGGCCTGCGCCCGCGCGCTCTCCTCGGCCTCGGCGCGGGCCTCGGCCGCCGCCTGGGCGGCCTGCTCGGCGGCGGCGCGCAGCTCAGCCTGCTCCTCGGCGCGACGGGTCGCCTCGGTCGCGGCCTCCTCGGCCGCCTCGCGGGCCCGGGCCGACTCCTCGGCCCGCTCCCGGATCGACTCCTCGGCGGCGGCGCGGGCCTGCTCCGCCGCGGCCCGCGACTCCTCGGCGACGCGAGCGGCCTCCTCGGCGGCCGCGCGGGCGTCGTACGCCTCCTGCGCGGCGGCGGCGTGCTCGGCCGCGGCGCGGTCGGCCTCGGCGCGGGCCTGGGCGGCCTGCTGGGCCAGCTCCTCGGCGGCGATCCGCTCGGCGGCCTGCTCGGCGGCCGCCAGCTCGGCGGAGTGGCGCAGCGAGGCGGCGCGCTCGGCGGCCGCGGTCTGGGTGGCGATCCGCTCGGTGAGCTCCTCGACCGACGGCGCGGGGGCGGCGTCGGCGTCGGCGGTGGTGGTCGTGGCGGAGCGGCGCAGCCAGCGGCGCGGCTCGGTGGGGGGAGGACCGGGAGTGCTCATCGGGATCAGTACACCAGCGCCTGCACGTGCTCGCCGAGCACTTCCTCGGCAAAGAGCGCCGCGCCGGCCATCCGCAGCCCCGGCGCGAGGTCGTCCTCGGTGATCCCGCGGCGTGCCGCGCACTGGGTGCACACCGTCACGCGGCCGGTCGCGAGCACCACCTCGAGCAGCTGGGCGACCGGGGTGGCGTGCTCGAGCCCGAGGTCGGGCCCGCCGCCCGCGACGGCGTACGACGCGGCGTCGCCGGTGAGCCACAGCGAGACGTCCGCCCCGGCCGCGGCCGCCGCGGCGGCGACGGTGAAGGCCTGGTTGGAGCGCTCGGGGTCGTCGGCGGCGCAGGTGACCTTGATGACGAGGGGACGCATGGGCGAAGCCTAGGCGCCGCCCCGGGCCGGGTCGGCGCCTATGGTGGAGGGGTGCCGATCGAACTCCCTCCCAACCTGCATCCCCACTGTGGCCCCCTCGTCTGGCTGCTCGGCACCTGGTCCGGCAGCGGCAAGGGCGACTACCCGGGGATCGAGCCCTACGACTACCAGCAGGAGCTGGTCTTCCAGCAGGACGGCCGCCCGTTCCTGCACTACTTCTCGCGCTCGTGGATCATCGACGAGAACGGTGAGAAGGTGCGCGAGGCCGCCCAGGAGACCGGGTTCCTGCGCTGCCCCGAGCGCGGCAAGGTCGAGATGGTGCTGGCGCACAACACCGGCATCTCCGAGATCTGGTACGGCAACGCCGAGGACGGCAAGATCGAGCTGCGCACCGCCGGCGTGGCCTTCACCGAGACCGCCCGCGAGGTCACCGGCGGGCACCGGCTCTACGGCAACGTCGAGGGCGACCTGCTCTACGCCTACGACATGGAGGCCGAGGGCAAGGAGCTCCAGCCGCACCTGTGGGCGCGGCTGAAGCGGTCCTGAGGCGCGGGGCGGGGTGGGCTGCGCGATGACCGACGACCTGCGGCGGCGCCTGGCCGGCAGCGGCTACCGGCTCACGCCGCAGCGCGAGCTGGTGCTGCGGGCGGTCGAGTCGCTGGGCCACGCCACGCCCGACGAGGTCCTGGCCGAGGTGCGCCAGCACTCCTCGGCGGTCAACGTCTCGACGGTCTACCGCAACCTCGAGGTGCTCGAGGAGCTCGGGCTGGTGCGCCACGCGCACCTCTCCGACCGGGCGCCGACCTACCACTCCGTCACCGACCACGAGCACTTCCACCTGGTGTGCCGCACCTGCCGCCGGGTCGTCTCCGTCGGCGCCGAGGTCGCCTCGGTGCTGACCGGGCGCCTGGCCGACGAGCACGGCTTCACCGCCGACATCGGTCACCTGACCGTCTTCGGCACCTGCGCCGAGTGCGCACGAGAGGAGAACCCATGACCAGCCAGACCCACCCCCGCACCAGCCCCCTGCTCGACCTACCCGGCGCGGTCGCCGGCAACGGCGTCGACGCCCCGGTGGCCGCGCACTACGGCTCCTTCAACGCCGAGCAGCGCACCCTGGAGTCCGGGGAGGGCTTCGTCGACCTCTCCCACCGCGACGTGCTGCGCATCGAGGGCCCCGACCGGCTGACCTGGTTGCACGCGCTGACCACGCAGTACTTCCTCGACCTCGCGCCCAAGGTCTGGACCGACGCGCTGGTGCTCTCCCCGCAGGGCCACGTCGAGCACGCCTTCAGCGGGTACGACGACGGCGAGGCGTTCGTGGCGCACACCGAGCCCGGCGCGGCCGCGGCGCTGCTGGAGTTCCTCGAGCGGATGAAGTTCATGACCCGCGTCGAGCTCTCCGAGGTCACCGACGACCTCGCGGTGACCTGGCGCGCCTCCTCGACGGGCACGACCTACGAGCTGGTGCCCCGCGAGCAGCTGGCGGCGTACGCCGCCGCGGCCGGCCCGGCGTGCGGGATGTGGGCCTTCGAGGCGCTGCGCATCGCCCGCGGCGAGCCGCGGCTGCTGATCGACACCGACACCCGCACCATCCCCAACGAGGTCGGCTGGGTCGGCCCGGCGGTGCACCTCGACAAGGGCTGCTACCGGGGCCAGGAGACGGTCGCGCGGGTGCACACCCTGGGCCGTCCGCCGCGCCGGCTGGTGCTGCTGCACCTCGACGGCACCGAGAACCGGCTGCCCGAGCAGGGCGCCGAGCTGAGGAACGGCGAGAAGGTCGTCGGGTTCGTCGGCTCCTCGGCCCGCCACCACGAGCTGGGCCCGATCGCGCTGGCGATGGTCAAGCGCAACGTGCCGGTCGACGCGACGCTCGAGGTCGACTCGATGCCGGCCGCCCAGGAGGTCGTGGTCGACCCCGAGGTGGGGCTGCACGTGCGTCCGAAGCTGCGCTGAGGCCTCAGGTCGAGCGGCGCCTGGAGTGCCGCTCGATGTGGGGGCAGCGGTCGCCGTACTTGCGGCGGCAGCGCACGGTGCGTCGCAGCTTCTTGAACACGTGGCGCCTCTCTCGGTCGTCCGAGACGGTGGGAGGGCGACGGTGACGGCGCCCGCAGCGTTATTGAAGCGCCGGTCGGCGTCGCGTGGGTGGCCGACAGGTGACGGGTCTGGACCACCCGGGCCGTCATAGGTCACCCACTGGTCTAGACCGCTGTGTTACAAACAGCGTCCGAACGTAAAGCGAATGGGTCGTGGCAAGACCCTGACTTAGGCTTGAACCTGCCGCTGCACGACCTGTCTGCCCGCGAGTCGTGCTGTCTCGCCTGCTTGAAAGCTGATGTTGTGCATCCTTCCGCCGACGACATGTCGTCGACCGCCTCGAGCGGCGCGGGCGAGCCCACGCCCGGACAGCAGGCCGCCGACCCGTGGACCGCGCCCCCGGCGTTCCGGCGCTACCTGGGCGACCCGGGCGCGCAGGTGCACCTGCACGAGGCCGGCACGAGCGAAGGCGCACCCGTGGTGCTGCTGCACCGCGACGGCGGCACGGGCGAGGCCTGGGCCGACCTGATGGGCCTCGGCTCGTGGAGCGCGCGCCTGCTGGCCCCCGACCTGCCCGGCTGCGGCCTCTCCGACCCCGTCGAGGGCGGCGTCGAGGAGCGGGCGAGCCACCTGCTCGACGCGCTGCGGCGCTCCGAGCCCCGGGGCCTGCTGCTGGTCGCCGAGGGCGACGCCGCGTGCCTGGCCGTGGAGATGGCGCTGACCGAGCCCGGGGCCGTGGCCGGCCTGGTGCTGCTGAGCCCCGTCGAGCGGACGGCCTGCGACGTGCTGGAGCGGCTGCGGCAGGTCACCGTGCCGGTGTGGGCCGCCGTGGGCGAGCGGCCCGACCACTCGGTCGAGCTGCCGGGCGCGCGCTGGCTGGTGCTGCCCGGGGTCGGCGACGAGCCGGTGACCGAGCACGCCGACCTGGTGCTCGACCTGGTGCACGGCGCGCTCGCCGAGCTCGTCCACCCGGTGCCCGAGCAGGCGGAGCCTCAGGCGGGTCGGCGGTACATCACGTGGGTGTCCTCCGAGGCGTGGGTGAACCCCAGCTTGTCGCGGTAGACGCGGATCGCGGCCGCGTTGTCGGACTCCACGTAGAGCAGCACCTCGTTGACCTGCAGGTCGGCGAGGTGGTGCAGGCCGGCGAGGGTGACCAGCCGTCCGAGGCCGGCGCCCTGGGCCTCGGGGTCGACCCCGACGACGTACACCTCGCCGAGCTCGCGCGAGTGCTGCTTGGTCCAGTGGAAGGCCAGCAGTCGGCCCTCGGCGCCCTCGGAGGTGTCGACGGCCAGGATCAGCCCGGCGGGGTCGAACCAGTGCTCGGCCATCCGCTCGGCGAGGTTGTCGGCGTCCATCGCCCCCTGCTCGGGGTGGGCGGCGAAGGCCGCGGCGTTGAGCCTCAGGACGGCCTCGGCGTCGTCGTCGGTGTAGGTGCGCAACCGGACGCCCGGCGGCGGGTCGAGGCGAGGCAGCGGGATCGACGTACGACGGCGCATCACCCACAGCTCGCGCACCCGCTCGAAGCCGGTGCGCCCGGCCAGGTGTCGGGCGGCGGGGTGGTCGGCGTGCGACCAGGCCTCGAGCCGGGTGCCGGGCCCGACGTCGCCGAGCAGCTGGTCGAGGAGCTTGGAGCCGAGCCCGCGGCCGCGGGCCTCGGGGGCCACGACGAGGGAGACCTGGTCGTCGACCAGGACCGCGACCGCCTCGCCCTCGACCCAGGAGCGGAACCGCTCGGGGTGGCGCAGCGCCATCAGGGTCGCCTCGTCGAGCGGGGCGGTGCCGTCGGCGGCCTCGGAGAGGGCCGCGACCCGTTCGATCTGCCGTGCGTGGTGCAGGGAGTCCATTCCCCTGACCTTAGCCCGAGGCGGGTTCGCTGACCCCGGCCTCGGTGATGGTGCGGGCGTCGGCCTCGGCGCGCGCGTCCTTGGCGGGCACCACGAAGCGGTAGCCGACGTTGCGCACGGTGCCGATCAGCGTCTCGTGCTCGACGCCGAGCTTGGCGCGCAGGCGCCGGACGTGGACGTCGACGGTGCGGGTGCCGCCGAAGTAGTCGTAGCCCCACACCTCCTGGAGTAGCTGCTGGCGGTTGAAGACGCGGCCGGGGTGCTGGGCCAGGTGCTTGAGGAGCTCGAACTCCTTGAAGGTCAGGTCGAGCGGGCGCTTGCCGATGCGCGCGGTGTACGTCGCCTCGTCGACGGTGACCTCGCCGGAGCGGATCAGGTGCGACTCGGGGTCGTCGGCCTCGATGCGCGCGGCGAAGCGGCCGATGGCGATCTTGATGCGGGCCTCGAGCTCGGCGGGGCCGCAGGTGTGCAGCACGACGTCGTCCATGCCCCAGTCATGGCTGACCACGGCGAGGCCGCCCTCGGTGGCGACCAGCAGCACGGGCTGCTCGCTGCCGGTGGTGCGGATGAGGCGGCACAGGTCGCGGGCGTGGGCGAGGTCCTGGCGGCCGTCGACCAGGAGCAGGTCGACGTCGGGCGCCTCGAGCAGTGCGCTGCCCTCGGGTGGCAGCACCCGGACCTGGTGACCGAGCAGGGCCAGCCCGGGCAGCACCTCGGCAGAGGGCTGCAGGGCGCTGGTCAGGAGGAGAATCGTGCTCACGGTGGGTCCCTCCGGTGTGCGGGGGACCAGAACGCATCGTTGGGCTCCGGTCGGTGATCCGGGTTGAATACTACCGAAGCCCCGACCCGGCAGCAGGAGGAAGTCACGTGGTTGAGACGCAGGTGGTGCACGTGCACTACTGGGCCGGCGCCAAGCACGCCGCCGGCACCGGTGCCGACGAGCTCGAGGTCGACGGCGCCGTCAGCCTCGCCGAGGTCGTACGTCGCGCGGTCGCGCTGCACCCCGGCACCGACCTCGAGCGGGTGCTCGCGGTCTGCTCCGCGCTGGTCGGCGAGCAGCCGGTCGGCAGCCAGGACCCCGGGTCGGTGCAGGTCGAGCCGGGCGCCACGGTGGAGTTCCTGCCGCCCTTCGCCGGCGGCTGAGCAGGGCTCAGCCGCGGGCGCTGCGGCGTGCCTTGAGCTCCCAGCCTCGGAGTGGGTGCTGGGTGAGGTGCCATCGGGGGTCGTGGGCTCGGTGGTGGTGCCAGGAGCAGAGGGGGATGCCGTTGTCGAGGTCGGTGTCGCCGTGGTGGGACCAGGGGAGGAGATGGTGGATCTCGGTCCAGGCGAAGGGTCTCTCGCAGGTGCCGATGGCGCAGGTGTCGTGGACGAGTGCCAGGGCTTTTCGTTGATGGTGGGTGTGCAGCCGTTTGGTCCTGCCGAGGTCGAGGGGCACGGACTGGGAGTTGAGGACGGCAGGGACGAGTCCGGCCTCGCAGGCCAGCCGTCGGAGGTCACCGGCGGCGACCCGGGTGCCGGCGTCGAGCTTGGCGGTGCCGGTCTCGTCGGGTCCCCGCCAGTCGGGCCAGGTGGTGGGGTCGAGATCACCGGTGGCGGCGAGGTCGCGGGTGAGGTCTTCAGCCGTCATGGTGACCAGGAGTGTGAGGGCGTTGGCGCCGTTCCAGCCGTCGGTGGGCAGGTGCTCGATGAGCTCGCACAGGGCGTTGCCGTGTACTTCCCAGCCGGACAGGCCGTGGTCGGGGCCGGTGGGGGCGGACTCGTCGTACCCAGAGACAGGCTCGCCGTCGGGCCCGGTGGTGGCTTTGTTGAGGCGCCGGGGTGCCGACAGGGTCTCGATGGCGGTGCGGAGCAGGGAGCCGTGGAGCTCGGGAATGGAGAACTTGCCGGAGTAGGTGCCGTCGCCGTTGTCGTGCAGCGCCAGGTAGGTCTCGTGCTTCGCGCGTCGGGACTCGCGCCCGAGCATGATCGCCTCGTGCTGGTCGGCGAGGTCGCGGTCGACAACGTCGAGCATCCGCCGAGCGGCCTGCCGGAGCCGTTTGGGGTTCATCGGGCGCCCGGTGCGGTTGCCGATGCCGGTGGCCTTGTTGACCAGCACCTCCTCGGCGGCGGCGAGCTGCTCGGGGGTGGTCTCCAGTGGTGCCTGCTCGGCGGCGGCGACGATGACGCGGACCTGGCGGGTGGTGATCGCCCCGGTCGCGTACGCCGCACGGGCGTGGTGGTACTTCGAGCGGAGCAGCTCCGCGACCCGCGCACCACCGGCGAGGACCTCACGCGACTGGCCGGTCAGCGCGGCCGCCCACGCATCGGTACCGGTGGCGGCCTCGGCATCGGCGACCTGGCGTCGTTCGGCCTCCCCGAGCACCTCGCCCAGCAGCGCGGACGCTTCTGCCTCCAGGCCCGAGAGGGCTTGGACCAGCACGGCGAGGTCCTCGACCGGCTGCTTCCTCAGGTCGCCGTCGCGGGCCGCGGTCATCGCCGCACGAGCGGCCGCGACCGCCGCCGCGACAGGGCCTTGCTCAGGCGCCGGAGCGAGACTCGCAGGCACCTCGGCACCCGGGCCGGGGGCCCGGTCGCTGGTGGGGTGCTGGAGCAGCCTCATGCCCACTATTCTCCCACGCCGAAGCCCATTTGTCGAATACTTGTTCGATCATGTGGAAGGGCGGGTGAGAGGAGATCAGCCGTCGAGAAGGTCGGTGGCTGCGGTGCTGGTGCCGGTGTGGGCGCCGGTGCCCGTCCCCGGGCCGGAGGAGGTCTTGGCGTAGGCGTCCTCGAGCAGGCGGCGGGCCACGTCGCGGCCGCCCAGGCCGAAGGCGAGGGCCAGGCCGAGCGCCAGTGCGCCCATGGTGGCGGCGAAGGCGATGGTGACGATGGCCTCCGCGATCTGGAGCTGGTCGAGGATCATGAAGAGCGCGATGACCATCACCAGTGCCGGCACGACGGTGGCCGCGATCCGGGCGCTCGGGGTCTCGCCCATCACCTTGCTGACAGCGCTGCCGGCGGCGCCGGCGAGCAGGGCGGCGATGACGAAGATGACGATGGCCACGATGACGTTGGGCAGGTAGGCCAGGACCTGGTTCATGAAGGTGGTGGCCGTCGGGATCTTCAGGGCGCCGATCGCGCTGGTCAGGAAGAGGATGAAGATCAGCCAGAAGACGACCGAGGCCAGGACCTTGCTGACGCTGGTCCCGGGTGCCATCCGTTCCACGTGGCCGTGGATGGCGGTGCGGCGCAGGTGCTCGTCCACCTTGATCCCGTCGAGGAGCTTGCGCACCACGGCGGCGACCACCCTGGCCACGATGTAGCCGATCAGCAGCAGCAGCAGGAAGCCGACGAGGTTCGGCAGGAAGTCGAAGAACCCGTCGAGGGCGGTCTGGAGGCTCTGCTCGATTTCCATGGCGATCTCCTCTGGTCACCCTGCCGGTCAGGGAGTGCTTCCATCCTGCGCCGGTGGCCACCGGTCCGGGGTGGGGCGTACCCAGAACCGGGCATGGCGAGGCGGCCGCCCCGACCCTCGGGGCGGCCGCCTGTGAGCGGGGTGGTCAGCTCTCGATCGCGGTGGTCTCGCGGTCGGACGAGCTCGAGCCGATCTCGATCTTGCGCGGCTTCGCCTTCTCGGCCACGGGCACGACCAGCCGCAGCACGCCGTCGTCGTACGTCGCCTCGATGCGATCGAGGTCGAGGTTGTCGCCGAGGACCAGCTGGCGGCTGAACATGCCGGTCGGGCGCTCGGAGGCGAGTCGCTCCCAGTCGCCGTTGCGGGCGACGCGCTCGGCGCGCACGGTCAGGACGTTGCGCTCGACGTCGAGGTCGATGCTCTCGCGGCTGACGCCGGGCAGGTCCATCTCGATGACGAACTCCTCGCCCTGGCGCCAGGCGTCCATCGGCATGGCGGCCGGCCGGTTCGTCGTCCCCAGCAGCTGCTGGGTGATGCGGTCGAAGTCGCGGAACGGGTCGGTGGTGCGCAGCAACATGGGGTCCTCCTTGAGCTCATGTGGATGTGGATGTTGGGTCCAGACGGTCTGCGTAAGCCCGCCGTACCTGTATCAGTGGTTACAGTTTTGTTGTAATCCATCCAGTAGGTCAGACTCAAGTCCCAGGGCTGAGAAATTTCTGAGAGTTCGGCGGAAGGAGGGTGGTGGCGTTGGCGACGAATGCACGGGGGGTGTTCGCGATCTCGGTGGCGGCGCAGATGGTGCGCATGGAGGTGCAGAACCTGCGCGTCTACGAGCGGCGCGGCCTGCTGAGCCCGGACCGCACCGAGGGCGGCACGCGGCTCTACAGCCAGGCCGACATCGAGGTGCTCCACCGCATCCGCGACCTGCTCGCCGAGGGGCTCAACCTGGCGGGCGTGGCCCGGGTGCTGGAGCTCGAGGAGGAGGTGCGCCGACTGCGCGCCAGGCTGGCCGCGAGGCGCTGATCGGCAAGAAAAACCGGGCGGAGGGGCCGCCAGGTCGCGGTTTTGCGGGGTTTGCTGGTTAGGGTGCGGTGAACGACGGACCCCAAGACGAGCAACATGATGAAGGAGAACTGCATGAACAAGGGAGAGCTTCGCGAGACCGTGGCCAAGGAGACCGGCCTGACCGGTGCCGACGCCGAGCGTGCCGTCGACGCCGCGCTGTCGGCGATCGTCTCGGCCGTGGCCAAGGGTGAGCGCGTGAGCATCGCCGGTTTCGGCACCTTCGAGCCCCGTGAGCGTTCGGCTCGCGAGGGTCGCAACCCGCAGACCGGCGAGACCATGCAGATCGCCGCGACGACCGTCCCCGGCTTCAAGGCCGCGGCCGCGTTCAAGAAGGCTGTCGCCGGCTGATCGAGCCACTGACGCCACGAGGGCCGGGTTCCGCTGCTGCGGAGCCCGGCCCTCGTGTCTGTGCGCCGGCAGGCGGGGGGAGCCTGCTCAGGCGGCTGGTTGCACCAGTCGCGGACGCACCGGGGCGCGGCGTACGACGGGGGTGGATCGTTCGCCGCGACGCAGCAGCTGGCCGACGAGGATGCCGGCGAGCAGCGAGAAGGCCGCCCACACGAGGGCAGCGAGGATGACGAGGGCAGCGGTGGTCAGCACGGGTCTCCCTGGGGGGTGGGGAACGGCTCCTGTGTCCACTGTGCGCGCGGTGCGCCGTCGTGTCTGGGGGGTCGGCGGATCGCCAGCGGTGGACTAGACCAATGATGCCCTATCGGGCTCAGAGGTGGAAGTGCGTCCTGTCAGACTCCGGGCCGCCGGCGCAGTCGCGCAGGTTGTCGTGAGCCAGGGTGGTGAGGGCCTGCTCGGCATGAGCGGGGGTGTGGCCATGGCTGAAGGCGCGACCGATGGCCACGGCGAGCGGGAGCGGCGCCAGGCACCAGACGGTGGCGGCGAGCGCGGCGACGACAAGCTCCTGCATGTGAATCCCTCCCAGGGCTCCTGACACTTCTTATGCCCACTGTTCGAGACGCCAATCACATTCGGATGGTGAAGAAATCAGGTCGTCTGGACCTGTGGGGGGTGCGTGGGCGGGGCGGACTGGAATGTGCGGCTCTGATCGGCTGTTGTGGTCCGCGTGCCTACCGGACTGTGGATCGCCCTCGCTGCCGTCGCGATCGCCCTTGCCTTCGGCGCCTACCGTGCCGCGACCGACGGTCGTTTCCGCGGGACGCACCAGGTGAGGGGAGCTGCCGGCGGCGGGTCCGCTGCGTCGGTGGGCGCTGAGGTGGGCGCTGGCTCCGATGCTCCTGCGGCGGCCGAGTCGCCCGTGCGCACCGCCTGGGACGAGGTCCTGGCGGCCCTGCCGGACGCCGAGCTGGGGGAGCGAGCCACCTTCGTGCAGTTCTCCTCCGCCTTCTGCGCCCCGTGCCGGGTCACCCGGCGCACGCTGGGCGAGGTGGTCGAGGTCGTGCCCGGCGTCGCCCACCTCGAGATCGACGCCGAGCACCACCTCGAGCTCGTACGCCGCCTCGACGTCCTGCGCACCCCCACCACCCTCATCCTCGACAGCACCGGCCACGAGGCCACCCGCGCCGCCGGCGCCCCCCGCAAGGAGACCGTGCTCGCCACCCTCGCGTCGGTCGTCGGCGACTGACCGCTGGCTGGAGCGGTGAGCTGGCAACCGTTCTGGCGTACGGGTCGGTTGCTGAGCCACCGCCGTTGAGGCCGGACGGGCATGGGCGGTGAGCTGACAACCGACCGGGCCTGACGTTCGGTTGTCAGGTCACCGCTGACGCGCATGTCGGGCAGGCCGTGGAAGCTCAGTCGTAGGAGACGAGCTGGGGTTGTGCGGTGCGGACCTGGAGGTCGTGGGCGGGGCTGGTCATGGTGACGGTGCCGTTGACGTCGCGCCAGGGGCCGGTGCCGAGGCGCCAGCGGGCGGTCCAGGTGGTGGTGAGCTGGAGGGTGACGGGGCCGGCTTGGGTGTAGCGGTGGGAGACGTAGGCGTCCGTGGGGGTGTCGGGTGTCCAGGGTTGGCCGGGGTCGGTGGTGGTCATGGTCTCGCCGTTGCCGAGGGTCCAGGTGAAGGTGGCGGGGGTGATGTCGAAGGTGATCTGGCGGCCCAGGAGCTGCACGGTCTCCTGGAACGGCTCGGCCTGGGTGTGGAGGATGGTGTCGAAGTTGACCAGGGTCTCCCCGCCGGGTGGCTGGATCTCCAGGGGTGCGTCGGGTAGCGGGATGCGGCGGAAGGCTTCGAGGATGCGACCGGGGGTCAGCACGGGGGCCGTCGCTGCGGCTGGGTCGTTAGGTTCGACGCAATACGCCCCAAGTCCGGTGTGAGTCCCACTTGCATCGATGGCTGTCACATCGTGAAGAACGCCATCGTCGCCGCACTGGAACTGGCCGGCGCAGCCGTAGGCGGTGTCCTGGACGATGCCATCGTTTGCCTGGCATAGGGCGTCGTAGACGTAGGTCGTAGTCGATGCGTTCGAGCCTGTCACGGTGGGCGCCGTGTCAGCAGTTCCGCCCGCGGGTTCGCTGCAGGTCACGGCACTGTTCCAGCTGTTCAGGCCGGCTGAGGCGGACCCGGCGCAGGAGCCTGCCGCTGAAGCGCTGCTCATCAAGGTCAGCGCTCCGCAGATGAGGGCAGACGCGAGGAGCAGGACCTTCATCCGGGGAACTCCCAAGAGTCCATGCGCCAGCCATCGTTCGTCCACACGACCGTCGCAAGAAACGTGACCGTCCCGCCTGGGAACGACTCGGGCTCGGCGGTGGCCGTCTCGAAAACCTTCTGCGGCATTTGGCGCACGCTGAGGGCCAGCTGATGTCCATCTGGCACGTCAAGGGAGGTCGGCGACGCGGATTTCAGGCGCCATCCGTCGGACTGAATGCGTCCGCCACCGGAGTACGTTTCATCCGCCAACGACACGAAGTTGGCACAGGTCTCGCACTCAGTAGTTGCAAGTTCGCGGAAGGCGACCGTCTCGCCGGTGGACTGCATCTCGTTGAAGGTGCTCAGCCAGTGCTCGACGAACGCCACGGCGCCGTCGTCAGTCTTCTCCTCCCACGGTTCCTTCTCGGCCGCGGCGCTCTCGCTCGGCGACGGGGAGGAGGTGGGAGTCGCGGTCGGGTCGGCGACCTGCGGTTCGGGGTCGTCGCCGCAGCTGGTGAGGGCGAGGACCACCGCTCCTGCGGCGGCGTACGCGAGGTGTCGTCTCATGTGTCTGCTTTCCCGAGAGAGCGCCCTCCGGGACGGGGGAGGGCGCGATGTCACGGTAAAGACCTACCCACTTCGACGCCAGGTCTCACCCACAGGCTGTGGATGGTCGAACGGCAGTCGACGAGAGGTGACGCACCACACGTCGCGACATCCTGGAAAAAATCGGCTGGAGGTAAAGGGGCTCGGCAGGGTTCTCCCTCGTGCTCCCCACCTCTACCGCCCGGCGTTTGCCGGTGCTGGCACTTGCCGCCGTGCCCGTTCTCGCCCTCCTCGTCGGGGCGTCACCGGCCTCGTCCTACGACCAAGAACGGCAGGATGGCGCCGTCGTCCAGAACCGGATCGGCGTCGTCGAGTCCGGTGAGGACTACGAGCCGCCGCTGCCGCCGGTGAGGCAGCAGGCTGCTGCGAACGCGCCCAACATCATCCTCATCACCACCGATGACCAGACGGCGTCCGACATGAAGTACTTGCCGAAGACTCGCAAGCTGCTGGGTAAGCAGGGCGCAGAGTTCACGGACGCCATCAGCCCGCACCCCTTGTGCTGCCCCGCGCGAGCCGAGATCGTGTCGGGCCAGTTCGCCCAGAACAACGGCGTGCACTCCAACGGCGGCGCCTATGGCGGCTACCGGCGACTGAAGAACCCGCACGACACGTTGCCGAAGTGGCTCTACGAGTACGGCTACCACACCGGCATGGTCGGGAAGTTCATCACGCACTGGAAGCCCAAGCGCGATGGGGTGCCCACGGGGTGGGAGTGGTTCGACGTGCCGCGCACCTCCGCGTTCGGCTACTACGACTTCAATATGTTCACCCAGGGCGTGAAGCGTCGCTACAACGACGGCGTGGCCTACTCGACGACCTACGCCACGGAGCGGACCGTCGACCTCATCCACGACTGGGCGCCCGGGGAGTCGACGAGCGCCGACGACAAGCCGTTCTTCATCTGGACCTCGTACTTCGCCCCGCACGGCGAGTGCGGGGAGAGCACCTGCAAGGTCGGGCCGACTCCCGAGAAGAAGTACCGGAGTGCGCTGAGCCGGGAGAAGGCGCCCAGCCTGTCCAAGAAGTCCTACGACGCGCCGCTGCACAGGCCCAACCGCCTGATCGCCGGCAGTGACGTCGTCCCCCGGGGGAAGACCCAGAAGTTCTTCCTGGAGCGGATCCGGTCGTTGCAGAGCGTCGACGACGGTGTCGCCGAGATCGTGGCGGCGCTGCAGGCGACGGATGAGCTGGACAAAACCTACATCGTCTTCACGTCCGACAACGGCTACCAGCTGGGGGAGCACCGCTACTCCGGGAAGATCCTCCCGTACGAGGAGTCGCTGCGCGTGCCGCTGCTGGTCCGCGGGCCGGGTGTGAAGCAGTCGCGGCCTGACGTGACCGCGACGACGGTGGACCTGGCGCCGACGATCATCGACGCGGCCGGCGCCAAGGCGGGCCGGGTCCAGGACGGACGCAGCCTGCTGCCGCTCCTGACCCGCGGGAAGAGGCCGGTCGGGGACACCGCCCTGATCCAGGCGGGAGCGAGGTCGGCGAAGGACGGCACCGGAGCCTGGATGTACCGAGGCGTGCGCACCTCGCGCTACACCTACACCAACTGGAAGGTCGCCTCGGGGCCCGGGTTCTGGGAGCTCTTCGACCGCAAGGCGGACCCGTTCCAGCTGCGCAACCTCGACGGCGATGCCCGTTACCGGAACGTGCAGCGCGAGCTGGCACGGCGGCTCAGCGTGCTGAACGGCTGCAAGGGCACCAAGGCCTGCTTCCGCGACTTCGGGCGGATGCCTGCACCTCGGGGGTGATCCAGGCCGTGGCCGCGTGGATGCTCAGTCGTAGGAGACGAGCTGGGGTTGTGCGGTGCGGACCTGGAGGTCTTGGGCGGGGCTGGTCATGGTGACGGTGCCGTTGACGTCGCGCCAGGGTCCGGTGCCGAGGCGCCAGCGTGCGGTCCAGGTGGTGGTGAGCTGGAGGGTGACGGGGCCGGCTTGGGTGTAGCGGTGGGAGACGTAGGTGTCCATGGGGGTGCCGGGTGTCCAGGGTTGGCCGGGGTCGGTGGTGGTCATGGTCTGGCCGTTGCCGAGGGTCCAGGTGAAGGTGGCGGGGGTGATGTCGAAGGTGATCTGGCGGCCCAGGAGCTGCACGGTTTCCTGGAACGGTTCGGCTTGGGTGTGGAGGATGGTGTCGAAGTTGACCAGGGTCTCTCCGCCGGGTGGCTGGATCTGCAGGGGTGCGTCGGGTAGCGGGATGCGGCGGAAGGCTTCGAGGATGCGACCGGGGGTCAGGACGGGGGCCGTTGCCGCGGCGATCGGGTCGCCAGGCTCGATGCACGTGGTCCCGACGTGCCTGATGCCTTGTGCTTCATGAGCCAGAACCTCATGGAGCAAGCCATCAGCTCCGCAGGTGAATGCGTCGCCGCAGCCGTACGCGGTCGGCTGGACTACGCCATCGTTGCGCTGGCAAAGCGGTTCGTAGGAGTAGACGAGTGGACTGGAGGTTCCGCTTCCTGATGTGGGGGCGACTGGTGATGAAGAAATGTCCGGCGTGGCCGCTTCGAACTGGGCAAGAAAAGAGTGAGTCCCGGCGTCGACCTCCGGGTTCCCCGGTTCGGCCGCCGCGGGGCTGAAGGCAGTGGTGGACAGCAGCGTCGCGACTACGAGAGCTGGAACTTTCACTGGACCAGCTCGACTTCGCTCATCGCCCAGGCGCTACCCGTCCAACGAACGTAGGCAGTGAGCGTCACTTCACTGGCCTCGTTGACACGAACCGGACTGGTTGAGCTTTCCTTCAGCTTCTGATCGGACGTCAGCACATTGACGGCGATCAACGTAGAACGCTCGGGTCCCTTCCGAGGCTCGCTGACGGATTGCACGCTCCAGGCTTGGGACTTCGAGTAGCCGCCAGATTCGTACAGCTGGTCCGTGTAGCTGGCGATGCGGTCACACGTTTGGCACTGATCGGTCGCGAGCTCTCGGAAGGCCACCGTGTCACCTGAGTTCTCGGCCTCGTTCATGACCTCGAGCCAGTGCGCGACGAACGCCACGGCACCGTCGTCAGTCTTCTCCTCCCACGGCTCCTTCTCGGCCGCAGCACTCTCGCTCGGCGACGAGGAGGAGCTAGGCGTCGAGGTCGGGTCGGCGACCTGCGGTTCGGGGTCGTCGCCGCAGCTGGTGAGGGCGAGGACCACCGCTCCGGCGGCGGCGTACGCGAGGTGTCGTCTCATGTGTCTGCTTTCCCGAGAGAGCGCCCTCCGGGACGGGGGAGGGCGCGGTGTCACGGTAAAGACCTACCCACTTCGACGCCAGGTCTCACTTGGCGCCTGTGGACGACGCCGTACGGCTCAGAGCGTGACGCTCGGCTCCAGGTAGGAGACCGCGTCCTCGACGCCGCTCTCGAGGCGGGTGATGTCGACGCGCACCATGTGCTCGATGACCTGCTCGAAGGTGACGCTGGGGGTCCAGCCGAGCTGCTCGCGCGCCTTGGTGGGGTCGCCGACGAGGTCGGCGACGTCGGCGGGCCGCATCAGCGCCGGGTCCTGGCGCAGGTGCCCCTGCCCCGACCCCAGACCCGCGGCGGCGAAGGCGACCTCGACCACCTCGGCCAGCGGGCGGGAGGTGCCGGTGGCGACGATGAAGTCCTGCGGGTCGTCGAGCTGGAGCATCCGGTGCATCGCGACGGCGTAGTCGCCCGCGAAGCCCCAGTCGCGGCGTACGTCGAGGTTGCCCAGGACCACCTCGTCGCGACGCCCCAGCGCGATCTCGGCGACCGAGCGGGTGATCTTGCGCGTCACGAACTGCTCCCCGCGCAGCGGGCTCTCGTGGTTGTACAGCGTGCCGGTGGCGGTGAAGAGGCCGTAGGACTCGCGGTAGTTGACCACGAGGTGGTGCGCGAACGACTTCGAGGTCGCGTACGGCGACCGCGGGTGGTGGGGGGTGCCCTCGGTCTGGGGCTGCTGGTCGGAGGTGCCGAACATCTCCGAGCTCGACGGCTGGAAGAATCGCGGCGCCCAGCCGTGCCGGTTGCGGAAGGCCACCAGCTCCTCGAGCATCCGCAGCACCGCCAGCCCGTTGGTCTCGGCGACCACTTCGGCGTGCCCCCACGACGCACCCACCGAGGAGAAGCCGGCCAGGTTGTAGACCTCGTCGGGCCGCAGGCCCTCGAGCACCGCCGCCCAGCCCTCGTGGTCGCGCTGGTCGAGGTCGACCAGCTGCACGCCGTCGAGGTAGGCGTAGGCCCGCCCCAGCGTCAGTGGCGCCCAGCGGCTGCCGGGGCGCAGGGTGCCGACCACGTGGTAGCCGAGCGAGCGCAGGTGCCGCGCGAGGTAGACGCCGTCCTGGCCTGCGACGCCGGTGACGAGAGCGGTGCGCGGACGACCGGCGGGAGGGGTGCTCATGGTGCGACGACCCTAGCGGCGGGCCCGGGACGGCGTCCCCGATCCTGGTGACGTACGCCGCCACCTCGGCCGACCGCCGCCCTGCGGGTGTCTCCTGGGCAGATGAGCCTGCTGCACCGAGCACCCGCGCAGACCTGTCCCCAGTGCGGCCACCCGCGGCTGGGCCCGGTGCAACGGGCGCTCGAGCCGCTGGTCTGGTCGCAGCACTGCTGCCACGTGCTGGTCGACGACCCGTGGTCCTACTACGGCGACGACGAGTGCGGCTGCTCCGGGGAGCTGCACCAACCCCGGCTGCTGGCGCACTTCAGTGCCCTGACCCACCTCGGACACCTCGGGCACCTGGGCCAACTGGGCCACTTCGGGCACCAGCGCCGCGAGGGCTGAGTGGTTACGCCTCAGCCAGTCCCTCGTGCGAGGCGCGTTCGGCGAGGTCGATGACCTCGGCGTCCTCGCGCCCGGGCATCTCGGCGTACACGCGCAGGTCGTCCTCGGGCGAGGCCTGGATCCAGATCCGGGTCGCCCCGGCGTCGGAGAGCACCTGCTCGACAGGAGAGCAGCTCGTCCTGCAGTCGCAGGTCGTTGCCGGGGTGGAGCGTGAGGATGCGCCGCCCGGCCGACTCGGTCATGTCTGGGCTAACGAGAGGGGTCGGCGCTTGTTACGCCGCAGTAACTGTCTTGGCATGTGGAACGAGTGTCCATTCAGTGAGATGCGAGGGGGGAATAGATCGCCGCTGGCTCCTATTGTCTCCTACATGACCACCACTTGGCTCACGAAGCGGCGAGCAGTCGACCACTGCCGCATGCGCTCGAGCCTGTGTCGGATGACGTGACGGCGCTGCCTTTCCTCCTGCTCCTCTGAGCACGCGCAGCGCCGTGGCCGCGGCCCCTCTGGGCCGCCGTACCAGCCAGACCGGCGACGCCATCCCAGGAGAGACATGTCCAGCACGACCACCGAGCGCCCGCAGGCGCCCGTCACCACCGCCACCCGCCCCACGACGGGCACCGGCGCCCCCGCAGGCATCGACCCGCGTGGCCCGCAGTTCGCCGCCGGCGTCACCGCGCTGGTGCTCATCGCGATCCTCGGCCTCCCGCCGGTCGCGGCCCTGGTGCTGACGATCGTCCAGGCCTCGCTCTTCGCGCTCGGCGCCGCCCGCGGCGTGCAGCACACCCCGCACTCGTGGGCCTTCAAGCGGTTCATCCGGCCGCGGCTCGGCGCCCCCGACGAGCTCGAGGACCCGGCCCCGCCGCGCTTCGCGCAGAGCGTCGGGCTGGTCTTCACCCTCGTCGCGATCGCCGGGTACGTCGCCGGGCTCACCGTCCTGGCCCAGGTCGCGATCGGCTTCGCGCTGGTCGCCGCCACCCTCAACGCCGTCTTCCGCTTCTGCCTGGGCTGCGAGATGTACCTGCTCATCAAGCGCGCTACCGCCTGACCTCCGCACCGCCTCGTCCTTCCCCGCACGACCCGACCCCGGCGGCGTACGACTGCGCCTGCCAACGAAAGGCCCGACATGACCCGCGAGAACAGCCTCGTCACCACCCAGTGGGTGGAGGAGCACGCCCACGACGACAACGTCGTCCTCATCGAGGTCGACGAGGACACCACGGCCTACGACAAGGGCCACATCGCCGGCGCCATCAAGCTCGACTGGACCACCGACCTGCAGGACCAGGTGCGCCGCGACTTCGTCAACAAGCGCCAGTTCGAGGAGCTGCTCAGCGAGCGCGGCATCTCCAACGACGACACCGTGGTGCTCTACGGCGGCAACAACAACTGGTTCGCCGCCTACGCCTACTGGTACTTCACGCTCTACGGCCACGCCGACGTCAAGCTCATGGACGGTGGCCGCAAGAAGTGGGAGCTCGACTCGCGCCCGCTGACCGACGAGGTGCCCACCCGCGAGAAGACGACGTATACCGCGACCGAGCAGGACCGCTCGATCCGCGCCTTCCGCGACGACACCGTCGCCGCGATCGGCACCCAGAACCTCATCGACGTGCGCAGCCCCGACGAGTACGCCGGCCGGCTGCTCGCCCCGGCCCACCTGCCGCAGGAGCAGGCCCAGCGCGCCGGCCACGTGCCGACCAGCCTCAACGTGCCGTGGAGCAAGAACTGCAACGACGACGGCACCTTCAAGTCCGACGAGGACCTCAAGGCGCTCTACGCCGAGGTCGGCATCGACGACTCCAAGGACACCATCGCCCTGTGCCGCATCGGTGAGCGCTCGTCGCTGACCTGGTTCGTGCTCAAGGAGCTCCTCGGCCACCAGAACGTGAAGAACTACGACGGCTCCTGGACCGAGTACGGCTCCCTGGTCGGCGTCCCGATCGCGCTCGGCGACGAGCCCGGCTCGGCCGAGGGTGACGCCTGATGTGCGGCGCGACCCAGGGCGGGCTCTCGCTCGACGGCGTCGACGTGGCCAAGGAGGCCGTGGTGCAGGGCCAGGTGCTGCGCGACGGTGAGCCCGTGGCCAGCGCCT
Organism: Nocardioides marinisabuli; assembly: GCF_013466785.1. Taxonomy (NCBI): domain Bacteria; kingdom Bacillati; phylum Actinomycetota; class Actinomycetes; order Propionibacteriales; family Nocardioidaceae; genus Nocardioides; species Nocardioides marinisabuli. The sequence continues at coordinate 2,146,742 of NZ_CP059163.1, forward strand.
ACGTGCGCCTGCTCGACCGCACCGGCGAGTTCACCGCCGAGGTCCCCACCTCCGCCACCGGGCACTTCCGGTTCTTCGCCGGCAACGGCGAGTGGACCCTGCGCACCCTGGCCCCCAAGGCCGACCCCGTCGACCGCAAGGTCGTCGCCCAGGTCGGCCAGGTCGCCGAGGTCTCGATCAGCGTCTGAGCCACCTGGCACCCTGAGCAGCAGCGAGCCCCCGTGCAGCGGCACGGGGGCTCGCTGCGTCTCCGCCGACCCGGCGCAAACTTCGCGCTGACCCGGCCCAAATCTCGCGCCCACCCGGCCTGAACATCCCGCCGACCCGGCCCGCATCTCGCGGTGGCCGCTCCCGGTCGAAACGGGCGTGTTCAATCTTGCTGCTCGTTCAGTTATCTTGAACGCGTGGACGAATTGAACGCCTTCGGCTGGTCAGGGGATGAGTTCTGGACCGCTCTGCGAGCGGCCCTGACCGAGTGGGACGTCCACCTGGAGCCTGACGAGGAGCTGCGCGAGCGGGGCCGAGGTCACGCGTTGGTCCAGGTGGCCGACCAGCACCAGCAGTACGCCGCGGTCGTCGCGACGTCGCTGGCGGTCCGCGCCGCAGCGGCTCAGACGGGGTGGAGCGGGAGCCACAGACTGGTGGTCTCCGACAAGATCTCCCCCCGGGCAGGAGAGCTGCTGCGCCGAAGCGGCATCGACTATCTCGACCTCACCGGCGCAGCCAGCCTGCGCTTCGGCTCGGTGGTGGTGGCACTCAGCGGCTCCGGACGGCCCCCGATGCGCCTGAAGCCGCCGGCCTCGACGGAGCTGCTCGTCCTCGCTGAGCCGCGGGCCACGAACTTGTTCAGTGCTGCGCGGGCACAGGTGGTGGCGGCGCTGCTCGCCTGGCCGCAGATCGTGGCGGAGCCCGTGCGCCGGATCGCCGAGCACGCCGGTGTGTCGATCGGCTTGGTCCACGACGTGCTGAGGCTCCTCGACGAGGACGGATATCTTGCTAGGTGGGGCTCGAAGGACCTGGCGGTCGCCGACGCCTCACGACTCCTGGACGCCTGGACCGCGGCCTACCGGTCCGGCCTGCGCAAGCGGCTGCACCTCGGCTCGTTCCGCAGCGAGCTGAGCAGATGGGACCCGACTCCTCAGGGGGTGCTCGTCGGGGGCGAGATGGCGGTCCAGGACCTCATCAGTGCGGCGTCCGTGACCGTTTACGCCCACCGTCTCGACACCTCCCTGCTGGCTGGCCAGCGCATGGTCCCGACACAGGAGGGAGCGAACACCGAGGTGCTGCACCGCTTCTGGTCGGTCCCTCCAGGCGTGGACGCGACTGTCATTCCATGGCCGTTGACCTACGCGGAGCTCGCGACCTCGCCTGACGCCCGAGTCCGCGAGTCGGCCGCCACCTTCCGGGGCGTTCGTGCTGGCTGAGGGTGCCGACCTGGCAAAAATGGATCTGTCGGTCGTCGCCCCTGTCATCGGGGAGCTGGTCGAGCGGGACGCCGAGATCACGCGGTTGATGGTGGTGGGGGCGCACTGCCGCAACCTGTGGGCCCAGGCGCTGGGACGCGGAGAGGGCCTGGCGGCGACTCACGACCTGGACCTCGGCATGGCGGTCGACACCATGTCGGAGTGGGCTGCAGTGGCCCGGGGCCTGCCACGCGTCTCGAAGACCCGCTCGGGGATCGCGTTCACAGTGGCCGGTCAGCAGGTCGACCTGATGCCGTTCGGTGAGGGAGTCGAGCAGCCGAGCGGCACCGTCGAACCGCCGAGTCGTCCGGGCGAGCCGTTCAGCGTGCTCGGCTTCGAGGATGTCTTCGCCGCAGGAGTCTCTCTGCCCCTCGAGTCAGGTGCGGGCTCGCTGAGGGTGCCGACGCCGGAGGGGCTTTGCGTCCTCAAGATCGCGGCGTTCCACGATCGTCGGCCGGCAGTGACCAAGGACGCGCAGGACCTGGCACTGGTGCTGAGCTGGTATGTCGATTCCGACTCTGTGCGCGAACACGTCTACACCTCGGAGCACAGTCTTCTCGAGGAGGCCGATTGGCGGCCGGATGTGGCGGCTGCGGCCCTCTGCGGCCGGACGATGCGACGCATTCTCTCGTCTGCCGCCTTGCCGCTGCTGCTCGGGCAGTGGGAGGTGAGCCGTGAGGCGGCACGAGAAGTCGTGTGGCACAGCAGGCAGCTGACGGGAGATCGTGATCACATCGCTGCCCTGGTCACCGCACTCGACCGTGGGCTCCACGACGACCGCTGATCGCGGCGTACCGACTGGCCGGGTGCGGAAGTGACTGGTCGATGGTGCAGAAGTGACTGCTCGGCGGGGTGTGCGGCGGTGGGGGAGCGGGTAAAGAGGGGTCGTGCCCGACGAGACCCCGACGGACCCCGCTGCCACCGACCCGTTCTGGGCGCCGGTACGCCGCCGGCACCCCGACGTCGACATCGTCCTGCTCCCGCCGGAGTCCCCCGAGCAGCCGACGTCCGAGGAGCCCGCACCCGAAGCGACCGAGCCGGTCGACCCGGCCGAGCTCGAGGAGCTCGCCGGCGACCTGGTCAGCGCCCTGTGGCGGGCGGCGGTCGGCGACACCGACCCGACCGAGCGCGAGCAGCGCTGGGTCCAGGACCGCGTGCAGACCACCTGGACCCACGAGACCGGTGACCCGGTCGACCCCGCCACCGCGCAGGCCGTCGTACGCCGCCTGGATGACGTCCTGGAGCAGGCCGGGTACGACGTGCTCGCGCCCCCCGACGGGCTGCCCCGCGTGCAGGCCGGGAAGCCCGACGGGCTGAGCCGCGCCGAGGTGCTGCTGCTCGTGGTGCCGGAGGCCGGGCGGCTGGTGCTGCGGCACCGCTCCGGCGCGTGGCCGGTGGCTCCGTGAGCGGGGTGGGCCAGTGAGCCAGATGGGGCTGGAGTACAACGCGCTGCGCGCCGGCAGCGAGCGCTGGTCGAGCCTGGGCGAGCTGCTGGAGGAGACCGCCAGGGACTTCGGCAGCGCCCCCACCGCCGGCCTCGCGCCGGAGGTGCAGGGCGCGGCGCGGGCGTTCCTGAGCGCCTGGGAGGGCTACGCGGGGGAGAGCGCCGCGATCGTCGAGGGCTTCTCGACCGCGCTGGAGGAGGTCGCGGCCCGCACCGCCGCCACCGACAGCCACACCCGGGGCGAGATGGACGCCCTCGACAGCCGCCTCGGGCCGGCCCGATGACCACGATCACCGTCCCGGCCTCCGAGCCGGAGATCCGCGAGCCCGAGGGCAGCCCGGCCGGCGCCGACCAGCTCGCCGAGCGGCTCTTCACCGCGGTCGGTCGCTACGACGAGGTCGCCACCGAGGCCGGCCACCTCCAGTCGCTGCAGGGCTGGTGGGGCGAGGCCTACGACGCCTACCGCGGGGCCGCCTCCCGCGCCGGCGACGAGCACGACGCGATGGCCACCACGCTGCGCCGGGTGGCACGGGCGGTGACGGCGTACGCCGACGACCTGCGCGCCCACCAGGGCGTCGCCGACGACCTGGTGAGCCGCAAGGGCGAGCTCGACGCCGACCGCAGCGGCCTGGTCGCCGACATCAACGCGATCACCGACGCGACCCCGCAGGACGTCGAGGTGCTGCGCGCCCGCGCCGCCGACCTGCGCCTGGCCTACCGGCGCCTCGTCGAGGACCACGCCGACCTGCAGCGCGCGGTGCGGGAGAACGAGCAGCGGCTGCGCCAGGCGTTCGAAGCGGGCACCAGCCTGCGCGACGCGCTCTCGGCGACCGGTGGCGCCAGCGACACCGCCGTCGAGGCGATGAACCGGCCCGGGGCGCCCGGCAGCGGCGCGAGCCCCAGCGAGGTGCAGCGCTGGTGGGCCGGGTTGAGCGAGGCGCAGCAGCAGGCCGCGCTGGCGGCGTACCCCAGCCTGCTCGGCCAGGCCGACGGCCTGCCGGCGTCGGTGCGCGACGAGGCCAACCGCCTGCTGCTCGACGACGACCTGGCCACGCTGGCCGCCCAGCGCGACGACGACACCCTGAGCCCCGAGGAGGCGCAGCGCCTGGCCAACGCCGAGGCCACCCAGGAGGCGCTGACCGACGCCGACGGGTTCGAGGACCCGACCACCGGTGAACGCCCGGGTGGGCGGCTGTGGCTCTACGACCCGGGTGCCTTCGACGGCGACGGGCGGGTCGCGGTGGCGATCGGCGACCTCGACACCGCCGCCGACGTCGCGGTGTCGATCCCGGGCATCACCACCGAGACCACCGACGTGGCCGTGGGTGTCAGCGACGCGATCAACCTCTACGAGGCGACCCGCTTCAACGGCGACGGCTCGAGCGTGGCCACCATGTTCTGGCTGGGCTACGACACCCCCGAGGGCGCCATCGACCTCGACACCATCACGCGCGGGCGCGCCGAGGACGGCGGCGAGCGGCTCGCCGACGCCATCGACGGCCTGCGCGCCTCCCGCCCGGGTGAAGCCGCGCACCTGACCGTGATCGGCCACAGCTACGGCTCGACCACCACGTCGTACGCCGCCACCGACCACGCCCTAGCCGTCGACGACGTCGCCCTGATCGGCAGCCCCGGCGCCGGCCCGGCCGACACCGCCGACGACCTCAGCCCCGGCGAGGGCAACGTGTGGGTGGGGCGCAACAGCCGCGATGCGGTGGGGTTCTTCGGCGACGAGGGCTGGTGGCACAACCCCGGCGGGCTGGGCGTCGACCCGTCGTCGGAGGACTTCGACGCGAACCGCTTCGAGGCCGAGTCGGTGCTGCGCAGTGACCACCGCAGCTTCGCCGACCACAGCCGCTACTACGACCACGACTCCGAGTCGCTCTACAACCTCGGGCGCATCGTCGACGGCCAGCACGACGCGGTCAACGCGGGTGACCAGACCTACGACCCGTGGTGGCGCTGGGCCGACGACCCCGAGGGCGAGCGCGAGCCGTCCACCTGGGTGCCCGGGCGATCCGAGACGAGGGCCGAGCCGTGAGGCGGCTCGCGATGGTCGCGTTCGGCCTGGCCCTGGTGACGGCCGCCGGGTGCGGCGAGGGGCCCGCGGCGGACGAGCCGTCCGAGCAGACGGCGGTCGCGGAGCTCGAGTCGCTGGCCGATGACGTGATCAGCACCGGGGGAGAGGTCGTCGACATCTTGGAGGCCGCCGGGCTCGAGGTGGCCCGGGCCGGTGGCAAGGGCGACTACTGCCAGTCGACGCCCCGCCCCGGCTTCACCTTCGCGCTCGGCGGCGCGCTCGCCGAGGGCCCCGGGGGCGCGGCGTACGACGGCCAGTTCACGGCGGCGCGCAACGCGCTGGTCGACGACGGCTGGGAGGTCGACGACGAGGGCGAGGTGGCCCGCACCGGCCAGCAGCAGCCCGAGGCGTGGGCCAACCTGCTGCGCGACGACTGGCGGCTCACCCTGCGTCGCGACCCGCTCGAGGGGTCCGACGCCCTCGTCTTCGCCCTCACCGGCCTCGACGCCTGCATCCGCATCCCCGACACCACCACCCGCGTCCCCGAGGACCTCGAGGAGGTGCCGCTCGTGGGGCCGGGGGCGCAGCAGTGATGCGCCGGGCGGGGCGGGCCGTGGCCCTCGCGCTCCTGGTTGCGCTGCTTCCCGCTTGCGGTGCCAGCGAGGAGGAGGCCATGGACGACCTCGAGGTGCTGGCGGACGACCTGATGGCGAGAGGCAGCGAGGTGGTCGAGGTGCTGGAGGCAGCCGGTCTCGAGGTCGCCTTGGCGCGCGGCGAGGGCGACTACTGCCAGATGGTGCCCGTGCAGGGGTTGACCTTCGCCTTCGGCGGTGCGCTCACCGAGGACGTGGCCTACGCCGAGAGGTTCCGGGTCGCCCGCGACGCCATGGTCGACCAGGGTTGGGAGGTCGTCGTCGAGGGCGAGTATGCGCGGCGCGGTGAGCGTCCCCACCCCTACGTTGAGCTGGAGCGCGAGGACCATCGGCTCTCGCTCGACCTGACCGCGCTCGAGGGGTCGGACGCCCTCGTCTTCGGTCTGACCCGCGACGACGACTGCGTCCGCGTGCCCGGCGACGGCGTGCAGCTGCCCGAGGACCTCGAGGAGGTCGTCCTCGTCGAGTGAGCGACGCTGCCCCTCGTTGATCGAGCAGTGACGAGCGCCAGCGAGGAGCGTCGTCGAGACCCCGCAAACGTCGTGGGCACCGCACGCCATGGGGTCACGGGGTTTCGGCGACGCTCGAGCCTTCGGCCCTCGCTGCTCAACCAACGGCGGGGAGACCACCACGCGGACACACCCCCAGGACACCCAGAGCCCTCCCTACGCTCGACGACGTCGCAGCAGCCGCTGACCCGACGCCAGCCACCTGAGCAGGAGCACCGATGACGCACCGCCCCGAGACCCTGGCCGTCCACGCCGGCCAGGAGGAGGCCGACCCGGCGACGAACGCCCGGGCCGTGCCGATCTACCAGACGACGTCCTACGTCTTCGACGACACCGACCACGCCGCGAACCTCTTCGCGCTGGCCGAGCCGGGCAACATCTACACCCGCATCATGAACCCGACCCAGTCGGTCTTCGAGGAGCGGATGACCCAGCTCGAGGGTGGCATGGGGGCGCTGGCGACGGCGAGCGGCTCGGCGGCGACGACGTACGCCGTGCTCAACCTCTGCTATGCCGGCGACAACATCGTGGCGCTCTCGACGCTGTACGGCGGCACCTACGCGCTGTTCGCGCACACGCTGCCGCAGTTCGGGATCGAGGTGCGCTTCGTCGACCCGGAGAAGCCGGAGGACCTGGCCAAGCACGTCGACGAGAAGACGAAGATGGTCTTCGGCGAGACCGTCGGCAACCCCAAGATCAACGTGATCGACCTGCCGGCCTGGTCGGAGGCGGCGCACGCGCAGGGCCTGCCGTTCGTGGTCGACAACACCGCGCCGACGCCGTACCTGGTGCGGCCCTTCGAGCACGGTGTCGACGTCGTGGTGCACGCGGCGACGAAGTTCATCGGTGGCCACGGCACCTCGATCGGCGGCGTGATCGTCGACTCGGGCAACTTCGACTGGGCGGCGCACTCCGACCGCTTCCCGGGCCTGACCAAGCCCGACCCGGCCTACCACGGCGCGGTGTGGACCGAGGCCGCCGGCCCGGCGGCGTACATCATCCGGGCCCGCACGGTGCTGCTGCGCAACACGGGTGCTGCGATCACCCCGATGAACTCGTGGCTGTTCCTGCAGGGCCTGGAGACCTTGCACCTGCGCATGGAGCGCCACAGCGCCAACGCGCTCAAGGTCGCCGAGCACCTGCAGGGCCACGACGCGGTGTCGTGGGTCAGCTACCCCGGCCTGCCCGACAGCCCCTACAAGGCGGTGGCCGACAAGATCCACACCGGCCACGGGTACGGCGGCCTGCTGAGCTTCGGGGTGAAGTCGGGCCGCGAGGGCGGCAAGAAGTTCATCGAGGCGCTCGAGCTCTTCAGCCACCTGGCCAACATCGGTGACGCGAAGTCGCTGGCGATCCACAACGCCACCACCACCCACAGCCAGCTCACGCCCGAGGAGCTGGTGGGCGCGGGCGTGCCGGAGGACATGGTGCGCCTCTCGATCGGCATCGAGAACGTCGAGGACCTGATCGCCGACCTCGACCAGGCCCTCGCCGCGACCAGCTGACGCAGGGACTCCGACCTGTGAGCGGTCCGCTCCTCGACGCCGTGGCCCAGCGGGTCGTCCTCGCCTCCGAGGACGACCCGCTGCGGCTGCGTGGCGGCAAGAGCCTCGAGCACGTCGAGGTGGTCTACGAGACGTACGGCGAGCTGTCGCCGGCGCGAGACAACGCGGTCTTCATCTGCCACGCGCTGACCGGTGACGCGCACGCGGCGGGCTACCGGCGCGGGGAGGACCCGCACACCGCGAAGCCGGGCTGGTGGGACCGGATGATCGGGCCGGGCAAGCCGGTCGACACCGACCGGTTCTTCGTGATCGCCCCCAACATCCTCGGCGGCTGCTCGGGCACCACCGGTCCGATGAGCATCGACCCGGCGACGGGGGAGCCGCGCTACCTCGACTTCCCGCTGCTGCACGTCGCCGACCTGGTCGCCTGCCACCGCCGCCTGCTGGCGCACCTCGAGATCGAGACCCTGTACGCCGCTGTGGGCGGCTCGATGGGCGGCATGCAGGTCCTGCAGTGGGTGATCGACGAGCCGGGGCGCATCGAGCGCGCGGTCGTGGTCGCGGCCTCGTCGCGGCTGACCGCGGAGAACATCGCGTTCTCTTCGGTGGCGCGCCAGGCGATCATGGCCGACCCGGAGTTCCACGGCGGGCGCTACGCCGAGCACGGCGTCGTACCGCGGCACGGGCAGAAGGTGGCCCGGATGATGGCCCACATCACCTACGTCTCGCCGCAGTCGCTGGAGACCCGCTTCGACCACCAGCGCGACTCTGTCGGCGACGACCAGTGGCGCCTGGAGCCCGACTTCGAGGTCGAGCACTACCTGCAGCACCAGGGCGAGACGTTCCTGGGCCGCTTCGACTCGCTGTCCTACCTCTACCTGACCCGGCTGATGGACTACTTCGACCCGTTCGCCGACGAACCGAACGCCGAGCGCCTCGCCGGCTGCCGCACCCGCTTCCAGGTGACGTCCTTCTCCTCCGACTGGCGCTTCGACACCGCCCAGTCCATGCGCCTGACCGAGCAGCTGCAGGCCCACGGCGTCGACGCCGACCACGCCGAGATCCACAGCCCCTACGGCCACGACTCCTTCCTCCTCGACCCCCCGGGCTACCTCGACCGCGTCGCCACCTTCCTCCAGTAGGCAGGCCGTTGGTCGAGCAGTGAGGCGCCCCAGCGCCGATCGTCGTCGAGACCCCGCAAGAGGCAAGACGTCCGGAGAGGCCGCCTCCCCACGCTGGTTGAGGAGGGACGAGGCCGGCCCCACGTTGGTTGAGGAGGGACGAAGTCCCGTCTCGAAACCACCGCTACAGGACGAGCAGTGAGACACCCGAACGCCGCAGTACGTCGCGCTGGCGCCACTTGGACCGCAGTCCCCGCGCGAGTCTGCCGAGCGACCAGCCCAGCAGAATCGGACTAGACCACTTCCGCCAAGAAGCGCGTCCTGCGCATCTATCACGTGACAGGCGTGTAAACGATGTGTCCATCTTTGCCGTCGACGTGCAACGGGTCCGTCCGGTGTGGTTTGCTAAGCCTCACAACCACTACTTGAGCATCGTCGGTGCTCGCATGGGGAGTCTCTCAGCATGAAGAAACTGATCGCGGGCCTGCTGATGGCCTTCATGATGTCCGCGGGGCTGGTCGCTACGACCGCCGTCCCGGCCAGCGCCGACTGCGGCTACGAGAAGTGCAGCGGCACCAAGACTGCGGCCAAGGTGCTCAAGGCCAAGGCGCGCTTCCTCGCGCGGATCCAGGTTGATGTCGGGCGGACCGGCAAGAACCGTGGGCCCCTCGACGGCACCCTGACCTTCTCCTGCGCCAAGCCGCTGAAGAGCGGCAAGATCAAGCAGATCTCCTACACGGAGGACCTCCGTGAGGGTAACAACGTGTACAAGTTCAAGCTTCGCCCCAAGGGCAAGTGGAGCTGCAACATCGTCTACGTGCCGGACCCGGACGGGCCGTACGAGTCGAGCAGCACCACGGTGAACGTGAAGGTCGACAACCGCAACGGTTGAGTTCGAAGAGAAGGGGCGGCCCCGATGGGGCCGCCCCTTTCTCGCTGTCCTGACACACTGAGCGCCGATCCGTGAGACCACGGTGGGTGCGATAACGCTGGGAAGGTGCTGCGATGCGGCGTCGCCGTCTGTGGGGGTGGGCCCTCACGGTAGTTGTGGTGGCCGTCGTGGCTTGGGCCGGTTGGGTCGGCTACCAGGCTCTGAAGGTGCAGCGGTCGCTCACGGCCGCCGCCGAGGCTGCCTCCCAGGTGCTCGCCGCGGCCCAGGCCGGTGACGACCGCCAGCTCGAGGCGAAACTGGACGAGCTCGGCAGCGCCAGCTCCGACGCGGCAGCCAGGACGGACACGTGGTCCTGGTCGCTGGCGACGGTGCTGCCCTTCGTGGGTGACGACGCTGAGGGGGTCCAGGTCGCGAGCTCGGTGCTGGCCGACCTCACGGACGGCGCCTCCCGACGCGTCGTCGACGTGCTCGACGACCTCGACACGCTGGTGCCCGACGAGGGGCGTGTCGACGTGGAGGCCGTCGAGGCGTTGCAGGATCCGATCTCCTCAACAGCGGCTGACCTGGCGGAGGGTCGCGACCGACTGTCGGCTGTCGACTCCACCGGTTTCGTAGGCCTCTTCCGCGACAAGTACGACGAGCTGCTGAGCGAGACGACCCGGGCAGCCAACGGCCTAGCAGCCGCGGACGCCGCAGCGAGCGTGCTGCCCACGATGCTGGGCGCCGAGGGTCCCCAGCGTTACCTGTTGGTCTTCCAGAACAACGCGGAGATCAGGGCCACGGGTGGTCTGCCAGGCTCGGCCGCCCTGGTGACGGCGCAGGACGGGGCCATCGATCTCGTGCGTCAGGTGCCGGGCAACAGCTTTGGACGCCGCGATGGGAGCGTGCTCCCGCTGACCCCTGGCGAGCTTTCGTTGTACGGTTCCGAGCTGGGGACCTACTTCCTCGACGCCAACTTCACGCCCGACTTCAGTCGTGCCGCCCAGCTCTGGCAGGCACGGTGGCAGGAGAGGTACCCAGGGCGCATCGACGGCGTGATCGGCCTCGACACGGTCGCCCTCGGGTACCTGATGGATGGCATGTCCCCGGTGACCGTGGACGGCGTTCGACTGACGTCGGAGAACGTGGTGGACGAGCTCCTGCACCAGGTGTACCTGCGTTATGAGCGGCCGGCCGACCAGGACGCTTTCTTCCAGCAGGTTGCTGCTCAGGTGTTCGACCGCGTCAGCGCCGGTGAGGTCGATCCGCGAAAGCTGCTTGCCGCCTTAGGGCGGGCTGGCAATGAGGGTCGAGCGCAGCTGGCAGTCTCGGATGACGCTGTCGCTGATCGGCTGGAGGGCACGCGTGTCCTGGGTCCCGGTTCCGTGGAGGGCGCGGACAGCGACGTCATGGTGACCTTCAACGACACCACCGCGGCCAAGCTGTCCTACTTCTTCCGCAGCGACGTGCGCACGCGCAGCGTCTACTGCATGGACGACCAGCAGGCCTACGAGATCGACATGAGGCTGGAGTCGCTCGCGCCCCGCGACGCCGGCCAGCTGCCGCCCTACGTGGCGGGAACGGGACCGCAGCAGCCCGGAGACCAGGTAGTGACCATCCGCGTCTTCACGCCAGTGAACGGCTCCCTGGGTGATCTGCGGATCAATGGGGCGTCAGTCGATGCCGAGGAGCAGCTCTTCGAGGGACGCGAGGTGCTGACGACCTACGTCGGACTGCGTCCCGGTGAGATCACTGACCTGTCGTTGCGGATGCTTTCCGGGAACGGCCAGGGAGGCGCGACCAGGGTCTTCAGAACTCCCGGCCTGGATGCTGGCGCCTGGGACGAGGTCCCTTCTGCTTGTGGCTCCTGATGTAGCGAGGTTGCGGAGGGCTCAGCGCCCCAGGTGCGGGTCGTGCGGAGCGGAGTGTCCGCGCCGTCACGCGCGCTGGCGACGTGGGGGATGTCGGTGCGGCCGTCGGCCGGCGAGGAAGCAGCTCATGGGTGTTTAATGCTGTCCTGGCTGGCGCAATCCATGCAAGTTGGACAGCTCGCCCTCTGACAAGGCGACCCTCTGCGGGTTCTGGTCGGGTCCCCGCCGAGTCCGGCCCAATCGGGCGGGGGCTCTAAGGGTTAGAGCTGAGCTGTGCTCAGGGCAATCGAACCGCGTAGCTGACCGCAGCATCGCCACGCACATCAACAACATTGAGAATCACCAGGCCCCCATCGGGCAGGTTGAAGAACTGGGCGACAGGGGTGGTGCCGTCCCCGATGGACGAGTCGCTGCGGTTCTGCCATCCCGCGCCTTCTAGCAAGGCCACAGCGTCGGCAGCCGCGTCGGCGACAGTGTTGTCGGTGCTGATCGTCACGGCGAAGGAACCGGCCGGGTCCCCCGACTCGGCCGAAACAACCTCACCCTCGACGACGGGTGCGAGGTCGCGTGGGTAGTCCTGTGGTAGGCCGTCCTCAGACTGGGGCGCTGCGCTGTCGCTGATGAAGTCATTGGGAATGGGCTCGCCGGACGTCTCAGAGGAGTCAGAGCTGCAACCGGTTGTCACGATCATGGCGGCGACAAGGCAGGTAGCGGCCACAGCACGAGCTCGACGATGTCTCATCAATTCTCCAGTTCCAACTTGCGGTTCATGGGTGACCGAGAGCGAGTGGTCTAGCACGGCGCTCCGCTACTCCGAGGCTTGTGTCCCTCTGCTGCGCCTTCGGGTGGATGCCTTGGCCTCGCTGGTGTCCGAAGGTGCGTAGCCGTAGCCGTAGCCGTAGCCGTAGCCGTAGCCGTAGCCCTGACCGCGACGTGCGGGGGTCATGTTGAGCACGACGCCGACCTGCGCTGCATCCACCTGCTGCAGCCGCTCTCCAGCTTGGGCCAGTTGCTCTCGCGTGGTCCGGCCGTGGGCCGCGACCACGATCGCACCGTCGGCCTGCGAAGCCAGCAGCGCGGCGTCGGTCACCGGCAGCAGTGGCGGAGCGTCGATGATGATGGTGTCGAAGCGGTCCTTGGCGTGCTCCAGCAGGTCAGCCATGGCGCGGGACTGCAACAGCTCCGCCGGATTGGGCGGCACCGCGCCGCTCGCCAGCACGGCAAGCCCCGTGCCGGTGTGCTCTTGCAGAGCGTCGTCGAAGCTGACCTTGCCCAGGAGGACGGTCGTTACTCCCACTGAGTTGTCCACCTCGAGGGCCACAGCAGCCTTCGGTCGGCGCAGGTCGCATTCGATGAGTAGCGTTTTCTGGCCGGCCTGAGCCAATGTGATGGCGAGATTGACCGAGGTGGTTGTCTTACCTTCGCCCGGGAGCGCCGAGGTGACCACGAACACCTTGGTAGTGGCGTCGATGTCGACGAACTGCAGGTTCGTCCGCAGCACCCTGAACGCCTCCGCGCGGGGAGCATGGGATGACAGGGAGGTGACGAGCGGCTGGCTTCGGATCTGGGAGTCGAAGCCGATGGCGCCCAGCAGGGGGGCATCGGTCGTCTCACGGACGTCGTCGACCGACTTGACGGTGGTGTCCAGCAGTTCTCGTGCGACGGCGAGACCGACACCCAGGAGGAGGCCGAGAACCAAAGCCAGGCCGAGGTTGCGTACCGGCTGCGGCGAGACAGGGGTGGTGGGTAGCGTCGCGTCAGAGTTGACGGAGGGTCGCACCAGCGGTTCGGTTTCGCCGACCGGCGTCTCGACGGTGCGGATTTGGTCGGCGAGCGCGACTGCGTAGCCTTGCGCGATGGCCTGCGCCCGGGCAGGTGACGCGTCCTGAGCCTGTAAGGCGATAATTACCGTGTTGGGGGTGACAGTCGCCGTCACATGCTCCTTGAGTCCGCCTGGCGTCATCGAGAGACCGAGGTCCTTGATCACGACGGCCGCTAGGTCAGCGTCCTTGACGAAGTCGGCGTAGGAGGTCACCTGCTGCTGGCTGAACTGAGCACCTTGAAATGCTCCGGAGACAGTCTCGCCACCGTCTGCGGACGAGGAGATGAAGAGCTTCGCTGTCGACTGGTACATCGGCGTCACTGTGAAGGTGTAGACCGCAGCGACAGCCACCACGATCAGGGTCGAGCTGAGGACCAGCATCCACCGGCGGCGGAGGATGCGCAGATAGTCCCGTAGTTCCATGTCCGACTCCCGTCATCAGCGACGAGGGGAACTCTAGGCGACGGAGGTGCCGAGAGAGGCATCTGCCTCCAACTGCTGGATCAGCCAGCCGTCACGGGCGTACGGCCGTAGTCGTCCTCGAGTCGGCAGATGTCGTCCTCGCCGGTGTAGGAACCCAGCTGCACCTCGACGACCACCAGGGGGCAGTCCTCCTGGTTGGTGATTCTGTGTGCCTGGCCCACCTCGACCCAGATCGACTCACCCGGACCGGCCACGACGGTCTCGCCGTCGATAACGGCCGTGCAGCGACCGGCGGCGATCACCCAGTGCTCGGCCCGGTGCTCATGGGTCTGGTAGCTCAGGCGCGAGCGGGCATTCACGTGGATGCGCTTGACCTTGAAGCCGTCGCCCTCGTCCAGGACGGTCCACGAGCCCCACGGGCGCTCTTCGCTCTCGCCGATCATCCACATCTCCTTCGAGTCTGCGGCCGGGTGCCGCTCACACTGCGAGGTTAAAGGCTACGGCACCGGGAGGACTGGTCTGTTACCGAACGTTAGCGACGCCGTAGCCCAGCCATGGCAGGGCGGACATCGACCAGATAGACGATCGCAGCGATCGTAAAGATCAGGTTGAGGATGCCAATAGGGCTGTTGAGGAAGAGGACCTGCAGGGCCACCGCGAGGCCGAGCAGGATGGTCCAGGTCGGCTTGGTGAGCTTGCCTGCGGCTACGTAGGACTCTGTAGAAAACGTTAGGGAGTTGACGAAGGCGAAGATCTTCACCGCGAGAAGAACGAAGGCGAGCAGGGCGTAAAAACCGAGCTCGAGGGAGTAGACGTCGACCACGCGTCCAGCCTACGGGCATGGCTTGGATCACCAGGTCTCGATGTCGTCGGCGCTTCTCCGTTCTCGATCAGCGGGTATCACCGCCACCTACCCAGCGTGGAGAGCCCCTCGTCGCCAAGATCGCGTCGTTGATCGAGCAGGGAGGGCCGGCTCCGCTGATCGAGCAGGGAGGGCCGCCAAGGCCCGACCGTCGTCGAGATCCGGTGAGGGACCCACCACGCCAGGGCGCGACTCAGAAGCTGGCCCTAATCGCCCCAACCGGCTTCCCGCCACCAAGAAGCACATGCTCCCCGGTCCGCCGCACGGCCTCAGCGTCCACCCAGTCCTCAGCAGTCACCCCAGACCGCTCCAACGCCGCCGCCATCACCACGGGACGTGCACGCGCCCCACCGTCATCGGTCTTGAGCGCGAACGCCCGCCCGTCCGGAAGCGCAACGGCGTAGCAAGACTCCGCGCCGGCCTTGCCGATTGAGCCAGGCATGGCAGTCAGCAGCGTCCGCTCGTCGCGAGTCGTGCCCGACACGTACTCGGGGTGAGCTCGGATTGCCTCAGCGATCCGGTGCTCGGCGCCGTCGGTCGCCATCGCGAGCCGCGAGAACGCTCGGGCCAAGCCGACCAGCGAGGCCGACAGCAGGGGTGCGCCGCACCCGTCGATAGCGACCTGGGCTTCCTCGCCGGTCATCCGCTCGAACGTCGCCTTGATAGCGGCCTGCAGGGGGTGCTGGGGATCGAGATAGGTCGCGGTGTCCCAGTCGTTGCGCACACAGGTCGCGAGCATCGCTGCGTGCTTGCCCGAGCAGTTCATTGTCAGCGACGACTTCTCGCCTCCCGAACGGATGAGCGCCTCGCGGGCAGCGTCGTCGAGCGGCCAGTCGCGCGGGGTCTGCAGCGCCGACTCGCCAAGGCCTGCACCGGCCAAGATGCGGCGGGCGCCGTCGAGGTGGTGCGCCTCACCTGAGTGCGACGCGCACGCCAGCGCCAGCAGCGCCGGCGGCAGGTCGAGACCGTGCTCGACCATCGCAAGCGCCTGGATCGGCTTGTTCGAGGAACGCGGTAGCACCGGCGAGGTCACGTCACCCACCGACCACTCCACGCTCCTGTCGGCGCGCAGCGCCACCACGGAGCCGTAGTGGTGGCCCTCCACGATCCCGGAGCGCACGATCTCGGCCACGACGACAGGTCCCAGTCATGCCTCGCACCGTAGAGGGCGGACGCCGTGACGTTGAAACTCGACTGAAATCTGTCAAGATACTTCGGTGAGTTACCCGCAGCACTGCCCCGGCCCCCGCGAGCTCGACGATCTAGAGCTGCTCACGACCGGCGCCCTCAGCCCGATCACTGCCTTCAACGAACCCGGCAGCCCAGTGACATTGACGCTCCCCACCGACGTCGAGGCCGCGGCCCAAGCCGCCGGCGGCGTGGAGCTCGTGGACCCCGAGGGGCTACCCCTGGCGCGAGTCTCCGTCCCCGGGGGCGTTGTGGAGCCCCTCACGCACGCGCAGTACGGCCCCTTCCGGCGCTACTACCTCAGCCCCGCGCAGGCGCGCGAGCAGCACGGAGATCGCACCGTCGTCCCGGTGGTCGACGCGCTGACCGAACAGCAGATTCAGCGGATCGCCGACGCGGGCCCGGTGCTGCTGCTCGCCCTGGTCGGCACCGGCACGCCCGACCTGACAGCGACGGCGCTGATCCGGGCCACGCTGGCGGCGGCTGCTCGGCTGGACGACGCCGCGGTCGTCGCGGTGCCCCTGGCTAGCCGCGGCAATGCCGAGGTCGACCACGCACTGGGTGCACAGGTGGCGCGCACCTACGCGTGCGACGCTGACGTGCTGGCACTGCCCGACGCTGGCCTTGACGACACCTACAGCGACGACATTGCCGCCATCGTCGCAGCCGACCAGCCCCGCCCCGAGGAGCAGGGACTGGTGCTGTTCTTCACCGGTCTCTCCGGCAGCGGCAAGTCGACCCTCGCGCAGGCGCTGATGGATCGCATCCTCGAACAGGGCACTCGCACCATCACCTCCCTCGACGGCGACGTCGTGCGCCGCAACCTTTCGGCGGGCCTGACCTTTTCCAAGGCGGACCGAGAGACCAACATTCGGCGCATTGGCTGGGTAGCCGCCGAGATCTCCCGGCACCGCGGCCTCGCGGTGGTCAGCCCCATCGCGCCGTTCGAAGAGACCCGGCAGCAGGTGCGGGCCATGGTTGACGAGGCCGGCGGCGCGTTCTTCTTGGTCCACGTCGCCACTCCACTAGAGGAGTGCGAGCGCCGCGACCGGAAGGGCCTCTACGCTAAGGCCCGCCGCGGCGAGATCCCCGAGTTCACTGGCATCTCCTCGCCCTACGAGGAGCCCCAGGACGCCGACGTGCGCGTCGACACCACCGGTCGCACCATCGACGAGGCCCTCCAGGACGTGATCGACGCCCTCGCCGAAGCCGGCTACCTCGACCTACGCACCTCCGCGCCGCAGAGCGAGGGCCCCGCGCCGTTGGTTGAGCAGGGAGGAGCGCTAGCGACGACCGTCCGTCGAAACCCAGTGACGGACGCGCCCACCTCCCACACGGAGGTTGAGGAAGGCGAGCCAGCGCTTGCCTCGAAACCCCTCAAGGTCCTTTTCGTCTGCACCGCCAACATCTGCCGCTCGCCCTACATGGAGCTCACCGCTCGCCACCTGGCCGCCGGCGACCCGACGCTCGAGTTCGCGAGCGCCGGCACGCACGGCCTGGCCGACGAACCGATGAACCAGCCCATGGTCGACGTCCTCGCCGCCGGCACCGAGGGCAGCGACAGCTTCCGCAGCCGCCGCCTGACCCCTGAGCACCTGGCCTGGGCCGACGTCGTGCTAACCGCGGAAGCCTCGCACCGACAATTCATTCTCGACGACGACCCAGCGCTTTTCCGCACGGTCTTCAGCCTGGGCCAGTTTGTTGAGTCGATCGGCGCCCTCGATGGCGATCTGCATGGACGCGAGTTGCTCACCGCCCTTCAGCAGCGCCGCGGACCCGCTTCCGAGGATCTCGACGTCGCCGACCCGTACCGCCGCGGCGACGCGGCCGCTCGCACCGCCGCCGACCACCTCGATCGGCTGCTCCGCGCCGCCGTCACCGCCCTGTCCAGCGCCCGAAAGGCCAACTGATGGACCTGATTACCCTCACCGCCCTGTCCATCTTGGCGGCCGGTTTCGTCGTCGGCATCGTTGTCGGCCTCACCGGCATGGGCGGCGGCGCCCTCATGACGCCGGCCCTGATCTTCCTGGGCGTCGGCTCCGGCGAGGCCGCCACCATCGTCACCGCCGACCTGACGGCGGCCGCCGTCTACAAGACCGGCGGCGCAGCCGTGCACGCACGTCATGGCTCGCCAAACCTCACCCTGGCCAAGTGGTTGATCGTGGGCTCAGTGCCGATGGCGTTTCTCGGTCCCTACATGGTCAAGTTCTTCACTGACGACGCCGAACAGCTCGACCGAGTCCTCAAGCTCAGCATCGGCTTCGCGCTGCTCTTCGCTGCCGCCACCTACGCTCTGCGCCTCTACATCAACTTGCGCGCGGTGCGCTCGGGTGGCTTCACCGGCGATCCGGATCCCAAGATCAAGGTGGTCCCGACCCTGCTGGTCGGCATGCTGGGCGGTCTCCTGGTCGGCATCACCAGCGTTGGCTCGGGTTCGGTCATCATGATCGCGCTCCTGATGCTCTATCCCGGCCTGTCGGCCGTGAAGCTGGTCGGCACCGACCTCGTGCAGGCCGTCCCGCTGGTGCTGGCCGCCGCCATCGCCAACATTGCCATCCATGGGCTGGACTGGTCGATCGCGATCCCGCTCATCGTGGGCTCGGTGCCCGGGACCCTGCTGGGCAGCCGGATCGCGCCGCGGGTGCCGCAGTCCTTCATCCGTCGCGGGATTGTGGTGGTGCTGACCATGTCGGGCGTCGCTCTGCTCGATAAGGCCGGCTGGGCGCCGTTGGGGCGCGAGGACACCTACCCGGCGCTGATCGGGCTGATCGGTCTCGCCATGGCCGTCCTGGTGCCGGTCATCTGGGGCTTCCTGCGTAAGGAGCAGGGCTTGCCGTTCATGGGAACGCCAACCGTCAGTGAGTTGGACAGCTGGACCTATGGGCGAACCAGCCGTACCGCGGGCGAGAAGAAGCCGTCAGCGACTGAGCGGGTGGACGGGCCAGTCGACTAGTGCCGGCCGGTCCACCCAGCCTGCGCCGCCCTCTAGGGCGGCAATATCGGCGTCGACCATAAGGCGGGCCAGGTCGGCGCCCGCAATGGTGGCCGACCAGTCGAGCTCGCGGGCGGCTTTACCCGGGTCGCCGATCAGGGCGTCGACCTCGGTGGGGCGCAGATAGCGGTCGTCGAAACGCACGTGCTCCTCCCAATCGAGGCCGGCATGGTCGAAGGCGGTGCTGACGAAGTCGCGGACACTGCAGGCCACGCCGGTGGCCAGCACGTAGTCGTCGGGTGAGTCGGCCTGCAGCATCTGCCACATGCCCTGTACGTACTCCGGGGCGTAGCCCCAGTCGCGGACGGCATCGAGGTTCCCGAGGTAGACATGCTCCTCGAGGCCTGCCCGGATGCGGGCCACGGCACGGGTCACCTTGCGGGTCAGGAACGTCTCGCCGCGCCGGGGTGACTCGTGGTTAAACAGGATGCCGCTGACTGCCCACAGGCCGTAGCCGTCGCGGTAGTTGCGAGTCATCCAATGCGCGAAGACCTTCGACACGCCGTAGGGAGAGCGCGGGTGTAGGGCGGTCTGCTCGTCCTGCGGCGGGTTGGTTGCGCCGAACATCTCGGAACTCGACGCTTGGTAGACCCGTGCCGGGACTTCGGCCATTCGAAGTGCTTCCAACACGCGCAGTGCACCCATACCGGTGACGTTGCTGGTGTGCTCGGGCTCGACGAAGCTGACCCGCACGTGCGACTGGGCAGCGAGGTTGTAGACCTCGTCGGGCTCGATCCACTGGAACAAGTAGGTCAGGCGCCCCACGTCGGTGACATCGCCGTGGTGCAGCACCAGCCGGACGTCCGGATCGTGAGCGTCCTGGTAAAGGTGGTCGATACGCGAGGTGTTGAACGTCGAAGCGCGACGGATCAGCCCGTGCACCTCGTAGCCTTTGCCGAGAAGCAGCTCAGCGAGGTACGAGCCGTCCTGACCAGTGATGCCGGTAATGAAGGCTCGGCGCGGCTGAGTACCTCTGTTCATGGCCCTGATTCTCGCGCATAGCCACACTGCGCGGCAGCCGGGTCTGTGCCTTGGGCCACTCAGACACTCGCGCGGTTGATGCTGCGGGGCGTCTGCGGTCTACGATGAGCCGACTTGTCACGAGGAGAGGTTCATCTGAGCATGACCCAAACGCATGCCGACTACCGACTAAGCCAGCTCGACCAGCTGGAGGCGGAGTCGATCCACATCATCCGCGAGGTCGCGGCCGAATTCGAGAAGCCCGTCCTGATGTTCTCCGGCGGCAAGGACTCCATCGTGATGCTCCGCCTCGCCGAGAAGGCGTTCTACCCGGCGAAGATCCCGTTCCCCATCCTTCAGGTCGACACCGGCCTGGACTTCCCCGAGGTGATGGAGACCCGCGACCGCTGGGTCGACCGCCTCGGCGTGCAGCTCGTGGTCGCCAGCATCGACGACGCCATCGCCAAGGGTGTGGTGACCGAGGATGGCAAGACCAGCCGCAACCGCCTCCAGATCGGCACCCTGCTCAATGCCATCGAGGAGAACGGCTTCACCGCCGCGTTCGGTGGCGGCCGGCGCGACGAGGAGAAGGCCCGCGCCAAGGAGCGCGTCTACTCCCACCGCGACGAGTTCGGGCAGTGGGACCCCAAGAACCAGCGCCCCGAGCTCTGGAGCCTCTACAACGGCCGCCTGCACGAGGGCGAGCACATGCGCATCTTCCCGATCTCCAACTGGACCGAGCTCGACGTGTGGTCCTACATCGCCCGTGAAGGCATCGAGATTCCGCAGATCTACTTCTCGCACCAGCGCCGTGTCTTCGAGCGCGGCGGCATGCTGATGACCGAGACCCCCCTGAACCCCTGTCGCGAGGGGGAGGTCGCCGAGGAGCGCACCGTCCGCTTCCGCACCTGTGGCGACATCACCCTGACCGGCTGCGTGGAGTCCACGGCCAGCACGGTCGAGGAGATCATCGAGGAGACCGCGGTCTCCCGCGTTACCGAGCGTGGCGCCACCCGCGGTGACGACAAGTTCTCTGAGGCCGCCATGGAAGACCGCAAGAAGGAGGGCTACTTCTGATGCCCAACGAGACCGAGAACATCACTGCCGGCGAACAAGCCGTCGAGAACGTCACGACGAACATGGACCTCTTGCGTTTCGCAACCGCGGGGTCGGTTGACGACGGCAAGTCAACCCTCATCGGACGGCTACTACTGGACTCGAAATCGATTTTCGAGGACCAGCTCGAGGCGGTCGAGACCACCAGCAAGGGGAAAGGTTACGATTACACCGATCTAGCCCTGCTGACTGACGGGCTACGTTCCGAACGCGAGCAAGGCATCACCATCGATGTCGCTTACCGCTACTTCGCTACCCCGAACCGCAAGTTCATCATCGCCGACACACCAGGACATGTGCAGTACACCCGGAATATGGTCACGGGTGCCTCAACAGCCGACCTTGGACTCGTGTTGGTGGACGCCCGTCAGGGACTGACCGAGCAGTCGCGTCGCCACGCCGTGATCCTTAGCCTCCTGCGAGTCCCCCACCTGGTCCTCGCGATCAATAAAATGGACCTTGTAAACTTCGATCGTGATGTCTACGAGAAAATTCAAGCCGAATTTGCTCAATTCGCAACTAAGCTTAACATTCCAGATCTGGCGGTAATCCCCATATCTGCGCTTCAAGGTGACAACGTGGTAAACCGGTCCGAGCATATGGACTGGTATGCAGGCCCAACCCTGATGCACCACCTGGAGCATGTTCATGTTGCGTCCGACCGAGATCTCGTTGATACGCGCTTCCCGGTTCAGTATGTCGTCCGGCCGAAGTCGGACGAGTACCATGACTACCGAGGCTACGGCGGCCAGGTCGTGGGCGGCGTTCTCAAGCCTGGGGACGAGGTAGTGGTTCTTCCAAGCGGCATGACGACGCGGATATCTGCGATCGATCTTTATGACAAGACGTTACCCGAAGCCTACCCCCCCATGTCGGTGACGATTCGTCTTGAAGACGATGTCGATGTCTCTCGCGGCGATATGATAGCGAGAGTTAGGAATGCGCCTTCGCCGACTCAGGATATCGACGCGATGGTGTGCTGGATGACCACCACGCCCCTGGGCCCGCGACAAAAACTCGCCATAAAGCACACGACCCGAAGTGGGCGGGCACTCGTTAAGGATGTTCTGTACCGACTCGACGTGAATACCTTGCATCGGGATCTCGAAAGCAGCACCCTCGGGCTCAACGACATCGGTCGCGTTCAACTTCGGTCGACGATTCCTCTGCTGTGCGACCCCTACTCGCAGAACCGTGACACTGGATCATTTATCTTGATTGACGAGACGACCGGGGCCACCGTAGGCGCGGGAATGATCCTCTGAACTACTCGATCTCCCAGCACGCCCTCGGCGCGGTAGCGCGAAACTGTCGGACGAAAGTTACGATTTCGGAGTAGCAGTCTCCTTTCCGTGTCTCGGGGAGGACCGAGGGGGTCGAGCAATAATTGCACGGGATCGCTCGGGGACGTTGGAGCCATGAGGATGGGAGAGGTAATGCTGGTGGACATGGCACGTCCCCCTTTCGGCGGCCTCTAATGCGGCACTACCACGTCTCCAGCAGGGTTCGGCTGGGCCTTCCGAGCCTCGCTGGGATCGCGCTGATTCTTCTAGCCATGGCAACGCTGCTGAGCCGGATCAATGAAGCAGCAGTAGCTGGCATCTTGGTTGGTGTATTCAGCGTCTACTGGGGCGTCATACACCTACGGCTTGATCTCAAATTGTTAGCGCCCACGCTGGCATTCTTGACTTTTTGGATATTGTCGAGTGCTGTTGCCGGCAGCCTGCCCTCGCAAACCGGTGAGTCTGTCGCAGATTGGATTGAAAACGATGGAAGACCGCTTTTCGCCGTTCTTCCAGTCTTCATTGCAGCCACGGCAAAATTCAAGCAGATCGATTTAGCCTGGTTTGCCGCCGCAACTGTATTTGGGATCTGGGCGAATCTCCTATTCGCACTCGCTACCGGCCCGCGAATTGGATTCACTGGGCTGACGTCATCCCACCATGTTCTGGGGTACTTCGGCGGGTCCGCACTTATAATAATCTTGGGTTACTGGGAAAAGCCAAGGCCCTTTGTCATCCGCGCGTCCATCGCAGGGGCTGTACTCCTAGTCTTTCTATCGGCCTCGCGGACGTCTTTGGTCGGCCTCGTCATGGTGCTTGTCTTCTTTGCCTTCCGAGCGGGGAGGCTCCGTCAGCTGATTCGCGCTGGCGCGGCATCGTTGGTGTTCGCCGCACTCGCGCTGTTCGACCCGCGAGTGCGTTCTACGGTATCCACCTTGGTCTCAGCAGACTTTTGGCAGCGAGCAAGCAGCGCGTTTGCGGAGGGCTTCGCGGCCGAGGAAGTCTTGAAGTACCCACTGCAGGCTGGCGTTCCAGAGTACGCAGCCAACATGATCTCCCGGTTCTACTATTGGGGTAATGCGGTAGGAATGTGGGGACAAAGTCCGGTTTTGGGAGTAGGGTTTGGACGCTATAATGATAGTGACCTGAGCTATTCAGGTGTCGATGGTTTGGTGCGTCTTGCCACCCAGGGAAGTCCTAGCGAGTTTTCAGTCATTGGGGCACACAACCAGTATCTCGGTCTGTTGGCTGAGGGTGGGGTCCTCGGCTTGGCCCTTGTGCTCTTTATTTGGATTGGTCTAGGAGGCGACGCGAGGGCGCCGGGTGCTGTACGAAAAGACTGGCCCCAGTACATGATCGTCTTCTCACTGGGAACGGGGCTCACTGGTTATACGCTTGTCAGCCCCTCACTCACGTTCATGGCACTCAGTTGGCTAGTGCTGTCTAGGAGCGTCAGACAGGAAGAGTGGGCTTTGCAACAAACGACGAGCGCGAGTTACGCGACATCCATGAGGCGTCATGGCAACCGAGCGCGACAGGAGAGTTGAGATGCCGGTGGAGTCCAACCAGAAGCTTCTAACGCTTGCTTTTCCGTGCTATCGCCGACCGGAGTTGCTCCGAGGTGCCATATCTTCGGTCGCGGACGACGTGGCTGGGAACGAGCTAGAAATTCTGATTTGTGATGATTCGCACGATCGACTCAATGAGCCTATAGCCGAAGAGGCGTCGCGAAACGGGCTAAACGTAAGGTACGTTCATAACTCGACTAATCTTGGGATCGATGCGAACATAAAACAGTGTTTCGATCTGGCTCAGACGGACTATTGTTGGACGGTCGGTGAGGATGATCGACTATCGCCCGGGGCTGTCAGTCGTGCACTCGATCAACTGGGCGCGCGCCCCGATATCTTGATCACGAATTATGTTTACGTAAGCGACGATTACGCACGAGTCCTATCACGCCCCCTATTGTCGGACCTCACGACGGCCGACCGACGGGCTTTACTTACGAATTTTTATCTGCTGGGTTTCATAGGCGCGAGCATAATACGGACGGAAGTTTGGAAAAGGTATACGGACCAGGCGCCGGTCGGTACATACTTCCACCACCTGTCGGTCATTGGAGAGGCCCTTCTCGTGGACCAACTGAATTATAAAATTGATAATGATGTAAGTGTCTACAATCGTTCAGAGGGGGCGACGTCCACCTCATGGGTTGATCAGTCGTTGGCAGTGCACTTCGGGTACTACCAAGCCCTAGATCACTTTGATGGACGATTAGGACCTGGTGACCGAAATCTCCTCCATCGAAGTTCCTCAAAACTTTTTCGTCCTTATAGCGGCCTTTGGCTACTTTCCAAGCGTGCGGATGGTGCTTTCGATAGGCAGCGGTATCGAGAGTTCTTTGAAAATGGCCCGACCGGACGAAGCTTTGTCGCTAACGCAGTGAGCCGCGTACCGCAACGTCTAGCCCTAACACTCAAACGTGCATATTTTAAGGTTCGGAGTCGTTCGCTGTGAGCATCAGCGTCGAACAAAAATTTGAAATAGACGCCGTATATGTGGGGTGGCCCAAGTGCGGTTCGACTTGGATTTTCAAGTTCTTACAGGCGCAGGTGGACGTAGCGGTGCCCATTCAAAAGTCCACGGATTTCTTTGAGGTCCACCACGAGCGTGGCGAGAGTTGGTTCGCACAGCAATTTAGGGACCCTACTCTAGTTTGCGTGGATATCAGTCATGACTGCATTTTCTCCGGTGCGGCGTTGAATCGGATCGGCACGGCATCCTCTCCGATCAAAATATTGGTTGGTCTGAGGAATCCTTATGAGTGGATCATCTCCGAGTTTGCCTACGTCACGGGCACTGGTAGGGTCGATTGCTCGTTCAGTCAGTTTCTTGAGAATTATCCATACGCGCTGGATCATGCCAAGTACGAGAAGCATCTGCGGCAGCTTCTCAACGTTGTGGACAGATCGCAGGTAACCTGGCTACTGCTCGAGGACTTGAGAGACGACCCCTCTAGGTATGCCGAGCGCCTTGTTGAGGCGCTCGGTGCCGGCGTGGTGGCGCCGTCGGGTTTTATGGTCGAGGAAAAGGTCAACGTGGCCCTCAAGGCCAGGTCACCCTTCCTGCTAAGTGTCCTTCGCGCGGGCGCCAAGGTAATGGCTCGAGTCGGGTTGTCTCGCAAAGTTGAGGCGTTCAAACGAGGGTCTTTACGGAAGTATATCTTCCGTGCTGCTGACGATGTGGCTAGGGATGAGTTTTTCGGTGACCTGCAAGTTCACCGCACTCAGTTCATTAGGACGCGAGACGAAGTCTCTAAGTTGATGGGTCGGGATCTGAGTCAAGTATGGAAAACGGGCTTTTAACATCTCGCCTGCCTACGAAGTAGGTGTGAATTGAGTGCACGTAAACGCGTTACTTACGGCTTGATAGATCAAGCTCTATCAAGCCTCAGTACGTTGGTCTTTGGAGTGTTAGGTGCCACCAGCCTAGAAACGGCGGAATTTGGTCGCGTCTCGGCGGTGCTTGCGGTTTTTCTACTCGTTAATGCCGCTATCAGAGGCATTACGTCAGACGTCGTTGTCACCATGACAAGTGGCTCCGTGCCTCGACCTCACGACCTAGTCAGCGGCGCAGTCACTACGTGCGCGAGTATGGGTCTGGCCTTGAGTCTGGTGGGGGCTGCGACGTACTTTTTGGTTGACCTGTGGCCTTTGTGGCTTTGGCTACTGCCCCTACTTCCACTCTTGGTGCTTCAAGACTTGCTCAGGTATATCGCCTACGCCAACGCTCGGCCGGTCTTAGCAGTTGCCAGCAATGGCACCTGGCTGATGCTCCTGGTAGTCGGATATGCCGCCTGTAGGCTGGGAAATGTCCCCTTGACGGCAACGTCAATTTTCCTGATCTGGGCAATCCCGGGTGCTTCGGCGGGAATGCTGTTCGTGTTTGTGCAGGGCTTCGCACGCCATGCGCTACCAAGTTGGTCTGTTAGCCGGGCATTTATGAAATCGACGATGCGACGCTCACAGTTCTATCTGCTGGATGGTCTGGCTGCGCAGGCGCATGGACCAATTCTGCTCTTGACCGCCGGAGCTATATTGGGCCTGTCGGGGACTGCAGCGCTCAGGAGTGCGCAACTACTGATCAGTCCATTAAGTTTATTTCTTAATGGCGCCCGAGTTGCGGCGGTGCCGGAATTCGTCCGACTACGGGGTCGTGGACGGGCTGCGTGGATTAGGGGCGCCCGCGTCCTGTTCGCTGTCACTGTGGCCGTCTGCGCACTGTGGGGATTGCTCGTCCTTTTTCTTCCGATGAGCCTTCTGCAGTTGGCATTGGGTGACTCGGCGGTGGAAGCTCGAGTCCTTCTGCCGGGCTCCGCGGCCGGCGCGGTGGGTGCTGGCATCGCGGCCACGGTATTCGTCATGTTGCGATCGCTCATGGCGGGTGCCAGCGGGTTAGTGGCTCGTTTGGGCTCTGCGGTGGCAGTAATAGGGGCGGTCGCCACAGGAGCAACTACGGCAGGGCTCGCCGGACTGGCCGCGGGATTGATGGTTGCTGCGATAGTGACAGCAGGTACGTGGTTGTTGGTCTTGCGCGTGGTTCTGCGAAAGTTTGTGTGGTGATGCCATCCCTCTGCGTTCATCCCATTGCGAGGATGGCTTGCCTGCGCGGCGATAGATTCGCCGCGGCCGTTGTACTGATTGTACGTGTTTAGGAGCGTCATGAACTCTCTTGTCGGCGGAAACTGCGCCCCGGCTGACCAGTCATCGCCTCGGCTACTTCTTGTTGCGGGTTCCGGTAGGAGCGGCACCAGTACCATGGTCGGCTTTCTTAAAGCCTTCGGTTGGTACGTACCTGGTGCTGAGCTCGTGTCAAACCCGACTAATCCCAAGGGCTTTGGGGAGTCTCGGCGAATCGTCAGATTTCACAATGCTTTGCTTCATAAGGCTTCCGTGGGCGTTTCTGACGCGCGTCCTGAGGCATGGAGGAGCACTGCTTTAAGTGGCTCGCGCGCGGTCCGCAGGACGTCTTCCCTGGCCCGCTGGATTTCACGTAATTTAGAATTGCACGAGAAATTGGTAATCAAGGACCCGCGTTTAAGTTGGTTTTTGGACGTCTGGATCAAAGTGGCGGGTCAGGTAAAGGCGGACCTAAGCGTTATCATCATGCTCCGTCCTCCGCATGAAGTTCTAGCCAGCAAGCACACCTACTATCAAGGCGATCAGGCGGCAGGTTACAACCACCTCGCAGCTGCTTGGATCAACATGCTTCTTAATACGGAGTTGCAAACACGTCCTCTGGACGGCCGAGGGGTAAGTCGCATCTTCGTAGAGTACTCCGAACTGCTGACTGACTGGCGGCGTGTGGGTAGACGAATTGGAACCGTGCTGGGTGATGAGGGACTCAACCGCCCCTCAGAAACTCAAGTCGCGTCGGTCGAAGCCTTCTTGGATGCGGGGCTGCGGCGCATGGATGGGTCCAAGTCGCGGCTGGATCTCGCTAACGAGATCGGTATCGTGCTGGCTGAATCATGGGTTGCTCTACAGCGATTAACTGACCCTAAGAACGATGGCCCCGCCGTTTGGGATGAACTGGACTCGCTGCGCCGTAGGTACGAAGAGATCTATGGAAGTGCGCAATCCGTGACACGATCGACAACGGAGCACGCTATGCGGAGTATGCGGCCTTCTAGGCGCATTTCTGAAGGTCTGACACGCAGGCTCGGACAGAATGATGCTTCGTCGGCTGTGGCGCCGTTTGAAGGTGGCCGGGGGAATGTGCCACCTGGCTATGTTCATCTTGTGCCGCATTGGTTGCGCGATCGCGTGCCCAAGAGCATAAAATTGTCGCTTTCGCGTCTTCGCTAGGTAGTTGCAGGGTTGGAACAGGACGGAGCGCTCTCGCGCCACACCCGGGACTGCAGCACGATCAGGTGACAGGTCGGGTTAGGCAGCCTGGACGGCTTTGGTGGTCATGATGGTTTCGTACTCGACGGGGTCAATCGTCCGAGACCGGGCTGTCGGCGGCGCCGGTGGTAGGTGCGTTCGATCCAGGTCACGATGGCGATCCGGAGGTCTTCGGGTGTGGTCCAAGAAGGGTCTGCCCCCGCTCTGGTTGACACACGGGGTTTGCAGTAATCAGGCCGCGAGTGCGGCCGCGTAGATCATCTCAAACTCGACCGGGGTGAGCTTCCCGAGACCGCGTTGACGGCGTCGGCGGTTGTACTTGGTCTCGATCCAGGTGACCATCGCCAGCCGTAGTTCCTCGCGGGTCTCCCAGCGTCGGGTGTTCAAGACGTTCTTTTGCAGCAGGGAGAAGAAGCTCTCCATGCTGGCGTTGTCCCCGGCGCCGTAAGAACGGCCCATGGAGCCGAGCAGGCCGTTATTGGCCAGCAGCCGCTGGGTGGCCTTGGCCCTGAACTGACCGCCCCTGTCGCTGTGGCAGATCGTGCCGGACGGGGAGCGGAGCGCGATCGCGTTGCGCATCGCCGAGCGTGCGATCGAGGACTTCATCCTGGTGTCGATGGAGTAGCCGACGATCTTGTTCGACCACACGTCCTTGATCGCGCAGATGTAGAGCTTGCCTTCCCTGGTCCGATGCTCCGAGATGTCCCAGAGCCAGACCTTGTTCGGACCATCGGCGATGAACTCGTGACGCACCACCCCGTGCTCATCGACGACCGCGAGGAGGTCGTCGTGTGGTGGTGGACCTGTCGTACCGGCCTTGCTGCGCTTCTTGTGGTGGCTGGCGTAGATCCCTGCGGACTTGCACAGCCGGTGCACGCGGTTCTCCCCGACAGTAATGCCGTGCTCGTCGGCGAGCTCATCGGTGATGAGTCGGTAGCCCAACGTGGCGTCGTCTTCGTGGACCTCGAGGATGACGTCGAGCAGGTGGGCGTCGTCCCAGTCCCGCTGGGACACCGGGTCGGCCAACCACTTGTAGTACCCCTGCCTGGACAACCCCAGGACCCGCAACGCCACCGCGACCGGCACCCTGATCGGGGCACCGGCCGCGGCCATCTCTCGGACGAGCGGGAAGACTATTTTCCCGGGAGGTTGGCCTGGGACAGATAGGCCGCTGCGCGTCGCAGGACCTCGTTCTCCTGCTCGAGGAGCCGGTTGCGCTTCTTCAGCTCACGCAGCTCGTCGCGATCAGCATCGGTCAGGCCGGGACGGCGTCCGTCCTCGATGTCGGCCTGCTTCATCCAGTTCGCCAACGAGCCTTCGGAGATCCCGAAGTCCTTCGCGATCTGCTTCAACGAGGACTGACCCTGACGGGCCACGGCCACGACGTCGTCGCGGAACTCCTTGGGATAGCGCTTTGCCACGGGGACATCCTTCCGCCTGAGGAAGAAACCTCAGAGGTCAGGTGTCAACCGAACTAGGGGCAGACCCGAACGGCGGTTCAGGACGTTTTCTGTAGTAGCGCGAAAAGCTCTCCATGGCGGCGTTGTCGCCTGCGGCACCTACTCGGCCCATCGAGCCGACCATGCCGTGGTGGGTTAGGGCGTAAACGAGTTTCCGGCTTCGAAATTGCGATCCTCTGTCGGTGTGGACGATGCAGCCGGCGACCTCGCCGCGCCTGGCGACGGCGTTGTTGAGTGCTGCGACTGCCAGGCGCGACTTCATCCTGGAGTCGATGTAGTAGCCCACGATCTTATTGGAGTAGACGTCCTTGAAGGCGCACATGTAGAGCGTTGTGGGTCCAGTGCTCGGTGATGTCGCCTACCCACAACTGGTTGGGCTCCTCGGCTATGAAGACGTGGCGGGTCACACGGTGCTTGTCGACGACAGCGCACAGGTCGTCGTGGACCGGCGGGCCGGGTTTGCCAGCCTTGCCTTTCTTGGGTTTTGCCGAAGGCGCTCCACCAGCCGTTGGTCGAGCAGATGCGCCATGCCGTCCGCTCGGCCATGGCCTCACCGGCCTCGGCTGCCTCGTCGATGAGGAACCGGTACCCGAACTCGGGGTCCTTGCCGTGGGCGTCGAACAGCGCGTTGGCTCGGTAGGCCTCGACCAGTTCGGCGTCGGTGACCGGGCACGCCAGCCAGCGGTAGTAGGGCTGGCGGGCGATCCTGAGTACCCGGCACGTCACCGTGACGGGAACCCCGTCAGCGGCCAGCTCGCGGACGAGCGGGTACATCATTTTCCCGGTGGGTTCGCCTGCGAGAGGTAAGCCGCAGCACGGCGCAGGACCTCGTTCTCCTGCCCGAGCAACCTGATCCGCTTCTTCGCTTCACGAAGCTCTGCGTTCTCTGCTGCGGTGGTCCCGGGCTTGATGCCGTCCTCGACATCGGCGCTCATGAGCCAGCTGGTGTGGCAGGACTCGCTGTTGCCGAAGTCGGCAGCGATCTGCTTGAGGTGGACACCCGGCTCGCGGTCCCTCGCCACGCGAACGATGTCGTCGCGGAACTCCTTGGGATAGGACTTGGGCACGGTGCACATCCTTCCAGCGGTACCTCTCGGCACCACAGATCAGATGTCACCTATCCGTGCAGCAGTCCCGCTCGCGCATCAGATCGGGAGAAGCTTTGGCGAGGGCTTCGCCCAGCAGACGTGCAGGGTCGACAATGTGGGGAGCGGTCATCGTGGTGGTCCTCGAGGATTCGGTAGAAGGTTGACTCGAAGGATCACGCGGTGGCCGCGTCTGCGTCTGGAGCACACGCCGGTGACGATCTCGGCTACCGCGCTACACCACTATCGGGGACTCAACTAGGGCCACACGGTCGAGTCGATCTGCCGAGTCCTGCGCGAGCAGGGCCGCCAGATCGCCGCGAGGTCCTACCGAGAATGGACGCGAGCCAACCGACAGGTGCCTGCGCGCACCCTCAGCGACGCCACGGTCATCGACCTCGTGCGCGACATCGTGTGGCAGGTCGACCACCAAGGGGTGCGTCTGATGACGCCCGAGGGTCTCTACGGGCGCCGGAAGATGACCGCGACAGTGCGGCGACGTAGCTCCGGTGGATCGCTGGGGGCGGTAGATCGGGCCATGCTGTCCCTTGCCCTGTAAGGGGTTCAGCGCTCGAAAGGCATCCGGGCCACCATCCCCGGCAAGGACGACAGCCGTGCCGGTGACCTGCTGGATCGCGACTTCACCGCCGTCGCCCCGAACCGGACCTGGGTCATGGACTCTCAATGCCGACATCGGCATTGCAGATCGGTGACCCAAGTGCGGTTCGGTGCCGCGGCGCTCAAAGTGCTCGAGCAGGTCCCCGGCCCGTGTGCCGTCCTTGGCCGGGATCATGGTCCGGACGCCCTTGTCGCGCCGCACCCCCGGCAGGCTCAGGGTGCGAGCGCCCGGTCCACGCTGCCCGCTGAGGCGTCGGCTCCCGTGGTGCGGCGCAGGTAGGCGGTCATCTTCCGGCGCCCGTAGGACCCCTGCGGTGTCAGCTTGCGCGCCACGACGTCGTCGGTGTCGTCCTTAGTGGACCAAGCGGTGCCGCGCACCGCGTCCACGTCGTGGACATCCGAGACGGTCCGGGCCGCGACGTGACGTCCGGGTCGTTTCCAACTGCGGAAGGTCCGCGCGGCGATCTGCCAGCCCTGCTCACGCAGGACCCGGCAGATCGACTCGACCCCGTAGCCCTCGGCTCTCATGGTGTCGAGAATGAAATGATCAGCGGTGGCGGGGGTCGAACTCCCGGCGAACAAAGTGGCTGCGGGCCGAAGATATCGACGTCCTCGAGCAGCCGACGATTCCCGGCCTGCAGCGCCTCGCTCCCAGCCCGCTCCCCGCTGTTCGCGCCAGCGCGTTGACCGCCGTCAGATCTGGGCGTGGAGCACCCAGCGGCGCACCGACCCCTTGCCGACCCTCACATGTTTGGCTACCACCGCCGCCGGCAATTCAGCGAGGGCACTCGCCCTGCTGTTCGTTGATCAGACGTACAGCCCTGGCCTTCACCTCCTGGTTGTTCTTCTTCGGCATGGTGCCTGTCCTTCGGGACTCAAACAGGGCGACATCAAACCTGGGGCGCCTTAGGGTTGACTAAGTTACCGACGAAATGCGGCTCGACTTTTCACCCTATAGACGACACCCAGTCCTGAACCCTTGCACTGAAAGCGTCTCGTGAAAAAGTGCGAGCATTGGCCAGGCAGGCTTCTTGCTCCCATGCATGGTCTAGTGCGGTCCTTGTCGCGTCTACCATGTCATCTAACGACAGTGAAGACGACAGTACGCCGGTTTTACCCTGAATGACGGTGTCGAGCAAGCCACCTTGGGCGGGCCCAACTACCGGCGTTCCGGCGGCCTGGGCCTCGACCGGGATTATGCCGAAGTCCTCCACGGTTGGAAAAAGAAGTAACCGCGACGCCCGAAAAAGGTGCCGTAACTCCGTATCGCTAGCCCGTGGATAGAAGGTTACGTTGGCGCCTAGTTCAGCAGCCAAGCTCCGCAAATTCGTTTGCATCGGTCCGCGACCCACGATGGTCAATTGCTCGTTGAGGCTATGCGCTATCCGAATGGCCAGATCAAAGCCCTTGTAGGGGATGAGTCGGCCAACCGCAACCAGTCCTTCACGCTGGGCAGCGCCTAAGTCCTTCGCGAAGAAGTCTACGTCAACGGGGGGCGGGATGACTACGGCTTCTCTGTCGTATATCTGGGCGATTCGAGCGGCGACTGTGCTTGAGTTGGCGGCGAAAGAGTCAACCCATCGAGTCGACTGAAGATCCCAACTTTTGAGTGCCGCACGTGCAGGTCGAAGAAAGGGCGAAGATGCCCGCGCGTCAATTTCAGGATTCCAGACATACCGCATCGGTGCGTGCACGTAGCAGAAGTGTAGTGCGCTTCTGCCAGGCCGGAATCCCTTGACGCAGGCGTGGCTCGAGGTGAGGACGCGATCGTATTGGTTATGCTTGCCCAGCATGCGCCAAGCTAACGGCATTAGGGGCAAACTGAAATTTCGAT
Source organism: Nocardioides marinisabuli (assembly GCF_013466785.1). NCBI lineage: Bacteria > Bacillati > Actinomycetota > Actinomycetes > Propionibacteriales > Nocardioidaceae > Nocardioides > Nocardioides marinisabuli. The sequence continues at coordinate 2,179,751 of NZ_CP059163.1, forward strand.
TGTCTCGAAGAAAATCAACTCTGTCGATAAAGCTAGTCTCTATAGGCCGACCTTGAGTCTCGAGAGGAACTCCAGGCGTGTGTGTCAATGAGTACAAGTCGGCCTGGGGGTAGATGTCGGCAAGGGCCTCGAATACCTTTTCGCTTCCAGCGCGCGCCGATATCCACTCGTGTGCAATTGCGGTGTGCAAAACGGTGCTACTCTCATGTGAGGGTCAAACTTACAAGTTGCTGATCGGAAACTGGCGAGCGGCGGTCCATCGAGGTAGATAGCCGCGCCTGCGCCGGTAAAGTGGCCTGCTGAGGGCTCGGTTGTCGCGCCGCTCAAAGAATTGCCACTTTGACAACGCCTCGCAGTCCTGGCGCCTACTGTTGGCCGACCGTCCTGCAGCGACATCGCTGTTGTGCGGGTCCGGGTTGTCTCTTCGTCACTTGAATGGCAGAGCGCTTGCGTGCGCCGAACGCTGACTGGACGCCCGTACTCAGTAGGCTCCTCGACTGCTGAGCACAGCCCCAACGGTTCGACCTAAAATGGAAAGATCTTGGAGCATCGACCAGTTGTCAACATAGTAGAGGTCGAGGCGCATTGCTTCCGCGACCGTCAGGTCGTTGCGACCAGAGACCTGCCATAGGCCAGTCATGCCGGGACGTACGTGCAGTCTGCGACTCATCGAGTCGTCGTACAGCGCCACTTCACGTGCGACCTGCGGACGAGGCCCGACTAGGCTCATCTGTCCCAAGAAGACGTTGAACAATTGCGGAAGTTCGTCCACCGAAAGTCGGCGCATCCACCGACCGGGTGGAGTGATGCGCGGGTCGTCCTTCATCTTGAAAAGCAGCGCTGACGCGCCGTTCTCTTCTTGTAGATCTGCGACTAGCGATTCGGCGTTCTGCACCATAGTGCGGAACTTGAAGCATGCGAACTCATCGCCATTGCGACCCACGCGGTTGTGACGAAAGAAGATTGGGCCGCGGTCGTAGAGTCTTATCTGCAACGCTATCAACAGAAATAGGGGTGCGAAGGCGCAGATCAAAGCGGCTGAACCGATAAGGTCGAAAGTGCGCTTACCCCATCGGGAGGCGTCGCTCCAGGTTGGTGGCTCGATGTGCATGAGCGGAAGGCCGCCGACGGGCCGGATCGTGATCCGCTCGTTCGAGATGTCGGTGACGCTGGGCGCGATGACTACTTGGACCTGGTCCTGTTCGAGGTCCCACACGACCTTACGGAACTGAGCCGAAGAGCCTACGGCGCCACCGGCGAAAAAGAGTGCATCCGCGCGGTGATGCTTGACCAATGAGGTGGCCTCGTTGGCGTTTCCGAGGACAGGAAGACCGGTCGCCGTCTCCTCGCTGAGGTCGTACTCGGGAGTGAGTGCTCCGATGACCTCATAGCCTAGCCAAAGCTCTCGACCCAAGACGCCTGCGACCTCGTCGATATGGGACCGAGTGCCTGCTATTAGAACTCTTTGGCGGAGCAGTCCACGACGTCGAGCTGTGTGGAGCGCTCGACGAAGCAGGAAGCGTCCCAGAAAAAGGGCGGGAATGCCGAGGCCGTAGGCAAGGACGAAGAATCCTCGAGATAGGTCGAACTTCAACAAGTACGATCCCACGCCCGTGGCCCCAGCCGCCAGTAGGCTGGCGTTCAGCACGCGCCGGTACTCATCGGTGCCGGCGCCGAACACGTCATGGTGGTACGAGCCAAGGATCATAAGGGTCACGATCCAGCCGGTGATCATCAGGGGACCGGCGATGACTAGTTGCTGCTCTACCGATGCGGAGGACGCAAAGACGTCGAGGTAGCGGCGCCCAACGATGGCAACCAAGCCCACCACGGTCATCAGGACAACGTCGATGATGAGCGCCGAGGTCGGCAGGTAACGCAGCATCCGGCTGGGGGTCGCGGGCGTCGCGGATGAGACTGACTGCGTGTGCTCGGACGTGGTGGTCACGTCAACTCCCCATGGTGCTGTAGAACGACGGCTGAGCGCCGGAGACGCGCCGACTTTACGCTTCGAACGGCTCAGGTGCATATCGCGGAGATGAACCCGCTGTAAATTGCCTCACCGCTCTGGACCGGCTCGTCGGGTGGGACGCGCGACCTAGTCGCAGCGGCGGCGCCGTACGCTCACCGCCGTGAGCGAGGAGACCCCCGACCTGCTGGTGACCCGAGGTGACGGCGTGGTGGAGGTGACCTTCGACCGGCCGCAGCGGCACAACGCCTTCACCCGCGACATGTATGGCGCGCTCAAGGACCTCTGCGCCGAGCTGCGCCAGACCCCCGACGTGCGGGCGCTGGTCCTGCGCGGCGCCGGGGGACGGGCGTTCGCGGCCGGCAACGAGATCTCCGACTTCCTCGAGCAGGACCCGGTCGCCTACGAGGACTGGATTCGCGAACTGCTCGAGTCGCTCTTCTCCCTGCCCCAGGTCACCATCGCCGCCATCGACGGCGTCTGCGTGGGCGGGGGACTGGCCGTGGCCACGCACTGCGACCTGCGGATCGCCACCGCTGGCTCCCGCTTCGGCTACCCGATCGCCCGCACCCTCGGCAACGCCCTGGCTGCCTCGATCGTCTACCGCTGCGCCACCGTCTTCGGTGAGCCCATCACCCGCGAGATGCTGCTGGCCTCCCGGCTGGTCAGCGCCGACCGGGCGTACGCCGTCGGGGCGCTGATGAGCGTCACCGAGGACCTCGACGCCGAGCTGGCCACGATCCTCGACGGGCTGCGCGCCGCCTCACCGGTCACGCTGCGGGCCACCAAAGGCCAGCTGCTCGATCGCGCCCAGCGGCTCGAGGCCTCGCCAGCCGGGGACACCGACCTGCTGCGCGAGGTCTACACCGGCCCCGACTTCGCCGAGGGGGTGCGGGCGTTCCTGGCCAAGGAGAGGCCCGCGTTCGGACGCTGAGACGAGCCTGAGACAGTAGGTGCGCGTCGACGCGACCGGTTGGCGCGGAGTCCTGGGGGATGGAGTAGGCCCATGCGAGTGCTGTTCGGTGCGACACCCAACGACGAGGTCAGCGACGACGACCTGACGACGCTCTACGCCTCGGAGGCCAGCGCCGCCAAGCCGTGGATGCGCTGCAACATGGTCAGCACCGTCGACGGCAGCGCCACCGGTGCCGCCGGTGACTCCGGCTCCATCAACAACGACGCCGACGGCCGGGTCTTCCACACCCTGCGCGCGCTCGCTGACGTGATCGTCGTCGGCGCCGGCACCGCTAAGGCCGAGCGCTACGGGCCCACCGACCGGCCGATCGTGCTGGTCAGCCGCAAGGCCCAGGTGCCCGAGTCGCTGCGCGACGCGCCCGCCGGGTCGGTCTACCTGGCCACCTGCTCGCGCTCCGACGGCGTCGACTCCGCCCGCGAGATCCTCGGCGAGGAGCACGTGCTCACGCTCGGCTCGCACCGCGTCGACCTGCCGCTGCTCAAGAAGGAGCTCGCCGAGCGGGGCTGGGTCAACCAGCTCTGCGAGGGCGGCCCCCACCTGCTGCGCGACCTGGTCTTCCAGGGCTGCGTCGACGAGCTGACCGCCACCACCGTGCCGCAGCTCGTGGGCGGCATCAACGGCCGGATCACCGAGGGCGCGCCGATCCAGACCGAGCTCGACCTGACCCTGCTGCTCGAGGACCACGGCACGCTGCTCGGTCGCTGGCGCGTCAAGAACTAATCACGCAGACTGGCGACCGGCTCGCTCTCGGATCTCGGGGGAGCCGACCACCCACGACGAGACGGACACGATGACTCGCTCCCGCCTGGCCGTGCTGGCCGCCACCGCGATGGCCGCCGGCTTGCTGCCCGCCCTGTCCATCACCGGCTCCGCCGCTGCCGCGCCGATCACCCTGCGCGCCGCGTCCGACGCCGACGACATCTTCACCACGCTGCCGGGCTTCGAGCCCGACGGTGACCGGGTGCGGGTCGAGGCCTCCGACTTCGCCGCCGTGCGGGTCGACCTCGGCGCCGCCCGCCGCGCCCTGGCCGGGCGCCGCAGCGCGTCGCCAAGCGCGGCGAGGTCTTCGAGCTGCCCACCCCCGACGGCGACACCGAGCGGTTCTCGGTGCACCGCACCACGGTGATGGAGCCCGAGCTGGCCGCCGCCCACCCCGAGCTGCGCACCTACGCCGGGCAGTCGCTGGACACCCCCGGGCGCAGCGTCGCCCTCGACATCACCCCGCTCGGACTGCACGCCTCGGTGCGCGGGCCCGGCGGCGACTACCTCGTCGACCCGGCGTACGACGGGCGCGGCACCACCGAGCACGTCAGCTACTACACCAAGGACGCCACCACGCCGGTGCCCGACCTGCTCGAGCAGGAGGAGCCGCGCGACATCAGCGCCCGCGTCGCCACCCGCGCCGCCGACGACGAGGCCGGGGAGCCGGTCACCCGACGCACCTACCGGATCGCGATCGGCAACGACCCGTCGTACGCGGCGTACTTCGGCACCGAGAACGTGATGGCCGAGAAGGTCACGCTGATGACCCGGGTCAACCAGGTCTACAACGACGACCTCGGCATCCGGATGGTCCTGATCAACGACTCCGAGGACCTCAACTTCGACACCGAGGCCAAGGCCCAGGGCCCCGACGGGCCCTGCGGTGCGGCCCCCTGCTTCGACCCGCCGGTCGGCGACCCGGAGAGCGACGACTACGAGCCCGGGATGCTGGAGTACTGCAGCCCCGGCGCGCTCGGGCGGATGCGCACCGTGCTTGGCCAGGTCGTGGGCGCCGACGCCTACGACCTCGGTCACCTGGTGCTCGGCGTCAACGGCGGCGGCGTCGCCTACCTCGGCGTCGTCGGCCAGGACTACTCCTCGGGCGGCTGCACCGGCCTGCCCGAGCCGCGCGGCGACTTCTTCGCCATCGACTACGTGGCCCACGAGATCGGCCACCAGTTCGCCGGCAACCACACCTTCAACGGCACCAAGGGCGCCTGCGGCGGCAATATCGCCGACGCCTCCGTCGAGCCCGGCTCGGGCTCCTCGGTGATGGCCTACGCCGGCATCTGCGGCACCGACGACCTGCAGCCGCACACCGACCCCTACTTCTCCCAGCTCACCGTTGCTGAGGTCACCTCGTTCGTGACCGAGCGGGTGCGCTCGGCCTACGAGGTGCAGACGGTCTCGCTACGCGGCTTCGACAGCCCCGGCGACTCCTTCGACATCAGCTTCGGTGACGAGACCCGCACCCTGACCCGGGGCGAGAACTACAACCGTCCCGGCGTCGAGGCCGCGGTCGAGGAGGTCACCGGCGTCAATGTGCGGATCGCGCGCTGGGGCTACGACGCCTACAGCGACTTCTCCCAGGCCATCGCCAACCCCGGCGTGCCCAGCGACGCCGGCTTCCAGGTGATCTTCAACGACGAGCTCGACCCCTTCGGCGGCGGCACCGGCACGCGCAAGAACTACACCTCGCTCGCCGTCACCGGCGCCGGTGACGTGACCGGCTTCGTCGGTGAGACCGCCAAGGGCGGCCCGGCCTCCAACCGCGGCGACCAGGTCGCGGTGACGGCCAACCACAAGCCGGTCGTCGACGCCGGCAAGAACCGGGTCATCCCCACCCAGACCCCCTTCGAGCTGAAGGGCTCGGCGACCGACGCCGACGCCGATCAGGACCTGACCTACCTGTGGGAGCAGAACAACACCGGCCTGGGCACCGCGCTGACCAACAACCGGAAGCGCTTCGGCCCGCTCTTCCGGGTCTTCAGCGACAATGCGGTCGTCACCGACGAGGCGGCCCTGCTCAGCCCCTCGCCCGGCCAGAACAGCGCCGGCTCCAGCGCCACGCGCAGCTTCCCCGACCTGGCGCAGGTGCTGCGCGGCGTCACCAACGCCAAGACCGGCACCTGCCCCACACCGAGGATCGACACCGAGGCCGAGGAGACCGCCGGCGAGCCGATCCTCACCGACGACGAGCTCGACTGCTTCTCGGAGTTCCTGCCTACCCGCGATTACCAGGGCACCGGCTCCGACCGCGGCCGCAAGCTGGTCTTCCGGCTCACCGCCCGCGACGGCTTCACCGAGGGCGGTGGGTCGTCGTACGACGACGTCAAGCTGCGGCTGAAGAAGAAGGCCGGACCGTTCCTGGTCAAGAACTTCGACGACGGCGAGACCATCAAGGGCGGCAAGAAGGTCCGGATCGCCTGGGACGTCAACCGGACCAAGTCGCTGGCCAAGAAGGTGCGCATCAAGCTCTCGACCGACAACGGCGAGACCTGGAGCAACGTCGAACGCAAGACCGCCAACGACGGCGCCGTGCGGGTCAAGATTCCGGACGTGACCGCCGAGAAGGCGTGGTTCAAGATCGAGGCCCGCGGCAACATCTTCTACGACGTCAACGACCAGGCCTTTTCGATCGAGTAGGTGCCTCGTCGGGGCTCCGAGGGTGAGGTGGGTGCCTTGCTCGCTGGGTCTCGACGACACTCGTCGCTGGCGCTCCTCGTTGCTCGACCAACGGTGGGCTGGCCTGCCTAGGCTGGGGGAGTGAGCACCTCGACCCCGACCCGCACCTCGACCTGGCCCATCGCCGCCGCGGTCTCGCTCGGCTTCGTGGCGCTGTTGTGGGTCCTCGAGATCGGCGACCAGCTCACCCCCGGCGCCACGCTCGACGACAACGGCATCCGGCCGCGCACCGACGAGGGCCTGGTCGGGGTGCTGCTGGCGCCGCTGCTGCACGGCAGCTGGGGCCACCTGATCAGCAACTCCGGGCTCGCGCTGCTCCTGTTCTTCCTCGTGCTCGTCGGGAGTGTCTCGCGCGGCCTGCTCGCCACCGCCGTCATCTGGGCGGTCGCCGGGCTGGGCACCTGGCTCGTCGCCGGCTCCGGCACCAGCCACATCGGCGCCTCCGGGCTGGTCTTCGGGTGGCTGACCTACCTGGTCGTGCGCGGCTTCTTCGCCCGCAGCGCGGGGCAGATCGTGGTCGGGCTGGTGCTGTTCCTGATGTACGGGTCGATCCTGTGGGGCGTGCTGCCCGGGCAGCCTGGGATCTCCTGGCAGGGGCACCTCTTCGGGGCCCTCGGAGGGGTGCTGGCAGCGAGACTGCTGGCGCCGAGTCGGGTGGCTACTCGCTGATCTGCAGTGCCGCGCGGCAGTAGTCGACCAAGGCGACGTCGGCCTCCACCGGCTCGAAGCCCGTCGACTCCAGCTTGGTCAGGTCGAGGACGCTGGTGGCCGGGCGGGGCGCCGCCTGCTTGCCCTGCATGTAGTCCGCGGTGCTGATCGGCGTCACATCGCTCGCAGACCGGCCGGCCAGCTCGAAGATCCGGCCGGCGACGTCGGCCCATGACGTCGCGGCTCCACCGTTGGAGACGTTGTAGGTGCCATACGAGGCACCGGTGTCGACCAGGTGCCTGGTCGCCCGCGCGAGCTCGGCGGCGAAGGTCAGACGACCCACCTGGTCGTCGACCACGGACGGGCTCACCTTTCGTCCGGCGAGGTCGAGCATGGTGCGGACGAAGTTGCGTCCCTCGCCCACGACCCACGAGGTGCGCAGGAGGTAGTGGCGGTTCGCGGTCGCCACGGCCAGGTCGCCCGCAGCCTTGCTCTGGCCGTAGACCCCCAACGGGCTGAAGGGCTCGGACTCGTCATGGACGCGCGAGCCGTCGAAGACGTACTCCGAGGAGTAGTGCACCAGCGTGAACCCGTGCTCGGCCGACAGTGCGGCCAGGGTCGCCGGTCCACGGGCGTTGGCTGCCCAGGCGGAGCGTCGGCCATCGGGGGTCTCGGCGTCGTCGACGGCGGTATAGGCGGCGGCGTTGACGACCAGCCCGTAGTCCGACCACGGCCAGGCTGCCAGTGCCGCGTCGTCGGTGAGGTCGAGGGCCAGGACTCCGCTGGCCTCGTCGGCGCGACGACCGGCCAGGTCGGCCTGGGGGAACTCGGCAGCCAGCGCGCGTCCGAGCTGTCCGGTGGCTCCGATGATCAGCGTCTTGAGCGGCCCTACCGGCTCGACGGCGTCGAGGGTGGGGTTGGCACGGTCCTTGTCGGAGACCTCAGCTTCGTCGAGGCTGATCGGCCAGGGGATGGCAGCCGTCGGGTCGCCCAGGTCGAGGGCGGGGTAGCGGATGCCCGGTCGCCAGTGGGCGTTGACCAGGTAGCTGTAGACGGTGTCGTCCTCGAGCGCCTGGTAGCTGTTGCCGACGCCCCGGGGCACGAACACCGCCACCGCGGGGTCGAGCTCGAGGTGCACGGTCGCGCCGAACGTGGGCCCCTCCCGCATATCGACCCAGGCGGCGAAGACACGCCCGGCGGCGATGGAGACCAGCTTGTCCCACGGCTCGGTGTGGATGCCGCGGGTGGCGCCGCGGTGGGCGTTGTAGGACATGTTGTTCTGCACGGGGCCGAAGTCGGGCAGGCCGGCTGCCACCATCTTCTCGCGCTGCCAGTTCTCCTTGAACCAGCCACGCGAGTCCTCGTGCACCGGCATCCGGACCACGAGCAACCCAGGGATCGCAGTGGCCTCGACGCTCAGGGCGGCGGGGGAGTCAACCATGGGTCACTGCCCCTTCGCGGCGTACGTCGCCTCGACGCCGTCCTTGTGGGGGCGCCACCAGCTCTCGTGGTCGACGTACCACTCGATGGTCTTGGTCAGCCCGGCCTCGAAGTCGGCGAACCGGGGCTGCCAGCCCAGCTCGTCGCGCAGCCGCGTGGAGTCGATGGCGTAGCGCAGGTCGTGCCCGGCCCGGTCGGTGACGTGGTCGAAGTCGTCGGCGGGGCGACCGAAGTGGCGCAGGATCAACTCGACCACGTCGAGGTTGTTTTTCTCCCCGTCGGCGCCGATCAGGTAGGTCTCGCCGATCTGTCCCTCGTTGAGGATCGTCCACACAGCCGAGGAGTGGTCGTCGGCGTGGATCCAGTCGCGGACGTTGAGGCCCGCGCCGTAGAGCTTGGGGCGCTGGCCGGTGATGACGTTGGTGATCTGGCGGGGGATGAACTTCTCGACGTGCTGCCAGGGGCCGTAGTTGTTGGAGCAGTTGGAGATCGTGGCCCGGACGCCGAAGCTGCGTACCCACGCGCGCACGAGCAGGTCGGAGCCGGCCTTCGTGGCGCTGTAGGGGCTGCTGGGGTTGTACGGCGTCTCCTCGGTGAACCGCTCGGGGTCGTCGAGCTCGAGGTCGCCGTAGACCTCATCGGTGGAGATGTGGTGCAGCCGCGTGCCGGCCCGTCGCACCGCCTCGAGGATCGTGTAGGTGCCGACGATGTTGGTCTGCACGAACGGCGAGGGGTCGCTCAGGGAGTTGTCGTTGTGCGACTCGGCCGCGTAGTGCACCACCGCGTCATGCTCCCCCACGAGCCTGTTCACGAGGTCGGTGTTGAGGATGTCGCCCACGACGAGGTCGACCCGATCCTCCGGGAGTCCGTCGAGGGACTCGCGAGTGGCCGCGTAGGTGAGCTTGTCGAGGACGGTCACGCGGGCGTCGGTGTGCTCCACCAGGTGGTGCACGAAGTTCGAGCCGATGAAGCCGGCGCCGCCGGTGACGAGGATGCGATCCATGGGGCGCAGCCTAGAGATCTGAGGTTGCCCTAGGGTAAACGCCATGCGCGGCATCATCCTGGCCGGTGGGACCGGTTCTCGCCTCCACCCGATCACGCTCGGCATGAGCAAGCAGCTCGTGCCGGTCTACGACAAGCCGATGATCTACTACCCGCTCTCTACGCTGATGCTGGCCGGCATCCGCGACATCCTCATCATCACCACCCCTCACGAGGCTGAGCTCTTCACGCGGCTGCTGGGCGACGGCAGCCAGTTCGGCATCAACCTGACCTACGCCGTGCAGCCCAGCCCCGACGGGCTCGCCCAGGCTTTCACCATCGGTGCCGACCACGTGGGCGACGAGCCGGTAGGGCTGGTGCTCGGCGACAACATCTTCTACGGCCCGGGGATGGGCCACCGGCTCAGCCGGTTCGCCGACCTCGACGGCGCAGCTGTCTTCGGCTACAGGGTGGCGGACCCCACTGCCTACGGTGTCGTCGAGTTCGACGAACGGAAGCGCGCCATCTCGCTCGAGGAGAAGCCGACGCACCCGCGCAGCCACTACGCCGTCCCCGGGCTGTACTTCTACAGCCCCGACGTCGTCGACTACGCCCGCGACCTCAAGCCTTCTGACCGCGGCGAGCTCGAGATCACCGACCTCAACCGCATCTACCTCGAGCAGGGACGCCTCCAGGTCGAGGTGCTGCCGCGGGGCACCGCCTGGTTGGACACCGGCACCTTCGACTCGCTCAACGACGCCAGCAACTTCGTGCGCACCCTCGAGCACCGGCAGGACACGAAGATCGGTGCACCGGAAGAGGTCGCGTGGCGGGCTGGCTTCCTGACTGATGAGGAGCTCGTTGCCCGAGCGGCGCCGCTGGTCAAGAGCGGGTACGGAAGCTACCTCCTCCGCATCCTCGAAGAGAAGTAGGCGACGACCCTGCCCTGCGTACGGGCATCGATCTCGGCGCTAGTGCGCGCTGGCTAGAGTCGCTGGCGTGGTGAGCCCTGGGGTCAAGGTCGCGCTGGTGCCGGGCGTGCTGGCGTTGCTGCCGGCGTACGCCGGGCGGGTCGACCCGGTAGCGGAGCTGCGGGCTGCTGCTCAGGCTGCAGTGCAATGGCTGGGCCCCGATGTCCAGGTCGTTGCTGACGCGCAGGGGATGCGGGTGGCTGAGGCGCTGGGTGTGTCATCGGGTCTCTACGACGCTCGTCGCCGGGGCTCCTGGCTGCTCGACCAACGGAGCGGTGGTTTCGAGACGGTTGTTAGCGCAACCTCCTCAACCTCCGTGGGCGGGACGAACGTTCTTGTCGTCGCCAACGGGTCGGCTCGTCGGTCGGAGAAGGCGCCGGGGCACCTGGACGAGCGGGCGCAGGGGTTCGACGCCGACGTCGAGAAGGCGCTTCGCTGCGGCGATGTCGAAGCGCTGCGGGGGATCGACCGTGCACTGGCACGAGAGCTGATGGTTTGCAACATCGATGGGCTCGCCGACCTCGGGAAGGTCCTCCCGCCCGGCCTCACGGCCGAGGTCGACTACGCCGACGACCCGTTCGGGGTGCAGTACTGGGTGATGCGCTGGAGCGCAGACCGACCCTAGGGCTGCGCGGCAGCGACGTCGGTCACGAAGCCCTGAGGAAGCGACGCTCGAGGAGCTGATCGGGCTGTTCTGCGACCCACGCAAGGCGGAGCAGGCCGAGCGTCGGTGCACGCGGCACCGCCGTCGACAGGGCCACCGCAGCCCGGCGTCAGCCGATGCCGCCGCTGCCTGAGGCGGACAACTCCTGCGCGTCGAGGCGCCGGCCTGGCCTGCCCAGCCACGCGGGAACATCCCGACAGAAAGACCTCTGCCACACCCTTGACTGACGCGTCAGTTAAAAGTTTGGACAAGTCATTGACGCGGGGCGCGCCACAAGTGTTAATTGACGCGTCAGTCAAAGTGACCGCCATCACGAGATGGGGATCACGTCACGAAGGAGGCTCGATGGCCCAGGCGGTCGCAACTGCAGCCCCCCGACGGGTCGTTCGTCGGGTGCCGGACCGGTGGGCGCTGGTCGCGCTGCCGACGGTGGCGATGCTGCTGGTGGTCTTCGTGCTGCCGATGGCCACCATCGTGTGGCGCAGCGTGACGCTGCCCGAGCCGGGCCTGGCCAACTTCACCGCGGTCCTGACCAACCCGACCTACCGCACGGTTCTGGTCAACACGCTGCAGATGGCCGGCCTGACCACCGTCTTCTGCGTGCTGCTCGGATACCCCTACGCCTACCTGATGGTCAAGGTCGGCGACGGGCTGCGGATGCTGCTGCTGCTCTGCGTGGTGGTGCCCTTCTGGACCAGCCTGCTCGTGCGCACCTTCGCCTGGATCCTGCTGCTGCAGGACACCGGCCTGGTCAACGAGGCGCTCATCAGCGCCGGCGTCGTCGACTCGCCCGTCTCGCTGATTCGCACCATGCCCGGTGTCGTGATCGGCATGGTCCACATCCTGCTGCCCTACTACGTGCTGCCGATGTACGCCCAAATGCGCAAGATCGACCTCAGCCTGATGACCGCTGCCGAGTCGCTCGGCGCCCCGCCGCGCCGCGCCTTCTGGAAGGTATTCGTGCCGCTCTCGCTGCCCGGCCTGATCTCCGGCGCCACTCTGGTCTTCCTGCTTGCCCTCGGCTTCTACGTCACCCCCGCCCTGCTCGGCAGCGGCTCCACCCTGGTGATCGGCGAGCTGATCGTGCAGCAGATCTCCGGGGTCCTCAACTGGGGGGTCGGCTCGGCGCTCGCGGTGGCCCTGCTGGTGATGACCCTGACCCTGCTCGGTGTCGTCGCGCGGTTCACGCGCGGCGTCATGGACCCCACGACGGAGAGCTGAGATGACACGCCTCGGACGCATCGCCCTGGGACTGATGGTCGCGCTGACCGCCGCCTACCTCATGCTGCCCAGCCTCGTGGTCATCCCGATGTCCCTGACCTCCGGGCGCAGCCTCAGCTTCCCGCCCGACGGGCTGTCGCTGCGGTGGTACCAGGAGCTCCTCGACGACCCGTCGTGGCTGCAGGCCTTCTTCAACAGCGTCAAGGTCGCCCTGCTGACCGCCGTGTGCGCCACCGTGCTCGGCACCGCCGCGGCCCTGGGGCTGCACCGCAGCCGCTTGCGCGGCACCGCCGCCGTCGCCCTGCTGGTGCGGGCCCCGCTCGCGGTCCCCTACGTCGTCCTCGGCATCGCGCTGTACGCCGTCTTCCTGCGCTGGGGGCTCACCTCGACGCTGCTCGGCTTCGTGCTCGCCCACACCGTGCTGGCCATCCCCTACGTCGTGATGTCGGTGCTGCCGTTGCTCGGCAGCCTCGACGAGGGCATCGAGAAGGCCGCGGCCACGCTGGGCGCCACCCCAGCGACCGTCTTCCGCAGCGTGACCCTGCCGGCCCTGGTGCCGGGCATGATCACCGGCGCCTTCTTCAGCTTCATCATCTCCTTCGACGAGGTGGTGGTCGCGATCTTCCTCGGCGGCGTCGGCTTCGAGACCCTCCCGCTGCGGATGTGGTCGGGCGTGCGGGTCTCCATCGAGCCCACCATCGCCGCGGTCGCCACCGTGCTGGTGCTCACCAGCACCCTCGTCCTCCTCGCCGGCTACACCGGCCGTGCCCTGTCCAAGCAGATCGTCGAGCGCCGCTCGCGAAAGGTGACCGCATGAGCTCCCAGACCACCCTCGACCCCGACACCACGACCGGGTCGGCGGCCGGCGGCCCCACCAGCGCCGGGGCGTCCATCTCGCTGCGCGGAGTCAGCCGGCACTTCGGCGACGTCGTGGCCCTCGACCACGTCGACCTCGACATCGCCTCGGGCGAATTCATGACACTGCTCGGCGCCAGCGGCTCGGGCAAGTCCACGATGCTCTCGCTCATCGCCGGCTTCGACGACCCCACCTCCGGCGTCGTCGAGGTCAACGGCCGAGCGCTCAACGGTGTGCCGCCGCACAAGCGCGACATCGGCATGGTCTTCCAGAACTACGCGCTCTTCCCGCACATGAGCGTCGCCGACAACATCGCCTTCTCGCTCAAGCAGCGCAAGGTGCCCAAGCGCGAGATCACCCAGCGCGTCGGCGAGGCCCTCGAGGTCGTCGAGCTCGGCGGCCTCGGCCGCCGCCGCCCCGCCGCGCTCTCCGGCGGCCAGCGCCAGCGCGTCGCCCTGGCCCGCGCCATCGTCTTCCGCCCCCAGATCCTGCTGATGGACGAGCCGCTGGCCGCCCTCGACAAGCGGCTGCGCGAGCAGCTGCAGATCGAGCTCAAGCGCATCCACGCCGAGCTCGGCATCACCTTCGTCTTCGTCACCCACGACCAGGAGGAGGCGCTGGCGATGTCCGACCGCATCGCCCTGGTCCACGGCGGGCGCATCGAGCAGCTCGGCTCGGTCGAGGAGATCTACGAGCGTCCGCGCACGGCGTACGCCGCCGACTTCATCGGCGAGTCCAACCTCTTCGAGGGCACGCTGGTCCAGCAGGCCGGCGACTGCCGCGTGCGCACCGCCGACGGCGACCTGCGCGCCGCGGCCGGCCACGGCCGCGCCGGGCAGGACGGCGCCCTGCTGGTGCGCCCCGAGAAGCTGCAGGTCTGCGCCGCCGGCGACCAGCCGGGCTCCGGCAAGGACGTCGTGGCCGCCACCGTCGAGACCGTCACCTACCTCGGCTCGGCCACCCGCGTCGACGCGCGGACCGCCTCGGGCCGCCACGTCGTCGCCCGGGTGCCCGCCGAGCTGGCCGGCCGGCTGCGCCCCGCCGAGTCGATCTCGATCTGCTGGGAGCCCCGCGACGCCTGGCTGATCCCGGCCCCCGCGACGGACCAGGCGCAGGGAGCCGGCCGTGCCCGATGACGCTGCTGACCCCCGAGCGCACGCTGGAGCGCCGCGGCGTCGCGCTGGCCTCGCTCTCGGTGCTGGTCTACGCCCTGATCCCGGTCGGGATCGCGCTGGCGGTGAGCGACGGGGTCCCGCTGCCGGCGATCTACGCCGGGCGGACCGTGCTGGCGCTGGGCGTGGTGGTGCTGCTGGCACGACGGCTGCGGCGCCCCGGCTCGCGCAGGTGGACCCCCCGGCCGGGCGACCGACGTCGCCTGGCGCTGGTGGGCGGGTCGGCGTACTGCGCGCAGATGGTGCTCTACTTCGCCTCGCTGACCCGGCTCGACGTGTCGGTGGCGGGGGTGCTGGCCTACGCCTACCCAGCGCTGGTGGCCCTGGGGGCCGTCGGGGTCGGGCTGGAGCGGCTGGGCGCGCGTCAGCTGGTCTCGCTCGCGCTGTCGATGCTGGGGATCACCCTGGTCGTCGGCACCGGGGCGCCGAGCTCGATGGACCCGCTGGGCGTGCTGATGGCGCTGGGGTCGGCGGTGGCCTACGCCGTCTACATCCTGAGCACCAGCGGCCCCTCCTCGAGGGTCGGTCCGCTGGCCTCCAGCGCCTGGGTGCTCACCGGGGCGACGGTCATCTCCGTGGCCCTGCTGGCGGTGTGGCCGCCCGGCCCCTTCCCGCTTCTCGCGGGCACCGGGTGGCTGCTGCTGCACGGGCTGGTGCTGCTGCCGGTCGCGGTCACCTGCTTCCTGGTCGCGCTCTCCTCGCTGGGAGCGGTGCGGCTCTCGATCTTCGACACCCTGCAGCCCGCGATCACGGCCCTGGCCGGCGTCGTCGTGCTGGGGGAGCGGCTGGGCTGGTGGCAGGTCGCCGGAGCCGCGCTCGTGCTGGTCGCCGCGGTGCGGGCCGTCTCGGGGGCGCGCCCGGCCCTGACCGACCGGCCGGTGCACGCCTGAGCCCGCAGCCCGCCCTCTCTGCTCTTTCTCGTCCCACCCCTCACCAAGGAGTCTCGTGAACACCACCCAGCAGGACATGACCGGCCAGGTCGCCCTGGTCACCGGCGGCGGCAGCGGCATCGGCCGCGCGCTGGCCCACGAGCTGGGCCGGCGCGGTGCGGCCGTCGCGGTCATGGGCCGACGCCCGACGCGCTCGAGGAGACCGTCGCCGAGCTGCGCGAGCACGGGGTGACGGCGATGGCGGCCGTGGCCGACGTCCGCGACCAGGACCGGGTCGTCGAGGCGGTCGCCGAGGTCGAGGACGCGCTCGGCGGCATAGACCTGCTGGTCAACAACGCCGCCGGCAACTTCGTCGCGCCCGCCGAGAAGATCTCGCCCAACGGCTTCCGGGCCGTGGTCGACATCGTCCTCAACGGCACCTACCTGCTCACCAGCCTGGTGGGTCGCCGCGCGATCGACGCCGGCCGCGGCGCCACCGTCCTCAACGTGGTGGCCACCTACGCCTGGCACGGCCACCCCGGCACCGTGCACAGCGCCGCCGCCAAGGCCGGCGTGGTCGCGATGACCCGCACCCTCGCGGTCGAGTGGGCCCGCCACGGCATCCGCGTCAACTGCATCGCCCCCGGACCCACCGAGACCGCCGGCGCGGGCGCCGCGCTGTGGGCCAGCGAGGCCGAGCGCGAGCGGGTGGTGGCCTCGGTGCCGCTGGCGCGCTTCGCCTCCCCCGAGGAGGTGGCGCGGTGCGGTGCCTTCCTGCTGTCCTCGGACGCCGCGTACGTCACCGGCGAGGTCTTCACCATCGACGGCGGGCAGTGGCTGGGCCGCCAGGTGTACGGCGACCCGGTCGCCGGGTAGCAGCAGGGTTCGAGCAGGTCCGAGCACGGTCAACGACGAGGAGCAGGCAGATGGGTCAGAGCAGGTCGCGCGAGACGCGACGCCTGGAGATCGTGCGGGCGGCGTGGGAGCTGGTGGCCGAACGCGGCGTCGACGCCGTGCGCGTGCAGGACATCGCCGCCAGGGTCGGCACCAGCACCGGCACCATCCACTACTACTTCCACGACCGCGCCGACATCCTCGCCGCCGCCCTGGAGTTCTCGGCCAAGCGCTTCGCGCGCCGCAAGGCCGACCAGGTGCCCGAGGAGGTGACCTACCTCGAGCGGATCTTCGCGCTCATCGACTCGCAGCTGGTCGGGGAGGCCACCCGCCAGGAGTGGGCGGTCTGGATCGAGTTTTGGGGCGAGGCGACCCGTCAGCAGCGCTTCGCCGACCTCAACCACGACGTCTACACCCAGTGGCGGGCCCTGATCGCCGACCAGGTCCGCGGCGGGCAGCAGGTGGGGGAGTTCCCCGACGACGTCGTGCCCGAGGACTTCGCCGCCGACCTGATCGCCCTCATGGACGGGCTGGGCATCCAGACCACGCTCGGCGGGCCGGGCATGTCGCCCGACTACATGCGCCAGCGCCTGCGCCACTACGCCGAGCGGCTGCTCGGCGTCCGCGTCTGAACCGGCGCCGCCTCCAGCAGGTGGCACGCCGGACTCGGGACCGGGTCGGTCTTTGACTGACCAGTCAATCAAAACATCCTCAGCAGCACCAGCACTCAAGGAGCACCACATGCGCAAGGGAATCGCAGTCATCGCCGTCGGGTCGCTGGCGGCCCTCGCCACCGCGTGCGGCGGGGCCGACGGCAGCACCGGCGAGAAGGCCCTGACCTACGTCTCGTGGGGCGGGGCCCTGCAGGAGGCGCAGACCTCGGCCTTCCTCGACCCCTTCGCCGAGCAGGCCTCGGTCACGGTCCGCCAGGACTCGCCGACCGACTACGCCAAGCTCAAGGCGCAGGCCGAGTCCGGCTCGGTCGAGTGGGACGTGGTGCAGGTCGAGCCCTACATCGCCGAGCGCGGCTGCGAGGAGGGCTGGCTCACGCCGCTGCCCGACTCGGTGCGCTCCGAGGGCCTGATGGAGGAGTTCGCCTCCGAGTGCGCCGTGCCGGCCTTCCAGTACGCCTTCGTCATCGGCTACAACACCGACCAGTTCCCCGACGAGCACCCCACCACCTGGGGCGAGTTCTTCGACACCGAGGCCTTCCCGGGCAAGCGCGCCTTCTGGAAGTTCTCCTCCAGCGGCATCCTCGAGGCCGCGCTGATCGCCGACGGCGTCGCCCCGGACGCGCTCTACCCGCTCGACCTCGACCGGGCCTTCGCCAAGCTCGACACCATCAAGGACGACATCGTCTTCTACGACACCGGCGAGCAGCAGACCCAGCTCGTCGCCAGCGGCGAGGTCGCCATGGTGCAGGCCTGGAACGGGCGGATGTACGACGCCATCACCAACGACGAGCCGGTCGGCCTGGAGTGGGGCGACCACCTGGTCGTCAGCGAGACCTGGGTGGTGCCGAAGGGCGCGCCGCACGAGGCGCAGGCGATGGAGTTCCTCGAGTACGCCACCGGTGCCGAGCCGCAGGCCGCGCTGAGCAAGTACATCCCCTACTCGCCGATCAACGAGGACGCCGTCGACCAGGTCGACGCCGAGATGGCCCCGTACCTGCCCACCAGCCCCGAGAACGCCGAGCAGGTCTCGACCTCCATCGACTACTCCTGGTACGCCGAGAACTTCGACGAGGTCAACCAGCGCTTCAACGACTGGCTGCTGACCCTCTGAGCCGGCCCGCGCCGCTCCCACCTGCCCACGCCCGCACTGCCGCGAAGGAGCAACCACGGTGACCGTCCGTGCTGCCCACACCCTCTACGACGCCCGACACGTCGCGATCGTCGGCGCCTCCGCCGACCCCGCCAAGTGGGGCTACTGGCTCAGCCGCGGGGCCCTGTCCTCCGACCTCCGGGTCAGCTTGGTTAACCGGCGCACGCCGCCGGTGCTGGGCCGGGAGACCGTGGCCTCGCTGGCCGAGCTGGCCGACACCCCCGAGCTGGTCGTGCTGGCGACCCCGCCGGCGCACTTCGAGGCCTCCCTCGACGAGGCGCTCGGGGCCGGGGCGCGGGCGGTGGTGGCCATCACCGCCGACGTCTTCGACGACGCCGTGCACCGCGAGCGGGTGGTGCGACGGGTCCGCGAGGCCGGTGCGGTGCTGCTCGGGCCCAACTGCATGGGCCTGTCCGACACCGCCCGGGGCCTGCACCTGATCTGGGGCGAGCTGCCGCCGGGTCCCATCGGGCTGGTCTCGCAGAGCGGCAACCTCGCCCTCGAGATCGGCGAGCTGGCGCAGGGTGCGGGGCTGGGGATCTCCCGGTTCGCCTCGGTCGGTGACCAGGCCGACCTGCGCGCCCACGACCTGGTGCCGGCCGTCGCGGCCGGCGAGCAGACCAAGGTCGTGGCGATGTACGTCGAGGACGTCGGTGACGGCGACGCCTTCGGGCAGTGCCTGGCCGAGGTGAGCGCCGCGGGCACCCCGGTGGTGGTGCTGGCCGCCGGCGGCAGCACCGCCGGCGCGCGGGCGGCGGCCTCGCACACGGGGTCGATGGTCTCGGGCGACATGGTGATGGACGCGGTGTGCCGGGCCGCCGGAGCGGTGCGGGTGCACTCGCCCGGCGAGTTGGTCGACGTCTGCAGCCTGCTCGTCGCCGACGCCGCGCGGCGCCCGCTGGGCAGGCGGGTGGGGGTGATCGCCGACGGCGGTGGCCACGGCATCGTGGCCAGCGACGCCGCCGAGCGGTACGGCTTCGAGGTGCCGGCCTTCGGCGAGGAGCTGCAGGAGCGCCTCGAGAAGCACATGCCCTCCCGGGCCTCGGCCGCCAACCCCGTCGACATGGCCGGTGGGGAGCGCGAGCTGGTCACCTTCTCCCGGCTGGTGGCCGACTGCGCCGACTCCGGCGAGGTCGACTCCATCCTGGTCTCGGGCTACCTGGGTGCCTACGGACGCGACTCCGCCGAGCGCGCCCAGGAGGAGCTGCGCACCTGCGCCGAGATCGCCGACACGGTCGCGCGCACCGGCGTCCCGGTGCTGGTGCACTCCCTGGCCGCCGACTCCGACTCCTCGGCCGACCTGCGTCGTCGCGGCGTGCCGGTCTTCGCGCGGGTCGAGCAGGCCACCCAGGCCCTGGCCCGCGTGGCCGGGCGTCGGCCGGCCGCCTGGCCCGCACGCGTCGCCCGAGACACGGTCGCCGACACCGACGCCTACACCGCCGCGCGCGGCCTGCTGGTCGACCACGGGGTCACCTTCCCCGAGGCCCGTGCCGTCGACACCGCCGAGCAGGCCGTCGAGGCCGCCGAGCAGATCGGGCACCCGGTGGTGGTCAAGATCCTCGGGGTCGACCACAAGACCGAGGTCGGCGGTGTCGGTCTCGACCTGCGCACCGCCGACGAGGTGCACGCCTTCAGCGACGACCTCCTGCACCGGCTGCCCCGGCACCGCCTGTCCGTCGAGCAGATGGTCGACCTCGGCGCCGGGACCGAGCTGATCGTGGGGGTCCGGCAGGACCCGCGCTTCGGGACCGTCGTGCTCGTCGGCGCCGGGGGCGTGCAGGCCGAGATCCTCGAGGACCGGGTCATCGGCCTCGGCCCCGTCGACGAGGCCGGTGCGCGCGACCTGCTGCGCCGGCTCTCGATCGCACCGCTCTTCGACGGCTTCCGCGGCCGACCCGCCCTCGACCTCGCCGCCGCCGCCCACCTCGTCGCCGCGCTCTCGCAGGCCGCCGACGCGGTGCGGGACGAGGTCAGCGAGCTCGAGGTCAACCCGGTGCTGGTCACCCCGACCGGCGCCGTCGCGCTCGACGCCCACCTGGTCCGAGGAGGACACCGTGGCTGACTTGGCCGCCGCCGGCACGATCGGCGCACCCTTCGAGGTGCGTGTGGAGGCCGGCAAGATCCAGGAGCTCGCCCACGCCCTGGGCAGCGAGCACCCGGCGTACCGCGGCGCCGACGCCGTGGCGCCGCCGACCTTCCTGACGGTGCAGAACTTTTGGGAGAAGTGGGCCGGCCCCGCGGCCGACCCGTGGCAGGCCGTCGGGCTCGACCCCGAGCGCGAATTGCACGCCGGGCAGGAGTTCGTCTTCCACGGCCCGCCCCCGCGCGCGGGCACGGTGCTCAGCGCCCGCTCGCGCATCGAGTCGGTGCGCGCCAAGACGGGCCGCGATGGCGGGCGGATGGTCTTCGCCGTGATGGTCACCGAGTTCCGTGACGAGGGCGGCCGCCTGGTCGCCGAGGCCACCTGCACCGGGGTCGAGACCCCGCCCAGCACCCAGGACACCGACGGAGGCACGTCATGACCGAGCTGCTCAGCGCTCCCGCGCCGACCCTGGTCGTCGTCGACCTGGCCGCCACCGTGCGCTACCAGGGCGCCTCCGGCGACTTCAACCCCCTGCACCACGACCCGGCCTTCGCGGCCGCTGCCGGCTACGACCGGCCGGTCGCGGTCGGCATGCACCTCGCCGGGCTGATGTCGACCTGGCTGACCGGCTGGTGCGACCCCGACGACGTACGCCGCTTCGCGGTGCGCTTCCGCGCCCCGGTGCTGGTCGGCGACGCCGTACGGGTCGGCGGCGAGGTCGTCGAACGCCGGTGGGCCGAGGACGGCGAGCGGCTCGTGGTCTCGCTCTGGTGCCGCCGGGTCGACGACGAGGCCACCGCCGTGACCGGCGAGGCCGAGTGCCTGGTCACCGACGGGAGGACGTCATGAGCGAGCGGACCAGGGTGCGACTGGAGGAGCACGGGCAGGTCCGCCTGCTCGTGCTCGACCGTGTCGACGCCCTCAACGCCATGGACCGCGCCATGCTCGCCGAGCTCGCCGACGTGCTCGCCGCGGTGGAGGCCGACCGGGAGGTCCGGGCCCTCGTGGTCACCGGCAGCGGCCGCGCCTTCTGCGCCGGGGCCGACATCGCCGAGGACAACCCGCTGAGCCTCGGCGTCGACGACGCCTGGACCGTCGCCGCCCACCGGGTGGTCATGGGCCTGCACCGGCTGCGGGTGCCGACGGTGGCGGCCATCAACGGGCTCGCCACCGGCGCCGGTCTCGACCTGGCGCTGGCCTGCGACACCCGGCTGGCCGCCGCCGGCACCTGGGTGGCCGAGGGCTACGTCGACATCGGCTACAGCCCCGACGCCGGGGCGACGTACCTGCTGCCGCGGCTGGTGGGGCCCTCTCGGGCCGCCGAGATGATCCTGACCGGGCGCCGGGTGCCGGCCGAGACCGCCGCCCAGTGGGGCCTGGTCTCCGAGGTGGTCGCCCCCGACGAGCTGCTCGAGCGCGCGCTCGGGCTCGCCGCGCAGATGGCGGCCAAGCCGCCGGTCGCCGTCGAGCTCGCCAAGCGGCTGCTGGCCACCAACACCGGCGCCACGCTCGAGGAGGCGCTGCGCAACGAGCTGGTCGCAGGCCGGGTCTGCGGCGCCACCGCGGACCACGCCGAGGCGGTGCGCGCCTGGGGCGAGCGTCGCGACCCCGTCTTCGAGGGGCGGTGAGCACGATGCTGCAGCGCACGGTCCCCTCGGCCCTGGTGACGACGCAGCGGCGCGGTGAGCTGCTCCTCGTCGGTCTCGACCGGCCGGCCAAGCTCAACGCGCTGTCCACCGAGCTCGAGCAGGCACTGCTCGACGTGCTGGTCGCCGCGACGACCTCCGACGCCCGAGCAGTGGTCCTGCACGGCACCGGTCGGTCGTTCTGTGCCGGCGCCGACACCTCCCAGCTGGCCCGGGACCCCGCCCAGGTGGCCGCCTACTACCGCAGCTCGGGCCGGGTGCACGAGGCCCTCGCCGGTCTCGGTGTGCCCACGGTCGCCGCGCTGCACGGCCACTGCCTCGGCGGCGGCCTCGAGCTCGCCCTGGCCTGCGACCTGCGCGTCGCCGACACCACCGCCGTCCTCGGGCTGCCCGAGGTCGGCCTGGGCATCCTGCCCGGCTCCGGCGGGCTGACCCGACTGACCCGGATGCTCGGCCCCGGGCTGGCCCGGCGCCTCATCCTGCTCGGCGAGCGAATCGACGCCGAGCAGGCCGACGCCTGGGGGCTGCTCGCGGCCGTCGTGCCCGAGGGCGAGGCCCTCGCCCGGGCCTGCGAGCTCGCCGAGCGGCTCGCGGCCACCCCCCGACACGTCCACGAGTGGGCCTGCCGGGCCATCGACGCGGCCAGCGAGGCGCCGGCAGCGACCTCGTTGCTGGTCGAGCAGCTCGCCTACGCCGCCCTCAGCGACGCCCACTGACCCCCACCGCCCACGCCACACCCAAGGAGCACCGCATGCGCACCATCACCGACGGCCTCGAGCTGAGCGAGGTCCAGCAGGACCTCGTCGCCCTGGCCCGCGACTTCGCCCGCAAGGAGATCCGCCCGCGGGCCCGCGAGGTCGACGAGAACGACACCGAGTCGCCCCTCGACCTGTGGTACAAGGCCGCCGAGCTCGGCCTCGGCGGCTACATGCTGCCCACCGAGTACGGCGGCAGCGGGATCACCGACCTGGTCACCCAGTGCCTGGTGCAGCAGGAGCTCTGCTACGGCGACATCAGCATCGGCAACTTCCTGACCTCCAGCGCCTTCTTCGCCGGACCGGTCGAGGCGCTCGGCGACGAGGAGCAGAAGAAGCGGTGGCTTGCGCCGCTGGCCGGCGAGCGCCCGCCCATCACGGCCTTGGCGGTGACCGAGCCCGGTGTCGGCTCCGACGCGGCGAGCCTGCAGACCCGCGCGGTGCGCGAGGGCGACGAGTACGTGCTGAGCGGGCAGAAGACCTGGATCTCCAACGCGCCGTACGCCGACCACATCGTCGTCTTCGCCACCGTCGACCCGTCGCTGCGCTCGCGTGGCGTCACCGCCTTCGTTGTCGACCGCGACATGCCGGGTCTGACCATCGGGCGCCCGATGAAGAAGATGGGTCAGCGCGGCATCGTCAACGCCGAGGTCTTCCTCGACAAGGTGCGCGTGCCGGTCTCGTCGCGGCTGGGCGAGGAGGGGCAGGGCTTCTACGGGCTGATGCGCACCTTCGACGCCTCGCGGATCCTCATCGGCGCCGGTGCTACCGGTCTCTCGCGCGCCGCCCTGGACGCCAGCATCGAGTACGCGCAGCAGCGCGAGCAGTTCGGCAAGCCCATCATCGAGCACCAGGCCGTCGCCTTCCGGCTGGCCGAGATGGCCGCGCGCGTCGACTCCGCCCACATGCTCGCCATGCGCGCTGCCCGGCTCTACGACGCCGGCATCCCGGCCGCCGCGGAGTCCGCGATCGCCAAGCTGGTCGGCTCCGAGAACGCCAGCTGGGTCGCCAACGCCGCCCTGGCCACGCACGGCGGGTGGGGCTACTCGCGGGAGTTCCTGGTGGAGAAGTGGGTGCGCGACGCCAAGCTCGAGGAGATCGAGGAGGGCACCTCCGACATCCAGAAGCTCATCATCTCGCGGTCGCTGACGACCGCCGGCTGACCGGAGCCCACCGACCAGAGCCCATTGGCCACGGAGCAGGGCCGGTGGGCACGCCCCGGCTACAGTCGGCGCGTGCCCACCCCCGGTGAGATCGCCACCCACCGGTGGGACGACTGGTCGCTGGGTGACCTCCTGGAGGCCAAGGGCGATCACCGGGTCAGCCTGGTGGTGCCGGCGCGCAACGAGGAGGGCACCGTCGGGGAGGTGGTGGCGCGCACCCGCGAGGCGCTGATGGAGACCGTCGCCCTCGTCGACGAGCTGGTGGTCATCGACTCCGACTCCACCGACACCACCTTCGCGGTCGCCACCGACGCGGGTGCGGTCGTGCACCGCTCCCGGGAGGTCCGTCCCGACCTGGGCACCCACCCCGGCAAGGGCGAGGCGATGTGGAAGTCGCTCTTCGTCACCACCGGCGACCTGATCGTCTTCATGGACGCCGACCTGCTCGACTGGGACACCCACTTCGTGCCCGGCCTGCTCGGCCCGCTGCTCACCAACGCGCAGACCTCACTGGTCAAGGGCTTCTACGAGCGGCCCGGTGCCGACGGGCTGCAGGGCGGTCGGGCCACCGAGCTCGTCGCCCGGCCCTGGCTTGCGCTGCGGCACCCCGAGCTCGCCGGGCTGGTGCAGCCGTTGGCGGGGGAGTGGGCGGTGCGCCGTTCGCTCTTCGAGTCGCTTTCGGTCCCCACCGGGTACGCCGTCGAGCTCGCCGCCCTCGTAGACACGGCCCTGTTGCACGGAGTAGAGGCGATCGCCCAGGTTGACCTCGGGCTCCGCTCGCACTCCCAGCAGCCGCTGCTCGACCTCGGGGCGATGGCCACCCAGATCCTCGCGGCGATGCTGGCGCGCGAGGACGGCGTTCCGCCCGGGGTCGATGAGGTGGCGCTGCGGCAGTTCCGCCCGGCCGAGGGAGCGATCGAGACCGTCGAGCGCGGCGTACCGACACTTGAGCGGCCGCCGGCCCGCGACGCCTGACGCTCAGCCGGACAGCTCGGAGCCGGAGGCAGGGCTGGTCGCGCCCAGCACCAGCTCGGGCTCGAACCACCGCGACGAGGGCTCCTCGTCGGACTCGATGAGGGCGCGGATCGACTGCGCCATCTCCTCCACCGGCTGGCGGACCGTGGTGAGGGAGGGGTGGGCCAGGGCGACGGCGCCGACCCCGTCGAAGCCGATCACCCGGAAGTCGCCGGGTATCGAGCGGCCCTGGTGGAGCAGGTGGGAGACCACGCCCAGGGCGATGATGTCGGCGGCGGTGACGATGGTGGCGCCCTCCCAGCCGTCCGCGAGGAGCCGGGCGGCCGCCTCACGACCCCAGGCCGCCGAGAAGTCGCCCAGCAGCGTCGGGACCTCGGGGGAGAACCAGCGGCGCACCCCGTCGAGCCGCTCGTGCGCCGACGACGAGCCCGGGGCGGCGCCCACGTAGACCACCGGCTGTGCGTCGAGGTCGACGCACTCGGTGATGTGGTCGCGCACCAGGCGCATGCCCGCCCGGTTGCTGACCCCGACGTACGACGACGCGGTGCCCGGCACGTGCCGGTCGAGCTGGATCGTGTGCACCGCGGCGGCCGCGATCGCGACCGAGGCCTCGCTGAGCTGCTCGTGCACCGGGATCAGCACCAGCGCGTCGACCTGGCGGCCCAGGAACGAGCGGACCCCGCGCGCCTCGGTCTCCAGCGATCCGTCGGCGCTGAAGACCAGCAGGTCGATGCCGGGGGCCGAGAAGGCCCGGGCAAGCTGCTGGGCCAGCGCCGAGAAGTACGGGTTCTCCAGGTCGGGCACGATCAGCCCGACCGTCGAGGTGCGGGTCTGGCGCAGCGCCCGGCCCACCAGGTTGACCTGGTAGTTGAGCTCGGCGGCCGCCTCGGTGACCTTGCGCTGCATCGCGGGGTCGACGGCGCGGGTGCCGCTCAGCGTGCGCGACACGGTCGCCACCGACACCCCGGCCAGGCGGGCGACGTCGGCCATCGTGGCGGAACGGTGGGCTGCCACGCGCGTCTCCTCCTCCGTCGCCGACCCGTCCAGGACAAGTCGGATATCGATTTCCGGACAACTATGGACGCTGAGCGGTCGACGTGTCTAGAGTCACGGCCAACGTCTCGGCAATCGATTACCGACGAATGAGGACACCATGAACCGACACCTCCGCACGGCCGCCCTCGCGACCGCCGCCACCCTGACCCTCGCGGCCTGCAGCACCGGCAACGAGGAGCCCACCACCGGCCAGGCCGGGGAGGCCGCCGACGAGTGCGTGATCGGCATGACCCAGATCAACCAGACCGCCACCTTCTTCACCCAGATGAACGAGGGTGCCCAGGAGGCCGCCGAGGCCGCCGGGTGCGAGCTGCAGATCGCCAACGCCAACAACGACTCCGCCAAGCAGAGCAGCGACATCGAGAACTTCGTCGCGCAGGGCGTCACCGGTCTCATCGTCGTGGCCATCGACGTCAACGGCGTGCTGCCCGCCCTCGAGCAGGCCACCCGCGAGGGCATCCGCTCGGTGGCCATCGACGCCGAGCTCGAGGAGGGCGCCGTCGACACCTTCGTCGGTGTCGACAACGAGGCCGCCGGCGCCGAGGCCGGCCAGTGGGCCGTCGACCAGGGCCTGGTCGACGGGGCGTCGTACGGCGTCGTCGACGCGCGCAGCTCCTTCATCCAGAACCAGCGCGAGGACAGCTTCCGCGAGGTCATCGACGGGGCCGGTGCGACCTTCACCCAGGCCGTCGACGGCGAGAACGTGCAGGAGCAGGCCGCCACCGCCGCCCAGAACCTGGTCACCGCCCAGCGCAACCTCGACTTCGTCTACACCACCGGCGAGCCCGCCACCGTCGGTGCCGTCGCTGCCCTCGACGCCGACGGCGACACCAAGGTCATCGGCTGGGACCTCACCGCCGAGGTCATCGCCGGCATCGACTCCGGCCTGGTCACCGCCGTCGTGCAGCAGGACCCGCGCCAGGAGGGCGTCGAGGCCGTCAACGAGCTCGCCGCGATCCTCGACGGCGAGGAGCCCGCCGGCTTCATCCCGGTGCCGATCACCATCGTGACCGCCGACAACGTCGACGAGTACCGCGAGATCTTCGAGTGACGGCGCCGACCAAGGACGTCTCCGTGCCGCGCGTGGAGATGCGCGGCATCCGCAAGAGCTTCGGCGCGCTCGACGTGCTGCGCGGGGTCGACCTGACCGTGGGTCGCGGCGAGGTCGTCGGCCTCGTCGGCGACAACGGCGCGGGCAAGTCGACGCTGATGAAGATGCTCGCCGGCGCGGTGATCCCCGACCAGGGCGAGATCAGCGTCGACGGCGCGCTGCTGACCCACCCGGGTCCGCGGGCGGCGCGGGCCGCTGGCATCGAGATGGTCTACCAGGACCTGGCGCTGTGCAACGACGTCGACGTGGCCGGCAACCTCTTCCTGGGTCGCGAGATCTACCGCCCCTTCAGCCGCCGCCTCGACCACGACCGGATGCACGAGGAGGCCGCGCGCGACCTGGCCACCCTCCACATCCGGATCAAGGACACCCGCCAGCTGGTGGCCAACATGTCCGGCGGCCAGCGCCAGGCCATCGCCATCGCCCGTGCGGTCACCTTCGAGCCCAAGGTGCTGGTGCTCGACGAGCCCACCGCCGCGCTCGCGGCCCGCGAGGTCGAGATGACCCTGCAGCTGATCCGCGACGTCTCCGCCCGCGGGGTCAGCGTCGTGCTGATCACCCACCGGCTCCAGGACCTCTTCGAGGTGGCCGACCGGTTCGTCGTCCTGCACGAGGGCGTCACGCACCGCGAGCTCGTCCCAGCCGAAACCGACCTCGGCGGTCTGGTGACCGCGATGATGGGGAAGTGACACCGTGAGCACCCAGACCGCCGCCCCGGCGCCCACCGGCAACCGCAAGGGCGCCCGCCAGGACTACGTCACCCGCAACTTCGGCGTGCTGTCGATCCTGGCCGTCCTCGCCGTGCTGTTCGTCTTCTTCAGCCTGCAGACCGACGTCTTCCTGACCACCAACAACCTGGTCAACGTCGCCCGCCAGGTCGCGCCGACCGTGATCGTCGCGGTCGCGATGACCTTCGTGATCACCACCGGCAGCATCGACCTGTCCGTCGGCTCCATCGTCGGGCTCACCGCCGCCGCGCTCGCGATCTTCGCCGAGAGCCGCAACCCGCTGATCGCGCTCGCGCTCACCCTCGTGCTCGGCCTGGGCATCGGGATGATCAACGGCGCGCTGACCGCCTACGGCCAGCTGCAGTCCTTCATCGTCACCCTTGCCGCGCTCACCGCGGTGCGCGGCCTCGCGCTGCTGATCACCGACGGCTACAGCACCCCGATCACCTCCGAGTGGCTGCTCCCGATCGGCAACGGCAAGCTCGCCGGCCTCTACGCCCCCACCTGGATCGCCGTCGCGACCGTGGCGCTCGGGTGGTACGCCTTCAACCACACCCGCTTCGGGCGGTACGTCGTCGCGACCGGCTCCAACGCCGAGTCGCTGCGCCGCGCCGGTGTCGACGTACGCCGCATCCAGCTGGCCGTGCTGACCCTCACCGGGCTCGCCGCGGCGCTGGCCGGTGTCATCACCGCCAGCCGGCTGGCCAGCGGGTCGGCCAACTCGGGCACCCTCTTCGAGCTCGAGGTCATCACGGCCGTGGTGCTCGGCGGCACCGCCCTGATGGGCGGCAAGGGCTCGATCATCGGCTCGGCCATCGGCGCGGTCACCCTGGGCGTCATCAGCAACGGGCTGGTCCTGCTGCGGGTCGACGTCTACTGGGTGCCCATCACCCAGGGCCTGATCCTGATCGTGGCGATCCTGCTCAACGCCAAGCTGTTCGGCCGCGTCTCCGGTCAGAAGGGCTGATCGCCCCGTGACCGACCAGCCCGACGAGGCGGTGGCGACCGTCGAGACCGTTCGGGGGCCCGTGCCCGTGGACGAGCTCGGGATCACCCTGAGCCACGAGCACCTGCTCAACGACGTGTCGTCGTGGTGGGCGCCCAGCACCTCCCGGGGCCTCGACGCCGACGCCTTCGCCGACGCCCCCGTCAGCGAGGAGGTGCTCTGGGACCTGCGCCAGGACCCCTTCGGCAACCGGGCCAACCTGGCCCTCGACGACGTCGACGTGGCCTGCGCCGAGCTCGACCGCTTCGCCGCCCTGGGTGGCGGCACCGTCGTCGAGACCACCGGCTGGGGGATCGGCCGCGACCTGGCCGGGCTCCGCACGATCTCGGAGCGCACCGGGGTGCACGTGGTGGCCGGCACCGGCTTCTACCTCGAGGCCTCCCACCCGGTCGACCTGCTGGCCCTGGGTGCCGACGGCGTGACCGAGCGCATCCTCACCGACCTGCGCGACGGCGAGGACGGGGTGCGCCCCGGCATCATCGGCGAGATCGGCGTCAGCGCCGACTTCACCCCCGCCGAGCAGGTCAGCCTGCGCGGTGCCCTGGCCGCGCAGGCCGAGACCGGGCTGCCGGTGCAGGTCCACCTGCCCGGCTGGTTCCGGCTCGCCGGGGAGGTGCTCGACCTCGCCGAGAGCACCGGCGCCGACCCCACCAAGGTCGTCCTGTGCCACATGGGCCCGTCGGGCGACGACCCCGACTACCAGCGCGCGGTGATGGACCGCGGCGCGTGGGTCCAGTACGACATGATCGGGATGGAGGTCTTCTACGCCGACCAGGGCGTGCAGTCCCCCTCCGACGAGCTCAACGCCGCCCACCTGGCCCGGCTGGTCCGCGACGGCTACGGCGCGCAGCTGCTGCTCAGCCAGGACGTCTTCGTCAAGTCGCTCCTGCGCCGCCACGGCGGCCCGGGCTACGCCCACCTGCTCCAGTACTTCGTGCCCCGTCTGCACCGTCATGGTCTGGACGACGCGCAGGTGCTGTCCCTGCTCACCGACAACCCGCGCCGCCTCTTCAGCGGTCGCGAACACCACCCCGAGGAGACACCGTGACCCGCGTCCTGCTGGCCGGCGAGAGCTGGATCTCGACCGCCACCCATGTGAAGGGCTTCGACGAGTTCTCGAGCACCACGTTCCACACCGGCGCGGACGCGTTCATCGCGGCCGCCGCCAGCGAGGGCCTGGAGATCGAGCAGATGTACGCCCACGACGTGCCCGGGTCCTTCCCCCGCACCGTCGAGGCGCTGTCCGAGTACGACGTCGTGATCCTCTCCGACGTCGGCGCCAACAGCTTCGTGCTGTCCCCGGAGGTCTTCCTCGAGGGCCGCCGCACCGGCAACCCGCTTCTGGCCCTGGCCGAGTGGACCCGTGGCGGCGGCGGTCTGATGATGGCCGGCGGCTACCTCAGCTTCACCGGCTTCCAGGCCCGCGCCAACTTCGCCCGCACCGCCGTGGCCGACGTGCTGCCGGTGACGATGCTCGACTGCGACGACCGCGTCGAGGCGCCCCAGGGCGTCGCGGTCTCGGTCGGCGACCCCACCCACCCGGCCGCCGCCGGCTGGGGCGAGCTGGTGGGCTCCGCGCCCACCCTGCTCGGCTACAACGTCGTGCACCCCCGCGAGGACGCCGACGTGGTCGCCACCGTCGACGGCGACGTGCTGGTCGCGACCCGCGAGGTCGGCGAGGGCCGCTCCCTGGTGTGGACCTCCGACATCGGCCCGCACTGGTGCCCCGAGGACTTCCTGGCCTGGGACGGCTTCGCGCCCCTCGTCGGCGGCATGCTGCGCTGGCTGGCCAAGGCATGAGCGCCGCCACCCCGGTGCCGGTGCTGCTCGACTGCGACCCCGGCCACGACGACGCCGTCGCCATCCTGCTGGCCCTCGGCTCGCCCGACATCCGACTGCTCGGCATCACCAGCTGCTTCGGCAACTGCGCGGTCGAGGACGCCACCCGCAACGCCCAGCGGGTCCTGGCGCTGGCCGGACGCGAGGACGTCCCGGTCGCCGTCGGCGCGGCCGGGCCGATGCGCGGCGAGCTCGCCCTGGGCAACTACGTGCACGGCATCAGCGGTCTCGACGGGCCCGAGCTGCCCGAGCCGACCGTCGCCCCGGTCGAGGAGACGGCCGTGCAGTTCCTGGCCCGCACCCTCGACGAGTCGCCCGAGCCGGTCACCGTCGTGGTGACCGGGCCGATGACCAACCTCGGCCACCTGCTCACCGAGCGCCCCGACCTGACCGAGAAGATCCGCGAGCTGATCTTCATGGGCGGCTCCACCGAGCGCGGCAACCACACCCCGACGGCGGAGTTCAACACCTACGCCGACCCGGAGGCGCTCGACGTGGTGCTCCGCTCGGGGGTGCTGCTGCGGATGGTCGGGCTCAACCTGACCCACCAGGCGCTGGCCACCCCGGCCGTGGTGGCCCGGATGTCGGAGATGCCGCACGAGGTCGGGCGCACCTGCGCGGCCTGGATGGGCTTCTTCGGCGACTCCTACCACCGGATCTGGGAGTTCGACGCGCCGCCCGTGCACGACCCCTGCACGATCGCGCCGCTGCTCGACCCCGACGTGATCGGCTGGCGCGACTGCTTCGTGGCCGTCGAGCTCGACGGCACCTGGACCCGCGGGACCACGGTGGTCGACCTCCACGACCGCTACCCCGACGAGGAGGCCAACGTGCAGGTGGCGCTCGACCTCGACGCCGAGCGCTACTGGGACCTGGTCCTCGCCGCGCTCGACCACCTGGGAGCGCCGTGACCGGCGGCGGCGCGGGCGGCCTGGTCTGCGTGGTGGGGGCCTTGAACGAGGACACGACGCTGCGCGTGAGCACGCTCCCCGACCCGGGGGAGACCACCCTGACCAGCGGCGGTCGGCTCACCTCGCCAGGCGGCAAGGGCGCCAACCAGGCCGCGGCCGCTGCCGTCCTGGGCGCCCGGGTCGTGATGGTCGGCGCAGTCGGCGACGACGAGCCCGGCGAGCGCTCGCTCGCCGCGCTGAACGAGGTCGGTGTCGACCTGTGGTCGGTGCTCCGACGCGACGAGGTCGGCACCGGCATCGCGGTGATCACCGTCGACGACGACGGCGAGAACACCATCGTGGTCGACGCCGGGGCCAACGCCACCCTCACCGCCGAGGAGGTGGCGGCCGCCGTCGCGGACGCGCGCCCCGACGTGCTGCTGCTGCAGCTCGAGGTGCCGCAGGACGCGGTGGCCGCGGCGGCCGAGGCCGCCGGTGAGGCCCTGGTGGTGCTCAACCCGGCGCCGATGCCCGCCGACGCCACCGTGGTGCGCGCGCTGCTGCCCCGGGTCGACGTGCTGGTGCCCAACCGCGGCGAGCTCGGCCGGCTGGCCGGTCGCCCGGAGCCTGTCGACGAGGCCGAGGTCGGGGCCTGCGTCGCCGCGCTCGAGCACGACGGCAGCGTCGTGGTGACCCTCGGTGCCGACGGTGCGCTGTGCTTCGAGAAGGGCGCCGAGCCGGTCGCCGTGCCGGGCGTGCCCACCGAGGCGCGTGACGCCAGCGGGGCCGGCGACGTCTTCTGCGGCACCCTGGCCCAGCAGCTGGCCGGCGGCACCGGCCTGCTGGAGGCCGTGCGGCACGCCAACGCGCTGGCCGCGGCCAGCACCGTGCACGCCGGTGCGCGCGTGCGCGCCGAGCTGGCCCCCTGACGCCCGGCCTGCCGGTGGTCCTCAGGCCGCCGGCAGGCCGTCGGCTGCGAGCAGGTGCAGCGCCGCACCGGTCGCCAGGACCGCCTCGTCGAAGACGGCGTCGGCGGCGTGGTTGAAGGCGTCGTGCCCCGGCACCTGCGCGCCCAGGTAGACCATCGCCCCCGGCCAGCGCTGCAGGAAGTAGGAGAAGTCCTCGATCACCATCGAGGGTTCGACCATCTCCACCAGCTCGGCGCGACCGCCGACCGCGGCCCGCACCCGGTCGACGTACGCCGCGTCGTTGACGACCGCGGGGTAGCCCTCGGTGATCGTCGTGCTCGCCTCGACCCCGATCTCGGCGGCCGTGGCGCCCGCCAGGTCGGTGAGCTCGCGGTGCAGCGTCTCGCGCCGGCCCGCCGAGAGCGTGCGCGTGGTGCCGCGCAGCCGGCCGTAGGTGGGGATCACGTTGACGGTGTTGCCGATCAACGACTCGGTGACGGTCGCGACCAGGTGCTCGTCGGCGGCCAGCTCGGCGACCCGACGGCGCAGCCGGCCGACGAGCTCGCCGGCCGCCTCGACCGGGTTGCCGGCCAGGTGCGGCTGACTCGCGTGCGCACCCGGCCCCGCGTAGTCGACACGGAACCAGTCGCCGAAGGCCATGAAGGTGCCGGCGCGCAGGTGCACGGTGTGGGCCGGCCAGGTGGCGTGCACGTGTATGGCGAACGCCTCGGCGTCGTCGAGCGCCAGGGCGGCGTGGCGCGCCAGGGTCGGCACCGCCCCGCGGTCGGTCTCCTCGCCGGGCTGGAAGACCAGGATCGTGCGGCGCCGGGGCGGCTGCTCGACCAGGCAGGCGGCCGCGCCGAGCAGCATCGCCATGTGCAGGTCGTGCCCGCAGGCGTGCATGGCGCCGTCGCGACGTGAGGGGTGCTCGACACCGCTGCGCTCGGTGACCGGCAGCGCGTCCATGTCGGCGCGCAGCACCACCGGGCGTTCGTCGGTCGTGCCCGGCACCTCGACGGTGACGCCCGCGCCCGGGTGCACGGTCGGTGCCAGACCCAGGCCCCGCAGGGCTTCCGCGACGTACGCGTGCGTGTCGGGCAGGTCGAGCCCGACCTCGGGCTCCTGGTGCAGCGCACGGCGGTGCGCGACCATCCAGTCCTGGCGTGCCGCGGCCTGCGACCATCGATCCGTCACGGTCGCGAGAGTACCGGCGCGAGCGGCCCCACTCGGGGCGTCGGGCGCCCCGCGGACACCAGACTTGACCCGGCGCTCTCGAACTACTGCCCCGGGTGAGCCGTCCGGCTGCCAAGATGAGCGGACGAGAGGGACGGGACGACGAAGGGGTCGGGGTGCGGGCGAGCGGCGCGGAGACGGCTGCGGCGAACAACGAGATGCTGCGCGCCACCCTCGACGCCGTGCCCGACGCGGTCATCGTCGTCGGTGAGGACGGCTTCATCGCTGCGGCCAACACGCAGGTCGAGCCGGTCTTCGGGTGGCGGCCCGAGGAGCTGGAGGGCCAGCGCATCGAGGTGCTGGTGCCGCCGCGGCTGCGCGCCACCCACCCGCAGCGCCGCCACGGCTACAGCCACCGCCCGATGGGGCTGCTGCAGCTGCCTGCCTACCGGCGCGACGGGGTGGAGTTCCCCGCCGAGATCTCCCTGGCCTCGGTGCCGCTGGGGGAGCGACGGCTGGCCGTCGCCACGGTGCGCGACATCACCGAGCGTCTTCGCCTGGAGGCCGAGGCCGACCGGCTGCGCGACGAGCTGCTCGCCACGGTCACCCACGAGCTGCGCACGCCGCTCACCTCGATCATCGGCTACGCCGAGCTCCTCGACGAGCTCGAGCAGGACACCCTGACGCCGCTGGGCCGCGACATGCTGGAGAAGATCCGCAGCAACGCCGACCGTGAGCTGCGCCTGGTCACCGACCTGCTCACCATGGCTGTCGGCAACCTCGACCAGATCCGGCTGCGGCTGCAGGACGTCGACGTGCTCGCGCTGGCCGGCGAGGTCGT
This sequence comes from Nocardioides marinisabuli, assembly GCF_013466785.1. NCBI lineage: Bacteria > Bacillati > Actinomycetota > Actinomycetes > Propionibacteriales > Nocardioidaceae > Nocardioides > Nocardioides marinisabuli. Next base: position 2,213,857 of record NZ_CP059163.1, read on the forward strand.
CACCGAGCGCCGCCGCGAGGCCCGGCGCAAGGGCGTGGCCCTGCACGTGCGCGGCGACGCCGAGACCCTCACGCCCGTGCGCGGCGACCGGCACCGCCTCACCCAGGTCATGGACAACCTCGTCGGCAACGCCGTGAAGTTCACCCCGGCCGGTGGCCGGGTCGACGTCACCGTCAGCGCGCTGGCCGACTCGATCGTCATCACCGTCGCCGACACCGGGGCCGGCATCGAGCTGCAGGAGCAGAAGAAGGTCTTCGAGCGGCTCTACCGCAGCCGCAGCGCCACCGCCGACCAGGTCCCCGGCACCGGCCTGGGCCTGGCGCTGGTCGACGGCATCGTCGACGCCCACCGCGGCAGCGTCGCCCTCACGAGCACCCCCGGTGAGGGCACCACCGTGACCGTGCAGCTGCCGCTGCGCCCGCCCGAGGACTGAGGCTCGCCTCGATGGCGGGCAGCTGTCGACGCACCGGCCGCTCGTGGCGTGGCACGCGATCCCGGAAATAAATCGAGCGGCTGACGGGCGCGTCGCTACTGTTCGCGTGCTCTGCTCCTCGCCGACGTCCGGTGCGGTTCCTGTCGCGTCACCCGCCCGCCGATCGTCGGGCGGCACGGCGCCTCTTCTGTGATGGAGTCACCCACCCATGCAATCCGCCCGCTCCGTCGCGGTGGTCGCGGCCACCTGGCTGACCCTCGTCGGCACCGCCGCTGCCCTACCCGCCAGTGCCGGCGCATCCGTCATCCCTGACCGCACCCCGGGCGTCGAGAGGGCCGACGCCGCCGACCGATCGGTCGAGCTGACGTACGAGTGGGGTGAGGGCTTCGCGTCGATCCCCAACTCCTACGAGTTCTGGCAGTACGACGAGACTTCCTGGCCCGACAACTTCTTCCTGTACTACCGGGTCGGCCAGACCCACCAGGACGGCCGCTTCTTCCCCGTCATGTCCTCGAACGCGAGCGACGAGGACGCGTGGCAGGCTCCCTCGACGTTCAGCTTCCGGATTCTCGAGCAGGACAGCACCCGTTCCCTCACCGGCGCAGGAACCACGGTCCACGTGACCGTGACCAACATCCCCCAGGACGGCAAGCCGTCGGCCGACGACATCGCTCCTCCTACGGTGGTGAACGGCGCCTCGAACGCGGACTTCGGCAAGCCGTTCGACACGGGACGTCCGATCGCGAACATGGGCTCCGTCGGCCGCTCGGTCTCCATCTACGTGACCCACGACGAGGTGTCCGGCACCTGCTGTGCGGACACGGTGGAGTTCACGGTGGAGCCGCTGAACGAGCAGATGGCGACGTACTTCACCGTCAAGACGCCGCGGTACCGGGAGAACGGTTGGCAGACCACGTACATGGACCTGGTCGCCAAGCGCGGGGCGCCAGTGCCGCCGCCGTCCTACTGGACCATGGACTGGTTCGACGTCGACTACACGGTCAACATCACCAAGCACCACCCACGAGACACCGCGGTCACCAAGGACTTCACCTTCGACCGCACCGTGCAGTTCTCCGCCCCGACCATGAGGTTCGAGACCAAGCAGCCCCGGTTCTTCTTCCGCCGTGAAGTCGGCTACACCGTCTGGTCCGGGGTCGGTGTGGACGGCCACGGTGTCCAGTCCGGCTCCTACCAGCTGCACCTGAAGAAGCTGCCGGCGAGCCTGAGGCGGCACTTCTCCGTCGTCCTCGACAACCCCGCCCGTGCGACCCAGTACACCCAGCCCCGGGTAGGGATCAGGCCGCGCACCAAGGAGGCGTTGAGGATGAGCTTCCCGCTGACCTGGCGCGCCAGCGTCGTGGATCGGGCGGGGGTGCGCCACTACACCGACTGGACGACGCACACGGTGAGTGGCGAGCGGGCCTGGAGGCCGGGTGCCGAGCGGCCCGGTCGGGGGCCCCTCGTCACCGCCCTCACCCCGCGTCGTTGACGGGGCATGCGTCGATTCTCTGCGTCCCTGCTCGGGCTGCTCGTGGCATGCGGTCTGCTCGGTGCCCCGTCGTCCGGCAGCGCGGCCGCCGACGAGCCCTACCCGGTGCCCTACAACTTCCTGCCGTACGCCGTCCTCGGCGGTCTGCAGAACGACGCGCCCGGCACCAACGACTGGGACTGCCGGCCCTCGAAGAGGCACCCGCGCCCGGTGGTGCTGGTGCACGGCACCTTCGGCAACCAGGCGACCAACTGGCAGACCTACGGCCCGCTGCTGGCCAACGAGGGCTACTGCGTCTTCGCCCTCACCTACGGCGTCGACCACACCGGCGGGCCCGCGACGGAGCTCTTCGGCGGGATGGACCGGATGCAGGCCAGCGCGCGCGAGCTGCGCGACTTCGTCGGTGACGTGCTCGTCGCGACCGGGGCCCGCAAGGTCGACCTGGTCGGCCACTCGCAGGGCACGCTGATGCCGAGCTGGTACGTGAAGTTCCTCGGCGGGAAGAAGCACGTGAAGCGCTACGTCTCGATCGCGCCGCTGTGGCACGGCACCCAGGTCGGCGGGGTGGCGGCCCTCGCCGGCGGGGCCTTCGGCGCCTCGCCGGACACGGCGGTGCCGTTCTGCGTGGCCTGCGGCCAGTTCTCGCCCGACTCGAGGTTCCTGCGCAAGATCCGCCGAGGCGGGGTGGCGGAGCAGGGGATCGTCTACACCAACATCGTGACCCGCTACGACGAGCTGGTGCTGCCCTACACCTCGGGTATCGAGAAGGGCATGAGGAACATCGTCGTGCAAGACGGCTGCGACACCGACCTCGCCGAGCACTTCCAGATCGTCGCCGACCCGGTCACCGTCGGGCACGTGCTCAACGCCCTCGACCCGCAGCGCCGCAAGCCCGTCGGGTGCGAGCTGGTGCTGCCGTTCGTGGGCGGCCCGCCGCCCGCCTGAGACCGACCAAGCGGACCCACCACGTGACGACGCCAGGCCCGACGTCACTGGGGGGTGTGATCACGCCGGGCCTGGCGTCACTACCTCTGTTCCCCGCACGTCGCGACTCATGCACCCGATCGAGTTATTTCACGATTTGTTGTTCGAGGACTCGCCTGGCCCGTCTACCCGCCCGCTCCGCCGGGGAATGCGGACCCCGCCCGGGGCGTTGAGAGAGATCGTGCCCATCGACGACTCACGCCGCGTGTCCATGCTCATCGGCGTCCTGTTCGGTCTGGCGGGCATGGGCTCGGCCGCCGCGGCCGTCGCGCTGCCGGCGCTGGGCCAGGACTTCGGCATCGGCGTCGGCGCCACCGCCTGGACGATCAGCCTCTACGCGCTGATGTTCGCGGTCACCACCGCGCTCTACGGGCGCTTCTCCGACCTCGTCGGCATCCGCACCCCGCTCCTGGTCGGCATCGGCCTGATGACCGGCGGCGCGCTGCTGGCCGCCCTCGCGCCGACGTACGGCGTGCTGCTCTTCGCCCGCCTCGTGCAGGGCGCCGGCGCCGCGGCCGTGCCGACGCTGGGCGTGGCGATCCTCAGCGGCCGCTACGACGGCGCCGTGCGTGGGCTGGCCCTCGGCCGGCTCGCCGGCACCGCGGCGGCCGTCACCAGCCTCGGCCCACTGCTCGGCGGGGTCGTCGAGCACGCCTTCGGCTGGCGCGCGGTCATGGCGATCCCGATGCTCGGGGCGCTGGTGATCCCGTTCGTGTGGCGCGCGCTGACCACCGAGGGCAGCGGCGCCCAGCTCGACGTGCTCGGCGCGATCCTGGTCGCCCTGACCGCGGCCGGGCTGGTGCTGCTCATCCAGTCGCCCTCGACCGGGCTGGTCATCGCGCTCGTCGGGCTGCTGCTGCTCGGTCTCGGCACCCCGCTGGTCGCGCTGCAGGTACGGCGCCGACCCGACGGCTTCCTGCCACGCGACGTGATCCGCAACCCCGTCGTCGTACGGTCCGCGCTGGCCGCGGCCGCGGTGCCCGCGGCCTGGTTCGGGCTGCTCATCGCCGTGCCGGCGGTGCTGGTCGGCGAGGCCGGCTGGGAGCCCTGGCAGGTCGGGCTGCTGCTGCTGCCGTCGTCGGTCGTGGCGGTGCTGATGCCCCGGTTGACCGGGCCCATGCTGACCCGCATCGGTGCGGTCCGCACCCTGGCCATCGGCGCCGTCGCCTCGTCGCTGGCGCTCTTCCTCGCCGCCTGGGGCGCCGCCGTGCTCTCCCCGGTGCTGCTCGCCCTCGTGCTGATCCTGATGACATTCGCCTTCGGCGCCACTCAGCCCGCCCTCTCCGCCTCGGTCGGGGAGGCCGTGCACGTGCACGTGCGCGGTGTCGCGCTCGGCATCGCGACCCTGGTCTTCATGACCGGCGGCTCCGTCGGCTCGGCCATGGTCGGTGGGCTCGGTGGGGTCACCGGGCTGCCGTGGGCGCTGGCGATCCTCGGAGTGCTGCCGCTGCTCGGCATGACGGCGCTCATCAAGATCCTCAAGCACTCCCCGGAGGCCGTGCTGGCCGAGGCGGACATCGAGCTCGACTGAGCCGCGCCGTCACCGGGCACGGAGCCGGTCAGTAGCGGGCGAAGTTCTGCGTGTAGTAGCGCCCGTACTTGCTGTCGGGGTGGGTGGCGTAGCCGATCCCGATGTGGGTGAAGTCGCCGAGCATGTTGGCCTTGTGGCCGGGCGAGGCGTACCAGCCGTCGACGACGTCGTCGGGGCCGTAGCCGGCCGCGATGTTCTCCCCGGCCCGTCGCCAGCCGGACGGGTACTGCTCGGAGTAGCTCGGGTTGTGGTGGAAGACGTCGTTGGCGGCCATGTGGCGCGACCAGTCCTGGGCGACGGTGTCGAGCTCGGCCATGAGCGCCAGCGGTGCGAGGCCGTGGGCGGCCCGGTAGGCGTTGGTCTCCTCGAGGATCTGCTGCCGCACGGCCTCCTCGGTCGCGGGGTCCGGCCCGAGGTCGCCCGGCTCCTCGGGGGCGTCGGTGGCGACCGTGATCGTCCAGTAGCCCGTGTCGTCGTCGCGCAGCTCCATCCCGATCCCGAGCCAGGTGCCCTCGGCGCCGAGCACGTCGTCGGCCTCCGCCTCGAGGTCGGCCATCAGCGCCTCGGGCAGCCCGCCGAGGACGGTGTGCTCGGCGACCACCTCGTACGACGCCGGGGCGTCCTCGAAGGAGGTGCGGGTCAGCACCTGGCCCTGCTCGGCCTGCTCGACGCTCCAGGCCTGGGCGTAGCCGCCCAGGTCGCTGGTCTGCCAGAGCTCGCCGAGGCCCCGATCGTCGCGGTGCTCGTCGATCAGGGCGCCCAGCTCGGCGCGCAGGTGGCGCATCGGCTGCGACGACAGCTGCGGCTCCGAGGCCGCACTGCCGGTCACCTCGACCGTGGGGGAGGCGGCCCGGCGCAGCCGCTGGTTGCGCAGCACCTGCACCCGGTACGTCGCCCGCCCGTCGAGCGCCTCGGTGGCCAGCCGGTAGCGGCCCGACCTGCGCACCTTGCCGTCGTCGACCACCCGCCACGGGCCGTCCTGCTTCTCCTGCAGACGGACGCGGGCGCCACGCGAGGACCCGCTCACCGCGCCCTTGAACTTGACCGCATCGCCGGTGACCGGCGTGGTGTCGCTCGCGGAGATGCTCACCGTCGGCTTGACCCGCCCCTTGGCCCCGGCGGGCGTCGCGCCCACCGTCAGCAGGGGCGTGGCGGCCAGTGCCAGCACCAGGGCAGGGACGAGGGGCGTGCGCAGCATGGTGCCTCCTGGGGGACGTCGACCGGGGGGTGCCGACGACAGCACGCTACTCAGGACCGGGGTGGTGGGTGGGCGTTTCGAGAACCCGCTCGTCGGGACCGGGAGTCGATGCTCAGCCGCCCGCGACCAGCCCGGCGTCGCGGAAGGCCTGCTCCAGGCTCGTGGCGATCAGCTCGTGCCCGGCGTCCAACGGGTTGCCGGCGGGGCCCTGGGGCAGGTCCCCCCAGCCCTCCTTGGTGGGGCGCAGCACCAGCGCGTCGTCGACCGCGCGCCACGCCTGGGTCATCTGCTTCTCCTGCTTGGAGCTGACGCCCTCCGGGCGGAACGAGCTGATCGCGACCAGCGGCGTGCCGGGAAGGTCGGCGGTGATCCGGTCGCCCAGGTCGGCGATCGCGCCGGTGACGGCGTCGACGTCGGTGGCGCCGGCGTACCCGGCCTGCACGAGCACCGCGTCGGGGTCGATCTCGGCGAGCGGGGCGTCGGCGTACAGGTCGGCGACGGTGCTGCCGCTCTCGCCGGGCACCGTGTAGCCCGCGCCGGGCTCAGCCACCACCCGCACCGTCCAGCCCAGGTCGGCGGCCAGCAGGGAGGTGTACGCCGCGGCGTCGCCGGAGGCACCGTCGCCCGCGGCCCAGCCGTCACCGATGACCAGCAGCACCGGCCGCGGACGGTTGTCGGTCGGGGTGAGCGCCTCGAAGGTGGGCGGCTCGTAGGCCGGCGGCTCGGGTTCGGGGGCGGGCGTGGGCGAGCCGGGGGCCTCGGGCAGCCGGTCGTCGCCCGAGGCGGGGTCGACGACCGACTCGACGTCCGTGTCGGCCGCGATCTGGTTGTTCCAGCGCGACCAGGCGTACGCGGTGCCGCCGACGACCCCGAGCGCCAGGAGCGCGACGAGGATCGCGGCGATGGGCAGTTCTCGGCGTCGGCTCACCCACGCGAGTGTAGGGAAGAACGAGGTCGTGGCCGAGCCAGGGGACATGGGGTGGCCGCCAGCCCGCACCGCTCCCGGCATCGCGACCCTGGTCGCCAGGACCGGCGGCTCCGTCGGTTCGGCATGACCGCGCTGGTCGAGATACCGAGCACCCGCCGGAGGCCGTGCGGGCCGCGGCGGACGTCGAGCTGAGCCTCGCCGTTCGTCAGTAGCGGGCGAAGTTCTGCGTGTAGTAGGGCGTCCCGTCGTCGGAGGTGGTGGCGTAGCCGATCCCGATGTGGGTGTAGTCGCCGAGCATGTTGGCCTTGTGGCCGGGCGAGGCGTACCAGGCGTCGACCACGGCGTCCTCGCTGTAGCCCACCGCGATGTTCTCGCCCGCTGCCCGCCAGCCGGGCGGGATCTGCTGCGCGTAGTCCGGGTTGTGGCTGAAGTCGCCGGTCTCGGCCATGTACCGCGACCAGTCCTGCGCGACGGTGGTCATCTGGTCCATGAGGACGAGCGGCGAGAGCCCGTGCTGGGCGCGGTAGTCGTTGGTCTGCTCCAGGATCTGCTGGCGGACCGACTCCTCGTCCTTCGGGCCCGGGACGTCGGGAGCGCCGGTGGCGAGGGTGATGGTCCAGTACCCGCTGTCGTCGTCACGCCGGCTCATGCCGACGCCCAGCCAGAGCGCATCGGCGGTCAGCAGGTCGGCGGCGGCCGACTCGAGCTCGGCCATCGCCTCGCGCGGGGTCCCGCTGAGCATCGTGTGCTCGACGGTCACCTCGAACCCCGCGGGCGCGTCCGCGAAGGTCTCGCGGGTCAGGACGGTGTCCTCCGCGGCCTGCTCGACGCTCCACCGCTGGGCGTAGTCGTGCAGCTGGCTGTCGGGGGCGAGCGCGCCCAGGTCGCGGTCGTCGCGGAAGGTGTCGACAAGCTCGCCGAGGTCCACGCGGAGGCGTCGGAGGGAGTAGAACGACAGGGGCGGCCCCTGAGCCGCCTGGCCCGTCACCTCGAGCGTGGCCGAGGTCGCCTTGCGCAGCCGCTTCTTCTTCAGCACCTTCACCCGGTAGGTGGCGACGCCTTCGACCGCTGTGGCGGCCAGCTTGTACCGCCCCGACCTCGTGACCTTCCCGGCGTCCACGACCCGCCAGGGACCCGCCTGCTGCTCCTGGAGCCGCACTCGTGCCCCGCGCGCCGGGCCGCTCACCGTGCCGGTGAAGCGCAGCCGGTCGCCCTCCGTCGGCGTGGCCGAGTCCACGGCGACGCTGACGGTGGGGGTGTGGCGTCCCCGGGCCTCGGCGGGCGCCGCCGTACTCGCCGTCACCAGCGGCCCCGCCGTCAACGACAGGACCAGTGCGGGGGTGAGCAGGGCGCGCAGCATGGAGCCTCCTGGGGGATGGGGCGGCGACTCCGTGACGCTACCGAGGTCCGGCGCGGTACGTCGGGCTTTCCCTGACTCGAGGTCTCCGCGACGAGGAGGAGCGGTTCCCTCGCGGGTCGGAGGGGTGTGCGACCCGTTCGGGATCGTCCGGATATCGCCCAACTGCGGAAACGCGAGCCTCTGACGCCCCAGGATCGCCGCATGCTTCCGATGAGTCCCGGCGCCCTGCGCCAACCGTCCCAGCTCGCCATCGTCGCGGTGGTCCTCGCGACCACGCTCGGACTGGCCGCCGGGCCGAGCCGAGCCCTGGCGGCCGCCGAGAGCTCCGCGACGACAGTGTCGCCCGCAGCCGCGCAGCGGGACGACGTGGAAGAGCCGGCGGACGAGCTCCCCGGCCAGCGGTTGGCGGAGATCCTCCGCTTCGGCCGCTCCAACGTCGGCAGGATGGGCCTGCAGATCAAGGCGGTCAACGACCAGCCGGGCGTGCCGCTGACGATCACGCTCTACGGGTGCAACGGCAAGCCGGGGATGTCGAAGTCCGTCGCGAAGTCGAAGGCCAAGCAACGGGTCCTCTTCCTCCCACGGCGTCAGGACAAGTTCGGCTCGTTCATCCGCATCGACGCCACCTGGGCCAACCCGTCCGGCGACCACACGCTGACCTACGGATCGAACGCCAGCAAGAAGGACCGGAACGCCGAGGACAAGGGGTGCCGCAGCGGACGCCCGCCCCGGCTGGCGATGCAGGGCAGCCAGTCCTACCCCAGCAACGCCGCGGACTTCGACGCGATCGTCAAGGTGAAGGACCTGCCCGCGCCCGCGGAGGTCTCCCTCGAACGCTGGATCCGCGCCGAGCAGCGGTGGGCGGTCGAGCAGACCACCCTCTACCGCGACGGCCAGCACGCCGAGCCGGCGCGCGTGCCCGGCTACGGGGAACGCAGCGTGGTCTACCGCGCCTGTGCCACCACCCCCGCCGGGCTGACCTCCTGCTCCGAGCCACGTCCGTACTTCGCGACGGGCCACCCCGTCACGGAGGAGGAGCCGCGCCGAGCCTTCACCGACGCCGAGGAGACCACCTGGCTGGACGCGGCGCTCGACGCCATCAACCAGCGCCGAGCCGCCGACGGTCTCGCGCCGGTGACCCGGGAGGTGACCTACTCCGAGCAGACGACCTACCCGGTCGCGCTGCGCTACTACGAGACCGGGTCCACCAGGGACGGCCCGACGCCGCGCCGCGCCTACGTCGCGGGGCTGGCGTTCAGCGACTACGAGGTGCGCATCGCGCCCGTGGACTGGCTCCTGGACCCCGCGCTCGACGCGGTCGGTCTGAGCGTCCACTGGGACGAGACCGGTGGGTTCGACGGCGCCTACCTCGCCTACGCGGTCGCCGCCACCGAGTAGAGCCCCCGCCCCGACCACCTGCTGGCCCGACGACAAGGAACACGACATGTACCGGAAGCTCATCGGAGCGCTGGCAGCCCTGCTGTTCGTCTCGGCGACCCTGCTCTCGACTCCGAGTGCCGCGGGCACCAAGACGTACACGCTGGAGGCTGCGACCGCCTCGGCCCTCAAGCGCATCAACGCGATGCGCGAGGAGGCGGGGCTCGCCCCGGTCGAGCTGCACCCGAAGATGAGCGCGCACGCGCAGGCCATGGCCGAGGACTGGGCCGCGGGGGAGAAGTCCCGGGAGATCTGGGACTACAACAGCGACTCCCACGGCAGCGACGCGTTCGTCCCGGTCGACATGACGAGCTGGCGAGGCTGTCGCCACGAGGCCAGGAAGCCCAAGAAGATGCACCTGAGCCCCATCACCTACACCGAGGGCGAGGCGGTCGACAACATCTACCTCGCCTTCGGGTGGGCGCCGGTTCCGGGCTCGCGACGCTACCTGTACGTGGTGTACACGTTCACGCCCTACGAGGGCGACGTCTGAGGCGACGACGGGCCTTGCTCCGCGGTTGAGTGCCGGTCGCAGCCCTCTCTGCGTGCGGCTGGTGCGGTTCTTGCGGGGTCTCGGCGACGGTCGGCGCTGGGGCGCCTCCCTGCTCGACCAACGGTGGTGGTTGCGGGGTCTCGGCGACGGTCGGCGCTGGGGCGCCTCCCTGCTCGACCAACGGTGGGGTGGGGCGTTTCTTTGGATCGTGTGAGGAAGCGGGCGGATCGGGGTGGTGTGGCTGGCGTCACGCGTGGCCGGGGTCACATGCTCGGGACTCCAGATCCCAGGAGGCACCATGACGACCACCCCGTACGCCGGCACCCAGCCGGGCACCGACGCCGGCGGCCCGCCGCGCTGGCGGCTGATCGGCCCCGGCCTGGTCGTCGCCGCGACCGGGGTGGGCGCGGCCGACCTGGTCGCCACGATGATCGCAGGCAGCAAGTACGGCTACGCGCTGCTGTGGGCCGTGGTCGTGGGCTGCGTGATGAAGGTGGTGCTCGTCGAGGGCGCGGGGCGCTTCTCGCTGTCCACCGGGCGCACCATCTTCGAGGGGTGGAGCAGCCTGGGGCGCTGGACCCACGCCTACTTCGGGCCCTACATCGTGATCTGGGGCTTCGTCTACGGCGCCGCCGCGATGGCCGGCACCGGCCTGGCACTGCACGCGCTCTTCCCGGTGCTCGGCGTCACCGCCTGGGGCATCGTCTCCGGCCTGATCGGGCTGGCTCTGGTGTGGTCGGGGCGCTACGCGGTCTTCGAGAAGACGCTGAGCGTGCTGGTGCTGCTGATGTTCGTCTGCATGGTCGCCGCCGCCGTCGTCACCCTGCCGAACCTGCCCGACATGGCCGCCGGGCTCGCCCCGCGCATCCCCGACGGCGCCCTGATCAACGTGCTCAGCGTCGCGGGCGGCGTCGGCGGCACGATCACCCTGGCGGCGTACGGCTACTGGCTGCGCGAGAAGGGCTGGAGCACCCCGGCGTTCATGCGGGTGATGCGCCTCGACAACGGCGTGGCCTACCTGGTCACCGGCATCTTCGTCATCGCCACCCTCGTCGTGGGCGCCGAGCTGCTCTACTCCGCCGGCATCGCCGTCGACACCGGCGACAAGGGCATGCTCGACCTCTCCGAGGTGCTGCGCGACCGGTACGGCGCCGCCACCGGCACGATCTTCCTGGTCGGCTTCTGGGCCGCCGCGATGAGCTCGCTGGTCGGTGTCTGGAACGGCGTCAGCCTGATGTTCGCCGACTTCGCCGGCCACGTGCGCGGCCTGCCCACCGACCACCCCGACCGCCAGGGCGGTGGCCGCTGGTACCGCGCGTACGTGCTGTGGCTGACGCTGCCGCCGATGCTGATGCTCTTCCTCGGCAAGCCCGTCTACCTGATCCTCGCCTACGGCGTGCTCGGCGCGCTCTTCATGCCCTTCCTCGCGATCACCCTGATCTGGCTGCTCAACACCGACCGGACCCCGAAGCAGTGGCGCAACAAGCCCTTCGCCAACGTGGTGATGGTGCTGTGCGCGCTGACCTTCCTGGCCCTGGCCGTCGACCAGGTCCGCTCCGCGGTCAGCGGGGTGCTCTGAGCCAGGCGGCGTACGATCCCGGGGTGCAGCTGCTGCTCGTCGAGGACGACGCCGGGGTCGCCGCGGCCCTCGTGGAGACCCTCGAGGGCGCCGGCTGGGACGTCACCCACGCCCGGCGCGGCGACGACGGGCTGCACCAGGTCGCGGCCGCGGACCTGGTCGTGCTCGACCTGGGGCTGCCCGACATGGACGGCCTCGACTTCCTGCGCACCCTGCGCCGCGCCTCCACCGTGCCGGTGCTGGTGCTCACCGCCCGCGACGGCGACGGCGCCACCGTGCTCGGGCTGCGCGCCGGCGCCGACGACTACCTGGTCAAGCCCGTCGGGCAGGCCGTGCTGGTGGCCCGGGTGCACGCGCTGCTGCGGCGCAGCCGCGTCGACGAGGCCACCCGCGAGCCCGCCGCCCTGGCCTGGGGCGGGCTCGAGCTCGACCTGGGTGCGCGGCGCGCCACCCGCGACGGCGTCGAGGTCGCGCTGACCGCCACCGAGCTCGACGTGCTCGAGGCGCTCGCCGCCCAACCCGGTGAGGCCGTCAGCCGCGAGGCGGTGCAGCTGCACGTGTGGGGCACCCCCGCGCTGGGCCGCTCCCGCTCGCTGGACTTCTTCGTCGCCTCGCTGCGCAGCAAGCTCGGCCCCGACCTGCCGCTGCACACCGTCCGGGGCTTCGGCTACCGGCTCGGCTGAGCCGGCTCGGGCAGGGGGAGCGGGTGGAGAGACGGGTCCGGCTCGTGGTGGGGCTGCTGCTGGTCGGCGCGCTGCTGGCGCTGTCGGTGCCGCTCGCGCTCGCCCTGGCCGACCGTCGTACGGCGGCGCTGGCGGTGGAGCGCGACCGGCAGCTGGTGGCGCTGGCCGAGCTGGGTGCGCGCGAGGGCGACGTGGTCGCGGCCGTCGAGCGCTACCACGAGCTCTACGGCGAGGACGTGCTCGTCACCGACGCCGGAGGCGCGGTCGTGGCCGCCGCCGGGTCCCTCGACGTCGACGCGGCCGAGGTGGCCGACGCGGTGCGGGTCGGGCTGGTCGGCCAGCCGAGCCCAGCGCTCGAGCGGGTGCTGCCCTGGTCGGGCGCCGAGCCGCTGCGCAGCGCGGTGGCCTTCGAGGACGGCGAGGTCGCGGCCCTCGCGCTGCTGCGCGTCGACACCGGCGACGCCGCCGCCGACGTGGCGCGCGGGTGGGCGTGGGTGCTGCTCGTCGGCGTGCTGCTGATGCTCGCCGCGCTCGGGCTGGCGCGCTGGCTGTCCCGGTGGGCGGTGCGGCCCGTGCGCTCGCTCGAGAGCGCCGCGCGCGACCTGGCCGCCGGCGGGCGCGGCGACGCGGTGCTGGCCAGCGGACCGCCGGAGCTGCGAGGGCTGGTCGACGAGTTCAACCGGATGGTCGAGGTCGTGCAGCGCTCCCTCGACGACCAGCGCCGCCTGGTCGCCGATGCCTCCCACCAGCTGCGCAACCCGCTGGCCGCGGTGCGGCTGCGCGCGGACTCGCTGGGCCGCCACCTGCACGAGTCGGGGGCCGCCACCCACGCCGGTCTCACCGCCGAGCTCGAACGCCTCGAGCGCCTCCTCGACCAGCTGATGCGCCTCGCGCGCGCCCAGGAGAGCGGCACCTCCGGGGTCGCCGGCGCCCGGGCCCCGCAGGCGCGCGGGCCGCTGGCGCGAGTGCTGGCCGAGCGGGTCGAGGCGTGGGCGCCCGCCTTCGACGCGGCGGGGCAGACGGTCGCCGTAGAGGGGTCGGTGCCCGACGTCGAGGTGGCCCGCGACGACCTGGAGCAGGTGCTCGACGTGGTGCTCGACAACGCCGTGCGGCATGCCGGGGCGGGCGCGGCTGTGGTGCTGCGGGCCGCGGTCTCGGGGGCCGCCTCCTCCGGGCTGGTGGTGGTCGAGCTCGACGACGACGGGCCCGGCCTGGCCGAGGGGGAGTGGGAGCGCGCCGCCGAACGGTTCTGGCGCGGCTCGGACGACCCGCACGGCTCGGGGCTCGGGCTCGCCATCGCCCGTGAGCTGCTGCTGGCCGCCGGCGGCGACCTGGTGGTCGGGCCGGCGCGCGGCGGGGTCCTGGTGCGGATCACCCACCCCGTCGACGGGGGCCTCTCGTGACCCGGGGGACCGGTGTGAGCCGGCGGGTGCTGCTCGGCGGCGCCGGGGCCGGGGTGCTCACGGCGGCCCTCGGCGGGTGCGGCGCCGACGTACGGCGGCTGCGGGTGGCGGCCGGTGACGACGGCGGGATCTACGCGGCGTTCGCGGCGCTGCTGGCGCCGCGGCTCGAGGCGCGGGTCGACGGGCTGGACGTCGAGGTCGCGGTCACCGCCGGGTCGGTGGACAACCTGCGCCGGCTCGGGCGCGGCGAGTCGGACGTCGGGCTCGCGCTGGCCGACAGCGTCGGCGACCCGGGCGGCGCCGGGGTGGTGGCGCTGGCGCGGACGTACGAGAACTACCTGCAGCTGCTGGTGCGCGCCGATTCCTCGGTGCGCGACGTGGCCGGGCTGCGCGGGCGCTCGGTGGTGCTGGGGCGCGGCCGGGTCCGGGGCGGCGGTCTCCGGGGCGGTGCTGCTGGAGGCGGCCGGGCTCGCGGCCCCCGCGGTCGACGTGCGGTACGCCGGGCTGGCCGAGTCGCTGCGCGAGCTCGACGACGGCTCGGTCGAGGCGGTGCTCTGGTCGGGCGGCATCCCCACCCCCGCCATCGCCGCGCTCGACGACACCCGCCCGCTGCGGATGCTCGACCTCGGCGACTGGGCCGAGCCGATGGCCGAGGTCTCCGGCTACCCCTACCGCGCCCGCCGCGCCCCCGACGTCGCCTACGCCGCCGCCGGCACCGCCACCATCGGAGTCCCCAACCTCCTCCTGGCCCGCCCCGACCTCGCCGACGACCTCGCCGCCGCCGTCGTTGAGACCCTCGCCCGCGACGCCGCCGCGCTGGTGCCGAGCTCGGCCCGCGGCGTGCAGTACCTCGCCCCGCCCTCGATGATCCAGACCGGCTCGGTGCCGCTGCACCCCGGCGCCGCGGCGGCGTACCGGCGGTTGCACGGCTGACGGCCGAGCAGTCACTTCTGAACCGCCGACCGGTCAGGTTTGCACCCTCGAGCGGTCACTTCCGCACCCTCGAAAAAGTTTTCGATCTGCCTGTGGAAAACGGTGTTTGACCTGGTGCTTTGTCGGTGGCGGCTGAGATACTTTATTCATGTCGACCACCGCCGCGCACCCCGTCGGGAGTGCTGTCGCGCGGGCCCACGCGGTGCTGGACGAGGTCGCCGAGATGTCTACCTGGTCGATGAGCCAGGCCGAGACCGCGCAGGCGTTGGTGGAGGTCGCTCGGCTCGAGGCTCGGTGGGGCGAGGTGCGCTCGCGGCTGCTGGAGCACGCCGATGCGGTGGCGGTGCAGGAGCGCAACGCCTCGCCGTCGCTGGCGGTCTGGCACTCCAACGTCACCCGGTCGACCAAGCGGGAGTCGTTCCGGCAGGTACGCCTGGCCGAGGGACTGGCGCGTCACGTCTTGGTGCGCGAAGCGCTCGGTCGCGGGGACCTGGTCGCGGAGCAGGCGTCGGTGATCTGCGCGTCGTTGGATGCGTTGCCCGACGACCTCGAGGCGTCGATCCTCGAGGAGGCCACGAGAGCGTTGGTCGAGTTCGCGCAGGTGCACGACGCGAAAGCGCTGCGGGTGCTGGGTCGCCGGATCCTTGACGTGGTCGCCCCCGAGGTCGGTGAGGCCTGGGAGGCCGAGCTGCTCGACCGCGAGGAGCGCGAGGCGGAGAAGAGCTCGGTGTTCCGGATGCGTGAGGACGGCCACGGTCGCATCCGGGGGTCCTTCACGGTGCCGCTGCTCGTGGGGCAGATGCTCGAGCGGGCGCTGCTGGCCTTCGCGGCCCCCAAGCACCAGGTCGCCACCCGTGCCGTCAGTGTCGCGAGTGATGACCAGGACGAACCTGACGAGGCGGCGGTGCCGGTACGTCGTCCGACCGCGCAGCGCCTGGGGGCTGCGTTCGTGGAGCTGGTGGAGCGCCTCGACCCGGCTGGGCTTCCGCGGGCCGGTGGGGTGAACGCCACGGTGGTGGTGACGATGACGCTGGAGTCGCTGCAGGGTGGGTTGGCCGCGGCCACGCTCGACACCGGTGGGCGGGTGAGTGCTGCGACCGCGCGGCGGCTGGCGTGCGAGGCCGGGATCGTGCCGGTGGTGCTGGGCGGCCGGAGCGAGCCGCTCGACGTGGGGCGCAGTCAGCGGCTGTTCACGGTCCCGCAGCGTCTTGCTCTGGGTGTGCGTGACGGCGGGTGCACCGCGAAGGGGTGCGACGCCCCGCCTGCGATGTGCCACGCCCACCACGAGGACTTCTGGTGCAGGGACGGCCACACCAAGGTGGAGCGGGGGCGGTTGCTGTGCCCCTACCACCACCGACGCATCCACGACCCGGAGTACGAGACCGAGATCGGCGGGGACAACCAGGTCAGCTTCCACCGGCGGACGTAGGGGTCTGCCCGGTCCTCGCCGGGTCTCGACGACGGTCGGCGCTGGGGCGCCTCCCTGCTCGACCAACGGTCAGGGGGAGTCGTCGCGCCACAGCGCGACGCTGCACGCCATGCCGGCGAGCCACAGCAGGATCACGGGGATGTCGCCGGTGTGCATGCCGTGGCTCTGGCTCACGGTGAAGAGGACCCGGCCCGTCCACGGGCCGTGCCCGGCGACCAGGAACAGCGCGAGGACCGACACGATCAGGTAGATCGCGATGGCGATCAGGCGTCGGCGCTGCACCGGGAGAGGGTAGTCGGGCGGTGGCGGGGTGGTGGCTTTCGCGTACCCGGTTCCGTGGAGGGGTCTGCTCGGTGCTTGCGGGGTTTCGACGACGGTCGGCGCTGGGGCGCCTCCCTGCTCAACCAACGGACGCGACGGTCGGCGCTGGGGCGCCTCCCTGCTCAACCAGCGATGTTGCTAGCGCGCCTTCCTGGCGGAGCGAGGTGGTGCTAGCGGTGCTAGCGAACGGATTTCCCATGTTTTATTAGGGTTACTCGCCGGTAGTGACTCGTCACACACCCGCTAGCACTTGCAAGCGCTAGCAGCAGCAAGCATGATGGGGGACATGGCAAAGGGAAAGGTCTCGAACGCAGTCGGGACGCTGGGTGACTACCTCAAGGAGCAGCGCACCAGTGCGCAGCTCTCCTTGCGGCAGCTCGCCGAGCAGGCCGGCGTGTCCAACCCCTACCTGAGCCAGATCGAGCGCGGGCTGCGCAAGCCGTCCGCCGAGGTGCTGCAGCAGCTGGCCAAGGCGCTGCGCATCTCCGCCGAGCAGCTCTACATCCGCGCCGGCATCGTCAGCCCTGACGAAGGCACCGGCGGGTCCGTGGAGCTGGCCGTGCTGGGCGACCCCGCCCTCACCGAGCGGCAGAAGCAGTCGCTGCTCGACGTCTACCAGTCCTTCATCGCGATGAACATCGCCACCGGCGAGGCCCAGCCGCCCGTCGCTGACGAGGACTGAACGACCACACGACGTACGCCGCTCACCCGAGCGGTACGAACCAGATCGCCCGGCGTCCACCGGGAACCCAACCGAAGGAGCCGACATGGCCAAGACCAAGTTCGACATCAAGTCCGAGGCGACCAAGGGTCTCTACGCCGGTGCCGGCGTGGCCGACCTCGTCGTCGAGACCGTGCGCGAGTACGTCACCGACGTGCAGACCCGCATCTCCGGCGTCCAGAAGGACGTGCAGACCCGCGTCGCCGACGTGCAGAAGTCGGTCACCGACATCGACCTCAAGCCCGAGGCCCTGCGCAAGCAGGCCGTGACCACGGTCAACGCCCGCGTCGACGCCCTCACCGAGGACGCCAAGGCCCGCCGCAGCGCCATCGAGGCCCGCGTCGCCGAGCTGCAGTCCGAGGCCCTCGCCCTGCCGGGCAAGGTCCAGGGCACCGCGACCGCGACCTACACCGACCTCGCCAAGCGCGGCGAGACCCTGGTGACCCGCATCCGTCGCCAGGAGTCCACCAAGGCCACCGCCACCTCGGCCAAGACCACCACGGCCAAGGCGAAGACCACCAAGACCCAGGGCGCCAAGGCGGCCACCACGACCGCCAAGAAGGCCTCGACGTCGACCAAGACCGCCGCCAAGAAGTCGACCACCGCGACCAAGACCGCCGCGAAGAAGACCTCCACGGCCGCCAAGACCGGCGCGAAGTCGACCACCACCACCGCCAAGAAGGCCTCCGCCCCGGCGCAGTCCTCGGCCAAGGCCACCGGCACCGCCGCGGCCAAGACCGCCGAGAACGCTGCTAAGGCGACCACCGAGGCCGCCAAGAAGGTCGGCGACTGATCGTCCCCTCCGCCTCGCGCTGAGGTTCGGTCACGCGTCACCAGCGCGCCGAGGCACCAGGACCCCCGCACCCACCAGGGTGCGGGGGTCCTGCGCGTGTCGGACCGGGACCCCGGCTCCTTGCCCGGACCGGGGCCCCGGCACCCCGTCCACCCCGAGTCGGGTGGAGAGCTACCACCCGGGCGTGGTGAGGTCTCGGGGCTGGCTTTACCTTCACCCCGCCGGCGTCGGCCCCGCCTCACCCCTGCGCGGACACCCCTGGGGGTCCATGGCCCGTCCGGGGGGTCTTCGTCCGAACGGCTCCCTCGGCGGGGCCCGGGTCCCTACCTTGCCCGGGTGACCACCACCTCGGCCGTACGCCGTCTGCTCGCCGCCCTGCTGTCCGTGCTGGTCGCGGCCCCCCTGGTGCTCGGAGTCCAGGCGCATGCCCGATCGGTGACACCTCCCGAGCCGGACGGCCTCGTCGTGCGCTGGTTCGTCCAGGACCGCTTCGTCACCCTGTACTGGGCCCAGCCGTCGGTGCCGCCCGACCACTACGAGGTCACCACCCACGTCGGCGGGGAGGAGCGCAGCCACGAACGCCACGAGGCGGACGTGACCTGGACCGGCGCCTTCCTGGGGCACGACCCGACCGGCACCCCCGTCGAGGTGTCGGTGCGCGAGGTGCGCGGGGGCCAGCCCGGGCCGCGGACGTCGTTCGTGGCGCAGATCGGGGCCTCCCCGGCCGGGAAGGTGAGCGACGTCCGGTCCGAGAGCCGACCCGCCGAGGACGTGCTGCGCCTGGACTGGGCCGCCCCGTCCGGAGCCGACGACGGCGCCCTCGGCTACCACGTCTCGCTGACCGACGAGAACGGCGACCGCGCCACCCGCGACTACCTCGTGGACGACCCGTGGCTCGAGGTGGCCACCGATGGTGTCGGCGCGACCTTCCGTGCCCGGGTCGAGGCGGTCTCTCCCGGCGGCTACGGCCCGGGAGTCGAGGAGCAGGTCGTCTACGAGGACGTCCCCGGGCCGGCGATCGACCTCAACGCGCGCCCGCGCGCCGGAGGGTTCAGCCTGAAGTGGCACCACGCCAAGGGCAACCAGGCGATCTCGTGGGAGGTGCTGGTCGACGGAGTCGTCGTGCCGGTGCCGACCCGGACGGGCACGAGTCGCACCCTTCTCGCCGACGTGACCGGCCTGGAGACCGGGACCGAGTACGAGATCGGCGTCCGTGGGATGAACAGGCACGGGGGCGGGCCGGTGCTCGCCACGATCGCGCGCACCTACGACCTGCCCGACCAGCTGGCCGCGCCGCGGGTCGAGCGAGGTCCCAGGGGTGGCGACCTCAGCGTGCGGGTCTCGTGGATGCCGCCGGCGGACTGGGGCGGGGGAGAGGAGTGCTGCTACCGCATCACCGGGCACGGACCGGCCGACCGGGCAGGCGGGCCGGCCCTGGTCGTGCGCTGGAGCGACGCGCCGGCCACCCGCTTCGACTTCCCCGTCGGGCGACCCGGGAAGTGGCGGTTCCAGGTCGAGGCCAAGACCGGCGCCGGGTTCAGCCCGGTCAGCGAACCGAGCCGGTGGGTGCGAGCCCGCTGAGGCTCCCGCTCAGTCGCGCAGCGCGGCGACGAGCTCGCCCAGCTGCTCCGGCGCGACGTCGTACCCGGGGAAGTAGCAGCAGACCCGGTCGGTCAGGTCGCCGAAGCGGCGCTTGAGCTCGGCCGCGCACTCGCTGGGCGTGCCGCGCACCGCGATCGTCTCGATGTGGCGGGTGGTCACCAGCGCCATCATCTCGGCCACCGCGCCGGTCTTGGAGAGCGCGTTCAGCTCGGGCTGCAGGTCGCCCCAGCCCTCCACCTCGAGCACCGAGCGGTACGCCGGCGTGGAGCCGTAGAAGGCCAGCAGCCCGCCCACGCCCCGGTCGGCGGCGGCCTGCTCCTCGGGCGTGGAGCCCATCGAGACGATCGCCTGCGGGTAGATCCTGAACTCCTCGCGCGGGCGGCCCGGCCCGCGACCGGCCAGGCCCTCCTCGAGCGCGGGCAGGGTGCGCTCGCGCACGTGGCGGTGGCTGTGGAACGGCATCACCAGCAGGCCGTCGGCGACCTCGCCGGCCGCCCGCGTCATCAGCGGGCCGAGCGCGCCGAGCAGCACCGGCGCCACCCCGTGCGGGTTGGGGCCCGGCACGAAGGTCGGCGGCATCAGCGTGTGCTTGGTGAACTCGCCGCGGAAGTCGAGGCGGCTGCCGTCCTGCCAGGCCGTGAGGATCGCGCGAGTGGCCAGCACCGCCTCGCGCATGCGGGCCGCGGGCCGCGACCACGTGGCGCCGTACCGGTTCTCGATGTGCGGGCGGATCTGGCTGCCCAGCCCGAGCCGGAAGCGGCCGCCGCTCATCAGCTGCAGGTCGTACGCCGCGTGCGCCAGGTGCAGCGGCGAGCGCGGCGTGGCGATCGCGACGTTGGTCATCAGGTCGACGTCGACGCCGGCGCTGGCCGTGGCCGCGAGCGGGAGGAAGACGTCGTGCGGTCCCTCGAAGGTGAACAGCCCGGCCACCCCCGTCGCGGCGAGCTCGGCGGCGCGCGTGGCGGCCTGGTCGGGGCGGGCGTCGAGCTGGATGTCGAGGAGCACGCGCTGATCTTGACACGTGTCAGTTCCGATGGGGAGGGGTCGCGTCCCCAACATCGGGTATTCGTCCGCAGGGGCAGTGACGCGGCGCGGCGCCGGGTGCATCCTGTTCCTGCGGATGCCCGGGCCCGCGGTCTTGAGACTCCCGCCGGCCCGGACACCCGCCTACCTTCGCCGCCCAGCTCTGGTGCGTAGCCTCGTCGCATGCACGACATCCGCACGACCAGCCTCGCCTCGGTCCACGCGCTCTACGTCGCCAAGGTCGAGCGCAAGGGCCGCACCCGCGCCGAGGTCGACGAGGTCGTCCGCTGGCTGACCGGTCTCGACCAGGCCGGCCTCGAGCGCCACCTCGAGGCGGGCACGACCTTCGCCGACCTCTTCGACGAGGTCGAACTGCACCCGGCCGCCGACCGGATCACCGGCGTCGTCTGCGGGGTGCGCGTCGAGGAGGTCGAGGAGCCGCTGATGCGCAAGATCCGCTACCTCGACAAGCTCGTCGACGAGCTCGCCCGCGGCAAGGCTATGGAGAAGGTGCTGCGCGGCTGAGCGGCGGCCGGTCGAGCAGCACCGCGCCGACGCCTGCCACCACCCACACGGCGGTCAGGGTCAGCAGTGCGGCGGTGAACCCGCCGTCGCCCCCGCCGTACGCCGCCACCAGCGCGACGCTCAGCGCGCTGCCGACGGTGAAGCCGAGGTAGCGCAGCACCTGGTTGAAGGCCACCGCCGAGCCGGTCTCGGCGCGCGGCACGTGCGGCACCATCAGCACCGCCAGGCTGGAGAAGGTGAAGCCCGACCCGGCGCCGCCGAGCGCCATCGCGAGCAGCGCCTGCCACAGGTGGTCGTGGAAGAGACCCAGGCCCAGGGTCGCGGCCAGGAACATCGAGCAACCGGTCGGCAGCAGCCAGCGCGGGCCCAGGCGGCGGCGCACGACGCGGGCCAGCTGGTTGCCGAGCACGCTCATCAGCGAGTACGGCACGAGGATCAGCCCCGCCACCAGCACCGAGCGGTCCAGCCCGAAGCCCGGCTCGTCGGCGCGCACCAGCACCACCACCAGGGTCAGCAGGGCGTACATGCCCAGCCCCGCGACCGCCGCGACCAGGTTGGGCGCGGCCACGCCCGGGCGGGTGGCCAGCCGCAGGTCGACCAGCGGCGCCGGGCTGCGCAGCGTCACGCGCACCCACACGACCAGCCCCGCGAGACCGGCCGCGGCCAGGCCTAGCGTGCGCGGCGAGCCCCAGCCCCACACCTCGCCCTCCGAGACCGCGAGCAGCACCGCCAGCATCGCCGCGCTCAGCAGCAGCGCGCCCCACCAGTCCACCCGCGCCGGCGTCTCGTCGGCGCTGCCGGGCAGGTGCCGCCACGCCAGCAGCCAGGTCAGCCCGGTCATCGCGGTGCCCAGCGCGTACGCCGCCCCCAGCCCGCCGAGCTGCGCGACCAGCGCGGTCACCGGGTAGCCCAGCCCCGCGCCCGCCACCGTCGTCACCGACAGCAGCGCGATCGCCCGGTCCTGCCGTTCGTGGGCCAGCGCGTCACGGGCCACCGCGATCGCCAGCGGCAGCAGCGCCATCCCGACACCCTGCAGCGCCCGCCCCGCCACCAGCACCCCGAAGCCCTGCTCCAGTGCCGCCGACACCGCGGAGACCACCGTGCCGAGGGTGACCACGCCGAGACCCACCAGGATCGTGGGCCGGCGCAGCCGCCCGCTCGCGAAGCGGCCCACGACGGGCGTGGCGACCGCGCCGGCCAGCAGCGCCGCGGTCAGCGACCACTGCGCCGTGCCCAGCCGGACGTCGTACGCCGTCGCGACGCTGGGGACCAGCGGTGCGCCCAGGCTGCTGACCACCGCGGTGATGGTCGTCAGCAGCGCCAGCGTCGGCAGCAGCGCGCGGGACGGGGTGCCGCCGACCTGCGGGACGGGGCGGCGGCTCACCCCCCGAACCTAGGCCCGCGGGCAGGGGCGACCCTCACTAGGGTGTGTCCGGTGAACCAGCCCCCGCGCGACCCGCACCGTGTTCAGACCGAGCTGGAGGCGGCGCTCGAGGCCGCGGCCGAGCAGGCCCGGCTGGCCACCCGGCTGCAGGTCGCCGACACCGAGCTCGCCGCCGCGGAGGCGCAGGTGGCCGAGGCCCGGGGGCGGCTCGCCGACGAGCGCGCCGACGTCGAGCGGCTGGAGTCCTTCAGCCCCACCCGGATCTGGGCGGGGCTGCGGGGGAGCCGCGAGTCCGACCTCGACCGCGAGCGCGCCGAGCAGCAGCGCGCCGAGTACACCGTCGCCGTCGTCGAGCTGCGCCGCGACCGGGCGCGCGAGGCCTGCGCGGCGCTGCGCTCGGCGTACGACGCGCTCGGTGACGTCGCCGCCCGCCGCGCGGCCGCGCTCGACGCGAAGGCGGCGTGGCTGGCCGAGACCGGCGCTCCCGAGGCCGAGGAGCTGGCCCAGCTCGCCTCCGACCTGGGCGCGGTGCGCTCGACGACCACCGAGCTGCGCGAGGCGCTGGGGGCCGCCGACGACGCCGCCGACGCGCTGGCCCAGGCCGACAACCTGCTCAGCTCGGCGCGCGGCTGGTCGACCGCCGACACCTTCTTCGACGGCGGGCTGCTGACCGACATGGTCAAGTACGACCGAATGGACCAGGCGCAGGCGCTGATGCGCCGCGCCGACGACGCCCTCTCCGACCTCGGCGTCGAGCTCGCCGACGTCGGCATGGAGCCCGTCGGCGGCATCGAGATCACCCAGCTGGTGCGCGCCTTCGACGTGTGGTTCGACAACATCTTCAGCGACTGGGCCGTGCGCGAGCGGATCGGCGAGGCCGCCACCCGCGTCGCGGAGGCCCGAGGCGCGGTCGGCGAGGTGCGCCGCCGGCTCGTCGACCGGCTGCTGCAGGCCGAGTCGAAGGAGGCGGTGCTGGTGGCGCGCCGCGACGAGCTGCTCGGGGCGGGCACCTAGGCCAGCAGCTGCCGCTCGAGAGCGGCGAGCTCGCCGTCGCCGAGACCGCGGTCGCGCAGGTAGGCCCGCGCGCCGCCGTACGTCTGCTCGACCAGGCGCAGGAAGCGCCGCATCGTCTCGGGGGTGGAGCCGAACGCCTCGGCGGGCAGCGCCTCGAGCCGCTCCTGGTAGGACGGCAGCCGCCGGAACTGCTCGCGCAGCAGCGGCATCGCCTGCTCGGTGCGGGCGTAGTCGGCGACCACGTCGTCCTCACGCACCCCCACCGCGGCCAGGGTCAGCGCGACGGCGGTGCCGGTGCGGTCCTTGCCGGCGGTGCAGTGGGCGAGCACGGCGGTGCGGGCCGGGTCGGCCACCAGCCGCGCGAAGCCGACCAGCGAGTCGGCGGAGTGCTCGGTGAAGCGCAGGTAGTGCCCGGCCACCCAGTCGCTCTCGTGGGCGGAGTCGAAGTCCCAGCGCGCCCGGCCGGCCTGCACCTCGAGGTGCTCGGCGGCCACCGCGTCGAAGGCGGGACTGGTGGCCTCGACGGCCTCCTTCTCGCTGCGCAGGTCGACCCGGGTGGCCACGCCCATCTCCTCGACCAGGCGGGCGACCTGCTCGGCGTCGACGAACGCCGGGGTCGCGCAGCGCAGCAGCACCCCGGGGCGCACGGTGCGCCCGTCGGTCGTGCGCAGCCCCCCGACGTCGCGCAGGTTCAGCAGGTCCGGGGCGGGGGAGGGGGCGGTGCTCACGCCCCCGATCGTGCCTGGTCGACGGTTGCCGCGGCGCTCGCGGGGTCGCCCGGACCGCGCCCGGGGGCCCGGGGACGACGACGCGCCCCGCCCCTCCCACGAGGGAGGCGACGGGGCGCGTCGGCGTACGGCGTCAGGCGCGGGTCAGGACTTGTTGGCCTTGCGCGCCTGCGAGGCGGTCTTGGCGCGGGCGTTCGCGTCGAGCACCACCTTGCGGATGCGGACCTGCTCGGAGGTCACCTCGACGCACTCGTCGTCGCGGCAGAACTCCAGGCACTGCTCCAGCGACAGCTTCTTCGGCGGGATGAGCTTCTCGAAGTTGTCGGAGGTCGCGGAGCGGATGTTGGTCTGCTGCTTCTCCTTGGTGATGTTGACGTCCATGTCGTCGGCGCGCGAGTTCTCGCCGACGATCATGCCCTCGTACACCTCGGTGGTCGGCTCGACGAACAGCACGCCGCGCTCCTGCAGCGAGGTCATGGCGTACGCCGTCGCCGCGCCCTTGCGGTCGGCGACCAGCGAGCCGTTGTTGCGCGAGCGGATCTCGCCGGCCCACGGCTCGTAGCCCTCGGAGATGTGGTGGGCGATGCCGGTGCCGCGGGTGTCGGTGAGGAACTCGGTGCGGAAGCCGATCAGGCCGCGGGCCGGGACCAGGAACTCCATGCGCACCCAGCCGGTGCCGTGGTTGGTCATCTGCTCCATGCGGCCCTTGCGGGAGGCCAGCAGCTCGGTGATGGTGCCGAGGTACTCCTCGGGCGCGTCGATGGTCAGGCGCTCGACGGGCTCGTGGACCTTGCCGTTGACCTCCTTGGTGACCACCTGCGGCTTGCCGACGGTCAGCTCGAAGCCCTCGCGGCGCATCTGCTCGACCAGGATCGCCAGGGCCAGCTCGCCGCGGCCCTGCACCTCCCAGGCGTCGGGGCGCTCGGTGGGCAGCACGCGCAGCGACACATTGCCGATGAGCTCGGAGTCGAGACGGTCCTTGACCAGGCGCGCGGTGACCTTGGCGCCCTTGACCCGGCCCACCAGCGGGCTGGTGTTGGTGCCGATCGTCATCGAGATGGCCGGCTCGTCGACGTGGATGAGCGGCAGCGCGACCGGGTTCTCCGGGTCGGCCAGGGTCTCGCCGATGGTGATGTCGGGGATGCCCGCGATCGCGACGATGTCGCCGGGGCCCGCGGACTCGCCGGGCTTGCGCTCGAGGCCCTCGGTGACCAGCAGCTCGGTGATCCGCACGTTCTTGGTCTCGCCGTCGCGCTTCATCCACGCGACGGTCTGGCCCTTCTTCAGGGTGCCCTCGTGCACGCGCACCAGCGCGAGCCGGCCCAGGAACGGCGAGGAGTCGAGGTTGGTGACGTGCGCCTGCAGCGGCGCGCCCTCGGTGTAGGTCGGGGCGGGGATCGTGTCGAGGATCGTCTGGAAGAGCGGCTCGAGGTCGGGGGAGTCGGGCAGCTCGCCGTTGGCGGGCTGGTCGGTGCCGGCGACACCGGCGCGGCCGGAGGCGTAGACGACCGGGAAGTCGAGGGCGTCCTGGCTGTGGCTCTCGTCGAGCAGGTCCATGAACAGCTCGTAGGTCTCGTCGACGACCTCGGCGATGCGGGCGTCGCCGCGGTCGGTCTTGTTGACGACCAGGATCACCGGCATGTCGGCGTTGAGCGCCTTGCGCAGCACGAAGCGGGTCTGCGGCAGCGGACCCTCGGAGGCGTCGACCAGCAGCACGATGCCGTCGACCATCGACAGGCCGCGCTCGACCTCGCCACCGAAGTCGGCGTGGCCGGGGGTGTCGATGATGTTGATGGTCATCGGCTTGCCGCCCGCCGCCGGACCCGCGTAGTGGATCGCGGTGTTCTTGGCGAGGATGGTGATGCCCTTCTCGCGCTCGAGGTCACCGGAGTCCATGACGCGCTCGGCGACGCCCTCGGCCTGGTGCTCGGTGAACGCGCCGCCCTGGCGGAGCATCGCGTCGACCAGCGTGGTCTTGCCGTGGTCGACGTGCGCCACGATGGCGACGTTGCGGAGATCGGTACGAGTGGTCTGTCCAGACATGCGGGAGCGGCGTCGCTTTCGATTGACGAACGGCCGGATCCGGCCGCATCGATTCTACCGGCGGCGCCGCCGTACGCCGATTCGAGCGGTCTGCATGAGTCCCCGGTCGACCGGGGACTCCGGTACTTGTCAGGTGTTGCAACCCCTGACAAGTGCATGAGTCACCGGTCAGCCGGGGACTCATGCACGCGGGCCGAGGGCGCTCAGCCGGCCAGCGAACCGCCGAAGATCTGCCAGGCCAGCAGGCTCTTGGCGACCAGGCTGAGCACCAGGTACGCCTTCTCGCCGAAGGCGTAGGAGCGCCACGGGCCGATGCCCTTGTACTGCAGCCACTGGTTGAGCCCGAAGCTCATGAAGAAGACGAACAGCGAGACGACGATGCCGTAGACGAAGCCCGGGACGGTGTCGGCGCCGACGGTGTTGACCAGGATCGCGACCCAGGGGGCGAGGCCGGCCAGGGTGCCGAACCAGAAGGGCAGCATGGTCGTGTGCTGGCGACCCGGCGGGTTCATCACCTCCTGGATCCAGCCGAAGAGGATCATCGAGACGTTGGCGCCGATGATCGCGATCAGCGCCTCGACGCCGGTGATGCCGTTGTAGAAGGCGATCAGGATGATCATCAGGGTCGCGCTGACCGAGTACTCCACCCAGCGGAAGCGGTTGATGCCGCCGCGCAGGTCGGCCTCGTAGCGCCCGCGCCACAGGGTGCCGGTCAGGCCGTGGTCGAGCGCCGCGAGCAGCAGGAACGCCGCGATCGCCCAGCCGATCCGCACGTCGAAGAGCACCTCGGGCGCCGGCGGGGTGCTGCCCGGGGGGCCCTGCGGGAAGGTGGAGGTGACGCCGATGGCGAAGTCGGTGGCCAGCACCAGCACCACCACCGCCTGGGCGGCGTGCAGGACCGCCAGCCCGATGTTCCAGCGCTTGAGCGAGGTCAGGGCCTCGTCGGTGACCCCGCTGGCCACCTCGCGCTCGGGGGAGACGTTCTTCGCGTGCGTCATCGGACCACCAGCTCCTTGCCGTCCATCGCCACCTCGGTGGCCTCGCCACCGATGGCCTCCAGGATGGCCCTCACGACCTGCTCGTGGGGCATCGGTGCAGGTAGGCGCGGCGGTTCGCCGGCCAGGGCACGGGTGTCGAGGCCGGTGTCGAGGTGCGGCGGGCGTACGTCGAGCACCCGGAAGGAGCGGCGCTGCTCGCGGCGCAGCACCTGCAGCCAGGTCGCCAGCGCCGCCTTCGCCGCGGAGTAGTCGGCCATGCCCGCGGTCGGCAGGTCGGCCAGCACGGCGCTGAGCACCGCGGCGGTGCCCTCGCCGTCGCGCGCCTCGGCGAGGTACGGCGCCGCGGCGCGCACCAGCGCGATCGGCCCCAGCGTGTTCACCGCGAACAGCTCCTCGGCCACCGCCTCGTCGAGCTCGACCGCCCTGCCGAACCCGGCCGCCCCGGTGGCCACGACCAGCAGGTCCAGCCCGCCCAGCTCCTCGACGGCCCCGTGCACCGCCGCGGCGCACGAGCCCGCGTCGACGACATCGAGGTGCCAGGCCGGTGGTGCCGAGGCCGGCGGCGACAGCTCGCCCAGCCGCTCGGGGTTGCGCCCGGCGGCCACCACCCGCGCCCCCAGTTCGTGCAGCCCCTCGGCCAGGGCGCGCCCCAGCACGCCCGTCGCACCCGCCACCAGCACCCGTGCTCCCTCGGTCCTCATCCCTCGAACCTAGGCCGGGTCGTGGCCCGGGCCAGGACCCCTGGGGGTGGGCGCCGCGTGGCTATCGTCGAGGCCATGGCCTCCATCGCGACCACCGACCGTGTCGACCTCGACGGGCTGCTGGAGTTCGTGCGGCCGCGGCACAAGATGACGTTGATGACCCTGCGGGCCGACGGTCGCCCGCAGGTCTCGCCCGTCACCGGCGGCGTGGACGCCGACGGCCGCCTGGTCGTCTCGACGTACCCGCAGCGTGCGAAGGCCGCCAACCTGCGCCGCCGCCCCGAGGCGACGGTGCTGGTGCACTCCGACGACTGGGACGGTCCCTACGTGCAGGTCGACGGCACCGCCGAGGTGCTCGACATGCCCTCGCAGGAGGCCGAGGACGCCCTGGTCGAGTACTTCCGCTGCATCTCCGGGGAGCACCCCGACTGGGAGGAGTACCGCGCCGCGATGCGCCGCCAGGGCAAGTCGCTGCTGCGGATCACCCCGGTCTCGTGGGGGCCGGTCGCCACCGGCGGGTTCCCGCCGGACCGCGCCCCGGCCTGAGGCGGGCCGCTCGGGGGCCTTCCCACCGTCGGTGGCCGGGTGTTGGCTGGGCGGATGACTCTCGGACCCGCTCGCCGCCCGCACCGCTGCTTCGTCCCGCCGTACCTCCAGCGCGCCCTCGGGTACGACGCCACCCTCGCCGTCGACGAGGCGCTGCGCTCGGCCAGGCTGGCCGGGCCCTCGCCCGCGGCGACGCTGATCACCACCCCCGGCGCTCCGGCCTGGACCGTGCACGACGCCGGGTCGACCACCACGCTGCCCGGCCGGCCGGTGCGCGCGGCCGGGGAGCCTGCCGTCGGCGACGCGGCGGTCGACGAGGCCGCCACCGGGATCGCGGCGTCGCTGGCGCTGCTGCTCGAGGTGTGGGGCCGCGACTCCTACGACGGCGCGGGCGCCCCGGTGTCCCTGAGCGTCCACTACGGCCGCGACTACGCCAACGCCTTCTGGGACGGCACCCAGCTGGTCTTCGGCGACGGTGACGGCGTCGTCTTCGACCGGTTCACCAAGCCCGTCGACGTGCTGGGCCACGAGCTGGCGCACGCGCTGACCGAGCACACCGCCGGGCTCGTCTACGCCGACCAGCCGGGCGCGCTCAACGAGCACGTCTCCGACGTGGTGGCCGCCTGCCTCAAGCAGCGGCTCCTCGACCAGCGTCCCGACGCCGCCGACTGGCTGGTGGGCGAGGGGCTCTTCCTGCCCGGCGTGCAGGCGCGCGGGCTGCGCGACATGGCCCGGCCCGGCTCGGCGTACGACGACCCGCGCCTGGGTCGCGACCCGCAGCCGGGCCACATGGACGACTTCATCGTCACCACCGACGACCACGGCGGGGTGCACCTGAACTCCGGCATCCCCAACCGCGCCTTCCACCTCGCCGCGCTCGCCATCGCCGCCGCCGACCCCGGGCCGGCCGGCACGTCCTGGACCGGCGCCGGCCAGGTCTGGTACGACGCCCTGACCGGCGGCGCGGCCGGGCCCCGCACCGACTTCGCTGGGTTCGCCGCCGCCACCGTGGCCGCCGCCGGGCCGCACGCCGACGCGGTCGCCGAGGCGTGGGCCGCGGTCGGGGTCGAGCCGGGCGCGCCCACGGCGGGCACGCCCGCCGGCTCCCCGGACGAGGAGGGGTCCACCACCGGTCCCACCGCCGGGGTCGTGCGGGTGCGGCGCACCGGGGGGTTCGCGGGGCTCGCGACCGAGGCCGACGTCGACCTGGCCTCCGACGACCCCCGGGTGCCCGAGCTGCGCGGCCTGGCCGGGCGCGTCGACGTCAGCGCCGTCGCGGCCCGCCAGCCCGAGCACCAGCCCGACCGGTTCGTCTACGACCTCGACGTCTGCGGCGACTGCGCCAGCCTGGGCGAGCAGGCCCTGACCCCCGACCTGGCCCGCCTCGTCGAGCTCGTCCTCGACCTCCGCCACCGCTGACCAGGCGCAGATCTCGCACCGACCCGGCGCAGATCTCGCACCGACCCGGCGCAGATCTCGCACCGATCCGGCGCGAACCGTCACCAGGCGTCGCCGGGCCGGTCCTCGCAGACCACGTCGACACGCAGGTCGGGCACCAGGAGCGGGTCGAGACGCAGGATCATCAGCCCGTCCTGCTCGCCGTCGGCGACCGTGCCGGTGGGGGTCCGGGTGTACGACGTACCCTGCCAGCGCTCCCAGCCGAGCCGCTCGTAGAAGCCGGTGGCGCTGCCGGTCGAGAGCATCGCGACCGGCCAGCGGCCCGCGATCTCGTCGTGCAGGCGCTGCATCACCGCCCGCCCGAGACCCCGACCCCGGTGGGCGGGGTGCGTGGCGACGGCCTCGACGTACGCCACCGTGTGCCACGTCGGCCCGAACCGGATGCGGCGGGGCACCGCGCTGGCGTGGGCGACCGGGTCGCCGTCCGCGCGCACGAGCACGTGGACGCCGCCGTAGGCGTGCGCCTCGTCCTCGTCGCTGAACCCCTCAGGGAACGCGAGGTCCCACAGGGCCCGCAGCCCGGCCCGGGTGGCGTGGTCGAGGTCGGCGCTGCCGAGCGCGACCAGATCCACCGGACCGGCGTCCGCTCAGGACAGGGCGCGGGCCAGGGCCGCCTCGACGTGCAGGCTGGTCGAGCCGAGCACGGGGATGTTGGCGTCCGACTGGTGCACCAGCAGCTCGAGCTCGGTGCAGCCCAGGATCACCGCACCGGCGCCGGCGTCCCACAGCTCGTCGATCAGACCGACGACGGTGCGCCGCGACTTGGTGACCACGCGTCCGTGGCACAGCTCGTCGTAGATGATGCGGTTGACCGTGTCGTGGTGGTCGGGGTCGGGCACGTGCACCGTCAGGCCGCGCTCGCGCAGCCGGTCGGTGAAGAAGGAGCGCTCCATCGCGAAGGTGGTGCCGAGGAAGCCGACCTCCTTGACGTCGTTGGCCACGCACGCGTCGGCCAGCACGTCGGCCAGGTGCAGCAGCGGGATGTCCACCGCCGCGGCGACCTGGTCGGCGACCCGGTGGAAGGTCGTGGTGCACAGCAGGAGGAAGTCGGCGCCGGCGCGCTCGACCCCCTGCGCCGCGGCCACCAGGATCGCCGCGACGGCGTCCCAGTCCTCGGCCTCCTGCAGGGCGGTGACCTCCGCGAAGTCGACCGAGGTCATCACGGTGCGGGCCGAGTGGAGGTCGCCGAGGCGCTTCTCCACACCGGTGTTGAGGGCTTCGTAGTAGGCGGCGCTGCTCTCCCAGCTCATCCCGCCGATGAGTCCGATGGTCTGCACCGGCGCAGTCTCTCACGCCCGGCCGAGCGGTCAGTTTTGAACCACCCAGTGGTCAGTTCTGAACCCGCACAGCGCACGGGAGCGACCGGTCGATGGTTCAGAAGTGACCGCTCGGCGGGCGAGGCGTTCGCGGGCTCACGCCTGGCGGTGGACCTTGTGCTGGGCGGCCTGGGCGCGGGGGCGGATGACGAGCTCGTCGACGTTGACGTGGGGCGGTCGGGTGACCACCCAGGCGATCGCGTCGGCGACGTCCTCGGCGACCAGCGGCTCGGCCACGCCGGCGTACACCGCGTCGGCCTTCTCCTGGTCGCCGTCGAAGCGCACCAGCGCGAACTCGTCGGTGCGCACCATCCCGGGCGCCACCTCGCAGACCCGCACCGGCTGGTCGAAGAGCTCCAGGCGCAGCGTCTCGGTCACGACCTGGGTGCCGTGCTTGGCAGCGGTGTAGCCGGCGCCGCCCTCGTAGGCGATCCGCCCGGCCGTCGAGCCGACGTTGCAGATCACGCCGGCGCCCGAGGCGACCAGCCGCGGCAGCAGCGCCTTGGTGACCTGCATCAGCCCGACGACGTTGACGTCGTACATCGCGCGCCACTGCTCGGCGTCGCCCTCGGCGACCGGCGCCGAGCCGAACGCGCCACCGGCGTTGTTGACCAGCACGTCGAGCCCCGGGCGGCCCAGCTCGTCGGCGAGCCCGCCGACCCGGGCGGCCAGCGCGTCGACGGACGCGGCGTCGGTGACGTCGCAGACGACGGCGGTGCCGCCGATCTCGGCGGCCAGCGCCTCGACCCGCTCGGCGCGCCGGGCTGCGCACACCACGTGGAAGCCCTCCGCGCCCAGGCGCCGCGCGGTCGCGGCCCCGATCCCGCTGCTGGCTCCGGTCACGACGGCGAGGAGGGTGCTCATGGGCGCATTGTGGCCCACCGGGCCCGGCGCGCCGACGTGCTGGTGGACCCACCGTCCACCTGCGAGCATGGGGGCGGAGGTCTGAGGAGGGGGTCCGCTGTGGACAGGGGTACGACGTCCGCGGCCGTCGCCGGTGCGCTCGCCGCGCTGGTCGGCGGGCTGCTGTGGGTGCTGGCGTGGGCCGGGGTGGGCCCGCTGGCCTGGTGGCCCGGCGCCGTGCTGCTGGTGCTGGCCGCCGTCGCGGTCGGCGCGGGCCTGGTCGACCGGGGCGCGGCCCCGCTGCGGCTGGTCGTCGGGCTCTGCCTCGCCGTGCTCGGCTGGGCGTTGCTCGCCGTCGTCGGCGGGGTCAGCGGGGTGGTCGACGGTGACGCCGCGGCCCGGGTCGACGGCGTCGTGGGCGCCGTCGCGGCGCTGCTGGGTCTGCTGGTGCTCGGGCGCGAGCTGCGCCGTCGGCACCGCGGCGACCGGCCCGGCACCCGGGCCGCCCGCCGTACGCCACCGGGGCGGCGCCGTACGGGTGGGGCGCACGCGGGCTGACGGGTGTCAGAGTTTCATCGGGTACCCGATGAATCTCGCGCCACCACCACGAAGGTTCAGACAGGTGGCGCCAGTTCCATCGGGTACCCGATGAACCTTCGAGCCCGCCCCCCCGCGACCCCGACCGGCCCGTCACCAGGGTGGGGGAATCAACCGGCGTCGACGCTGGTTGAGCGACGAGGACCGATGACACCCGCACCACACGGACGGAGGCCTGCGTGAGCAGCCAGCAGCGGATCGAGCGCCCGGTGCGGCGCCTGGCGATGATCAGCCTCCACACCAGCCCCCTCGACCAGCCCGGCACCGGCGACGCGGGCGGCATGAACGTCTACGTCATCGAGCTGGCCAAGCGCCTGGCCGCGCAGGGCACCGAGGTCGACATCTTCACGCGCGCCACCTCCTCGGCCCTCGAGCCCGTCGTCGACCCGTACGACGGGGTGCGGGTGCGCCACATCCACGCCGGCCCCTTCGAGGGACTGACCAAGACCGAGCTCCCCGGCCAGCTGTGCGTCTTCGCGCGCGAGGTGCTGCGCACCGAGGCCGCCCACCCGGTGGGCCACTACGACGCCGTGCACAGCCACTACTGGCTCTCGGGCCAGGTCGGCGCGCTGGCCCGCGACCGGTGGGGCGTGCCGCTGGTGCACTCGATGCACACGATGGCCAAGGTCAAGAACGAGGCGCTCGCCGACGGCGACACCCCCGAGCCGCAGGCCCGGGTGATCGGTGAGGAGCAGGTCGTCGAGGCCGCGGACCTGCTGGTCGCCAACACCGACCTCGAGGCCAAGCAGCTGATCAACCTGTACGACGCCCACGCCGGTCGTGTCGAGGTGGTCCACCCCGGCGTCGACCTCGACGTCTTCCGCCCCCGCGAGCGTGCCGACGTACGCCGCGAGCTGGGGCTGCCCGTCGACGCCGACGTGCTGCTCTTCGCCGGGCGGATCCAGCCGCTGAAGGGCCCCGACGTGCTGCTGCGCGCGGTGGCCGAGCTGCTGCGCCGCGACCCCGGGCTGCGCGAGCGGCTGGTCGTGCCGGTCGTCGGCGGCCCGTCGGGCAGCGGCCTGGAGCACCCCGACGCCCTGGCGACCCTGGCCCGCGAGCTGGGGCTCGACGACGTGGTGCGCTTCGTGCCGCCCGTCGCCCAGGACGACCTGGCTCGCTGGATGGCCGCCGCCACGCTGGTGGCCGTGCCGTCGTACAACGAGTCCTTCGGGCTGGTCGCCGCCGAGGCCCAGGCCACCGGCACGCCGGTGGTGGCCGCGGCCGTCGGCGGGCTGACCACGGTGGTGCGCGACGGCCACAGCGGGCTGCTCGTCGAGGGCCACGAGGCCGGTGACTGGGCGGACGCGATCGCGCGGGTGCTGACCGAGCCGGTGCTGGCCCAGCGGCTGCGCTCCGGCGCGGTGCTGCAGGCCAAGGGCTTCTCCTGGGAGGCGACCGCGCAGTCGATGCTCGCCGGCTACGAGCGGGCCCGGTGGATGATGCGGCAGGAGGCCACGGCATGAGCGAGCAGCAGGACCCGAGCGGCACGAGCGGCCCCAGCGCCCCGGCCGGCCCCGAGCAGCAGCGGGTGGCCGAGGTGGTGCGCGGCTGGCTGGCCACCAACGAGATCGAGGTCGAGGAGCCCAGCCCCGGGCTGTTCTCCTTCGCGCTGCCCGGCGAGAAGAAGCTTCAGACCCCCGTCCGCCTCGACGTCGGTGCCCACGCCCTGGGCGTGCACGCCTTCGTGTGCCGCAACCCCGACGAGAACCACGAGCGCGTGTGGCGCTGGCTGCTGGAGAAGAACCTGCGCCTGTACGCCGTCGCGTTCGCCGTCGACCGC
Organism: Nocardioides marinisabuli; assembly: GCF_013466785.1. Lineage (NCBI taxonomy): Bacteria > Bacillati > Actinomycetota > Actinomycetes > Propionibacteriales > Nocardioidaceae > Nocardioides > Nocardioides marinisabuli. The sequence continues at coordinate 2,248,133 of NZ_CP059163.1, forward strand.
ACCGGCGACATCTACCTCGACGCGCGGCTGCCGCTGGGCGCGGTCGACGAGGCCGAGCTCGACCGGCTGCTGGGCTCGGTGCTGACCTACGCCGACGAGTCCTTCAACGCCATCCTCGAGCTCGGGTTCGCCTCCTCGATCCGCAAGGAGTGGGAGTGGCGCACCCTGCGCGGGGAGTCCACGCGCAACCTCGAGGCCTTCCGCGGCTGGCTCGAGTCGGGCGCGGAGCCCACGGTCGACTGACCCCGGGAGGGTAAAGACGACTTACCCCATGTGGGGTATGACGCGGGGCCGCCCCGACCAGCAACATCGTCCCCACGACGCCTCAGGCGCGTCGGCGGGGAGGAACCAGGTGAACGCGAGCTCTATGTCCCGGCTCGTGGTGGCCGCTCTCCTCCTGAGCGTCTCTCCCGTGGTGGGGGCCGCGGGAGAGACGCCTTCCGCCCCCGGTGTGCAGATCAGTGCACCGGGCGGCGGCGAGCGCGTCGCGACGGGGTGGAGCGGCCCGGTCGTGGTCGAGGTCTCCGGCGCCACCGCCCTGCACGAGGGGCACCTGAGCCTGTCCTGCCCCTCCAGCGGCTACGAGCACCGGACGACCTTCAGCGTCACCGAGGGCCGGGTCGAGGTGCCGGTGGCGCCGGTGGAGGCGCCCGCCGGCGACTGCTCGGCGACCGCCGAGGTGCGGGGTCCGCTCGAGGCCGGTCCGTCCGACGAGCCGGGCGGCAGCGCCCGGGTCGACTTCTCGGCCTGGCACCGCGTCGGCTTCACCGACGCCCGGATCAGCCCGGTCTTCTACCCCACGGTGCGCGACGGGTACGCCGACGCCGCCGACCTGGTCTTCGGCCTCACGGCCGCCGCCGAGGTCGACCTGCTGGTCTTCGACCCGGTCACCCAGCGGGTGGTGCGGGAGGAGAGCCAGCGGTTCGAGGCCGGCTCGCACACCTGGTCCTGGAACGGCGCCACGAGCGCCTGGCGCCGTGCGCCGAGCCTGCCGACCGGGCGCTACCTGCTCGCCGCGGTCACCGAGGACCCCGTGGCCCGCCGGTCGGTCGGGGTGATCGGCTGGACCGAGATCGCGCGCCGCACCCTCACCCGGCGCAGCGTGCGCACCGTGCCGGCGCTGCAGGCCGAGCGCGTCCTGCGCGGGGCCTGCGGCAGCGGTGCCGGCGAGGCGGTCGTCGCACTGGTCTGCCGCGGCACCCGGACGTCGTACGCCGAGCTGTCGGGCGTCGTGCAGGTGCCGCGCGGGGCCCGGCTGCGGCGGGTCGGCTCCCACCACGACAAGCCCGCCGCCGACGAGCGCCCCGGGCGGGTGCTCCACGACCTCGAGCGGCTCTCCGCCAAGCGGGCGCGGGTCACCCTGCGCATCGACGGCCGTCGCGCCCTGGTGGTCGAGGATCTGTACGTCGTGTGGGCGCAGCGCATCCAGCAGCGCCCCGCCTCCTCGGTGCCGGGCCCGGAGGGCATCGTGGCCGGTGAGGTGACCGGTGGGCCGGGGCGGTGGCACATCGAGCTCGCCGAGCCGGCGCGTCCCTGACCGCTCCGCCACGCGATCGGCACGCTCAGGCGACACCCGACGCCATGTCGTCGACCTGGCCGGGACCGTCGGCGCGCCCCAGGTCCAGCGACGACAGCGGGCCCGGTCGGCCCAGGTGGTAGCCCTGGGCGAGCTCGCAGCCCAGGAGCCGCAGGCAGTCGACCTGGTCGGCTGTCTCGACCCCCTCGACGACCACGTCGACCGGGGCGGTGGCCAGCAGCGCCAGCACGGCGCGCACGAGGTCGAGGTCGGCCGGTGAGGTGGCGATCCCGGCGACCAGCGACCGGTCCACCTTCACGGTGTCGACGGGCAGCCGGTGCAGGTGGGAGATGGAGGAGTAGCCGGTGCCGAAGTCGTCGATGCCGATGCGCACGCCCAGGCGGCGCAGCCGCAGCAGGGTGGACAGCACGTCCTCGTCGCCGGTCATCACGTCGGTCTCGGTGACCTCGAGGAGCAGTCCCGGGGGTGGCACGGCGTGGCGCCCGAGCAGGTCGGCGACACGCTCGGCGTACCCGGGGTCGCGCAGCTCGCCGGGGGAGACGTTGACGTGCACGGTCGCGGTGTGTCCCCGGCGGCGCCAGCCGGCGGCCGTGGCCAGCGCGCGGTCGAGGACCAGGGCGCCCAACCGGTGCACCAGGCCGGACCGCTCGGCGGCCGCGACCGCCTGCAGCGCCGGTACGGCGCCGCGCACCGGGTGCGTCCAGCGCAGCAGCGCCTCTACGGCGTGCACGGAGCCGGTCGCCAGCGAGCGCACCGGTTGGAAGGCCAGGTCGATCTGGGTGGGGTCGTCGAGGGCCTGGGCGAGGTCGCGCAGCAGGGCCAGGTCGTGGTCGGGACGCGAGAGCACCTCGGGCCGGAACCAGCGCACCCCGCCGGGGGAGCGGCGGGCGGCGTCGAGCAGGGTGGCGCGCACGTCGCGCAGCAGGTCCTCGGGCGGGTGCTCGTCGGTGAAGCCGCGCAGGCCGAGCGTGACCACCGGCCAGATCTCCGCGGGCGTCGTCCACACCTTCCCGCGCATCCGCTGCGCCACCTCCATGGCGTCGCGGTCGGCCTGCAGCGGCGCCGCGAGCAACACCCCCAGCGCGCCCCCGAGCGGGGAGATGCGCAGCGGTCGGAACTCCACCGACCCGGCCATGGCGCGACGCACCACCACCTCGGTGACGGTCTCGAGCGTGCCGGCACCGTGCGCGTCGGCGATGTCAGCGGCGTTGGAGACCCCGACGGCCACGAGCGTCATCCGCAGCCCGCGCCGGGTCGCGCGCTCGTGCATCTCGCACAGCGTCGTGACCAGGCGCTCGACCCCGGCGTACGTCGCCTCGTGACCCTGCAACGAGCCCGGCGTCACGTCGCGGCGCAGGACCCCGTCGCGCGGCGCCGGGCTCGGCTGCAGCGCCGGGACCGCCGGCGTGCGTGTGTCCTCTCGCATCGTGTCGACCCCCATGTCGTCGTCGAGGCGTGCCCGACGGAGAGCGGCGCGGGGCGCAGTTCTAGACCGGACGGAGGTCACCGTGGCCCATCTCGCCATGTGGGCGCAGTCTGGTCTAGACCTGAAACCCCTGTGGCTGGTGGGTTTGCGGCCCAGGATTTTACGTTGGGGGTGGATCAATCGCCCGGAGCGGGCACACCGTGAGGTCAGGCGAGTCCGGTCAGCCGCAGGTAGGCGCCGGCGACCGGGTGGCCGGCGAAGAGGCCGACGCCGGCGCCCACGAGCATGAACGGCCCGTGCGGGACCCTCGTCCCGCGGCTCACGGTCCCGGTGACCAGCAGCAGCCCGCCCACCAGCCCGCCCAGCACGAAGCCGGCCCCGAGCCCCACGAGTGCGCTCCCGGTGCCGACGGCGCCCAGCGCCAGGCCCAGCACCGGTGCCAGCGCCACGTCGCCGAGGCCCATGCCGCGACCGCGCGTGGCCGCCCAGGCGCCGGCGTAGACGACCGTCCACGCGCCGGTCGCGACCAGCACGTCCAGCACCGGGACCGACCCGCCCAGCGCCTGGTCGAGGGCGAGCAGTCCGACCAGCGGGACCGCGGCGGCACCGGTGACGGCGAAGGGCAGGCGGCCGTGCTCGAGGTCGATCAGCGCCAGCGCCACCCCGGCGGCCGCCACGACCAGCAGCGCGCCCATCACCTGGGGGTCGTCCACCCGCAGCGCGACGGCGACCATCAGCACCGCGGTGCCGGCCTCGACGAGGGGGTAGCGCACGGGGATGGGCTCGCGGCAGTCGCGGCAGCGCCCGCGCAGCAGCACCCACGACACCACCGGCACGTTGTCGCGCCCGCGCACCTCGTGCCCGCAGGCCGGGCACGCCGAGCCCGGGGAGACGACGGACAGCCCGAGGGGCACCCGGTGGACCACCACGTTGAGGAACGAGCCGACCGCCAGGCCCAGGGTGCCGACGAGGCCCACCAGGAGCGGCAGGGGCAGGCCCGCACTCACGCGCTGCGCCTGCGGTTCGCACCCACCGCGACGTCGTACGCCGAGCGCTGCTGCTCGCTCAGGAGCACCCACAGCTCGGGCGGCAGGCCCCCGCGGGTGGTCGGCAGCGCCGCAGCGTGCCGTCCGCGGGGCGCGGGCTCGGCCGGGACGAGGGCGGCCAGGTCCTCGAGCGGAGCGAGGGCCGGCCCCGGCGAAGCGGGGTCGACGAGGGCCTGCGCCGCCGCCCGCGCGCAGCGCAGCAGCGCGAGGGGGTCGCGGTCGTCGAGGGCACCCACGAGGTCGCCCAGCTCGCCGCCGGCACCGGCCAGGTGCGGCGAGAGGGTCGCCAGGTCGGCGGCCCACTGGCACAGCACGGCCGCCTCGAGGTCCCCGACCTCGGCCAGGCGCCGCGCCAGGCCGGCGTACGTCGTCGGCACCGGGCCGGGTGCGGGCACCTGCGGCGCCTCTGGCTGCTCGAGCAGGCGAGGTCCCTCGGTCGTCTCGGTCGACGCGGGGCGGGTCGGCAGCGCCGGCAGGTCGGGCAGGTCGGGCACGTCGGCACCGGTGCGGCGCCGGCGCAGGACGACGAGCACGCCGACCAGCCCGGCGGCCAGGAGCAGCAGCCCGACGAGGGGTAGGAGCGGTGCGACCGCGACGTGGGGGACGGGGGCAGGGTCAAGGACGCGCACGGACACTCCTGGCGAGGGCTCCGGGTATGGGGGGCACCAGGAGCATCGGCACCAGGCGGCCCGGTCTGTAGCCCCGCTAGCTGTTGGAACTACAGCTAGCGGTCGAGCCGCGAGGCGCTGACCCGGTGCCACTGGCCGACCCAGTCGCCCAGTTCCTCGAGCGGCATCGGGGCGCCCAGCCAGTAGCCCTGGAAGGCGTCGCAGCCCATCGCCCGCAGACGGTGCACCACCTCGGCCTCCTCGACGCCCTCGGCGACCACCCGGATGTCGAGGCCGTGGGCGGCGTTGACCATCGCGCGGCACAGCCGCTCGGCCTCGGGGTCGGCACCGACCTGGCGGACGATGGCGGGGTCGATCTTGATCTCCCGGACCGCGGAGTACTGCCACAGCGCCGTCAGCGACGTCTGCGCCGACCCGAAGCCGTGCACGCTCACCCGGCAGCCCAGGGTGCGCAGCGACTCCAGCAGCCCGCGCACCTCGGTGGTCGCCCGGGGCGCCGGCTCGGTGATCTCGAGGACCAGGTCGGAGGGCGAGGCGCCGGTGTGGCGCAGCAGCGCGGCCACGTCGTCGAGCAGGCGCGGGCCGAGCATGCTGCGTGCCGAGACGTTGACGGCCACCGAGCAGCCCGGGGCCAGGCGCTGGAGCTCGGTCCGGTCCGCGAGCGCGTGGGCCAGCACCAGCCGCGTGAGCGGCACGATCGCGTCGCTGCGCTCGGCCTGCGGGAGGAAGGACTCCGGCAGCAGCAGTCCGTGCTCGGGGTGCTGCCAGCGCACGAGGGCCTCGAAGCCGGTCACCGCGCCGCTCCAGCCGTCGACCTGGGGCTGGTAGTGCACCCGGACCTCCTCGCCGCCGGCGATGGCCGCGAGCAGCTCGTCACGCAGCTGGCGGCCCAGGCGTCCGGCCGCCGCCGGCAGGGGCCGTCGCCACCCGGCCGAGGGGCTCGACTTGGCGTCGTACATCGCCTCGTCGGCGACCCGGAGCAGGTCGGGGACGGTCCGGGCGTCGACACCGTGCACCGCCAGGCCGAGCGAGGGGGCGACCGTGAGGCTGACGTCGTCGACGTGCACGGGCGCGGAGAGCACGTCGAGCAGCGCGGAGGCCCGCCGCTCGAGCGCGGCGTCGTCCTCGCCGATCACGATCATCGCGAACTCGTCACCCCCCAGACGCACCGCGAGCTCGTGCTCGCGCTCCTGGGAGCGGGTACGCCGCGCGACCTCGGCGAGCACCTGGTCGCCGGCGTCGTGACCCAGGGTGTCGTTGACGTGCTTGAAGCCGTCGAGGTCGAGGACCACGAGCCCGACGCGGCAGCACCCGGACTGCTCGGACCGGGCCAGCACCGCACGTCCCTGCGACTCCAGCGCCGCCCTGCCGGGCATCCCGGTCAGCGGGTCGCGGGGGTCGTCGTCACCGCCGAGCCGACGCAGCCGAGGCACCCAGGGCCACCAGCCCCGGTGGCGCTGGGGGTGCTCGCGCGTGGGGAGGGTGATCACGAAGGGACCCCAGCGCCGCAGGGCGACGAGCACGAGCAGACCGAGCAGCAGCACCGCGGCGGCCGTGACGGCGGCCGCGGGGGGCTCGGTGAGTCCAGGCATGTCATCCCGACCGGCTCGTGATCCGCGTGTCGGGCTCGGGCACCGGCGGCGCCACGAAGGTGGTTCCCGACAGGGTCAGGGTGAGCGTAGGGGACCCCGCCTCGCCCGACAGCGAGATGGAGCGGACCAGCACCGCCCGGTCCAGCCCACCGAGCCGGTCCAGCAGCCGGGTGGCCTGCTCGTAGCTGCCGGTCAGGGTCATCGAGACCGTCTGCACCGCGTACTCCGCGACCGGTGCGGCCGCGTCGGGCTGCTGCGTCGCCGGGTCGCCCGCTTGCGGCGCGGCGACGGGCGCCGGGGCGTCGGGGCCCACCGCGACCGGCACGGGCGCGCTGGGGCTGAGGGTGGTGATGTCACGGGCTGCGTAGCCCGCCTGCGTCGCTGCCTCGTCGACGAGGGCGAAGAACCCCGGTTGGTCGGCGGTGGCCGGCACCAGGCGGTCGAGCACCTCGGCGGCCTTCCTGGTGGAGCCGAGGTCCTCGGCCCGCGACTCCAGGTCGGCCAGGTCAGCGGCCAGCACCCGGTTCCGCTCGACGGCGTCGTCGGTGGCCCGCCGGGCGTTCCCGACGTCCTCGGTGAGCGGGCCCAGCAGCAGCAACCAGCCCGCCGCGGCGAGCAGCAGCAGCGTCAGCGAGCCCAGGACGAGGGTGGCGGAGGGGGAGCGGAGGCTCACGGGGTGGCTCCTTCGGCGGGCTCGAGGGTGCCCAGGCGGGCGCCCAGGTCGTCGTAGCGCTTGCTGAACACCTTCACGGCCAGGGCGACCGAGCCGCTGAAGGTGATGGGGGCGCCCTCGCTGGTGGTCGTGGTGGTGACGAAGGGCTCGTCGAACCACGCGCTCTCGTCGAGGGCGGCGACGAGAGCGCCGACGCTCTCGCGGTCGGTGGCGGTGCCGGTGAGGTTGAGGCAGCCCACGACCACGAGCGTCGCGAACGGGTCGGGGCCGGGGCAGGCCGCGGCCTCCAGGCCACGGGTCGGGTCGGCGACGCTGCCGTCGGCGGCCACCACCCGGCCCGCGTCGGGCCTGCGGCCGGGCAGGTCGACCGTCACCGACTCCAGGCCGGCGCCGGGCGGGAGGGCCCCGTCGAGCTCGACCAGGACCCTCGCGAGGTCGACGTCGGTGGCCATCGCCTCCTGCACCGTGCCCACCCGGCGCGACACGCCCCCGACGTAGGCCTGGACGGGCGCCAGCGCCGCGATCTCGCGGCCGAGCTGGGCGCCGACCGCCTCCTCGCCGCGCAGGTCGGCCTCGGCGCCGGCCAGCGCGAGACGTTGGAAGGTCCACGCGCCGCCCGTCAGCAGCACCAGCGCGAGACCGGCCACGCCCAGCCGGCGGCGCCAGCGGTGCACCCGCAACCGGTCGTGGACCCAGGGGGAGAGCAGGTCGACCGTCGCCGGACCCGGCCCGGTGACGGCGGTGTCACGGACGGACCGACGGCCCCCGGTGCGTGCGGTGCTCATGCGCTGCGCCCCAGGCACAGGCCGCCGGCAGCGCGAGGTCGTAGCCGTCGTCGCCCGGGAGCCCGAGGTGCGCGCCGAGGTCGAGCCGGCCCACCGGCAGACCCAGCACGCCGGAGGCCCGCTCCAGGAAGCCGTGCTGGTGCCCGGCGCCGCCGCTGAGCACGGCGCTGATCGGCACGTGCGCAGGGTCGGTGGCGGCGTGGAAGTCGAGCGTGGTGCGCACCTCGGTGAGCAGCCGCTGCGTGGCCTCGTCCAGCACGGGGTCCGGAGCGGCGCTGGTGCCCTCCCGCTCCGGGCCGCCGCGCTTGCGCAGCTCGGCGGCCGGCCAGTCCAGCCCGGTCTCCTCGGCCAGGGCCCGGGTCAGTGCGTCGCCGCCGACGCCGGGGGAGACCCGCACGAAGTGCGGCACGCGCCGGTGTGCACCGCCACCGAGACGGTGTCGGCGCCGATGTCGACCACGGCCTGCGTCGAGGCGTGCTCGGGACCGGTCGGCGCGTCCTGCGCGGCGACCGCCGCGCGCACCAGGGCCAGCGGCGCCAGGTCGGCGGCGACCGGGCGAAGCCCGGCGGCCTGCACGCAGCGCACCATCTCGTCGACGGCTCCACGGGCGGTGGCCACCAGCAGGATCCGCACCACCCGGCGTACCGCCCCGGTCGTGGGGTCGACCTGCTCGTCCTCGCCGAGGAGCACGTGGTCGAGGTTGGCGTCGTCGACCGCGACCGGCAGCACGTCGGCCACCTGGTAGCGCAGCGCCCGGCGCAGGTCGGCCGGCGGCATCCAGTCCAGCTCCAGCGGGCGCACCAGCACCGACCCGCTGCCCACCCCCAGCCGCACCGAGCGGGACGCGATCCTCTCCTCGCGCCACAGCTGGCGCAGCGCGGCGGTCACCGCGGCCGGGTCGACCACCAGGCCGGCCTCCACGGCACCCACCGGCAGCGGCACCCGGCCGTGCCGGCGTACGACGGGACGGCGGCCGCGGCGCAGCTCGACGGCGCGCACGGCGTGCGGCCGATGTCGAGCCGACGACGGTGCGGGGCATGGGACCTCCTCGGGGAGCGGCGCGGGGTGGTCCGCGCTCCCCGGTGTCATCGGCCGCGCCGAGGGCGGACTTGACCGCCGACCGGCCGGTCCGGACCACCGCTACAGGTCGGCCCGCCGGGTGCCGACAACCCCGGTGGCTCGACCGACCACGAGAGGAGACCCGGTGGGCGACACCTGGCACGACGGCGACCAGCCGCGCGTCGACCCGCGGCTGCGCGCCCTGCTGGAGGCGGTCGTCACCGCCGGTGCCTCCGACCTGCACCTGCGCGCGGGGGCGGTGCCGCGGATGCGACGCGGGGGCCTGCTCGAGTCGATCGGCGACGAGGCGTACGACGCCGCCGCGCTGTCGCTCGCGCTGCGCGGGTGCATGACCGACGCGGTGCGGGCCGGGTTCGAGCGCGACCTGGAGGCCGACTTCGCGCTGGCCGTGCCGGGGGTGGCCCGGTTCCGGGTCAACGTGTTCCGCGCCCGGGGCGCCGACGGGGCGGTGCTGCGGCTGATCAGCGACCACCCGGTGCCGCTGGAGGAGCTCGGGCTGCCGGACGTGGTGCGCCACCTGGCGCTGCGACCCCGGGGCCTGGTGCTGGTCACCGGCCCGACCGGGTCGGGCAAGTCGACCACGCTGGCGGCGATGGTCGACGCGCTGAACGCCGCGCGGCCGGTGCACATCCTGACCCTGGAGGACCCGATCGAGGTGCTGCACGCCGATCGGGCCGCCACCGTGACGCAGCGCGAGCTGGGCAGCGACACCCGCGACTGGGCGGGGGCGCTGCGGGCGGCGATGCGCCAGGACCCCGACACCATCCTGATCGGCGAGCTGCGCGACGCCGAGACCGTGCGCGCGGCGCTGTCGGCCGCCGAGACCGGTCACGCGGTGCTGGCCTCGATGCACACGACCGATGCGAAGGAGACGGTGCTGCGGCTCGTCGAGTTCTTCCCGCCGCACGAGCAGGGCCGGGTGCGGGCGGCGCTCGGGGCCAGTCTCGAGGGCGTCGTGTGCCAGCGGCTGGTGCCGCGCGCCGACGGCAGCGGCCGGGTGTGCGTGCTCGAGATCGGGGTGCGCGACGCGCGGTTCGCCGAGGCCGTCGCCGACCCCGAGCGCACCCACTCGATCCCCGACGTGCTGGCCGACGGCGGCTACTCGGGCATGCAGTCCTTCGACCAGCACCTGCTGCGCCTGGTCCTCGACGGCACCATCGACGTGCGCACTGGCACGATGGCCGCCACCAACCCGCACGACTTCGGCGTGATGCTGCGGCGCTCGGGGCACGCGGGCCAGCGGCCCGCGACGGTGCCCGCGGAGTCCGAGCCGGCGCCGGGACGCCGACGAGCACTGGAGCCGCAGCAGTGACCACCACCCCCGACCCCGCCGTGGACCCCGCCGTGGACCCCGCCGTCGACCTGACCGCCCTGGCGCTCCACGAGCTGCGCGCCTACCGCAGCCGGCTTCAGGCCGAGGAGGAGCGGGTGTCGTACTGGCGGCGCCTCGTCCACGCGCGCACCGACCTGCTCGGCACCGGCCGGGGCGCCGGAGGGTCGCTCGGGCTCGAGCAGCTGGTGCGGGCGTTGGGCGACACCGGCTCCGGGGCCACCCGCTCGGCCCTGCTGCGGGTGCGCGCCCAGGAGCCGCTGCCCGACCTCCCGGACCTCGCCGAGGTGTGGGCGGTGCCCGCCGGCGACGCCGAGGTCGACGCGGCGCTGGCCCGGCTCGCCGAGGCCGAGGCCACCCTGACCGGCTACCGGCGCGCGCTCTTCGACCGGCTCGACGCCGCGACGGCCGAGCTGGTGGACCGCTACCGCGCGGAGCCGACGCTCGCGCTCTCCGTCCTGGCCTGAGGGCCCGCGAGGCCCCGGCTGGTGCCGCGAGTGCCGGGGCTGCCGGGGATGCCGGAGGGCCGCGACCCTCAAGGTCGCCCGGCGCGGTGCCGAGACTCCTGACGAGCCGGTGAGCGCCGGTTAGTGGACCCTCGAGGAGCGGTGCGGTGACGGACCTGGCCCAGACCGGCTCGACGCCCGGCGCGACGCCCGGCACGACGACCGGCACGACAGGCGCACCGGACCGCGGCCTCGTCGTGCCGGGCCTCCTGGCCGACGGGCGGGTGAGCGAGGCGCAGGTGGCGCGGGCCGAGGCGGTCGCCGGGCCCGGCGGGTCGCTGCTCGAGGCGCTGGTCGAGACCGGTGCGATCGAGGCCGCCGAGCTGATGCAGTGGGGGGCGCAGGCGTCCGGGGTGCCCTACCTCGAGCTCAGCGACCTGGCGCTCGACCCGGCCGCGACCGCGCTGCTGCCGGCCGACTTCGCGCACCGCGCCAGCGTGCTGCCCGTCGGCTGGGAGGGCGGCCTGCTGGTCGTCGCGGCGCCGTTGCGCGCGGTCCTCGACCTGTCGCTCCAGGACGACGTCGCCCGGCTCACCGGTCAGCGGGTGCGCTTCTCGCTGGCCTCGCGCGGCGAGATCCGGCACCGGCTCAACCAGGTCTACCGCGCCGAGGGCGAGCTCGCCGACCTGACCGTCGGCCTGTCGACCGAGGCCGAGCACGACGAGGACCTCGACAGCCTCACCGAGGTGCACGAGGACGCGCCGGTGGTGCGCTTCGTCAACCTGCTGATCAGCCAGGCGATCGCCGACCGGGCCTCCGACATCCACCTCGAGCCGACCGAGCACGACCTGCGGGTGCGCTACCGCATCGACGGGGTGCTGCGCGACGCGCACCGGGCCCCGCGCAGCATCACAGCGGGCGTGGTGTCACGGCTCAAGATCATGGCCGAGATGGACATCGCCGAGCGCCGGGTGCCCCAGGACGGCCGGCTCAGCGTCACCCACCTGGGCCAGACGATGGACCTGCGGGTCGCGACCCTGCCGACGGTGTGGGGGGAGAAGGTCGTGGCCCGGGTCCTCGACAACTCCAACACCCGCCTCGGCCTGTCCGACCTGGGCTTCAGCGCCCACAACTTCGACCGCTTCGAGTGGTCCTACACCAAGCCCTACGGGATGATCCTGGTGACCGGGCCGACCGGGTCGGGCAAGTCCACGACGCTCTACGCCACCCTCAACATCCTCAACCAGCCGCACGTCAACGTGATCACGGTCGAGGACCCCGTGGAGTACCGGCTGCCGGGCATCAACCAGGTGCAGACCAATCCCAAGGCGGGTCTGACCTTCGCCCGGGCGCTGCGCTCGATCCTGCGCTCCGACCCCGACATCGTGCTGATCGGCGAGATCCGCGACCACGAGACCGCCAACATCGCCGTCGAGGCCGCGCTGACCGGCCACCTGGTGCTCTCGACGCTGCACACCAACGACGCGCCATCGGCGGTGACCCGGCTGGTGGAGATGGGCATCGAGCCGTTCCTGGTGGCCTCCGCGCTCGACGCGGTGGTCGCCCAGCGGCTGTGCCGCTCGCTGTGCGGGCGCTGCAAGGAGCAGTACGTGCCCGACCCCGAGGAGGTCGCCGCGCTCGGCTTCCCGCCGCTGGCGGCGGGGCAGTCGATCCACCGACCCCGGGGCTGCTCGACCTGCGCGCAGACCGGCTACCGGGGCCGGATGGCGTTGCACGAGGTGATGCCGGTCAGCGAGGAGCTCGAACGGCTCACCGTGCGCCGGGCCGCGACCGACGAGGTGGGCCGCACGGCCCGGGAGCAGGGGATGACGACGTTGCGCGACGACGGTTGGTTGAAGGTGCTCGAGGGTCGCACCGCGATCGAGGAGGTCCTGCGTGTCGTGGGGTGAGACGTCGTACGCCGCCCCCGCGGCGCCCGGCGCGACCGAGCTGCTCGACCTCGACGGCCTGCTGCGCCACGTCACCGAGACCGGGGGCTCCGACCTGCACCTGACCGTCGACGCCCCGCCCACGGTGCGGGTGCGCGGCGAGATGACTCCCGTGCCGGGTTACCCCGCGCTGGAGGCCCGCCCGTTGCAGGAGGCGCTCTACGCGGTGCTGACGGAGCGGCAGCGGCAGGTGCTCGAGGAGACCCGCGAGCTCGACCTGGCCTACTCGGTGCCGGGGCTCGCGCGCTTCCGCGTCAACGTCTTCTGGCAGCGCGAGAGGCTCGGGGCGGTGATGCGGCTGATCCCCTGGGAGATCACGCCGTTGGCCGACCTGGGCATGCCGCCGGTCGTCGAGACGTTCGCGGGACTGCGCCGCGGGCTGGTGCTGGTGACCGGGCCGACCGGGTCGGGCAAGTCGACGACGCTGGCCTCGGTCATCGACCAGGTCAACCGGACCCGGCGCGGGCACATCATGACCGTCGAGGACCCGATCGAGTTCCTGCACCCGCACCGCGGCTGCCTGGTCAACCAGCGTGAGGTCGGCGACGACACCCGCGACTTCCGAACCGCCCTCAAGCACGTGCTGCGCCAGGACCCCGACGTCATCCTGGTCGGCGAGCTGCGCGACCTCGAGACGATCTCGGTGGCGCTGACCGCCGCCGAGACCGGCCACCTGGTGCTGGCCACGCTGCACACCCAGTCCGCGCAGGACACCGTCTCGCGCATCGTCGACGTCTTCCCCTCCGGCCAGCAGCAGCAGGTGCGCACCCAGCTGGCCGCGACCCTGCAGGCCGTGGTGTGCCAGAGCCTGGTGCCGACCGCCGATGCCGCGGGCCGGGTGGTCGCCGCCGAGATCATGGTCTGCACACCCGGCGTCCGCGCGATGATCCGCGACGGCAAGCTCCAGCAGATCCCCGGCGCGCTGCAGTCGGGGGTCAAGGACGGCATGCAGACCCTCGACTCCCACCTCGCCGCCCACGTGAAGGCCGGTCGGATCAGCCGGGAGACCGCCCTCGAGTACTGCGCCGAGCGCGAGGACCTGCTCGCCCTCATCGGGTCGGCGACCCGCCGCTCCACCCCCACCCAGGCCCCGGCGACCCCGGGTGCCGCGCCGGCGGCCGCCCAGCACGCCGGCTGGTCCTGACCCACCCCGCCCTGGAGGCCCCGCGTTGAGCACCAGCCAGTACACCTACAAGGTCCGCGACACCACCGGGCGCTTCCGGCAGGGCAAGGTCAAGGCCGACTCCGAGAACGCGGTGGCCGAGAAGCTGTTGGCGATGGGCTACGTGCCGCTCGAGGTGCGCCAGAGCGGCACCGGGCTGCAGGCCGAGATCACCATCGGCCGGGCCAGGGTCAAGACCAAGGACCTCGCCGTGGCCGCCCGCCAGCTGGCCACCATGGTCGACGCCGGGCTGAGCCTGCTGCGGGCCCTGACGATCCTGGGTGACCAGGTCGAGAACACCGAGCTGCGGCGGGTGCTGGGCCTGGTGCGCCAGGACGTCGAGGCGGGGCACAGCCTCTCGTCGGCCTTCGCCGCCCAGAAGGAGGTCTTCCCGCCGTTCATGATCCACATGACCCGCGCCGGCGAGACCGGCGGCTTCCTCGACGGCGCGCTGCGCCAGGTGGCCGAGACCTTCGAGGCCGACGTCAAGCTGCGCGCCAAGGTGAAGTCGGCGATGACCTACCCCGTGGTGGTCTTCGCGATGGCGATCGTGATGTGCATCGGCATGCTGATCTTCATCGTGCCGATCTTCGAGTCGATGTTCGCCGACCTCGGTGGCCAGCTGCCGGCCCCCACCCGCGTGCTGGTCGCGCTGTCGGGGGCGATGAAGTACGCCCTTCCGGCGTTGGGCGTCGTCGTCGCCGCCGGGCTCTTCTGGTGGCGCCGGCACGGCCAGGACGACCGGGTGCGCGAGGTGGTCGACCCGCTCAAGCTCAAGCTGCCGGTCTTCGGGTCGCTCTTCACCAAGATCGCCCTGGCGCGGTTCTCCCGGAACCTCTCGACCCTCCTCGGCGCCGGTGTGCCGGTGCTGTCCTCGCTCGACATCGTCGCCGACACCTCCGGCTCGGTGGTGATCGCGCGCGCCCTGCACGACGTCCGCCAGTCGGTGGCGCAGGGCGAGTCGATCGCCGGCCCGCTGGCCCGCCACGACGTCTTCCCGTCGATGACGGTGCAGATGATCGCCTCCGGCGAGGAGGCCGGCGCCGTCGACGCGATGCTGCGCCGCATCTCGCAGTTCTACGACGAGGAGGTCGAGGCCACCACCGACGCCCTGACCTCGCTGATCGAGCCGTTGATGATCGCCTTCCTCGGCGTCGTCGTCGGCGGCATGATCATGGCGCTCTACCTGCCGATGTTCTCGATCTTCGACCTGATCGAGTAGCGGCCGCGGGCCCCACCTCGAGGGCGCCGGCGGGACGTCATACCGGCAGGACGTCATCGAGCCGAAGGGATGTATGACGTCCCGCGGTGCGGCCAGTGCCTCCGCGCCGGCGGCGGCTCAAGGTCGGTCGGTGCGGTCGACCTCGCGGTAGTCGCTGGTCACCAGGGTGGTGTCGATGAGGCCGGGGGAGAGATTCTGCAGGAAGCAGTCGTCGAGCGAGATGTCGACGGTGCCGGTGAGGTCGACGCTGTCGGCGTAGATGGTGCCGATCAGGTCCGCGGTGCCGTTGGCCTTGAAGACGTGCCCGTAGGGGGCCGGCGAGGTGAGCACGATGTTGGCGACCATGGCCTGGTTGCCGTTGAGCCGAACGTCGCCTCCGACCACGACGACGAGCAGGGACTGCTCCGGGCAGGCGGGGGACGCAGGGCGGGCCCAGCCGTTGACGTCCTTCAGGTCCACGAGTCTCTCATTGGCCGGACGGCCCTCCAGGTCGAAGAACACGACGAGGTGCGGCTGGTCGTCGGAGCGAGCAGGAATTTCGCTGGGGGTGTAGCCGGCTCTGTCGAAGTACGTGCCGGTCTCCTCGGCCATTGCACGAAGGTTGTCCAGCTGGGCGTCCGTGAACGGCTGGTCGGGGATCCCGAAGAGCCGGCGCAGCGACGCCTCGTTCTTGACCTTGGAGCCGACCACATCGGGATCGGCGTCGCCGTCGTACTCCTTGGTGCCGTAGTAGGCCTCCACGGCGTGCGCCGGGGCGCAGCCGGCCCTGCCTGCCAGTGAGCCGCCCTGCACCGACTGGTCCCAGGGGAACTCGGTGTTGCACGCGCCGTTCCTGTGCACCGCGCCGCTGGTGGGGCCGCAGGAGCGGTTGTTGCCGTTGGAGGTGGACACGTACTGCGCGGAGTGGACCGCGGCATCGATGCCGAAGGCGACGTCGACCCCCTCGGTCTTGATCTGTCGCCGGGAGAAGACGCAGCCGGTGCTGATGATCGACTCGCGGGTCACCGTCGCGTCGCCACCGCCGTCGACGCTGCGCGCGAAGATGGCCAGCGGTAGTCCGATCGGCTGGGTTCCGACGGTGATCTCGACCTCGAGCTCGCGCACGCCGTCGCCGGCGCGCCCGGTGGAGTGCACGAGGTAGACGCCGGGATTGTGCGTCGGCAGTGGGGCGACCGGCTCGACCCAGATCTCGTAGCGCCGCCCACCCTCCAGGGCGACCGAGACCGGGGCCGCCTCGGCGGCGTACCCGGTGCACTCCGTGGGGCCGCACCCCAGGGAGGAGATGCCGTACGTGCGCACGTGCGCGGCGAGCTGGGCGACGCCAGCCTCGGCCGAGTCCAGGGCCGCGGCGCTGTCGCGGGACAGACGGGCCGAACGCAGGTCGTTGACCGTGATGCTCAAGATCGTGGTGCCGACGATCATCACCAGGGTGGTGGCGAAGAGTGTCAGGACCAGGGCCGCACCCTGGTCCCGGGGCACCTTCTCGGGGTGTCTCACGCGGGGCCTCCGTCCCGGTTGCGCATGTCGGCCTGCACGACGAACTGTCGTGTCGTGTCGCCGTCCTGCACCTCCAGCTCGACGGAGACGAGATCGATGAGCGCGAGCTCCGCCGCGTCCAGCTGGTCGTCGCTGGTGCTGACCGAGGAGTCGTCGATCTCCTGCCAGGTGGTGGTGCCGTCGCCGTTCGTGTCGTGGATCCATTGGCTGCTGCGCAGCCGCAGGTCGGCCTTCACCACACCGCCGGCAAGCACGTCGGCGGAGTCGCCGCCGCCCGAGAGCACCAATGACCGCTCCTCGGGACGCCAGGTGTAGGTGAGGACCTCGGGGTCGTCCGCGGCGTTGGCCTCGACCCCGCCCTGGCCGTCGAAGTCGATGCCCAGGGTGAAGGCCAGCACCCTGCCTTCGTCGTCGATGGTGACGGACCGGATCTCGCTGGCCTGCCGCAGCTCCCTGGTCATCCGCTCCACGGCCAGGCGTGCCTCGCCGCTCGTGTTGCTGTCGGCACGCACGTCGTCGGCCACGCCGGTGGTGCCGATCGCGAAGCCCAGCAGGAGCGTGCCCAGCACCGCGAACAGCGCCATGCCGACGAGCATCTCGACCAGGCTGAAGCCCGCGTCGCGCGGGCGGCCCGCGCTCACCGGTGGTCCTCAGCGGAGCAGGACACCGAGCCCACGGTCACCGACAGCGCCGACTGCGGGTCGGGGACCGGCGCGTCGTCCTGGACGACGAGCGTGCCGGTCGCGTCGCGCCGCTGCCGCAGCGGCTGGGTCAGGATGCTCACCACCGAGGGGATGTCGACCCGCACCACCCCGTCGCCGACCACGGTGGTGATGCCGGCGCCCGGGCTCGCTGCCGACCACGAGTCGATCCAGGTGGACAGGGGGCGGTCGCCGACCATGACGGTGGCCGGGTCCGGCAGCGTGTCGCTGCTGGTGGACGAGGTGAGGGTGCGGCTGAGCACCGGGGTCGTCGTGCTGGCCGGGCCGTACACCTTCACGTCGGCGGTGAACCCGTACGACGGCGGGTTGGCGACGTGCCCGGGCCCGGTGACCTGGCAGCGGGCGTAGGCGGAGCGGAGCTGCACCGTCACCCGGGGGCCCCCGTTCGCGAGCGGAAGCACTGAGACCTCGGCCGAGTGCGTGGCCGCGCACGCATCGGCGCCTCCGCCGGTGCGGTGGTCGGTGGTGTGCGCCCAGCCGGCGCTGTGCAGGCGAAGGCTGCCGTTGTCCAGGCTGGGTTGGCACCCGGTCATGCCGCTGGTGACGTCGCCGTCGCGCATGCGCACGAGGGGGTTGGTGACGCCGAGGCCGGGCAGATAGTCGGGGCTGTCGCCCATGCCGACACGTAGTGCGAACCCCGCCCCTGCGCTGGGTGTCTTGAGCGCGACGCCTACGGGCGCGGTGGGGGTGCCGATGCCAGGGAGGCCGTCGGCCGTGGCCGGTGTCCACGTGCCCGAGGTCTCGCCGCCGCCCCAGCAGACCACGACGCAGTCCGTCCCGATGAGGTCGTTGGACGTGGAGGAGCTCCAGGTGAGCGCAGTGTCCGGGGGCGCAGTGCCGGTCGCCCTGGTCGTGCCGGCGTTCTCGCCGGTGCCGGCCGAGGCGGTCAGTCCTGCGCCCGCCAGGTCCACCCGGCTGCTGGCGACCAGCGAGGCGTCGAGGTGCAGCAGTGCCCCGGTGGCCGAGACCGCGTTGCCGTCGGTGTCGGTCGGGCCGGGGAGCTTGACCCCGACCTCGAGCGCGGTGGCGTCGGCGGTGGCCCGGACCTGGGTCCGGGTCTGGTAGCTGCGGGCGATCTGCGTGTACGTCGTGACCGGTGACCGGTCGCTCGGACGGTCGCGCAGCACCGTGACCGTGACCCCCACCTGGGAGCTGGCCGGTACGTCGGAGCCGGTCGTCTCGGTGTCGTAACCGGGCCGCGGCTCCTTCCAGCCCGGCGGTGTCTGCGCGTCGAGGAACTGGGTGGCGGTGACCACCACGAAGCCCTCCAGGTCCGGGTCGGGGTGCGGCCCCGTGGTGGTGCGGACGACGCGGTAGAAGGCACCGTCGGGCTCCCAGTCGCAACGGCCTGCGTCCGCGTCGACGTACCCGGTGCTCGCCAGGCCAGGCGGCACGTGCTGGTCGCCAGCGGTGCACTGCGGCGCGACGGCCGGGGTGAGGTCGTGGAAGTAGCGGTCGAAGAGGTCTACGAAGTTGCCGGCGTTGGGCTCGACCTGGAAGGGCAGGTTGCGCATCCGCTCCAGCTCGGAGGTGGCCAGGCCCTTGGCCTGCGAGCTGCTGCGGGCCAGGTCGGTCGCCTTGATGCCGCCGATCAGCTGGGGCAGCACGGCGACCAGCAGCGTCATCACGATGCCGATCGCGACGATCACCTCGACGAGGGTGAAGCCGCCATCGGAGCCGTCGGGCGCCGATCCGCGCCACTCAGCTGGTCGAGACACGGCCGGTGAGCCTCTCCACGCGGATCGTGCGGACCGTCGTCGACCCGTCGCGCCGGACCTGAACGCTGCCCGGGGTCGCGGTGCCCCGGGGGGTGAAGGTGACGCCTGGCGACGTCTCGGTGGCTCCAGCGGCGAAGACCGGGGCGGCGAAGCTCAGCCGTTCGCCGAGCTCGTCGGGCCCCTCGAGGAGGCTCTTCGTCTCGCTGGTGCAGGTGCCACGGTAGACCGACCAGGTGTCAGCGTCGGTCGAGAACAGCACACAGGTCGAGCTGCCCTCGGTGACGGCCCGTTGCTGGGCCTGGCGCAGCACCCCCTGCAGCTCGGTGGCCGCCCCGTCGTGGGCTGCGGCCATGCTCCAGGCCCGCCAGCCGCTGACCGCCGCGGCCATCAGGGTCCCCGCGATCGCGATCACCACGATGAGCTCGATCATCGTGTAGCCCGCGTCGCCGCGGCGGCGCTCGGCGCTCAGCGGGCTCGGCGGCATGACGCTCCTGGTCGGGTCCGGCGGGTGGACGTGTCGCGAGGGGGATGTCGGCTCGTCAGGGCCTCCGCTTGAGTGCCTGGGCTGGTGGTCTAGGCCGGGCTCAAGCGGTGCTCGGCCGGCTCCGACGACCTCGGTGCAACACCACGCCGCTCCCTGCGTCTGGCCTGTGTCTGGCTCCGGGGACCGGTGACCCTCCCGATCCCCTCACAAGGAGAACGAACGACCATGCGCACTGCTCCCTCCACCACCCCCGAGACCAAGAAGGACCAGGGCTTCACGCTCATCGAGCTCCTCGTGGTCGTCGTCATCATCGGCATCTTGGCCGCCATCGCCATCCCGGTGTTCCTGAACCAGCGCGAGAAGGCTGTGGACTCGGGAATTCAGTCGGATCTAAAGGCCCTCGCCACCACGCAGGAGACTCACTACGTCGATGCCCGCGCTTACAGCGTGGACCCGGCGGAGCTGAAGACGGCAGGCTTCACGCCGACGAAGGGCAACGTTATCGGTGTTGCAATCGCAGCAGGTGGGAAAGCGTACTGCCTCAAGGGCACCAACGCCGGCGGCAGCAAGGACTTCTACTACGCATCGGATGACGGCGGCTTGAGTGACGCCCAGTCGGGTGCCTGCACCGGCTTGCTGGATGCCGACTTCACTGACGTGTCGAACGCCTGAGCGAGGTCGCGAGTATTCGGCATGTTCATCGAGCAGACTGATCTGCACGTCTCTGAGGACGGTCTGACGCGCACGCTCGAGCACCTGACCCGCGCGCTGCTCGACCCGGCCCCCAGCCAGGTCGAGCGGCCGCGGGTCGCGGTCGTTCCTTCTCCGCTTGGCGAGCCTGTCCACGAGCAGGAGCCGGTCGAGCCTGTCGTGCTGCGCCTCCCGCGTGGGGTCGACCTCCTGGCCGAGCTCGCGTTCCTCGACCGATGACACCGCCGCACGCACCCTCCCCGCGTGTCCGTTGCCTCGGCGACGGGCACGTGGGGCAGAGTCACGTCCCGACCATGGGGACCGACATCGATGACGCGCGCGCGGGCACGGCTGCGCTGTGGGCGGCGTACAAGCGCGAGGGCGGCGACGAGCTGCGCAACCGGCTGGTGCTGCAGTACTCGCCGCTGGTGAAATACGTCGCCGGCCGCGTCCGGGCCACCCTCCCGGCCAGCGTCGAGTCGGCCGACCTGGTCTCCGAGGGCGTCATCGGGCTGATGGACGCGATCGAGAAGTTCGAGCCCGACCGCGGCTGGGAGTTCCAGACCTATGCGGTGCCGCGCATCCGCGGTGCGATCATCGACTCGATCCGCGCCGCCGACTGGGTGCCGCGCAGCGTGCGCACCAAGCTGCGCCAGGTCGAGCAGGCGCAGGGCGAGCTGCGACTGCGACTGGGCCGCGAGCCCGAGCCCGCCGAGCTCGCGGAGGCGACCGGGCTGAGCCCGACCGAGCTGCGCGAGGTGCTCGAGCGCCCGACCACGATGACCAGTGCCGACGACGACGAGCTCGCCGAGATCGGCGACGCCGGTGGCGGGCTCGAGGACGCCTTCGAGGACGAGGGCACCCGCGAGCTGCTGATGGGCGCTGTGCGCCGGCTGCCCGAGCGCGACCAGGTCGTGGTGGCGCTCTACTACTTCGAGGGCTTCACCCTCGCCGAGGTCGGCCAGGTCCTCGGCGTCACCGAGTCGCGGGTCAGCCAGCTGCGCAGCCGGACGACCAAGGCGCTGCGCGCCGAGCTCGCGACCGCCCTGCTCGACCGCTGATCCTGACGATCCTCACCGCGGCACGCCGCGGGGAGGTGCGGGTCGTCAGGATCGTGGCGGGTCGCTCAGGCCGGGGCGGGCGGGTGCTCGACGCGCCGCGGGCGGCGCCGCGCGAGCGCCACGCCCAGCAGCGCCAGCACCCCGCCGACGTACGCCGCGCCCGGCGGGGTCTCGCCCAGCAGCGCCCAGCCGAGCACGATCGTGATCGGCGGGACCAGGTAGGTGGTGACGCTGAGGCTGCCGGCGTCCATGTGGGTCAGGGCGTAGGCGTAGGTGGTGAAGGCGATCGCGGTCGGGAAGATGCCGAGGTAGACCACCCACAGCACCGACGAGGTCGGCGCGACCTGCACCTCCTCGATGAGCGTGGGCAGGAACGGCAGGCACACGACCGCACCGATCGTGCAGGCCAGCCAGGTCACGTGCACAGCGGCCAGACGGGCCATCAGCGGCTTCTGCAGGATCAGGCTGACGGCGTAGACCACCGCGGCGAGCAGCACCAGGAAGACCCCGAGCAGGTCGCGGCCCTGGCTCTGCGACGTCGAGAGCCCGATCAGCGCGACACCGCCGAAGGCCAGCGCGAGCCCCAGGCCGAGCCAGGCGGTGAACCGCTCGTCGAGGAACACCGCGGCCAGCACCGCCACCAGCACCGGCGAGAGCTGGATCAGCATCGCGGCCGTGCCGGCGTCGACGCGCTGCTCGCCCTCGTTGAGCGCGACGTTGTAGACGCCGAACCACAGCACCCCGATCGCGGCGAGCGAGACCCACTCCCGCCGCGTCGGGCGGGGCACGCCCTTCGTCGCGGTCGCCACCACGCCCAGGCACAGCGCGCCCACCAGCAGCCGGCCCAGGCTCAGCGGGCCGGCGGAGAAGTCGGCGCCCAGGTGCCGGATCGCCACGAACGCCGAGGCCCACAGCACCAGCGTCACCGCCACGGCCGCCAGCGGCAGCCAGGACGTCGGGGTGGAGGCCGGGGGAGTGCCGGGCGCGGGGCGCTCGGTGCGGGTCGTCGTCACGACCGAAGCCTACGGTGACCCATGACGCCGGGTCACGCGGGAATCGGTCGTGACGGCCGCGCTCACAGGTCGAGCTTGTAGCCCAGCCCGCGCACGGTGACGAGGTACTTCGGCTCGCCCGGGTCGGGCTCGAGCTTGGCGCGCAGCCGCTTGACGTGCACGTCGAGGGTCTTGGTGTCGCCGACGTAGTCGGAGCCCCAGACCCGGTCGATCAGCTGGCCGCGGGTCAGGACCCGCCCGGGGTTGCGCAGGAACATCTCGAGGAGCTCGAACTCCTTGAGCGGCAGCCGCTGCTCGTGGCCGTCGACGGTCACCACGTGCCGCTCGACGTCCATGCGCACCGGGCCGGCCTCGAGGGTGGCCGGGGCCGCCTCCGGCTCGGCGCCGCGGCGCAGCACCGCGCGGATGCGCGCGACCAGCTCGCGCGGGGAGTAGGGCTTGGTGACGTAGTCGTCGGCGCCGAGCTCGAGGCCCACCACCTTGTCGACCTCGTCGTCCTTGGCGCTGACCATGATGACCGGCACGCTGGAGGTCTGCCGGATGGTGCGGCACACCTCGGTGCCGGGGATGCCGGGCAGCATGAGGTCCAGCAGCACGATGTCGGCCCCGTTGCGGTCGAACTCCACCAGCGCGGCGTTGCCGTCGGCGGCGATGGCGACCTCGAAGCCCTCCTTGCGCAGCATGTACGCCAACGCGTCGCTGTAGCTCTCTTCGTCCTCGACGACCAGTACCCGTGTCACGGGCTGTCCTCCTGCTCTTTCCTCTCGGACCCGAAGTGCTGGGGCAGGGTCAGGGTGAACGTAGACCCCTGCCCCTCCGCCGACCAGACCCGGACCTCGCCGCCATGGGTGGCGGCGACGTGCTTGACGATGGACAGGCCGAGCCCGGTGCCGCCGGTGGAGCGGTGGCGGGCGGGGTCGACGCGGTAGAAGCGCTCGAAGATGCGGTCCAGCTCGTCGGCGGGGATGCCGATGCCCTGGTCGACCACCGAGATGTCGACCGACCCGTCGTCGACGCGGGTCGTGACCAGCACCGTCGAGTCGGGGTCGGAGTAGGAGACGGCGTTGGAGACCAGGTTGGAGACCGCGGCGGTCACCTGCTTCTCGTTGCCGAAGACCTGCACGTCCTCGGTGCCGCCGATCGCGACCGAGATCCGCTTGGCGCCGGCGTCGATCGCCGAGGCGTCGACCGCGGAGCGGATCACCTCGTCGAGGTGCACCGCCACGGGCGCGTCGAGCGGGTCGTCGGCCTGCAGCCGCGACAGCTCGATGATCTGCTGGACCAGCTTGGAGAGCCGGTCGCTCTCGGTGCCCATCCGGGCGGCGAACCGCTTGACCGCCTCGGGGTCGTCGGCGGCGTCGACCATCGCCTCGGCCAGCAGTCGGATCGCGCCCACGGGGGTCTTGAGCTCGTGGGAGACGTTGGCGACGAAGTCGCGGCGCACCTCCTCGACCCGCCGCTCGCGGGTGCGGTCCTCGACCAGGGCCAGCACCAGGCGCGAGCCGAGCGGCGCGACCCGGGCGGTGACGTGGCGCGCGGGGGCGCCCGGGCGGGTCATCAGGATCTCGGTCTCACGGATCTGCCCGTCGCGGCGCACCAGGTGCACCTGCTCGGCGAGCGCCTCGGAGACCAGGCGCGAGCCGCGCACCAGCCCGAGCGCGTACGCCGGGGCGCTGGCCTTGAGCACCACGTCGCCCGCGTCGACCACGACCGCCGAGCTGCGCAGCACCGAGAGCACCGAGGCGATCCCGTAGGGCAGCACCGGCTCGGGCGCGGGAGGCACGGTGTGCTGCTGGCGGTCGCTGACGTGCCAGGCCAGCACGGCCACGCCGGCGACGAACGCCCCCACGACGGCAGCGATGAATGCCTGCAGCGTCGGGTCCACGTGCAGGATCGTACGCAGTCTCGCACCCGGGACCTGCCGATCCGGCCCCTGCTTCGCAACGTTCACCGCCCGTTCACCGCCCGACGACCACCGGACACCCCGCAGGTCGGCCGCAGTGCCTAGTCTCTTCCTCATGCGTGACGTCTTCCATGAGCAGCTCGACGCCGTCTTCGACGACCTGACCGCCATCTGCGGCCAGGTCGAGGTCGCCGTGCGACGAGCCACCGAGGCCCTGTTGAGCGGCGACGCCGCGGTCGCCGAGCAGGTGATCACCGACGACGCCGAGATCGACCAGGCGCGGGAGCGGGTCGAGGAGTCGGCCTTCCAGCTGCTCAGCCTGCAGCAGCCGGTCGCCGGCGACCTGCGCGTGATCATCGCGGCGCTGCGGATGGTCACCGAGCTCGAGCGGATGGGCGACCTGTCGGTGCACGTCGCCAAGATCGCCCGCCTGCGGGTGCCCAACGTGGCGGTGCCCGAGGGCATCAACGAGACCATGACCAAGATGGCCGAGACCGCCGAGGACATGGTGCGCCGCGTCGGCCAGATCATCCGCCACCGCGACGTGTCGGCGGCCATCGAGCTGGGCCGCGACGACGAGGTGATGGACCAGCTGCGCCGCCACAGCTTCACCCAGCTGCTCGGCGACGACTGGGCCCACGGTGTCGAGGCGGCGGTCGACGTCGCCCTGCTCGGCCGCTACTACGAGCGCATCGCCGACCACGCCGTCTCGATCGCCAACCGCGTCGTCTTCGTGGTCACCGGCGAGAAGCCGCACCGCGGCGAGGTCTGAGCGACCCGAGAGCCACCCGGCCACCCCCGACGCACACCGCCCCGACCCGTACGAACGGGTCGGGGCGGTGTTGGTCCGGGTTGAGCCGGGTCGGCTCTGGTCAGCTCGAGCCGGCTCGGCGCGAAGTATGAGCCGGCTCGGCGCGAGATTTGGGCCGGGTCAGCGACCCTGCGAGGCCACGGCCGCGGCGGCCGCCTCGGCGGCGTCGGGGTCGAGGTAGCGCCCACCGGGGACGGTGGGGGACAGGTCGGCGTCGAGCTCGTAGACCAGCGGCATGCCGGTGGGGATGTTGAGCCCGGCGATCTCGTCGTCGCCGATGCCGTCGAGGTGCTTGACCAGCGCGCGCAGGCTGTTGCCGTGCGCGGCGACCAGGGTGACCTTGCCGGCGCGCAGGTCGGGCACGACCGCCGACTCCCAGTAGGGCAGGAAGCGCTCGATGACGTCCTTGAGGCACTCGGTGCGCGGCATGTCGTCGCCGAGGTCGGCGTAGCGCGGGTCGCCGGCCTGGGAGAACTCGTCGGCGTCGTCGATCGGGGGCGGCGGCACGTCGAAGGAGCGGCGCCACTGCATGAACTGCTCCTCGCCGTACTGCTCGAGGGTCTGCTTCTTGTTCTTGCCCTGCAGCGCGCCGTAGTGGCGCTCGTTGAGGCGCCAGGAGCGGTGCACGGGGATCCAGTGCCGGTCGCAGGCGTCGAGGGCCAGCCCGGTGGTGGAGATCGCGCGGCGCAGCAGCGAGGTGTGCACGACGTCGGGGAGGATGCCGGCCTCGCGCATCAGCTCACCGCCGCGGCGGGCCTCGCCCTCGCCCTTCTCGGTCAGGGCCACGTCGACCCAGCCGGTGAAGAGGTTCTTGGCGTTCCAGTCGCTCTCGCCGTGGCGCAGCAGGACCAGGGTGCTGGTCGGGGCGCTCACTGGGTGTTCTCCGGCTCCGACTCGGCGCCGCCCTCGGGCTCGAGCTCGTCGCCCTCGAGGCCCTCCTCGCCGGGCCCGTAGTCGCGCACCGACTCCAGCGGCTCGCAGTCGTAGGTCCCGCCGCCGTCACCGTCGTCGCTGGCGAAGTCGAAGCCCTCGAAGATGCCGCAGTTCGTGACGACGGGGACGTCGATCTGCACCGACTCGCCGTTGTCGAAGCTCAGGCGCACCGCCAGGTAGTCGCCGGCGGCGAAGTCGCCGGTCACGGCGAAGCCGTTGTCCTCCTCGGAGAGGTTCTCGAAGCCCAGCGGGTCGATCGGGCGGGGCTCGACCTCGGCGCTGACCTGCTCGCCGTTCTCGCCGGACAGACCGGTGAAGGTGATGACGTCGGTGGCGGAGTTGTTGGCCAGCCCGCCGATGAAGGTGCCGGCGCCGTCGCGGCTGGCCACGATCGCCGCGCCCAGCACGTCGACCTCGGCGTCGCGCTCGTTGGCGCCCGCGGCCGGCGTGTAGGGCCGGTCGGTGGCGTAGTCGAAACCGCAGGAGGAGAGCGGGAGAGCGAGCGCGACCGCGCTGGTGGTCAGCGCGAGCTTGCGGCGGATCAGCATCGTGGGTCTCATGCCTTCGGTTCGTCGTGGGTCCGGCTGCGGGCCAGCCTAGCGTCAGCCGGTGCCCAACCCGCTGGTGGTGCCCACGAAGCCGATCGCGACCGTGACCAGGCCCAGGTAGAGCGCCGTGAGCGCCAGCAGCCGTGCCGCGCCCAGCCGCAGACCCAGCCGCAGCGGCAGGTAGGTCCAGCCGTCCTCGTGGTCGGCGACCAGCCCCCACAGCGCGGTGAGCAGGTGCACCCCGACGCCCAGCAGCGCCGCGAGCAGCACCATCGCCGGCTGCGGGGCCTCGTCGGTGCCGACGCCGCCCCAGCCGCCGTACGACAGGAAGGCGGGGTACGTCGCGAACGCCGCGGCCCAGGGCACGAAGGACAGCACCCCGGTGCGCAGGGTCAGGTTGCCCAGCAGCCCGATCGCCACCGAGCCGAGGTAGATCAGGCCGGCCGTGGGGCCGTGCGCGACCGAGAGCGGCACCAGGGCCAGCAGCCCGCAGGCCAGTGCGAACCACGCCGTGCCGGGGTCGAGGCGCCCGTCGGCGAGGGGCTTGCCCCGGGTCGCGTGGTGCGGCGGCGTCGCGGCGCCGGTCGACCAGGTCGTTGTGCCAGCCCAGCATCGCCTGGCCCACCAGCACGGTGAGCAGCACCAGCCCCAGCTCGCGGGTCGGGCGGTCCGCGAGCGCCGCGGCGACGCTCATCAGCACGGCGGTCGCCACGGCCTGGCGCGGGTGGGCGGCCTGCACCAGCAGCACCGGCGTGGCGTCGAGGATCCGGGCCGGGCCGGTACGTCGCGCCCGCGGCGTGGGCGGCGGCGGCGCGACGGGCGTGCCCGCCGGCTCGGCGGTCGCGGTGGATGTCGAGCCGGTCGTCGAGCCGGTCGTCGGGCCGGTCTTCGAGCCGGGCCCCGGGGTGGGAGCCGAGCCGGCGGCCGGAGGGGTGGGGCCCGGAGGGGTGGTGGGCTCGGCGACGGGCTCCCCGACGGGCGTCCCCGCGGGGCGCGGGGCGGCCGGGCGGCGGCGGGGCAGGTGGGGTCGGGCCATGCCCGGCAGTATCCCCGCCGAGGGGGCTCCTCGCGGGAGGTCCGCGCAGGTAGGAGGCACTTTTCGCCCGACGCGCCCGACGTCGGGGGTGGGGTGCGTCACGCCCCCGGGGAGGGCCGCCACCACACCCCCGAGCCATCTGTCAAGACCGCATTGCGCCTCTGACCTGCACAAACGATGCGGAGGACGCTTCGATCCCGTGTTAAGATGGCCACCTAGGAAGGGGAACCTGACATATGACTTTCACCGTCGGCGAAACGGTTGTGTATCCCAATCACGGGGCCGCTGTCATCGAGGACATCGAGATGCGGACCATCAAGGGCGAGGACCGTCAGTACCTGGTCCTGCGGATCGTTGCCCAGCAGGACCTGGTCGTTCGCGTCCCGGCCTGCAACCTCGACCTGGTCGGCGTGCGTGACGTCGTCGACAAGGAGGGCCTCGACCGCGTCTTCGACGTCCTGCGGGCCGCTCACGTGGAGGAGCCGACCAACTGGTCGCGCCGCTACAAGGCGAACCTGGAGAAGCTGCACAGCGGCGACGTCATGAAGGTGGCCGAGGTCGTGCGCGACCTGTGGCGCCGCGAGCGCGACCGTGGCCTGTCGGCCGGCGAGAAGCGGATGCTGGCCAAGGCGCGCCAGATCCTGGTCTCCGAGCTGGCCCTGGCCGAGAAGACCAACGAGGACAAGGCCGAGGTCATCCTCGACGAGGTGCTCGCCTCCTGACGGCGAGCACCACCTCCAGCACAGCGACATCTCGACGGCCCCCGGGTGACCACCCGGGGGCCGTCGTGCGTCCTAGGGTGGACCCACCATGACCCCACCCGACAGCCCCGACAGCACTGACAGCCCCGACAGCCTCGACAGACCCGACTGGTCCGACCTCGAGGACGAGGACGAGCTGCCGCCCGCGCTGGGCACCGTGCTCGAGACCAACCGCGGCTCGCTGCCCTTCGAGCTCCTGCACGGCGAGGCGCTGGTCGCCGTCGCCGCGTGGGGCCTGGGGGAGTCGGGGGTCACCCCCGTCGACATCGGCACCGAGTGGGAGGGCCTCGCGGACTCCGGCGAGCCGGTGGTGCTGCACGACTGCCTGTGCCCGATGACCCCGGCCGACTTCATCGCCGACTGCCTGCGCGAGTCCGTACGCCGCCAGGCGGTCGTCGTGGGCGTGCGACCGGTGACCGACACGGTCAAGACCGTCGACGGGGCGGACGCGCTGCCGACGGTGCGGATGGGGCCCGACCGGGAGCAGCTGCTGGTGGTCACCTCGCCGGTGGTGCTGCCCGCCGGCGTGGTCGCGGCGCTCGACGCGCTGCCCTCCGACGACATGGGGGAGCTGGTCGCGATGCTGGCCGAGCGCTTCCCGGTCGTGACCCGCGAGGCGCCCCCCGAGGGTCGTCGCGTGACCGGTCCCGAGGACGTCGCCGTCCTCGAGGCGCTCACCGCTCGCTGAGCGACCCGCCCGGCAGCGACCCGGTCCGGCCCAGCAGCTCCTCGGCCAGGGCGAGGTCCTCGGGCCAGGTGACCTTGAGGTTCGTGGGCCCCGAGGCGACCGCGACGACCGGCAGGTCGGCGTACCGGCTGAAGCAGGCGGCGGTGTCGGTGCCCTCGAAGCCGTCGTCGTCGGCGCGGCGGTAGGCCTCGAGCAGCGGGCCGGCCCGGAAGGCCTGCGGGGTCTGCACGCCCACCAGCGCGTCGGGCACCTGCTGCAGCCCCCGGGTCAGCACCCCGGCGACCGGGGCGCCGGGCAGCGCCCCGCCGCTGCTGCGCGCCGTCTCGAGGACCGCGGTGAAGAGCGCGGCCGGGGCCAGCGGGCGGGCGCCGTCGTGCACGACGACCAGGTCGGTGCGCCCGGCCTCGACGTCGGCGGCGAGGCTGCGCAGCGCCCGGGCCTCGGAGGCGTGCCGGGTGGCGCCGCCGGCCACGAGCCCGACCTCCGGGCGGCCCCGGCCCTCGTCGTCCGCGCCGGCGTCGTCCAGCGGCAGGTGCGGGGCCAGCGCCTCGGCGACCTCGTCGAGCTCGTCGGCGCGCGCGACCACCAGCACCCGGCCCACGCCGGGGGTGGCCAGCGCGGTGAGCACCGACCAGGCCAGCACCGGGCGTCCGGCCAGCGGCAGCAGCACCTTGTTGACACCCGCGCCGACGCGCGAGCCGGAGCCGGCGCCGAGGACGACCACGGTCGCGGTGGGAGAGGTCGGTGGGGTGGGGGAGGGCGTCGGGTGCGGCACGCGGTGACCGTACCCAGGCCCGGCTCGGGACGTCATACGGGCGGGACGTCCCCCGCCGCGGGGGTGATGACGTCCCGGGGTCTAGTCGATGGCCACCAGCAGCGCGGTCGCGATCGCCGCGACCCCCTCGCCGCGCCCGGTCAGGCCCAGCCCGTCGGTGGTGGTCGCCGAGACCGACACCGGGGCGCCGACCGCGGCCCGCCGCCCGGGCCTCGTCGCGCCGTGGGCCGAGACGGGGCCGGTTGCCGATCACC
Organism: Nocardioides marinisabuli; assembly: GCF_013466785.1. Classification (NCBI taxonomy): domain Bacteria; kingdom Bacillati; phylum Actinomycetota; class Actinomycetes; order Propionibacteriales; family Nocardioidaceae; genus Nocardioides; species Nocardioides marinisabuli. The sequence goes on from NZ_CP059163.1 coordinate 2,277,904, forward strand.
TGCACGGCGACGTTGACGACCTCGAACCCGGCCGCGCGCACCCGGCGGGCGGTCTCGGCCAGCAGGGTGGCGCCCGACGCGCCGGCCCACTCGGGCTCGGCGGTGCCGAAGTGCGAGCCCAGGTCGCCCAGGTCGGCGGCGGAGAAGAGCGCGTCGCAGGCCGCGTGCGCCGCCACGTCGGCGTCGGAGTGGCCCTCGAGACCGGCCTCCTCGTCGGGCCAGGAGAGCCCGGCCAGGTGCATCTCGGCGCCCGGCACCAGCCGGTGCACGTCGGTGCCGACACCGGTGCGCAGGGCGGCGTACGCCGGCGCGGGACGGTCGGTGCGGGGGCTCTGCTCGGGGGTGCCGTTCACATCGCGATCATGCCCGAGCGCGGGCCCCCGGGGGTGCGTGGGGGATGATCGACAGGTGGACGGACGTGCAGGCATGTGGCGGCTGGCCGGTCTGGTGGCCGGGCTGACCGGTCTGGCGACCAGCTACACCGCCGCGATGGTGCTGACCATCCGCGAGTCGCCGGTGGTCGCGATCGCCGAGGCCGTCATCCGGCTGACCCCGGGCCCGGTCGCCGACTTCGTGATCCGCTTCTTCGGCGCCTCCAACAAGGCGCTGCTGCTGGTGATGATCTTCCTGATCGTCTCGCTCGTCTTCGCCGCGCTCGGCACCGCCGCCCGCACCCGGTGGTGGGCGCCGCTGGCCGGCTACTCGGTGCTGGCGCTGCTCACCGCCGCGGCGGTGCTGCTGCAGCGGGGCTCCGGGCCGGTCGACCTGCTGCCCGTGGTCATCGGCTACCTCACCTGGCTGGTCGTGCTGGCGCTGCTGGTCACGCCGCTGCGGCGCGCCGAGCGGGCCGCGCGCGAACCGGCCCGTCCCGCCGTGCCGACCGACGTACCGCCCGTCGGCTCGCCGGCCGCGGCGCAGGGACGGCGCGCGTTCCTGGTGCGCGCGCTGCTGGTGGGCGGCGCGGCCGTGGTCGTCGCCGGCGCAGGCAAGGTGCTCGGCAGCGGGCGGCGCGCGGTCGAGGAGACCCGGCGGCTGCTGCGCATCGAGGGCGCGGGCCAGACCCCGCCGCCGCGCGGCTCGAGCCTGGGCGTCGACGACATCGCCTCGTGGCAGACGCCCAACGACGAGTTCTACCTGATCCACACCGCCCTGGTGGTGCCCGCGATCGCCCCGGTCGACTGGCGCCTGCGCATCCACGGCCTGGTCGAGCGCGAGATCGAGCTGACCTACGACGACCTGCTCGCCCGCGAGCGCACCGAGGCGTGGGTGACGCTGAACTGCGTCTCCAACCCCGTCGGCGGCGACCTGGTCGGCAACGCGCTGTGGACCGGCGTGCTCACCTCCGAGCTGCTCGCCGAGGCGGGGGTGCTGCCCGGCGCCGACGCGGTGCTGCAGACCTCCGAGGACGGCTGGACCTGCGGCACCCCGCTCGAGGCGCTCACCGACGACCGCGGGGCGATGCTGGCGGTGGCGATGAACGGCGAGGCGCTGCCCATCGAGCACGGCTTCCCGGTGCGCACCCTGGTGCCCGGGCTCTACGGCTACGTCTCGGCGACCAAGTGGGTCGTCGACCTCGAGGTGACCCGCTTCGCCGACTTCTCGGCGTACTGGACCCAGCGCGGCTGGGGCGAGCGCGGGCCGGTCAAGATCGCCTCGCGCATCGACGTGCCGCGCTCGGGGGAGAGCGTGCCGGCCGGCAACGTCGCCTTCGGCGGGGTCGCCTGGATGCAGGGCACCGGCATCTCGGCCGTGGAGTTCTCCGTCGACGGCGGGCCGTGGGTGCCCGCCGACCTGGGCCGCGTGCCCAGCGCCGACACCTGGGTGCAGTGGGCCGGCACCACCGAGGTCGCGCCCGGCGACCACCTGGTGCGGGTGCGCGCCACCGACAGCGCCGGCAACGTGCAGACCGACGTCGAGCGCGACGTGCTGCCCGACGGCGCGACCGGTCTCGACGAGGTCGACTTCACCACCACCGACACCACCGACACCGCCGCCGGCTGAGCCCGGTCGGCCGCGGCCCTACCAGTTGGAGTGGTTCTCCGGCGAGGGCAGCGGGTGGTCGGCGTCGGTGATGACGTACGCCGTGCCGCCCGAGCGGGGCAGCCAGGCGTTCTCGAGCTCGCCGCGGTCGTAGGTGCGGCGCACCGCGCCGTTGGAGGCCCCGGCCGGGTCGTTGACCACGACGTCGCCGTCGCGGGTGAAGCCGACGACGACCAGCAGGTGGCCGTTGGACGCGCCGATCGGGGCGCCGGTGAGCTCGTCGCGGTCGAAGGCGATCGAGATGACGACGGGGATGCCCGCGGCCACCAGCTTCTCGGTCTCGCGCATGCTGCGCAGCCGGGTGACGAAGGCCGCGTCGGTCTGGCGGGCGGCGTAGGCGGTGTTGAAGGGCCAGTTGCCGGTGCCCTGGTAGCCGTGGTCGTAGGTCATCCGCGCCGCGTGGTCGACCCACGGGTCGTTGTGCCCGGCCGGCACCCAGGAGTAGTCCTTGGGCTTCGGCAGGGCGTCGTAGTAGCCCAGCACCATCGACGTCGACGTCGGCGAGCACCACGCCTCGCCGCCGTTGCCCCACTGCGGGTAGTGGCCCTGGTGGGTCATCTGGCTGTACGTCGGCACCGGCAGCACCGTGCCGCCGGCCTTGCTGACCACGCCGGGGGCCGAGGCCTGCACCGAGCCGCTCGGGAGCCGCGAGGCCATCGCGCTCACCGCGCCCACGCTGGGCGGGTTGCTGCTCGCGCCGGCCTTGCGGCCCATCGTCACCCGCAGCCGGTAGGCCACCAGCCCGGCGGGGGCCCGCCAGGTGTCGACGTTGACCGAGGCAAGGTCGTCGCTCTGCCCCGAGACCGTGGTGCGCTCGACGAACTTGTCGCCGGAGGCCCAGCGGCCCAGCAGGTCCCACGAGGAGCGGCGCCCGTCGGCGGCGCGGCCCTTGACCTCGACCTCGATCCAGCTGTCGCCGGGGGTCTTGGCCTCCCACGACGCGATCAGCTCGGTGAAGGAGAACCCGGGGCGGTGCCACGGGCCGTTCCAGCGCGCGGTCGTGTACGTCGTCCCGCCCAGCGAGCGCGTCGACGTGGTGGCCGAGGGCTGGTGGAAGACCCGGCCGCGCTTGACCTTCACCGCCGTGGAGCGGCCCTTCTTCCACTGTGCCGAGCCGTCCCAGGCCTGGTGGTTGATCTTGCGCGCGGTGGCGCTGCGCGCCGAGGTGTCGGCCCGGGCCGCGCTGGAGCTCGAGGCGGCGTCGCTGCCGCCGTCGGCGGCGTACGTCGTGGGGGCGGGGGCCAGCGCGGTGGCGAGGAGGGCGAGCGCGGTGGCGGGGAGGGCGGATCGCAGCACCGGGCCACGGTACGTCACATCCGTCACTTGCGTCACAGGTCGGCCCGAGGGAGTTTCATCGGGTACCCGATGAACCTGGCGCCACCCGGCTGATCCTTCAGCCAGGCAGCGGGAGGTCCATCGGGTACCCGATGAAACTCCCTGTGGAGGACCGGCGGCCCAGCCCGGGCGGGGATGCGGGGCGGGGGAGAGCGCGCTCCTACACTTGCGGGGTGACTCTCCGGCTCTACGACACCGCCACGCGCGACGTCCGCGACTTCGTCCCCCTGCAGCAGGGCAGGGCGGGCGTGTACGTGTGCGGGCTGACGGTGCAGTCGGAGCCGCACGTGGGCCACGTGCGCTCGGGGGTCAACTTCGACGTGCTGCGCCGTTGGTTGGCGCACCAGGGCCTGGAGGTGACGTTCATCCGCAACGTCACCGACATCGACGACAAGATCCTGGCCAAGTCGGCCGAGCAGGGCCGCCCGTGGTGGAACCTGGCCTACGACATGTCGCGCGAGCTCGACCGCGCCTACACCGCGCTCAACGTGCTGCCGCCCTCCTACGAGCCGGCCGCGACCGCCCACGTGCCCGAGATGATCACCCTCATCGAGCAGCTGGTCGAGAAGGGCCACGCCTACGCCGCGGCCGACGGCTCCGGCGACGTCTACTTCGACGTGCGCTCCTGGCCGTCGTACGGCGAGCTGACCCGGCAGGGCCTCGACGACATGGAGCCCGCCGAGGACGCCGACCCCCGGGGCAAGCGCGACCCGCGCGACTTCGCCCTGTGGAAGGGCCGCAAGGCCGCCGAGCCCGCCACCGCCTCGTGGCCCAGCCCCTGGGGCCCCGGCCGCCCCGGCTGGCACATCGAGTGCTCGGCGATGGCCGGCAAGTACCTCGGCGAGGCCTTCGACATCCACGGCGGCGGCGTCGACCTGCGCTTCCCGCACCACGAGAACGAGCAGGCGCAGAGCCGCGCCGCGGGCCACGGCTTCGCGTCGTACTGGATGCACAACGCCTGGATCACCACCGCCGGCGAGAAGATGAGCAAGTCGCTCGGCAACAGCCTGACCATCCCCTCGGTGCTGCAGCGCTTCCGCGGCATCGAGCTGCGCTACTACATGGTCTCGGCCCACTACCGCAGCCACGTCGAGTTCAGCTTCGAGGCGCTCGAGGAGGCCGCTGTCGGCTTCCGGCGCATCGAGGCCTACCTCGAGCGGGCCCGCGGGGTGCTCGGCGAGATCCCCGCGACCGGCATGCACTGCGCCGACTTCGTGGCCGCGATGGACGACGACCTCGGCACCCCCGCCGCCGTCGCCGCGGTCTTCGACGTCGTCCGCGAGGGCAACAAGCTCCTCGCCGAAGGGGCCGGTGCCGACTCACCCGCCCTGCGCGGCAACGCCGCCTCGGTGCGCGCCATGCTCGGCGTGCTGGGCCTCGACCCCGCCGACCCCGCCTGGGGCCCGGCCCGGGGCGCCGACGACCAGCTGACCTCCGCCGTGGACGCCCTCGTCCACGGCCTGCTCGACCAGCGTGCCCAGGCGCGTGCGGCGAAGGACTTCGCCGCGGCCGACGCCATCCGCGACCAGATCAAGGCCGCCGGCATCGAGGTCGAGGACACCCCTGACGGACCGAAGTGGAGCCTCATCAATGGCCGGTAACTCCCAGCGCAAGGGCGCGATCAAGAAGACCGGCAAGGGCAATCCCACCGCCGGCTCGGGTGGGCGCGTCAAGCGCGGGCTCGAGGGCCGCGGCCCGACCCCCAAGGCCAAGGACCGCGAGTACCACCAGGCCCACAAGGCCGCCAAGCGCGCCGAGAAGAACCGCTCGCAGTCCAAGGGCGGCTCCCAGAAGCGCCGCGGCAGCAGCGACGCCGAGTGGATCGCCGGGCGCAACTCGGTGCTCGAGGCGCTGCGCGAGGGCGTGCCGGTCAACGGCGTGTACGTCGCCGAGGGCGCCGAGCGCGACGGCCGGCTGCGCGAGGTCTTCGCGCTGGCCGCCGACAAGGGCGTCAGCCTCCTCGAGGTCGGCCGCGGCGAGCTCGACCGGCTCACCCAGGGCGCGGTGCACCAGGGCCTCGCGGCCCGCATCCCCTCCTACGAGTACGCCGACCCGCACGACCTGATCGAGCGCGCGAAGGAGATGGGCGAGCCGCCGCTGATCGTGATGCTCGACTCGGTCACCGACCCCCGCAACCTCGGCGCGATCGTGCGTAGCGCGGCCGGCTTCGGCGCCCACGGCGTGGTCATCCCCGAGCGGCGCGCCGCCGGCATGACCGCCTCGGCCTGGAAGACCAGCGCCGGTGCCGCCGCCCGCATCCCGGTCGCGCAGACGGTCAACCTGAACCGCCAGATCAAGGAGTACCAGGACGCCGGCTGCATGGTCGTCGGCCTGGCCGCCGACGGCGAGGTCGACCTGCCCGACCTCGACCTGGCCGACGGCCCGCTCGTGGTCGTCGTCGGGTCCGAGGGCAACGGCCTCTCGCGCCTGGTCGCCGAGAACTGCGACCAGCTGGTCTCGATCCCGATGGCCAACCAGCTCGAGTCCCTCAACGCCGGCGTCGCCGCCAGCGTGACCCTCTACGCGATCGCCCGTGCCCGAGCCTGAGCCCGCCTCGTCCCAGGCCGCCGAGCCGGCGGCCGAGCGGGGCCTGCGCGGCCGCCTGCTCGGGCACACCGTGCGCGGCGCGGTGGTCCTCGGCTGCCTGGCGGTCTGGCTGGGCGGCTCGCTGCTCGCGGCCGGCTTCCTGTTCCTCAGCAGCGACCGCGAGGTCAGCCTGGCCAGCCACGAGTCGGTGGTCCGCCCGACCCTCAACGGCCAGGTCGAGCTGCGCACCGGGCCGGTCCTCCCGGACCTGCGCATCTCCTCCGGCCTGCCGCTGGGCGTGCAGGTGCAGCTGGGCAAGACCGAGGCGGCCAGCACCGACGACCTGGTCCAGCGCTACGCGCTGATCGCCTCCTCGCCCGAGGGTCCGCAGGCCAAGCTGCGCTCGGCGATGGAGGACATGGCCCTCGACGCGCTGCTGCGCGGGCTGGTCATCGGCGCGGTGCCGGTGCTGGTGTGGCTGCTGCTGGGCCGCAGCCGGCGCCGCCAGCTGCTGCTCGCGCTCCCCACGCCGTACGGCGTGCTCGCCGCGCTGCTCGCGGTCGCGATGGTGCTGGGGCTGTGGCAGCCCTGGACCCCGCCCGACGACGCGGTCGCGGCCGCCGAGGCCGAGCGCGAGTGGGTGCCGCTGGCCGACTTCGTCGGCGAGGGCGTGCCGCTGCCCGAGGAGGTCGACGGCGTGGAGATCCGCGGCGACGTCACCACCACCTCGACCCGCCGGCTCATCGAGTCGGCGGTCAACACCTACGACAAGTCCCAGACGTTCTACACCGAGGCGGCCGAGGCCGCCCGTGAGCTCGACCTGCGCCTGCCCGAGGACGACGAGGTCGTCGTCACGATGGTCAGCGACCGCCACGACAACATCCAGATGGACGTGGTGGCCCGGGCGGTCGGCGACAACGTCGGGGCCGTGGGGGTGCTCAACGGCGGCGACGACACCTCCACCGGCTCCAGCTGGGAGGCCTTCTCGCTGGACTCGGTCTCGGCCGCCTTCGACGACCTGCCGCGCTGGGGCGTGGCCGGCAACCACGACAACGGCACCTTCGTGGTCGAGTACCTGGAGGAGCTGGGCTGGACGATGCTCGACGGCGAGGTCGTCGAGGGGCCCGGGGGCGGCACCCTCCTCGGTGTCGCCGACCCCCGCTCCAGCGGCCTGGGCAGCTGGCGCGACGAGGGCGGGCTGAGCTTCGAGGAGGTCGGCGAGCGCCTGGCCGACGCCGCGTGCGCGGCCGACGAGCCGATCGACACGGTGCTGGTCCACGACGCCAACCTGGCCTCCGAGGCGCTGCGCCGCGGCTGCGTCGACCTCGTCGTCGGCGGCCACCTCCACGTGCAGGAGGGCCCCGACCCCGTCGTGGCCGACGAGGCCACCGACGGCGACGGGGCGGAGGCGGCCGAGCCCGTCTCCGGCGAGCAGGGCGACGCGGAGCCGGCGGCCGACGAGCAGACCGACGAGCAGACCGACGAGCAGAGCGAGGAGGACGCCGAGGGCGCGAGCGACGCCGAGGGCGAGGAGACCCCCGAGGAGGCCGGCCCGCGCACCGGCTACCGGTTCACCATGGGCACCACGGGCGGGGCGGCGTACGCCATCGCGCTCGGCTCGAAGATCCGCCGCGAGGCGCAGGTCTCGTTGATCACCTACCGCGACGGCAGCCCGGTCGGCATCCAGACCGTCAACCTGCAGACCAACGGCGTGTGGGTGGTCGACGACTACATCGAGCTCTCCGACATCGACCCCGCCGGCACCCCCGACGAGGGCCCCACCGACGGCCCGGCGCCCGGCCCGATCGCCCCCGGCGACGGGCCCGACGACGGCCTCGACGACGGGGCCGGCGAGGCCTGAGGCCGGGCCCGCCGGCCGCGCCGGGCTACCCCCGGCGCTTCTCGCGGACGGCCGCCACCCGCTCGCGCAGCGGGCGCTTGCCGATCTGGCTGGCACGGCCGTGCAGGGCGGTGAGCATGGTGGCGAAGAGGGTGTCCTGCTCCTCGGTGCGCTCGAAGGTGGTCAGGTTGAGCACCGGCTTCATCCGCTGGCGGGTCACCGCCTTGGCGTAGGTGAACTCCTTGAGCCCGTCGGCGCCGTGGATGCGCCCGAACCCGGAGTCGCCGACCCCGCCGAAGGGCAGCGAGGGCACCGCGGCGAACGCGATGACGGCGTTGACCGAGGTCATCCCCGAGCGCAGCTGGCGGGCGATCTCGGCGCCCCGGCGCCCCGAGAAGACCGCGCCGCCGAGGCCGTACTTGCCGGCGTTGGCCTTCTCGACGGCCTCGTCCATGCAACCGACCCGGTTGACCACCACGGTGGGCCCGAAGGTCTCCTCGGTGACGGCCAGGGAGTCCTCGGGCACGTCGACGAGGACCACCGGCTGCGCGAACCGGTCGTCGACCGACTCGGGGCCGCCGACCACGGCACGCCCGCCGCGGGCGATCGCGTCGTCGACGTGGCTGCGCACGACCTCGAGCTGCGAGCTCATCGTCATCGGGCCGAGCTTGGCCTCGGCGTCGACGCCGGCGTGGACCGCGCGGGCCCGCTCGGAGAGCCTGCCGATGAAGTCGTCGGCGACCTTCTCGTGCACGTAGACCCGCTCGACGCCGATGCAGGTCTGCCCGGCGTTGGAGAAGGCGCCCCAGGCCGCGGCCTCGGCGGCGGCGTCGAGGTCGGCGTCCTCGTCGACGATCAGGGCGTCCTTGCCGCCGGCCTCGATCACGACCGGGGTCAGGTTCTCGGCGCAGGTGGCCATCACCTTCTTGCCGGTCGCCGTCGAGCCGGTGAAGGCGAGCTTGTCGATGTCGGCGCGGCACAGCGCGGTGCCGGTCTCGCCCCAGCCGATCACGGTCTGGAGCAGGTGCTGGCCGGGCACCACCTCGCGCAGGCTGTCGGCCAGCCACACGCCCACGCCGGGGGTCAGCTCGCTGGGCTTGAAGACGACCGTGTTGCCGGCGCCGAGGGCGTAGGCGATCGAGCCCATCGGCGTGAAGACCGGGTAGTTCCAGGGGCCGATGACGCCCACGACGCCCAGCGGCAGGTACTCCACCGAGGCGCTGTGGTTGGCCAGCAGCAGGCCGGGGGAGACCCGGTGGCGCCCCAGCACCTTCTCGGCCTTGGCACCGATCCAGGCCAGGTGGTCGATGGCCAGGCCGATCTCGAGCTGGGCGTCGGCGTGCGGCTTGCCGGTCTCGGCGTGCACGACGTCGGCCAGCTGGGCCATCCGCCGGGTCAGCACCGCGCGCCACTGGCCAAGCACCTCGGCGCGGGCGTCGAAGCCGATGCCCGCCCACCAGGCCGCCGAGGCCCGGGCCCGGGCGACGGCGGCCTCGACCGAGGCGGCGTCGTCGACGGCGTGCACCCCGACCACGTCGCCGGTGGCGGGGTCAAAGGACTCGAGCTTCTGCCGGTCCTGCTGGTGCTGCTGGTCCTGCTGGTCCTGCTGGTCCTGGGGCATGGTGTCGCTCATCGGTGGTCCTTCCCGGAGGTGGCGCCGGCGCCGACCGCGGCGCGCCCGCGCAGCAGGTCGGCGGCCTTCTCGCCGATCATGATGGTGGGGGCGTTGGTGTTGCCGCGGGTGACCATCGGCATCACGCTCGCGTCGACGACGCGCAGGCCCTCGACGCCGCGCACCCGCAGCTCGGGGTCGACGACCGCGCGGTCGTCGTCGCCCATCGCGCAGGTGCCGACGGGGTGGTAGAGGGTCTGGGTCTCGGCGCGCAGGTGCTCCTCGATCTGCGCGTCGGTGGGGTCGGCGCCCCACCGCATGGTCGGCAGCCCGGGCCCGGCGACCAGCTCGGCCAGCGGGCCGGTGCCCACCACGTCGAGCATCCGGCGCACGCCCGCGACCATCGCGTCGAGGTCGGCCTGGTCGTCGTAGTAGCCGGGGTCGATGTCGGGGTGCCAGCGCGGGTCGGCCGAGCGCAGCCGCAGCGAGCCGCGGCTAGCCACGTGCACGAGCGTCGGGGCGACGGTGACCTTGCGGCTGGTGGGCTCGTGCAGCCCGTTGTCCCAGAAGCCGCTGGGCGCCACGTGGGCCTGCAGGTCGGGGGCGGGCAGGCTCTCGCGGGTGCGCCAGAAGCCGCCGCCCTCACCGACGTTGGAGGTCAGCGGCCCCCGGCCCATCAGCTTGGCGCGCGCGAAGGCGCCCAGGGTGTTGAGCTCGGCCAGGTCGGTGGTGCCGCGGGTCTCGAAGACCAGCGGCAGCGCCGGGTGGTCGTGCAGGTTGGCGCCCACCGCGGGCTGGTCGAGCACCACGTCGACGCCCACCTCGCGCAGGTGCGCGCCGGGGCCGATGCCCGAGAGCATCAGCAGCTGCGGGCTGTTGACCGCGCCGCCGCACAGCAGCACCTCGGCGGCGGCGTACGACGTCTGCGTGCCGCGCCCGTGCTGGTACTGCACGCCCACGGCGCGGCCGCCCTCGACGACGACCTTCTCGGCCAGCGCGCCGGTGCGCACGGTGAGGTTGGGCCGGTCGGCGGCGGGGTCGAGGTAGGCGCGGGCGGTCGACCAGCGCCGGCCCTGGTGGCAGGTGACCTGGTAGAGCCCGGCGCCCTCCTGGGTGGCGCCGTTGAAGTCGTCGTTGCGGGCCATGCCGGTGGCCACCGCCGACTCGACCCAGGCGTGGGTCAGGTCGTGGGTGTAGCGGCGGTCCTCCACGTGCAGGGGGCCGTCCGTGCCGTGGAGGGGCCCGCCGAGGCGGCTGTTGGCCTCGGCCCGGCGGAAGTAGGGCAGCACGTCGTCGTAGCCCCAGCCGTGCGCGCCGTGGTCGTCGCGCCAGGTGTCGTAGTCGGCGGCGTTGCCGCGGATGTAGATCATCGCGTTCATCGACGAGCAGCCGCCGAGCGCCTTCATCCGCGGCCAGTAGGCGCGTCGGCCGAGCTGCTTCTGCTCGGTGGTCTGGTAGTTCCAGTCCCACCGGGTCTTGAAGAGGTTGGGGAAGGCCGCCGGGACGGAGATGTGGTCGGACTCCGCGGGGCCGCCCGCCTCCAGCAGCAGCACGGAGGTGCCCGGGTCCTCGGTGAGCCGGGCGGCCAGGACCGCGCCGGCGCTGCCGGCCCCCACCACCACGTAGTCGAAGCTCTCCCGCACGCTCATCGGCCCTCCTTCTCGCGGCCCGGGCCCGATGCCCGCCGCGTGGGACCGACCGTATGCCGGGGTGGTCTGCGTCACAACGGCGGTGCCGGGTCGTGGACATGCCCGGCCCGTGATCCCGGTCTGGTCCACGCCGATCAGCGTCCCCACCAGCGCCGATGCCGCTCCGACCACCCCTGTCCGGGTGGGAGTGTCGAGAACTGGTTCCAATTCGGTGTGGGCACCATCACCTTTTTGGGGCACACTCGTTAAGAATTAGTACACGTTCTAGTTTTGGAGGTCCGGTGTCCGCTCGACGGTCCCTGCGTGACGTCCGACGCGCCGCCACGGCCGTCGCGGCGGGCTCGCTCTGCCTGGTGCTCGCCGCGTGCGGCTCCAACCTCGACCCCAACGACGTCGTCACCGCGGGCGGCACGCTCGGCGGCACCGGCACCACCGGCACGCTCGAGGGCGGCGACGGCACGCTCTCCGGGGGAGACCCCGGCAGCGGCGGCGTCCCCGGCACCGACGGCTCCAGCGGCACCAGCGGCAGCTCGGGCTCGAGCGGCTCCTCCGGCTCCGACGGCTCGTCCTCGGGCGGCGGCACGACCACCGACCCGGACGGCGACAACGCGCCAGACGGCGGCGGCAAGGCCGCCTCGTGCGACGGGTTCAAGAACGGGCCCGGCATCACCGACTCCACGATCACCCTGGGCAACGCCTCCGACATCTCCGGGCCGGTGCCCGGGCTCTTCGAGGCCGCCCAGGACGCCACGAAGGCCTACATCGCCTTCTACAACAAGAGCAACCCCGACGGCATCTGCGGTCGCTCGCTGGTGCTGAAGAACTACGACAGCCGCACCGACGCCGGTGCCGACCAGCAGGCCTACACCGCGGCCTGCAACGACGTCTTCGCGATGGTCGGCTCGATGTCGGCCTTCGACTCCGGCGGCGCGCCGGTCGCCGAGAAGTGCGGCCTGCCCGACATCCGCTCGGCGGCCGTCACCCGCGACCGCAGCGGCTGCGCGACCTGCTTCGGTGCCCAGTCCACGGTCGCCACCGAGTTCCAGAACGCGGTGCCCGACTACGTGCTGAAGAACTTCAAGGCCGCCTCCCAGAAGGCCGCGATGCTCTACCTCAACGCCGGCGCCGCCGCCGAGAACGGCAAGACGCAGGCGGCCGCGATGACCGCACGGGGGATGAAGTTCGTCTACCAGCAGGGCATCGAGGTCTCCGACTTCAACTACGCGCCCTACGTGCAGCAGATGAAGGACCGCGGCGTCGAGTACGTCCAGTTCATCGGTGCCGCCAGCAACGCCCTCAAGCTGGCCCAGGCGATGGAGCAGCAGGGCTTCGAGCCCGACGTCTTCATGCTCGACCCGACCGCGTACACCCGTGAGTACCAGCAGGGCGGCAGCGCGGTGGAGGGCACCACCATCTTCACCAACTTCGTGCCCTTCGAGGAGGCCGGCAGCAGCCCCGAGACCCAGCTCTACCTCAGCTGGCTCCAGCAGGTGAAGCCCGGCGCGGAGCCTACCTTCTTCGGCGTCTTCGCCTGGTCCGCCGCGCGCCTGTTCGTGGAGCAGGCCAGCGCGCTGGGCGGCAAGCTCGACCGGTCGGCCCTGATCGACTCGGTGCGCAAGGTGTCGAGCTGGACCGCGAACGGCCTGCACTCCCCGCAGGTCGTAGGGCCCAAGCGCACCGGCGAGTGCTGGCGCTTCATCCAGCTCAAGGGCGGCCGGTGGGTCCCGGTCGGGGGCACGAAGTACACCTGCAACGGCACCACGACCGTGCGATGAGCTCCTTCCTCGCCTTCACGCTCTTCGGCCTGTTCAGCGGGGCGGCGTACGCGATCGCGGCCAGCGGGCTGGTGCTGACCTACAGCACCACCAGGGTCTTCAACATCGCCCACGGCGCGCTCGGCATGGTGATGTCGTTCGTGTTCTGGGACTTCAGCGTGCGCCAGGGGATGCCGCTGTGGCTGGCGCTGTTCCTGGTGCTCTTCGTGGTCGCGCCCGGCGTCGGCTGGTTCATCCAGCGCTTCGTGACCCGGGGCCTGGGGGAGGGGCCGGTCTCGGTCTCGCTGGTGGTCACCGTCGGGCTCCTCGTGGGGTGCATCGGCATGGCCACCCAGATCTGGCCGCCCGAGCCGCGCAGCATCCAGCCGTTCTTCCCCGGCAGCGACGTCGAGGTCCTCGGCATCTTCGTCACCGCCCACCAGATCCTCACCATCGCGCTGTCGGGGGTGGTCGCGGTCGGGCTCTACGTGCTGCTCAACCGCACCCGCATCGGCACCGCCATGCGTGCCTCGGTCGACAACCCCGAGCTGCTCAAGCTCTTCGGCGGCAAGCCCGAGCAGGTCGCCGCGCTGTCCTGGGCGATCGGCACCTCGCTGGCCGCGCTGGCCGGCGTGCTGCTGGTCTCCACGGTCGGCCTCGACTACTACGCGCTGACCCTGCTGGTCATCAACGCCTACGCCGCCGCCATGCTCGGGCGCCTGAAGTCGCTGCCGCTGACCTTCCTGGGCGCGATGTCGCTGGGGCTGATGACCTCCTACGCCTCCGGCTACCTGCCCACCGAGGGCCTGCTCAACAGCGTGCGCAACGTCGTGCCGGCGCTGTTCCTCTTCGCCGTCATCGTCGCGATGCCCCAGGCCCAGCTGCGCATCGGCCAGGTCAAGGGCATCGTCTCGGCGCCGCAGCCCTCGCTGTTCCGGGCCCTGGGCTGGGCCGGTGCGCTGCTGCTGGGCGTGGCCTTCCTGGCCACCGCGTTCGGCGAGTCCAAGCTGCTGCTGCTCGGCACCGCGGCGACGTACGCGATGGTGATGCTCTCGCTGGTGCTGCTGACCGGGTACGGCGGCCACGTCTCGCTGGCCCAGCTGACCTTCGCCGGCGTCGGCGCCCTGGCCTACATCAAGATCGACCAGCCCAACCTGCTCGGGCTGGTGCTGGCCAGCCTGGTCGCGGCCGGGGTGGGGGCGCTGGTGGCGCTGCCGGTGATCCGGTTGACGGGGCTCTACCTCGCGCTCTCCACGCTCGCCTTCGGCGTGATCATGGAGAAGATGGTCTTCCAGGCCGAGTTCGCCTTCGGCTTCAACGGCACGCTGGGTGCCGAGCGGCTCTCGGTGCTGGGCGTGCGCATCGAGTCCAGCGCCGCCTACGTGTGGGTGATGGCGCTGTTCTTCGTGCTGATGGGGCTCTGCCTGCTGTGGCTGCGCCGCGGCACCCTGGGCCGGATGCTGATCGCGCTGCGCGACAGCCCCGCCGCCTGCGGCACCCTGGGCCTCGACGCCCGGTGGTTCCGCGTCGGCCTCTTCGGCCTCTCGGCCGGCATGGCCGGCCTCGCCGGGGCGCTGTACGCCGGCCTGCGCGGCTCGGTCGGCGCCGCGGAGTTCCAGTACTTCAACTCGCTGCCGCTGCTGCTGCTCGCCGTGGTCTTCGGCGTCACCTCGGTCACCGGCGCGGCGCTGGGTGGCGTCGGGCTGATGCTGCTCCCGGTCTTCCAGTCCTCCAACCCCTCGGTGGCCGGGCTGATCTTCGCGCTCATCGGCTTCGGTGCGGTCGCGCTGGGCCGCGACCCCAACGGCCTGGCCAACCAGCTCTTCAAGCTCGGGCGGCTGCTCGACCGGCGCTTCGGCACCCAGCTGCGCGCCCGCATCCCGGTGCTCCCGGCCCCGGGCGAGGCCCAGCGACGGATGCACGCCGAGGCCGAGGCCAACGCCGACGCCGAGCCCTCGCTCTCGAGCGTGGGCCTGCACGCCGACCACCACTCCGACGGGTCCGTCGACCTGCCCCTCGCCACCGACCCGCGCCAGGAGGTGCCCGCGCATGCCGCTCCTCGAGGTTGACCACGTCGTGGTCCAGTTCGGCGGCGTGACCGCCGTCAACGAGGCCTGCTTCGCCGCCGAGGCCGGCCGGGTCACCGGCCTGATCGGGCCCAACGGCGCCGGCAAGACCACCTGCTTCAACGTCATCTCCGGGCTCCAGCGACCCACCCGGGGCGCGGTGCGCTTCGACGGCCGCAAGGTGACCTCGGTGCCGGTGCACCGCCGCTCCAAGCGGGGCATGGGCCGCACCTTCCAGCGCCTCGAGGCCTTCGGCTCGCTCACCGTGCGCGACAACGTGCGGGTCGCCGCCGACATCCACCGCGGCCTCCTGGGCGCGGTGCGCGGGATCGGGTCCTCCTCGCGCGGCGGCGTCGACGCGCTGCTGGAGCGGGTGGGCATCGCGGCGTACGCCGAGGAGCGGGCCGACTCGATCCCCACCGGCACCGCGCGGCTGCTGGAGCTGGCCCGCTGCCTGGCCGGCGACCCGAAGCTGCTGCTGCTCGACGAGCCGTCCTCGGGCCTCGACGAGACCGAGACCGACGACTTCGGCGACCTGCTGCGCGACCTGGCCGCCGAGGGCCGCGCGATCCTCATGGTCGAGCACGACATGGACCTGGTGATGGGGGTCTGCGACGAGATCCACGTGCTCGACTTCGGCTCGGTCATCGCCTCCGGTGAGCCCCACGCGATCCGGGCCGACCCGGCCGTCCAGAAGGCCTACCTCGGCTACGCGCCCGAGGAGGACGACGCGGCCGCTGGCGCCGCCGGCGCCGTCGGCGCCGTCGAGGGGCCCGCCGAGCGCACCCGCACCGACCTGCCCGTCGTCGCCGACGACACGACCGTCCTGCCCGCCGTCGCGGCGGGCCCCGCCGGAGGTGCCCGATGAGCGTCCCGATCCTCGAGGTCCTCGACCTGCACGCCGCCTACGGGCGCATCGAGGTGCTGCGCGGCGTCGACCTGGCCGTGCCCAAGGGCGCGGTGATGGCCCTGCTGGGCCCCAACGGCGCCGGGAAGTCGACGCTGATCAAGGTGATCTCGGGGCAGAAGTCGCCGACCTCCGGCGACGTGCACCTCGGTGGCGTCAACGTGCACGGTGCCGGGCCCGAGGAGCTCGCCCGGCTGGGGCTGTGCACGGTGCCGGAGGGCCGCTCGGTCTTCCCCAACCTGACCGTCGCCGAGAACCTCACCCTGATGTCGTACGCCGGCGTGCCGGCCGAGGCGGTCCTCGAGACGGCCTTCACCTACTTCCCGCGGCTGCTCGAGCGCCGCGGCCAGCTCGCCGGCACCATGTCGGGCGGCGAGCAGCAGATGCTGGCGATGTCGCGGGCGCTGGCCTCCGACCCGGCGCTGCTGCTGCTCGACGAGCTGTCGATGGGCCTGGCGCCGCTGATCGTCGACGAGCTCTACGACACCGTCGCCCAGATCGCCGAGTCGGGCGTCTCGATCCTGTGCATCGAGCAGTTCGCCCGCACCGCGCTGCGGGTCTCCGACTACGCCGCGGTGATGTCGGGCGGCCGCGTGGTGGCCACCGGCGAGCCCGCCGAGATCCTCGAGACCATGTCCGACGTCATCCTGGGAGGTGCGGCATGAGCCGCCAGACCACCACTGCTTCCGTGCGTCGCGCCGGCGGGCCCCGCCGGGTGCTGCTCTCATTGGCCGCCACCGCCCTCGTGGGCACCGCGCTGCCGCTGGCCGCGGCGCCCGGCCCGGCCGGCGCGGCCGAGGGCGACCCGGCGTTCGCCGGGTACGTCTCGACCACCTCGGCCACCCCGGTGCGCATCGAGATCTACGAGTCGACCATCCCGATCCCGGCCAGCCCGCAGGCCGAGCTGAACATGGGCTACAGCACGGTCAAGGCAGACTCCTCGACGTCGCGGGGCCGGGCCAGCTTCATGTGGCCCGGCGACGCGGTCGGCGAGGGCTTCAAGACCATCGTGGAGAACTTCGGCCTCCCACCCGAGCTCGCCGGCCCGATCGGCGAGAACGGCTACCCCTTCCAGGTCAACTCCGTGCACCCCGCCGGCCCGCCGCGCGAGGCCGACGAGCCGTTCCCGGGGGTCATCAACCGCACCGGGGCCAGCGAGGGCCGGACCTTCGCCGAGGTCGGCTACTCCACCGACTGCCGGCTCGGCGAGCCCGGCGCCGGCAGCGAGGACGGCGGCGGTGACGACGGTGACGGCGACGGCGACGCGCCGGGCTCCCGGGCCTGCCCGGCATCCCCGGGCTGCCCGACATCCCCGGCTGGGCGCCCTGACCGGCGGCTCACCGAGGCCCTGGCCGGAGGTCTGGCCGGCGGCTCGCGCGCCGCGAGCCAGGAGCCCACGGCGCGCGAGCGTCGTACGGCACGGGTCGAGGCGCGCGCCGACGAGGACGAGGTCGAGTGCCAGATCCCGACCGAGCTCGCCGCGCTCGTCGACATCGGCGGCTACGCCGCCGAGTCGGTCGTGACCAACGACCCCACCCAGGTGCGCGCGGTCTCGCGCTCGGCCGTCGGTGACGTCAGCCTGCTCGGCGGGGTGGTGACCCTCTCGGGCATCACCGCTCGAGCCGTGGCGGCCAGCGACGGCGCCAAGGGCACCACCGGGGGCGGCGCCGACTACGGCGTGCTCACCATCGCCGGGCAGAAGTTCCGCTACGGCGCCGACGGCTTCGAGGCCGCCGGCCAGGCGGCGCCCGTGCCGGGCCTGCCCAGCGACCCGGGGGCGGCGCTCGAGGCCCTCGGCATCCAGCTGCTGCTGCCGCAGCCGTCGTACGAGAAGGACGGCGACAAGGCCACCACCACCGTGCAGGGCATCCAGGTCGTCATCGACACCACGATCCTGCGCGGCCAGCTCGACGCGCTGCCGCTCAACGCGCTCGCCGACCTGATCAACCAGATCCCCGAGGAGGCCGGCCAGCTCAAGGCGGTGCTGGGGTCCGCGATCAACCTGGCCCCCCGGTTCGTGATCACCCTCGGCAACGCCACCAGCGTCGTCGACACCTCCCAGCCCGTCGACATCGCGACCGGCGAGGTGCCCGACAACAACACCACCGGCGAGCCGGGCGACCCGACCACCGCCGGTGGGGGCGGCAGCGCCACGACCGGCGGCGGCGGCACCGGCACCGCCGGCACCCCGGGCACCCCGGGCGAGCCCGCCGTGCCCGGCAGCGACGGCTCGGGCGACGGCGACCTCGTCGACGCCGCGCCGACCGGCGCCGGGCTGCCGCCGCTGTTCTCCATCCCCGGCGCGCTGCTCTTCGGCGGGATCATCGGCGCCACGATCGCCGGCTCCTACCTGCGCCGCCTCGGCGTGCTCGCCCTCGGCGGCATCGGCGCCTGCCCCCACGGCCTCGACAGCGGCCTCCCCGACCTTCGAAAGGCCTGAGCGATGACCACCGTGAACCCCGCACCCGCACCCACCCCCGGTCACACCGGCCACACCGGCACGGCTCCGGCCTCGGGTGCCCGCACCGGCGCCTCGTCGGTCGGCTCGCTGCCGCGGGCCGGCTCGCGCGGCGGCAACGGGGCGGCGCCGCTGAAGAACAACAACTACCGGCTGCTGCAGGTGGTGCTCTTCTGGGCCGGTGCGGTGCTGCTGCCGCTGGGCCTCGTGGTGATCATCCTGGGCTGGTACGGCGCCGCGAACACCCCCTACGAGTACGACCAGATCTCCTACCTGGTCTCCGGCGGCCTGCTCGGGCTCGGGCTGACCTTCTGCGGCGGCTTCCTCTACTTCGGCGCCTGGCTGGCCCGCATCGCCGACGACGGGCGCGAGTCCTCCAAGCGCCTCGCCGACACCCTCCTGGTGCTCGCCGACGTCACCTCGCGCGCCGCGGCCACCCGCGACGACGGCGTCGACGTCTCGGCCCTGCCGGTCACCGCCGGTGACGGCACCACCATGCACCGCCGCGACTGCGCCCTCATCGCCCACCGCACCGACCTGCACCCCGTCGGCGAGCACAACGGCCACCTGACCACCTGCCGCGTCTGCCGCCCCTGACCTCACGGGCGCGGGTCCGAAGGTTCATCGGGTACCCGATGAATCTCCCGCCACCACGCTGAAGCATCAGCCAGGCACCGCCAGTTCCATCGGGTACCCGATGAACCATCGGCGCCCCGCCTGACCCGCCCGCGTCAGCGGCGTACGCCGCCGGCGTCGGTGGGCGCGTCGGTGGGGTCGGTGTCGTCCGGGTCGTCGTCGGGGTCGGCGGCCATGGCCTCGTCGGGCTTCGAGGTCAGGACGGTGTCGATGTAGTCGCGGGCGGTGTCGAAGATGTCGACGGGCCGCCCGGCGCGCTCGGAGAGGTACCACCGGTGCACCAGCACCTCGTGGAAGAACTGCGCGGGCTCGAGCTTGCCGCGCGAGTCGGCGGGGATCATCGCGGTCAGCGGCTCGTACACCCGGGTCAGCCACCGGTTGGCGACCAGCTGGCGGTCCTCGCGGCCCAGGTCGTGGTGGGCGGTGAAGGCGGCGAGGTCGTTGAGCAGGCGCCGGGCCTGGGCGTCCTCGACGTCGAGCCCGGTCAGCGACTGCAGCTCGCGGCGGTGGTGGCCGGCCTCGACGACCTTGGGCTGGATGCGCACCTGGTCGCCGTCGTAGTCGGTGACGATGTCGAGCTCGTCGACGTCGAAGCCCAGGTCGTTGAGCCGCTCCAGGCGCCGCTCGATGCGCCACAGCTCGCCGGCCGAGAACTCCTCGTGCCCGGTCAGCTCGCCCCACAGCTCGTCGTAGCGGCGCAGCAGCAGCTCGACCACCTCGTGCGGCTCGATCGCCTCGGCGGCCGAGCCGTGGCCGGGCAGGCTGGCCTGCAGGTCGAGCAGCTCGGCGAAGACGTTCTCGGTGGCCACGGTGACGTCGTGCTCACGCATCTGGCGCGACAGGCTCGAGCGCAGCTCGCCGGTCTCGGCGTCGACGAGGTACGCCGCGAACCCGTCGGCGCTGCGCCGGAAGAGCACGTTCGACAGCGACACGTCGCCCCAGTAGAAGTCGGCCAGGTGCAGGCGCACCAGCAGCACCACCAGCGCGTCGACCAGCCGGGGCAGGTCCTCGCGCCCGGCGCCGTGGCTGAAGAGGCTGCGGTAGGGCAGCGAGAAGCGCAGGTGCTCGGTGATCAGCGCGGCCGGCAGCTCCTCGCCGTCGGCGTCGACGCGCCCGGCGACCACGCCCTGCGGCACCACGGCCGGCATCCCCATCCGCTGCAGGTCGCGCAGCAGCCGGTACTCGCGGAACGCGATGTCCTCGACGGTCTCCTTGACGGCGTACACCCGATCGCGCAGCCGCACGATGCGCACCACGTGGCGCGAGAGGCCGCGCGGCAGCGGCACCACGTGCTCCTCGCCCCACTCCTCGAGCGGGGTCGACCAGGGCAGGGTGATGATCGCCGGGTCGGGTCGGCTGGCGACGATGCGCAGGGCCATCAGGCGAGCCTAGGGCCGGGCGCTCAGAGCCGCCACACGGTGACGCCGGCCCCGCCGGCCGGCACCTCCAGCCATCCGTCGCGTACGACGAGCGGTGCCGGCTCGCCCTCGGTGGCCAGCAGCGGCGCGGGGTCGCCGACCGGGCGGGCCGGGGCCCCGTCGAGGGCGGGCAGCGCCAGCGCGGCCGCAGGCAGGCCGACCGCCCCGCCGGGGGCGCGGCGGGCGCAGACCAGCACCGAGCCGGCGGGGTGCTCACGAAGGTAGACGAGGGTGTCGTCGTCGACGTGGGCCCAGCGCAGCCCGCCGCGCACCAGCGCGGGGTGCTCGGCGCGCAGCCGCGCGAGCGCGGCGTACGTCTCCATCGTCGTGCGGTCCCAGGCCTCGGGGGAGTCCCAGGGCATCGTCCGGCGCGCGTCCTCGCCGTTGACGCCCTCGAGGCCGATCTCGTCGCCGGCGAAGAGCATCGGCACGCCGGGCAGGGTGAACTGCAGCCCGGCGGCGACCCGGTGCTGCTCGGGCGAGCCGACCAGGGTGCGGATCCGGGCGGAGTCGTGGGAGCCCAGGATGTTCCACGACCAGGTGGTGGCCCGCCAGCCGTGCCGCGCGGTCCACTCGCGCATGGTGCGCGCCACCAGCGGCCCGGGGCGCCGCGGCACCGGCAGCGGCCGGCCGAAGGCCCGCGCCGGCGACTCCTCGTCGCGCAGCCACGACCACACCGGCCACGAGAAGCCGGAGTAGTTCATCGTGCCGTGCCAGCCGTCGCCGTCGAGGTCGCTCGAGGCGTCGTGGTTGTGCTCGCCGATCACCAGCGCGTCGGGGCGCTGGGCCTGCGCGGTGGCGCGCACGGTGCGCGCCACGTCGTGCGCGACGTCGGTGGCGCCCAGCCGCCCGGTCATGTTGGCCACGTCGATGCGCCAGCCGTCGACGTCGTACGGCGGCCGCAGCCAGCGCGCCACGACGCTCTCGGGCCCCTCGGTCATCGCCGCGCGCAGCCCGGGGTCGGTGTGGTCGAGCTTGGGCAGGGTGTGGTGGCCCATCCAGCACTCGTAGGAGCCGTCGGCGCGGAAGCAGTACCAGCCGCGGCCGGGGCCCTCGGGGTCGGCGAGCGCCTCGCGGAACCACTCGTGGGTGTCGCCGGTGTGGTTGGTGGTCAGGTCGCCCAGCAGTCGCAGCCCCCGCTCGTGCACCGCCTCGGAGAGGCGCTGGTAGGCGTCGTCGCCGCCGAGCAGCGGGTCGACGCCGTCGAAGGTGGAGGCGTTGTAGCGGTGGTTGGACTCCCCGGGGAAGACCGGGGTCGTGTAGAGCACGCTCACGCCCAGCGCGGCCACGTGGTCGAGGTGCTCGACGACGCCGTCGAGGTCGCCGCCGAAGAGCTGCAGCGGGGTGCGCGGGTCGGAGCCCTCGAAGACCACCTCGTCGTCCCAGGCCGCCGGCACCGCCCAGGCCGGGGTCTCGCGCTGGTCGGCGGCCGCGGAGCGGGCGAACCGGTCGGGGAAGACCTGGTAGACCACGGCCTCGCGGCCCCACTCCGGCGGCGGGGCGTGGCTGGAGACGCGGAAGTCGAAGGCGTCGGGCGCGTCGTGCTCGACCACCCCGGCTGCGGTCAGCCAGCGCTGGCGCCCGTCGGCCCCGGCGAGCAGGAAGCGGTAGTGGGTGACCGGGTTGTGCACCGGCAGCTCGCCCTCCCACCACACCGACCCCTCGCCGCCGGACTCCTCGGCGTCGTCGCGCGCGACCTCGGCGCAACGGTGGTAGACCGGCTCGGCGTCGTACGTCGTGCGCAGCCAGACCGCCTCGACCGGGTCGCCGACCCAGGTCCGCAGCCGCACCGTGACCGGCCAGCCCGGCGCGGGGGTCTCGGGGTCCAGGTGCAGCGCGGAGCCGTCGTGGTGCGGCTCGTGCAGGAGGTGGGGGTCCATGCGCCCATCCTCCCAGGTGAACGCGCCGCGACCAGTGGGTCCTTAGCCCTTGCCGGATAAGTAGAACGTGTTCTAGGTTTCGGCCATGAGCAACCGCGTCGTCGTCGTCACCGGAGCCGCCTCCGGCATCGGGTTCGCCACCGCCGAGAGGTTCCGCGACCTCGGCGACACCGTCCTGGCCCTCGACATCGCCACGAGCGTGCCCGAGGGCGTCACCTTCGTGAAGTGCGACGTGGGCGACAAGGCCGCCGTGGACGCCGCGATCGCCACCTGCGTGGCCGAGGCCGGGCGCATCGACGTGCTGGCCAACGTCGCCGGCATCGTGCAGTTCGGCCGCTTCGAGAGCGTCACCGAGGAGCTCTTCGACCGCGTCCACGCCGTCGACGTCAAGGGCCCCTTCTTCCTCGTCCAGGCCGCCCTGCCGCACCTGCGCGCCAGCCGCGGCTGCGTCGTCAACGTCTCCTCGGTGGCCGGGCGCGTCCCGCAGCCCTACTCGGCGGCGTACTCGGCCGCCAAGGGCGGGCTGACCCAGCTGACCAAGGCCCTGGCCCTCGAGCTCTCGCCCGACGGCATCCGCGTCAACGCGGTCTGCCCCGGCACCGTCGACACCCCGCTGGTGGCCAAGGTCGCAGAGACCTACCCCGACGACCTCGACCCGCGCGTCTCCGACCGGCTGCTGGCGATGCTGCCCGGCGCGGCGTCGTCGCCCGCCGAGATCGCGGCGACCATCGCCTACCTCGCCTCCGCCGAGGCGCGGATGATCACCGGCGCGATCGTGGCCCACGACGGCGGCATGGGCTGAGCCCCACCCGGGCCGCGCGCCGCCGGGCCTGGCTAGGCTGGGCGCCCCCGCCGGTGTAGCTCAGTTGGCAGAGCACCTCTCTTGTAAAGAGGATGTCGCAGGTTCGACCCCTGTCACCGGCTCGTGAGCGACCACCCCGTCCCGTACGGCGTGCTGGTCCTGGCCGCCACCCCCATCGGCCAGCCCGGCGACGCGCCGCCGCGCCTGGCGGCCGAGCTGTCCGGCGCCGACGTGGTCGCCGCCGAGGACACCCGGCGGCTGCGGCGCCTGACCACCGACCTCGGCATCGAGCTCGGCGGGCGCGTCGTCTCCTACTTCGAGGGCAACGAGCAGGCGCGCACGCCCACGCTGCTCGAGGCGCTGCTGGCCGGCGAGCGGGTGGTGCTGGTGACCGACGCCGGGATGCCGAGCGTCTCCGACCCGGGCTACCGCCTGGTGGCCGCGGCCGTCGAGGCCGGGGTGCGGGTCACCTCGGTGCCCGGGCCGAGCGCGGTGCTGACCGCGCTCGCGGTCAGCGGCCTGCCCGTCGACCGGTTCTGCTTCGAGGGGTTCCTGCCCCGCAAGGCCGGCGAGCGCTCGCGGCGCCTGGACTCCCTGGCCGCCGAGGAGCGGACCATGGTGTTCTTCGAGGCGCCGCACCGCACCGAGGCCGCGCTCGCCGCGATGGCGACCTCCTGGGGCGCCGACCGGGTGGCCGCGGTGTGCCGCGAGCTGACCAAGACCCACGAGGAGGTGCGGCGCGGCCCGCTGGGCGAGCTCGTCGACTGGGCCGCCGAGGGCGTGCGCGGCGAGGTGACGATCGTGGTCACCGGCGCCGCGCCCAGCGCCGCCCTCTCGACCGAGCCCCCCGCCCTCGTCGCCGCGGTCGCCGAGCGGGAGGATCGGGGCATGAGCCGCAAGGAAGCGATCGCCGAGGTGGCCCGGCTGGCCGGGGTGCCCAAGCGCGAGGTCTACCAGCTGGTGCACGTCCGGTGAGCGCCCACCTGCGGGAGCGGATCACCTCCTACACCCACGACGGCCTGGTCTTCGACGTCGTCGACGACGGCCCGCTCGACGGCGACGTGGTCGTGCTGCTGCACGGCTTCCCGGAGCGCGCCACCAGCTGGCAGCAGGTCGCGGCCCGGCTGCACGCCCACGGCTTCCGCACCCTCGCGCCCGACCAGCGCGGCTACTCGCCCGGCGCGCGGCCCCCGCGCCGCCGTGACCACCGCCTCGCGCTGCTCACCGCCGACGTCGCCGCCCTCGTCGAGCGGGTCGGCGGGCCGGTGCACCTGGTCGGCCACGACTGGGGCGCGATCGTGGCCTGGTCGCTGGCCCAGACCCGCCCCGAGCTGCTGCGCACCCTGACCGCCTTCTCGGTGCCGCACCCCGGCGCCTTCGCCCGCTCGATGCGCGGCCTGCGGCAGCCGCTGCGCTCCTGGTACGTCGGGGTCTTCCAGGTCCGCGGCCTGGCCGAGCGGGTGCTGGCCCGCCCCGGCCTCGCCGAGCGCGTCCTGCGCCGCGGCGGGATGACGGCCGAGGACGTCGAGGCGTTCCGCACCGGCATCGTCGAGCACGGGGCGCTGCGCGGCGGCCTGATGTGGTACCGCGCCCTGGGCCTGCTCGACCGCGACCAGGTGCCGCGCCACGTCACCGTGCCGACCACGATGGTCTGGTCCGACGGCGACTCCTTCCTCGACCGCAGCGGCGTCGAGGCCACCGAGCGCTACGTCGACGCCTCCTACGAGCTCGTCGTGCTCAGCGGCGTCACCCACTGGATCCCCACCCAGGCCCCCGACGCGGCCGCCGAGGCGGTCCTCGAGCGGATCAGCGGTACGTGAGCCCCGCGCCGCACCCCGAGCGGCCGCCGCGCGCGGACCTGCCGCCGGTCCCCGAGCCGCTGCCGCACCCGGTGGTCGACAACCACTGCCACCTCGACATGGGACGCGGCGACGAGCCCGCGCTCCCGGTCGAGGAGGCCCTGGCCGCGGCCGCCGCGGTCGGCGTCGCCCGCGTCGTGCAGATCGGCTGCGACCTGCCCGGCGCCCGCTGGGCGGTCGAGGCGGCGGCGTCGTACGACGCCCTGGTCGCCGGCGTGGCGCTGCACCCCAACGAGGCGCCGCGCCTGGCCGCCGCGGGGCTGCTGGAGGAGGCGCTGGCCGAGATCGAGCAGCTCGCGGGCGCGCACGCCGACGTGCGCGCGGTGGGGGAGACCGGCCTCGACCACTTCCGCACCGGCGAGGAGGGGCGCGCCGCGCAGGAGGAGTCCTTCCGGCGCCACGTCGACATCGCCAAGCGGCTCGACAAGACGCTGGTCATCCACGACCGCGACGCCCACGACGACGTGTTGCGGGTGCTCGACGAGGAGGGTGCGCCCGAGCGCTGGGTGATGCACTGCTTCTCCGGCGACGCCGTCTTCGCGCGCCGCTGCCTCGACCGCGGCGCGCACCTGTCCTTCGCGGGCACCGTGACCTTCAAGAACGCCGACCCGCTGCGCGAGGCGCTGGCGCTGGTGCCGGGCGACCGGCTGCTCGTCGAGACCGACGCGCCGTACCTGACCCCGCACCCGCACCGGGGGCGCACCAACGCCTCCTACCTGGTGCCGCTGACCGTGCGGACCATGGCCGAGGTGCGCGGCGAGGACCTCGAGCGGCTGTGCGCCGGCATCGACGCGGCCACCGAGGCCGCGTTCGGCGGCACCTGGGGCGCCGGCCGGTAAAGACCACCCGGAGTCGACCTGAGCGTCCGTCGGCCCCCGGAAACCCGGCCTGACCTGCACGGACGGCCGGTGAGGAGGGGTGGTCACGGGAGCGAGAGCCTGCTCACGTCGTGGGCCGAGGACTTGGCCCAGGCAGCGACCTCTGGTGTGGTGGAGCACTGACAGCCGGGATCGCCGTGGTCCCGCCGGTGCCGCTGGTGGCCCCTGAGTCTCGCCGCCCAGCACACCCGTCACTCCAGCACCACGAGCGTAGAGGTGCTGTGCCGACGGGTCGCCGGTGGGGGTCGAGACCCGGACAGCTCGACCTTGGAGAACTGTGCGACGTATCAGCAGCCTTGCCTCGACCGTGGCCCGCAGCCGCGCCTGGATGGTCTCGTTGACCGCCGTGGTGGTGCTCGCCGTGGCCGGCACCACCTTCGGCTACACCGCGATGGCCGACACCGTCACCCTGACCGTCGACGGTGAGGAGCGCGAGATCAGCGCCCGTGCCGCGACCGTGGGCGACGTCCTGGCCGACGAGGGCATCGAGCTCGGCGAGCACGACCAGGTCGCGCCCGCGCTGACCGACCCGATCTCCGAGGGCAGCGAGATCAGCGTGCGCTACGGCCGCCCGCTCGAGCTGACCGTCGACGGCGAGACCGAGACCCACTGGGTCACCGCCACCGACGTCGACTCCGCGCTGGAGCAGATCGGCCGCGGCTTCGACGGCGCCGAGCTGTCGCTGAGCCGCGGTGGCGACCTCGACCGCTCCGGCGCGTCGCTGGAGGTCGTGACCGCCAAGAAGCTCACGCTGGTCATCGCCGGCAAGAAGCCGGTCAAGCGGACCCTGGCCGCCGCCACCGTCGAGGACGCCCTCGACGAGCTCGGCGTCGAGGTCGACAAGCTCGACGAGGCCAAGCCCGGCTTCGGCAAGCGCGTCGAGGACGGCGACAAGATCGTCTTCACCAACGTCGAGAAGGCCACCCGCAAGGTCACCGAGTCCATCGCCTTCGGCACCGTCGAGCGCACCGACTCCTCGATGTTCGAGGACGAGGAGGACGTGGTCCGCGAGGGCCGGGCCGGCGCGCGCAACGCGACGTACAAGGTCACCCTGCGCAACGGCGAGGTCGTGGGCCGCAAGCTGCTCAAGGCCACCGTGACCCGTGAGGCCGTCGACCGCATCCTCGCGATCGGCACCAAGGAGCGCCCCTCGACCCCGGCGCCGGCAGCCAACTTCGCCTCCGGCAGCTCGGTGTGGGACAGCCTCGCCCAGTGCGAGTCGGGCGGCAACTGGGCCATCAACACCGGCAACGGCTACTACGGCGGCCTGCAGTTCAACCTGCAGACCTGGCGCGCGTACGGCGGTGCGGGCTACCCGCACACCAGCAGCCGCGAGACCCAGATCGCCGTCGCCACGCGCCTGCGTGACGCCCGCGGCGGGTACGGCGCCTGGCCGTCCTGCTCGGCCAAGCTGGGCCTGCCCCGCTGACGAGGGCGGCGCCCACCTACGCTGGGCCCCATGACTGACACCTCCGCCGGCCCGAGACTCCTCGGGTCGGCGGAGGTGCGTCTGCTCGCGGCCGAGCTCGACCTGCGCCCCACCAAGCAGCGCGGCCAGAACTTCGTCATCGACCCCAACACCGTGCGCCGCATCGTGCGCGAGTCGGGCGTCACCGAGCGCGACGTCGTCGTCGAGGTCGGCCCCGGGCTCGGCTCGCTGACCCTGGCGCTGCTCGAGGTCGCCGGGCGGGTGGTGGCCATCGAGCTCGACGAGCTGCTCGCGGGCCGGCTGCCGCGGACCATCGCCGAGCACGCGCCGGCCCAGGCCGACCGCTTCGAGGTGGTCCTCGGCGATGCGATGCGCATCCGCGAGGTGCCCGGTCCCGCGCCCACCGCGCTGGTGGCCAACCTGCCCTACAACGTCTCGGTGCCGGTGCTGCTGCACCTGCTGGCGCTGCTGCCCTCGCTGGAGCGCGGGCTGGTGATGGTGCAGAGCGAGGTCGCGGACCGGCTCGCGGCCCGCCCCGGCTCCAAGGTGTACGGCGTCCCGTCGGTCAAGGCCGCCTGGTACGCCGACGTGCGCCGCGCCGGCGCGATCGGGCGCAACGTCTTCTGGCCGGCCCCCAACGTCGACTCCGGCCTGGTGGCCTGGACCCGCCGCGAGCCGCCGCAGACGACCGCCACCCGCCAGCAGGTCTTCGCCGTCGTCGACGCCGCCTTCTCCCAGCGCCGCAAGGCGCTGCGCGGGGTGCTGCGCGCGCTGGCGCCGGCCGCCGAGGTCGACGCCGCGCTGGAGCAGGCGGGGGTCTCCCCGCTGGCCCGCGGCGAGACGCTGACCATCGAGGACTACGTCCGCATCGCCGAGGCGCTGCCGGTCGAGGCCACCCGCGACCCCCAGGAGAGCGCTGGATGAGCACCACCGTCCGGGCCCCCGCCAAGATCAACCTGCACCTCGGCGTCGGCCCCCTGGGCGAGGACGGCTTCCACCCCCTCGCCACCCTCTACCAGGCCGTCGGCCTCTACGACGACGTCACCGTCAGCGACCAGCTCGAGTGGTCGGTGCACCTGCGCGGCGACGGCCGCATCGACCTCGACGAGGTGCCCGCCGACGACCGCAACATCGCGCTGCGCGCGGGGCGGGCGCTGGTGGCCCACCACGGGCTCGAGCGCGCCGCCAAGGTCGAGATCCGCAAGGGCATCCCGGTGGCCGGCGGGATGGCCGGCGGCTCCGCCGACGCCGCGGCCACCCTGGTGGCCCTCGACCGGCTCTGGGACCTCCAGACCCCCGACGACGACCTGCTGCGCCTGGCCGCCGGCCTGGGCAGCGACGTGCCGTTCGCGCTGCTGGGCGGCACCGCCATCGGCAGCGGCCACGGCGAGCTGGTCACCCCGGTCGTCGACCACGGCTCGTGGTGGTGGGTGGTCGTCGAGAACGACACCGGCCTGGCCACCCCCGACGTCTACCGCGCCTTCGACGAGCTGCACGCCGGCGCGCTGCTGCCGACCCCCCAGATCCCTCCCGCCCTCCACGACGCGCTGCTCACCGGCGACGTCGAGCAGCTCGCCCGGCTGCTGCGCAACGACCTCCAGGAGCCCGCCTTGCGACTGCGACCCGACCTCGCCGCCACCTTCGACGACGCCCTGGCCGCCGGGGCGCACGCCGCCCTGCTCTCCGGCTCGGGCCCCAGCGTGCTGCTGCTGTGCGGCGACCGGGCGCAGGCCGAGGCGGTCGACGCCGACCTCGCCGGGCGCGGCCACGGCCGTACGTCGGTGGTGCCGGCGCCGGTCGCCGGCGCGCACGTGGTGGAGTACGTCTGATGGCCGCCGCCAACCTCGTCAACCTCGAGAAGGTCTCCAAGTCCTACGGCGTGCGCCCGCTGCTGACCGAGGTCTCCCTCGGCATCGGCGAGGGCATGCGCATCGGCATCGTGGGCCGCAACGGCGACGGCAAGACCACGCTGCTCGAGGTGCTGACCGGCATCGAGAAGCCCGACTCGGGCCGGGTCTCGATGACCCGCGGGCTGCACGTGGGCTACCTGCACCAGGGCGACGAGCTGGTCGACACCCACACCGTGCGCGAGGCCGTGCTGGGCGGCATGGAGGACCACGAGTGGGCGGCCGACCCGCGCACCCGCGAGGTCGTCGAGGAGCTGCTGGCCGGGGTCGCCCTCGACCGCGCCGTGACCGGCCTGTCGGGCGGCGAGCGGCGACGCTGCTCGCTGGCCGCGCTGCTGCTCGGCGAGCACGACCTGATCATCCTCGACGAGCCGACCAACCACCTCGACGTCGAGGCGGTGGCCTGGCTGGCCGCCCACCTGGTCAAGCGGTCCTCGGCGATGGTCGTGGTCACCCACGACCGGTGGTTCCTCGACGCGGTGTGCCAGTGGACCTGGGAGGTCCACGACGGGGTGGTCGACGCCTACGAGGGCGGGTACGCCGCGCACGTGCTGGCCAAGGCCGAGCGCACCCGCCAGGCCAGCGCCTCCGAGGCGCGACGCGTCAACCTGGCCAAGAAAGAGTTGGCCTGGCTGCGCCGCGGCGCCCCGGCGCGCACCTCGAAGCCGAAGTTCCGCATCGAGGCCGCCAACGCGCTGATCGAGGACGTCCCGCCGCCGCGCGACCGCCTCGAGCTGCAGAAGTTCGCCACCCAGCGCCTGGGCAAGCAGGTCATCGACGTCGAGCACGTCGACCTCCAGCGCGGCGAGCGCACGCTGCTCACCGACGCCACCTGGCGCCTGGGCCCGGGCGACCGGGTCGGCCTGGTCGGGGTGAACGGCGCCGGCAAGACCTCGGTGCTCTCGCTGCTCTCCGGCGACCTGGCCCCCACCGCCGGCAGGGTCAAGCACGGACGCACCATCGCGATGCGCCACCTGACCCAGCAGCTCGACGACCTCGACCCCGACGCCCGGGTGCTGCCGATGGTGGAGTCCTACCGCCGGGTCGTGAAGACCGACGGCGGCGAGATCAGCGCCACCTCGATGCTCGAGCGCTTCGGGTTCACCGGCGACAAGCTCACCGCCCGCATCGGCGAGCTCTCCGGTGGCGAGCGGCGCCGCTTCCAGCTGCTGATGCTGCTGCTGGAGGAGCCCAACGTGCTGCTCCTCGACGAGCCCACCAACGACCTCGACATCGACACCCTGCAGGTGCTCGAGGACTTCCTCGACGCCTGGCCCGGGACCCTGGTCGTGGTCTCCCACGACCGGTACTTCCTCGAGCGGGTGACCGACTCGGTGTGGGCGCTGCTCGGCGACGGCCAGATCTCGATGCTGCCCCGTGGCGTCGACGAGTACCTCGAGCGCCGGGCCCAGGGCGCGGCGACCGCCCAGTCGTCGGCCCAGTCGTCGGCCCAGTCGTCGGGCCAGTCGGCCGCGGGTGGCGGCGACGTACCGGTCTCCAAGCGGGCCAAGGCCGGTTCGGCCGAGGAGCGCGCGGCCCGCAAGGCCGTGACCCGCATCGAGAAGTCGCTCAAGCGCCTCGACGCCCGCGAGGCCGAGCTCAACGAGCAGGTCCTCGAGCACGCCCAGGACCACGCCAAGGTCGCCGCCATCGGCGCCGAGCTCAGCGCGCTGGCCGCCGAGAAGGACGAGCTCGAGGGGGAGTGGCTCGAGGCCTCCGAGCTGCTGGAGTAGCCCTCAGCTGAAGGGCTTGAGCAGGGTCCGCAGCAGGTCGCCGAGGCGCTCGCGGTCGGGGTCGGGCAGGTCAGCCAGGAAGCCGCGCTCGGCCTCGAGCAGCGCGGTGAAGGCGCTGTCGACGGCACTCTTGCCCTCGGGCGTCAGGCGGACCTTCACCCCGCGCCGGTCGGCGGGGTCGGGCAGCCGCTCGACCAGGCCGCGGGCCACGAGCCGGTCGACGCGGTTGGTCATGGTCCCGCTGGTCACCAGGGTCTCGCGCAGCAGGCGGCCGGGGGAGAGCTCGTACGGCGTGCCGGCGCGGCGCAGCGCGGCCAGCACGTCGAACTCCCACGACTCGATGCCCTCGGCGCTGAAGGCCGCGCGCCGGGCCAGGTCGAGGTGGCGCGAGAGCCGGCTGATCCGGCTGAACACCTCGACGGGCCCCAGGTCGAGGTCCGAGCGCTCGCGCGCCCACGCCTCCACCAGCTCGTCGACCTCGTCCCGCATGCGCCCAGGGTACGCCCTGTCGAGATTCTCGACATCAAGAGACCTGCTGCGGGGCGCGAGCCGGGTCGTGGTCCGGGTCGTGGCCTGGGTCGTGGTCCGGGTCGTGTGCCTGAGGACGCGCCTGGGCGCGGTCACGAACCACGACCCGGACCACGACGGAGACCGCGACCCGGACCACGACCCACATGCGCGAGTCGTTCCAAGTCTCTTGACGTCAAGATATTTCTGCAGCAGGATGGAAGTATCTTGACATCAAGAGACTTGGAGCAGGCATGAGTCACACCTGGGACCCGCAGCGCTACCTGACGTACGCCGACGAGCGCGGCCGGCCGTTCGTCGAGCTGCTGGCGCGGGTGCGGGCCGAGGGCCCGCGCACCGTCGTCGACCTGGGCTGCGGGCCGGGCAACCTGACCGCGCTGCTGGCCCGGCGCTGGCCGGGGGTGAGGATCACCGGCCTGGACTCGAGCGCGGAGATGGTCGAGGCCGCGACCCGCGAGGTCGAGGGGGTGCGCTTCGAGCGCCGCGACCTGCGGGAGTGGCTCGAGGCCGGGGGTGAACCCGTCGACGTGCTGGTCAGCAACGCGACCCTGCAGTGGGTGCCGGGCCACCTCGACCTGCTGCCGGCGATGCTGGCGCGGGTGGCCCCCGGCGGCTGGCTGGCGCTGCAGGTGCCGGGCAACGTCGGGGAGCCCAGCCACACGCTGCGCACCGAGCTCGCCGCGCAGGCGCCGTACGCCGAGCACACGCGCGGCGCGGCGGTCCCCGCCAGCCACGACCCGGCGACGTACCTCGACGCGCTGGCGCGGCTGGGGGCCGAGGTCGACGCCTGGGAGACCACCTACCTGCACGTGCTCACCGGCGAGGATCCGGTCTTCACCTGGGTCAGTGGCACCGGCGCCCGCCCGACCCTGCAGTCGCTGCCCGACGACCTGCGACCCGGCTTCGAGGACGAGCTGCGCCGGCGGCTGCGCGAGGCCTACCCGCCCGGTCCGGCCGGCGTCGTGCTGCCGTTCCGCCGCGTCTTCGTGGTGGCGCACAAGCCGGGGGCGGTGGCGTGATGCGGCTGCACCACGTGCAGGTCTCCTGCCCGCGTGACGGCGAGGACGCCGCCCGGCGCTTCTGGAGCGACGGGCTGGGGCTGGTCGAGGTCGAGAAGCCGCCGGCGCTGCGGGCTCGCGGCGGCGCCTGGTTCCGCGCGTACGACGGCGGTGCCGGCGGGGGCGCGGTGGTCGCCGAGGTGCACGTCGGCGTCGAGGAGCCGTTCGTGCCCGCCCGCAAGGCGCACCCGGCCCTGCTGCTCGACTCGGTGGCCGAGCTCGACGCGGTGGCTGCGCGGCTCGAGGCGCTGGGGTTCGAGGTCGACCTGGGGGAGCGGCACACCTTCGACGGCCACGAGCGTGCGCACGTGCGCGACGCCCACGGCAACCGGGTGGAGCTGCTCGCGGTGGCGTAACCCGGTCGGACCTGCGGCGTTGAGACCACGACGCCCCCGGACCGGGGGTGCGCCAGCCAGAGGGGCCTGCCGATGAACGCGACCGCCAGCCTGTCCGTGGAGACCGTCGACACCCCGGCCGGGAGTGGCCTCGAGCCGGTGCCCGATGCCGCCCCCGCCCCCTCGGTCGACATGACCGCGGTCAAGAACCGCGTCAAGCGCGCCCAGGGCCAGCTCGGCGGGGTGCTGCGGATGCTCGAGGAGGCGCGCGACGTCTCCGACGTCGTGGTGCAGCTCAAGGCCGTCTCTCGCGCCCTGGACCGGGCCGGCTTCGCCATCATCTCCGCCGACCTGCGCCGCCAGGTCGCCGAGGGCGAGACGCTGCAGCCCGAGGACCTCGACCGCCTCGAGCGCTGGTTCCTCTCCCTGGCCTGAGTCGGCCCCGGCATGAGTCCCCGGTCGACCGGGGACTCATGCACTTGTCAGGGGTTGCAACCCCTGACGAGTGAGCGACTCGCCCGTCCGGCCCTGCCGGCGTGGGCAAGTTACTGGGCGGTAATGTGGCGGCCATGACTCCCGTCCTCGCCCTGTGGCAGCGCGCCACCTCCCTGCCCGTCGTCGGCTCCACCGTGGGGGCGCGCGTCTTCAGCGCCGTCTTCGCCCAGAAGGCGCCGTACTTCGCCACGATCAGGCCGCGCTTCACCGTCATCGAGGCCAACCACGCCGAGCTGGTGCTGCCCAAGCGTCGCCGGGTGCACAACCACATCGGCACCGTGCACGCCATCGCGCTGTGCAACGGCCTCGAGGCCGTGATGGGGGCGCTGGCCGAGGCGAGCGTGCCGGCCGACAGGCGCTGGATCCCCAAGGGGATGGACGTGGCCTACACCGCCAAGGCCACCAGCGACATCACCTGCATCGCCGAGACCGACCCCGAGCAGTGGACCTCCGACGACCCCGACCTCGCGGTGCGGGTGCGCGGGGTGCGCGACGACGGCACCGTCGTGGTCGAGGGCGTCATCCGGCTCTGGGTGACCCCCAGGGCCTGAGCCGTACGCCGCCGCCGGCCGCGCCGGGGCTCAGGCGCCCTGGCCGGCCGGGACCGCCTCGGCGCCGTCGCCGGCCGACGAGCCGCTGGCCCGTCCCAT
Source organism: Nocardioides marinisabuli (assembly GCF_013466785.1). Classification (NCBI taxonomy): domain Bacteria; kingdom Bacillati; phylum Actinomycetota; class Actinomycetes; order Propionibacteriales; family Nocardioidaceae; genus Nocardioides; species Nocardioides marinisabuli. Next base: position 2,311,699 of record NZ_CP059163.1, read on the forward strand.
GCGCCGCTCGACGTACTCGGCGAGCTTGCCCAGGCCGTAGTTGATGACGATGAAGATGGTCGCGATGATCAGCAGCGACTGGATCGGGTTGTCGAGGGTCTGCGCGATCAGGTTGCCGCGGCGCAGCAGCTCGAGGTAGCCCAGGCCGACCACCGCGGCCAGCGAGGTGTCCTTGAGGACGACCACCAGCTGGCTGATCAGGGCCGGGAGCATGACCCGGAAGGCCTGCGGCAGCAGGACCGTGCGCATCGCCTGGCCGTTGGTCAGGCCGACCGCCAGGGCCGCCTCGCGCTGCCCGCTGGGCAGCGACCCGACGCCGGCGCGCAGGATCTCGGCGATGATCACCGAGTTGTAGAGGGTCAGGCCGATGACCAGGTACCACAGCGCCGACTCGCCGGGCAGGCTCGAGACGTCGATGCCGAGCTCGACCATCGCACGCCACACGAAGACGATCGTCACGACCACCGGCAGCCCGCGGAACAGCTCGATCCAGGCCACGACCGGCACCCGCAGCACGCGGCCCAGCATCATCCGGGCCACGCCGAGCAGGACGCCGACCACCAGCGAGAACGCGATCGCGAGCACCGCTGCCACCAGCGTGGCCGACAGGCCCCTGCCGACCAGCTCCCAGACCTGGCTGAACCGGTCGTCGGAGGGGTTGAACCAGGGGCTCCACAGCTCGGAGTCGAACTGGCCGCGGTCGGCCAGGCGCAGGACCACGAGAACGGCCAGGCCGAGGAAGACGAGGACCGCGACGGCGGTGCCGATGCGGGCGCGGCGTACGGCGCGGGGGCCGGGGGCGTCGTAGAGGACCGAGGTCTGGCTCATCGCGCGATCGCCACCTTCCGCTCGATGACCGCCAGCAGGGCGCCGGCGCTCAGGGTGATGACGAGGTAGCCGACCGCGACCCCGGTCAGGACCGGGATGTAGGCGAAGCCGCGGGCGCTGGTCAGGGTCTGCCCGACCTGCCACAGGTCGCCGCCGACGCCGAAGGCGCCGACGACCGCGGAGTTCTTGAACATCGCGATCTGCACGCTGCCCAGCGGCGGCACCGTGGCGCGCAGCGCCTGCGGCAGGACCACCTGGGTCAGGGTCTGGGTGAAGGGCAGGCCGATGGCCCGGGCCGCCTCGGCCTGGCCGGCCGAGACGGAGTTGATGCCCGAGCGGATCGCCTCGCACACGAACGCGGAGGTGTAGATGATCAGGCTCAGCACACCGAACCAGTAGAAGTCGATGTTGATGCCGAGCTCGGGCAGGCCGAAGGCCATGAAGAACAGCACGATGGTCAGCGGGCAGTTGCGGATCACGGTGACCCACGCGGAGCCGAAGGCCCGCAGGGAGGCGACGGGGGAGACCCGGAACGCGGCGATCAGGGTGCCGAGCAGCAGCGAGCCCACGAGGCTCCAGCCGATGATGCCCAGCGAGCGCCAGAACCCGCTCCAGTAGAGGTCCAGGTTGTTGAACACCGGATCCACGGTGGTTCCTCTCGGTGAGCCGGTGGGGGCGCGGGCCGCGCGCCCCCACCGGTCAGGGGTGAGTCAGACGGCTCAGGCGCAGGGAGCCGGCTCGGGCAGCTCGGGGGTCTCGGTGCCCTCGACCTGGCCCGCGGTGGCCTCCCAGGCCGCCACGTAGGCGTCCTCGTTGTCGGCGAGCGTCTCGTTGATGAACTCGCAGAACTCGACGTCACCCTTCTCGATGCCGATGCCGTAGGGCTCCTCGGTGAACTGCTCGCCGACGAGCTTGAACTCGCCGTCGCTCTCGTCGACGAAGCCGAGCAGGATCACGTTGTCGGTGGTGACGATGTCGACCTGGCCGTTGCCCAGGGCGTCGGCGCACTTGTCGTAGATGTCGAAGAGGACCAGCTGGTCGTCGGAGGCCAGGTACTCGCGGATCTGCTCCGAGGGCGTCGAGCCGGTGACCGAGCAGACCTTCATGTCGGGGTTGTCGGCGATGTCCTCGGGCCCGTTGAGCGAGTCGTTGTCGGCGTTGACCATCAGCTGCTGGCCGGCCTCGTAGTACGGCCCGGCGAAGGTGATGCGCTCGGCGCGCTCCTCGTTGATCGTGTACGTCGCCACGACCATGTCGACGTCGCCGTCCTCGATGACCTGCTCGCGGATGTCGGAGGAGGCCTGCTTCCACTCGATGTCCTCGGGGGCGATGCCCATCGCGCCGGCGATGATCTTGGCGACCTCGACGTCGAAGCCCTCGGGGGTGTCCTCGAGGCCCAGGAGACCGAAGCCGGGCTGGTCGAACTTGGTGCCGACGGTCATCGAGCCGGCCTCGGCGAGCTCGGCCATGGTGGTGCCGGCGTCGAACTCAACGTCGGAGGCCACCTCGGGCTCGGGGGCGCTCTCGTCGTCGCCACAGGCGGCGAGGGACCCGGCCAGGACGACGCCCGCGAAGGCTGCCGTGAACTTGGTCAGACGCATCGTTCATTCTCCTTTGTCGGCGGAACTGAGTGGTGCTGAGTGGAACTGGGTGGTGCTGGGTGGTGCGGGTCAGTGCTTGAGGATCTTGCTCAGGAAGTCCTGGGCGCGCTCGCTCTGCGGGTTGGTGAAGAACTCCTCGGGGGTGTTCTCCTCCACGATCGCGCCGTCGGCCATGAAGACGACCCGGTCGGCGGCGGTGCGCGCGAAGCCCATCTCGTGGGTGACCACGACCATGGTCATGCCCTGCTCGGCGAGGTCGACCATGACGTCGAGGACCTCCTTGATCATCTCGGGGTCCAGCGCCGAGGTGGGCTCGTCGAAGAGCATCACCTTGGGGTCCATGGCCAGGGCGCGGGCGATCGCGACGCGCTGCTGCTGGCCGCCCGAGAGCTGGGCGGGGTACTTCTTGGCCTGGTGGGCGATGCCGACCCGGTCGAGCAGCTCCATCGCGCGCTTGTCGGCGTCGGCCTTCTTGTGCCCGCGCACCTTGATCGGCCCGAGGGTGACGTTCTCGAGGATCGTCTTGTGGGCGAAGAGGTTGAAGGACTGGAAGACCATCCCGACCTCGGCGCGCAGCGCGGCGAGCTGCTTGCCCTCCGCGGGCAGCGGCTGGCCGTCGAGCGAGATCTGCCCCTTGTCGATGGTCTCGAGGCGGTTGATGGCGCGGCACAGCGTCGACTTGCCCGAGCCCGAGGGGCCGATGACCACGACGACCTCGCCGCGCGCGACGCTCAGGTGGATGTCCTGCAGCACGTGCAGGTCACCGAACCACTTGTCGACGTGGTCGAGCACGACCAGCGGTTCTCCCCTGGCAGCGGTGGGGCTCGACGAGGTCTGCTCAGCCGTCATACCGACTGACCCTAGCCACCCGTGGCCCCTTCGTGCCACGCTCAGGCTGCTCTCAGGTGGTCACATCTTCGTTGCGGTTCTGCGCGCGGGAGGGTGCGGGAGCCAGGAACACGGGGTTGGTCAGGGCCACCACGGGCAGCGCCGGGACCCCCTCGACCGGGTTCACGACCGGCGCCCCGTCGAGGCGGCGGACCTCGGCGCGCACGAACGGCGCTGCCCCGGCGCGCACCTGCACCGTCACCTCGGCGCGTCCCGCGGCGTCGGTCACCGCGCCCGCCAGCGGACCGAGCGGGCCCCACACCTGCGCCAGGCAGCCGGGCACCCCGCCGACCTCGAGGCGCACGTCGACCACGTCGGCCGGCCCGGCGTCCAGGCTCTGGCCGCAACCGGCCGCGCGCCCCGCCGAGGCGCGCCTCCAGGCCCAGCTCGACCGCCGAGGACTCCGCGAGCCAGGACCGGCCGCGGCGCAGCCCGCGCACCACCGCGCCGACCGAGAGCTGCTCGGCGTGCACGACTGTCTGGGCCCGCCCGACCTGCTGGCCGTCGTGGTGGCTGTCGGAGGAGCCCACGGCCGGCACGAAGCGACCCGCGACCAGCAGGGCGTGCCAGGCGCTCAAAGCGGTCTGGTCGTCGAGGGTCCACGGGCCGTTCCACAGCTCGACGGCGTCGACGTCGTCGTAGCCGTACTGCCAGGTCGAGCCGGCGGTCGGCGCGAACGGGTGCGCGGCGACCGACATCCCGCCCAGGCGGCGCACCCGCTCGGTGAAGCGGCCCAGCTGGTCGTCCTCGGGGCGGTAGCGCCAGTCGATCCAGGCGCCGGCGGGCTGGCCGAGGGTCACGCAGTGCCCGGCCCGGGTGGTGACCTCCTCGCCCGGGACCACCAGGAAGTCGTCGGGCACGTGGCGGCCCCAGGTCAGGTGCGCGGAGGTGGTGTTGTGCTCGGTGGAGGCCAGGAAGTCGAGCCCGGCCTCGCGCGCCAGCGCCAGCAGCGAGGCCTGGGTGTGGCGGCCGTCTGAGTGCACGGTGTGGGTGTGCAGGTCGCCGCGGTACCAGCCGGGGCCGGTGCCGCGCACCCGCCGCGGAGCCGGGCGGGGGCGGAAGCGCTGCCCCCGCGCGCCACCGCGGTGCAGGGTCACGGTGACCGTCCACTCCACCCCGGGCGGCACGACGGTGAAGGGGCCGAGCACGACGTGCCAGGTGCCCGCGCCGATCGGTCCCGCCAGGTAGCCGGGGGTGGCGCGGCTGCGGCTGATGCTGAACCGGTCGCGCGCCCCGCCGGACCAGCCGCGGAACCCGGCCGCGTCGCCCAGGCCCTTGCCGGAGGCGTCGAAGATCCCGATGTCGATGATGTTGAAGGAGACCCCGGCGCCGGTCTCGAGCTTGTCGTAGCCGTAGGCGACGTCGATGCGGGTGGTGCCGCGCGGCACCTCGACCGGCAGGTAGTGCCAGTCGGGGTCGCCGACGCCGGTGAACCGGCCGCGGTAGACCAGCCCCGCCGCGGTCGCCCCGTCGGCGGCGTACGACGCGGTGGGCGGCACCAGCACGGCCGAGGCGCCCGCCAGGCCGGCGCCGAGGCCGGCCCCGATGACGGCGCGCCGGCCGGCGGCGGCAGGGGGAGGGGAGAGCTCGCACACACCGCTCCAACGAGCGCCGGGGGCCGGGGTGATGGATTCGGGCGGGCCCGCCGCGCCGCCGTACCCTGGGAGCGTCATGACTGCCACCACCGCCCAGCCCGAGGCCGCCGTGCCCACGACCGGCCGCACCTACGAGGTCAAGACCTACGGGTGCCAGATGAACGTCCACGACTCCGAGCGGCTCACCGGGCTGCTGGAGGACGCGGGCTACGTGGCCTTCGACAAGCAGGGCGCCCCGGCCGGCGAGCAGGCCGACGTGGTCGTCTTCAACACCTGCGCGGTGCGCGAGAACGCCGACAACAAGCTCTACGGCAACCTCTCCCACCTCGCGCCCATCAAGGCCGCGCGCCCCGGCATGCAGATCGCCGTCGGCGGCTGCCTGGCGCAGAAGGACCGCGCCACCATCACCGACCGGGCGCCGTACGTCGACGTGGTCTTCGGCACCCACAACATCGGCTCGCTGCCGGTGCTGCTCGAGCGGGCCCGCGTGGCCGAGGAGGCCCAGGTCGAGATCCTGGAGTCGCTCGACGTCTTCCCCTCGACGCTGCCCACCAAGCGCGAGTCGGCGTACGCCGCGTGGGTCTCGATCTCGGTCGGCTGCAACAACACCTGCACCTTCTGCATCGTGCCCGCGCTGCGCGGCAAGGAGAAGGACCGTCGCCCCGGCGACATCCTCGCCGAGATCCGCGCGCTGGTCGCCGAGGGCGTCTCCGAGGTGACCCTGCTGGGCCAGAACGTCAACGCCTACGGCGTGGAGTTCGGCGACCGGCAGGCCTTCTCCAAGCTGCTGCGCGCCTGCGGCGACATCGAGGGCCTCGAGCGGGTGCGCTTCACCAGCCCGCACCCGGCCGAGTTCACCGACGACGTCATCGAGGCGATGGCCGAGACGCCCAACGTGATGCCGAGCCTGCACATGCCGCTGCAGTCGGGCTCCGACAAGGTGCTCAAGGACATGCGACGCTCCTACCGCTCCACCAAGTACCTCGGCATCATCGAGCGGGTGCGCGCGGCGATCCCAGAGGCAGCCATCACCACCGACATCATCGTCGGCTTCCCCGGCGAGACCGAGGAGGACTTCGCCGAGACGCTGCGCGTGGTCGCGGAGTCGCGGTTCTCCTCCGCCTTCACCTTCCAGTACTCCAAGCGCCCCGGTACGCCGGCCGCGACGCTGCCCGACCAGGTCCCGCCCGAGGTGGTCAAGGACCGCTACGGCCGCCTGGTCGACCTGGTCAACGAGATCGCCTGGACCGAGAACAAGAAGATGGTCGGGCGCACCCTCGAGCTGATGGTCGCCGAGGGCGAGGGCCGCAAGGACGCCGAGACGCTGCGGCTCTCCGGGCGCGCCCCCGACAACCGGCTCGTGCACTTCGTGGCTCCGCAGGAGGAGGTGCGCCCCGGTGACATGGTCACCGTCGAGGTCACCTATGCCGCCCCGCACCACCTGGTCGCCGACCGCGTGGTCTCCGTGCGACGTACCCGCTCGGGCGACGCGTGGGAGGCCCGCACCAGGGCCCCGAAGCCGACCGGTGTCGGGCTGGGCATGCCGTCGGTCGGGGTGCCGGCACCGCTGCCCGACGCCCCCGCCTGCCGCTGACCCGGCGCAAATGTCGCGCTGACCCGGCGCAAATGTCGCGCTGACCCGGCACAGATCTCGCGCTGACCCGGCCCGGATCTCCCTCTATCCGGAGCAGGCCGGGTCGACGCGAGATCCGGGCCGGGTGGACGCGAGATACGCGCCGGGTGGACGCGAGATACGGGCCGGGTGGACGCGAGATACGGGACGTCTCGGCGTGAGCCTGGTCAGTCCTTGCTGCGGGGGTCGATCGAGGAGTAGCCGGCCTTGGGGGTCAGCCCCTCGGGCTGCGGCTCCTCGCCGCCGCGGGTCTTCTCGGGCTTCTCGGGGTCCGGGACGCCGTGCTCGTCGGAGACCGAGGTGTCCTTGACCCCGTCGGTGCCGTGCTGGCCCGGGCCGGTCGAGCCCTCGCGCTCGCTGCTGACGCCCATGTCGCCGGCCAGCTCGTCGTTGGAGTGCCGCGGGTCGTCGGCCTCGCGGCCGGTCCGGGGGTCGGTGGGCGTGCTCATGCCGGCGACTCCTCGGTCGGGGCGACGTCGTCGGCGTCGTCATCGTCGTCGGTGGCCTTGGTGCTGGTGTCCTCGCCCTCGCTGGTCTCGGCGGGGGCGTTCTCGGTGGCCGGGTTGGCGCTCGCGGCGAGGTCGGGCACGACGGGCTGGTCGCTGACCTCGCCGATCGCGTCGACGCCGCCGGGCACCAGCTCCGGCTCCTCGGCCTGCGGGGTGGGCATCGGGCCGAGGTCCTCGGCGCCGTTGGTGTCGCTCATCTGCTGAGTCCTTCCTGGTGGGCGGCGACGGGGAGGTCCGCGTCGAAGCCGAAGGTGCTGTAGGGACTGCTCGTGCCGGTGCGGAGGCTCTCCAGCACCGCCCGCTCGTGCGGGACGACCGGGTCGGGCAGCGCATCTAGGTCGTCGAGCGCGCACCAGCGCAGCCCCGCGGACTTCTCAGGCTCCACGACTCTGGGCTCGCCGCTCCACGAGGAGGCGGTGAAGAAGAAGTCGATGCGCTCGTCGATCGGCTCCCCACCGCGGGTGCGGTGCATGGCGGTGACGAAGGAGAGGGCGAGGTCCTCGACGCCGATCTCCTCGCGCGCCTCGCGGTGCGCCGCGTCGTACGCCGTCTCGCCACGCTCGACGTGGCCGGCGGCCGCCGCGGCCCAGTGGCCGTCCATGTAGCCGGTGCCGCGGCGCAGCTGGAGCAGCACCTCGGACCCGGCCCCGCCGCTGCGCAGCAGGAAGACGTAGGCGGCGGGCACGACGACGAAGCGGCCGTGGTGCGGCGCTGCGCCGGTCATCGGGCCGGTCATCGGGCCGGTGGCTGGGCTGGTCATCGGGCGGTCACTGGCTGGGCTGGTCCTCGGAGGTCTCGGCGTTGCGCTCGTGCTCGGCCGCGGCGGCACCGTCGACCGGGCGCTCGGCGTCCTCGCCGGGCAGCTCGCCAGCGTGCTCGCCGGGCGGGTCCTCCTCGGTGGGCAGCGGGTGCTCCTCGCGCTCCTCGGGCACGGGTGCGGTCACGGCGTGTCCTCCGTCCGGGGGTAGGTGGTGGGCGGGTTGTCGGGCGGCAGGTCGTCCTTCTTGCCGTCGAGCTTGTCGAGACCGTCCTTGGCCTTCGAGACGCCCTTGGCGATCTTGTCGCTGTGCTTGCCGCCGGTGCGCTGGTCGGCGGCCCGGGCCGCCTTGTCGATGCCGTCGGAGATCTTGTCGCCGTGCTTGTCGACGGCGTCGGTCACCTTGCCGCGCAGCTTGTCGATGTTGCGCCTGTTGAAGAAACCCATCTCGGCCTCCTGGTCGGTGCGGGTGGGGTGATTGCCACACTAGTCACATGTCAGCACCGGCCGGGACGCCCGAGGGGATGGGGAGCGACCCCGTCGTGGTCGCGGTCGTCGGCGCCACCGCGTCCGGCAAGAGCGGGCTCTCCCTCGACCTGGCCGAGCGGCTCGGCGGCGAGGTGGTCAACACCGACGCGATGCAGCTCTACCGCGGCATGGACGTCGGCACCGCCAAGCTGCCGCCGGCCGAGCGGCGCGGCGTCCCGCACCACCTGCTCGACCTGCTCGAGGTCACCGAGCCGGCCAACGTCGCGCACTTCCAGGAGCTGGCGCGCGGGCTGATCGGCGAGCTGCGCGGGCGCGGCCGGGTGCCGGTGCTGGTCGGGGGGTCGGCCCTCTACACCCGCGCGGTGCTCGACGAGTTCGAGTTCCCCGGCACCGACAGCGCGCTGCGCGCCCGGCTGGAGGCCGAGGCCGAGGAGGCCGGCAGCGCGGCCCTGCACGCCCGGCTCGCCGCCCGCGACCCGGAGGCCGCCGCGCGCATCGAGCCCGGGAACACCCGCCGCGTGGTGCGCGCCCTGGAGGTCGTCGAGCTGACCGGCCGGCCCTTCAGCGCCTCCCTGCCGCGCCTGGTCTACGTCGACCCGCGCACCGTGCAGATCGGCGTCGACATCGACCGGCCCACCCTCGACGCGCGCATCGAGCAGCGGGTGGCGCAGATGTTCGACGACGGCTTCGTCGCCGAGGTGGAGCGGCTGCTGGGCGAGGGGCTCGACGAGGGGCTGACCGCCCGCCGCGCGATCGGCTACCGCGAGGTGGCGGCGTACGTCGCCGGCGAGCTGGGGCTCGAGGAGGCCCGCGAGCGCACCGTGGTGGCGACCCGGCGCTTCGCGCGGCGCCAGGACTCGTGGTTCCGCAAGGACCCGCGCATCGTGTGGGTCGACCACGACGACCCGGCCCGCGTCGAGGTCGCGGTGGCCGCCGTCGAGCGGGTGTCGGCGATCGGTGGCAGCATCGGAGCATGACCCGCACCACCTACTACGTTGCCTCGACGCTCGACGGGTTCATCGCCGACGAGCACGACTCCCTCGACTGGCTCTTCCGCCAGCAGATCGACGACGACGGCCCGATGGGCTACCCGGCGTTCATCTCCGGCATCGGGGCGCTGCTGATGGGCTCGACGACCTACGAGTGGATCCGCACCCACGACGAGGCTGGGGACGGCTGGCCCTACGAGCAGCCGTGCTGGGTCTTCACCCATCGCGACCTGCCGCGCATCGAGGGCGCCGACGTCCGCCTCGTCAGCGGTGCGGTCACCGAGGTGTGGCCCGAGGTGCTGGCCGCCGCCGGCGGCAGCGGCGTGTGGGTGGTCGGCGGTGGCGCGCTGGCCTCCCAGCTGGCCGCCGAGGGGCTGCTCGACGAGGTGGTCGTGGCGATCGCGCCCGTCGTGCTGGGTGCCGGGCGTCCGCTGATGACCGAGGCGCTCGACCTGCGCCTGGTCGACCTGGCGCGCAACGGCGACTTCGCCTGCGCCCGCTACGACGTCGTACGCCCGCCCGCGTAGGTTGGTCCGGGTGAGCAGTCCGCGTGCGCAGCAGGGGCCCTGGCGCGAGATCGGCGACGTCGACGAGCTCGCGCTGCTGCTGGGCGAGCCGACGCCGGTGGTGCGGGCGAAGGTGCACGCCACCCTGACCGACGTCGACCGGGCCTGGCTGGCGGCGACGCCGTTCTGCATGCTGGCCACGGCCGACGCGGAGGGCCGCTGCGACGTCTCGCCGAAGGGCGACCCCACCGGGAGCCTGGTGCACGTGCTCGACGAGTCGACCATCGCCATCGCCGAGCGCCCCGGCAACCGGCTCGCCGACGGCTACCGCAACATCCTGGCCAACCCCCACGTCGGGCTCGACTTCGTCATCCCCGGGCGCGGCGACACGCTGCGGGTCAACGGGCGGGCGCGGCTGGTGCGCGAGGCGCCCTTCCTCGACGAGCTCGAGGTCCGCGGCCACCGGCCGCTGCTGGCCGTCGTGGTCGAGGTCGAGGAGGTCTTCTTCCACTGCTCCAAGGCGTTCCTGCGCTCGCGGCTGTGGGAGCCGGAGAGCTGGGCGCCCGAGGCGCACGTGCCGCGGCGCGCGGTGCTGGCGGCCGCCGCGGAGCCCCCGGTCGAGGCGGGCGGGCGCAGCCCCGCCGAGCTCGAGGAGTACTACGGACCGTCCTACGCCGAGAGGCTCTACCGATGACCTACCCCTTCCTCAAGGGCCACGGCACCCGCAACGACTTCGTGCTGCTGCCCGACCACGACGGCTCGGTGCACGGCGGGCTGGCCGTCGAGCGGGTGCGGGCGCTGTGCGACCGCGCGCCGGCATCGGCGGTGACGGGGTGCTGCGGGTGGTGCGCACCGCCGCGCTGGCCGCCACCGACCCCGGTGCCGCGGCGCTGGCCGAGGGTGCGGAGTGGTTCATGGACTACCGCAACGCCGACGGGTCGGTCTCGGAGATGTGCGGCAACGGGGTGCGCGTCTTCGCCCTGCACCTGCTCCAGGAGGGCCTGGTCGAGCCCGGTACGCCGATCCCGGTCGGCACCCGCGACGGCGTCAAGGTCGTCACCCCCGCGGGCGGCGCCCCCGAGGACGGCCTGACCGTCGACATGGGCGCGCCGCGCCTGGTGGGTCGCACCGAGGTGTCGGTGGGGGAGCGGGCCTGGCCCGCCCGTCACGTCGACATGGGCAACCCGCACGCGGTGGCCTTCGTCGACTCCCTCGACGACGCCGGCGCGCTGACCGAGGCGCCCGGCCACGACGCCGGGGTCTACCCCGACGGGGTCAACGTCGAGTTCGTGGTGCGCCGCGGGCCGCGCCACGTCGCGATGCGGGTCCACGAGCGCGGCTCGGGCGAGACCTCCTCCTGCGGCACCGGCGCCTGCGCGGTGATGGTCGCCGCGGCCGAGGCCGACGGCGCGCTCGGCTCCGACGACGACGCCGCCGGGGCGGCGTACCGGGTGGACCTGCCGGGCGGCACCCTGACCATCGCCCTCGACGAGCGCGGCCACATGCTGATGACCGGCCCCGCCGTGATCGTCGCCCGCGGCACCACCGACCTGTAGGGCTGTCGGGCTGGCCCGGAGGTTCATCGGGCACCCGATGGAACTGGCGGCACCTGGCTGAACCTTCGTGGTGGTGGCGCGAGTTCTGTCGGGTACCCGATGAAACTCCCGCGCCCGACCGTGACAGTGGAACTGTCTCGTTCGGCGGGTCCCTGTCGGCGCGCGACGACGGCCCCCTAGGCTCCGCTGCATGGACATCTCCGGAGCATCTGCCATCGTCACCGGCGGCGCGTCGGGCATCGGCGCCGCCGCGGCCCGCCAGCTCGCCGCCAAGGGCGCGACCGTCGTCATCGCCGACCTGCAGGCCGACAAGGGCGAGGCCCTGGCCGCCGAGATCGGCGGCGTCTTCGCCCAGGTCGACGTCACGAACACTGACCAGATCAAGGCCGCGGTCGAGGCCGCCGCCGAGATCGCGCCGCTGCGCGCCGTGGTCAACTCGGCCGGCATCGGCTGGGCGCAGCGCACGATCGGGCGCGACGGCGACTTCGACTCCGCGCACGACCTGGCGGCGTACACGAAGGTGATCGCGATCAACCTGATCGGCACCTTCGACATGACCCGCCTGGCCGCCACCGCGATGAGCCGCAACGAGCCCGACGCCGACGGCTGCCGCGGCGCCATCGCCAACCTCACCTCGGTCGCGGCCTTCGACGGCCAGATCGGCCAGGCGGCGTACTCGTCGTCGAAGGGCGGCGTCGTCGGCATGACCCTGCCGGTCGCGCGCGACCTGTCGGCCGCCGGCATCCGCCTCAACACCATCGCCCCGGGCCTCATCGACACCCCGATCTACGGCGAGGGCGAGCAGGCCGAGGCGTTCAAGGCCAAGCTCGGCGAGAGCGTGCTGTTCCCCAAGCGGCTCGGCAACCCCGACGAGCTGGCCTCGATGGTCGTGGAGACGATCACCAACTCCTACATGAACGCCGAGGTCATCCGCGTCGACGGCGGCATCCGGATGCCCCCCAAGTAGCCACCGGCACTCGTGCCCCTGGGGGTGACCAGCAGGTCACCCCCAGGGGCACGACCCATTTGCAACACTCGACGCGTGGACCTCGCCCCTCGCCTCCTCGACACCGCCACCCCCGACGACCCGCGCGCCGTCGTGCTGGTGCTGCACGGCGGCGCCGACCGCCAGGACAGCCCCGGGGTCAGCCCCACCCAGCTCTCGGTGCTGCGGATGATCCCCACCGCCAAGGCGGTCGCGCGGGCCGGGCGCGGCGAGCTGGCCGTCCACCGCGTGCTCAACACCCGCCGCGGCTGGGACACCCACACCACCCCGGTCGACGACGTGGCCTGGGCGCTCGAGCAGGTGCGCGAGCGGTACGGCGACCGCCCGGTCGGCCTCGTCGGGCACTCGCTCGGTGGTCGGGCCGCCCTGCTCGCCGGCGGGCTCGACTGCGTGCGCTCGGTCGTGGCGCTCAACCCGTGGGTCTACCCGACCGACGGCGTCCCGATGCCGGGGCGCAGCGTGCTGGTGGTGCACGGCATGCGCGACCGCATCGCCCCGCCCGGCCGCGCCGAGACCGTCGCGCGGCGCATCGCCGCGCACACCGGGGTGGGCTTCATCCGCATCCCCGACGGCAAGCACGCGATGCTGCGCCACGGCCGCTCCTTCGACTCGTATGCCGCCCAGTTCAGCGCCGCCAGCCTCCTCGGGCGCGACGGGGTCGAGGTCTCCGAGCCGGTCGCCGCGGTGCTGGCCGGCGAGCCCTGGGTCACCGCCTGACGCCGACCCGGCCCGTCCGAACCGGCCGGCTCGCGGTGAAGTTGCGCCGGCTCGGCGGTGAAGTGGCGCCGGCTCGGCGGTGAAGTGGCGCCGGGTCGGCGGTGAAGTGGCGCCGGCTCGCGTCAGGGGGTGAGGTCGAGGACCAGGTCGGCGCGCTCGGCGGCGGCCTCGACGAGCGCGGCGTTGGGCTCGTCGACGCGGGCGACCCAGGCGCGGGCCTCGTCGGGGGTCTTGCCGTGGGCGACGTGGCGGGCCAGCAGCCGCTCGAGGCGCACGTCGGTGTCGACGTGCACGTGCCACACGGTGTCGAGCAGGGCGCGCACCGCGCGCCAGCGGGGCTCGTCGAGGAGCAGGTAGTTGCCCTCGGTGACGACCTGGTCGGCCGCCCCCGGCACCGGCAGCGCGCCGGCGAGGGGCTGCTCGAGGTCGCGCTCGAAGGCCGGTGCCATCACCAGCTCCTCGCGCTCGCGCACCCGCCGCAGCAGGGCGGCGTACCCCTCGGCGTCGAAGGTCTCGGGCGCACCCTTGCGGTCGAGCAGCCCGCGGCGGCGCAGCTCGACGTCGGCGAGGTGGAAGCCGTCCATCGGCACCACCGCGGCGCCGGTGTGCTCGGCCAGCCAGGCCGCGACGGTCGACTTGCCGGCCCCGGGGGCGCCGGTGAGGCCGAGCAGCCGGCCGCGGGGCAGGTGCTCGAGCGCGGCGAGGACGTCGGGGCTGGGCACGCCCTCCATCGTGGCACGTGGCGGCGTCCCGGGTGTGCCGGGATGAAAGTCGTTCGTGGTCGCGTTGGAACAGACATACCCTGGAGGCATATGACGAACGCACCTGACTTCTCCCTCGACGACGAGCTCGAGGCCACCGCGGCGTGGGACGCCGACGACTTCGAGTCCGGCTACGCCGACGATGACGACCGGGCCGACGACGACCGGGCCGACGAGCCCGCCGTCGACCTCGACGCCCCCGACCCCGAGGACGACGACCCCACGGTCGGCGCCATGGAGCTCGCCGAGCGCCACCAGCTGCGCCGCGTGGCCAGCCTGCGCACCGAGCTCGAGGACATCACCGAGGTCGAGTACCGCCAGCTGCGCCTCGAGCGGGTCGTGCTGGTCGGCGTGTGGACCGAGGGCAGCGTGCAGGACGCCGAGAACTCGATGGCCGAGCTCGCCCTGCTCGCCGAGACCGCCGGCTCCGAGGTGCTGGAGGCGCTCTTCCAGCGCCGCCAAAAGCCCGACCCGGCCACCTACATCGGCCGCGGCAAGGTCGAGGGCCTGGCCGAGATCGTGGCCGCGACCGGCGCCGACACCGTCATCTGCGACGGTGAGCTCGCGCCGAGCCAGCTGCGCAACCTCGAGGACAAGATCAAGGTCAAGGTGGTCGACCGGACCGCGCTGATCCTCGACATCTTCGCCCAGCACGCCAAGTCGCGCGAGGGCCAGGCCCAGGTCGAGCTGGCCCAGCTCTCCTACATGAAGCAGCGCCTGCGCGGCTGGGGCGGCAACCTGTCGCGCCAGGCCGGTGGCCGCGTCGCCGGCGGTGCCGGCATCGGTGGCCGTGGCCCCGGTGAGACCAAGATCGAGACCGACCGCCGCCGCATCAACACCAAGATCGCCAAGCTGCGCGCCGACCTGAAGCAGATGAAGGTCACCCGCGACGCCAAGCGCTCGGGCCGCGCCCGCAACGAGATCCCCTCGGTGGCGATCGCCGGCTACACCAACGCCGGCAAGTCCAGCCTGCTCAACCGGCTGACCAGCGCCGGGGTGCTGGTCGAGGACAGCCTGTTCGCGACCCTCGACCCCACCACGCGTCGTACGACGACCGCGGACGGGCGGGTCTACACGATGAGCGACACCGTCGGGTTCGTCCGCCACCTGCCCCACCAGCTGGTCGAGGCGTTCCGCTCGACGCTGGAGGAGGTGGCCGCGGCCGACCTGATCCTGCACGTGGTCGACGGCTCGCACCCCGACCCCGAGGGCCAGCTGAGTGCGGTGCGCGAGGTGCTCGCCGAGGTCGACGCCGCCAAGATCCCCGAGCTCGTGGTCATCAACAAGGCCGACGCCGCCGACCCGCTGGTGCTGGCGCGCCTGCAGGCCCGCGAGCCGCACTCGGTGGTCGTCTCGGCCAGGACCGGCGAGGGCATCGCCGCGGCGCTGGCGGTCATCGAGTCCGAGCTGCCGCGCCCGTCGGTGGAGTTCGAGGTGCTGCTGCCCTACAGCCGTGGCGACCTGGTCAACCGGCTGCACCAGGAGGGCGAGATCGACACGCTCGAGCACACCGCCGACGGCTCCCTGGTGCGCGGGCGCGCCAACGAGTCGCTGGCCGGCGAGCTGGCGGCCTACGCCGTGCAGCCCAGCGTCGAGGGTGGCTCCCCGTCCTGAGCCCGGCCTAGACCCCGATCCGGCCCCAGGGGCCCCAGATCGCGAACGTCATGCCCTTGCTCGACTGGATGTTGACGTAGAGCGTGCGGCCGTCGGGGCTGAAGGTCGAACCGGCGAACTCGTCGCCGAACCGCTCGGCCCCGCTGCTGCTGCGCAGCCGGTTGAGCGCGATGTCCCAGATCTTGCCGCGCCGGGTCAGCCCGCGCAGGTAGTTGTCGCCGCTGGAGTCCTCGCAGACCACCAGGGTGCCGCGCTTGGACGTCGTGACGTTGTCGGGCAGGTCGAGCACCATCGGGCCGGGTGACTGGAAGACGCAGCGCAGCTGCTGGCGCCGGGTGTCGTAGGCCCACACCTGGCCCGAGCCGTTGCCGTAGCCGGAGGGCCCCTCGGTGCCGGGCATCGCCTCCCCGCCGCCCTGGGTGGAGGTGAAGTAGACGACGCCGCGGTCGTAGACCTGGCCCTCGAGCCGCGAGAAGTACGCCGCCCCCTGCGCCCAGCCCTGGCTGGCCACGTGGGTCAGCGCGGTGGCCTGCTCGGTGGGCGCCGGCTCGCCGGGGGTGTGGTCGTACTCGACGTCGGGCTGGGCGATGTCGACCCACTCCACGTCGTAGGTCGCGCCCTGCTCCTGGTGCCCCTCGAGGTGGGCGTTGTCGACGCCCTTGACCTTCAGCATCTGCAGCCGGCCGCCGTCGCGCAGCTCGCCGACCTCCATGGGGTGCGCGGGCGGGCGGTAGCGGTAGAAGCCCGAGGCGAAGCCGAAGTCGTCCTCGGTGAGGTAGAGGTGGCCCTTGCGGGGGTCGAAGGAGACCGCCTCGTGGGCGAAGCGCCCGGCCGAGCGGATCGGCTCGCGGTTCGACTGGCCCCGGCCCGGCTGGTGGCTGACCGGCACCTCGAAGACGTAGCCGTGCCGCTGCTTCAGCGGCACGTTGGAGGTGCCGGTGAAGTCGGCCTCGACGTCGGGGCCGTTGACGGTCTCCTCGCAGGTGATCCACGCGCCCCACGGCATCTGCCCGCCCGAGCAGTTCATCATCGTGCCGTTGAGGCTGGTGAACGAGCCGAGCACCCCGCCGCGGCGGTTGACCTGCACCGTGGTGGTGCCGCCGCCGGCCATCTCGTCGTACGGCGTGCCGGGGCCGAAGGCGGGCTGGGGGTTGTTGACCTCGTGGTTGCGCACCAGGAGCGTGGTGCCGCGCGGGCCCTTGAAGGCGCCCATGCCGTCGTGGCGCCCGGGCAGCGCGGTGCCGTCGGTGAGCACGACGGGGCCCTCGGTGTCGTGGAACGAGCGGTACTTGAAGCCACGGGGCAGGTGCAGGCGCACGGTGCCGTCGCGCAGGTCGCGCACGGGCACCAGCTCCTGCTGGCGGGGTGGGCGCCCCGCCTCGGCGGGCATCGTGACCAGCCCGGCGAAGGGGCCGACGGCGGCGCCGGCGGCGCTGGTGCGGAGCAGGGTGCGACGGTCGAGCGACATGCGGAGACTCCTGGATCCGAGAGGCGGGACGGGCATCCAACGTAATCCAGGTCACACCCGGTGGCCACCCCGTCCACACCGGCGCGTAACGATCCCTGCACGGGCCGGTCACGACCTGCGCCGAACCGCTGCGCGGGCCCGTGCGCGCGCGCACGATGGGGGTGTGCTCGGACCACTGGCGGTGCCGCGGCGGCGCACCCTCGGGGTGGGCCTGGCCGCGCTGCTCGTCGCGCTCGCGGTCGTCGTCGTGGTGCTGGCCCCCGAGCGGGCCACCGGCTCGTACGCCGAGCGCTGCGACCGCTTCGCCGCCGACTCGAGCGCCCGCGCGGGCCTGGTGACCGGTTCCGGCGAGCCGGTGCTGGTGATCGGCGACTCGTGGAGCGCCGGGCTGGGCCTGGCCGACCCGGGCGCCTCGTGGCCGGTGCGGCTGCCCGGTCGCGTGCATGTGGCCGGCTTCTCCGGCTCGGGCTTCTCGGCGCGCGCCTCGGGCTGCGGCGCCGTCTCCTTCGCCGCCCGCGCGCCCGCGGCGCTGGCCGGCCTGCCGGCCGACGCCCTGGTGGTGGTCGAGGGCGGCCTCAACGACTGGGACCGCAGCGACGCCGAGGTCAC
The DNA here is from genome assembly GCF_013466785.1 of Nocardioides marinisabuli. Taxonomy (NCBI): domain Bacteria; kingdom Bacillati; phylum Actinomycetota; class Actinomycetes; order Propionibacteriales; family Nocardioidaceae; genus Nocardioides; species Nocardioides marinisabuli. The sequence goes on from NZ_CP059163.1 coordinate 2,329,225, forward strand.
CGCCGGGTTCGACGACCTGCTGGCGGTGCTCGAGGGTCGCCGCGTGGTCGTCGTCGGGCCGGCGAGCGCGCCGTCGCGGGCGGCGTACGTCGCCCGGGTCGACGCGCTGCTCGCGGAGCTGGCGGCGGGCCACGGAGTCACCTACCTCTCGGCGCTCGACGTCGAGCTGGGCTACCTCGACGACCGGCTGCACCTGACCCCCGCCGGGCACACCGCGTTCGGCGACTGGGTGGCGGCGCACCTCGGGTGAGCGGCCGCCGTGACCCGCGGCACCCGCCCTCCACAGCCCCGGGGCGGGCCGCTGGGGAGCGTCGGTGGGCGCGGCTAGGGTGCTCGGGTGCCTGAGACAGCCGACGCCGCCGCGACGACCGACGACGCCACGCCGCCGCTGCTCAGCGACGCGCCCGTCGGCGCGGTGACGACCCTGCTGGGCGAGGCCGTGCAGGCCCTGGGCGGGGCCGAGCGGGCCGGGCAGGTGCAGATGGCCGAGGCGGTCGCGCGCGCGTTCGTGGAGGAGGAGCACCTGCTGGTGCAGGCCGGCACCGGCACCGGCAAGTCGCTGGCCTACCTGGTGCCCTCGCTGCTGCACCGCGAGCGGGTGGTGGTCGCGACCGCCACCCTGGCGCTGCAGCACCAGCTGGTCGAGCGCGACATCCCGCGGCTGATGGCGGCGGTCAAGGGCTCGCGGGCCGGCAAGGACGTCGACACCTCCTTCGCGGTGCTCAAGGGCCGCTCCAACTACGCCTGCCTGCACCGCGTGCGCGAGGGCGTGCCCGACGACCAGGGCGCGCTGGTGCAGCTGCCCGAGGGGTCGATGGGCCAGAAGGTCCTCGAGCTGCGCGAGTGGGCCGAGAAGGAGGCCGAGGGCGGCGGGTCGGGCGAGCGCGACGGCGCCCCGCGCCACACCGACCGCGAGTGGCGCCAGGTCAGCGTCAGCCACCGCGACTGCCTCGGCGCCGCGCGCTGCCCCTTCGGCCAGGAGTGCTTCGCCGAGCTGGCCAAGGAGAAGGCGCACCGCTCTCACGTCATCGTCACCAACCACTCGCTGCTCGCGATCGACGCGATCGAGGGGGTGCCGATGATCCCCGAGTACGACGCCGTGGTGATCGACGAGGCCCACGAGCTGACCGCGCGGGTCACCCAGGCCGCCACCGACGAGCTGTCGGCGCTCGACGTCGAGCGCGCCGCGAAGCGCTCGGGGCGCCACGTCGACGGCTCCGAGGCCGACGACCTGGCCGACGCCGCCGACGCGCTGCGCGACGCGATGGCCGAGTGCGACGCCGGCCGCTTCGAGCGGCTCCCGGTGCACCTGGGCGACGCGCTGCAGCTGGTGCGCGACGCGGCCCGCGCGTGCGTGTCGGCGTACCCCAAGGACAACCCGAAGGACGGCGAGGGCGACCCGGGCAAGCAGCAGGCCAAGGGCATGGTCCAGGACGTCTTCGTGGTCGCCGAGCGGATGGCCGCCGACCTGGAGTCCGACGTGCTGTGGCTGGGCGAGGCCCGCGAGCGGATGCCGGCGCGGCTCTACGTCGCGCCGCTGGCGGTGTGGGGCCCGATGCGCGACAAGCTGTTGAGCGAGAAGACGGTGGTGCTGACCTCGGCCACGCTGATGCTCGGTGGCGACTTCGCCTCGGTGGCCACCAGCGTCGGGCTCAAGCCGACCGAGCGGGTCGGGGTGGGCCGCGAGATCGCGCCCGGCGACGGGGTGCTGCCCTGGCGCGGCCTCGACGTCGGCAGCCCCTTCGACTACGGCCAGCAGTCGATCCTCTACGTCGCCCGCCACCTGCCGCAGCCGGGCCGCGACGGGCTCGGCAAGGCCCAGCTCGACGAGATCGTCGAGCTGGTCGACGCCGCCGACGGCCGCGCGCTGGGGCTGTTCTCCTCGCGGCGGGCCGCCGAGGCCGCCGCCGAGGCGGTGCGCGAGCGGCTGCCGCACCTGACGATCCTCGCCCAGGGCGACGCCCAGCTGCCCGAGCTGGCCAAGCAGTTCGTCGAGGACCCGCACACGGTGCTCTTCGGCACCCTGAGCCTGTGGCAGGGCCTCGACGTGCCCGGCGACACCTGCCAGCTGGTGCTCATCGACCGCATCCCCTTCCCGCGGCCCGACGACCCGCTGATGAGCGCGCGGCAGAAGGCCGCCGACAAGGCCGGCGGCAACGGCTTCATGCAGGTCGCGGCCACCCACGCCGCGCTGCTGATGGCCCAGGGCGCCGGCCGGCTGATCCGCACCACCTCCGACCGCGGCGTCGTGGCCGTCCTCGACCCCCGCCTGGCCACCGCCCGCTACGGCTCGTTCCTCAAGGCCAGCCTGCCGCCGATGTGGACCACCACCGACCCCGCTGTGGTCCGCAAGGCGCTGGCCCGCCTGGCCGCCTCCGCCAAGGACGCCTGAGCGCCATCGCGCCTACAGCCGCGGCTTCCCGTCGTACCCGCCTCTGGGCGGCTTGAGCCCGAAGAACGCCCCGACGGTGGGGGCGACGTCGGTGGTGCGGGCGTGGCGCGGTGAGACCCTGCCCGGGGTGACCGCGCGGTGCCCGCCGCCGATGAAGAACGGGATCGCGCGGGTGGCGGGGTGGCCGTGGTTGCCGGGGATCGGGTTGGAGTAGACGTCGGGGTCGCTGAAGCGCCAGCCGGCCTGGCAGAAGACCACGACGTCGCCGGACTCGGGGCCCAGGCGCAGCCAGTCGGCGCGGCGGTCCCAGGCCTTCAGCACCCCGGGCACGTCGGAGGCGATGCGGCGGATGCGGCGCACGGCCTTGTCGCGCTCGGAGCGCGGGCCGGTGAAGTAGACCAGGTCGGCACCGCCGTTGTCGGCGATCACGAACCGGTCGGCCAGGAACGGGTCCTCCGAGAGCGGTCCCTGCAGCGAGACGATCCGGTCGGGGTAGGACCAGTCCATCGAGTGGTCGGCCAGCACGATGACGATCGAGTGCTCCCAGCGCCCCGAGCTCTTCAGCTCGGCCACGAAGTCGCCGACGAGCCGGTCGGTGTTGACCAGCGCCAGCTTGCGCGCGGCCTCGAGCGTGGTGGGGCCGGTGAGGTCGGTGTGCCCGAGCCGGTCGACGTCGCCGAGGTTGACGAAGACCAGGTGGGGGTCGAACTCACCAATCATGTCGAGGGTGGCGCGCATCGTGAAGTCGTCGGGGGCGTGCCCCGAGATCGGGACGATCGGGAACGGCTCCCAGCGGTGCGTGGCCCGCTCGCCGAAGATCCCGTAGAGGTACTCCTTGCTCAGCACCGTGCCGGTGGTCAGCCCGCGCCTGTTGAGCCGCTCGATGACGGTGGGGAAGCGCAGGTCGGAGGGCTGGTCGAGGGTGCGGATCTCGCCCAGCGCCCGGTCGTAGACCGCGTTGGCCGGCACGCCGCTGCGGTCGGGGCGCACCCCGGTCATCATCATCGTGTGGTTGGGGATGGTCTCCATCACCGGCATCGAGGTGGCCCGCGGGTGGTGCACCCCGCCCTCGCGCAGCGCCAGCAGGTTCGGCGTCAGCCCGCTGTCGAGCTCCTCGGGCCGGCAGCCGTCGACGACCAGCACGTAGGCGCGCTTGCGGGTCGAGGCCCGCGCCGCGAGCGCCGGCTCGAGCCCGGCCACGGTCGAGAACGCCAGCCCCGAGGCCGCCGCGGTCAGGACCGTGCGCCGACCGGCGCGGATCTCACCGAGGCCGCGGGCGAAGGGGGCGGGGCCGGCCGCGTCGCAGTGGCCGCTCGTCGGGTCGCACATCAGCGGTCTCCTACGGGGGTGCTCACACGCTGCACCGTGCCGGTGCCGGCCAGGGTGCGGAACGACGCGTCGTGGGTGGCGGTGGTCTGCTGGTCGTCGCGGGCCCCGATGACGTACCAGTCCATCTGGGTGCGCTCGGCGGTGATGTCGAGCACCGAGAAGCCGTGGTCGTCGAAGTTCAGGTACTTGATGTGGCGGTTGTTGGCCTTGATCGCGGTCTCCACCAGCGGCGTCAGCGCCGGCTGGCCGGTGATGTCCTTGAGGTTGTTGGAGGTCACCGAGGAGCACACGAACTCCACGCCCACCGAGTCGCCGAGCAGCGGGTAGAGCGAGGTGTCCATCGGCAGGTCGCAGGCCCACCCCGAGTGGATGTCGCCGGTCACGAAGACCACGTCCTTGACCTGGTGGTCGTCGATGTGGCGGAAGACCTCGCGGCGGTCGGCGGTGTAGCCGTCCCACTGGTCGACGTTGTACGGCGAGCCGTCCTGGGGCAGCAGCCCGGTGACGTCGTTGACCGGGTCGACGAGCTCGTTGGGCAGGTCGGCGAAGGTGACCGGGGCGATCATCACCGGGTTGCCGACCACCTTCCACTGCGGGGCGTGGTTGCCGCGGGTCAGGGAGTCCTTGAGCCACTCCATCTGCCGGTTGCCGGTGATCGAGCGCGCCGGGTCGTTGACCTCCGCGTCCACCAGCGGGGTCGCGACCTGCTGGGAGCGGTAGGTGCGCAGGTCGAGCATGCTGACCTCGGCCAGGTCGCCGAAGCGCAGGCGGCGGTAGAGCCGGGCGCCGTCGCCCAGCGAGGCGGTGCCGTCCATGCGCACCGGCATCCACTCGTCGTACGCGCGGTGGGCGCGGGCGCGCCGCTTGAGGTAGTCGCCCTCGGAGTCGTCGTGGTTCTCGGCGTTCTTCCTCCACTGGTCGTTGGTGACCTCGTGGTCGTCCCAGGTCACGATCCAGGCGTACCGGGCGTGCAGGGCCTGCAGGTCGGGGTCGGTCTTGTACTGCGCGTGCCGGCGGCGGTAGTCGGAGAGCGAGACCATCTCGCGCGCGGGGTCGTGCGGGCGGATGTCGACGTTGTCCTGGCCCATGCCGTACTGGCCGGGCGCGTACTCGTAGAGGTAGTCGCCCAGGTGCAGCACCGCGTGCAGGTCGTCGCGCTCGGCGAGCAGCCGGTAGGCGCTGAACCAGCCGGCCTGCAGGTTGGCGCAGGACACCACGCCGAAGCGCAGGTTGTCGGGCGTGGCGCGCTTGGCGGGGGCGGTGCGGGTGGTGCCGACCGGGCTGCGCTGGCCGCGCGCGGTGAAGCGGTAGTGGTAGACGGTCTCGGGCTGCAGGCCCGTCACGTCGAGCTTGACGGTGTGGTCGCGCGCGGCGCTGGTGACGAAGCGGCCCCGGCGCACGACGTTGCGGAAGCGGCGGTCGGTGGCGACCTCCCAGCGCACGCCCACCCGCGGGCCCTTGCCCGAGCCGGGGGTGGCGGCCCTGGTGGGGGTGACCCGGGTCCAGATCAGCACCGCGCGCGGCAGCGGGTCGCCGGAGGCCACACCGTGGGCGAAGACGTCGTGACGGGCCTTCGCGGCGACCGCGTGCGGGCCGGCGAGCACGCCGGCGCCGGTGACGGCGGCGCCGCCGGCCCCGACGGCACTGGCGGCCAGGACCGTACGGCGTCCGAGGGCGGCGAGGCGGGCCCGCTCGGCGTCGGCGGGGCTCGCGGCGTCAGCGGCGGTGGTGGGGGTCAGTGGTGGGGTCACGCCTCATCCAACGACACACCGCCGTCCACGTGACGTGGACGGCGGTGTGAGCACCGTCTGTTCACCGTCGGTTCGGTCTCCCGACGGGCGGGTGCGGGGCCTCAGAGGCTGCGCAGCACCGCGGTGACGACCCCGAGGATCGAGGCGTGGGTGCCGTCGATCGGCTCGTAGGCGTCGTTGTGGGGCAGCAGCCAGACCTTGCCGTCCTTGCGCTGGAAGGTCTTGACGGTGGCCTCCTCACCGATCAGGGCGGCGACGATCTGGCCGTTGCTGGCGGTCTGCTCCTGGCGGATCACCACGTAGTCGCCGTCGCAGATCGCGGCGTCGATCATCGAGTCGCCGGAGACCTCGAGCAGGAAGAGCTGGCCGTCGCCGACCAGCTGCTGGGGCAGCGGGAAGACGGCCTCGACCCGCTCCTCGGCCAGGATCGGGCCACCGGCGGCGATCCGGCCCACGACCGGCACGTAGGAGGCCTGCGGCATGGTGTTGCCGATGTCGGTCTCGTCGACCGAGCTGTCGTCGGCCGAGGAGATCGCCTTGCGGCGCGCCATCAGCTCGGGCAGGAAGACCTCGAGCGCGCGCGGGCGGTGCGGGTCGCGCTTGAGGAAGCCCTTCTCCTCGAGCACCTTGAGCTGGTGGGAGACGCTGGAGGTGCTGGTCAGGCCGACGGCCTGGCCGATCTCGCGCATGCTCGGCGGGTAGCCGCGGGTCTCGATGGCCTCCTTGATGCACGCGAGGACCTTGATCTGGCGCGGCGTCAGGCCGGTCGCGTCGGGAGGGCCGTCGGGCAGCTCCGCGACCCCGCGCTTGCGGGGGCCGCTGTTCTTGGTGGCCATCGTGTGCCTTTCGTGCGCGAGGCCCGAGCCGGGGAGTCCGCTCGGATGGGTCGTGGACCCACGCTATCGCCGCGCGGGCCCGACTTCAAACATCTGTTCGAAGGGCGTGTCGCGCTCGTGGAGGCGGCGACGGGCTGCTCCGGCGTGACGTCGGGGATCTCGAACAATTGTTCGCCGCACCCCTTGCGCGGCTCGAACACCTGATCTAGTCTCGCTCATGTGTTCGATCGAACACCTGGTCGAAGCAGGATCGCGACCGGGACTGTCGGTGGCTGTCCGTAGACATCTCCCTGACCGAGCACGACGACGACCACCCCCTTCCCCAGGAGGTCCCGATGAGCACCATGACCCTCACCGCCGCCCCGGCCCCGATCCGCCTCGGCGCCGTCCGCGCCACCCGCCGTACGACGCCCGGCTCGCTGCGGCTGACCCGCCGCGGCCGGCTCGCTGTGCTGGCCGCGGGCCTGCTGCTCGTCGCCCTGGTGGGCGTCGTGCTGGCCGGCGTCTCCGTTGCCACCAGCGAGAGCGGCACCGCCCCGGCGACTGAGACGATCACCGTCGGCGTCGGCGACACGCTGTGGGCCATCGCCGCCGAGCGCGCCGAGTCCGGCGACGTGCGCGAGGTCATCGGGCGCATCCAGCAGCTGAACTCCCTCGACGGTGGCCTGGTGGTCACCGGCCAGCGCCTGGTCGTCCCGGCCGGCTGAGGAACGGCCCGCGACCGCGGTGCGGTCCGGGCGCGGCGGCCCCTGTGGCCGCCCACAGATTTCGTCGGTCGCCTCGACCCCGGCCGGCGAAACCAGGGGAAAGACGAGGGGCGGGCCCGCAGTGGGCCCGCCCCTCGCGCTGTGTCGGGCCCTGTCTTCCGCGTCCGGTGGGGGAGGGTGTCGTGGTGAGCGACGGCGTCTTCGAGAGCAGGCTGGCGCAGTGGCAGGCGTGGTGCGAGGCGCCCTGGGGCCGGTTGCGGTTCGCGGTGGTGCGCGAGACGCTGCGCCGCCAGATCGAGGCGCTCCAGGCCGACCTCGGGCAGCCGCGGGCGCTGCGGGTCCTCGACGTCGGCGGGGGCGACGGCCGCGACGCCTTGGGCCTGGCCGTCGCCGGCCACGACGTCACGGTCCTCGACCGGCGCCCTCCTGGCTCGCCGAGGCCCGCCGCCGCGCCGAGTCGGCGGGGGCGGGGAGCGGCTGGTGACCCTCGAGGGCTCGATCGACGACCTGAGCGGGGCCGGAGACGGGGCCGGCGGCGGGTTCGACCTGGTGCTGTGCCACAACGTGCTGCACTACCGCCCGGCCGAGACCGGCGCGGCCGACGTGCGACGTCCTGGCGCGGGCGGCGCGGCCGGGCGGTCGGGTCTCGGTGATGGCGCCGAACCCCGCGGCGCGGGTGATCGGGCGGCTGGTGCGTGAGGGGCCGGAGGCTGCCCTCGACGAGCTCGGCCGCGACGACATGGAGTCGGCCACCTTCGCCACGACCGCGCGGGCGGTGGCCCGCGACGAGGTCGAGGCGCAGCTGGTGGCGGCCGGGCTCGAGGTGGTGGGCCGCTTCGCCGCCCGGGTCGCCAACGACTACGTCGCCGACGACGGCCGCAAGGCCGACCCCGACTTCTACGCGGCGCTGGAGCGCCTCGAGCTCGCGCTGTGCGACCGGGAGCCGTTCATCTCTCTCGGGGCGCTGTGGCAGCTCGTCGCCGTCCGCCCGGTGGGGGAGCCGGGGTCGCGGGGTCGCGGGTGAGGCCGAGCGCCCGGCCCAGGCGCGCGATGAGCATCAGGCCCACGAAGAGGCAGGCCACGGCCCCGACGGAGGCGAGCGCCAGGAAGAACCAGGCGGCCGACTCCCCGCCGCGGGCCTGGGTGCCGAAGTCGATGGCGGCGTAGACCAGGTAGCCCCAAGCGACCACCGCGGCGGTGACGGCCAGGGCCAGGCCGAGCAGCCGCGGCTGGAACGAGCGCTCCGGGCGGGGGGCGGGCCGCACGGCGGGAACCGGCCCGCTTGCCGGCCGTGGCGGGAGCGGGAGTCGGCGCGCCGGCCACCTGCTCGTCCACCTGGCCGCCCGCCTCGCCGCTCACAGCGTCATTGTGTCCGACCGCACCCAGCCCCGGCGACCGGGTGTCGGTACCGGTGCCGGCATCTGGCGGCCGCTCCAGCACTGCTCGGCGCCACCCCTTCGGGGCGGTCCCGGTGCGCTGACCTGCACCGATGTGTCGAGTGTGATCTGGGTCGCAGGAAATTTTCGGGACGGCTTGCGCGGCTCGTGGTCCCGGGCGTACGGTTCCACTACATCTAGTAGTTACACCGGTGTAGTTATCCACATCTAGTTCACAGATGGATGCGGGATGGTGCACAGGTGACCGGTTGTTCTCCACAGGGAGAGCAACGATATCCACACCCAGCAGCCCTCGCGGGGGCTGCGCGGCGCGCCCGAGAGGAGGACCCGATGCACTGCCCGTTCTGCCGTGCCACCGACACCCGGGTCCTCGACTCGCGGGTCTCCGAGGACGGCGGCTCGATCCGCCGGCGGCGTACCTGCTCGGCCTGCTCGAAGCGGTTCACCACCGTCGAGCAGATGCAGCTGAGCGTCGTGAAGCGCTCGGGGGCCAGCGAGCCCTTCGTGCGCGAGAAGGCCGTGGCCGGCGTGCGCAAGGCGTGCAAGGGCCGACCGGTCACCGAGGACCAGCTGGCCTGCCTGGGCCAGGTCGTCGAGGACACCCTGCGCGGCGCGGGAGCCGCCGAGCTGCCGGCCCACGAGGTCGGTCTGGCCATCCTGGGCCCGCTGCGCGAGCTCGACGAGGTGGCCTACCTGCGCTTCGCCAGCGTCTACCGCCAGTTCGCCTCCGCGGCCGACTTCGAGGACGAGATCGCCATGCTCCGCGCCGAGCGCCTGACGCTCGACACCGAGCCCCAGCCCACGGGCTGACACAGACCGCCCGGCAGGTAGTGGGGAAGCTGCCTGCCGGGCGCACCACCTCTTCCCTCACCGCATCACCCGGTGTCACGTCCGATGTCGGTGGTCGCAGCGACCATCGGGACGGGCGCCGACACAGCACCCCCCAGCAGCAGACCGCACCAACCAGCACCCCTTAGACCGGGACACAGAGGAGCACGGCATGACCGAGACGGTGAGCGGCGCAGGAGCCGACGCAGCGACCAAGGGCCAGGGCAAGGGCCTGACGATGGAGCGCGTCTTCAGCACCGAGGGGGTGCACCCCTACGACGAGCTGACCTGGGAGAGCCGCGACGTCGTCCAGACCAACTGGAAGACCGGCGCCACCGTCTTCGAGCAGCGCGGCGTGGAGTTCCCCGCCACCTGGTCGGTCAACGCCTCGACCATCGTCACCACCAAGTACTTCCGCGGCGCGGTCGGCACCGACGCCCGCGAGCGCAGCCTCAAGCAGCTCATCAACCGCGTGGTCGAGCAGTACGTCAAGGGCGGCGTCGAGCACGGCTACTTCGCCACCAAGGCCGACGCCGAGGTCTTCGAGCACGAGCTGACCTGGCTGCTGGTCAACCAGTACTTCTCCTTCAACTCCCCGGTCTGGTTCAACGTCGGCACGCCCTCGCCGCAGCAGGTCTCGGCCTGCTTCATCCTCTCGGTCGACGACTCGATGGACTCGATCCTCAACTGGTACAAGGAGGAGGGCTTCATCTTCAAGGGCGGCTCCGGTGCCGGCCTGAACCTCTCGCGCATCCGCTCCTCCAAGGAGCTGCTCTCCTCCGGCGGCACCGCCTCGGGCCCGGTCTCGTTCATGCGCGGCGCCGACGCCTCGGCCGGCACCATCAAGTCGGGCGGCGCGACGCGCCGTGCGGCCAAGATGGTCGTGCTCGACGTCGACCACCCCGACATCGAGGAGTTCGTGGCCACCAAGGCGCGCGAGGAGGACAAGATCCGCGCGCTGCGCGACGCCGGCTTCGACATGGACCTGGGCGGCGAGGACATCACCTCGGTGCAGTACCAGAACGCCAACAACTCGGTCCGCGTCTCCGACGAGTTCATGCGCGCGGTCGAGGAGGGCACCGAGTTCGGGCTGCGCTCGCGCGGCACCGGTGAGGTCATCGAGACCGTCGACGCCCGCGAGCTGTTCCGCAAGATCTCCACCGCCGCGTGGGAGTGCGCCGACCCGGGCCTGCAGTACGACGACACCATCAACGACTGGCACACCAACCCCGAGACGGGGCGCATCACCGCGTCGAACCCGTGCTCGGAGTACATGAGCCTCGACAACTCCTCGTGCAACCTGGCGTCGCTGAACCTGCTGAAGTTCCTCAAGGACGACGACACCTTCGACGCCGAGCTGTTCGCGAAGGCCGTCGAGGTGATCATCACCGCGATGGACATCTCCATCTGCTTCGCCGACTTCCCGACCGAGCCGATCGGCCAGACCACCCGCGACTACCGCCAGCTCGGCATCGGCTACGCCAACCTCGGCGCGCTGCTGATGGCGATGGGCCTGGGCTACGACTCCGACGGCGGCCGCTCGATGGCCGCGACCATCACCTCGCTGATGACCGGTGTCTCCTACAAGCGCTCGGCCGAGCTGGCCGGCGTGGTGGGCCCCTACACCGGCTACGCCCGCAACGCCGACGCCCACAAGCGCGTGATGCGTAAGCACCAGGCCGCCAACGACACCGTGCGCACCCTGCACATCGCCGACTCGCAGGTGCACAAGCTGGCCACCGCCGCGTGGGCCGACGTGCAGAAGCTCGGCGAGACCAACGGCTTCCGCAACGCGCAGGCCTCGGTGCTCGCGCCCACCGGCACCATCGGCTTCATGATGGATTGCGACACCACCGGCATCGAGCCCGACTTCTCGCTGGTGAAGTTCAAGAAGCTCGTCGGCGGCGGCTCGATGCAGATCGTCAACCAGACCATCCCGCGCGCGCTGAAGAAGATGGGCTACCAGCCCGAGTCGATCGAGGCGATCGTGGCCTACATCGCCGAGCACGGCCACGTCATCGACGCCCCCGGCCTCAAGACCGAGCACTACGAGGTCTTCGACACCGCCATGGGCGCCCGTGCCCTGGCGCCCATGGGCCACGTGCGGATGATGGCGGCCTGCCAGCCGTTCCTCAGCGGTGCGATCAGCAAGACCGTCAACCTCCCCGAGACCGCCACGGTCGAGGAGATCGAGGACATCTACTTCCAGTCCTGGAAGCTCGGTCTGAAGGCGACCGCTTGCTACCGCGACAACTGCAAGGTCGGCCAGCCGATGTCCTCGGGCAAGGGCGAGAACAAGGGCACCGACTCGAACCGGCCCGCCGCGACCGACGAGGTCGAGACCAAGGTCGTGGAGAAGGTCGTCTACGCCCCGACCCGCAAGCGCCTGCCGAAGTCACGGGTCTCGCGCACCACGTCGTTCACCGTGGGTGGCGCCGAGGGCTACATGACCTCGGGTGCTCACGAGGACGGCCAGCTCGGCGAGATCTTCCTCAAGCTCGGCAAGCAGGGCTCGACCCTGGCCGGCGTGATGGACGCCTTCTCAATAGCGGTCAGCATCGGCCTGCAGTACGGCGTCCCGCTGGAGACCTACGTCTCGAAGTTCACCAACCTGCGCTTCGAGCCCGCCGGTCTCACCGACGACGCCGACGTGCGGATGGCGCAGTCGATCATGGACTACATCTTCCGCCGCCTGGCTCTGGACTACCTGCCCTTCGAGGAGCGCGAGGCCCTGTCGATCTACTCGGCCGACGAGCGTCAGCGTTACCTCGAGACCGGCTCCTACGAGCCTGTTGAGGAGACCGGCGGCGCCGCCGAGCTGGTCGACACCCCCTCCGTGGGGCGCGACGGGGGCTCCTCCGTTGGTCGAGCAGCGAGCGAAGCGAGCGTCGTCGAGACCGCCGAGGTTGTCGAGACCCACGACACCGAGGGCAGCAACCAGCGCGAGGTCCCGGCCCAGCGCGACACCTCGGGTGCCCACACCTCGGCCGAGCTGATGGAGAAGATCACCGGCACCGCCGTCGACTCCCCGCTCTGCTTCACCTGCGGCACCAAGATGCGCCCCGCCGGCTCCTGTTACGTCTGCGAGGGCTGCGGCAGCACCTCCGGCTGCAGCTGACCAGGGATGCCGTACGACGGCCCCGACACCCGATGGGTGTCGGGGCCGTCGTCATTGTTCGTCACTGTCGGCGGAGGCAGGTAGAACTGAGCGGTCAGCGCACGCCCCTGGGTCGGGACGGGAAGTACGTCGTGACCGAGCCAGCGCGCCCCTCACCTCAGCAACGACGCCGTCGCCCGCCTGCCGCCGAGGTCGAACCCTCAACGATGATCTGGTGTCCCGGCTGTCAGGTGGAGCGGCCAGCGCGCGACTTCAACACCGAGTCGCGCCGTTTCAGCGGCCTGTCGACTCGTTGTCGTGAATGCCAGGCAGCTGCGCGGCGGACTCCTGAAGGAATGGCTAAGACCAGGCAGCGCAACCGGCGGCGCTGGGCTAACCCGGAGTACCGGGAGCGAGGCCTGGCCGCCGCTCGGGCCCGTCGCAAGATCGAAGGTCAGAACGACCTTCGGAAGTCACGGGCGCGCCTGCAGGCAGTGGTCGATGCCTGGAAGGGGCAAGGGTGCGTCGACTGCGGGTATGGCGACGTCAGGGCCATCGAACCTGACCACCGCCCCGGCACGGACAAGCTGGGCAATGTCAGCCGCATGGTCCAGCTATGCGTCGGCATCGACCGGCTGCGTGCTGAGCTGGCCAAGTGTGAGCCGCGGTGCGCGCGCTGCCACCGACGGATGACGATGAGTCGCAAGCCCTCGTCCTGGCGATCGGCGAAGAGGCTCCCGACGTCTTGGCGGGCGCGCCTGGCGCGACAGGACTTCAACGATCAGCTGAAGTTGCGTCTCGGGTGTGCGGATTGCGGATGGTCGGGATGGGCACGTGGTCTCGACTGGGATCACGCGCGGGGCCGCAAGGAGTACGAGATCGCTGAGTTGATCAACTTCGGCGGCCCGACCGAGGTGCTCATCGCTGAGCTCGGTAAGTGCGACGTGGTCTGTGCTAACTGCCATCGTCTTCGTACCGTGGCTCGACGTTCGTCGGCCGCCCTCAACCGTCCGCGGCGGTAGACACCGCCCCAAACCGCAGCGAACCCACCGCAGCCTCCAGCCTTACGCACGTCATCCGGTCCCTCGGCTGCAGCAGCACGGACTTCTCGACAGTAGCCACCTCCCGCTCAGCTGAGACTGCCGCGGTGTCGGGGAGGCGCAGGCATTCAGCTGCGCTGCAGTACTGCCCAGGCGATGAGGCTGTCGAGGCGCCGAACGTCTGCGCCCTTGCTGAGTTTGATCTTGATGTGGCCAGCCCGCGTCCACAGCTCGATTTCAGAGTTGAAGTCGAGTCGCCCGGCGTTCTCAGACGACCACATGTTAATGGCGCTGTAGGGCAACGAGTAGATCTCCACCTTCTTTCCGGTGATGCCCTGAGCGTCGCGAACGATGAGGCGCTTGGTCGTGAAAACGGCGCTGTCGCGGAAGGTCTTGAAGGCGGCGACGGCTTCTTCCCCAGCGACTAAGAGAGGTGTCACGTCCTGCGGAATGGGGATCTCCTGTGCCAGGGTCCAGGCCGTGATCGGGGCTGTTTCCATTTTCTTCTCCTAGTTTGCGATGAGGCGGGCCGAGGCCAAGAACTCGGCGGGCATGGGGTGCTGCAGCGACCAGGTGATGGCGATCGGGCGGTCACCGGTGTGGCCGGCGTACGACACCGGGCCGAGGAAGAGGTAGGGCGAGGTGCCGAATTCGTCCTTCTGGTCGTGTCGCACGAACAGCAGCACAGTGCTGTTGCCGTTCAGGTAACGCTGGCCGGTGGGGGAGGAGACCGATGTGGTCGACTGCGATTCCCAGTGGAAGGTTTGAGCGTCGATCGGGTAGTCGCGATACATCGTGGTTGGGGAGAAGTCCGACTCCGACTTCTTCAGTGTCAAGAACAGCATGTCGACGTTGAGGTCGGCGGAGTAGGCGACACCCTGCATGACACTGGTGGGCTTGCGGCTCAACGATGCGTAGTCCAACCCGGCCAGGATTTCCTCGCGCTGGTAGCGGCCATGAATGCGCAGCGGCACCTGGCTCAGTTCGCCCTCGAGCTCCACGGTCTGGTGTCGGGCGGCGTCGAAGGACAGGTCCACGATGGCACTCGCCTCACCGACCACGTGGGTGAGCGCTCGCGCCTGGCGGAGCCCCTCGTCGTACGAGCCTGGGGCGCCGCTGGGGTAAAGCGAGAAGAACAGCATGCGTGCCAGCCGCTGCTCGCCCGGTGACAGTGCGCCTACAGCGCCGACATCACCACCCAGCAATCGCTGGTAGGTCGCGGCCCGGAGAGGATCGTCGACGTGGGCGAGCGCCCGCATCCGCTTCAATAGCTCACTCTCGCCCGGCTCCGGCTGTCCAGAGATGAGATTGGCGTCGCGCTGCAAGGTGGTCCAGGACTTAGACCCAGCCTTCAGGACATCAGACAGTTCGAGGCCTGACTCGTCGAGGAAGGTGGCAAGGTCGTGCTCGGGGTGACGTCGCAGTTCGGCGACGATGTCCCTCCAACGGTTGGCGACCTGGCCGCGGATGTTGTCAAGCACGATCTGTTGGGCCTGGCGATCCATGACGATCTGGCAGCCCGACGGCAGCAGGGGGAAGCCGCGTTCCACCTCGCGCTCGAGACCCTTCCTCGTCTGCCCCGTCAGCGCGCGCAACTTGAGATCGAAGCGAAACTCCTGGCGGTGATAGCCGACGAAGTCGAGGACGGTCAGCACAGCCTTGTCCTTCGTGCGCCGCAGCCCCCGACCCAATTGTTGTAAGAAGATCGTGGCGCTTTCGGTGGGGCGCAGAAACAGCACAGTGTCGACGTCAGGGATGTCGATGCCCTCGTTGAAGACGTCGACGGTGAAGACCGTCTGGAGGCGGCCGTCGCGAAGATCCTGCAGAGTCCGCTCACGCTCGGTCTGAGGCGTGGCGCCGCTGACCGTCGCGGCACGAACTCCGGCCTCGTTGAAGGCGGTCGTCATGAACTCTGCGTGTGCAACGCTGACGCAGAAGCCGAGGGCCCGCATGACGGCCGGGTCAGAGACCTTGTCTCGTAGCTGTCGTAGGACCAGCGCCGCCCGAGCCGTGTTGCCGGTGTAGACGTTCCCCAACTCAGAGTCGTCGTACCGACCGTGTTTCCAGCCCACCCGCCGTAGGTCGGTGCCGTCGGCCACCGCGAAGTAGTGGAACGGGCACAGCAAGTCGGCACCCAGCGCGTCCCACAGGCGCAGCTCGGCTGCGATGCGGCCGTCGAAGAATGCGCGTACGTCGACCCCGTCGGCTCGCTCGGGAGTCGCGGTCAGCCCCAGTAGTTCCCTCGGGGTGAGGTGCTCGATGAGACGCCGATAGCTGGCGGCCTCTGCATGGTGGAACTCGTCGATGACCACCACGTCGAAGGCATCGCTGGGGATGGCGGCCACACCATGCGAGGAGAGGGACTGGATGCTGGCGAAGACGTGCCGCCCGCGCTCGGGCCGAATGCCGCCGACGTACAGCTCGCCGAACGTGGCGTCGGTCAACACTTCGCGATACGTCCGCAGCGCCTGATCGAGAATTTCTCGGCGGTGCGCGACGAAGAGCAGCGACGGCCTGTCGGTGCCATGACACAGCCGCCGATAGTCCAGGGCGGCGATCACGGTCTTGCCCGTGCCGGTGGCGGCGACCACCAGGTTGCGGTGCCGGTCGTGGACCTCGCGTTCGGCGTGGACCGCGTCGAGCATCTGCTGCTGGTAGGCGAAGGGCCGGACTTCGAGGCCGGACAGGTTGATGGTCACCCTGTTGTGCTCTGCGCGCCCGGACGCCTCGTGGAGGGCATCGTCGAGTCGGTCGGCATCGCGAGCGGGGTCGTAGACCTCGAAGCTGGCGTCGTTCCAGTAGGTGTCGAAGGTGGCTCGGAACTTGTCGATCAGCGGCCCGGTCCCGGTGGTCGAGAGCCGCACGTTCCACTCCACGCCGTCGAGCAATGCCGCCCGCGACAGGTTCGAGGAGCCCACGTATGCGGTGTCGAAACCCGTCTTTCGGCGAAACATCCATGCCTTGGCGTGCAGTCGCGTCCGCGCGGTGTCGTACTGGATGCGGACCTCGGCGCCGAAGTCGTTGACCAGGCGGTCAAGAGCTCGCCGCTCGGTCGCTCCCATGTACGTCGTCGTCAATACCCGGAACGGTGCCCCGCGATCGCGCAGGCGCGACAGCTCGGTCTCGAGCAGCCTGAGGCCATGCCACTTCACGAAGGCGCACAACAGATCGACCTCGTTGCTGCTCTCGATCTCCGCGCGCAGCTCGGAACCGAGATTGGGCTCGCCTCTGGTGTTCGTGAGGAGGGCTGGCTCGCTCAACGGAGTGCTGGGTCGGACGTCGGGAAGTCCGGGAGTGCCCAGAAGTCCCGATCGGTGGATCCGGCGCAGCTGTCTGGTCGGCGCCGACACTTCCGCGTCGTGCGCGTGGAGCACCGCCAGCAGGTCATTGACCATCGCCACGCGGCGACCGGGGTCGGAGGTGGCCGACAGTGCGCGGTGGGTCGCCTGCTGCACGTGGCGAGCCAGAATGTGCGGCTGATGTGCGGCGTCGATGTCCTCGACTGTCGCTGCCTCGCCGATGAGACTCAGCGTTCGCTGGAGTTCGCTGCTGACCAGTGCCTCGTAGAGACCATCAGGCATGGGGTTGCGTGTCATCACGGACAGCTTCCCTGAGTAAAGGCTTCCTGTCCTCCGATGTGCGGGTTCATCCGCAGCGTCGCCCTGGCGGAACTTGCTGCACTCCCAATGCACCAATCTCTACAAACTTAGGTTACTTTGGCTACTCACTCACTTTGAAGTACATAGGAGCACGCTCATGTGGTTGGTCGCTGCCTTCGCCCTCGCCGGTGGTCTGGCCCAGCTCGTCGACGGGACGTTGGGGATGGGCTTCGGTGTCACCTCGGCGACCGTGCTGCTCGCGCTCGGCGTCGCCCCCGCTACGGCCAGCGCGGCCACGCACGCCGCCAAGCTGCCCACGACGCTGATCTCGGGCCTGTCGCACTGGCGGGTCGGCAACGTCGACAAGGCCGTGCTGGTCCGCGTGGCCATCCCCGGCGCGATCGGCGGCTTCCTCGGCGCCGTGGTGCTGACCTCGATCAGCCTGGTTGCCGCCAAGAGCGGCATGGCCGCGCTGCTGCTGTTTTTCGGTGCCGTCATCCTGGTGCGGTTCGGCTTCGGCCTGCGCATCATCCCGACGCCCAAGTCGGGGCACACCGCCCGCTGGCTCTCCCCGATCGGCCTGCTTGGTGGCTTCGTCGACGCCACCGGTGGCGGCGGGTGGGGCCCGGTCGTCACGCCCAGCCTGATGACCGTCACCAGCCACGAGCCCCGCAAGGTCGTCGGCACCACCAACGCCGCCGAGTTCGCCGTGGCGGTCTCGGTCTCGCTCGGCTTCATCACCGGCGCCGCGCACCAGGACATCCCGTGGCTGCCGGTGCTGGGCCTGGTCCTCGGCGGCGTGATCGTCGCGCCGATCGCCGCGCGGCTGGCGGGCCGGCTGCCGCACGCCCCGATGGGCGTGATGGTCGGAGGCCTGATCATCCTGGTCAACAGCATCGTCGTGCTCGCGGCCGTCGGCGACCTGCCGTTCGTGGTCGACCTGGCGCTGATGGTCGCCTGGCTGCTCTTCGTGGCCCGCCTCGCCCGGACCGCGTGGCACAAGGAGCGCGCCGAGCGGGCGGCGGCCGCGACCGCCGAGCCCGTCCTGGTCTGAGCGGTTCCCACGCCCCGCCGGTGGCGTAACGACCGTCACCTCCCGCCGTTGGACGGGCATGCTCCGGAACCTGCGCGTCCTGCTCGCTCCCGCTCTCGCGGCGGGGTTGGTGCTCGGGGTGGGGGGTCCGGTGCAGGGGGCCTCGACCAACGGAGGGGGAGGCCTGCCGGAGGGGGCGCCGGCGGCGGCGACCCAGGCCGAGCCGCGGCTCGGCACACCGAAGGGCTGGCCGTTCACCCAGCGGATCAGCCGCACCTCGGGCACCGAGCGGCTGCACGGCGGGGCGTCGTACTGGACCGACTTCGTGTACGACGCCCACGGCGCCGCGCTGCCGAGCGGCTTCAGCCTCGACAACATCGCCACCCTGGCGCCCGAGCAGGGCGTCTACGAGCAGCCCGAGGGCGCGGCCGGCAACGGGGCCGACGTCTTCGTCGCCGCCACGGGCAAGGACCGGCGCGCGACGTACTGGCGGGTCGACTGGACGACGCTGGCCAGCCCCGACGTGCCGCTGGCGGTGTGGGCCTTCGACACCGACCGCGACGCCAGCACCGGCGTCGACGACTGGCCGGCCGCCGCGGGCGTCACCTCGCCCGGGCTCGAGCAGGCACTCGTCGTCTCCAGCCGCGGCGCCTGGCTGCACGACCTGGTCACCAGCGACGTCACCGACGTGACCCGCCAGGGCGGGCGGCTCACCGTCGACGAGTCGACGCGCTCCTTCACCGTGCGGGTCCCTAAGCAGCTGCTCCGCGCCCGCGGTTCCTGGCGGGTGCGGCTCGCCGCCGGCCTGGCCGACGCGACCGGCGAGGCGATGGCGGCGCCCACCCTCACTGGCGGCGTGCCGCTGCCGCCCGGGTCGACGCACGTCTACAACCTCGCCTTCCGCACCCCCGAGCAGGAGACGCCGGTCGTCACCGACAGCCGGACCGCCGGGCTGGTCGCCGCCTTCCAGGCCGTCGCCGCCGGCAACCCGGTCACCGACCAGCTCGGCGCCGACGGGCTCGCGCGCTTCGTCACCGGCAACTTCTGGATGGAGGACGCCCAGGCCGATGCGCTCGCCGGTGGCGACGCCTCACCGTTCTCCCACGTCGTGCGCTGGGCCGACCTGCGCCGCAAGGAGCGCACCCGCGAGCCGCTCGTGCACGGCCCCAGCAACCGCTGGTACCTCTCCCGCCTCGACCTCGGCGAGGGCGTCGTCGCTGACGAGGGCCAGGGCAGCGGGGACGGCGCCCCCAACTACCTTTCGCCCGTGCAGCCGTACGCCGTCCACGTCCCCACCTCCTACCGCCGCGGCGACGCCACCCCGCTCACCTGGACGCTGCACTCGCTCGGCGTCAACCACAACCAGTACGCCGCCTACGACCCCGAGCTGCTCCAGAGCCTCTGCGAGGACCGCGACTCCATCTGCGCCGGCACCCTCGGCCGCGGGCCCGACGGCTGGTACCTCGACGAGGCCGAGGTCGACTACTGGCAGGTCTGGCGGGCCCTGGCCGACGGCTTCACCCTCGACCCCCGGCGCACCGTCCTGACCGGCTACTCGATGGGCGGCTGGGCCGGCTACCACCTCGGCCTCGCGCACCCCGACCTGTACGCCGAGACCGTCGTGCTCGCCGGTCCGCCCCAGTGCGGGGTCTCCGTGGACGCCGACCAGATCGTCTCGCCCGCCTTCGGCGGACGCTGCACGAGCGACGGGACGGCGTACGACCTGGTCGGCAACGCCACCTGGCTGCCGTTCCGGATCGGGCACGGCACGCTCGACCAGCTCGTGCCGTTCACCTCGGTCGAGCGCCAGGTCTCCCGCTTCGTCGACGCCGGCCTGAGGCACCGGTTCGTGCGCTACCCCGCCGAGGACCACCTCGTCTTCGCCATCCAGGACCGCTTCGCGACCGTCATCGACGGGCTCGGCCTGCCGACGGTCACCCGCGACCCCCGCGACGTCGACTTCACCTGGCGCCCGCACCTGACCCGGCGCGGGCTCGGGATCGGCGCCACCACGGCGTACTGGACCGGCGACCTGGCCGCCCGCGACTCCGGGCCCGGCAGACTCGCCCGGGTCGAGGCGACCTCCAAGCGCATCCCCGACCGGGTGCACCTGCCGGTCACGACCGGCCCGACCCCGGTGGTCAGCCCGCTGCCCGCGGTGCTGCAGGAGACCGCCTGGGAGGACGGCGAGCGGCTGCCGGTGCGCCACCGGCTCGAGCTGCGGCTGACCAACGTCTCCCGCGTCAGCGTCGACCTCGACCGGGCACGGTGGCGCTGCGGCAGGCTCGCGGTGACCTCCGACGGCGACGCCGTCGTCCGGCTGGTGCGCGGTGAGCGGGTGGTCCGGGCGGTGCGGGTCGGCGACGGCAGGGCCGTCGTACGCCGCTCCTGCTGAGCCTGTCCACAGGCACGCGGTCGGCGGTGGGCGGGTGTCGGCGCCGGCCCCTAGCGTGCTGAGCAGGAGGCCGACATGAAGGTACTGGTGGCGACGAGCAGCACGCAGGGCGAGGTGGACGGGGACTACAGCTTCTGCGTCCCCGGGGAGATCCTCTGGATCACGATGGTCTGCGACACCGACCGGCTGTACCCGGAGAAGGGGTGCGGTTGCGGGCGTGGGTTCGGTGGCCTGACCAGCCACCGCGCCACAACCACCGCGGAGGTGGCCGACCTGGACATCACCGAGGCCGACCTGGGGCTCGCGGTGAGGACCAGCCTGACCGACCAGGGCTGGCTGGCCCCCGAGATGGCGGAGATGCACGACGAGATCGTGGCCGAGACCGTCGAGCTCGTCCGCGCGCGAGCGCGGCCCTGGGTCGCCCCGGCGTGGCTCGGTTCGGCAGACTGCCGGTGTGCCCACCCCCGACCCGGTCGCCGCCTTCGCGCCCTGGCTGAGCGCCGAGGGCCTGGCCTCCGTCTACGACCCGGCCGCCGTCGGGCGGGCGCGCTCCTACGCCCGGGACGGCTCGGTGCTGCGGCTCGAGGTCGACGTCGTCGACGGTGAGTTCCTCACGGTCGACGGCGAGGTCGCCGGCACCGGGCCGGCGGCGTACCGCACGTCGGTCAGCCTCGACCTCGGCCGCGGGCGGCCCGCCGTCACCTCCAGCTGCTCGTGCCCGGTCGGCTGGGAGTGCAAGCACGGCGCGGCGCTGCTGCTGCGCCTGGGCTGGACGCTGACCCCCCAGGACGCCGACCCCGCCACGGCACCCGACGACGGCGCGGCCGACTGGGCGGGCGCGCTCGACACGGCCCTGCGCGACCTGGAGGCCTCGCGGGGCGACGAGGCGGGCCACCACGCCCTCGCGCTCCTGCTCGACCTGCACCTGCCGCGCCACCGCGGCTTCACCGGCCTGGTCGCGCCGGTGGTGCGGATGCGGCCGGTCCGCCGCGGCGCGAGCGGGCGCTGGGTGCGCGGCGGCGCGGCCTGGAAGGACTTCAGCCCGCACGGCGTCCACCTCGGCCGCACCCAGCACGATCCCGCCCACGTCGCCGCCGTGGGCCGGCTGCGCGGCGAGATGGGGATGGCGGCGTACTGGAACGTCGCCGACCTGCCGCCGCTCGCCGACTTCGGCCCCCAGCTGTGGCAGCGCCTGCGCCAGGCACGTGACGCGGGCATGGCGCTGGTGCCCGGCGACGGGCTGGGCGAGGTGCGGCTGCTCGACGAGCCGGTCGAGGTGGTCGCCGACGTGACGCGCGACGGCGAGGAGCCGGGGGCGGCCAGCCTGCGCTTCGGGGTCCGGTACGCCGAGCAGTGGTGGCCCGCCGACCGGCTGCTGCTCGTCGGCGACGAGGCCCACGGCGTGGTGCTGCTCGACCGGGCGCCCAGCGCCACGACCCGTGACGCCACCGCCCTGCTGGCACCCCTCGCGGAGCCGGTCCCGCCCGCGCTGGCCAGGCTCGTCACCGGCGGCGACACCACCGTCCCGCCCGAGCACCTCGACGCCCTCGTCGGGGCCCGGCTGCCCCGGCTCGCCCGGCACCTCCCGGTCGTCTCCAGCGACGACTCGATCTCGATCCCCGCCCCGCCCACCCCGCGGCTGGTCCTCGTCGTCGAGTGGGACCGCCGCCCGGCCGCCGAGCTGCGCTGGCAGTGGCGCTACCGGGTCGGCGACGCCGACCTGACCTGCGCCGCCGGCTCGACCGCCCGGCTCGACGGGGTCCGCGACCGCGCCGCCGAGCGCGCCGAGCTCGCCCGGCTGACCTCCGCCGGAGTCCTGGCGGGCCCCGGGGCGCCGCCCGACCGCGGCGTACCGACCAGCGGCGTGCTCGACCTGGCCGACGAGCTCGCGCGCCTCCGGGAGGCCGGCGTCGAGGTCGAGGAGGTCGAGCGGCCCGACTTCCGGCCCGCGACCGGTCCGGTCGAGATCAGCTTCGGTCAGGTGGGCCCCGACGACCCCGGCGACCCGGACGACCCCGCGGCCGAGGACGACGCGGCGGCCGCCGACGGGGCCACCGACTGGCTCGACCTGAGCGTCGACGTCAGCGTCGACGGCGAGCAGATCCCCCTGGCGTCGGTGCTGGAGGCGCTGACGCTCGGCGACGAGCGGATCGTGCTGCCCAGCGGCCTGCACGTCGACGCCACCGCCGCCGAGCTCGAGAGCCTGCGCGGCCTGGTCGCGGCCGCCGCCGAGGTCCGCGAGCCCACCCGCGACGGCCGCATCGGCGTCGGCGGCCACGACCTCGGCCTGTGGGCCACGGTCGGCGACCTCGCCGAGACCGACACGCTGCCCGCGCACGCCCAGGAGTGGGTGCGCCGCGCCCACGCGCTGCGCGACCTCACCGACCTGCCCCGCCCCGAGCCGGTGGGCGTGGTCTCCACCCTGCGGCACTACCAGCACGACGGGTTCCGCTGGCTGGCCTTCCTGCAGGACCACGGGCTCGGCGGCGTCCTGGCCGACGACATGGGCCTGGGCAAGACCCTGCAGGTGCTCGCGGCCGTGGCCCGCGCCCGCGCCGGCGGCGCCGCGCCGTTCCTGGTCGTGGCGCCCGCGAGCGTCGTGGCCAACTGGGCGCGCGAGTCCGAGCGGCACACCCCGGGACTCGTGGTCCGCACCATCACCGCCTCGGCCCGCAAGCTCGGCACCTCGGTGGCCGCGCTCGCCGACGGCGCCGACGTCGTGGTGACGACGTACACGCTGCTGCGCCTCGACGTCGACGAGTACGCCGCCCTCGGCTGGGGCGGGCTGGTCCTCGACGAGGCCCAGCACGTCAAGAACCACCTCGCCAAGACCCACCAGGCCGTACGCCGCGTCGAGGCGCCGTTCCGGCTCGCCGTCACCGGCACGCCGTTCGAGAACCGGCTCATGGAGCTGTGGTCGCTGCTGGCCCTCGTCGCCCCGGGCCTCTACCCGACCGTCAAGGGCTTCGTCGACCACGTGGTGCGCCCGGTCGAGAAGGAGGGCGACAGCGCCGCGCTGAAGCGCTTCCAGCAGCGGCTGCGCCCCTTCCTGCTGCGCCGCACCAAGGACCTGGTCGCCGCCGACCTGCCGCCCAAGCAGGAGCAGCTGCTGCAGGTCGACCTCGGCGCCCGGCACCGCAAGATCTACGACACCCACCTGGCCCGCGAGCAGCAGAAGATCCTCGGCCTGGTCGACGACTTCGACCGCAACCGGGTCGCCATCCTCAGCGCCCTCACCCGGCTGCGCCAGCTCAGCCTGGACCCGGCGCTGGTCGACGCCGAGCACGACGCCGTGGGCTCGGCCAAGACCGACGTCCTGGTCGAGCACCTGCTCGAGCTGGCGGCCGAGGGCCACCGGGCGCTGGTCTTCAGCCAGTTCACCGGCTTCCTGCGCCGCGTGCGCGCCCGCCTCGACGCCGAGGGCGTCAGCTACAGCTA
The DNA here is from genome assembly GCF_013466785.1 of Nocardioides marinisabuli. Lineage (NCBI taxonomy): Bacteria > Bacillati > Actinomycetota > Actinomycetes > Propionibacteriales > Nocardioidaceae > Nocardioides > Nocardioides marinisabuli. The sequence continues at coordinate 2,353,067 of NZ_CP059163.1, forward strand.
CCTCGACGGGCGCACCCGCAAGCGGGCCGAGGCGGTCGAGGGGTTCCGCGACGGCGAGAGCACCGCGTTCCTGATCAGCCTCAAGGCCGGCGGGGTCGGGCTCACCCTCACCGAGGCCGACTACGTCTTCGTGCTCGACCCGTGGTGGAACCCGGCGGTCGAGGCGCAGGCCGTCGACCGCGCGCACCGGATCGGCCAGACCCGGCCGGTGATGGTCTACCGGCTGGTCTCGCGCGACACGGTCGAGGAGAAGGTGGTGGCGCTCAAGGAGCGCAAGGCCGAGCTGTTCGCCCAGGTCGTCGACGGTGACGGGGCCCTGGGCGGCGTCATCGACGCCGCCGACGTACGAGCGCTCTTCGAGTGATCGTCCCGACGACCCCTGGGTGACCCCTGGGTGACCCCGCGTGGTGGCCGGAGGGGGGTTATCCACAGATCGCGGATCGGTGGTGTCGCCGCCCGGCGAACGCGGGGAGCCTTGGGGTCATGACCGACACCCGACCTCCCCTGCCCCCCGTGGTCTACGCGCCGACCGTCGAGCACGCCGACGGGTCGCCGCGCCTGGCCATGCACCGCACCCACGACGGCCGCGTCGCGCTCTTCGTCTACTCCGCGCTCGACCGGCTCGCCGACTTCTACGACGCCGACAGCGCCTGGGTGCTGCTCTCCGTCGCCGACCTGCAGGCGGCCCACGACCAGGCCCCCTACGACCTGCTCTACCTCGACAAGCGGCCCAGCCCCGCCCCCGTCGCGGCGGGTGCGCGATGAGCGTCGAGCTGCGGTGGTCGACCGCGGACGACATCACCGCGGGCCTCGAGCGGGCCCGCACGTCGATCGAGGAGTGTGCCTCCTCGGTCCCGTCGGGGATCGACGGCGGTGATGTCACCGCGCTGCTGCTCGAGATGGTGGCCCACCTCCTCGAGGCCGCCGCCGAGGTCAGCGAGGGCCTGCTCGGGGCCTCCGACAACGTCCGGTCGGCGGTCGCGGTGCTCCAGAGCGCCGACCGGGTCTCGCGGGAGACCTTCACCTCCGGGTGGTGGTGAGATGAGCGTCGACACCGAGCTGCCGGGCTCGCCGCGCTCCATCGAGTCCGCGGCCGCCTGGCTCGAGGGGTCCCTCGGAGCCGCGGTCGACCAGGGCGTCGAGCGGGTCGCCGCCGCGCGCCGGGTCGCCTCCTCCGACTGGGAGGGCGCCGCCGGCACCGGCTTCGCCGACCGGATGGGCGTGGCCGTCGACAAGATCGACCACGTGCACCGGGCGACGGCCTCGGTCGCCCGCGAGATGACGGCGTACGCCGACACGCTGCGCCGCCAGCAGGAACGCATGGCCGAGATCCGCGGGACGGCCCGCGCTGCCGGCCTCACCGTGACGGCGTACGTCGTCGAAGCGCCCGGCGCGGCCCCCGCCGACCCCGGCGACGCGCCGACCGGGCGGGTCAGCCCCACCGCCGTCGACGCGCACGCCGCTGCCGTCGAGGCGTGGGCCGACCACCAGGCGAAGGTGCTGGCCTACGAGAGGGTGGTCGCCGAGGCCGCCCAGGTGCGGGACGGGCTGCGGTCCGCCACGCGGTTGCTCGAGGACGAGTACCGCGGGCTGAGCGGGCCCGGGATGCTGCTGACCGCCCTGGACATCGCTGGCGGCTTCGGCGCAGCAGGGGTCGTCGGGCACGCGTCGGTGCTGAAGGCGGAGGGCAGACGGCTCGTCCGGGAGGCCGAGGAGTACATCGACCTGATCAGGAGGAAGCCGGGCGGCTTCCACAACGGCGACCTGAACCACTGGGACGCGCGCAAGCTGGAGGGCGGTGACCTCGTTCGGCGGGCCGGGGAGATCGAGACCCGGGCCAAGCTCACCTCGATGAAGCTCGGCGGAGCCCTGTCGGTGGTGGGCATCGGTCTCGACCTCGTCGCAGGCGAGAGCCCTGCGCAGGCGGTGACGTCGGGAGCAGGTGGACTGGGGGCGTCCATCGCGGCCGGAGCGCTGGTCGGGGCGGGCGTCGGCAGCCTCGTGCCGGTCCCGGGAGTGGGCACCGTAGCCGGGGCCGTGGTGGGCGCGGGCGTCGGCATCGTCACCTCGGGCGCGATCGACGCGCTCTTCGAGGAAGGCCCCGACGTGATGAATGCTCTGGACGAGGGGTGGGAATCACTCAAGGACACCGGCGGTGCGATCGGTGGCGGCGTGGGTGCCGTCGTCGGCGGCATCGGCGGGTTCTTCGACTAGGAGGCACCTGTGTCCAGCACCCGAAGAGACGTGCTGCTGGCCGTCGGTCACGGCTGGCTGCTGCTGATGGGCGTCGGCCTGGTCGCCGTGGGCGAGACCAGCGCGATCATGTTCGGCTCCCTGCTCTGGATCATCGCCGTCCTCGGTTCGGTCACGCTCGTCGTCGAGCGCCGGCTCTCCCGTCGGCGCCCCGACCTCGAGCTGGGCACGGCACCGTCCGGAGCCGCGGCCCTGGTGTTCCCGTACTCGGTGGCGTCGATCGTGATGTCGGCGGTGGGCACCGCGTCACTCATGGTCTGGTGCCTGGTCGGGGCGCTGCTGGCGGGCCGGGCAGGCCACCCGGGCGGTGCCTGGCTGCTGGGACTGCTCGGGCTGGGTCTGGCGGCGCCGTTCGTCCCGCTGCTGCGGGGCAAGATCGTCGCTGGCGGGCTGTACGTCACCTCGTTCGGGGTCGAGCTCCGCCGTGAGGGTGTCGGGTGGTCGGTGCCCTGGGACGACATCGACGTCGTCGCGCCGGCGGACGACGTCGTCCTGGGGCTGCACCGCCCTGCCGCGCGTCACGACACGACGAGGTTCATGTGGCGGCGCACACCGCGTGGGAAGGCCGACCTGCTCGTCGTGCCAGGTCGCCACCTCGCCGGTGGCACCGCCGCAGTCGCGATGGTCGTCGCCCGCGGCCGAGCGGTGCCGGAGTCGCGCGGCATGCTGGCGCAGGCCCACGTCGTCGACGACATCAACGGCCTCCTCCGAGCACGCGCCACCGCTTCCGCGACCCCGGCTCCCTGAGCCGACCCAGGACGCTCGGTCGCGGCGTCCATCGACTGTCGGTCCTCGCGTCTAGCGTGGGGCCCTCGGGTCGGTGGAGCCGACCGGTCGAGACACCGGGAGCGACGTGACGATCGAGCAGGAGCACGACGAGGCGTGGCGCGAGCTGCGTCGCCGGGTCGCCGACCACCTCGCGGCGATGGGCCCGGGCGACGAGCTCGGGGTCGCGGTCGACGACGGGTCCGGCGAGGTGCCGGCGTACGTCGTCGCCGACGTCGACGGTCAGCAGCGGCTGCACCTGGAGTCGGTCGGCACCGGTGGCCTGGACCAGCCGTGGGCCGTCGGGCCCGAGCACGAGGACGACGACCCGGCCTTCGAGACCGTGCTCGGCCAGCGCGAGTGCGACCTCGCTGCGGAGCTGATCGTGGCCGTGCTGCGCTCCGGCTGCCTCCACCCGGCCTTCCTCACCAGCCGCGAGCTCGACCTCGACGGCCTGCGCTGGCGTCGCCCGACGAAGCCGCTGCCGCCCGGGCGCGGCACGGTGCTCGGCGACGACGCGCCGCTCGCGGTGCTCGTCGAGGACCGCGAGCACCTGCAGCGGCTGGTCGACGCCACCCTCGCCGAGGTCCTCGACCAACCGGTCGCCCACGACGAGGACGGCGACGTGCCGGTGCCGGTCGGTGAGAGCGTCGTGTGGGTCCAGGTGCTCGAGGACCGGCCGGTAGTGGCCCTCTTCGCGATCCTCGTCGACGACATCGCCGACACCGGAGCAGCCTTCCGGGAGGTCGCCGGGCTCCAGGCGCGGCTGCCCTACCTGCAGGTGCGCGTCGTGGGTGACCGCATCCTGGTGCGCCACGAGATCTGCGCGGTGCCCTTCGCGCCCCGCCAGCTCGCGGGGGTGCTCGCGCGGCTCTGCTCCGAGATCGACGACATCGCCGGCGCGGTCGCTGAGCGGGTCGGCGGCCGCCGGTTCCTGGAGGGCATGGGCGTCGACGAGGAGGGCGACGAGCTCGCCGAGCCGGCGCCGACCGTCCTCGACGAGCACCTGGCCACCGTGGTCGAGCTGCTCCTCGACGGCCAGGTCGAGCCCGCCCAGGTCGCGGCGGCGTACGACGGCGACCGGTCGTTGCTGGTGCGGTCCCTGGTGGGGCTGCGCACCGGCACCGTCGTGGTGCCCGACGTCGACCTCGACCTGCTGCTGCACACCGTCCGCTCGGGCCTGCGCCACCTCGTCGACCGGCTCGCCCGCCGCGACGACGGCCCGGCCCGCCCTCGCGGCCCCCGCACGCAACAGCTCTCGCTGCTGCCCGAGGACGAGCAGGGCCTCGACCTGCCCGACCCCGGGCGCTGGGTGGGTTGAGCGGCCGCCCGGAAGTCACTGACAGGGCTCAGGACGCCACGCACAATGGTGGGGCCGCGATGTCGCTCGGCCTCACCGAAGGAAACTGATGAAGCACCTGACGACCGTCCTCGCCCTGGCTTTTCTCCTCACCCCGGCGCCGGGACCCGCGGCCCATGCGGGCCTTGACGCGCCAGCCGCCTCGAAGGCGGACACGAAGGAGTCTCGCGACCTCAAGCGCCTGACCTGCCGCAAGATCCCCAAGTGCGACAAGGACGCTTCCTACTGGGAGGGCGACGACAAGGGGCGCATCAGGGGTGACGACGGCGCCGGGGTCTACGTCTTCATCCAGTACCGAAAGTGTGGTCAAGGTAAGTGGGCCAACCTCACGCGCGAGACCACGACCGCGACCGGCGCCTGGGACTTCTACTACACCTACAAGGCCAGCGAGAAGAAGAAGTACCAGGTCAAGGAGTACAAGGCGGACTTCCCCAACTCGGTCCAGTTCAGCTTCTTCATCCCCGCCACGGACGACTACAAGCCGTACCGCTCGGTCTCCCCGTTCTGCTACAGCTGAGTCTCCCACCGGTGGGCGTCAGCCTGTCGCCGCGGACTCGCGGCCGGGCGCCGGCGTCGCCGCACGACGGCGTACGCCGAAGATGACCAGGTAGCCCATGATCCAGGCCTCGCCGACCGACGCGGGCACCGTCAACAGGTCGATCGCCGACGCGGCGTCGGGGAACAGGTACGTGAGCAGCGCACTGCCCAGGTAGAGGACGCCGGCCACCACCAGGAGCCAGCCCAGGACCCGAGGCATCCAGCCGGAGCGGAGCACCAGCCACCCCATCGGGATCAGCCACAGGCCGAAGAAGAGGGCGCCCACCCCCCAGAGGTTCCCGCTCAGCGCGTAGAGCATCTGGACGGTGGCGGCCGGGTCGCCCTCCCGGCTCAGGGACTCGTCCTGCGCGACGTCGAGGGCCGTGGCGAGCACCGCGGCGCTGCTCAGGATGACCACCGCGTTGACCAGGCCGAAGCCCGCCAACGCACCCGCGGCCACGCGGTCGACCCGGCGGAAGAGCCGGTAGAACCACACGGCGACGAGCGCCTGGCTCAGCACGATGCCGAGCTCGAGCACGATCCCGATGCGCGCCAGCGCCTCGCTGTCGAGCAGGTTGTCGAGCGTGCCCTGCGGGTCGTCGGCCACGTAGAGCTGCGGTCGCACGACCAGGAACCCCAGGATGCCCACGACGAAGAACGCCAGGTAGATCAGCCCGGTCGCCCGGGCCACCCGGACCAGGTCGTCGTCGATGTCAGGTGGTGCGCTTGAGCCGGTGGTCGTCGTCGTCGTCATGCGGTCCTCCCTCGGTCGAGATCGGCCCGTCCCTCCCGAGGTCGGGCCGCCAGTGGAACGACGGGCGCTCGCGCGTCGTCGCACCTTCAATCTGCTTGCGGGAGGTAGCCCCTCCCAGGGTCCAAGGACCCTTTTGCGCCCGGCGCCCCCAGGACAGGCGTCCCGTTCGGCGGCGAATTCCCTGACGTTCCTCACCGCGACACGCCGGTCCGGCGTGTGGAAGGTCAGGGACTATCCGCGCAGGCGACGCGGGCCCCTAGCCTGGGGTGATGGCCGCCTTCGACGTGTCCGCGGAGACCTACGACCGGTTCATGGGCCGGTTCTCGCGACCGCTCGCGCCGGTCTTCTGCGACGCGGTGCTGCCCGGGGGAGGGGTGCCGGCGTCGGTGCTCGACGTCGGGTGCGGGCCGGGGGCGCTGGTCGAGGAGCTGTCGCGGCGCTGTACCGCCGCCGGTGCCGACGTACGACGGTTGGCCGCGGTCGACCCGGCCCCGACGTTCGTCGCCGCCGTCGCGGACCGCCACCCCGACGTGGAGACGCTGCAGGCCGGGGCCGAGGAGCTGCCGTTCGTGGACGACGAGTTCGAGGCGACCCTGGCCCAGCTGGTCGTGCACTTCATGGACGACCCGGCCGCCGGGGTCGCGGAGATGGTGCGGGTGACGCGGCCGGGCGGGCTGGTCGCCGCCTGCGTGTGGGACCACGGCGGTGGGCGGGGGCCGCTCTCACCGTTCTGGTCGGCCGTCGAGTCGCTGGCTCCCGGCACCGCGGCTGCGCCCTCGACCGGGTCGAGCGGCGGTGACCTGGAGCGCCTCTGGCGGGCCGCCGGGCTGGCCGCGGTGCGCGAGGAGCGCATCGGGGTCCGGGTCGACTTCACCGGCTTCGAGCAGTGGTGGGCGCCCTTCGAGCGGGCCGCCGGGTCGGTGCGCGCCTACCTCGACCGGCTGGAGCCGTCGGAGGTGGCGCGACTGCGCGACTTCCTGCGCACCCGCCTCGGCGAGGGGCCGTTCGCGGTCGAGGCGGAGGCATGGTGCGTCAGCGGTCAGGTGCCCGGCTGACGGTGCCCGCGTCTGCCGTCCTGGCCGCCCTCAGCGGCGAGTCGCTCAGACGGGGGTGACGCCGGGCGCCGACGCGGCGGCGACGTCCCGCAGCAGGCCGTGGGTGCCGGTGAGCTTCATCAGGCGCAGCGCGGCCGGGCTGGCGTTGTCGACCATGCAGGCCCGCCCAGCGGCGAGGGCGCGGCGGCGGCACCACATGACCGCCCCGAGGCCGGCGGCGTCCATGAAGGTGACGCCCGCGAGGTCGAGGTCGAGCGCGGAGGAGTCCGTCGGCACGGCGAGCGCAGCCGAGAAGCTCAGGCGCAGGTCGTGCACGGTGGCGAGGTCGAGCTCGCCGCTGACGGCGTGGCTGGTGGTGCTGGTGTGCGGTGTTGCCACCGAGGTGGCGAAGTCGTTGCCCATGGCGGGCCCCCAAGCGTGGTGGTGCAGCGCCGAGTCTCGACGCCTGTTCACTCCTTCGAGAGTAGGCGCCGACACCTAGTACGGCCAGGCGGCGCCGCACAAACCCCCGTAGGGGTGGTCTGGTACGGCGCCGCCCGCCCACGCGTCGGCGGCCGGCTCAGGGCTCGAAGGTGACCACCAGGTCGTCGCCGTCGACGTCGACCTCGACCTGGAAGGCCAGGTAGGAGGTGTCCTCCTGGGGCTGGTAGTCGGGGCGCCCGAACCCGTAGGACTCGTCGGCCTCGAAGGTCGCCGTGGCCTCGCCGTCGCTGAGGTAGAGCGTCTCGGGGAACTCGCCGCTGAGGTAGATCTCGCCCAGGTCGGGGGCCTGGTCGAGGGTCCACTCGACGTTGCGCGGGTCGTCGCCGAACGAGAACGCCGACTGCGGGCAGCCCTCGGGCTCCAGCTCGGTGCTGGCCATGCACTCGTCGAGGTAGGCGTCGACCTGCTCCTGCAGCTGGTCGCGGAACTCCTGCGTCGGCTGCGGGGTCGAGACCGACGCGATGCTCGCGTAACCGCCGGGCTCGACCACGGTCGGCTCGCCGTCGAGCTCGAGGAACGGGTTGTCGGCGTACGGGTCGACGTCGTAGCTGCCGGGCAGCAGCCACTGGTCGGCCCCCGGCTCGACGTCGACCTGCACCCCGTTGACCGTCAACGTGGCGGACTCCTCGTAGATGCTGCCGATCCCGGCCAGGCCGGCCTCGCCGACGACCCAGTCCCCGAAGACGCCCCAGCGGCGCCCGTCGCGGTAGAGGGTCAGGTCGGCCGTGGGCTCGCCGCTGAGACCCTCGAGGCGGACCTCGACCTCGGCGGTGTCGCCGCTGACGTCGGTCGAGACGATCTCGTAGCCGGTGACCCGCTCCTCGGCCGCCTCGTAGACCTCGCGGGTGAACAGGTCGGTGGCCGCGTCGTCGCCGAAGCCGATCGAGAACGCCAGGCCCTCGGGCTCGAAGTCGAAGGGCGCCAGGTCCTGGGCCTCGTCGAGGTCGCCGGCGACGACCGCGTCGAGGTAGGCCTCGACCCGGTCCTCGGGGCCGAAGAACGTCGAGTCGACGACGCGGTAGCCGATCGCCAGCAATGCCAGCACACCGACCACGCCGGCCCCGGCCAGCACCAGGCGGCGGTCGCGGCGCTGCTCCTCGGGCGTGCGCGGGCGGGGAGCCGGCCGGTCGCCGTCGGTCGCGACGGCGGTCTGCTCGCCCGCGTGCAGCGGACGCGGGCGGTCGAGGAGACGGCCCACCCGCTCGGGCAGCCTCGGCGACAGCGCCGGGGCGACGGTGCGGCTGAGCCCCTCGGCCAGCAGCGCCCACGCAGCGAGCACGAACATCGACCAGAACGCCGGCGCGAGGACCACCTGGCCGCTGAACTCGGCGATGCCGCCGCCGATGACCAGGACCCCGGCGACCCACAGCACGAGCCCACCGACGAGCCCGGCCAGCGGCAGCACCGCCCACGACCAGGCGTCGGCCCCCGCCGGGCGCACCCGGCGACGGTGCCAGGCCACCGACACGAGCAGGGTCGAGACCAGGGCGGCGAGGGTCAGCACGACCGCCAGGCCCACGTTCTCGCTGAAGAGGAAGAGGTGCTCGCCGCCGGCCGAGAGCGCGCCGAGGTGGGCCAGCTCGACGAGGTAGACCGCGACCGTCGGCGCGCCCACGAGCAGCACGACGGCGGCGTCGACGCCCTCACCGACCAGCGCGAGCAGCGCCGCGAGCGGGACCCCGACGACCAGCCACCCGAGCAGCACCGACCACATCAGCCGCAGGCCCACGACCAGGTCCAGGTCGAGCGCCGGGTGCCACCGGGGCCGGGCCGACCAGCGCCCGCCCCACAGCGCACCCAGGGTGAGCAGGAGCGCCCCGAGGAACAGGCTCGGGGAGGCGGTGTGCGCCACCGACCCGTCCACGCGCATCGCCAGCACCCGCATCAGCACCAGCAGCACGACGCCCAGCGCGACGCCGAGCAGTGCGCCGGAGCGGACCCGCTCCAGGGTGGTCGTGGGTCGCGCGGCCTGCCGCTCGGCCCTGCGGGCCAGCAGCGCGGTGACGGCGACGTACGAGCCGCTCACCCAGTAGACGGGCGCGTAGAGGCTGCCGCTCAGCCCCTCGAACGAGAGCCCCATGGTGCCGAGCAGACCCATGCCGAGCACCTGGAAGGGCAGGAAGAGCAGCACCCCCGCGCCGCTGGCGTCGCCGTCGTCGACCGGTTCGGTGCCGCTGACGACCAGGGCCAGCAGCATCAGCAGGGTGAGCACGACCGCGGCACCGAAGGCGGCGGCCAGACCCAGCAGCACGGGCCGCAGGTCGGCGCGGGCCTCGCCGAGCAGCGCACCCGGCGTCACCCCCGAGGACGACGGGCCGGACGGAGCCTCGGGGGAGGGGGCGGTGGTGGAGCCTGGCGGGGGCCCGGAGGGCGGGGTCGGAGGGAGCACTCGCCGAGGGTAAAGGAATCTGGCCCTCCCGGGGCTGTCGTGAGTAGCGTGCGGGCGTGCAGGTGCTCCCCGACCTCGTCCCCGACCAGCCGCGCGTCGTCTTCTGCGGGCTCGCGGGCGCCGAGAGCACCAAGCACCGTGACCACTACTACGAGACGCCCGGCAACAGCTTCTGGGAGTCGCTGCACCTCTCGGGGCTCTCCCCGCGGCGGCTGCAGCCGCACGAGGACCACCTGGTGCCCGACCTCGGCCTGGGTCTGACCGACCTGGTCGGCCACTGGGACCCGCGCTGGGTCGAGATCGACGACCTGGCCGAGAAGTGCGAGCGCTGGCAGCCGGAGTGGCTGGCCTTCACCAGCAAGGCCGTCGCCCACGAGGCCTCCCGGGCGACGGGGCGACGGGGTCGGCCGGGTCTGGGCGTCCAGGACTGGTACGTCGGGCCCGCCCAGGTCTTCGTCCTGCCCGGGGTCTCCGGTGCCAACCAGCGCCACGACTACGACGGACGGCCCAACCGGCTCTCGTGGTGGCGCGACCTGGCGATGATCGCCGCTGCCTGACCGGGTACCCGTGCCGACCCGCGGCGCGGGCTCAGCGGCGGGCTGCTGCCCTGCCGCGCTCGATGTCCTCGACCAGCTGCTCGGCCGGCACCGTGAAGGCCGTGATCGGCACGACGACGTCCTTGCCCGCGCCCTTGACGTCGATCAGCACCCCCGCGGGGCCACGTTGCTGGACCCGGGCGCCGCGGATCGTCGACCAGGGCCACGTCTCGTCGGTGCGGTAGCCGCGGTAGGTCAGGGACTCGGGCCCGATCTCGAGCTGCCAGCGGTGCAGACGGCCGGTGAGCAGACGCACCAGGTCGGGCGCGGAGCCCAGGGCACCCACGACGGTGACCAGGATCCAGCCGTGGCCCTCGAGCGCGGAGAAGTCCGTGACCGCCAGGTAGACCCAGGACGCCGCCATCGCCAGCGCGGCGAACCAGGCACCCAGCAGCGGCCACACGGTCGCCGCCGGCGCCCGGTGCACGCCCACCCCCGCGGCGGTGGTCCTCATCGGGCGTCGCCGCCGAGGGCGCGCCAGCGCCGAGCAGGCGGCGACCAGCAGCAGACCGGCCGCGAGCGCGGCCAACCGCAAGGACCAGCCCACCGCCCCGTCCCGGACGAGGGCGACGCCGGTGGTGGCCGCCGTGGAGACGACCAGCACCGCCAGGACGGCCGCGACGTACCACCGGGGGACCAGCGGCCGATCGGGCACCGTCCGGTGCTTGTTCCGCTTCGGCCCGCTCACGCGGGGAGGCCCCCGGCGAGCGCGTCGAGCACCTCGGCCGTCGACAGCACCGTCGCGAACTCGCCGTGCAGGCTGGTGGCGGTGGCCCGAGCCAGCTCGGCGGCGCTCATCGTGGTGCCGTCCGGGCCGGTGCGGTCGAAGGTGTGGGTCGCGTCGAGCACGAACGTGACGGCGTACCCGAGGTTGCCGCCGACCCGCGCCGTGGTCTCGCAGCAGTGGTTGATGGTGATGCCGCAGACCACGATCTCGCCGATGCCCTCGCCGCGCAGCCATGCGTCGAGGTCGGGGGAGCCGTGGAAGGCGGAGTTGACCTGCTTGGTCACCAGCAGCGCCGGCTCGAAGCCCTCGAGGTAGTCCTTGAGGGCGTGGCCGGGCTGTCCGGGGAAGAGCGGGCTCTCGGGGCTCAGCGAGGAGTGCTGCACGTAGACCAGCGGGCGCCCCGAGGCCGCGAACGCGCCGACCAGCGCGGCGACGTGCTCGTCGCAGTCGGGGTTGTCGCGCGGACCCCACCACGGCTCGTCGAAGCCCTCCTGCACGTCGATGACTACGAGGGCGGCGTCGGCACCGATGGGGAGGCGGGTCACCCGGCGGACGCTAGCGGCGCCCGGCGTCTCACCGCGTCACCCCTGGTGTTTACCCCGACGTGTCGGCGGGGCAGGGTGAGGCGCATGGCTGATGCCCCGCACGGACTCGTCTTCCCGCTCGACCCCGCCGGCCAGAACCGTACCGACGGGCCGCCGCGTCGCAGCACCACCGCGACCGGCCGCGGCGTCGTCGCCGACGCGCTGCGCCCCGTCGACGCCGTCGGCGCCCGCGCCGCCGAGCGCGAGACCGCCTGGCGTACCCAGTACCTGCCGTGGTTCCGGCTGCTGGTCGAGGCCGGCCTGGCCACGCCCGACGACGCCGTCGCGGTCGCCCGCGGCGGCCTCGACTCGCTGCACGCGCGGATGCGGGTCATGACCGGCGAGGGCGACGGCTCCGACGTGGCCCTGGCTGACTGGCCCCGCAGCACGACCGGCTTCGGCCAGGTCGAGATGCACGGCGCCGGCGAGCCGCTGCGCGAGCTGGTGCTGCCCTACCGCGGCGAGCGGCTGCGCGGCGACGACGTACGCCGCCGCGTCGAGCAGTGGGTGCTGGCCGGGGTCGTGGAGCCGACGCTGGCCGAGGCCGTCGACGCGGTGGTGGCCAACCCCGACTGGCTGCGCCTGGAGGGCCACACCGTCGCGGTCGTCGGCGCCGGCTCGGAGATGGGGCCGCTGCAGGCCCTGACCCGCTGGGGCGCCCGGGTCGCGGCGATCGACCTGCCCCGCGAGGACGTGTGGGAGCGGGTCAGCGACACCGCGGTCGCCGGCGCCGGCACCGTCGTGGCCCCCGCCGTCGAGGGCCGCCCCGGCGCCGACCTGCTCGCCGACGTGCCCGCGCTGGCCGACTGGCTCGCCGAGCAGCCCGGCACCCTGGTGCTCGGCAACTACGTCTACGCCGACGGCGCCACCAACGTGCGGGTCTCCACCGCCGTCGACGAGCTCAGCCGCCGCCTCCTCGAGGCCCGCGACGACGCCGCCCTGGCGTTCCTGGCCACCCCCACCGACGTCTTCGCGGTCCCCGGCGACGCCGTCGACCAGGCCCTGGCCGCCTACTCCGGGCGCGGCCGGCTCAGCAAGGGCCTGGGCCGCCCGCTGCGCACCGTGTCGGGCGGGCGCCTGCTCCAGCGCCCGTACGCCGGCCCGGCCGACCCCGGCCTCAACGACTCGCTGGTGCCCCAGCAGGGCCCCAACTACGCGCTGGCCAAGCGGCTGCAGCGCTGGCGCGCCACCGTGGCGCGCCACGAGGGCCGGCTGGTCTCGATGAACGTCGCGCCCCCGACCCGCACCCGCTCGGTGGTCAAGAACCGCGCCCTGGCCGCGGCGTACGCCGGCGCGCACCGCTTCGGCGTCGAGGTCTTCGACCCCTCCACCTCCAACGTGCTGATGGCCGCGATGCTGGTCCACGACCTGCACACCGGCGGCGGACCGCGCCACGAGCACCCCTGGCAGGACGAGGCGTACGCCGCCGCGCACGGCGGGCTGTGGCGCGCGGCGTACTCGCCCCGCAGCGCCCTGGGCCTGGCCGCGCTGCTCGGCGTCGGCGGCGCCCGCGGCTGAGCCGGTGAGCACACCGCCCGACGACCCGGACGCGGTCTACCGCGCGCCGGGCAGGTACGCCGTGATGGGCCTCGCCGCGCTCCTCGTGCCGGTCGGGGTCTTCCTCGTGGTCGGCGGGCTGCGGGCCGAGGCGCCCGCCTTCCCGATCGCCCTGGGCGTGCTGCTCGCGGTCCTGGGGGCGACCGGCGTCGGCAGCCTCACGGCCCCGCGGCACGGGCCACGAGCCGACCCACCACCCGCGGTCGCCGTCGCGGGTGGCCTCGCGCTGCCGCTGCGGCGTACGCAGGCGCTGCTGCGCGCCGTGGCCGGCGTCGCGCTGGCGCTGCTGGGGGTGCTGATGGTGCTGGTCGCCGACTCGGCCGGCCCGCGCGTCCTGGGGGTGCTGGTCGTCCTGGGGGTCGTCGCAGCGGCCGTGCTGGCCGTGCGCACCGAGACCCGGCTGGTCGTGGGCCCCGACGGGCTGCGGGTGCCGGGCGGGGTGGGCCGGGCGCAGACGGTGGCGTGGCGCGACCTCGTCGAGGTGGCTGCCGTCCGTGGGTGGCAGCCGCACCTCGTGGTCACCACCCGGGGCCCGTCGCTGGTGTCCTGCCGGCTGCTGCCGCAGGCGTGGCCGGCCTCCGCGCTGGTGGCCCTCGTCGAGCACCACCGCCGCAAGGCCGGCGACCGGTCGGCCCTGGTCGAGCCCGACGCGCTGGAGCGTTTCCGCTCCTGACCCGCCACGGGGCTGCTTGACTGTGGCCGCCGTCACAGGGGCGGTGGCGCAGGGCGCCCAGGTCGAGCCGGGAGAGTGGTCGTGAACGACTCCGCACTGATCAGCGTCGGGCTGCCCGTCGCGCTGGCCATCATCATGTTCGGTCTCGGCCTGTCGCTGCAGGTCGACGACTTCCGCCGGGTGGCGCGCAGCCCGCGGGCCGTGGCGGTGGCGCTGGGGCTGCAGGTGCTGGTGCTGCCGGTGATCGCGTTCGTGCTGGTGCTCGGCTTCGACCTCGACCCGCTGCTGGCCGTCGGCGTGATGCTGCTCGCCGCCTCGCCCGGCGGCACCACCGCCAACCTCTTCAGCCACCTCTTCCGCGGTGACGTGGCCCTCAACGTCACCCTCACCGCGATCAACTCGGTGCTCGCGGCCTTCACCATCCCGCTCATCACCAACCTGGCCATCGGGTACTTCGACGCCGACGGCGAGCTGGGCCTGCAGGTCGGCAAGGTGCTGCAGGTGATCGCCATCGTGCTGGTCCCGGTCGTGCTCGGGATGGCCGTGCGCAGCCGCAGCCCCCAGCTCGCGGCCCGCTCCGACAAGCCCGTGCGGGTCTTCTCGATCGTGGTGCTGGTCGTCGTCGCCGTCGGCGCGCTGCTGGGCGAGCGCGAGAACCTCGCCGACTACGTGCGCCAGGTCGGCCTGGTCACCGCCCTCTTCTGCGCCGCGAGCCTGACCCTGGGCTACGTCGGCGCGCGGGCGCTGCGCCTCGACCAGGCCCAGGCGATCGCCAGCTCGATGGAGGTCGGCATCCACAACACCACCGTGGCGCTGACCATCGCCCTCAGCGTGCTCGACAGCACCGAGGTCGCGATCCCGAGCGCGGTCTACTCGGTGATCATGTACGTCTTCGCGACCGCCTTCGGGTTCCTCGTCACTCGCGGGGCGCGCGGGCGCGAGCCGGCGCGCGTGGCCTGAGCGGGCGCCGTACGCCGCCGCGGGCTCAGGCGGGGTGCGCCACGGCGGGCAGCGCGACCAGGAGGTCGTGGGTGCCGGTCAGGTGCAGCAGTCGCTCGACCACGGCGCTGCTGGCCACGACCCGGCACTCGGCGCCCGCGGCGCGGGCGCGTCGCTGGCACCAGACCAGCGCGCCCAGGCCGGCCGCGTCGAGGAAGACGACCCCGGCGAGGTCGACGTCGAGGCACTGGGTCGCGAAGGGCAGGGCGCGCGCGAGCGCGTCGCGCAGCGTCGGGACCGAGCCCAGGTCGAGCTCCCCGGTGAGCACCAGGCGCGCATGGCCCGTCGCGACGGGGGTCGCGACGACCGCGAGGTCGTGCTGCACAGCGATCCCTCCCCAGGCCGGCTGCGGGACGCCGGTCCCGGCGCCATGTCCTACCCAACGCCCCGGCAGCCGCTCGGGTGCCCGTGCGCGCCGAGAACGACCCGAAGATGACCCGAACGTGCGTGGCGCATGGCCCGTCCGGGCCATGCCCCGCCGCCGTCGCGGTTCGGGGGAGAGGGTCAGCCCAGCAGGCCGAGCTCCCGGGCCCGGGTGCGCAGCTCGTCGCCGTCGTCGCCGTACGCCGTCTGCGGGCCGGTGTGCTCGCGGGGGCCCTCCAAGTTGCCGTAGCGCGCGACCTGCTCGCCCAGGCTGAGCCGGCGGATCAGCACCGCCTCGACCCGGCCGGGGTGCTCGGCGGCGCAGTCGGCGTAGATCGCCGGGTCGTGCTGGCCGTCGTCGCCGACCAGCGTCCAGCGCAGCTGCGGGAAGTCCTCCATCAGCCGGCGCAGCTCGGTCGTCTTGTGCTGCCGCCCGGAGCGGAACCAGCCCCGCGGGGTGGGGCCCCAGTCGGTCAGCAGCGCCGGGCCGGCGGGGTAGCCGTGGCGCTCCAGGAACCGCCCGATCGCCCCGGCGACGTTCCAGGCGCCCGTCGAGAGGTAGACCACGAACGTGTCGGGCCGCTCGGCGAGCAGGTCGCGGTAGAGCCCGGCCATCCCCGGCACCGGGAGCCGGTCGACCTCACGGCTCACGAAGGCGTTGCGGAAGGCCACCAGGGGCCGGGGCAGCATCGTGACCATCACGGTGTCGTCGACATCGCTGACCAGCCCGTGGCGCGCCGACGCCGCCACCACCCGCAGCTGCGCGGTGGTCACCGGGTCCTCCGGGTCCTCGGTCGTCAGCCTGGCCGTGGCCCACCCCGGCGCCAGGTCCGCCGGCAGCCGGACGTCGACGTACCCCTCGCGGTCGGACTCGACCCGGGTGCCGACCCCGCCCACCTCGATCGTGACGGGCACGCCGGCCGCCGACTGGGTCGCGAAGCGGCGCCAGCCCCGGGCGTCCTCGGGGTGCCGCGCCGCCAGGCTGCCCTCGGGCACCAGCACCACCCGCGCCAGCACCCGCACCCAGCTGCCCTCGAGCCCGTAGCCCACGTGCGCCACGACCCGCGGCACCCAGCCGGCGCGACGCAGCCCGCCGCCGACCAGGCGCTGCACGGCGTCCTCGGCGCGCATGGCGAGGTGGTCGGCGCGCTCGACGGGTCCGGGCCTGCTCATCGGCCCAGCGAAGCACATCGCGGCGCCCAGGTGGAGTGGGTGGGCCTGGATAGGCTGCCCAGATGTCCGGGCCCCCGACGCTGCTCCTCGTCGGAGCCGGTCACACCCACCTGCACCTGCTGCGCCACGCCGACCGGCTGCGCGCCGCGGGTTGGGCGGTCGAGCTGCTCGCGCCGCGCTGGTTCGACTACTCCGGGGTGGGCTCCGCGGTCGCCACCGGGGCGTTGCCGCTGGCGGCCGGACGGCTCGACGTGGCCGGGCTGGCCGCGCGCAGCGGCGTACGCCACCACGAGGACGTGCTCGCCGACCTCGACCCGGTGGCCCGGGTCGCCACCACCGCGAGCGGGCGGCGGCTGTCGTACGCCGTGGCCTCGCTCGGCATCGGGTCGGTGACCTCCGACCTCGGGGTGCCGGTCGGGCCGGACGTGGTGACGGTCAAGCCGCTGGCCGGGCTGCAGAGCCTGGCCCAGCGGCTGGCGCCCGACGGGGCGGCGGTCGTGACCGTCGTGGGCGCCGGGCCCTCGGGGCTCGAGGTGGCGGCGCAGCTCGCGGTGCGCCCGGGCGTGGCCCGGGTGCGACTCGTCGACGGCGGCCACGAGATCGGCACGTCGCTGCCCGCCGGGGCACGTCGGTACGTCGAGCGGGTGCTCGCGGGCCGTGGCGTGGAGGTGCTCACCGGTCGCGGGGTCGCCCGGATCGGCGCGGGCAGCGTCGTGCTCGACGACGGCGCGGTGCTCGAGCACGACCTCGCGGTCCTCGCCGGCGGGCTCGCCGCCCCACCGCTGCTCGCCGCCACCGGCCTCGGCGACGCCGCCGGGGCGCCCGTGCGGGCCACCCTGCAGCACGTCGAGCACGACGACCTCTACGCGGTCGGCGACTGCGCCCACTTCACCCCGGCGCCGCTGCCCCGGATCGGGGTCCACGGGGTGCGCCAGGCGCCCGTGCTGCTCGCCGCCCTCGAGGCCCGCGGGCGCGGCGAGGACGCCGGAGCCCACGTCTACGAGCCCCGGCGCCACTTCCTGTCGGTCGTCGACCTCGGCGGTGGGGTCGGCGTGGCCAGCCGCGGTCGCTGGTGGTGGGGCGGGCGGGCCGCGCTGCTGCTCAAGCGGCGCATCGACCGGCTCTGGATCGAGTCCTACCGCGCCGCCGGCGGCTGAGGCCGGCTGTCGGGAGAGGTCAGCCGGGGGTCCCGGCGGAGCCGATGTTGACCAGCCAGATGATCCCGAACCGGTCGACGCACTGCCCGAAGACGTCGCCCCAGGCCTGCTTCTCCAGCGGCACGTGCACCTCGCCGCCCTCGGCCAGCGCCTCGAACCACCCGCGCAGCCGGTCCTCGTCGTCGCCGGAGAGGCTCAGGCGCACCGTGGTGCCGTGGTCCACCACCTCGCCGGGGCCGATGTCGGAGGCCATCAGGGCGACGCCGTCGGCCGACGTGAGCTGGGAGTGCATGACCAGAGACGCGAGGTCGCCCTCGGCGCCCATGTCGCCGTACGTCATCACGCTCAGCTCGCCGCCGAAGACGGACTGGTAGAGCGTCATCGCCTCGCGCGCGGTGCCGGTGAGGGTCAGGTAGGGGTTCAGCAGGACGGGCACGGCAGCTCCTCGGGTGGGGTGGGCGGCCCGCTGTCGGGGACCGCTGCACCTCCGACCACCGCGGGCCCCGGAAGTCATCGCCCCATCCCTCGTTCGGGTGATCTTCCCGGACCCCGTGGTGGGGTGAGGCTGCTGCGCCTACAGTTCGTGGTGCGGGCAGCGGGGCCCGCGGGACGAGCGGAGACGAGCACGTGCGGGCCGGCATCCAGCAGAGCATCGCGGCGATCAGCGCCGCGGCCTGCGTCGTGCTCGCGAGCGGGGCGGCCGTGCCCGCCCAGGCCGTCGTCCCGACCTCCCGCGGCGTCGTCGCGGAGCAGTCCACCGTCGTGGTCCGCGGTCTCGCCTTCCCCGCGGGGCGCGCGATGCGCCTGGGCCTGGTGGGCTGCGAGAGCGTCTACGACCGGGTCGCGGAGACGCCGCAGGCGATGATCGGCACCGGCCCGGCCACCGCGCCGGCGGGGGAGCGCAGCCTGCGCTACGACCTCGTCGGCGGCAACGCGCTCGGCCCGCTGAGCTACGTCTCGTCGGTCGCGCAGACCCGCAGCGCCGGGCTGACGGCGTACGCCGCCGAGGGCACCACCGGCGTCGTGTGGGCCGGCTACCAGGAGCCCGCGGACCGCCACACCGGGCGCGTGTGGTTCGGCCGCGCCGAGGTGGCCGTGCCGGCCGGGCGGTGGACCCGCATCGAGGCCGTCGACCTGACCTACAGCTGGACCAAGTGGGACATGTACGACCAGGCCCCCGTCGCCGACGCGTCGAGCGAGGCCGTGCCCGACGGCACGCTGGCCGACATGGTGGTGCGCCACCGCGGCGACGGCGCCGGGTTCGTGATGAGCGGGCTCGGCTGCGACGGCAACGAGTTCGCCATGGACGCCCTGCGCCTGGAGACCGCCGGCACCGCGACGACGTACGACCTCGAGGGCCTGGCGACGACCGCGTCGATGCTGGCCCCGCCCGCGAACCGGGTCGCGGCCGGACAGCCCGTCGAGCTGCGCGGCGCCCTGGTCGACAGCACCGGGGCCGCGATGAGCGGCGTGACGATGATCCTCGAGAAGCGCGTCGTCGGCACCACCGGCTGGGCCGTCGCCCAGGTGGTCGAGGTCGACGGTGGCGCTGCGGTGGCCGAGGTGGCCCCCGAGAAGGCGACGAGCTACCGCTGGCGCTTCGCCGAGCGGCCGATGGCCGAGGGCAGCGTCTCCCGGGCGGTCACCGTCGAGGTGGCCCCGGGTCCCGGTGCGGGTGACGGGCCCACCGAGGCGCCCTCCGAGGGACCCTCCGCCGGGCCCGCTGACGAGCCGTCGTCCAGCGCCGGCCCCAGCGGGAGCGCCGCGCCGAGCGCGAGCGCTGCACCGAGTGCGAGCGCCGGTCAGAGCCAGAGCGCCGGCCCCAGCTCCAGCCCCAGCCAGGGCGCGGGTGGGAGCACCAGCCCGAGCACCAGCCCGAGCGGCAGCGCGAGCGCGGGTGCCGGTGCGTCGACGAGCGCCGAGGTCGACCCGACGCCGTCCGAGTCCGTCACGGCAACCCCCACGACCTCGCCGTCGGCGTCCGCCACGGCGACCTCGACCGACCCCTCCTGAGACACCCGCGCAACAGCGACGAGCGCCGGCGAGGGGGTGCCTCCTCGCCGACGCTCGTCCCGCGTGCCGACCCCTGACCGGGGCGTGGTCAGGTCAGACGCGAGCCTTGCCCTTCGACGACATGCCCTCGGCCACGCCGATGAGCAGCACGGCGGCGACCACGGCGACGACGAAGCCGAGGATGTTGAGCTCGAAGATGTCGCCCGTCCCGAGCGCGCTGGCGACGATGCCGCCGATGAGGGCGCCCACGACGCCGAGCGCGAGGGTGCCGAGCAGCCCCAGGGCCTGCTTGCCGGGCTTGATGAGCCGGGCCAGCGCGCCGATGATCAGGCCGACCACGAGCAGTCCGATGATGTTGAACATGGTGTGTCCCTCCTAGCCGTCCTTGTCCCGTCCGATGTCCGGACGGCAGATTGACGTTACGCGCACCTGTGGCGCTCGGGGTTCACCCGTTGGGGGTGCCCGGGAGTCGACGCGGCTCGTCCGCGGCGCACGGCGCGCACGTAGGCTGACGCCCCGTGCAGTGCGACTACTTCGACGCGGGTGCGTGCCGGTCGTGCACGTGGATGGGCCGGCCCTACGCCGAGCAGGTCGCCGACAAGCAGCGCCACGTCGAGGGCCTCCTCGCCCCGGCGCTGGCCGGCCGTCGCCCGGTCGCGTGGCTGCCCGCGGTCACGGGCCCCGAGGAAGGGTTCCGCAACAAGGCCAAGATGGTCGTCGCCGGCACCCCCGACGCGCCCACGCTGGGGATCCTCGGCGCCGACGGGCGCGGCACCGACCTGCGCCACTGCGGGCTGCACGAGCCGGGGCTCCACGACGCCCTGCCCGTCCTGGCCGAGCACGTCGTCCGCGCCCGGCTGACGCCGTACGACCTCACCACCCGCCGCGGCGAGCTCAAGCACCTGCTCGTCACCCGCTCGCCCGCCGGCGAGCTGATGGTGCGCTGGGTGCTGCGCTCCACCGAGCCCGAGGCGCGGCTGCGCAAGCACCTGGGCTGGCTGACCGACCGCCTGCCGGTCGCGGTGGCCTCGATCAACGTGCAGCCCGAGCACAAGGCGGTGCTCGAGGGGGAGCGCGAGATCGTGCTCACCGACGCCGCCACCCTCGAGATGCGGCTCGAGGTCGGCGCCGGGCTGCGGCTGCACCTGCGGCCGCAGTCGTTCTTCCAGACCAACACCGCGGTCGCGACCGCGCTCTACGAGCAGGCCCGGGCCTGGGTCGAGGAGACCGCGCCCGCCTCGGTGTGGGACCTCTACGCCGGCGTCGGCGGCTTCGCGCTGGCGCTCGCCGCGCCCGGCCGGGCGGTCAACGGCGTCGAGATCGCGCCCGAGGCGGTCGCCTCGGCCCAGCAGTCGGCGGGGGAGGCGGGGCTCGAGCAGGCCCGCTTCGTCGCCGCCGACGCGACCGCGTGGGCGCTCGAGCAGCCGACCGCCGACCACCCCGACCTGGTCGTGGTCAACCCGCCGCGGCGCGGCATCGGCCCCGCGCTGACCGGCTGGCTGGAGTCGTCGCGGGTGCGGCACGTCCTCTATTCCAGCTGCAACGCCGCCACGCTCGCCCGCGACCTGGCCGCGCTGCCGTCGTACGACGTCGAGGCCGCCCGGCTGCTCGACATGTTCCCCCAGACCACCCACCACGAGGTGCTGGTCCGACTGCGCCGCCGGGGGTGAGGGGGCGGCGCGGGAGTTTCATCGGGTACCCGATGGACCTGGCGCCACCCGGCTGAAGGTTCGTGGTGGTGGCGCGAGCTCTGTCGGGTACCCGATGAAACTCCCGCGGCCGCCGTGCGCCAGGTCTCGTCCACAGGCGGGGTGGGGGCGGGGGGTTCCACAGGGGCGGTGGTGCGTGGGTACGGTCGGCACGTGAGCGCCACCGACTACTGCGACCTGTGCGACCTCCCGCTCTCGACCTGCGTGCACGGGATGCCCAAGCCCGTGGAGCCGCCCCCGGCACCCCCGAAGGCGCCGCCCAAGGCCTCGCCCGTCACCCGGCGTCGTACGACGACCGCGGCGTCGGCTGGCTCCACCGCCCCCGCGGCGCCCGCGCGGCCGCGCCGGCGCACGCCCTCGGTCGACTTCAAGCCGTGGATCGTCAAGCTGCTCCAGGAGGCCGGTGGCCAGGCGGAGTCCGACGACCTGCTCACCGAGCTCGCCGAGCGTCTCGGCGACGTGCTGCGCCCCGGGGACCTGGAGAAGGGCCCGACCGGCGAGGTGCGGTGGCGCACCGCGGCCCGTACGGCGCGCAAGGAGCTCGCCGACGACGGCCTGCTGCTCGCCCCGCGCCCCGGCACCTGGGCGCTGACCGACCGCGGTCGCGTCGAGTGGGTGCCCGACCTGCCCTCCGCCTAGGCCACCGCCGCGGGGTCGTGGCTCGGGTCGTGGGTCGGGTCGTGGCCCCTGGCCGCGCCAGGGCGCGTCCTCAGGCACACGCCCCGGACCACGACCCGGACCACGACCCGCACCACGACCCGGGGCGGGCGACAAAGGAAGTGACCCACGGCCGCTGATCGGGGAGCATGGTCGCTCGTGGGTCACGTGGATGTCGCAGGTGTCAGGTACGAGCTCCCCGACGGGCGGGTGCTGCTCGACGACGTGTCGTTCCGGGTGGGCGAGGGCGCCAAGGTCGCGCTGGTCGGCGCCAACGGCGCGGGCAAGACGACCCTGCTGCGCATCGTCACCGGCGAGCTGACCCCGCACGCGGGCGTGGTGACCCGCTCGGGCGGGCTCGGCGTGATGCGGCAGGACGTCAAGGCCGGGCTGCGCGAGGGCGCGACCGTCGCCGACCTGCTGCTCAGCGTCGCCCCGCCGCGGGTCCGCGAGGCTGCCGCGCAGGTGGAGCGGCTCGAGCTGGCGCTGATGGAGACCGACGACGAGGCCACCCAGATGCGCTACGCCGAGGCGCTCTCGGAGTACGCCGACGCCGGCGGGTACGACGTCGAGGTCACCTGGGACGTGTGCGCCACCGCGGCGCTGGGGGTCTCCTACGACCGCGCGAAGTACCGCGAGCTGGCCACCCTGAGCGGCGGCGAGCAGAAGCGGCTGGTGCTCGAGTTCCTGCTGCGCGGGCCCGACCAGGTGCTGCTGCTCGACGAGCCCGACAACTACCTCGACGTGCCCGGCAAGATCTGGCTCGAGGGCCGCATCCGCGAGTCCGACAAGACGGTGCTGATGATCAGCCACGACCGCGAGCTGCTCGACAACACCGCCACCCGGGTGGTGACCGTCGAGCTGGGCAGCGGCCACGGCGTCGGCAACAGCGTGTGGACCCACCCGGGCGGCTTCTCCTCCTACCACCAGGCGCGCACCGACCGGTTCGCGCGCTTCGAGGAGCTGCGCAAGCGCTGGGACGAGGAGCACGCCAAGCTCAAGGCGCTCGTGCTGCGCCTGAAGATCAAGGCCGAGTACAACGACGGCATGTCCAGCCAGTACCGCGCCGCCCAGACCCGGCTGCGCAAGTTCGAGGAGGTCGGCCCGCCGACCGAGCAGCCGCGCGAGCAGCAGGTCGCGATGCGCCTCAAGGGCGGGCGCACCGGCAAGCGCGCCGTGGTCTGCGAGCAGCTGGAGCTGACCGGGCTGATGAAGCCCTTCGACCTCGAGGTCTGGTACGGCGAGCGGGTGGCGGTGCTGGGCTCCAACGGCTCCGGCAAGTCGCACTTCCTGCGGCTGCTGGCCGCCGGCGGCACCGACCCCGACGTCGAGCACCGCCCCGTCAGCGAGGTGCCGGTCACGCCGGTGCCGCACACCGGCAAGGCCAAGCTCGGCGCCCGGGTGCGGCCCGGCTGGTTCGTGCAGACCCACGAGCACCCCGAGCTGGTCGGTCGCCCGCTGCTCGACATCCTGCACCGCGGCGACGGCCACCCCGACGGGCGCCGCGGCCTGGGTCGGGAGCAGGCCGCGCGGGTGCTGGACCGCTACGAGCTCGCGCACGCCGGCGAGCAGACCTTCGACTCGCTGTCGGGCGGCCAGCAGGCGCGCTTCCAGATCCTGCTGCTCGAGCTCTCGGGCGCCACCCTGCTGCTGCTCGACGAGCCCACCGACAACCTCGACGTGCAGTCGGCCGAGGCGCTCGAGGAGGGCCTCGAGGCGTTCGAGGGCACCGTCCTGGCGGTCACCCACGACCGGTGGTTCGCCCGCGGCTTCGACCGGTTCCTGGTCTACGGCGCCGACGGCGAGGTCTACGAGTCGCCGGGGCCGGTGTGGGACGAGGGCCGCGTGGTCCGGTCGCGATGAGCGGCCCGCTGCGCATCGAGCCCGTCGACCCGTACGACGACGCGGCGTTCGACGCCTGGCACGAGGTCTACCGCGCCTCCCAGCACCACGGGCGGCCCGCCGCGGCGGTGACGGCGTGGACCCGCGAGGAGATGCGCGCGGCGCTGCAGCGGCCGGGTCGCCGCACCTGGGCGGGGGCCTGGCTGGGCCGCGTCGACGGCGAGCCGGTCGCGACCGGCCACCTGCAGACGCCGCTGCTCGACAACCTGGCCCAGGCGCAGCTCTCGATCGACGTGGCGCCGGCCCACCGGCGCCGCGGGCACGGCTCGCGGATGCTGGCGCACCTGGGCGCCGAGGCCGCCTCGCGGGGGCGCGACCTGTGGATCGCCGAGGCCAGCTGGCCGATGGGCGCCCCGGTGGACGGGGCCGGGGAGCCCGGGCCGTCGCTGCTGCGCGGCCACGGCTTCGGGCTCGGCCTGGTCGAGGTGCTGCGCGTGCTCGACCCGCTGCCCGACCCCGACCACCTGCGGGCCCTGGCCGCCGAGGCGGCGCCGCACCACGCGGCGTACGAGGTGCGGTCGTTCGTGGGCCGGGTTCCCGACGACCTGCTCGACGACTGGGCCCGGATCACCGCCAGCCTCAACACCGAGGCGCCGGTGGGCACCCTGAGCCTCGAGGCCGACGTGGTCGACCCGGCGCTGGTGCGCGAGGAGGAGGAGCTGCTGGCCCGGCAGGCCCGCACCCGCCACGCCACGGTGGCGCTCGGCCCCGGGGGCGGGGTGGTCGCCTACACCGAGATCGTCACCACCGAGCACGAGCCCGGGCTGGCCTACCAGTGGGGCACGGTCGTGGACCGCGCCCACCGCGGCCGCCGGCTCGGGCTGGCGCTCAAGGCCGCCAACCACCTGCTGCTGCACGAGCAGGTGGCCGACCTGCGGATGGTGCGCACCTGGAACGCCGAGACCAACACCCACATGGTCGCGGTCAACGACGCCCTGGGCTACCGGCCCCTCGAGCGGTACGGCGGGTTCGAGCGCCGCGCCTGACCCGTGCGGCGACCCGGCCCAAATATCGCAGTGACCCGGCCCGGATCTCGCAGTGACCCGGCCCGAACCTCCGGGGCGGAGGTTCGGGCCGGGTCGACGCGAAGTTTGCGCCGGGTCAGCGGGAGATCTGCGCCGGGTCAGCGCGAAGTATGCGCCGGGTCACGAGGTCTCGGCGTCGGTGTCGAGCTCGAGGTCGACGCTCTGCTCCTCGCCGTCGCGCACGAAGGTCAGGGTGACGGTGTCGCCGGGGCGGTAGGAGCGGATCGTGGCGACCAGCGAGTCGGAGCCGGTGATCATCGTGTCGTCGACCCGGACCACCACGTCGCCCGGCTCAAGGCCCGCGTCGCCGGCCGTCGAGCCCTCGCCCACCTCGCGCACCAGCGCACCGATGACGGCCTCGGCGCCGCTCTGGCCCTCCGCGGCGGTCGCGTCGCTGACCGAGATGCCCAGGCGGGCGTGGGTCGGGGTCTCGCCCGCGGCCATCTGCTCCACGATCGGCAGCACCTCGTCGATCGGGATCGAGAAGCCCAGGCCGATCGAGCCGCCGCTCGCGCCCGAGGTCGAGCCCGAGGTGCGGATGGAGGAGTTGATGCCGACCACGTGGCCGTTGGTGTCGACCAGCGGGCCGCCGCTGTTGCCGGGGTTGATCGCCGCGTCGGTCTGGATGGCGGGGTAGATGGTGGCGTCGCCCGAGGCGTCGCTGGCCACGCCCACGGGGCGGTCCAGGGCGCTGACGATGCCGCTGGTGACGGTGGCGTCGAGGCCGAAGGGGGAGCCGATGGCGACCACCTCCTGGCCGACCCGCAGGTCCTCGGAGCTACCGATCGTCGCGGGGGTCAGGCCCTCGACACCCTCGGCCTGGATGACCGCGGTGTCGGTGAGCGGGTCGGCGCCCAGCACGGTGGCCGTGGCGCGCGAGCCGTCGTCGAAGGAGACCGTGATGTCGGCGCCCTCCCCGGCGGCCGCGATCACGTGCTCGTTGGTGAGGATCTGCCCGTCGGAGGAGAGCACGATCCCCGAGCCCGAGCCACCCTCCTGGCCGCTGCTGACGTCGATGCGCACCACCGAGGGCAGCACCGTCTCGGCGACCTGCTGCACCGAGCCGGGCTCGGCGTCGCTGACCGGGGTGTCGACGACCTGCGAGGTCTGCACGCCCGAGGGGGAGCCGGTCCCCGCCCCGTCGTCCTCGAGGGCGCTCCACGTCGCGGCGCCGCCGAGACCGGCCGCGCCGCCGACGACCAGCGAAGCCGCCACCACGGCAGCGGCGAACCCCTTGCGCCCCCGCGCAGGCGGGGCTGCGGGCGCAGCGGCGTACGCCGGCGGGACGACCTGCTGGGTGGCGGTCTCGTCGTCCGGCGCCCAGGTCGGCTGCGGGCCGAGGTCGTAGGCGCTGGTGTCGTCGTACGGGCCGTGCCCGGTCGGGTGCTCGGGGTCGCGGGGAGTCTCGTTCATGCTCCCCATGGTGCCGACCGCGGCTGTGAGCCACCTGAGACCCCGCTGGACGCGCGGCAAGAACTGAGACGATCCAGCACACCTCTTGATGGGCCCTGTGGGCTCGGTCACACTCGGCCCCATGACTGCCACCCCGACCGACACCTCCACTTCGGCCACCCCGGGCACCTCGGCCACCGGCCCCGCGCCCGGTCCGACGCCCCGCTTCGTCGACGACCGCCTCGCCCACTGGGCGGCCACCAAGCCCGACGAGGAGGCGATGAGCTACCTGGGCCGCAGCTGGACCTGGGCGCAGTGGGACGAGCGCGTACGCCGCTGCACCGGCATGCTGGCCGGGCTCGGGGTCGGCCGCGGCGACGTGGTGGCCTTCCTCGACAAGAACCACCCGGCCTGCGTCGAGCTCAGCCTCGCCGCGGGGGCGCTGGGGGCCGCCAACGCGATCATCAACTTCCGCCTCGCCGGGGAGGAGATCGACTACGCCGTCAATGACTCCGGCGCCAAGGTGCTGCTGGTCGGCTCCGAGCTCAAGGGCCAGATCGAGCAGATCCGCGACCGGCTCACCGGTGTCGAGCACGTCATCGAGGTCACCCCCGAGGGCGGCGACGACTCAGGGCCCGACGACTACGAGACCCGCCTGGCCGCGGCCACGCCCACCGGACGCTCCGCCGACGTCGAGCCCGACGACACCTGCCTGGTGATGTACTCCTCGGGCACCACCGGGCACCCCAAGGGCGTGATGCTCACCCACGCCAACATGATCGCCCACACCATCAACTCCCACGACGGGTGGGGCTTCGAGCCCGGCGACAAGTCGATGGTCGCGATGCCGCTCTTCCACGTCGGCGGGTCGTCGTACGTGCTCTTCGGGCTGCACGACGGCATCCCCAGCATCATGACCCGCGACCCCGACGGCGCCTCGCTGGCCGGGGCGATCCTGGCCGGCGCCAACCGCACCTTCCTGGTGCCGGCCGTGCTCGCGCAGGTGCTGCAGTCGGGCCCCGACGCGATCAAGCTCTTCGGGGCGCTGAAGACCTACACCTACGGCGCGGCCCCGATGCCGCCGCCGCTGCTGCGCGCGGCGATGGAGGCCTGGCCCGACACCGACTTCATGCAGGTCTACGGCCTGACCGAGGTCTCCGGCGTGGCCACCCACCTGATGCCCGAGGAGCACCGCACCGCGATCGCCGACGGGCACCCCGAGCGGCTGGTCTCGGCCGGCCGCGCGGTGCCCGAGGTGGAGGTGCGCATCGTCGACCCCGCGACCCTCGAGGACCTGCCCACCGGCGAGCACGGGGAGATCTGGCTGCGCACGCCCCAGCTCTTCAAGGGCTACCTCAACCGCCCCGAGGCCACCGCCGAGGTGATCACCGAGGACGGCTGGTTCCGCACCGGCGACATGGGCAAGGTCGACGCCGACGGCTACGTCTTCGTCGAGGACCGCCTCAAGGACATGATCATCTCGGGCGGGGAGAACATCTACAGCCCCGAGGTCGAGCGGGTGCTCGCCGAGCACCCGGCGGTGATGGAGGTCGCGGTCATCGGCATCCCCGACGACACCTGGGGCGAGTCGGTCAAGGCGGTGGTGGCGCTCAAGGAGGGCGCCTCGGCCACCGAGCAGGAGATCATCGACCACTGCCGCGAGCACCTCGCGCACTTCAAGTGCCCCAAGAGCGTCGACGTCATCGAGATGCTGCCGCGCAACCCGACCGGCAAGATCCTCAAGCGCGAGCTGCGGGCGCCGTACTGGGCCGACCGCGACCGGGGCGTCTGACCCGCCGACGACCGCTGACGACGGCACCGCCCGAGGGCCCGGTCCTCGGGCGGTGCCCGGTTCGTCGACGCGGCGGTAACGGCTCCTCCACAGCCGTCCCGCGCCCCCTCCCGGGCCCCTAGCGTCGGGGCGGGGGTGCCGAGCGGCGCCCCCCGGAGGCGGGGGGCCACCATGCTGCGACACCATCACCAGCTCGTACGACGCGGCGCCCGGGCCACGGGCGCGAGCCTGCTGGCCGGGGCCCTCGCGGCCGCCGCGATGATCGCCCTGCCGGGCTCGTCGGGCGCCGCGGCCGGCGCCGGCGGGGGAGCGGCCTGCGAGACGCTGACCCACCCGCTGGGCGCGGCCACGCCGTACACGGAGTTCGTCGAGACCCACGGCACCCGCGGCTCGGAGTCGGAGGGGGCCATCGCCTACGGCGGTGACCTCGCCGCCAGCGGCATGACCGTCGGCACCCGGCTCACCTCCGAGAAGACCGCCCCCACGCTGGTCGTGGCCGGCTCCCACGGCCAGTGGTTCAACCTCCAGCGCGGCAGCGCCTGGGTGGTGCCCCGCAGCGGGGTCAACTTCAACGGCGGCGGCACCTACCTCGACGCCAACCCCGTCGACGTCCCGGCCGCCTTCGTGGGGCTGCGTGCCCTGGCCGCACGGATCGCCACGACACCGAGCACCGCCACGGTGCTGGAGAACAACGAGATCAGCGCCCAGCCCAGCCTGGTGCTGCGCGGCACCGACCCCGTCCTCAACGTCGTGCGCCCCACCGCGGCACAGCTCGCCTCCGGGCGCAACATCGGCTACGACGTGCCGGCCGGCTCGACGCTGCTGGTGGTCGTCGACGGCGCCGACGTCACCGTCCGGGGCCAGGTCTGGGTGCGCGAGCCCGGGGGCTGGCAGCAGGCCAACGACTCGACGATGGCCACCCGCCCCGGGGTGCTCTGGAGCCTGGCCGGCGCCTCGCGGGTGACCCTCGACATCGGCAGCGCCTGGGGCGGCAGCATCCTGGCCCCCGCCGCCCACGTGGTCGTCGCCCGAGCCGGCCACACCATCGGCCAGGTGCTGGCCCAGCGGTTCAGCTCCGCCTTCGAGACCCACCAGCGGCTGTTCTCGGCCGCCCTGTGCCTGCCGCCGACCTCCCCGCCGACGACGCCCACCACGGCACCGCCGCCCACCCCGGAGCCGCCGGGCACGACCGACGTCACGCTGACCAAGACCGCGTCCGCGACGTCGGTGCGCGGCGGCGGGCGGACGTCGTACACGCTCACCGCCCGCAACCTCGGCACCGCGACGGCGACCGGGGTCGTGCTCCGCGACCCGCTGCCGGCGGGGGTGACCCTGGAGTCCGCGAGCCCCGGGTGCTCGGCGGCCGCGGGCGTGGTGACCTGCCAGGTCGGTGACCTCGCGGCCGGCGCCACGCACGGCGTGCGGCTCGACGTGCTCGTCGACCCGGTCGCCGGGTCCGGGCGCACCGCGCACCCGCAGGCCCACCACCACCTGACGCCCACGAAGCAGGAGGTGCACGTCGACCTCGAGGCCGGGCAGACCCGCTCGGTGACGCTGGGCTGCCCGGGCGGCATCGTCTCCGACGGCGCGGTCCGCGTCGACCACGTCGACCAGGGCACCGGCACGCTCGCCGACGTGCGGGTGCTCTCGGCGCGGAGCACGGGTGTCGGGACCTGGAAGGCGGTCGTGCGCAACGACGCCGCCGGCCGCGCCCAGGCCAAGGCCTTCGGTGTCTGCCTGCCCGGCAGCACCGAGCCCGCCGACCGGCAGACTGGGCACGCCGACGGCCACGCTCACGACCTGGTCGCCGACACCGCGCTGGTCACCGAGACCCGGGCCCTGGCGCCGGGACGGCACAGCACCCGGCTGACCTGCCCCGCGGCGACCACGCCCGTGGCCCCCGGCCACGACCTCTCGGGCGGCACCGCCCGGCTGGTGGCCTCCGAGCCCACCGCGACCGGCTGGCGCCTCGACGTGCTGGTGCAGGAGGCGACCACGCTGACCGCGTCGGTGCGCTGCCTGCGCACTGCCACCACCGCCGCGCAGGGCCACACCCACCAGCTGCGCACCACCCACGTCGAGCGCCGCGTCGTGGTGCCGGCCGGGGCGGTGGTCGAGGAGCAGGTGGTCTGCCCCGACGACGCCAAGGGCGTGGTGGCCACCTTCGACCTGCCCGACGGCCTGGTCGGCCTGGGCCACGACCCGCGGCTCAAGACCCGCGCCTTCCGGCTGCTCAACCCCACCGGGTCGCCGCAGGAGGCGCTGCTCGACCTGGTCTGCCTGCACGACCGCACCGAGGTCGAGACCCCCGGCACCGACGAGCCGGCCGAGCTCGTCAACACCGCCACCGTCAGCTCGGCCTCGACCGACGTCGACTTCACCAACAACGCCGCCTCCGCCACCCTCACGGTGCTCCCCGGCCGCGCGACCCTGGCGCTGCCGCGCACCGCCGGCGTCAGCGGGCGCACCCTGTCGTTGCAGGTGCTGAGCTCGCTGCCGGGCGCGGCGCGGGTCACCGCGACCGCCCCCGGTGCGAAGGGCCGGGTGGCCCGCGGGCGCGTGCGGCTCGACCCCGACCGGCCCCGCGCGAGCGGCGTACGCCTGACGCGGCTGGGCCAGCGCCTGGTGCGGGCCGGCGAGGCCGACCGGCTGCGGGTCACGGTCGTGCCGACGAAGGGCCGCAAGGCCCGAGGCACGCTCGCGCTGGGAGGCTCCTGACCCCGGGTGCGGACCGTGCTCAGACCGGGAGCCCGAGCCCCCGCAGGTCGAGGCGCAGCGCCTCGGCGGCGGTGAAGACCAGCCCGGTCATCCCCAGCGCGCAGGCGGCCGCCACGTTGTCGGCGCGGTCGTCGACGAAGACCAGGTCGGCCAGCGGGCGCCCGGTGCGGGCCACCAGCAGCTCGTAGACCCGCGGGTCCGGCTTGGCCAGCCCCTCGGTGCCCGAGACCACGACGTCGTCGAGCAGCGCGAGCACCTCGAACATCCGCGGGGCGTGCGGGTAGAGCTCGTGCGACCAGTTCGTCAGCCCCCACTGGCGTACGCCGCCCGCGTGCAGCTCGCGCACCAGGTCGCTGCTGCCGGGGACCTCGCCGACCAGGGAGGCGGGGAAGTGGGCGCGGTAGGCGCGGGCGTGCTCGAGCCAGTGCGGGTGGCTGCGCGCGACCGCGGCCTCCGCCTCGTCCCACGACAGCCCCGAGTCGGGGCCGTGGTTGTAGGCGCGGAAGTCGAAGTCGTCGGCGGCCAGGAAGCGTGCCGCCTCGTGCTCGCCGACCCCGGCGGCGATCGCCCGGGAGGCGTCCCAGTCGATCAGCACGTTGCCCAGGTCCCACACGACCCCGGCCCCCACGTGGGGGACCGGGGTCGTGGCAGGACCGTGGGTGGGGCTCAGGCCCACCGCTCCGAGGCCGGGGTGAAGTCGAGACGACGCTCACCGGTGTAGATCTGCTTCGGGCGGGCGATCTTCTGCTCCTTGTCCTGGACCAGCTCGAGCCACTGCGCGAGCCAGCCCGGGGTGCGCCCGATGGCGAAGAGCACCGTGAACATCTCGGGCGGGAACTGGAAGGCCTCGTAGATCAGGCCAGAGTAGAAGTCCACGTTGGGGTAGAGCTTGCGGGAGATGAAGTACTCGTCCTCGAGGGCGATCTTCTCCAGCTCCTTGGCGATCTCGAGCAGCGGGTTGACCCCGGTGACCTCGAAGACGTCGTCGCAGGCCTTCTTGATGATGGTGGCGCGCGGGTCGTGGTTCTTGTAGACCCGGTGGCCGAAGCCCATCAGCTTCTCGTTGCCGTTCTTGACGCCCTCGATGAAGGCCGGGATGTTCTCCTTCGTCCCGATGCGCCGCAGCATCCGCAGCACCGCCTCGTTGGCGCCGCCGTGCAGCGGGCCGTAGAGGGCGCCGATGCCGGCCGAGACCGCCGAGTAGGGGTCGACCTGCGAGGAGCCCACCGAGCGCACCGCGTTGGTCGAGCAGTTCTGCTCGTGGTCGGCGTGCAGGATGAACAGGATGTCGAGGGCCTTGACCAGGCGCTCGTCGGCCTCGAACTTCGACTCGCTCATCTTGAAGAGCATCGAGAGGAAGTTCGCGGTGTAGGAGAGGTCGTTGTCGGGGTAGATGTAGGGCTTGCCCTGCGCGTGGCGGAACGACCAGGCGCCCAGCGTCGGCATCTTCGCGATCATCCGCACGATCTGCATGTGCCGGTTGTCGGGGTCGGAGATGTTGCGCGCGTCGGGGTAGAACGTCGACAGCGCCCCGGTGGAGGCCATCAGCATGCCCATCGGGTGGGCGTCGTAGCGGAAGCCCTGCATGAAGGTCTTGACGTTCTCGTGCACGAAGGTGTGGTAGGTGATCTCGTGCACCCACGCCTCGTACTCGGCCTTGGTCGGGAGCGCGCCGTGGATCAGGAGGTAGGAGACCTCCAGGAAGTTCGACTTCTCGGCGAGCTGCTCGATCGGGTACCCGCGGTACTCGAGGATGCCCTTCTCACCGTCGATGTAGGTCACGGCACTGCGGCAGGAGGCGGTGTTGACGAAGCCGGGGTCGTACACGGCCAGGCCGGGAGTCTCCTCGTCGGCCTTGATCTTCCCGATGTCGGCGGCCTTGATGGAGCCGTCGGTGATCGGGACGTCGTACTCCTGTCCGGTGCGGTTGTCACGGACTGTCAGAGATTCGGTCACGCTTCGCGACTTTAGCCCGCGTCCGCAGCGAGTGTTAACCCGGTGTCCGCGGAGCGGGCCCGGTCACGCATTTGGCCGTACGCCGCGCGCCGCCGTAGTCTTACCGGTCGCGACCCCTGCCGCGCCCCGACGTCCTCGTCGAGGTGCTGATCCGGACGTGAGCCGAGCCCCACCCAGACCACTCGTGGTCCGGGGCTGGTCGGTGCGAACCGGGCCGTGTTCGTCAGAGGCCGTGCTCCACCACCCCGCCGAGCAGCTCGACGGGGACCAACGAACGAAGAGAGTAGATCAGCCGTGCGTACCTACAGCCCGAAGCCTGGGGACATCCAGCGCGAGTGGCACGTCATCGACGCCACCGACGTCCGCCTCGGACGCCTCGCCGTCCAGGCCGCGACCCTCATCCGTGGCAAGCACAAGCCGACCTTCGCCCCGCACGTCGACGGTGGCGACTTCGTCGTCATCATCAACGCCGAGAAGGTGTCGCTCTCGGGCGACAAGGCGACCAAGAAGATGGCCTACCGCCACTCCGGCTTCCCGGGTGGTCTGTCCGCGACGCCGATCGGTGAGGTCCTGGAGAAGGACGCTCGCCGGGCGATCGAGATGGCCGTGTGGGGCATGCTCCCCAAGAACAAGCTGGGCCGCCAGATCCTGAAGAAGCTCAAGGTCTACTCGGGTCCCACGCACCCGCACCAGGCCCAGCAGGCCGTCCCGTTCGAGATCAGCCAGATCTCCCAGTAATCGTCGTCGTCGAGAAAGACTGAGTGAGGAACATCGTGGCTGAGACCACCGAGAACGAGAACAGCACCGAGGTCGAGGAGACCTTCACCCCCGACGAGCAGGGCGTCGCCTACAGCTCCGAGAGCGCCCCGAGCGCCGAGGCTGTCGCCGAGCGTCCCGCGACCATCGCCCCCGGCGCGGCCACCGGCCGTCGCAAGGAGGCCGTGGCCCGCGTGCGCATCGTCCCGGGCACCGGCGTGTGGACCGTCAACGGTCGCACCCTGGACTCCTACTTCCCCAACAAGCTGCACCAGCAGGTCGTCAACGAGCCCTTCGCTGCGCTGCAGCTCGAGGGCCGCTTCGACGTCATCGCCCGCATCCACGGCGGCGGCATCACCGGCCAGGCCGGCGCGCTGCGCCTGGGCGTGGCCCGCTCGCTCAACGCGATCGACGTCGAGGCCAACCGCGCGACGCTGAAGAAGGACGGGCTGCTCACCCGCGACGCCCGCGTCATCGAGCGCAAGAAGGCCGGTCTGAAGAAGGCGCGCAAGGCGCCGCAGTTCAGCAAGCGCTGATCCGCGAGGACGCGTGAGCACTTCTGTGACACGCCTCTTCGGCACGGACGGGGTCCGGGGTCGGGCCAACGGTGTCCTCACCGCTGGCCTGGCCCTGGACCTTTCCGTTGCTGCGGCGCGCGTGCTGGGTGACGCCGGCGAGTTCGAGGGCCACCGGCCCCGGGCGGTCGTCGGGCGCGACACCCGCATCTCCGGCGAGTTCCTCGAGGCCGCCGTCGTGGCCGGGCTGGCCTCGGCCGGTGTCGACGTGCACCTGGTCGGCGTGCTGCCGACCCCCGGGGTCGCGCACCTGACCGACGTGCTCGACGCCGACCTGGGCGTGATGATCTCCGCCTCGCACAACCCGATGCCCGACAACGGGATCAAGTTCTTCGCCCGCGGGGGCCACAAGCTCGACGACGCCCTTGAGGAGCAGATCGAGGCGCGCCTGCACGCCGACGAGCCGCTGCCCACCGGCGCCGACGTCGGCCGCGTGCACCCGCACCCCGAGGCCGTGCAGCGCTACGCCGACCACCTGGTCGCCACGGTGCCCGCCCCCGACGGGGCCCGCCCGCTGGCCGGGCTCCGGCTGGTGCTCGACTGCGCCGAGGGTGCGGCGTACGACGCCGGGCCGCGCGCGCTCGAGGCGGCCGGCGCCACCGTGGTCGCGATCCACGCCAGCCCCGACGGGCTCAACATCAACGACGGCTGCGGCTCCACGCACCTCGAGCCGCTGCGCAAGGCGGTCCTCGAGCACGGCGCCGACGCCGGCTTCGCCCTCGACGGCGACGCCGACCGGATGCTGGCTGTCGACGCCGCCGGCGACGTGGTCGACGGCGACCAGGTGCTGGCGATCCTGGCGCTGGCCGGGCGCGAGACCGGCTCGCTGGTCGACGACACGGTCGTGGCGACCGTGATGAGCAACCTCGGCTTCGTGCAGGCCATGGAGGCCGCCGGCATCACCGTGGCGCGCACCAAGGTCGGCGACCGCTACGTGCTCGAGCAGATGCGCGCCTCGGGCTTCGTGCTCGGCGGCGAGCAGTCGGGCCACGTCATCATGAGCCGCCACGCCACCACCGGCGACGGGCTGCTGGCCACGCTCCACGTCGCCGCCCGGATGGCCGCCACCGGTCGCTCCCTGGCCGACCTCGCCGGGGTGATGACCCGCCTGCCGCAGGTGCTGGTCAACGTGCCCGGCGTCGACAAGGACCGCACGGACGACGAGGTGCTCGCCGCCGCCGTCGCCGAGGAGGAGGCCGTGCTGGCCGGCTCCGGGCGGGTCCTGCTGCGCGCCTCCGGCACCGAGCCGCTGGTGCGGGTGATGGTCGAGGCCCCCTCGATGGAGCAGGCGCAGGGCGTCGCCGACCGGCTCGCCGGCGTGGTGCGCGAGCGGCTCTCCCTGGCCTGAGAGCCGTCACCCGCGATACCCCGGGTCGCATCTAGTCACCCCTGCTGATTGGGTGGGCGCATGATCGACGCGCCACCGCTGGTCCTCGAGGGGCTGGGCAAGAGGTTCGGATCGGTGCAGGCGGTGGAGGACCTGTCCTTCACGGTCGCACCGGGCCGGGTGACCGGGTTCCTGGGTCCCAACGGCTCGGGCAAGACCACCACGCTGCGGATGCTGCTGGGCCTGACCAGGCCCACCACCGGCCGGGCGCTCGTGGGGGAGCGGGCGTACGCCGAGCTGCCGGTGCCGGGCGCCGTCGTCGGCGCCGCGCTCGAGCCCGGCTTCCACCCCGGGCGCACCGCCCGCGGCCACCTGGAGGCGTGGGCGCCCCAGGTCGGGGCCAGCCGGGCGCGCTGCCGCGAGGTGCTGGCGATGGTCGGGCTCGACCAGAGCGCCGAGCGCCGGGTCGGCGGCTTCTCCCTCGGCATGCGCCAGCGCCTGGGCCTGGCCGCCGCGCTGCTGGCCGACCCGCCGGTGCTGGTGCTCGACGAGCCCGCGAACGGCCTCGACCCCGAGGGCATCAAGTGGCTGCGCGGGATGCTGCGCCACCTCGCGGCCGAGGGGCGCACCGTCCTGGTCTCGAGCCACGTGCTCGGCGAGGTGCAGCACACCGTCGACGACGTGGTCATCATCGCGCAGGGCCGGCTCGTGCACGCCTCCCCGCTCGAGGGCCTGGCCGCGCTCGCCGAGCCCCGCACCTACGTCGAGTCGCCCGAGGTCGAGCGCCTCACCGGCGTGCTGGCCGAGCAGGGCTGGGCCACCTCACCCGGCGCGCGAGGGGCCACCGGCGTGGTCGTCGAGGGGGTCGCCGCCGCCCGGGTCGGCGCCGCCGTGCACGCCGCCGGCCTCGAGCTGCACCAGCTCACCTCGCAGGGCACCGACCTCGAGGACGTCTTCTTCCACCTCGTCGAGCAGGCCGGCGACCGCCGCCAGCCGCAGGAGGTCGTGGCATGAGCACCCCGCAGCGGCTGCGCGTCGCCCTGGTCGCCGAGCACCGCAAGCTCGTGAGCACCCGGATCTGGTGGATCCTCGCGCTCGCGATGGCCGCCTACCTCGCCTTCGTCGGCGGCGTGCTGGCCCTCAGCGCCACCGTCACCCCGCCCGGCGAGGGCACCCCGCAGCTCACCGGCATCGACGCCGCGCTGTCGACGTACGGCGTGCTCAACGCGATCGGCTACGTCTTCCCGCTCGTCGTCGGCACCCTGGCCGTCACCACCGAGCACCGCCACCGCACCATCGAGCAGACCTACCTCGTCGAGCCGCGCCGCGGTGTGGTGCTGGTGGCCAAGCTGCTCGGCACCGTGCCGGTGGGGCTGCTGCTCGGCGTCGTCGGCACCGCCGGCCTGGTCGCCACGGCCGCGCCGGTGCTGGCCTGGCAGGGCGACGGCGCCTTCCTCACCAGCGGCCGCGTCTGGGAGACGCTGCTGCTCGGGGTGGTCGTCACCGCGCTGTGGGCGGTGCTGGGCGCGGCGTTCGGAGCCGTGCTGACCAACCAGGTCGCCGCGATCGTGGTGGTCCTGGCCTTCACGCAGTTCGTCGAGCCGATCGCCCGGGTCGCGCTCGCGGCCTTCGAGTCGCTCTCGGGGGTCTCGGCCTACCTGCCCGGTGCCGCCGCCGACGCGGTCGTGGGCGCCAGCTTCTTCAGCGGCTTCGGCGGTGCCGACCTGCTGCCGCGCTGGGGCGGCGCCCTCGTGCTGCTGGCGTACGTCGCAGCACTGGCGCTGGTGGGCTGGTGGCGGGCCCGCTCCAGCGACGTGGGCTGACGCTCAGCGCGGCGCTCCTCCACAGGCGGGGGCCGGGCGAGGTGTGCGCGGCGGCCGGGTCGGGTAGGCACCGGCCATGACCTCGCGCACCGACCGGCCGCCGGCGCCGCTGCTGGCGCTCGCCGCGGTGGCGGTCGCGCTGGTGCTGGTGACCGGCGGTGTCGTGGTGGCCGGCTGGGCGGGTCGCGTCGGTGGCCCGGCACCCGCAGGCGACCCGGGGGACGGGGCCGCCGCCGTGCAGCTGGTGCGCGGCGGGGAGCACGACGCGGCCGTCCTCGAGGTCGGCGACGGCTGGACCCTGCGCCCGCGCGGCACCTCGCTCTTCTACACCGACGCGCAGGGCCGGATCAGCGCCGGCATCGACGGCGCCGCGGTGTTCCGCGACGGGTTCTGCGAGGCGGACGGCCCCGGAGCCCCCGGCCGGCCCTCCAACCGGGCGATCGCCGGGTTCGGCCGGGTCTCGCGGCTGGCGCCACGGGCCACGAGCCGCGAGCTCGCTCGGCAGTGGCGCGACGCCGTCGCCTACGACCACCGCACCGCCACCACCCACGAGACCGGCCCGCTGCGCACCCGCGAGGTCGAGCTCGCCGACGGTTCTGCGGCGGTGCGCACCGACGTCGCGCTGCGCGTCGCCGACCCCGGCGTCTGCGAGGCGGCCCGGGTGCAGATCAGCGTGGTCAGCCTCGACACCGGCCGCTGGACCTCCAGCGTGGTGCTGGTGCGCGACCGGGGCGTGCCCGACGCGCTCGGCGACGCCGCCGCCGACCGGCTGCTGGGCAGCCTGCGCCCCACCTCGGGGGAGCCGGCTCAGAGCTTGCGCAGCCGCACGTAGCGCACCGAGTGGTCGATGTCCTTGCGCAGCACCAGGGTGGCCCGCGAGCGGGTCGGCAGCACGTTCTGCACCAGGTTGGGCCCGTTGATGGTGTCCCAGATCCGCTCGGCCTCCGCGACCGCCTCGTCGTGGCTCAGCGCGCCGTACTTGGAGAAGTAGGACCCCGGGTCGCGGAACGCGGTCTCGCGCAGCCGCAGGAACCGGTCGACGTACCACTGGCGGATCTTGTCGCGCCCCGCGTCGACGTAGACGCTGAAGTCGAAGAAGTCGCTGAGCACCAGCCCGGCGGTGCCGTCCTCGCGGATGCGCGGCGGCTGCAGCACGTTGAGGCCCTCGATGATCACGATGTCGGGGCGCTTGATGACGACCTTCTCGTCGGGCACCACGTCGTAGACCAGGTGGGAGTAGGTCGGCGCCTCCACCTCGTCCTTGCCCGACTTGATGTCGACCACGAAGCGCAGCAGCGCGCGCCGGTCGTAGGACTCGGGGAAGCCCTTGCGCTGCAGGATGCCGCGGCGCTCCAGCTCGGCGTTGGGGTAGAGGAAGCCGTCGGTGGTCACCAGCGCCACGTTGGGGTGCTCGGGCCAGTGCGCCAGCATCTGCTGCAGCACCCGCGCCGTGGTCGACTTGCCGACCGCCACCGAGCCCGCGAGCCCGATCACGAACGGCGTGCGCGGCGGGGTGCGGCGGTGCAGGAAGTCCTCCTGGCTGCGGTGCAGCTCGCCGGCCGACTCGACGTACAGGCTCAGCAGCCGCGAGAGCGGCAGGTAGACCTCGCGCACCTCGTCGAGGTCGAGCTCGTCACCGAGGCCGCTGAGCTCGTGGATCTCCTCCTCGGAGAGCGGGTCCGCGGTGGCCGTGTCGGCCAGTGCCGCCCAGGCCGAGCGGTCGAGCTCGATGTACGGCGACGTCTCGCGGCCGTTGTCGTCGTGGCCGCCGTTGAGGTGGCCCCGGCCAGGCGAGGACATGGCCGCGATTGTTGCAGCCCCCGCGCCGCGCGCGTCGGGCGGTCCGCGCCTCGATAGACTCACCACCCATGTGCGGGATCGTGGGGTACGTCGGGCAGCGTCCCGCCGAGCTGGTCGTCATCGAGGGGCTGCGGCGCCTGGAGTACCGCGGCTACGACTCGGCCGGCATCGCCCTGGTCGACGAGGGGGCGCTGGTCACCCGCAAGAAGGCCGGCAAGCTCGCCAACCTCGAGAAGGTCGTCGACGACGACCCGCTGCCGCCCTCGACGATCGGCATCGGGCACACCCGCTGGGCCACCCACGGCGCCCCCAACGACGTCAACGCCCACCCCCACGTCGGGGCGACCGGGCGGGTGGCGATGGTGCACAACGGCATCATCGAGAACTTCGACGACCTGCGGGCCCGGCTCGAGGACGACGGCCACCAGCTGGTCTCCGAGACCGACACCGAGGTCGTGGCCCACCTGCTGGAGCTGCAGGTCGCCTCCGGCGTCGACCTGACCACCGCGATGCAGCGGGTGTGCAGCCGCCTCGAGGGTGCCTTCACGCTCGTGGCCGTCGACGCCCAGGACCCCACCGCCGTGGTGGCCGCGCGCCGCAACAGCCCGCTGGTCGTGGGTCTCGGCGAGGGCGAGAACTTCCTCGGCTCCGACGTCGCCGCCTTCATCGAGCACACCCGCGAGGCGCTCGAGCTCGACCAGGACCAGGTCGTGACCATCACCGCCGACGGCGTGGCCGTGTCGGGCTTCGACGGCACCCCGGCGCAGGGCCGGCCCTACCACGTCGACTGGGACCTCTCCGCGGCCGAGAAGGACGGCCACGACTGGTTCATGCGCAAGGAGATCTTCGAGCAGCCGCGCGCCGTGGCCGACTCGCTGCTGGGGCGCCGTACCCGCGAGGGGGCGCTGCACCTCGACGAGATGCGCCTCTCCGACCAGGAGCTGCGCGACGTCGACA
The DNA here is from genome assembly GCF_013466785.1 of Nocardioides marinisabuli. Classification (NCBI taxonomy): domain Bacteria; kingdom Bacillati; phylum Actinomycetota; class Actinomycetes; order Propionibacteriales; family Nocardioidaceae; genus Nocardioides; species Nocardioides marinisabuli. Next base: position 2,392,894 of record NZ_CP059163.1, read on the forward strand.
AGATCATCATCATCGCGGCCGGCACCTCCTTCTACGCCGGCATGGTCGCCAAGTACGCCATCGAGCACTGGTGCCGGATCCCCGTCGAGGTCGAGCTGTCCAGCGAGTTCCGCTACCGCGACCCGATCCTCGACTACTCCACGCTCGTGGTGGCGATCAGCCAGTCCGGCGAGACCGCCGACACCCTGCAGGCGATCCGCCACGCCCGCACCCAGCGCTCGAAGGTGCTGGCGATCTGCAACACCAACGGCTCGACCATCCCGCGCGAGTCCGACGCGGTCATCTACACCCACGCCGGCCCCGAGATCGGCGTCGCCTCCACCAAGGGGTTCCTGACCCAGCTGGTGGCCTGCTACCTGCTCGCGCTCTACCTCGCGCAGGTCAAGGGCACCCGCTACGGCGACGAGATCGCCGAGGTGATGAGCCAGCTGGAGGAGATGCCCGGCCACATCGAGACCGTGCTCTCGCGCGCCGACGACGTCTACGCGCTCGCCGCCGACCACGTCGGCACCCGCTCGGTGCTCTTCCTGGGCCGCCACGCCGGCTACCCGGTCGCGCTCGAGGGGGCGCTGAAGCTCAAGGAGCTGGCCTACATCCACGCCGAGGGCTTCGCCGCCGGCGAGCTCAAGCACGGCCCGATCGCGCTGATCGAGCAGGACCTGCCAGTGCTGTGCGTGGTCCCGCCCCGCGGGCGCGACCAGCTGCACGACAAGATGCTCAGCGGCATCCAGGAGGTCCGCGCCCGTGGCGCCCGCACGATCTGCCTGGCCGAGGAGGGCGACGACTCCATCACGTCGTACGCCGACGTGCTGGTCCGGCTGCCCCGGGTGCCGGTGCTGCTCCAGCCCCTGGTCGCGGTGGTCCCGCTGCAGCTCTTCGCCTGCGAGCTGGCCACCCAGATGGGCCACGACGTCGACCAGCCCCGCAACCTCGCCAAGTCCGTCACGGTCGAGTGAGCGCGCCGTGCCCGTGATCGGCGTCGGCATCGACGTCTGCGACATCGAGCGCTTCGCCGAGTCCCTGGAGCGCACCCCCGCGCTGCGCGAGCGGCTCTTCACCCCGGCCGAGGCGACCCGGCCGCTGGCCTCGCTCGCCGCCCGCTTCGCGGCCAAGGAGGCGCTGGCCAAGGCCCTGGGCGCCCCGGTGGGGATGGCCTGGCACGACTGCGAGGTGGTCAACGAGTCGTCGGGGCGCCCGCTGCTGGAGATCCGGGGCAGCGTGCGCGCCCGCGCCGACGAGCTCGGGGTCGCCCACCTGCACCTCTCGCTCTCCCACGACGCCGGCATCGCCTCGGCCGTGGTGGTCCTCGAGGCGTGACCCGCCGCGGGAGCGCGCCGACGTGATCCAGGTCTCGTCAGGCTTAACACGTTGGTGACCGGGGAGGTAAAGAACGGTCTTGCCGCGTAACACGCGGCAGCGAGGGTTCACCTGCCTACCTGCCCGTTCGAGAGGAACAGCGTGAACAAGAAGAAGACCACCCGGGCGTCGTTGCTCGCCGCCGGCTCGATGGGGATCGCCGTGCTCGCGGTCGGCCCCACCGCCGCCCCCGCACTGTCGACCCCGGCGCTGTCCACCGCGGCGGCCCCGGCCGCCGCCGGCGGCGGCTACCTCGCCCCGTACTTCACCGCCGCCGACCTGACCGGTGACCGCGAGGTCACCGTCGACGACCTCGACCTGCTGGTCGAGGCGATGGGCACCACCAGCACCGACGCGTCGTGGCCCGACGTGGCGCCGGCCGACCTCGACGGCGACCTCGTCATCACCGTCTCCGACCTCGCGGCCCTCTCGCAGCGGGTGCTACACGACGACGGGGACTTCGCGCTCGTCGAGGCCAGCGCCGTGGAGATGCAGAAGGCGATGAACGCCGGCGTCGTCACCTCGGTGCAGCTCACCCAGGCCTACCTCGACCGCATCGCCGCCTACGACCGCACCGTCGTGGACACCTCCCCGACCGGTCGCGCCCTGGCCTCGATCATCGCCACCAGCGACGTGGCCCTCGAGGCCGCGGCCGCCAGCGACGCCGCCCGCGCCGTCAACGGCGGGCCCTCGAGCATGCTCGACGGCATCCCGGTGCTGCTCAAGGACAACTACGACACCGTCGACATGCCCACCACCGCCGGCTGCGGGTGCTGGGAGGACAACCAGACCGAGGACGACGCCGCCATGGTCGAGGGCCTGCGCGCCGACGGCGCGATCATCCTGGGCAAGGCCAGCCTCGACGAGTTCGCCTTCGGCTTCACCTCGCAGTTCAGCGCCGGCTCCGAGCCCGGCGACACGGTGTACGTCGCCAGCCCGTACGCCACCGACAAGACCGCGGGCGGCTCCAGCGGCGGCACCGGTGCCGCGATCGCCGCCAACCTCGGCGCGATCGGCTTCGGCACCGACACCGGCGGCTCGATCCGGGTGCCCTCGAGCTACAACCAGCTCGTCGGCGTGCGCCCCACGGTCGGCCTGGCCAGCCGCGACGGCATCGTGCCGCTCGCGCTCAGCCAGGACACCGGCGGCCCGATGACCCGCTCGGTCTCCGACGCGGCCATCGCGCTGGACGCCGTGGTCGGGAGCGACCCCGCCGACCCGGTGACCGCCGACGCCGACGACCGCGCGCCCGAGTCGTACACCTCCTACCTCGACCCCGAGGCGCTCGCGGGCGTGCGGATCGGCTACCTGGCCTCGATGCTGCCCAACGACCTCGCGGTGCAGCGGCTGTGGGCGCAGGCGGTCGAGGACCTCGAGGCCCAGGGCGCCACGGTCGAGGAGATCTCCATCGACGGCATCGACCCGGTGCTCGGCGAGGGCAGCGGCTCGACCAACGAGTTCAAGCACGACCTCGACGACTACATCGAGGCCCACCTCGGTGAGAGCGTCGCGGCCCGCTCGCTGCGCGCCATCATCGACACCGGCCACATCGTCCCCTCGCGCGCCTCGACGTACGACCGTCGCGAGCAGGTCACCGCGGAGGAGTACGACGCCTGGATGGAGTCGCACACCGCCGTCCTCGAGGGCGGTCGCGCGCTGGTCACCGGTGCGCTCGACGACAACGACCTCGACGCGATCGTCTACCCCTCGGGGCGGCCGTACGGCACCCACAGCACCAACATGCGCCTGAGCCCCAACACCGGGCTGCCGGCCGTGACCGTGCCGATGGGCCAGGCCGTCGCGACCGACCTGTCCGTCACCGGGGCGGGTGTGAACCTGGAGTTCCTGGGCCGTGAGTACGCCGAGGGCGACCTGCTGGGCATGACCTACGCCTACGAGCAGGCCACCGCGCACCGCACAACCCCCGAGCTCTACGGCGCCCTCGCCGGCGACGTGCTCGAGGGCGTCGGCAGCGACGAGTCCGCGACCCCCGGCGACGGGACGGTCACGATCTCGGCGCCGGCCAAGGTCAAGGCGGGCCAGGAGTTCACGGTCACCGTCGAGCAGGACGCCGCCGACCTCTACGCCTACGACCTCAGCATCGGCTTCGACCCCGGTGCGGTGACCTACGTGGTCGACAGCGCGGGCACCGACGACACCGGCGCCACCTACGAGTCGACGGGCGAGGGCGAGGTCGCGGTGACCCACACCAAGCTCGGCACCTCGCCGGCGACATCGGGCGAGACGACCCTGGCCACCCTCACCTTCGTGGCCACCGCCTCCGGGCCCACCGGCCTGGTGGTCGAGGAGCTCGAGACCGTCGACTCCGAGGGCACCGCCACCACCGTGGTCGAGGCCGCCGACGCCGAGGTCGACGTGCGCAAGGTCCCGACGTCCCTCGACGTCGACCTCAGCGACGACAAGGTCTCGAAGGGCTCCAAGGTCTCGCTGGTCGCCACCGTCGGCGCCGCCGGCTCGATCGCCCCCACCGGCAAGGTCAAGGTGCTCGTCGACGGTGACGTCGTGCGCCGCGCCGAGGTCGTCGACGGAGTCGCCGAGACCCGCTTCAAGGCCCGCTCGCTGGGCCGCAACAAGGTCATCGTCCGGTTCCTGCCCGCCGACCCCTTCAAGAAGAGCAAGGGCAAGGCGGTCCTCCGCACCGTCCGCTGACCCCTCCCGTGCCCCTGGGCGTGGCCGTGAGGCCACGCTCAGGGGCACGACCGCGTCGTGGCCTGAGTCGTGGTCCGGGTCGTGGTCTGGGTCGTGGTCCGGGTCGTGGCCCGTGGCCGCGCTAGGCCGCGTCCTCAGGTGCACGACCCGAGCCACGACCCGAGCCACGACCCGAGCCACGACCCCGGCCACCCCGCGGCGGGAGGCCGGGCACGCCGAGCGAGCGCAGGTCCGCGGCCAGCTCGGCGTCCTCGTGGCGCACCTCGTACGCCGTGCACCCGACCACGACGCGGTCGGGGGAGGCGAGGCGACGCCCGCGCTTCTTGTCCGCGGCCCAGTGGCGCACCTCCATGTGGAAGGAACCGTCGACCTCCAGCACCAGCACCCCACCGCCGGGCAGGTCCCACTCGCAGTCGGTCCACCGGCGTCGTCCCGCGGAGTCGGCGCGGGCGCGTTGGCGGTCCGGCGGTGCGAGCCCGGCTCGACGGCACATCACGGCGACGTCCAGCTCGGCACCGGAGTGCGCGCCGCCCCCGATCTCGCCCAGCACCTGCTTGAAGGGCTTGGCGCGGCGCAGCGGGCGGAGCTGGTCGACCCACTCGAGCAGGCGCTCGGCCGTGGTGAGGCGCTGCTGCACCGTCGCGGCCAGCAGGCCGTACGCCGAGCGCATCGGGGCGTCGTACGCCGACCAGAGCAGCACCGCAGGCTCGACCCGGGCCACGGGCAGGCCGTCGCGCGGGTGGCGCAGCAGGTCGAAGGGGCGCCGGGTGCGGAAGAAGTCCACCCCGTCGACGGGCTCGAACGCCAGCGGCGCATCGACCCACACGGTGACGCGGTCGCGGTCCCAGCCGGTCAGCCCGTGGCACGCGGCCGCCGTCAGACCGCCGAGCATGCTGCGCGGACCGGCGTGCAGGACGCCCAGCCAGCGACGCTGCTCGAGGTCGAGCGTGCCGGTCACGGTGCTGACGACGCGTGACGTGCGGTTGGCCCATCGCCTGGCCCAGACGTTGTTGCGCACCGTGTCGGAGTCGATGCCGAGCGCGGTGAGCTGACGCCGCGCCACCATCCCCGACTGGCGGGTGACCAGGTCGTCGAGAGCCTTCTCGGTGTCTGTCATGACCAGCAGGCTGCCCCGGCGCGTCGATCCGTGCGCCGCTCATCCACAGGCCCGCTGGTGGGCCGGTGCGCTGGGGTCGTGGTCCCAGTCGTGGTCCCGGTTGTGGTTCCAGTCGTGGCTCCAGTCGTGTGCCTGCCGACGCGCCATACCGCGGCCACGGGCCACGACCCGGACCACGACCCGGACCACGACCCGGGGCTAGGTTGGGGCGGCATGAGGCAGGCGCACACGGTGGAGCAGGTCAGGGCGGCGGAGGCGGGGCTGATGGCCCGGCTGCCGGAGGGCGCGCTGATGATGCGGGCGGCCCACGGACTGGCGCAGGCGGTGGCCGACTGGCTCGGCTCGACGTACGGCCGCAGGGTGCTGCTGCTGGTGGGCTCGGGCGACAACGGGGGCGACGCGCTGCACGCGGGGGCGCTGCTGGCGCGGCGCGGGGCCGGGGTAGAGGCGTGGCTGCTCTCCGAGACCGTGCACGAGGGGGGCCTGGCGGCGCTGCGGGCCGCCGGTGGCCGGGTCGTGCCCCCGGGCGGGAGCCAGGAGCCACGCCGGGGGGCACGACCGGAGGTGGTGGTCGACGGGATCATGGGCATCGGCGGCAAGCCCGGGCTGCGCCCCGACGCGCAGCGAGCGCTGGCACGGCTCGAGGGGGTCCCGGTGGTCGCGGTCGACGTGCCCAGCGGGGTCGACGTCGACACCGGGGAGACCCCGGAACCGCACGTGCGGGCCGCGCTGACGGTCACGTTCGGCACCCACAAGACCGCCCACCTGGTCGACCCCGCGGCGGGCGCCTGCGGGGCGGTGCACCTCGTCGACCTCGGCCTCGACCTGCCGGAGCCCGGGGTCGAGAGCCTCCAGGGCCACGACGTCGCCCGGCTGCTGCCGCGCCCGGCCGACGACGCCCACAAGTACACGCGCGGCGTGGTCGGGGTGCGCGCCGGCTCCGAGGAGTACCCCGGTGCCGGGCTCCTCAGCGTCGCCGGCGCCGCGACCGGCCTCGCCGGCATGGTCCGGTACGTCGGCGACGTCGCCGTGGCCGACCGGGTGCGCCAGGCGCACCCCGAGGTCGTCGGGGCCGGCCGGGTGCAGGCCTGGGTGGTCGGCTCGGGGGCGGGCGAGGGCGCCGCCGGCACCCTGGCCGAGGCGCTCGACGACGCCCGCGAGCACCACCTGCCGGTGCTCGTCGACGCCGACGCGCTGCACCAGCTCGACCCCCACGAGCCGCTGCTGCGGTCGGGGGAGGTGCCGGCGGTGCTCACCCCGCACGCCGGCGAGCTCGCCGCGATGCTCGGCGAGGACCGCGCCGACATCGAGGCGCGCCCGCTGCACTTCGCCCGGGCGGCCGCGCGCCGCTACGGCTGCGTGGTGCTGCTCAAGGGCCGCCACACCCTGGTCAGCCGCCCCGACGGGCGCACCCGCGCCACCACCACCGGCACCCCGTGGCTGGCGACCGCCGGCGCCGGCGACGTGCTCGGCGGGCTCATCGGCGCCCTGCTCGCCGCGGGGCTGGACCCCTTCGACGCCGCGAGCGTCGGGTCGTGGCTGCACGGCGCCGCGGCCACCACCGTCTCGCGCGGCGGGCCGATCGTGGCGGGCCAGGTCGCGGGGGCGGTGGCCGACGTGGTGCGGGCCCTGCCCGCGCCCCTGAGCAGTCCCTGAGCCGTCGGGTGGAAGGATGGACCCGATGAGCCTTCCGCACGACGCACGGCGCGCCGAGATCGTCGTCGACCTGGCGGCGGTCCGACACAACGTGCGCCGGATCGCCGACGAGGTCGGCCCCGACGTGGCGCTCATGGTCGTGGTCAAGGCCGACGCCTACGGCCACGGCATGGTGCCCGTCGCCCGGGCCGCCCGCGAGGCGGGGGCACCCTGGCTGGGCGTGGCCACCCTCGACGAGGCGCTGGCCCTGCGCGAGGCCGGCGACACCGGCCGGCTGCTGGCCTGGCTGACCGTGCCCGGCGAGGACTGGGCGGCCGCGGTGGCCGCCGACGTCGACGTGACGGCGTACACCACCGCCGAGCTCGACCACCTCGTCGACGCCGTCGCCCGCGCCGGCCGCCCGGCCCGCCTGCAGCTCAAGATCGACACCGGCCTCAACCGCGGCGGCTGCGCCCCCGCCGACTGGCCGGCGCTGGTCGCCGCCGCGCGCGCCGGCCAGGACGCCGGCCACTGGCGCGTCACCGGCATCTGGTCGCACCTGGCCGCCTCCGACGACCCCGACCACCCCGCCAACCCCGCGCAGCAGCGGGTCTTCCGCGAGGCGCTCGACGCCGCCGAGGCGGCCGGGCTCGAGCCCGAGGTGCGCCACCTGGCCAACTCGGCCGCGGCGCTGCTGCAGCCGGAGTCCCGCTTCGACCTGGTCCGCGTCGGCCTGGCGTCCTACGGCCTCGACCCCGCCCCCGGCCACACCCCCGACCTGGGCCTGCATCCCGCGATGACCGCCACCGCGACCGTGGCGATGACCAAGCGGCTCGCGCCCGGCGACGGCGTCTCCTACGGCCACACCTGGATCGCCGACCAGCCGGTCACCGTCGGCCTGCTGCCCGTGGGGTACGCCGACGGGGTGCCGCGCCACGCCGGCAACACCGCCGAGGTCGGCGTCGCCGGCACACGCCGACCGGTGCGGGGCCGGGTGTGCATGGACCAGCTCGTCGTCGAGCTGGCCGGGCCGGGCGAGGAGCCGGCCGTCGGTGCGGGTGACCGGGTGGTGCTCTTCGGCGCCGCCCCCGACCCGACCGCGCAGGACTGGGCCGAGGCGTGCGGCACCATCTCCTACGAGATCGTCAGCAGGATCGGCGGCCGCTTCGCGCGCCGCTGGGTCGACAGCGAGGAGCAGTCGTGAACATGCGTCGTCGTGTGGCCGGGCTGGCCGGCGCCCTCGCGGGCGTCGCGGTGGCCGGCACCGCCGCGGAGGTCGTCCGCCGCCGCCGCGTCATCGCCCGCCGGGGCGCGGGCGACCGAGCCCCCCTGGGCACGCTGCGCTCCGTGGCGCGCACCGTGGTGGCCGACGACGGGCTGCCGCTGCACGTCGAGGTCGACGAGCCCGACGCCCACGACCCCGCCGACCCGACCGGCCCCGACCACCAGCCGCTCACGGTGGTCTTCGTGCACGGCTACGCCCTCAACCTCGACTGCTGGCACTTCCAGCGCGCCGGCTACCGAGGCCTGGTGCGCACCGTCTTCTACGACCAGCGCTCCCACGGCCGCTCCGGGCGCTCCTCGCTCGAGCACGCCACCATCGACCAGCTCGGCCACGACCTGGCCCGGGTGCTCGAGGCCGAGGCACCCGAGGGGCCCGTGGTCCTGGTGGGCCACTCGATGGGCGGGATGACGATCATCGCGCTGGCCGAGCAGCACCCCGAGCTCTTCGGCGACCGGGTGGTCGGCGTGGGGCTGGTCTCCACGACCGCCGGCGGTCTCGACGTGGGCCGCCTGCTGCTGCCGGTCGTGCCGGCCAAGCTCGCCGGGCCGTTCCTGGGCCGCGCGGTCGGCCGCGCGATGGTGCCGCTGGCGCGCGGGCACCGGCTCATCGACCTGGCCCGCCGCCTCGGTGGCTCGGTGGCGATCGTGGCCACCGACCTGTTCTCCTTCGGCGGCGACGTGCCCGAGTCCTACGTGCGCTTCGTCGACCAGATGCTGGCCCGCACCCCCTTCGAGGTCGTCGCCGAGTTCTTCCCCAGCTTCGAGTCGCTCGACAAGTTCCACGTCGTGGAGGTGCTGAGCCGGGTGCCCGTCTCGATCATCTGCGGCACCTCCGACCGGGTCACCTCGATCGGCCACAGCCGCAAGCTGCACGCCCACATCGACGGTTCGCGCCTGGTCGAGGTCGAGGGCGCCGGGCACATGGTCGTCATGGAGAGCCACGACCAGGTCAACGCCGAGCTCGACCAGCTCCTCGCGGCCGCCAGCGAGCGGGCGGAGCAGCGGTGAGCACGGCGCGCGAGGAGTCCCGCCCGCGTCCCGACGTCGTCGTACGACGCGTGGGGCCGGAGGCCGCCGAGCACGTGATGCACGTGGTGCACGAGGCGTTCTCGGCGCGCCCGCCGCTCGACCCGCCTCCGGGGGCGCTGAAGGAGACGGTGCACACCATCCGCGGCAAGCTCGCCGACGGCGGCGGGCTGCTGGCCGTCATCGACGACCAGCCCGTGGGCACCCTGATCCTCGACCCGATCGGGTCCTCCACCTACATCCGTCGCTTCGGCGTGGTGCCCGGGATGCAGGGCATGGGCATCGCCGGCCGGCTCATCGACGCCGCCGTCGACGCGGTCGCCGACTCCGGTCGGGGCACCGACGACCTGATCGTGCAGGCGCGCGAGGAGCTGCCGGCCACGGTGCGCTTCTGGGACCGCCAGGGCTTCCGCGAGATCCGCCGCTACTCGCCGCTGGTCGAGATGCGCCGCCCGCTGCGCACCGCCGTCTTCCAGGCCCCGACCGCCGACGCGATGCGCGGCATCGGCCGCTCGCTGGCCGGCCAGCTCAGCCACGGCGACCTGGTCGTGCTGACCGGCGACCTGGGTGCCGGCAAGACCACCTTCACCCAGGGTCTCGGCGCCGGGCTCGGGGTGCGCGGCAACGTGACCTCGCCGACGTTCGTCATCGCCCGGGTGCACCCCTCGACGGTCGGCGGCCCCGAGCTGGTCCACGTCGACGCCTACCGCCTCGACGGGCTCGAGGAGCTCGACGACCTCGACCTCGACACCTCCCTCGACGAGGCCGTCACGGTGGTGGAGTGGGGCGAGGACCTCGCCGAGGGGCTCTCGGAGTCGCGCCTGGAGATCCGCATCGTGCGCGCCATCGGCGACCCCGACGACGACCGGGACCCGGTCTCGATGTTCGACCCGCGCCGGGTCGAGGTGACGCCCGTCGGCCCGCGCTGGCACGCCCTGTCCTTCCGCGCGCTGGGCTGAGGCGAGCGCGGTGGCCGGCGTCGAGGTCCTCGACGGCGGGCGCCCGCCCCGGGGCCCGCGCGCCGTACGCCGCCTGAGGCTCCTGGCCGCGCTCGTGGCCCTGCTGGTCGTCGCGGGCGCCGTGCTGGCGGTCCTCGACGCCCGGTGGCGCGACGACGAGCGCGACCGGTTGGCGGGCTGCGAGGAGCGGGCGCTGGCCGCGGCCCGGCGCACCGACACCGTGCTCGCCGCGATGGTGGCCTACCTGCGCCCGGCGTTCGCGGCCGTCCCCGAGGGCAGCAGCCGCGACAGCTTCTACGCGATCGTGGCCGCCGAGGCCGAGGAGGTCCGCCCGGTGCTGCGACGGGCGCTGGAGGTCTGCCGCGGCGTCGAGGTGCGGTCCTGGCACCGCGACCTGGGCGAGCAGCAGCGGGCGTACGTCGCCTACCTCGCCGCTCGCGAGCAGCTGGTGGCCGAGGTGGCCGCCGATGGGCGGGTGCTCTACACCGCCGACCAGGCCCGCTCCGACGAGCTGGCCGCGCTGCGCGAGGAGGCGTTCGGCGCCCGCCGCTGAGGACAACCGGCTTTCGGCCGGTGTCGGTGGCCGGTCGTAGACTCGAGCGCGCTGCACCGCACCCCCGTCTCGCGCCCGAGCGGGGGCGTTGCCCGTGCGGCGCCCTCTGTGCTTGACGCACCAGCGACCACCCAGGAGCCAGCGCACGTGTCGACCACGACCCTCGAGACCCACCTCGCCCCCGGCCCCGCCGGGATCGCCGACGCGGTGCTGGCCGACCCGACCCTCACCGAGGTCCTCGCCGACGCGGGGGAGGGGCGCGTCCGTGCGCTCGACCTGACCGGCCCCGAGGCCCTGCGCCCCTTCGTGGTGGCCGGGCTGGTGCGCGCCGGTCGCAGCGTGCTGGCGGTGACCGCCACCTCGCGCGAGGCCGAGGACCTCGTCGCCGCGCTCGGCGACCTGCTCGACACCGGCCGCGGTCGCCTACTACCCGTCGTGGGAGACGCTGCCCCACGAGCGGCTCAGCCCGCGCTCCGACACCGTCGGGCGGCGCCTGGCGGTGCTGCGCCGCCTGCAGCACCCCGGCACCGACGCCACCAACGGCCCGCTGCAGGTGGTCGTGGCGCCGGTGCGCTCGGTGCTGCAGCCGCAGGTCAAGGGGCTCGGCGACCTCGAGCCCGTCGAGCTCGTCCCCGGCGGCACCGCGCCCCTCGACGACCTGGTGCAACGCCTCTCCGACGCGGCGTACTCGCGCGTCGACCTGGTCGAGCGCCGTGGCGAGTTCGCGGTGCGCGGCGGGATCATCGACGTCTTCCCGCCCACCGAGGAGCACCCGCTGCGCGTGGAGCTGTGGGGCGACGAGGTCGAGGAGATCCGCTCGTTCTCGGTGGCCGACCAGCGCACCCTCGAGCCCGTCGAGCGGCTCTGGGCGCCGCCGTGCCGCGAGCTGCTGCTCACCGACGAGGTACGCCGCCGCGCCGCCGCGCTCGGCCAGGCCCACCCCCAGCTGCTCGAGCTGACCGACAAGATGGCCGAGGGCATCGCCGTCGAGGGCATGGAGTCGCTGGCGCCCGCGCTCGTCGACGACATGGAGCTGCTCGTCGACCTGATGCCCGTCGACACCCACGTGCTGGTGCTCGACCCCGAGCGCGCGCGCCGCCGCGCCCACGACCTGGTCGCCACCAGCGAGGAGTTCCTGGGCGCCAGCTGGGCCGCGGCCGCCAGCGGCGGCAGCGCCCCGATCGACCTGGGCGCGGCGTCGTACCGCACCCTCTCCGACGTGCGCGAGCACAGCCTGGGCCAGGACAAGCCCTGGTGGACCGTGAGCCCGTTCGGCATCGACGACGCCGACGGCGCGGCGGCCGGGCCGGTGCTGCGCGACGAGTCGGGCGCGGTCACCGGCATCGACGTCGACGTGACCGTGGGCGCAGTGCCCAGCCGGGCGCTGCCCGCCAAGCCGGTCGACGCCTACCGCGGCGACGTCGAGCGGGCGATCAAGGACCTCGAGACCTGGCGCTCCGAGGGATACCGGGTGCTGGTGCTGCACGAGGGCCACGGCCCCGCCCAGCGCATGGTCGAGGCGCTGGCCGAGCACGACGTGCCGGCCCGGATGGTCGAGCCGCGCCCCGGCGACGGTGGCGAGCAGGTGCGCCTGTCGCCCGACGTGGTCACCGTCAGCTGCGGCGCGCTCGCGCACGGGTTCGTCGACGAGACCAACCGCCTGGTGCTGCTGACCGGCGAGGACCTCTCGGGCCAGAAGTCGTCCACGCGCGACATGCGCAAGATGCCCACCCGCCGCAAGAAGCAGATCGACCCGCTCGAGCTCAAGGCCGGCGACTTCGTCGTCCACGAGCAGCACGGTGTGGGGCGCTTCGTGGAGATGAAGCAGCGCCAGGTCGGCGGCGCGACCCGCGAGTACCTCGTGCTCGAGTACGGCGCCTCGAAGCGCGGCGGGCCCGCCGACCGGCTCTACGTGCCCGCCGACGCCCTCGACCAGGTCACCCGCTACGTGGGTGGCGAGCAGCCCAGCCTCGACCGCCTCGGCGGCGGCGACTGGGCCAAGCGCAAGGGCCGCGCCCGCAAGGCGGTGCGCGAGATCGCCGCCGAGCTGATCAAGCTGTACGCCGCCCGGCAGGCCACCCAGGGCCACGCGTTCGGCCCCGACACCCCCTGGCAGCGCGAGCTCGAGGACGCCTTCCCGTTCCAGGAGACCCAGGACCAGCTGACCACGGTCGACGAGGTCAAGCAGGACATGCGCCAGGTGGTCCCGATGGATCGCCTGGTCTGCGGCGACGTCGGCTACGGCAAGACCGAGATCGCGGTGCGCGCGGCGTTCAAGGCCGTCCAGGACGGCAAGCAGGTCGCGGTGCTGGTGCCGACGACGCTGCTGGTCACCCAGCACCTGTCGACCTTCAGCGAGCGGATGGCCGGCTTCCCGGTGGTGCTCAAGGGGCTCTCGCGCTTCCAGACCGACAAGGAGGCCAGGGAGGTCCTGGCCGGGCTGGCCGACGGCACCGTCGACATCGTGGTGGGCACCCACCGGCTGCTCAACCCCGACACCCGGATGAAGGACCTCGGGCTGATCATCGTCGACGAGGAGCAGCGCTTCGGCGTCGAGCACAAGGAGCAGATGAAGCGGCTGCGCACCTCCGTCGACGTGCTGTCGATGAGCGCCACGCCGATCCCGCGCACCCTCGAGATGGCGATCACCGGCATCCGCGAGATGTCCACGATCACCACCCCGCCCGAGGAGCGGCACCCGGTGCTGACCTACGTCGGCGCCTACGAGGACCGCCAGGTGGTGGCCGCCGTGCGCCGCGAGCTGCTGCGCGAGGGCCAGGTCTTCTACATCCACAACCGGGTCCAGTCGATCGAGAAGGCCGCGGCGCGCATCAAGGAGCTGGTGCCCGAGGCGCGGGTCGCGACCGCGCACGGCCAGATGGGCGAGCAGCAGCTCGAGCAGGTGATGCTCGACTTCTGGGAGAAGCGCTTCGACGTGCTGGTGTGCACCACGATCGTGGAGTCCGGCCTCGACGTCTCCAACGCCAACACGATGATCATCGAGCGCTCCGACACCCTCGGCCTCTCCCAGCTGCACCAGCTGCGCGGTCGGGTCGGCCGCTCGCGCGAGCGGGCCTACGCCTACTTCCTCTACCCCTCCGAGAAGCCGCTCACCGAGACCGCGCACGAGCGGCTGGCCACCCTGGCCCAGCACTCCGACCTGGGCGGCGGCATGGCGATCGCGATGAAGGACCTCGAGATCCGCGGCGCCGGCAACCTGCTGGGCGGCGAGCAGTCGGGCCACATCGCCGACGTCGGCTTCGACCTCTACGTGCGCCTGGTCGGCGAGGCGGTCGCGGAGTTCAAGGGCGACGGCGGCGAGCCCGAGCTCAACGAGGTCCGCATCGAGCTCCCGGTCGACGCGCACCTGCCCCACGACTACATCCCCACCGAGCGGCTGCGCCTGGAGATCTACAAGCGCCTGGCCGAGGTGCGCTCCGACGACGACGTCGACGCGATCAACGAGGAGCTGCTCGACCGGTACGGCGAGCCGCCGGTCGAGGTGGTCTCGCTGCTGCTGGTCGCGCGGTTCCGGGCCCGGGCCCGCAAGGCGGGGATCGGCGAGGTCACCATCGCCGGCAAGAACGTGCGGTTCGCGCCGGTCAGCCTGCCCGAGTCGCGCGTCGTGCGGCTGCAGCGGATGTACCCGAAGTCGCTGGTCAAGCCGCAGGTCGACACGGTCCTGGTGCCGCGACCGCAGACCGCGGTCATCGGCGGGCGCCCGCTCGACGGCATCGCGCTGCTCGAGTGGGCGCGCGGCGTGATCGACCAGGTGATCGACCCGGCATGAGCGGCTGGTTCAATGTGACCAGTCGAGTGTGACCCGGCCCTCACTTCTCATCCCACGCTGCCGTCATCCCAAGGAGCTCCCGTGCGTCTGTCCCGTCCCCTCGCCGGTCTCGCCGCTGCGGCCCTGCTGGGCACCGGTGTGCTCTCCGGCTGCGGTGTCTCCGACATCCAGGCGGCGCCCGGCGTGGCCGCCGAGATCGACGACCGGCAGATCAGCGTCGCGGAGGTCGACGACCTCTCGGTGGCGACCTGCGAGGTGCTGCGCAGCAACCCCGAGCTCCTGGGCCAGGGCTACACCGGCTCGACGGTGCGCGACACGGTGCTGGCCCAGCTGGCCCAGCGCGAGATCGCCGACCTGATCGCGGCCGAGAACGACATCGACGGCGACGTGATCTACGGCAGCGCCGCCCAGCAGGCCCGGCTCGGGCTCGCCCAGGCCGACTCCGAGGCCCTCGAGGAGGTGCTGCCGGTCTTCGCCTCCAGCGGCTACCTGCGCGCGGTGGTCGCCGAGGTCGTCGACCCGGCGCTCGACGGCGACGCCGACGACGCGACCCGCACGGCGGCGTACCAGACCTACCTGTCGGCCTGGCAGGCCGCGCACGACATCTCGACCAACCCGCTCTTCACCGAGGTCGACTTCACCGCGCCCGAGGAGCGCCGCAACGAGCTCTCGGTCGCGGTCAGTGACGAGGCCGTCGAGCTGCTGACGCTCGACCCGGCGGCGGTGCGGCTCGAGGAGCGGCTGCCGGCCTCGCAGCGCTGCACCTGAGCGGGGCCCGCCCCGTGGACGCCGCCGACGAGCCGCTGCTCGAGCTTCGCGCGGTGATGGCGCGACTGCGCGCCGAGTGCCCGTGGAAGGCCGAGCAGACCCACCGCTCGCTGGTGCGCTACCTGCTCGAGGAGACCCACGAGACCGTCGAGGCGGTCGACCGCCTCGAGGCGGGGGAGCCCGGCGCGCTCGAGCACCTGCGCGAGGAGCTCGGCGACCTGCTGCTGCAGGTCTACTTCCACGCGGCCGTCGCCGCGGAGGCGGGCGGCTTCGACATCGACGACGTCGCCCGCGGCATCACCGACAAGATGCTGCGCCGCAACCCGCACGTCTTCGGCGACGAGGCCGGCGAGCCGGGGGGACCCCGCGACGCCGCCGCCGTCAACGAGCGCTGGCAGCAGATCAAGGCCGCCGAGAAGTCCGGGCGCACCACCGTCGACGAGGGCGTGCCCGCCGGTCTCCCGGCGCTGCTCTACGCCGACAAGGTGCTCGACCGGCTCCACCGCGCCGGGCGCGACGTCGACCTCCGGCACGGCTCCGAGGACCTCGGCGAGCGGCTCCTGGCCCTGGTCGACGAGGCCCGCGCCGACGGCGTCGACCCCGAGCAGGCCCTGCGCGACGCCGTACGCCGCCGCACCTGACGCGAGCCGGCGCCAGTTCCCCGCCGAGTCGGCGCCAGTTCCGGAACTGGCGCCGACTCGCGAGGGAAGTAGCGCCGACTCGCGAGGGAAGTAGCGCCGGGTCGGGTCAGAGGGGCGGGCGGCGGTCGAACCAGGGGGCGGCGTCCTCGAGCTGGGCGGCCAGGCGCAGCAGCATGCCCTCGCTGCCCAGGCGCCCGACGAGCTGCACGCCCATCGGAAGGCCCTCGGGCGTCCAGTGCAGCGGCACGCTCATGGCCGGGCGGCCGGTGAGGTTGGCCATCTGGGTGTAGGGCACCCAGCCGAGGTTCTCGCTGATCATCTGGTCGACCAGCGGGGTGAAGCGCAGCAGGCCGCCGACGCGGGCGGTCAGCAGCGCCTTCTGGGCCAGCTGCACCAGCGGCGGCTGGTCGAAGGCGCCGATGCGCGGCGGCGGGGTCGCGGTGGTGGGGGTCAGCAGCAGGTCGTGCTCGGCGTGCAGCGCGGCCAGCCGGCGCACGTGGGTGTGGCGGTTCTCGGTGGCCCGCACGTAGTCGGTCGCGGCGGTCGCACGGCCCAGGGCGGCCATCACCCGGGTGTCGGGCTCGAAGTCGTCCTCGCCCGCCCCGGTCAGCTGGCGGGCCTGGTCGACGGCCACCGCGCAGTTGACGAACCAGGTGGTCAGGAAGTCCTCGGCCAGCTGCGCGTCGTCGACCGGGGCGGCGTCGAGCTCGACGACCTCGTGGCCGGCGGCGGCCAGGAGCTCGGCGGCGTGGTGCACGGCCGCCTTGGCCTCCGGGTGCGGGTCGGGGTTGACGCTGCTGTGCCAGCTCACGGCGACCCGGAGCCGGCCCGGGTCGCGGCCGACCTCGGCGGCGTACCCCTCAGCCGGGCCGGGGGCGGCCAGGAACGGCGACTCGGGGGTGGGCCCGGCGAGCACGTCGAGCATCGCGGCGCTGTCGCGGACGCTGCGCGAGACCACGCCGTCGGTGCTGGTGCCGCCGATCGACTCGCCGAACTCGGGGCCGTGGGGCAGCAGCCCGCGGCTGGTCTTGAGACCGAAGAGCCCGCAGGCCGAGGCCGGGATGCGGATCGAGCCGCCGCCGTCGCTGGCCGCGGCGCAGGGCACGATGCCGGCGGCCACGGCCGCGGCCGAGCCGCCCGAGGACCCGCCGGGGGTGTGCGCGAGGTCCCACGGGTTGCGGGTGGCGCCGAAGACGTGCGGCTCGGTGACGCCCTTGGCGCCGAACTCGGGGCTGTTGGTCTTGCCGAAGATCACCAGGCCGGCCTCGATCCAGCGCTGCACCACCGCGGCGGTCTCGGCGGCCGGGTGGCCGGCCAGGGCCCTGCTGCCGCCGCTGGTCGGGACGCCGGCCAGGCGCTGGTTGAGGTCCTTGAGCAGGAACGGCACCCCGGCGAAGGGGCGCCCGCCCTCGGGCTCGGGGCCCGAGGGCACCGGCGGCTCGACGCCGTGCACGATCGCGTTGATGCGCGGGTTCACCTCCGCCGCGCGGGCCCGGGCCGCGGCGAGCAGCTCCTCGGCGGTGGTGGAGCCCTCGCGCACGAGGGCGGCGAGGGCGGTGGCGTCGTGGTCGGCGTAGTCGGCGTAGTCGAGCATGGCCACACCGTAGTGACCGGGCGGTGCTCCCGGGGGCCGGACCGCGCGACCCGCGGGCCGCGCCACGCACTAGGCTCGGCGCCGGCGAGATCGTCCGCCCCCGCAGCACAGCCCACCACGCAGCACCCCCGAACCGTTCAGGAGCACCCCAAGTGGCATCCATCGAAGCAGTCGGCGCCCGCGAGATCCTCGACTCCCGGGGCAACCCCACCGTCGAGGTCGAGGTCGTCCTCGACGACGGCACCTTCGCCCGCGCAGCCGTGCCCAGCGGCGCCTCCACCGGCGCGTTCGAGGCCGTCGAGCTGCGCGACGGCGGCGACCGGTACGCCGGCAAGGGCGTCCAGCAGGCCGTCGACAACGTGATCCGCGTGCTCGGCCCCGCCGTCGAGGGCCTCGACGCCGACGACCAGCGGCTCGTCGACCAGGCGATGCTCGCCGCCGACGGCACCCCCAACAAGGCCGAGATCGGCGCCAACGCCATCCTCGGCGTCTCGCTGGCCGTGGCCCGCGCGGCCGCCGACTCCGCCGGCCTGCCGCTCTACCGCTACGTCGGCGGGCCCAACGCCCACGTGCTGCCGGTGCCGATGATGAACATCCTCAACGGCGGCTCGCACGCCGACTCCAACGTCGACATCCAGGAGTTCATGATCGCGCCGGTCGGCGCGTCCTCCTTCCGCGAGGCGCTGCGCTCGGGCGCGGAGGTCTACCACGCGCTGAAGGCGGTGCTCAAGGAGCGCGGGCTGGCCACCGGCCTCGGCGACGAGGGCGGCTTCGCCCCCGACCTCGACTCCAACCGCGCCGCCCTCGACCTGATCGCCGAGGCCGTCGAGCGCTCGGGCCAGAAGCTGGGCACCGACATCGTGCTGGCCCTCGACGTGGCCGCCACCGAGTTCTGCACCGACGGCGTCTACTCCTTCGAGGGCCAGTCCAAGACGGCCGCCGAGATGACCGCCTACTACGCCGAGCTGTGCGAGGCCTACCCGATCGTCTCCATCGAGGACCCCCTCGACGAGGACGACTGGGAGGGCTGGAAGACCCTCACCGACCAGCTCGGCGACAAGGTCCAGATCGTCGGCGACGACCTGTTCGTCACCAACGTCGAGCGCCTGCAGCGCGGCATCAGCGGCGGCCAGGCCAACGCCCTGCTGGTCAAGGTCAACCAGATCGGCTCGCTGACCGAGACCCTCGACTCCGTCGACCTGGCCCACCGCAACGGCTTCCGGTGCATGATGAGCCACCGCTCCGGGGAGACCGAGGACATCACGATCGCCGACCTGGCCGTGGCCACCAACTGCGGCCAGATCAAGACCGGTGCCCCGGCGCGCTCCGAGCGGGTCGCGAAGTACAACCAGCTGCTGCGCATCGAGGACGAGCTCTCAGATGCCGCGCGCTACGCCGGTGTGTCGGCGTTCCCGCGCTACACCTCCTGAGCGACCCTGGGACACATGCCCGAGAACCGACGCACCCCGTCGCGGGGCAGCGGCCCGCGCGGGCGCACCGGCCCCGGCCGGGGCGGTGCCCCGCGCCCGGCCGCGCGCCCCGCGGCCGGGTCGACCCCGCGCCCGGGCACCTCGCGTCGCCGCCGGCCCCGCCTGACCGGCCGGGCGGCGGTGCTGGTGCTGGTGGTGGCCGTGCTGGCCGTCTCCTACGCCAGCTCGGCGCGCGCCTACCTCCAGCAGCGCGGTGAGCTCGACGCGCTGCGCGCCGACATCGCCGAGAAGGAGGCGAGCATCTCCGACCTCGAGCGCGAGATGCGGCGCTGGGAGGACCCGGCGTACGTCACCCAGGAGGCCCGCGAGCTCGGCTACGTGATGCCCGGCGAGACGTCGTACGTCGTGCTCGACGAGGACGGCGAGCCGCTCGAGCCGGCCGCCGAGCTCGCCGACCCCGACGAGGTCGGCCCCGAGGTCGAGCCGGCCTTCTGGGAGGACGCCTGGGCCTCGGTGCTGCTGGCCGGCAACCCGCCGCGCAACCCCGGCACCCCGCCCCTGACCGAGATCGACGGCTCCGAGGAGCAGCAGTGAGCGCCCCCGACCTGCCCGGCATCAGCGAGGCCGACCAGGCGGTCGTCGACGCCCAGCTGGGCCGCTCGGCCAGCGGGATCGCCGAGGTCGGGCACCGCTGCCCCTGCGGCAACCCCGACGTGGTGACGACGGTGCCGCGCCTGCCCAGCGGCACGCCGTTCCCGACGACGTACTACCTGACCTGCCCGCGCGCCGCGTCGCGCATCGGCACCCTCGAGGGCTCCGGGCTGATGAAGGAGATGGAGGCGCGCCTCGCCGACGACGAGGAGCTCGCCGCGGCGTACGCCGCCGCCCACGAGCGCTACCTCGCCGCGCGCGACGAGATCGGCCGGGCCGCCGGGCTCGACGTGCCCGAGATCGAGGGGATCTCGGCGGGCGGGATGCCCGACCGCGTCAAGTGCCTGCACGTGCTGGCCGGCCAGTCCCTGGCCCAGGGCCGCGGCGTCAACCCGCTCGGCGACGAGGTCCTCGACGCCCTCGGTCCCTGGTGGGAGCCGGGCCCGTGCGCGTAGCCGCCATCGACTGCGGCACCAACTCGATCAAGCTGCTCGTCGCCGACGTCGACGTCGGCGCCGGCACCACCACCGACGTGGTGCGCGAGTCGCGGATGGTGCGTCTCGGCGAGGGCGTCGACCGCACCGGCCGGCTCTTCGAGGCCGCGCTCGAGCGGACCTTCGCCGCCGTCGAGGAGTACGCCGCGCTGGTGCGCGAGCACGGCGTCGACCCCGCCCACACCCGGTTCTGCGCCACCTCGGCGACCCGCGACGCCGACAACGCCGAGGAGTTCGGCGACGGCGTCGAGCAGCGCCTGGGGGTGCGCCCCGAGGTGCTCAGCGGCGGCGAGGAGGCCCGGCTGGCGTGGGCCGGCTCGGTGCGGGTGCTGCGCGAGACGCCGCAGGCGCCGGTGCTGGTCGTCGACGTCGGCGGTGGCTCCACCGAGCTGGTGCTCGGTCACGCGGGGGCCGAGCAGGACCGCCCCGACCAGGCGCACTCGATGGACATCGGCTCGGTGCGCCTCACCGAGCGCCACCTGCACTCCGACCCGCCCACCGCCGCCGAGGTGGCCGCCTGCGTCGCCGACGTCGACGCGGTCCTCGACCAGAGCCCCGTGGCCGTCAGCGACGCGCTGAGCGTCGTGGGCGTCGCCGGCACGATCACCACCCTGGCCGCCGGGGTGCTCGACCTCGACGCCTACGACCGCGACCGCATCGACCAGAGCGTGCTCGACGTCGCGGCCGTGCACCGCGAGTGCGACCGCCTGGTCGGGCTCAGCGTCGAGCAGCGCCGGGCCCTGCCGTGGATGCACCCGCGGCGCGCCGACGTCATCGCGGCCGGCGGCCTCATCGTCTCGCGGGTGCTGGCCCGCAGCCGGGCCACCGAGCTGGTGGTCAGCGAGAGCGACATCCTCGACGGCATCGCCTGGGACCTCGCCCTGACCTCTGCCTAGGGGTGGATTGAGGCGGGCCGCGGCGGGGTAGGCGGACCGGGTCACCGACGAGAGGACCAGACCCATGAGCAAGACCTCGATGCTGATCGCCGCCGGCGCCGGCTACGTGCTGGGCGCCCGCGCAGGCCGGGAGCGCTACGACCAGATCGTGGCCCAGGCCGCCCGCGTCCGCCGCGACCCGCGGGTGCAGGACGCCGCCCACCGCGCCACCGAGACGGTGAAGGAGAAGGCCAGCGAGGTCGCCTCCGACGCCGTCGACGCCGCCAGGCGCCAGAACTCGGTGCCGCCGACCCCCTGAGGCCTGCTGCGCCACGACGTACGACGACGACCGCCCGCTCCGGAAGGCTCCGGGGCGGGCGGCGTCGTACGTGGTGGGGGGTCAGGGCGTGAAGACGACCTTGATCATCTCGTCCTGCTTGTCCCGGAACTTCGCGTAGGCCTCGGGCGCCTGCGCCAGCGGGAGCCGGTGGGTCACGAACTGCTCGGTGCCCAGCGGGTCGGCGTCGTCGAGCAGCAGCGGCATGATGTCGTCGGTCCAGCGCCGCACGTTGGCCTGGCCCATGCGCAGCTGCAGCTGCTTGTCGAACATCTGCATCAGCGGCATCGGGTCGGCCGCGCCGCCGTACACGCCGAGCAGCGACACGGTGCCGCCCCGTCGTACGGCGTCCAGCGAGGCGTGCAGCGCGGCCAGTCGGTCGAAGCCGGCCTTGAGCATCAGCGGCTTCGCCACGGCGTCGGGCAGCAGGCCCACGGCCTTGATGGCCTTCTCGGCCACGGGGTTGCCGTGCGCCTCCATGCCGACGGCGTCGATCACGGCGTCGGCGCCGCGCCCGCCGGTGCGGCTGCGGACCTCCTCGGCGACGTCGTCGACGGCGTCGAGGTCGATCGTCTCGGCGCCCCGGGCCGCCACCCGGGCGAGGCGCTCGGGCACCCGGTCGACCACGATGGTGCGGATGCCGCGGTGCATCGCGATCCGCGCCGCCATGTCACCGATCGGCCCGGCGCCCATCACCAGCAGGGTGCCGTCGGCGGAACAGTCGGCGTACTCGACGCCCTGCCAGGCGGTGGGCAGCACGTCGGAGAGGAAGACGAACCGGTCGTCCGAGGGGCCCTCCGGCACCTTGACCGGCAGGAAGTCGGCGAACGGGACCCGCAGCAGCTCGGCCTGCCCGCCCGGCACGGCACCGTAGAGGCTGCTGTAGCCGAAGAGGCTGGCGCCGGTGCCGTGCTCGCGGTTCTGGGTCGTCTCGCACTGGCTGTGCAGGCCGCGCGAGCAGGTCCAGCAGCTGCCGCAGCTGATGTTGAAGGGCACCACCACGCGGTCGCCGACCGCGAGGTCCCGCACGTCGGGCCCGACCTCGCGCACGATCCCCATCGGCTCGTGGCCCACGACGTCGCCGGGGGTCATGAAGGGTGCCAGCGGCTCGTAGAGGTGCAGGTCGGAGCCGCACAGGCCGGTGGTGGTCACCTCGACGACCGCGTCGGTCGGGTCCTGGATGCGGGGGTCGGGCACCTCCTCGACCGACATCGTGCGCGGGCCCTGCCAGGTGACTGCCTTCATCTGCTGTCCTCCGTGTGGTGCGTCGGTCCCCCGAGGGGCGTCCCTCCACCGTGCGTGCGCCGGCCCACGGGCCAGGACATCCCTGCGGGTGATTCGCGCGCCCGGCCGGCTGGCGCAGGCTGCCGGGCATGACCGAGCCCAGCATCTGGTGGCAGCACCGCGCCGACCCGCCGACCCAGCCCTCCGTGCCCGGCGACCCCGGCCCGCAGGAGACCTTCGACGTCGTCGTCGTGGGCGCCGGCGTCACCGGGCTGGCCACCGCCCTGGAGCTGGTGCGCGCCGGCCGGTCGGTGCTGGTGGTCGAGGCCCGCCACCCCGGTGCGGTCACCTCGGGCCGCACCACCGGCAAGGTCTCCGCGCTGCAGGGCACCACCCTCTCCGAGCTGCGCCGCCGCCACGGCGACTCCCCGCGGGTCACGGCGTACGTCGAGAGCACCCTCGCGGCGCTCGACTGGGTCGCGGCCTTCTGCGACGAGCACGGGGTGGCCACCCAGCGGCGCGACGCGGTGACCTACGCCGCCTCGCGCGACGACGTCTCGACCGTGCGCGCCGAGCACGACGCGGCCCTCGACGCCGGGCTCGGGGTGCGCTTCGAGACCGACCCCGACCTGCCGGTGCCGGCGTACGCCGCCACGGTGCTGCCCGACCAGCTCCAGCTCGACCCCGTGGAGCTGGTGCTGGCGATGCTCGAGCAGGTGCGCAAGGCAGGTGGCCGGCTGCTGACCGGTCGCCGGGTCCAGCGGTTGCGCCAGCGGGGGGAGACGGTGCACGTGCTGGGCGAGGACGGCCTCGAGGTGCAGGGCCGCCACGTCGTGCTGGCCACCGGGGCGCCGGTGGTCGACCGGCGGATGCACTTCGCGCGGCTGACGCCGCAGCGCAGCTACCTGCTCGCCTTCACCCACCCCGACCCGCCGGACCTGATGGCGCTCTCGGCCGGCTCGCCCGGCCGCTCGTGGCGCGGCGGCGAGCTCGACGGCCGGCGGATGCTGCTGGTCGGCGGCGAGGGCCACGAGACCGGTCGCGGCCCACGAGAGAGCACCCGGGTCGACCGGCTGCGCCGCTGGACCGACGAGCACTTCCCCGACGCCGTCGAGCTCGGTGCCTGGTCGGCCCAGGACTACATGTCGCTCGACGGGCTGCCGCTCGTCGGCGGGCTGGGCGGGCCGAGCTCGTCGGTCAGCGTGGCCACCGGCTACCGCAAGTGGGGCCTGACCAGCGGCGTCGCCGCGGGCATCGCGCTGGCCGGGGCGCAGAGCGGGGCCGAGGCGCCCTGGAGCGAGCGGCTCTACACGCGCGCCCCGCGGCTGCGCGACGTGCCGGCGTTCCTGGGCGTGCAGGCGGGGGTGGCGCTGGGCCAGGCCGGCTCGCTCGCCCGCGGCGTACGCCGGCCGCCGCCGGTGGAGGCCGCCCGCAGCGGCGGGTGCGCCGCGCTGCCGGTGTGCACCCACCTGGGCGGCACCCTGCGCTGGAACGACCACGAGCAGACCTACGACTGCCCGCTGCACGGCTCGCGCTTCTCCGCCGACGGCGAGGTCCTCGAGGGGCCCGCGACCCGGGCGCTGCCGCGCCTGCCGCGCCTGCCCGGCACCGGGGGGCGCTCGTCGTCATGAGGCGCGACGTCGCCGCGCTGCTCGACGAGCACGGGCGCACCTACGCCGACCAGGCCGGGATCACGCTGCGCGACGAGCCGTCGCCGCTCTACTGCCTGCTGGTGCTCGCCACGCTGTCCTCGGCGCCGATCTCGGCCGACGTGGCGGCCGCCACCGCCCGCGAGCTCTTCGGTGCCGGGTGGCGCACCCCGGAGCGGATGCGCGGGGCCACCTGGCAGCAGCGGGTCGACGCGCTGGGTCGCGGGGGCTACCGGCGCTACGACGAGCGGACCGCCACCACGCTGGAGGAGTCGGCCGCCCTGCTGCTCGAGCGGCACGGCGGCGACCTGCGCCGGCTGCGCCGCGACGCCGACGGCGACCGGGAGTCGCTGCTGGCGGCGCTGCAGGAGCTCCCTCGGATCGGGCCGACCGGTGCGGGGATCTTCTGCCGGGAGGTGCAGGCGGTCTGGCCCGAGGTCGCCCCGTTCTTCGACGAGCGCGGGCTGGCCCGCGCGGAGGAGCTGGGGCTGCCCACCGACCCCGCCGACCTGGCCGGCACGGTCGGCGGCGACCCCGCCGAGGTCGCCCGCCTGTCGGCGGCCCTGGTGCGCTCGGCCCTGGCCGGAGGCCGCGGTGGCGACTGAACAGCCCCGCCCGGCTTTCGCCCTGCTCGAGGACCGGCTGGTCGGGTGCCGGGCCTGCCCGCGGCTGGTCGAGTGGCGCGAGCGGGTGGCCCGCGAGAAGCGCGCGGCGTACGCCGACGAGGAGTACTGGGGGCGGCCGGTGCCGGGCTGGGGCGCCCCCGACCCGCGGATCCTGGTGGTGGGGCTCGCCCCGGCGGCCCACGGAGCCAACCGGACGGGGCGGATCTTCACCGGTGACCGCTCCGGCGACTGGCTCTTCGCGGCCCTGCACCGGGTCGGCCTGGCGGCGCTGCCGACCAGCACCCACGCCGGTGACGGGCAGGCGCTGCACGGCACCCGCCTGGTCTCGGCGGTGCGCTGCGCCCCGCCCGACAACAAGCCCACCCCCACCGAGCGCGACACCTGCGCACCGTGGCTCGACGAGGAGCTGGCGCTGCTCCTGCCGGGTGTCGAGGTGGTGGTGGCGCTGGGGGCGTTCGGGTGGGCGGCCGCGCTGACGGCGCTGGGCCGGGTGGGCGCGGAGGTGCCGCGTCCGCGACCGAGGTTCGGCCACGGGGTGGAGGTGCGCCTGCCCCTCGACGGGCGCGACCTGCCCCTGCTCGGCTGCTACCACCCGAGCCCGCACAACACCGTCACGGGCCGGCTCACCGAGCAGATGACGGACGAGGTGCTGGGTCGCGCCGCGGTCCTTGCGAGAATGACCGGGTGAGCACCGAACCCACCGCACCGACCAGCCTGCACGCCATCACCGTCCTGGGCCACGACCGGCCCGGCATCATCGCCGAGACCACCGGTCGCCTGGCCGAATTGGGCCTCAACATCGAGGACTCCACGATGACGCTGCTGCGCGGCCACTTCGCGATGACCCTGGTGTGCTCCGGGCCCGCCACCGGTACCGAGGTCGAGCTGGCGCTCGCCCCGCTGTCCGCCGACGGGCAGCTCACCGTGACCGTGCGCGACGTCGACGACGCCCACGCCGAGCCCGGCGAGGCCGGTGCCGCTGGGGGCGGCACCAGCTGGTTGCTGACCGTCCACGGCGGCGACCGCGCCGGCATCGTCTCGGCCGTGGTCGGCCGGGTCGCGATGGTCGGCGGCAACATCACCGACCTGACCACGCGCCTGGCCGGTGACCTCTACCTGCTGGTCGCCGAGATCGACCTGCCCGCCGACGCCGACGCCGAGGCCCTCGAGCAGGCGATCGGCGAGGCCGCCGCCGGGCTCGGGGTGCGGGCCACGCTCCGCGCGGCCGAGGCCGACGAGCTGTGAGCGAGCACCCGGTCGCGGCCTGGAGCGAGGACGACCTGGGCGTCGAGGGGCGCGTGCTCGACGTCGTACGGGCCCCGGCGGACGTGCTCTCGACGGTGGGGGAGCGGGTCGACCCGTGCAGCCCCGAGAGCGTGCAGCTGGCCGCCGACCTCGTCGCGACCATGCGGGTCAGCCCCGGCTGCGTCGGCCTGGCGGCCCCGCAGGTCGGGGTGAGCGCGCAGATGTTCTGCGTCGACGTCTCCGAGCACCCCAAGACCCGCGGCCACCACGGCACCTTCGTGCTGTGCAACGCCGAGGTCGTCGCCTCGAGCCGCAACGAGAAGGCCCGCGAGGGCTGCATGAGCGTCCCCGACCTCACCGGCGACGTGAAGCGCGCCTCGCGGCTGACCGTGCGCGGCCAGCTGCCCGGCACCGGCGAGGAGGTCGAGGTCGAGACCAGCGCCTTCGAGGCCCGCGCGCTGCAGCACGAGATCGACCACTGCCAGGGTCTGCTGTTCGTCGACCGGGCCGCCGGCGCCCACGCGATCTACGCGCGCAAGACTTACCTCTGAGCCCGACGGCTCACGCCCCCGTATCCCAATCGGCAGAGGAAACCGCCTTAAAAGCGGCTCAGTCTGGGTTCGAGTCCCAGCGGGGGCACATGCGGTGGGGGGTATCCTCGGGGTGGGGAGGGAACCGAGCGCCGACCACTCATGCCCCCCATCCGTGGTCGGCACTCCTACCCCCGGCAGGGCCGACCGCGGATCCGCTGCGACCGTGATGCATGTCCCCGGCCCTGCCGTCACCCTCCCCCCTCCCGGGGGCGCCATCATGGGTCCATGAGCGAGCAGGGTGGGGAGAGGTCCTGGAGCGCACGCGCCTGGGACGAGCGCTACGCCGAGAAGGGACCGGTGTGGAGCGGGCGGGTCAACCCCCGCCTGGTGGAGCAGGCCTGCGACCTGGCGCCGGGCGCCGCGCTCGACGTCGGCTGCGGCGAGGGCGGTGACGCGCTGTGGCTGGCCGGCCGCGGCTGGCGGGTCACCGGCGTCGACCTGTCGCAGGTGGCGCTCGACCGGGCCGCCCGCCGCGCCGGTGAGGAGGGCCTCGACGTCGACTGGCGCCGGGCCGACCTGCTCGAGGAGCCGGTGCCCGGCGGCCCCTACGACCTGGTGTCGGTCTTCTTCCTGCACGTGCCGCGCCCCGTCTTCGACGGCCTGTACGCCGCCCTGGCCGCGGCCGTCGCCCCCGGCGGCTCGCTGCTGGTGGTGGGCCACCACCCCGACGACCAGCACACCGGCGTGCGCCGCCCGCAGGGCGACGACCTGCTCTTCGGCCCCGAGCGCGTCACCGCGCTGCTCGACGAGCGCGACTGGGAGCTGCGCACGGCCGCCACCCCGACCCGCACCCAGGACCTCGAGGGGCAGCCGGTCACGGTCACCGACACCGTCGTGCACGCCGTACGCCGCTGATCCACCGCGAGCCGGCGCCAGTTCCCCGCCGAGCCGGCGCCAGTTCCCGGAACTCGCGCCGGGTCGGCGAGGAAGTAGCGCCGGCTCGCGGTTCTCAGCGACTTCACAGCCTCGGCGTCACGATCCGGGAACGTCCGCGCCCGGCGCGGCGTTGGACCAGGCAGAGCCACTACAGTGGATCCACCACAGCGGCCGTCGACGCGGCCACCACCCGGCCTCCAAGGAGAGACCAATGAAGAGCAACAACCCGGTGTTCTCGCGCTCGGAGGAGTTCAACCGCTCCGGCGCGAACACCTACGGCAACCAGACGTACGCCGGGGGCTACGGCTCCGACCCCTCGACCTGGGGCACCGGCACCCCCGGTGACACCGGCTACGGCGCCCCGCAGGCGCCCGCCGCCCCGATGACCATCGACTCGGTGGTCCAGAAGACCTCGATCACCCTGGGTGTCGTCCTGGTCACGGCCTTCGCGACCTGGATCCTCACCCCCGACCTGCGTGACAACACCCAGGCCGGCGGCGCGCTCTACGCCGCGCTGATGATCGGCAGCCTGGGCGCCTTCGCCCTGTCGATGGTCAACTCCTTCAAGAAGGTCATCAGCCCCGGCCTGGTGCTCGCCTTCGCCGCCCTCGAGGGCGTGGCGATGGGTGCGTTCTCGAAGTTCATCGAGCAGACCTTCGTGCCGCAGGGCTCGGGCTCGATCGTGATGCAGGCGGTCATCGGCACCTTCGCCGCGTTCGCCGGCACCCTGGCCGCCTACAAGTTCTTCAACATCAAGGTCGGCGACAAGTTCCGCACCTTCGTGGTCGCGGCCATGTTCGGCATGGTGGCCCTGGGCCTCCTCGAGGTCGTGCTCGGCATGTTCGGCAGCGCCATGGGCTTCCTGGGCTTCGGTGCCCTGGGCCTGCTCTTCGCGGTCGGTGGCCTGGTGCTCGGCATCTTCATGCTGATCCTCGACTTCGACTTCGTCGAGCAGGGCGTGGCCAACCGCATCCCCGAGCAGGAGTCCTGGCGTGCGGCGTTCGCGCTGACCGTCAGCCTGGTCTGGATCTACACCAACCTGCTGCGCATCCTCGCGATCCTGCAGCAGGACTGATCGACCCGCACCACCCCGCAGCACGAGAGGGCCCCCGGAGCACCGCTCCGGGGGCCTTCGTCGTACGTCGAGCGGCTCAGGCGTCGACGGGCACGTCGGGCGCGTCGGTCTCGTCGTGCTCGTCGGGGGTCTCGCCGGTGGTCTCGGGGTGGCGGCGGCGGTGCCGCAGCTCCACCCACAGCCCGCGCACCCCGCGCCGGTCGCCGCCGACCTCGGTGCCGTCGAGCTCGGTGCCGGGGTTCTTGACGGCCTGGATGGCGGCGTCGGTGATCGGCAGCACGCCCTCGCCGCGCAGCGCCTGCAGCGACTCCTCGTCGGCCTCGATGACACCGAGCGCGGCGAGCACGCTGGGCAGCAGCACCGTGACCAGCGTGCGGTAGCCGTGGGCGGAGGGGTGGAACTGGTCGGGCCCGAAGAGCAGCGCGGGCGCGGCGGCGAACTCGGGGCCGAGCACCGAGCCGATCGAGACGGTGCGCCCGCCCTCCTCGATGACCGCGATGGTCTGGCCGGCCGCGAGGCGGCGCGACCACGAGCGGGCCACCTGCTTCAGCGGCGGCGCGATCGGCTTGAGGGTGCCCAGGTCGGGGCAGGTGCCGACGACCACGGCGACGCCGGCCTCGTGCAGGCGGCGCACGCCCTCCTGCAGGTGCCGGATCGAGGTCGCGGGCGGGACGATGTGGGTGACGTCGTTGGCGCCGATCAGGATCAGCGCCACGTCGGGCTCGATCGGCAGCGCGCGGTCGATCTGCTCGTCGAGGTCGGAGGTCTTGGCGCCGACGACCGCGAAGTCGCGCAGGTAGACGCGCCGGTCGGCGTGCTCGGCGACACCGCTGGCCAGCAGCGCCCCGGGGGTCTGCTCGACGCGGTCGACGCCGTAGCCGGCGGCGCTGGAGTCACCGAGCAGGGCGACCTTGATCGCCGGGCCCGGTCGGCCGCGGCCGTACCAGCCGGTCGGGTCGGGGGGCGGCTCCTCGAGGATCGGCCCGATGGTCTTGCGGGCGAGCTTGGCCTCGGCCGTCAGGACGCCGTAGAGGCCGGCGCCGAGCACGGAGAGACCGCCGCCGCCGTAGGCCGCGGCGGACGCGAGCTTGCGTGCTGCTGCTGCCTTCCCCACACCGGGGAGTGTAGTGACCGGCACGCAGCGCGGTGGACCACCCCGACGTCACCCGCGGGGGCAGTGCAGGTCGTCACGTTTGGTCCCGGCCCGCGGCCGCGTCCTAGATTGTGGACATGCAGTACGTCGACTCCGTCCTTGACCTGATCGGCCATACCCCGCTCGTGCGCCTGCGGCGCACCCTCGACGGGCTGGCGGAGGGGCCCCTGGTGCTGGCGAAGGTCGAGTACCTCAACCCCGGCGGCTCGGTGAAGGACCGCATCGCCACCCGGATGATCGAGGCCGCGGAGGCCTCCGGCGAGCTGCAGCCCGGCGGCACGATCGTCGAGCCGACCTCCGGCAACACCGGCGTGGGCCTGGCGATGGTGGCCCAGGAGAAGGGCTACCGCTGCGTCTTCGTGTGCCCCGACAAGGTCAGCGAGGACAAGCGCAACGTGCTGCGCGCGTACGGCGCCGAGGTCGTGGTCTGCCCGACCGCCGTGGCCCCCGAGCACCCCGACTCCTACTACAACGTCTCCGACCGGCTCGCCTCGCAGCCCGGCGCCTGGAAGCCCAACCAGTACGCCAACCCGCACAACCCGCGCAGCCACTACGAGACCACCGGCCCCGAGATCTGGGAGCAGACCGAGGGCCGGATCACGCACTTCGTGACCGGCATGGGCACCGGCGGCACGATCTCGGGCGTGGGGCGCTACCTCAAGGAGCGCAACCCCGACGTGCAGGTCGTCGGCGCCGACCCCGCCGGCTCGGTCTACTCCGGCGGCGACGGACGCCCCTACCTCGTCGAGGGCGTCGGCGAGGACTTCTGGCCCGAGACCTACGACCGCTCGGTCGCCGACCGGGTCATCGAGGTCTCCGACGCCGACTCGTTCGCGATGACGCGCCGCCTGGCCCGCGAGGAGGCGCTGCTGGTCGGCGGCTCCTGCGGCATGGCCGTGGTGGCCGCGCGCCAGCTGGCCCACGAGCTGGCCGCCGAGGGACGCACCGACGCGGTCGTCGTGGTGCTGCTGCCCGACTCGGGGCGCGGCTACCTGACCAAGATCTTCAACGACGACTGGCTGGCGCAGTACGGCTTCGCGACCTCCGAGGGCGGCGACGCCTCGCGGACCGTGGGGGAGGTGCTGCGCGGCAAGTCCGGCCGGCTGCCCGACCTGGTGCACACGCACCCCAACGAGACCATCGCCGAGGCCGTCGCGATCCTGCAGGAGTACGGCGTCTCGCAGATGCCGGTCGTCCGCGCCGAGCCGCCGATCGTGGCCGCCGAGGTCGCCGGATCGGTCTCCGACCGCGCCCTGCTCGACGCCCTGTTCGCCGGCCACGCGCACCTGACCGACCGGGTCGAGGACCACATGTCGGCGCCGCTGCCGACCATCGGCGCGGCCGAGGAGGCCACCGACGCGGTGCGGCTGATGGAGAGCGCCGACGCGGTGCTGGTGCACGAGGACGGCAAGCCCGTCGGGGTGCTGACGCGACAGGACCTGCTGGCCTTCCTGGCCCGCGCCTGACCCCCGGGCGGCTGCGGCCCCCACCCCTGCGGTGCACAGGTGTGCTTGGGTGGGGGTGTGTGGGACTTCTTCCTCGACCGACGTGAACAGATCGTCTACAACACCCTGCAGCACGGGAACCTGGTGCTGCAGGCGGTGCTGCTGGCGACCCTGATCGCGGTCGTGCTGGCCGTGGTGATCATCCGGGTGCCGCAGCTCGCGGGCCTGGCCAACGCGATCAGCGCGATCGGCCTGACCATCCCGTCCTTCGCCCTGGTGGGCATCCTGCTGCCGGTCCTGGGCTTCGGCGCCTACACGGCGTTCGCCGCCGTGTGCTTCTACGCCGTGCTGCCCGTGCTGCGCAACGCGGTCGTCGGGCTCCAGGGTGTCGACGAGACGCTGCTGGAGTCGTCGCGGGGCATGGGGATGAGCGAGCTGACCTCGCTGTGGCGGGTGCGCCTGCCGCTGGCCTGGCCGGTGATCCTCGCCGGGGTCCGGGTCTCCATGCAGATGTCGATGGGCGTCGCTGCCATCGCCGCGCTCGTCCAGGGCCCGGGCCTGGGCACCTACATCTTCACCGGCCTCGCCCAGATCGGCGGTGCCAACGCCGTCAACTACGCCGTCGTCGGCACCGTCGGCGTCGTCGTCGTGGCGCTCGTCGCCGACCTGCTGCTCCAGCTCGTGGGGCGCCTGACCATCTCGAAGGGAATTCGCGCATGACCGCCACGCAGGAGACCACCGGGCCCGGCACACCAGAGGTCAGCGGCGCCGAGATCGTCCTCGAGGACGTCGTCAAGCGCTACCCCGGCCAGCAGCACGCGGCCGTCGACAGCCTCTCCCTGACCATCCCGGCCGGCGAGATCGTGATGTTCGTCGGCCCCTCGGGCTGCGGCAAGACGACCAGCCTGAAGATGATCAACCGGCTCATCGAGCCCACGTCGGGCTCGATCCGCATCAACGGCCAGGACGTCCGCGAGCGCAGCGCCACCGACCTGCGCCGCCACGTCGGCTACGTCATCCAGGGCGGCAGCCTCTTCCCGCACATGAGCGTGGCCACCAACATCGCGATCGTGCCCAAGCTGCTCGGCTGGGACGACGCCAAGGTCACCGCACGCGTCGACGAGCTGCTCGACCTCGTGGGCCTCGACCCGGCGAAGTACCGCGACCGGTACCCCCGCGAGCTCTCCGGTGGCCAGCAGCAGCGCGTCGGCGTGGCCCGCGGCCTCGCCGCCGACCCGCCGGTGATCCTGATGGACGAGCCCTTCGGTGCCGTCGACCCGATCACCCGCCAGCGGCTGCAGGACGAGCTGCTCAGCATCCAGCGCGAGCTGCGCAAGACGATCGTGATCGTCACCCACGACATCGACGAGGCCATCAAGCTCGGCGACAAGATCGTGATCCTGCGCGAGGGCGCGCACGTCGCCCAGTACGACACCCCCGAGAACGTGCTCGCGGCGCCGGCCGACGACTTCGTCAGCGACTTCGTCGGCTCCGGCTCGACGCTCAAGCAGCTCTCCCTGACCCGGGTCAGGGCTCTCGACCTGCGCACGCCGACCACCGCCAAGGTCGGTGAGAGCACCGCGGAGGTCAAGGCCCGCGCGGAGGCCAACGGCGACCGCGCCGTGGTCGTCCTCGACGAGCGCGGGCGGCCGCTGGGCTGGCCGTGGCTGCGCCAGCTGCGCGGCGACACGATCGTCGAGCCCACCGAGGACCTCATCGACCTCGACGAGGCCGCCACCCTCAACGACGCGCTCGACACGATGCTGACCAACCGGCACGGCGCGGCCGTGGTCACCGGAGCGCGCGACCAGTACCTCGGCGTCGTCGACTTCGCCTCCGTCACCGAGCACATGCGGATGCTCGAGGAGCAGGCCGGGAGCGCCGAGCAGTGAGCACCACCGAGCCGACCTCGCGGGCCGGGGACGCCGAGCCGTCCCTGGCCGACCAGATGGACAAGGCCCCCGAGCCGCAGGGCACGGGGCGTCGGCTCGACCGCGAGACCTGGTCGATGCTGGTGGTCCCCCCGGTGCTGGTGGCGCTGGTCTTCGCCGGCTTCGTGTGGTGGCGCCAGACCGCCGACCTCGACTCCACCGAGCTCAACCAGCTGCAGTGGTCGACGATCTGGAGCCTGATCGTCGAGCACGTCCAGGTCACGGCCGTCTCGGCGGTCGCCGTCGTGCTGGTCGCGGTGCCCCTGGGCGTCGCGCTGACCCGCGGCCCGCTGCGCCGGGCCGCGCCGCTGGTCGTGGGCTTCGCCAACGCCGGCCAGGCCGCGCCCTCGATCGGCCTGATCGTGCTGCTCGCGATCTGGGTCGGCTTCGGCTTCTGGACCGCGGTGCTCGCGCTGACCCTGTACGGCGTGCTGCCGGTGCTGCGCAACACCATCACCGGCCTGCAGGGCGTCGACCCCACCCTGGTCGAGGCGGGCCGCGGGCTCGGGATGTCCTCGGCGGCGGTGCTGGTGCGGGTCGAGCTGCCGCTGGCCGTGCCCGTGATCATGGCCGGGGTCCGCACCGCGCTGGTGCTGCTGGTCGGCACCGCCGCGCTCGCGACCTTCATCAACGCCGGTGGGCTCGGCGCGATCGTCGACGCCGGCATCTCCAACTACCGCTTCTCGCTGATGATCGCCGGAGCCGTCCTGATCGCCCTGCTGGCGCTGCTGGTGGAGTGGCTCGGCCGTCTGCTCGAGCTCGCGACGCGACCGAAGGGACTCTGAGTGAGACCGCCCCGCACCACCTCCACCCCGGCCCGCCTCCTCACGGCGGGCCTCACGCTCACCCTCGCGGCCGGCCTGGGGGCCTGCGGCCTCGGCACCGCCGGTGGCTTCGTGCCCTCCGGCGAGCTCGCCGGCCCGCTGGCCGAGGTCGACGTCGAGGGGCTCGAGGGCGCCGAGCTGACCATCGGCTCCAAGAACTTCAGCGAGAACATCCTGCTGGGCAAGATGGCGATCATCCTGCTGAAGTCGGCCGGCGCCGAGGTCACCGACCTGACCAACATCCCCGGCAGCTCCTCCTCGCGCGCGGCCCACCTCGACGGCGCCATCGACGCGATGTGGGAGTACACCGGCACGGGGTGGATCAACTACCTCGGCAACGACAAGCCGGTCAAGGGTGAGCAGGAGCAGTACGAGGCCGTGCGCGAGGCCGACCTCGAGCAGAACGACCTGGTCTGGCTGCCCCCGGCGCCGATGAACAACACCTACTCCTTCGCGGTCACCGAGTCGGTGCAGCAGGAGTACGGGCTGACGACGCTGGCCGACATCACCAAGGTGCCGGTCGCCGAGCGCACCTTCTGCGTCGAGAGCGAGTTCCGCAACCGCGCCGACGGTCTCACCGGCATGCTCAAGGCCTACGACGCGCCGCTCGGCACGCCCCAGGGCGTGCCCGAGGACAACATCCAGAGCTACCAGACCGGCGCCATCTACGCGGCGACCGACAACGGCAACTGCACCTTCGGCGAGGTCTTCACCACCGACGGGCGGATCGTGGCCCTCGACCTGACCGTGCTCGAGGACACCGCGGAGTTCTTCCCCAACTACAACGTCTCGTTCGTGGTGCGCGAGGAGACGCTGGAGGAGCACGAGGAGATCGCCGACCTGATCGCGCCGGTCAGCGAGGAGCTCACCAACGAGGTGCTGCTCGAGCTCAACGCCGAGATCGACGTCGACGGCCGCGAGCCCGCCGACGTGGCCTTCGACTGGCTGGAGTCGGAGGGCTTCGTCACCGAGTAGCGGGACCGGTGCTGGCCGCGGACCCCGTCGCCCCCTAGAGTGAGAACACGTTCTAGTTCTGGAGGGCGCATGTCCGCACCTGCCATCGAGGGATGGTTCACCACCGGCCCCGACCCCTCGCTCACCGGCGAGCGGTGCACGTCGTGCGCCACCGTCTACTTCCCGCCGACGATGTCGGCGGCCGGCTTCTGCCGGCACCCGGCCTGCGACGGCGAGGAGTTCGAGCGGGTGCCGCTCTCGCGCCGCGGCCGGGTGTGGTCCTACACCGACGCGCAGTACCAGCCGCCGGCGCCGTACGCCGCCGCCGAGCCGTTCGAGCCGTTCGCGCTCGCGGCGGTCGAGCTGCCCGAGGGGATCGTGGTGCTGGGCCAGGTCGCGCGCGGCTACGGCGTCGCCGACCTGAGCGTGGGCGCCGAGGCCGAGCTCGTGGTCGAGCCCGAGGCCGTGGGCGACGCCCTGATGTGGAAGTGGCTGCCGCTGGGCTCGGGCCACGTCACCGAGCTGGGCGAGGAGGCCGACCAGTGAGCGCCGGGCAGCAGCGCGGCGTCGCGGTGGCCGGGGTGGGGATGCACCCGTGGGGCAAGTGGGGCCGCAGCTTCGTGCAGTACGGCGTGCACGCCGCGCGCGAGGCGCTCACCGACGCGGGGGTCCCGTGGACCGACGTCGACCTGGTCGTGGGTGGGGAGACGGTGCGCAACGGCTACGCCGGCTACGTCGCCGGCTCGACCTTCGCGCAGGCGCTGGGCTGGAACGGCGCGCGCATCGCGACGTCGTACGCCGCCTGCGCCACCGGCGCGCAGGCGCTCGACACCGCACGGGCGCGGATCCTCGCCGGGCTGTGCGAGGTGGCCCTGGTGGTGGGGGCCGACACCACGCCCAAGGGCTTCCTGGCCCCCAACGCCGGCGAGCGCTGGGACGACCCCGACTGGCTGCGCTTCCGGCTGCTCGGCATGACCAACCCGGCGTACTTCGCGATGTACGCCCGCCGCCGCATGGACCTCTACGGCGCGACGACCGAGGACTTCGCCCGGGTGAAGGTGAAGAACTCGCGGCACGGCCTGGCCAACCCCTACGCGCGCTACCGCAAGGAGGTCGGCGTGGCCGACGTGCTGGCCAGCGCCGTGGTGAGCGACCCGCTGCACCTGCTCGACATCTGCGCCACCTCCGACGGGGCCGCCGCGGTCGTGCTGGTCTCCGACGACTACGCGCGGCGCCACGGCCTGGCCGACGGGGCGGTGCGGATGGTGGCCGTCTCCACGGTCACGCCGACCTTCCCGCAGACGGTGCTCGACATGCCGATGCTCTCCACCGACGCCAGCGGGGGCGTCGAGCCGGCGCGCACCTTCAAGGAGTCGCTGGCGGCGGCTGCCTACGAGGAGGCCGGCATCGGCCCCGACGACGTCGACGTCGCGGAGGTCTACGACCTGTCGACCGCCCTCGAGCTCGACTGGATCGAGGACCTGGGGCTCTGCGGGCGCGGCCGGGCCGAGGAGCTGCTGCGGGCGGGGGAGACGACGATCGGCGGCCGCATCCCGGTCAACCCGTCGGGCGGGCTGGCCTGCTTCGGTGAGGCGGTGCCCGCCCAGGCGCTGGCGCAGGTCTGCGAGCTGACCTGGCAGCTGCGCGGTCGCGCCGAGGGGCGCCAGGTCGAGGGGGCGCGGGTCGGCGTCACCGCCAACCAGGGCCTCTTCGGCCACGGCAGCGCCGTGGTCCTGGCGCGCTAGCGACCGGGCGGCAGCACCATCAGCAGCAGGTCGGCGCGCGACCCGGGCAGCCACGGCGGCCGGATGCGACCGACCTGCTGCCACCCGCGGTGGGCGTAGACCTCGACGGCGGTGCCGTGGTCGGTCACGACGTCGAGCACCGGGGTGCGGCCCTGCGCGCGCAGCCACGCGACCGCGGTGTCGAGCAGGAGCCCACCGACACCGGTGCCTCGTGCAGCGAGCTCGGTGAAGAGGACCTCGACGATGCCCAGCCCCGACGTGTCGGGCACGGCCAGCGCGTCGAGGAAGGCCTGCTCGACGTCTCCGCGCGGGCGCCCGACCGCCACGTGCCCCACGACGCGGCCCCCGACCTCGGCGACCCACGCGCGCTCCTGGCCCTCGCGCACGACGAACTGCTCGACGGGGAACGGCAGCGGCCACCGCATCGGGTACGACGAGGTCGGCTGCTGCCCGGCCAGCGACGACACCAGGGCGGGCAGGTCGCGGGGCTCGCGCAGGCGCACGACGGGGGAGGGGAGCACCGCGCCATCCTGCCCACCGACCCCCGGAAAGGCCCGCGGGACGGGCCCTCGAGGGGGTGGCGACGCCCCGAATTGACGCTTCCGG
The DNA here is from genome assembly GCF_013466785.1 of Nocardioides marinisabuli. Lineage (NCBI taxonomy): Bacteria > Bacillati > Actinomycetota > Actinomycetes > Propionibacteriales > Nocardioidaceae > Nocardioides > Nocardioides marinisabuli. The sequence goes on from NZ_CP059163.1 coordinate 2,430,020, forward strand.
GACAGCCGACCTAATGTTCTTCTCGTTGCCCCGGCAGCCGGCCGAAAGGCCCGGTGAGGGGGAGACAGCAGGACCCGAGGTCACCGCCTCGCACCTCCAGCAGCAGGACTCGCTGGCAGGTCTGTCGGTGTGCCTGGGGGCGGATGCTCGCCAGCCGAGTGTCGCGCAGCTCCCCGGAGTTGACGCGGTACACCCGGACGGGTAAGTTTCTGCAGGTTGCCCCGCCGCTGGTGCCGAGAGGTGCTGGGACGGTGTGCGTCTGATTCTTGAGAACTCAACAGTGTGTCATAGTCGACGAATTAGTTTGTTATGCCCCGTCGATCATGGATGTCTTTGGATGTTTGTGGTTGATGGTTTCTTTGGTAAGACGATAATTCTGACAATTGTCAGTTTTGTTCTCTTGTCAGGCATCTCTTTTTCCGCATCCTGCTCTTTTGGGTGGGTGTGGTGTTGTTTTTCAACGGAGAGTTTGATCCTGGCTCAGGACGAACGCTGGCGGCGTGCTTAACACATGCAAGTCGAGCGGTAAGGCCCTTCGGGGTACACGAGCGGCGAACGGGTGAGTAACACGTGAGTAATCTGCCCCTCACTTCGGATAAGCCTCGGAAACGGGGTCTAATACCGGATATGACCGCTTCTCGCATGAGATGGTGGTGGAAAGTTTTTTCGGTGGGGGATGTGCTCGCGGCTATCAGCTTGTTGGTGGGGTAATGGCCTACCAAGGCTTCGACGGGTAGCCGGCCTGAGAGGGTGACCGGCCACACTGGGACTGAGACACGGCCCAGACTCCTACGGGAGGCAGCAGTGGGGAATATTGGACAATGGGCGGAAGCCTGATCCAGCAACGCCGCGTGAGGGATGACGGCCTTCGGTTGTAAACCTCTTTCAGTAGGGACGAAGCGCAAGTGACGGTACCTACAGAAGAAGCACCGGCCAACTACGTGCCAGCAGCCGCGGTAATACGTAGGGTGCGAGCGTTGTCCGGAATTATTGGGCGTAAAGGGCTCGTAGGCGGTTTGTCGCGTCGGGAGTGAAAACACCGGGCTTAACTCGGTGCTTGCTTTCGATACGGGCAGACTAGAGGTATTCAGGGGAGAACGGAATTCCTGGTGTAGCGGTGAAATGCGCAGATATCAGGAGGAACACCGGTGGCGAAGGCGGTTCTCTGGGAATGACCTGACGCTGAGGAGCGAAAGTGTGGGGAGCGAACAGGATTAGATACCCTGGTAGTCCACACCGTAAACGTTGGGCGCTAGGTGTGGGGTCCATTCCACGGATTCCGTGCCGCAGCTAACGCATTAAGCGCCCCGCCTGGGGAGTACGGCCGCAAGGCTAAAACTCAAAGGAATTGACGGGGGCCCGCACAAGCGGCGGAGCATGCGGATTAATTCGATGCAACGCGAAGAACCTTACCTGGGTTTGACATACACCGGAAAGCTGTAGAGATACGGCCCCTTTTAGTCGGTGTACAGGTGGTGCATGGCTGTCGTCAGCTCGTGTCGTGAGATGTTGGGTTAAGTCCCGCAACGAGCGCAACCCTCGTCCTATGTTGCCAGCACGTCCTTCGGGATGGTGGGGACTCATAGGAGACTGCCGGGGTCAACTCGGAGGAAGGTGGGGATGACGTCAAGTCATCATGCCCCTTATGTCCAGGGCTTCACGCATGCTACAATGGCCGGTACAAAGGGCTGCGATCCCGTGAGGGGGAGCGAATCCCAAAAAGCCGGTCTCAGTTCGGATTGGGGTCTGCAACTCGACCCCATGAAGTCGGAGTCGCTAGTAATCGCAGATCAGCAACGCTGCGGTGAATACGTTCCCGGGCCTTGTACACACCGCCCGTCACGTCACGAAAGTCGGCAACACCCGAAGCCGGTGGCCTAACCCCTTGTGGGAGGGAGCCGTCGAAGGTGGGGCTGGCGATTGGGACGAAGTCGTAACAAGGTAGCCGTACCGGAAGGTGCGGCTGGATCACCTCCTTTCTAAGGAGCACACGCCCCGATACCAGACGACTGTTCTGGTACGCATGGTGGTGTTCACTAGTGGAATCGTCGATGATGTCTCCGTTCCTGGTGGGCGGGGTCTTCTCAGTACTACCCGTATGCACGCTCTGCTGAGCGTGTGTGGGGGTGTGGAACCTGGAGATCTCTGCTGGTCGGGTCGGGGTTGGCACACTGTTGAGCTTTGAGGGATCAGGTGACTGGTTGCTCGTTGCCTCCTGGTATCCCAGGTCCACCGGATGGTGGGGTTGGGGGCTTGGTGGGCTGGTTGTTTGTGAATTGGATAGTGGACGCGAGCATCTGACGCGATCAATGTGCCTGCCTCTTGTGTGGGGTGGGTGTGGTTGGTCGTGTCTTTCTAGATGTGTAATTAATCTAGTCTTTGTAGTTTTTGTTGAGTGTTTGTGAGACAAGCTATGAAGGGCACATGGTGGATGCCTTGGCATCAAGAGCCGATGAAGGACGTAGGAGCCTGCGATAAGCCCTGGGGAGTTGGCAACCAAGCTGTGATCCGGGGGTGTCCGAATGGGGAAACCCAGCTGGAGTCATGTCCAGTTACCCGCGCCTGAATATATAGGGTGTGTGGAGGGAACGTGGGGAAGTGAAACATCTCAGTACCCACAGGAAGAGAAAACAATAGTGATTCCGAGAGTAGTGGCGAGCGAAATCGGATGAGGCCAAACCACGTACATGTGATACCCGGCAGGGGTTGTGTATGTGGGGTTGTGGGATCGCATGGGTGGGTCTGCCGGCCTACCACACAGTAAGAAATCGTCTGTGAAGTTGAAGTCCGCTGGAAAGTGGCGCCGTAGAGGGTGATAGCCCCGTAAGTGTAAGCAGTCGACTGTGATGCGACATCCCAAGTAACACGGAACCCCTGAAATTCCGTGTGAATCTGGCGGGACCACCCGTTAAGCCTAAATACTCCTTGATGACCGATAGCGGACAAGTACCGTGAGGGAAAGGTGAAAAGTACCCCTGGCGGGGAGTGAAATAGTACCTGAAACCGTGTGCCTACAATCCGTCGGAGCCTTACTCATCCTTGTGGTGATGGGGTGACGGCGTGCCTTTTGAAGAATGAGCCTGCGAGTTTGCGTTGTGTTGCGAGGTTAACCCGTGTGGGGAAGCCGTAGCGAAAGCGAGTCCGAATAGGGCGTCTGAGTAGCACGATCAAGACCCGAAGCGAAGTGATCTATCCATGGGCAGGTTGAAGCGCGGGTAAGACCGCGTGGAGGACCGAACCCACTTAGGTTGAAAACTGAGGGGATGACCTGTGGATAGGGGTGAAAGGCCAATCAAACTTCGTGATAGCTGGTTCTCCCCGAAATGCATTTAGGTGCAGCGTTGCGTGTTTCTTGCCGGAGGTAGAGCACTGGATAGCCGATGGGCCCGACCAGGTTACTGACGTTAACCAAACTCCGAATGCCGGTAAGTGAGAGCGCAGCAGTGAGACTGCGGGGGATAAGCTCCGTAGTCGAGAGGGAAACAGCCCAGACCATCAGCTAAGGCCCCTAAGCGGTGACTAAGTGGAAAAGGATGTGGAGTCGCACTGACAACCAGGAGGTTGGCTTGGAAGCAGCCACCCTTGAAAGAGTGCGTAATAGCTCACTGGTCAAGTGATTCCGCGCCGACAATGTAGCGGGGCTCAAGTCATCCGCCGAAGCTATGGCATTCACATAAGCCCAGCACCCACTTGATGGGTGTTCAGGTGTGTGGATGGGTAGGGGAGCGTCGTGTCGCGAGTGAAGCGCCGGAGTGATCCAGGTGTGGATGCGACACGAGTGAGAATGCAGGCATGAGTAGCGAATCACGTGTGAGAAACACGTGCGCCGAATGATCAAGGGTTCCAGGGTCAAGCTAATCTGCCCTGGGTAAGTCGGGACCTAAGGCGAGGCCGACAGGCGTAGTCGATGGACAACGGGTTGATATTCCCGTACCGGCAAAGTAGCGCCCATGACGAACCCGGTGATGCTAACCATCTGAAACTCAGCCGACCGGACCCTTCGGGGCGAGGCGGTTGAGCGTAGCGTGGGACCCGAACTGGTAGTAGTCAAGCGATGGGGTGACGCAGGAAGGTAGTCCAACCGTACCGATGGTTGTGTACGGCTAAGCATGTAGGGCGAGATCTAGGCAAATCCGGATCTCTGACTTTGATGTCGGGCTTGAGATGTGATGGGGACCCCGTTGGGGGGAAGTGGATGATCCTATGCTGTCGAGAAAAACCTCTAGCGAGCTATGCGCCGCCCGTACCCCAAACCGACTCAGGTGATCAGGTAGAGAATACTAAGGCGATCGAGCGAACCACGGTTAAGGAACTCGGCAAAATGCCCCCGTAACTTCGGGAGAAGGGGGGCCCGGAACGTGAACACCCTTGCGGTGGGAGCGGGAAGGGCCGCAGAGACCAGGCCCAAGCGACTGTTTACTAAAAACACAGGTCCGTGCGAAGTTGTAAGACGATGTATACGGACTGACTCCTGCCCGGTGCTGGAAGGTTAAGAGGACCTGTTAGAGCAGCAATGTTCGAAGCGGAGAATTTAAGCCCCAGTAAACGGCGGTGGTAACTATAACCATCCTAAGGTAGCGAAATTCCTTGTCGGGTAAGTTCCGACCTGCACGAATGGAGTAACGACTTGGGCGCTGTCTCAACCGTGGACTCGGCGAAATTGCACTACGAGTAAAGATGCTCGTTACGCGCGGCAGGACGGAAAGACCCCGGGACCTTTACTATAGTTTGGTATTGGTGTTTGGTTCGGCTTGTGTAGGATAGGTGGGAGACTGTGAAGCATTCACGCCAGTGAGTGTGGAGTCATCGTTGAAATACCACTCTGGTCGTACTAGATGTCTAACCTAGGTCCGTTATCCGGATCAGGGACAGTGCCTGATGGGTAGTTTAACTGGGGCGGTTGCCTCCTAAAGAGTAACGGAGGCGCTCAAAGGTTCCCTCAGCCTGGTTGGCAATCAGGTGGCGAGTGTAAGTGCACAAGGGAGCTTGACTGTGAGACAGACATGTCGAGCAGGGACGAAAGTCGGAACTAGTGATCCGGCGTCGGCATGTGGAAGCGACGTCGCTCAACGGATAAAAGGTACCCCGGGGATAACAGGCTGATCTTCCCCAAGAGTCCATATCGACGGGATGGTTTGGCACCTCGATGTCGGCTCGTCGCATCCTGGGGCTGGAGTAGGTCCCAAGGGTTGGGCTGTTCGCCCATTAAAGCGGCACGCGAGCTGGGTTTAGAACGTCGTGAGACAGTTCGGTCCCTATCCGCCGCGCGCGCAGGAAACTTGAGAAAGGCTGTCCCTAGTACGAGAGGACCGGGATGGACGAACCTCTGGTGTGCCAGTTGTCCCGCCAGGGGCACGGCTGGTTAGCTACGTTCGGAAGTGATAACCGCTGAATGCATCTAAGCGGGAAGCACGTTTCAAGATGAGGTTTCCCACCGGGTCAACCGGGTAAGGCCCCCAGCAGAACACTGGGTTGATAGGCCGGAGGTGTACAGCAGCAATGCCTAGCCGACCGGTACTAATAGGCCGAGGGCTTGTCCCACAACCACTCAGCTGAACCTGCAAAGGCTGTTCGCGTCCACGAATCCAACACACACAACACACGTGTCATCACATGTGAATAATGGCTTGGCACACACGCCACCCAGTGATCATCTACCTGGGGTGTGTGCCGCAAGAGTTACGGCGGCCATAGCGAAAGGGAAACACCCGGTCCCATCCCGAACCCGGAAGTTAAGCCTTTCAGCGCCGATGGTACTGCAACCGAGAGGTTGTGGGAGAGTAGGACGCCGCCGGACAATTCTTCGCAGCAGCCCCACCGCACCGCGGTGGGGCTGCTGTCATTTGCGGGCCCGGTGTGATGATGGGGCTCCTGCCGTCGCACCGAGAGGCCCGCGCCCATGGCCGAGACCGAGCACCGCGTCATCCGCGTCTTCCTCCTCGACGACCACGAGGTCGTGCGCCAGGGCCTGCGCGCCCTGCTCGAGGCGGCGGGCGGCATCGAGGTGGTGGGGGAGTCAGGGCTGGCCGAGGAGGCCACCGCGCGCATCCCGGCGCTGCGCCCCGACGTCGCCGTCCTCGATGCCCGGCTCCCCGACGGGTCCGGCATCGAGGTGTGCCGAGCGGTCCGGGCCGTCGACCCGTCGGTGCGGGCGCTGATCCTGACGTCGTACGACGACGACGAGGCGCTGTTCGCCGCGATCATGGCCGGCGCCTCGGGCTACGTGCTCAAGGAGGTGACCGGCCTCAACCTCGTGGGTGCCGTCCGTCAGGTGGCCGACGGCAACTCGCTCATCGACCCCGCCCTGACGGCACGGGTGCTCGAGCGGGTGCGCAACGGCCCCGCGAGCGCCCCCGAGCTCGCCGACCTCACCGAGCGTGAGCTCGAGCTGCTGGCGCTGATCGCGGAGGGGCTGACGAACCGCCAGATCGGGGAGCGGATGTTCCTGGCGGAGAAGACGATCAAGAACTACGTCTCGGCCATCCTGGCCAAGCTCGGTCTCCAGCGGCGCACCCAGGCCGCCGTCCTGGCGAGCCGGCTGCTGGGCCCCGACGGCAACGCCCGCTGACGCACTCAGCCGACCGGGACGCTCCACACGAAGGAGGTGCCGGTGGGCTCGCGCCGCGAGATCTCGCAGGAGCCGCCGAGGGCCTCTGCGCGGCGCCGGGCGTTGCGCATGCCGCTCTCGACGACCTGGGCGGGCAGGCCCACCCCGTCGTCGTCCACGCGCAGCACCAGCGCGCTCTCGCCCAGCGTGAGGTCGACCTCGGCGTGGTCGGCCAGGGCGTGGCGCGACAGGTTCGAGAGCGCCTCGCGCAGCACCGGGACCAGCTGCTCGCGCACCGACCCGGGCACACCGGTGTCGAGGGGGCCAGCGGTGCGCACGACCGGCGAGAAGCCGAGAGCCGGCACGTACTCGCGCACCAGCGTGCGGACCTCCGAGCGCAGCGAGGACCGCTCGCGGTGCTGCAGCTCGAAGATCGAGCCGCGGATGTCGCGGATGGTCAGGTCGAGGTCGGCGACCGCCTTGTCGAGACGCGTGGCCAGATCGGGGTCGGCGAGCATCTGGGCGCCCTGCAGCTGCAGGCCGGTGGCGAAGAGCCGCTGGATCACCACGTCGTGCAGGTCGCGGGCGATCCGCTCGCGGTCGGAGATGACGGCCAGCTCGGCCCGCTCGTCGAGGGCCTGCGCCCGGTCGAGGGCGAGGGCGGCCTGGTCGGCGAAGGAGATCATCAGCTCGCGCTCCTCGACCTCGAGGGGGCCGACGCCCTCGAAGAGCAGCACCAGCGCGGTGCGCTCGGCCAGGTGGGCGCGCAGCGGCACGACGAGGACCCGCCTCGACCCCACGTCGCCCTCCTCCGCCTCGGAGCCGTGGGCCAGCGTCTCCAGGGCCCGGGCGACCAGCTCGCGGACCTCGCCGCCTGCGGACCCGTGGCCCCGGTCCGGGCCCGCCACCACCGCGTTCTGGGCCGCCTCGCGCGGCGGACGGGAGAGGCTGACGATGGCCGCGGCGTCGGCGCGGGCCATCGCGCAGGCCGACCAGGCGATCCGCTCGAGCGCGTCCTCGCGAGGCACCGGTGGTTGCAGCGCATCGCTGAGCTCGGCGGCGGCCTGCAGCCACTGGCGTCGTCGCTCGCTGAGCCCGTAGGCCCTGGCGTTGTCGATGACGAAGCCGGCTGCCGAGGCCAGTGCCTCCACGAGCACCGTGTCGGCGTCGCTGAACTGCGCGGCCCCCTCCTTCTCGGTCAGGTAGAGGTTGCCGAAGACGGTGCCACGGATTCGTACGGGCACCCCCAGGAAGGACCGCATCGGCGGGTGGTTCGGCGGGAAGCCGTACGACGAAGGGTGCTCGCCCAGGTCGGGCATCCGCAGCGGCTCCGGGTGCTCGATGAGCAGGCCCAGGATCCCGCGGCCCCGGGGTGGGGCGCCGATCTGCTCGCGCTCGTGGGGGTCGAGGCCCGAGGTGATGAACTCGCTGAGCCCGCCGTCGGGGCTCACCACCCCCAGCGCGCCGAAACGGGCCCCGGTCAGCTCGCGGGCCGACTCGACGATGCGGGACAGCACGCTGGGCAGGTCGAGGTCGGAGGAGATGGCGACCACCGCGTCGAGCAGGGCCTGCGCCGAGCCGGCGAGCTCGGGGTGGCGTCGCTGCTGGGTCATCGCCCCATTGTCACAGCAGGGCTCACAGCACGCGACGTGACGGCAGGGTGCTCATCGGGTCCCAGGTCCCGCCCAGGCGACGTCCGGAGACCTGGGTCCACGGGATCGCGACGTAGAGGGAGCGGGTGCCGGCCGCCCACGGCCGCGGCTCCCAGACCTTGCGCACCTGCTCGAGCTCCTCGGCGTCGTGGACGACCTCGCTGCGTCCCCGCGCGACGACGCTCCAGCCGCGCTGGCGCTCGTGGTCGAAGCCGTCGACCTCGAAGGCGAGCACCGCCCCGCGCGCGTTGCTGCCCAGCACGGAGTACGGCGTGGTGCGCACGATGACGCGGCTGTCGACGACCGCGTAGTTGACCGGCACGATGTGCGGGCCGTCGGGTGTCGAGATCGCGACCCTGCCCACGACGCCGGCGCGCAGCAGCGCCTCGCACTCGCTCTCGGACAGCTCGACTGACTCCTGCACGATGACCTCACGGTGGAAGGGGACGGTGGAAGGGGGACGTCGCCCATCGTCACGCCCGCCCGGAGCGAGCCCCCAGGGTCCTTGGTCCCGACGTCAGCCGCCGAAAGTGCCGTCGACGTAGAACCAGCGACCGGCCCGCCGCTCGAAGCGGCTCAGCTCGCGCAGGGTCCCGCGGGTGACCACGCCCGAGGCGGCCGTGTCGCGGTGGTGGGCCACGAACTCGACCCAGTCGTCGCCGTGGTCGAGCACCTCGAGGCCGGTCCAGGTGCGGGCGGGGTCGAGGCCCTCCTCCACCAGGTCGGCGGGGCGGGTGCGCGGGTGCCAGGTCCGGAAGAGGTGGTCGACGCGGCCGAGCGCGAAGGCGCTGTAGCGGCTGCGCATCAGCTCCACCGGCGTCTCGGCGAGCCGGGCGCCCCGGTGCAGCGGACCGCAGCAGGCGTCGTACGACGCGCCGGTGCCGCAGGGGCAGGGGCCGGCGGCTGCGCCCAGGGCGTGCTGGTCGTCGCTCACGTCTCCACCACCAGCCGCCACAGGATGTGCTCGCCGGGCAGGCCCTTGAGCTCGATCTCGCCGGCCTCCTCGAAGCGCATCCGCCGCTCGTCGGCGCCCTCGACCTCGGCCCGCACGGCCTCGGTCACCAGCACCTCGCCCCCGTCGGCGAGGTCGGCGACGCGTGCCGCGAGCGCCACGTTGCGCCCGAAGTAGTCGCCGTCGCGCGAGATCACCGGCCCGCAGTGCACCCCGATGCGCACCCGCACCTGGGTCAGCCGCAGCCGTGGGTCGAGGGTGCGGGCCAGCGAGCGCTGGATGCCGCGGGCGGCGCGCACGGCCGCGTAGGGGTCGCGGAAGGCGACCATGAAGCCGTCGCCCGCGCTCTTGACGACCTGGCCTCGGTGCCGCTCCACGTGCGAGCGCACCAGCTGGTCGTGCGCCTCGAGCACCTTGACCCAGGCGCGGTCGCCGAGCCGGTGGTTGAGGGTGGTCGAGCCCTCGATGTCGGAGAAGAGCAGCGTCAGGGTGCCATCGGCGGCCGCGACCTGCAGGATGTCGGGGCGCTTCTCCAGGGCCCAGGCCTGCAGGTCCTCCAGCGAGGAGCCCAGCATCCCCGCGACTCCCTCGCGGCGCACGCGCGAGGCTGTCCCGACCACCGCCCGCAGGGCGCGCTCGGTGGGGGAGAGCGCGGGGGAGGGGCGCAGCGCGGCGTCGAGGTCGGCCTCGAGCTGGACGACCATCCGGCGCGACACGTCGAGCTCACGCCGGGCGCGCACCAGCAGCACCCCGCACACCGCGAGCGCGGCCGCGAGCACCGCCACCGCCACCACCGCCGCCGTCTGCACCCCCGCAGCCTAGGACCAGCCCCGTCCAGCCCCGTCCAGCCCCGTCCGTGCCCGCGGGTCGCTCGGGACCAAGGTCCCGCGGGTGGGCGACCACAGCCCCTCGGCGTGCGACCCGGCCGCGGGCAGGGTGAAGCCATGGACACCACACCGGAGAACCTCGAGAACGCGCAGACGCAGCCCACCGGCCACAAGATCGCCGACCACGTGTCGTCCACGGGGGCCGTCGTGGTCGCCGTCGACGGGTCCGAGCACGCCGAGGAGGCGCTGGCCTGGGCGGCCCGGCAGGCCCACCTGCACCACCGCCCGCTGGCGATCGTCTCGGTGTGGGAGCCGGTACCGAGCATGTGGCTCGACACCGCCGGCATCGACCACGCGGTGCTCTACGCCGAGCTCTCCTCCGCCGGGGCCGACCGGGTCAACGCCGCCCGCGACAAGGCGCTCTCGCTGCACCCCGACCTGACCGTCGAGACGGCGGTCGGCCGGGGCGACGTGCGCGGCGAGCTGCTGCGGCTCTCCAAGCACGCCTCGCTGCTGGTGCTGGGCTCGCGCGGACGCGGGCCGCTGCGCTCGCTGCTGCTCGGCTCGGTCAGCGCCGCCGTGGCGCGCCACGCCCACTGCCCGGTCGTGGTCGTGCGGCCCGGGGGCACCGGGGGCGGCGGCATCCTGGTGGGCATCGACGGCACGCAGCGCTCGATGGGTGCGGTGGCGGCGGCGTACGACCAGGCGGCCGCGACCGGCGAGAAGGTCACGGTGCTGCACTGCTTCTGGGACGCCCGCGTGGCCTACGCCGGCGCGATGGTCGTCGACGAGACAGATGACGCCGCCGACGTGCGCAGCCTGGTCGCCGAGACGACCGCGGGGCTCGCCGAGAAGCACCCCGACGTGGAGGTGGAGACCCGCATCGTGCGGGGGCTCGCCGACCAGGTGCTCGTGGCGGAGGCGCAGGGACGCGACCTGGTCGTGCTCGGCTACCACCGCCAGCACGGTCTGGGTGAGCTGCTCTTCCCGTCGGTGGTGACCTCGGTGCTCGAGCACGCGCACGGCGCGGTGATGGTCGTCCCCTCCCCGGAGTAGGCCGAGCCGACCCCGGGCCGCGTGGTTGGCCCGCGCAGTAGCGTGGTCGTGTGACCGCCGAGACCGTGCCTGCCACCGCCCAGCCCACGATCGTTACGCTCGGGGAGCTGCGCGCCTCGGGCCACCAGCACAAGCCGCTGCGCACCGAGCTGCGCGACAACCTGCTGGCCCACCTGCGCGAGGGCCGCGACCCGTGGCCGGGGCTGCACGGCTTCGAGGACACCGTCGTGCCGCAGCTCGAGCGGGCCCTGATCGCCGGCCACGACGTGGTGCTCCTCGGCGAGCGCGGCCAGGGCAAGACCCGGCTGCTGCGCACCATGGTCGGCCTGCTCGACGAGTGGACCCCGGTGATCGCCGGCTCCGACCTCGGCGAGCACCCCTACGAGCCGATCACCGTCGCCTCGCGGCGCCGGGCCCTCGAGCTCGGCGACGACCTGCCCGTCGAGTGGCGGGCCCGCGAGGAGCGGTACGCCGAGAAGCTCGCGACCCCCGACACCTCGGTGGCCGACCTGATCGGCGACGTCGACCCGATGAAGGTGGCCGAGGGGCGCTCGCTGGGCGACCCCGAGACGATCCACTACGGCCTGATCCCGCGCAGCCACCGCGGCATCGTGGCGATCAACGAGCTGCCCGACCTCGCCGAGCGGATCCAGGTCTCGATGCTCAACGTGATGGAGGAGCGCGACATCCAGATCCGCGGCTACGTGCTGCGCCTGCCGCTCGACGTGCTGGTCGTGGCCAGCGCCAACCCCGAGGACTACACCAACCGCGGCCGGATCATCACCCCGCTCAAGGACCGCTTCGGCGCCGAGATCCGCACCCACTACCCGACCGAGCTGCACGACGAGGTCGCGGTGATCCGGCAGGAGGCCGCGATCGACCCCACGCTCGTCGACGTGCCCGACCACCTGGTCGAGATCCTGGCCCGCTTCACCCGCCACCTGCGCGGCTCGACCTCGGTCGACCAGCGCTCCGGCGTCTCGGCCCGCTTCGCCATCGCGGGCGCCGAGACCATCGCCGCGGCCGCCCTGCACCGCGCGACCGCGCAGGGCGAGGACGCGGCCGTGGCCCGCGTCGTCGACCTCGAGACCGCCGTCGACGTGCTCGGCGGCAAGATCGAGTTCGAGAGCGGCGAGGAGGGCCGCGAGGCCGAGGTGCTGACCCACCTGCTGCGCACCGCCGTGGCCGAGACCGTGCGCGAGCACTTCCGCGGCCTCGACATGGGCCTGCTCGTCGACGCCCTCGAGGCCGGGAAGATGGTGACCACCGGCGAGCAGGTCACCGCCCGCGACCTGCTCGCGGGCCTGCCCGTGCTCGGTGAGTCCGAGCTCTACGACGACATCTGCGACCGGCTCGACGCCGACACCGACGGCCGCCGCGCGGGCGCGATCGAGCTGGCCCTCGAGGGGCTGTTCCTGGCGCGCCGGGTCAGCAAGGCCTCGGGCCGGGGCGAGAGCGTCTATGGCTGACATCTGGTCGCAGCGCCGCGCCTCGCGCTACGGGCGCTACGACGGCGGGCCCGACCCCCTGGCGCCCCCGGTCGACCTCGCCGAGGCCCTCGACGAGATCGGCGAGGACGTGATGGCCGGCTACAGCCCCGAGCGGGCGCTGCGCGAGCTGCTGCGCCGCGGCGCCGGCGACCGGCAGGGCCTCGACGACCTGGCCCGCCGGGTCGCGGAGCGGCGTCGCGAGCTGTTGGAGCGCCACGACCTCGACGGCACCCTGCAGGAGGTCCGCGAGCTGCTCGACGCGGCCGTGCTCGAGGAGCGCAAGCAGCTGGCCCGCGACGTCGAGATGGACGACGGCGACCGGGCCCTGCGCGAGATGCAGCTCGACAGCCTGCCGCCCAACGCGGCGGCCGCGGTCAGCGAGCTGGCGTCGTACGACTGGCAGAGCCGCGAGGCGCGGGAGACGTACGAGCAGATCAAGGACCTGCTGGGCCGCGAGCTGCTCGACCAGCGCTTCCAGGGGATGAAGCAGGCCCTCGAGAACGCCACCGACGAGGACCGGGCCGCCATCGACGCGATGCTCACCGACCTCAACGAGCTCCTCGAGAAGCGCGAGCGCGGCGAGGACACCCCGGAGGACTTCGAGGAGTTCATGCGCCAGCACGGGGAGCACTTCCCCGAGCAGCCCGGGAGCCTCGACGAGCTGCTCGACGCGATGGCGGCCCGCGCCGCGGCCGCGCAGCGGATGCTGGCCTCGATGAGCCCCGAGCAGCGCCAGCAGCTCATGGAGCTCTCGGCGCAGGCCTTCGGCTCGCCGCAGCTGATGGAGTCGCTGGCCCGCCTCGACTCGCACCTGCAGGCGCTGCGCCCCGGCGAGGACTGGACCGGCTCGGAGCAGATGGGCGGCGAGGGCGCGCAGGGCGTCGGCCTCGGCGACGGCACCGGCGTCTTCCAGGACCTCGCCGAGCTCGACGCGCTCTCCGAGCAGCTCTCGCAGTCCTACGGCGGCGCCCGGATGGACGACCTCGACCTCGACGCGCTGGCCCGCCAGCTCGGCGACGACGCCTCGACCAGCGCGCGCGAGCTGCAGCAGCTCGAGCGCGCGCTGCGCGAGGCCGGCACCCTGCAGCGCGGCTCCGACGGCGCGCTGCGGCTGACCCCCAAGGCGATGCGCCAGCTGGGCCGCTCGCTGCTGCGCGACGTCGCGCAGCGGATGTCGGGGCGCCAGGGCCAGCGCGACATGGACCGGGCCGGCGCGGCGGGGGAGCGCTCGGGCGCCACGCGCGCCTGGGCCTTCGGCGACACCGAGCCGTGGGACGTCACCCGCACCGTCACCAACGCCATCACCCGCACCGTCGGCGAGGGCGGCTCGGCCACCTCGGGCGTGCGGCTGCAGGTCGACGACGTCGAGGTGCAGGAGACCGAGGCCCGCACCCAGGCGGCCGTCGCGCTGCTGGTCGACACATCGTTCTCGATGGCCATGGACGGGCGCTGGGTGCCGATGAAGCGCACCGCCCTGGCGCTGCACACCCTGATCCGCAGCCGCTTCCGCGGCGACGCGCTGCAGCTGGTCGGCTTCGGCCGGCACGCCGAGGTGATGGAGATCGAGCAGCTCACCGCCCTCGACGCGCGCTGGGAGAAGGGCACCAACCTGCACCACGCGCTGCTGCTGGCCAACCGGCACTTCCGCAGGCACCCCAACGCCCAGCCGGTGCTGCTGGTCGTCACCGACGGCGAGCCGACCTCGCACCTCGAGGCGGGCGGCGAGGTCTTCTTCTCCTACCCGCCGCACCCGCTGACGGTGGCGCACGCGGTGCGCGAGCTCGACACGTCGATGCGCCTCGGCGCCCAGACCACCTTCTTCCGCCTCGGCGAGGACCCGGGGCTGGCGCGGTTCATCGAGCAGATGGCGCGCCGGGTGGACGGACGGGTGGTCGCCCCCGAGCTCGACGACCTGGGCGCCGCGGTCGTCGGCTCCTACCTCGGGGGCCGGGCGGGTCGCAGCGGTGGCGCCGGCGGGTCGATGGGCGACTGGTTCGGCGGCCGCGGCTTCTGGGTCGGCGACTGAGGCCGACGGGTCAGGCCCCGGTCCGCCGCGGCCGGCGCTCCCAGTGCCGGCACGGCCGGCTGCTGGTGGGCCCCCCCCGGCGCAGCCGGGCCACCGCTCGGGCTCCTCGAGCTCGTCGGTGTGCAGGTCACGCACCATCACCTCGCGCACCGGGCGCAGCCCCCGGCCCACCACCGCGCAGCCGCAGCCGCCGAGCGCGTCGAGGCGGCGTACGAGCGAGTGGGCGGTGGGCGAGCGCAGGTCGCGGAAGCGCTCGCCCCAGGCCGGCGTGTGGTCGCAGCCGTGCTCGGCGACGACCCGGCGCAGGTAGCAGGCCACGCACTCGTCGGGGTAGGGCTCGGGGGCGTCGGGGTCGGTGGGCAGCACGGACCGGTTCTACCCGCCGGCACCGACGGGCGCACCGGACCCGGACGTGAGGGGTCGTCTGCTAGACACCTGGTGTGACCCTCGTGCTCGGCCGCCACACGTTCGCCGACGACCAGAAGCTGATGATGGCGATCGTCAACCGCACCCCCGACTCGTTCTACGACAAGGGCGCGACCTGGGCCGAGGACAAGGCCTTCGAGCGGGTCGCCACGGTGGTGGAGCAGGGCGCCGAGATCGTCGACATCGGTGGCATCAAGGCCGCTCCCGGGGTCGAGATCGACGCGGCCGAGGAGAAGAGCCGGGTCGTCGACTTCGTGGCCCGGGTGCGCGAGTCCTTCCCCGGCCTGGTCATCTCGGTCGACACGTGGCGCGCCGAGGTCGGCGACGCGGTGTGCCGGGCCGGCGCCGACGTGCTCAACGACGCCTGGGGCGGGGCCGACCCCGAGCTGGTCGACGTCGCCGCCGCCCACGACGCCGCGGTCATCTGCACCCACACCGGCGGGGCGACCCCGCGCACCCGCCCCTACCGCGTCGAGTACGACGACGTCGTGGCCGCGGCGATCGCGGACACCACGGCGTACGCCGACCGGGCGGTGGCGGCCGGCGTCGACCCCCGCAGCGTGGTGATCGACCCGGCGCACGACTTCGGCAAGAACACCTTCCACTCCCTCGAGCTGACCCGCCGGCTGGGGGAGATGGTGGCCACCGGTCGCCCGGTGCTGGTGTCGCTGAGCAACAAGGACTTCGTGGGCGAGTCGCTCGACCTGCCGGTCGGCGAGCGGCTGACCGGCACCCTGGCCGCCACCGCGGTCTGCGCGCTGGCCGGGGCCCGGATCTACCGGGTGCACGAGGTGGTCGAGACGCGGCAGACCGTCGACATGGTCGACGTGATCGCGGGCCGGCTGCTGCCGGCGCGGGCGATCCGCGGGCTGCAGTAGCAGCGCGGGCCGGCAGGGCCGCTCAGCCGAGCAGGCTCTGGGCCTCGAGCGCGGCGCGCAGGTCGGCGACCCCGTCGGCCACCCGTGGCCCCGGGCGGGCCCAGTGGGCGTTGGCGTCGACGGCGTGCACCGCGACACCCGCCGGCAGCAGGGCCTCGGCGACCAGCCGGTCGGCCTGCTCCTGGGCGGCGGCGGCGGTCGTAGCCGCAGGGCGCGACCACGACCAGGTCGGGGCGCGCGGCGTGCACGTCGTCCCAGGTGACCCGCACCGACTTCGCGCCGGCGGTGCCGAGCGCGCACTCGGCACCGGCCGCCTCGACCATCTCGGGGATCCAGTGCCCGGGCGCGTACGGCGGGTCGGTCCACTCCAGCACCACCACGCGGGGGCGGCGGGCGCCGTCGCGGGTCGCCGGCACGGGCAGGTCGAGCCGGGCGGCCAGCACCTCGGCCTCGGCGGGCCGGCCCACGGCCGCCCCGATGCGCAGCACGCTCTCGCGGATCTCGGCGAGGGTGTGCGGGTCGAAGGAGAGCACCTCGGCGCGGCAGCCCAGGTGGGCCAGCGCCTCGTCGACGGTGCCGACGTCGACCGCGCACACCGCGCAGAGGTCCTGGGTCAGCACCAGCTCGGGGTCGAGGTCGGCCAGGGCGCCCGCGTCGAGCCGATAGAGGTCCTCGCCCGCGGCGGCGGCAGCGGCGACGTACGCGTCGATCTCGGCGGGGGCCAGGCCCTCGGGCATCGTGGTCGACGAGACGATCCGGCGCTCGCGTGCCTCGGCGGGGTGGTCGCACTCGAAGGTCACGCCGACGACCTGGTCGCCGACGCCGAGCCCGAAGAGGACCTCGGTGGTCGAGGGCAGGAGGGAGACGATCCGCTGTGGCCGCATGTGGGACACCGTAGGTCGCGGGCCCAGGCAGCACATCTAGGGTCGCGGTGTGGAGGACCCGACCCTGACCGTGATGCTGCTCCTGGCGCTCGCCGCGCTGGTGGCCGGCTTCGTCGACGCGGTCGTCGGGGGAGGCGGGCTGGTCCAGCTGCCGGCGCTGCTGGTGGGGCTGCCGGGCGCGAGCCCGGTGCAGGTCCTGGCCACCAACAAGCTCGCCTCGATCTGCGGCACCAGCGTCAGCAGCGTGACGTTCTACCGCCGGGTGCGCCCCGACCCACGCACGTTCGGGCCGCTGATGCTCACCGCGTTCCTCGGGTCGGCGGGCGGGGCCGCGGTGGCGAGCCTGATCCCGCGCTCGGCCTTCGAGCCGATCGTGGTGGTGGTGCTGCTGCTGGTGGGTGCCTACGTGGTCCTCAAGCCCAGCCTCGGCCAGGTCACCGCGCTGCGCTTCGCGGGGCACCGCCACACCGGTGCGACGGCGGCGACCGGTTTCGCCATCGGCTTCTACGACGGCGCGCTGGGCCCCGGCACCGGCTCGTTCTTCGTCTTCGCGCTCGTCGGGCTGCTCGGCTACGGCTTCCTCGAGGCCTCGGCGAAGTCGAAGATGGCCAACTGGGCCACCAACCTCGCCGCCCTCGTCGTGTTCATCCCCCAGGGTGCGGTGCTGTGGGAGGTCGGCCTCCTGATGGGGCTGGCCAACCTCGTCGGCGGGTACGTCGGGGCGCGCACCGCCGTGGCCAAGGGGTCGCGGTTCGTGCGGGTCTTCTTCATCGCCGTGGTCGGGGCCTTCGTGGTCAAGATCGGCGGCGACGTGCTGGGGGTCTGGTGAGGGGGCTCTGGTGAGCGGGCACGCGTCGTACCTGGTCGTGGGGCGCGACGCCGAGGTCGAGATCGAGGTGCGGCGCTCGCGGTTCCTGGCGACGGTGGCGCGGGTCGCGACCGAGGACGAGGCGCGGGCGGTGGTCGAGCGGCTGCGCAAGCGCCACCACGACGCGCGCCACCACTGCTCGGCGATGGTCGTGGGGCCACCGCCGGTGCCGGTCGAGCGGTCCTCCGACGACGGCGAGCCGCCGGGACGGCGGGGGCGCCGATGCTCGAGGTGCTGCGCGGCGCCGGGCTGAGCGACACCGTCGCGGTGGTGACGCGGTGGTTCGGCGGCACCCTGCTGGGCGCCGGCGGGCTGGTGCGGGCGTACGGCGACGCGGTGCGCGCCGCGCTCGAGGCGGCCGGCACCCGCGAGCGGCGGCTGCTGCGCGAGGTCGGCCTGGAGGTCGAGCACGCCGAGGCGGGCCGGGTCGAGGGCGAGCTGCGCAGCCGCGGGGTCGAGCTGCTCGACGTGCAGTGGGGTGCCAGCGTGCACCTGGTGCTGGGCGTGGCGCCGAGCGACGACGCCGCGACGCGGGCGCTGCTGGCCGAGGTGACCGCGGGTGCCGCCGAGCCGGTGGCGCTGGGGGAGCGCTGGGTCGACGTCGGCGGGGTCGCGGGCGCCTAGGGTGGGGTGCATGAGCATCCCCGTGGCGGTCGACGAGCTCGCCGAGGCGCTGGCGCCCTTCGCCGACGCGTTCCTGATGACCACCGACCCCTCGACCGTCCCGGCGCGGGTCAAGGTGGTCTCCGTGCGCCCGGTGCTCGACGACGGCGTGCTGGTGGTGACGGCGCCGGGGCGCGGGTCGCTGGCCAACGCCGGGGCGAACCCCGTGGTCACCGTCCTGTGGCCTCCGGTCGAGGAGGGCGGGATGTCGCTGATCGTCGACGGCGACGCCGAGGTGCGCAACGGTGGGCTGCGGGTGCGCCCGACGGGCGGGGTGCTGCACCGACCGGCCGGGGAGGGCCACGGCGCATGAGCGCTCCGGGTCCGGTGTCGAGCCCGCTGTGGATCAGCGCGTTCCTCGACCTGGCCGCCGACGAGGTGGAGCGCGGCTCGGCCTTCTGGGCGCAGGTGACGGGGTCGACGCTGTCGGCGGTGCGCGGCGAGCGGCACGAGTTCCACACCCTGGTGCCGCCCGACGGGGACGACCACCTGCGGGTGCAGCGCCGCGACGAAGGCCCCTCGCGGGTGCACCTCGACCTGCACGTGCCCGACCAGGCCACGGCGGCGGAGCACGCCGTGACGCTGGGTGCCGAGGTGGTGCGGGCTGCCGACGAGGGGTACGTCGTGCTGCGCTCGCCGGGCGGGCTGGAGTTCTGCTTCGTGGGGCACCCGGCCGAGACCCGCAGCCGTCCTGCGGTGTGGCCCACCGGGCACCGCTCGCAGGTCGACCAGCTCTCGATCGACGTGCCCGCGCGGCTGCTGGAGCCCGAGCGGGGGTTCTGGCGCGACCTGACGGGCTGGCCGCTGCGCCGCACGGCGTACGAGGAGTTCCACCTGCTGGAGGTGCCCGCGGGCCAGCCGCTGCAGGTGCTGCTGCAGCGTCTCGACGACGACGCGACGGAGGTGTCGGTGCACCTCGACCTGACCACCGACGACGTGGGTGCCGAGCTCGAGCGGCACGTGGCGCTGGGGGCGCGGGTGCTGACCCGCCACGAGCACTGGACGGTGATGGTCGACCCCGGCGGGCTGCGCTACTGCATCGCCGGCGATCCGCCCGACGACGACGTGCCCGCATGAGCCCGACCCCGCTGCCGGAGATCCCGTTCGTCGCCGACGAGGTGACGGCGGTGCGCTCGTTCCTCGCCTTCTACCGGGTCACCCTGCGCCGCCAGGCCGAGGGGCTCACCGCCGAGCAGCTCGACCGGGCGCTGGCGCCGAGCCCGATGACGCTGGGCGGGCTGTTGTCGCACCTGGCGTTCGTCGAGGACTACTGGTGCAGCCACGTCTTGCACGGCGCCGAGCCCGCCGAGCCGTGGCGCAGCCTCGACTGGGCGGCCGACCCCGACCGCGACTGGCACCGCGCGCCGGGCAGACGCCCGAGCAGCTCCTCGCGGCGCACGACGCCGCGGTGGTCGCCGCCGACGCGGCCATCGACCGCGCCCTGGCGGTCAAGGGCCTCGACACGCTCGCCGCGCTGGAGCGCCACGGCTCGGTGGCCAGCCTGCGCTGGATCCTGCTGCACCTGGTCGAGGAGTACGCCCGGCACGCGGGCCACGCCGACCTGATCCGCGAGTCCATCGATGGCACCACCGGCCTCTGACCGCGAGCCGGCCGGTTCGAACGGGCCGGCTCGGCGCGTCAGCCGGGTGGTCCTCATGTGCGGCCCGTCGGGGTCCGGCAAGACCACGTACGCGCGAGGGCTGGAGGAGGAGGGCATGGTCCGGCTCTCCTTCGACAGCGAGATCTGGGCACGCGGGATCACGGCCGTGCCGCTAAACCCGGACGTGCGGGCCGAGATCGAGGCGGGGCTGCGGGCCCGGCTCCTCGAGCTCGTCGAGCAGGGCGCCGACGTCGTGCTCGACTTCTCGTTCTGGTCGCGGGCCACGCGTGACGACTACCGCACGCTGCTCGCGAGCGTCGGTGTCGTCCCCGAGACCGTCTACCTGGCCACGACGCGGGGGACGGTGCTGGCCCGGATGCGGGCACGTCGGGGCAGCCACCCCGACGACTTCGTCCTCGACGAGGACCTCGTCGCCGCGTACGTCGACCACTTCGAGGTCCCCTCGCCGGACGAGGGGCCGCTGACCGTGGCGCGGGAGCCCGGACCGCCCGACTGAGAGCGGCGCCGGACGTGCCGATGCCCCCGTCGCGGTGGTGCTGCGGCGGGGGTGTGGCGAGTCGGCTGGTTCACACGGGCCGGGTGGGTGGTCTGGGTGCTTGGCCGAGGTCGGTGGTGCCGTGTGGTTCGACGAGGTACTGGTAGCGCTGCGGGCTGGTCCAGAGGAACCCGGTGGGGGTGGGTCGGTAGGTCCAGGGGGTGTGGGTCTTGGCGCGGTGGTGGCGTCGGCACAAGGTGGCGAGGTTCGAGGTGGTGGTTTGGCCGGGTGGACCACCGGGGTCGTAGGTGCTGATGTGGTCGAGGTCGGCGTGGGGTTCGTCGGGGCGGCGGCGTCGGGCGCGGCGGGTGCAGTGGGGGAACACGCAGCGGGGATGGCGGAGCCGGATCTGCTCGGCGAGCCGCTCGCTGGGGGTGTAGCCGTCGGTGGTGATGTCCTCGGAGAGGTCGACCGGTCGGCGGGGGTGGGGGCGGAGGTCGGGGTTGCTGGCGAAGCCGCGGATGTCCTCGGCCGTGATGTCTCGGGCGGCTGGGGTGTTGACCTTGCGGAAGGGGTGCTCGTAGGCCTCGGGGTCCGACCCGCTGCCGGTGATGGTGCGGTAGGTGACGTGGGTGTCGGGCACGCGGAGCCACTCGCAGACCTGGTCGGTGGTGACGAAGCTGCGGGTCTCCTCGACGCGGGCGAGGTGCAGCCCGGCGGAGAGGTTGTTCGACCTGAGGGTGGTGGGGTCGATACCGGCCAGGGCTACGTCGGTCAGGTGGACGTTGAGCACGACCTGCCGTGCAGGCACCCGAGGCGCGTCGTCGTCGGTGCCGGTGCCGGTGAGGTCGAGGGTGGTCTGGGTGCGGGCGAGGATACCGAGGGCCATGCTGCGGCGTACGTCGAGGGGCTGGTCGGAGCCGGCCAGCGCCAGGTTGCGGGCCTCGCGGGTGACGGCGTTGTCGAGGTCGAGGGCGTCGGCCAGGTCGAGGCAGCCGATCGCGTCGACTACCCCGTCGATGCACTGCCCGCCGCGGGTGGCGGCGTCGAGGTGGATGTCGAGCTTGCGGTCCTCGGCGGCGATGGCTCGCTTGTCCTCGGCGGCCTCGGGGTCGAAGCGGCACAGGGCTTCTTCGACGAGGCGTCCCAGGACGGCGTAGGAGCAGGTGGCGGCGACGCCGGCGAGGTGGTGGTCGACCCAGGCGGCGGCCTCGCGGGGGAGGCCGAGGGTGGCCTCGGCGATGCGGCGGGCCCGCCAGACCGGTACTCGACCGGAGGCGACGGCTGCGTGCAGGCGGGGGAGTCGGTAGCGGGTCTCGACGACGTGGGCGACGTAGCGGATGGCCGCATCGGCCGACATCCCGAGGGCGGTGCCGTACTCGATGACCGCGAACTCGGAGACCTTGGGTGCGCCGGGCCCGGCGAGGGTGATGAGCATGTCGGTGCCGGGCAGGACCGCGGCCTTGGCCTCGTCACGGGTGGAGTGCATGGCCGCGTACGTGCAGGTGGCCTCGTACATCGCGACCTCGGCGGCGTCGCGGGCAGCACGCTGGGAGCGGGCGTAGGCGAGGACCGCGTCGGCGGTGTCGCAGCGCTCGAGCTCCTGGGTGATCATGCTCCTATTCTAATCGAACGCGTGTTCGAGTCAATGGTCATGTGGCATCTGTGGAGAGTGGCTTGGAGGCAGTGATGGGGGCTCTGGGCGCACCCCCACGACCTACGGTGGGGAGATGCCGACGACGACCTCGAACGCCCCCAGTCGCCTGCTCGTCACGGCCTTCGCCGCGGGGCTGCTGCTGGCCCTGCTCGGCCTGGCCGGCTGCGGCTCCGACGAGCAAGGCGCGAGCCCCGCGAGCGACGGCGGGGCGAGCGGCGAGAGGATCTCGCTGGTCGACGAGGGGGACGCGTTGCGCTGGGGTGACGGCTCGTACGGCGTCGTGCTCGCCCACGGCGCGGCCTTCGACGCCGCGAGCTGGCAGGACCAGGCGGTGGCGATCGCCGAGCAGGGCGCGACCGTGGTCGCGGTGGAGGACCTGACCGCCGAGGCGATGACGGCCGCGGTCGAGCGGCTGCGCGAGGACGGCGCCGAGGAGGTCGCCCTGGTCGGCGGGAGCGCGGGCGCCGACGCGGCGCTGCGGCTGCTCAGCGAGCAGCCCGAGCTGGTCGACCGGGTGGTGACGCTCTCGGCCAACAGCGTCGTCGAGGGGCTGGGCGAGCAGCCCAAGCTCTTCATCGCCAGCGAGGACGAGCCGGTGGCGGAGGTCTCCGAGCAGCTGGCCGCGACCGCGCCCGGCGACGACAACGAGGTCCTGCTGCTGCCGGGCTCCGACCACGCCCAGCACCTCTTCGACGGTGACCAGGCCGAGGCCGCGCTCGACGCCCTGCTCCGGGCGCTCGACCCGCGGTAGACCTCAGACGGGCTCGGCGAACCCGGGCAGCAGCTCGCGCAGGATCTCGCCGAACGCGACGTCCGCCTCGAGCTGGGAGAGGATGCCGACCGCGCCCAGCCAGGTGCGGTGGATCAGCAGGTACGACGGCGGCAGGTTGATCTTCATCGCGACCGTGAACGACGGGTTCTTGGGGTCGTTGATGCGCTGGAACTGCTCCTGCATCCACGCGCGGGTGAACTGGAAGCGCTCGGTGCGCGCCGGCTCCACGAACGGGGCGAGGTAGTCGAGCAGCTCGCGGGAGCCGATGCTGACCCCGGGCTTGACGAAGCCCTCCGCGCGCAGCCCCTCGAGCAGCGTCGCGTCGTCCTCGATGCTGGCGATCCGGATCAGGGTGCCCATCGCGGTCGGCAGGCCGTCGGGCAGCCGCGCCACGGCGCCGTAGTCGAGCACGCCCATCCGCGGCGGTCCGCCGTCGACGCCCGGCACGACCCGGAAGTTCCCGGGGTGCGGGTCGGCGTGCAGCATCCCTGTGCGCCCCGGGGCGCCGAGCAGGAACCGGGTGAAGAGGTCGCCGAATCGGTCGCGCTCCTCCTGGGAGCCCTCCGCGATCACCTTCGCCAGCGACGAGGTCGAGTCGAGCCACTCGGTGACCAGCGTCGCGGGGCCGTGGGCCACCACGTCGGGCACCACGATGTCGGGGTCGTCGGCGTACGCCGCCGCGAAGGCGCGCTGGGCGGAGGCCTCGAGGTCGTAGTCGAGCTCCTCCTCCATCCGGGCCTGCATCTCGGCGACCAGCGGCTTGACGTCGAGGCCGGGCACCAGCGGGCCGAGGCTGCGCGCGACCCGCGCGAGCTGGCGCAGGTCGGAGCGCAGCGCCTCGCCGGCGCGGGGGTACTGCACCTTGACTGCGACCTCGCGGCCGTCGTGCCAGCGTCCCTTGTGCACCTGGCCGATGGACGCGGCCGCGGTCGGCCCGCCGTCGAGCCAGACCAGCTGGTCCTGCCATTCGTCACCCAGGTCGCGGGCGAGCGTCTCGCGGACGGTCTGCGTGGGCATCGGGGGGAGCGGAGTCCTGCAGCCTGGTCAGCTGCTCGCGGTAGGGCGCCGCTAGCTCGTCGGGCAGCGCCGACTCGAGCACCGACAGCGCCTGGCCGAACTTCATCGCCCCGCCCTTGAGCTCGCCCAGGGTGCGGAAGAGCTGCTCGGCGGTGCGCATCTGGATCTCGCTCATCACCGCCTCGGCCGGGCGTCCGCCCAGCCGCTTGCCCAGACCGATCGCGTTGCGCCCGGCGTACCCGAGCGGGAGCGCTGCCAGGCGTGCGGTGCGTCCGAACGCCTTGCGCGGCATGTCGCTCATGACGACCATCCTCCTCGGTCGCGCAAGGCCGCGCGGGTGAGCCGGGCTGCGGACAGCGCGCCGCGAGCGCGGCCGCAGGGGACTCGGGTAGGAACGGAGCATGTCCGACTCGGCGAACACTCCTGTTGCCCCTGGCTACGACGACTTCGCGGCGGCGTACTCGGCCAGGAACGAGAAGAGCCTCTTCAACGCCTACTACGAGCGGCCGGAGATGCTGCGGCTGGCCGGCGACGTCGCGGGCCTGGAGGTGCTCGACGCCGGGTGCGGGTCGGGGCCGCTGGCGAAGGCCCTGCGGGCGAGGGGAGCGGCCGTGTCCGCCTTCGACCTGAGCCCGGTCATGGTCGAGCTGGCGCGCGAGCGGCTGGGAGGGGACGCGGACGTGAGGGTCGCGGACCTCGGGGCGCCCCTGCCGTACGCCGACGACAGCTTCGACCTCGTGGTGGTCTCGCTGGCCCTGCACTACGTCGAGGACTGGGACTCGGCGCTGGCCGAGCTGCGGCGGGTGCTGCGGCCGGACGGGCGGCTCACCGTCTCGATCATCCACCCGATGATCTACGCGATCGTCTACCCCGAGGCCGACTACTTCGCCCTCACCAGGTACTCCGAGGACTACGACTACGGCGACCGGACCGTGTGGATGACCTACTGGCACCGCCCGCTGGGGGAGGTGGTGAGCGCGTTCCTGCGCGCGGGCTTCCAGGTCCGGGCGATGACGGAGCCGCCGCCCGCCGCCGACACCCCACCGGACCTGCTGCCCCACCCGGACGGCCGCCCCTTCATCTGCTTCCTCTTCCTCGAGCTGCAGGCACCCGGGGAGTGACCAGCCCCGTCAGGCGGTCGTCGGGAACGGCACCCCGGTGTTGGAGTGGCAGCGGTAGCCGTAGGGGTTCTTGGCCAGGTACTGCTGGTGCACGTCCTCGGCGTAGTAGTACGTCGGCGACTCGCGGACCTCGGTGGTGATCTCGCCCAGACCGCGACGGGCGAGCTCCTCGCCGTACACACGGGTCAGCTCGAGGGCGGTCTTCTCCTGCTCGGGCGTGGTCCAGTAGATCGCGGAGCGGTACTGGGTGCCGACGTCGTTGCCCTGGCGCATGCCCTGGGTCGGGTCGTGCACCTCGAAGAACGCCTTGACCAGGTCGGCGTAGGAGACGACGGCGGGGTCGAAGACGACGCGCACGGCCTCGGTGTGGTTGGTGCGCCCCGAGCAGACCTCCTCGTAGGAGGGGTGCGGGGTGTCGCCGCCGGCGTACCCGACCGACGTCGACCAGACGCCGGGCATCTTCCAGTAGAGCTCCTCGGCGCCCCAGAAGCAGCCGAGGCCGAAGACCGCGACCTCGTGGCCGGCGGGGGCCTCGTCGGTGACGACGGGCGCGTCGAGCACGACGTGTCGCTCGGCGATGTGCCAGGGGCTCTCGCTGCGCCCCGGCAGCGTCTCGTCGGGGGCGATCAGGTCGGTCTGCTTGCGGGTGAAGAACATGCGGTGGTCCTCCTGGGAGTCGGTGTCCACCCTGCACAACACCGGGGGAGCCGCAATGGTTCCCGCCGTGGGTACCCTCGACGGGTGAGTGAGCAGCAGCACCTGGCCAAGGCGGGCTTCGAGACCCGCGCCATCCACGCCGGCTACGAGCCGGACCCCACGACGGGGGCGGTGATCCCGCCGATCTACGCCACGTCGACGTACAAGCAGGACGGCGTCGGCGGCCTGCGCGGCGGCTACGAGTACTCCCGCTCGGCGAACCCCACGCGCACCGCGCTCGAGGGCAACATCGCCGCCCTCGAGCAGGGTGAGCGCGGCTTCGCCTTCGCCTCCGGCCTGGCGGCCGAGGACACCCTGGTGCGCTCGCTGTGCACCCCGGGCGACCACGTGGTCATCCCCGACGACGCGTACGGCGGCACCTACCGCCTCTTCGACAAGGTCGAGAAGGCCTGGGGCCTGGAGCACAGCCCGGCGCCCGTCTCCGACGTCGACGCGGTGCGGGCCGCGATCCGCCCCGGGCAGACGAGGCTGGTCTGGGTCGAGACCCCGACCAACCCGATGCTGACCATCGGCGACATCGAGGCCCTGGCGGCCGTGGCCCACGAGGCCGGCGCGCTGCTCGTCGTCGACAACACCTTCGCCTCGCCCTACCTGCAGCAGCCGCTGATCCTCGGCGCCGACGTGGTGCTGCACTCGACCACGAAGTACTGCGGCGGGCACTCCGACGTGGTCGGCGGCGCGCTGGTCGTGCGCGACCTCGAGGTCGCCGACAAGGTCGCCTTCCACCAGAACGCCATCGGCGCCGTGGCCGGGCCCTTCGACGCGTGGCTGACGCTGCGCGGGCTCAAGACCCTGGGCGTGCGCATGGACCGGCACTGCGACAACGCCGAGAAGGTCGTCGACTTCCTGCTCGACCACCCGAAGGTCGAGCAGGTCGTCTACCCCGGGCTCGAGTCGCACCCCGGCCACGACGTCGCCGCCAAGCAGATGAAGCGCTTCGGCGGGATGGTCTCCTTCCGCGTCACCGGCGGCGAGCAGGCCGCGCTGGCGGTCTGCGAGGGCACCGAGGTCTTCACCCTGGGTGAGTCGCTCGGCGGCGTCGAGTCGCTCATCGAGCACCCCGGCCGGATGACCCACGCCAGCGTCGCCGGCACCGACCTCGAGGTCCCCGCCGACCTCGTGCGGCTCTCCGTCGGCATCGAGACCGCCGACGACCTCATCGCCGACCTCGACCGCGCCCTCGGGTGAGCGCCGCGGACGGCCGGGTCGCATAGGTTGACCGGCGTGGACGAGCAGCTGAGCAGCCCCGACCCCGCCGGCCCCGACCCGGCAGGTGACGTCGCGGTCGCGCAGCCCGACCCCGCCGCGCCGGCCCCCGGCGGGCGGCTGCGACGCCGCACCCGGCGGCCCCGCTCGGTCGAGGAGGAGGAGGGCCTGGCCCACCGGCTCTTCCAGCAGTGGAGCCAGCTGCGCGACGAGCGCGAGCGCCGGCTCACCCCGCCCGAGCTGGCCAGCGGCGCCGACGCCTACCCCCGCACCCACGTCCCCCCTGGGGTCGACCTGGCCGCCGCGTGGGCGTGGCGGTTCCTGGTGATCGTGGCCGCCGGCGCGGTCATCGCCTGGACCGTCGGCTACCTGTCGGTCATCGTGCTGCCGATCGTGGTGGCCCTGCTCGTGACCGCGCTGGCCGTGCCCGCGGTCGACCTGCTCGTCCGGCTGCGGGTGCCCCGCGGGCTGGCCGCGCTGCTCGTCGTCGTCGGCGGGCTGGCCACGGTCGGCGGGCTGCTGACCTTCGTGGGCCAGCAGGTGGCCAACGGCGCCACCGACCTGGCCGAGCAGACGGTCGCCGGCCTCGGCCAGATCCGCACCTGGCTCGAGGACGGCCCCCTCAACGCCAGCGACTCCCAGGTCGACCGGTGGATCAACGACGCGCAGCGCCTGATCACCGACCAGACCAGCGACGGCGAGGTCGTCAGCCGGATCACCGAGGTCGGCACCACGCTGACCCACGTGGTCGCCGGCTTCTTCATCGTGCTCTTCGCGACCTACTTCTTCATGGCCGACGGCCAGCGGATCTGGTCGTGGCTGGTGCGGCTGGCCCCGCGCGCGGCCCGCCCCCGGGTGGACTCCTCGGGCCGGGTCGCCTGGATCTCGCTGACGCAGTTCGTGCGGGCCACCGTCATCGTGGCGCTCGTCGACGCCATCGGCATCGCCACCTGGGCCTGGTTCCTGGGCGTGCCGTTCGTGGCCGCCATCGGCGTGCTGGTCTTCCTGGGCGCCTTCGTGCCGATGATCGGTGCCACCATCGCCGGTGTCGTGGCGGTCCTGGTGGCCCTGGTCGCCCAGGGCCCGGTGGCCGCGCTGCTGATGCTGGTCGGCGTCATCGTCGTCCAGCAGGTCGAGGGCCACGTGCTCCAGCCGTTCCTGATGGGGCGCTGGGTCTCGGTGCACCCGCTCGCGGTGATCCTCGCGATCGCGGCCGGCGTGATCGTCGCCGGGATCGCCGGGGCGCTCGTCGCGGTGCCGCTCGCGGCGGCCGTCAACGCCGTCGTGCAGCACCTGGCCGCCAACACCGCGCCCGGCGACGACCCACAGGAGGAGCTCGCCGAGGACTACGAGGAGAGCGGCGCCAGCGTCGACGTGCAGGAGCATCCCGAGGAGGCCCCGTCGTGAGCCACCAGCCCACCGTCGGCCTGGCCGAGATCGAGGCCGCCCGCGAGGTCCTCGCCGGCGTTGCGGTGCGTACGCCGATGGAGGAGTCGCGCTGGCTCTCCCAGCTGGTCGGCGGCGAGGTGCGCCTCAAGGCCGAGAACCTCCAGCGCACCGGCTCCTTCAAGGCCCGCGGCGCCTACGTGCGGATCTCCCGGCTCAGCGAGGCGGAGCGCGCCCGTGGCGTCGTCGCCGCCTCGGCCGGCAACCACGCGCAGGGCGTGGCGCTGGCCGCGCAGCTGCTCGGGATCTCCGCGACCGTCTTCATGCCCGAGGGCGCCCCGATCCCCAAGGAGCGCGCCACCCGCGGCTACGGCGCCGAGGTCGTCTTCACCGGGCAGTACCTCGAGGACGCGCTGGTCGCGGCCCACGAGTTCGCCGAGCGCACCGGGGCGGTGCTGATCCACCCCTTCGACCACGCCGACGTCGTCGCCGGTCAGGGCACCGTGGGTCTCGAGATCATCGAGCAGCTGCCCGAGGTGGCCACCGTGGTGGTGCCCACCGGCGGCGGTGGGCTGCTGGCCGGTGTCGCGCTGGCGGTCAAGGCGCTGCGCCCCGACGTACGGGTCGTGGGCGTGCAGGCCAAGGACGCCGCGGCCTACCCCGGGTCGCTGGAGGCCGGCCGGCCCACACCGCTGGCGGTGATGCGCACGATGGCCGACGGCATCGCCGTCGGCCGCCCCGGAGACCTGACCTTCGCCGCCGTCGTCGAGCACGTCGACGAGGTGGTCACCGTCAGCGAGGACTCCCTGGCGCGGGCGGTGCTGTCGCTGGCCGAGCGCGCGAAGCTCGTCTGCGAGCCGGCCGGCGCGGCCGCGGTCGCGGCGCTGCTGGACCGGCCCGAGGCGTTCGAGGCGCCGGTGGTGGCCGTGCTCTCGGGCGGCAACATCGACCCGCTGCTGCTGGGCAAGGTGATCCGCCACGGCATGGCCGCGGCCGGGCGCTACCTCAACCTCGACGTCACGATCCCCGACGCCCCCGGCGGCCTCGCGCGGCTGCTCACCGAGGTCAGCGCCGCCGGCGCCAACGTGCTCGAGGTCGCCCACGAGCGCATCTCGCCGGCATTGTCGATGGACGAGGTCGAGGTGCACCTGCAGCTCGAGACGCGAGGCCCCGAGCACTCCGACTCCGTGCTGACGCGGCTGCGCGAGCACGGCTACCGCGTCCAGCAGTAGCGGCGACGAGCGCTGGCGAGGAGCGTCGTCGAGGCCGGGTGAGGACCGTGCTCGCCGTACGCCGTTCGGTTGCGGGGTCTCGGCGACGCTCGAGCCTTCGGCCCCTGCTGCTCGACCAGCGGCGGTGCTTCGTTGGTCGAGCAGTGACGAGCGTCAGCGAGGAGCGTCGTCGAGGCCGGGTGAGGGCCGTGCTCGTCGTACGCCGTTCGGTTGCGGGGTCTCGGCGACGCTCGAGCCTTCGGCCCTCGCTGCTCGACCAGCGGCGGTGCTTCGTTGGTCGAGCAGTGACGAGCGTCAGCGAGGAGCGTCGTCGAGGCCGGGTGAGGGCCGTGCTCGCTGTACGCCGTTCGGTTGTGGGGTCTCGGCGACGCTCGAGCCTTCGGCCCTCGCTGCTCGACCGACGGGGCTGGACATGCGTCGAGCCGGCCGGTTCACACCGGCCGGCTCGCGCGTCGTGCGTGGCTCAGATCGTGTACGGCACCGCGTCGAGGATGACGACCTCGAGCATCTTGCCGTTGGGGGCCTCGTAGGAGACCGTGTCGCCGCGGCTGGCGCCGTTGATGGCCTGGCCCAGCGGGGACTGCGGCGAGTAGACCTTCAGGTCCTCGACCGAGTCCTCGATCTCGCGGGCACCGAGCAGGAAGGTCTCGGCCTCGTCGTCGTCGTCGCCGACGAACTTGTAGGTGACCTTCATGCCGGGCTCGACGACACCGTCGTCGGGAGGGGTCTCGCCGATCTCGGCGCGGCGGAGCATGTCCTCGAGCTGGCGGATGCGGCCCTCGATGCGGCCCTGCTCCTCACGGGCGGCGTGGTAGCCGCCGTTCTCCTTCAGGTCGCCCTCGTCGCGGGCGTTGCTGATGCGCTCGATGACGTCCGCACGCACCGGGCCCTTGAGCTCCTCGAGCTCGGCGCTGAGCTTCTCGAAGGCGTCCTTGGTCAGCCAGATCTTGCCCGGCTCGGTCGACTGCGTCATGGGTGGCTCCTACGGGGGGTGCGTCAGGGTGTGGTCGTCCGCACCCGTTGTCGTGGGTGTGTCTCGTGCGGATCTGACGACGTCGGTGGCGCAGGTGAGGCGCTCGACGGTGGTCGCGGGCCTTCGTCCTGGCGGGCCCGGCGGGTGCGTCAGAACGACCACCTTAACAATCCCCGGCCCAAAAAGCAGACCGGTCCATCGACTCGGAGGGGTGAAAGGGCCCGGAGGCGGGGCCTCAGCGCGGTCGCGACTGGCCGTCGGCGGTGCAGCCGACGTTCTCGATGGCCGTCGCGAGCCGCTCGGTGCGGACGCTGACCTCGGTGCGCCCGTCGCCGGTGGGGGTGAAGACCCGCTCGCCGACCACGACCTTGTCGGCGGCGTAGGCGCGCACCAGGCACTGCACGTCGGTGGCGTCGGCGCCCACCCGCACGTCGACCACGGCGGTGGTCGTGTGGTCGTCGACCACGTCGAAGCCCACGATGTCGGAGCGCACCGACGGGTTGGCGTGCACGAGCGTGGTCCAGGCCAGCCAGGCCAGCGAGACAGCGGCCACCACCGCGACCGCGGCGAGCAGCGAGCGGCGCCGCCACGGCGCGGGGGCGCCGTACCGCTCGGTGAGGAGGTCCTGCGAGGTCACTGCTCCATGGTGACACCTACGATGGAACGCATGTCGCAGCACCCCCAGGAGCGGCCGTACGACGGCCTGCGTCTCATGCACGTCCACGCCCACCCCGACGACGAGTCGAGCAAGGGTGCGGCGTCCACCGCGCGCTACGTCGACCAGGGCGCCGAGGTGCACGTGGTCACGTGCACCGGCGGGGAGCGAGGCTCGATCCTCAACCCCAAGATGGAGCGCCCCGACATCCTGGCCAACATCACCGAGGTGCGCCGCCAGGAGATGGAGCGGGCCCGCGACATCCTCGGCATCACCCAGCACTGGCTCGGCTTCGTCGACTCGGGCTGGCCCGACGGCGACCCGAAGCCGCCGCTGCCCGAGGGCTGCTTCGGCGTCGCCCCGCTGGAGGAGTCGGTGGAGGCGCTGGTGCGGATCGTGCGCGAGGTGCGCCCGCACGTGCTGACGACGTACGACGAGCGGGGCGGCTACCCGCACCCCGACCACGTGCGCTGCCACGAGGTGAGCGTCGCGGCGTTCGAGGCGGCCGGCGACCCGGAGCGCTTCCCCGACGCGGGGGAGCCGTGGCAGCCGCTCAAGCTCTACTACCACCACTCCTTCAACCGCCCCCGCATGGAGGCGCTGCACGCCGCGATGCAGGCCCACGGCCTGGAGTCGCCGTGGGAGGAGCGGCTGAAGGACTGGAAGCCCGAGCCCGAGTGGGACGCCCGGATCACCACCAAGGTCGAGTGCGGCGCCTACTTCGGCGTGCGTGACCAGGCACTGCTGGCGCACGCCACCCAGATCGACCCCGACGGGCACTGGTTCGCGATCCCGCGCGAGCTGCAGCTCGAGGTGTGGCCGACCGAGGACTACGAGCTCGTGGTGAGCCATGTCGCGTCGACGACGCCCGAGGACGACCTCTTCGCGGGCATCGACCGCCCGGGTGGCACGCTGTGAGCATGCTGCTGCCCGAGCTCGTCGTCCACCTCGCGCCCGTCCTCGAGCTGGTCCGGCTCACCGACGAGGTCCCCGAGCCCGAGGACGTCAAGGCCGGCTGGGGTGCCCTCGCGATCTTCGCGCTGATGGCCGCGGCCGTGGCGCTGCTGGGCTGGAGCCTGTTCCGCCAGCTGCGCAAGGTCGAGCACGGCCGGGTGACCGGCGTGTACGGCGACGTCCCGGCCGATCCGGAACAGCGTCCGGGGGCCGAGGACGACGCCGACGACAACACCGGCGACGCCGGCCGCGCCTGAGCCGGCTCAGCCCTCCTGGGCCTGGGCGCCGTCCTGGGCCTCGATCTGCTGGCGCACCTCGTCCATGTCGAGGTCGCGCACGGCCTGGATGACCTGGTCGAGCGCCGGCGCGGGCAGCGCGCCGGGCTGGGCGAAGACCAGGATGCCCTCGCGGAAGGCCATCAGGGTCGGGATCGACTGGATGCCGGCCGCGGCGGCCAGCTGCTGCTCGGACTCGGTGTCGATGGAGCCGAAGGTGATGTCGGAAT
Source organism: Nocardioides marinisabuli (assembly GCF_013466785.1). Lineage (NCBI taxonomy): Bacteria > Bacillati > Actinomycetota > Actinomycetes > Propionibacteriales > Nocardioidaceae > Nocardioides > Nocardioides marinisabuli. The sequence continues at coordinate 2,462,580 of NZ_CP059163.1, forward strand.
GCGCCTCGGAGGCGGCCTCGTAGGTCGGTGCGAACTGCTTGCACGGCCCGCACCACTCCGCCCAGAAGTCGACCAGGAGGATGTCGTCCTCCTTCACGTGGGTCTCGAAGTTGGCCTCGGTCAGCTCGATGGTTGCCATGCCTCCACCGTACGACGCCCGCGTGAGGTCCTCGAGTCAGCCGACGCAGGCGCGGGCGAAGCGGCCCAGCAGGTCGGGCCAGTCGCTGCAGCGCTCGCGCAGGTGCAGGTTCGTGGCGTCCCAGCCGCCGTGGCGGAACTCGACCAGGCAGACGCCGCCCTCGGCGGTGAACGCGACGTCGAGCCAGGTGGGGTGCGCGTCGGTGGGCTGCCACCAGTGCGGCCGGTAGGTCTGGGCGTAGCGGACCCCGGGCTCCCAGGTCGTCACCCGCCCCAGCGGGCGGCGCTCGCCACCGACCAGCAGGACCACCTCGCCGTCGACGCCCGGTACGACCTCCGGGCCGGCGAACGCCTCGGGGTCGGGGGTCGAGGCGGGGTCCCACCAGCTGCCCAGGTCGGTGAAGACCTCGAAGGCGCGCCCCGGGTCGCAGGCGACGTCGACCGCGTGCTGGAGCGGGGCGTCGGGAGCGCTCACCGGCGCTGCTCCTGCTGCGGGCCCCGCTGCTGGTCGGCCGGCTCGTCCTCGCCAGCGGCCAGGCCGGCCACCAGCACCAGCAGCAGGATCGCGGTGACCGCGCCGGCGACACCGCGCTGGTGCGCCGGCATCGTCTTGGCCCGGGCCAGCAGCCGGCCCGGGGCGTGCGCGATCGCCGCGCCGGCCCGGTCGGGGAAGCTCTCGCCCGGCACCCGCGCCGGGCGCGGCTGCTCCTCGGGGGCGCCCGACGTCTCGGGGGCGTCCGACGCCTCCGGGGCCGCGGCCGGCACCTGGGTGGTCACCGCGACGGGCGCCGTCATCACCGCGGTGTGGTCGTCGCGGGGCGGGGCCGCCTGGGCTGCCGGCTCCGCCGGCGTCCGCAGCTCCTCGAGCGAGGTGGCGACCTGGTGGGCCGAGGGCCGGGCGGAGGCGTCGGCGGCGGTCATGGCGACCAGCAGGCGCTGCCAGCGCTCGTCGAGGGTGCCGGGCACGACCGGGTCGCGGTGCAGCCGCGCCAGCGCGGACTCGGTGGGGCTGCCGGGGAAGGCACGCTCGCCGGTGAGCGACTCGAGCAGCACCAGGCCGAGGGAGTAGACGTCGACGGCGGTGGTGACCTGCTCGCCGCGCACCTGCTCGGGGGAGAGGTAGGCGGCGGTGCCGACCGCGGTGCCGGTGCGGGTGTGGCTGACCGTGTCGCCGATCAGTCGGGCGATGCCGAAGTCGGCGAGCTTCACCCGGCGGTCGGTGCCGAGCAGCACGTTGCCGGGCTTGATGTCGCGGTGCACGACTCCGCGGTCGTGGGTGTGGGCCAGGGTGGCGGCCAGCTCGGCGCCCACCCGGGCGGTCTCGTCGGCGCCCAGCGGCCCCTCGTCGAGCGCCCGCGCCAGTGAGCGGCCCTCGACGAGCTCCATGACCAGGAACGGGTGCTGCTCGTCGATGCCGGCGTCGAGCACCGTCACCAGACCGCGGTGGGAGAGGTTCGCGAGCGTGCGCGCCTCCGAGGTGAAGCGGGCGCGGTCGGTCGGGTCGCCGGCGACGTCGCGCAGCACCTTGACCGCCACCTGGCGGTCCAGGAGCCGGTCGGTGGCGCGGTGCACGTCGGCCATCCCGCCCGAGCCCAGCAGCGGGCCGAGCTCGTACCTGTCGTTGAGGAGGGGGGAGACCACGGGCGCAGTCTGTCAGCACCCGGAGCCCGCCGCGCCCTCCCGTCGGGGTGGTGGGGCGGTACGCCCGCGTGGCTAGGGTCGAGAGATGAGCCAGCAGCAGGGACAGCAGTCCGCACCGCAGCCCGGACAGCAGCAGGGTGCGCCGCGCGTGGTGGTCCTCGACGTCAACGAGACGCTCTCCGACCTCTCGCCGCTCGACGACGCCTTCGTCGAGGTGGGCCTCGGCGCCCACGAGCGCCAGGCCTGGTTCGCCGGGGTGCTGCGCGACGGGTTCGGCCTCGGCCTGGCCGGCGCCTCCGCGGCGTTCGCCGACGTGGCCTCGGGGGCGCTGCGGGTGCGGCTGCTCGAGAGCGGCACCCCCGCGGAGGAGGTCGAGCAGAAGGTCGAGACCGTGATGGGCCGGTTCTCGACCCTGCGGGTGCACCCCGACGTGCCGCCCGGCATCCGGGCGCTGCGCGCGGCCGGGCTGCGGATCGTGACCCTGACCAACGGCTCGACCTCCGTCGCCGAGGGCCTGCTCGAGCGGGCCGGGCTGCGCGACCACCTCGACCTGCTGCTCTCGGTCGAGGACGCGCCGGCGTGGAAGCCCGCCGCGTCGGCGTACGAGCACGCGCTGGAGGAGTGCGGCGTCGAGGCGCACGAGGCGATGCTGGTCGCGGTGCACCCCTGGGACATCGACGGTGCGGCGCGCGCCGGGCTGCGCACCGGCTGGGTCGACCGCAGCGGCCGGGGTGCCTACCCGGCGTACCTGCGGGCGCCGGAGCTCAGCGCACCGTCGCTGGCCGAGCTCGCCGGCGACCTGCTCACCGCCGAGCTGAAGTAGGCCCCGCCGCACCACCGGACGTGCCACCGGCCCGTCCGGGGGCGGGCGTGCGCCCCGGACGGGCCGGCGGGTCAGGTGGTGATCAGGTGGTGATCAGGTGGTGATCAGGGCGTCGCCGGCACCGGGGTGCCATCGATGGTGAACACGCCGCCGTCGTTGTGGTTGTCGGGGTTGGTCGGGGCGGTGTTGCCCGTGACGACCACGTCGGTGACGGTCAGGACGCCGGTGGCGCTGTTCCACAGCCCGCCGCCCTCGTTGTCGGCGTTGTTGCCGGTGACCCGGCCGCCGTCGTAGGTCACCACGCCCGCGGCGGTGATGTGCAGGCCGCCGCCGTTGCCGGGCGCGGCGCCGGTGTCGTTGCCGGTCATCACGACGTCACGCAGGGCCACCGTGGTGGCGTCGGTGGTCTCGATCGCGCCACCGGCACGCACCGAGGTGTTGGCGTCGAACGTGGTGCCGACGACCTCGAGGGTGCCCTTGTTGAGCAGGCCGCCGCCCGAGCCGGCGGTGCCGGTGGCGGTGTTGTCGCTGACCGTGGAGTCGCGGAGGGTCAGGGTGCCGCCGTCGTTGTAGAGGCCGCCGCCGCCCTGGTCGGCGTCGTTGCCGCCGGCGGTGTTGCCGACGATCTCGGAGCCGGTGACGGTGAAGGTGCCGCCGGCGCTGTTCCAGAGCCCGCCGCCCTCGGCGCTGGCGCTGTTGCCGCGGACCTCGGTGCCGGCCACGTCGACGACGCCGGCACCGGTGAGGTGGAAGGCGCCGCCGTTGCCGGGGGCCGCGCCCGCGGTGTTGTCGTTGAGCGAGGAGCGCAGCACCGAGGTGGTGCCGACGTTCGCCTCGATCGCGCCACCGGCGCGCTGGGCGTCGTTGCCGCTGACGTCGCTCTGCACGACGGCGAGGGTGCCCTGGTTGTTGAAGATGCCGCCGCCGGAGCCGGCGGCGCCGGGGGCGGTGTTGCCGGTGACGGTGCTGCCGCGCACGGTCAGGTCGCCCATCTCGTTGTAGAGGCCGCCACCGCCCTGGTCGGCGGCCGCGCCCGCGGCGACGTTGTCGGTGATCTCGGAGCCGCGCACGGTGAAGACGCCGCCGGCGCTGTTCCACAGCCCGCCGCCCTCGGCGAGGGCGGTGTTGCCGCTGACGACCGAGCCGACGACGTCGACGGTGCCGGTGCCGGTGATGTGCAGGCCGCCGCCGTTGCCGGGGGCCGCGCCGGCGGTGTTGTCGGTGAGCGAGGAGCGGCGCACGGTGGTGTCGCCGCCGTTGGCCTCGATGCCGCCACCGGCGCGGGGCGCCTCGTTGTCGGCCACGGTGGTCTCGACGACCTCGACGGTGCCGAGGTTGTTGAGGAGGCCGCCGCCCGAGCCGGCGGCGCCCGTGGCGGTGTTGCCGGTGATGCTCGAGCCGGTGACCTGCAGGAAGCCGCCGTCGTTGTAGATGCCGCCGCCGCCCTGGTCGGCCTCGGCGCCACCGGCGGTGTTGCCCTCGATGCGGGTGCGGTCGACGATGAACGTGCCGTCGGCGGAGTTCCACAGGCCGCCGCCCTCGGCGCCGGCGGAGTTGCCGCCCACCCAGCTGCTGGTGATCTCGACCGCGCCGGCGCCGGTCAGGTGCAGCGCGCCGCCGTTGCCGGGCTCGTCGCCCGTCGAGTTCTTGACCATCCGGGTGCCGATGAGCTGGGTCAGGCCCTCGTCCGCCTCGATCGCACCGCCCGCGCGGGTCGCGGTGTTGCGCGCCAGCCGCGAGTCGGAGATGAGCACCTTGCCGCCGTCGTTGAAGACCGCGCCGCCCGAGGCGCCGGTGCCGGTGACCTGGTTGGCCAGCATCGAGGTGTTGCGCACCACCAGCTCGCCGTTGACCAGGATCGCGCCGCCGCTCTCGCCGGTCGCGGGCGCACCGCCGCGCAGGCGGGCGTTCTTGACGACCAGCCGGGCGCCGTCGGCCACGGTGAAGATCCGGTCGACGCCCTTGGCGTCGATCGTGAAGCCACGGGCGTTGAGCACCAGGTCGTCGGTGACCTCGATGGCCCCGCCCAGGCGGCCGTTGAAGCGCACGTCGTCGCGCAGCTTGAGGCGGTCGAGGCCGTCCTTGCGGTTGGCCCTGGCCACCGCGGCGCGCAGGCCCGCCTCGTTGCCGGCCTTCGAGGATCGCTCCGCGGCGGGCCGCTCGGCCGCCTGCGCGAGGCTGGGGGTGGCCGCGACCGCGGCCAGCGCGAGCGCTCCGGCCGCGGCGCCGCTGAGCAGCCGCGCGCCTCGGGTCCTGGGTGTCGTCATGTCGTGCCCTTCTCTGGGGTGCGACCGCCTGGCCGCGCTGGCGCGCCCCGACCCGGGGCGCGGTGGTGCGTCAGGGGTGGGTACGCCGCCCGCGGCACCCGCGTTCACCCGGCGCGCAAGAAATCCCAGCCGGCCCGGATCTGTGCCGGCTCGCGGTGGGGCCATCCCTGCGGCTGGTGGTTCCGAATGAACGGCGAGCAGGCGGCCGCCGTACTCATCGACAGGGATGGGCGCGACGGGTCCTGGAGAGGGCGGCGCGATCTTCATGGGGACGCAGGTCGAGGGGTGGGCGGGTGCTCGGAGGACGAGAGCGGCACGGACGGCTGAGCCGCGGGCCGACGCGCGGCCTGAGGTGGGGCTGGGTGACGAGGACGGCGTCCACGCCGCCTACCTGCAGCACGGCCCGGAGATCTACCGCTTCGTGCTGCGCTCCCTCGGCGACCCCGGGGCGGCCGAGGACGTCACCCAGGAGACCTTCCTCAAGGCCTGGCGCCACGCCGAGCGCTACGACCCGGGCCTCGCGTCGCTGCGGGTGTGGCTCTTCGGGATCGCGCGCAACGCCGTGATCGACCACGTGCGTGCCGCCCGGGTGCGGCCCTGGCAGTCGGCGCTGGCCGGTGACGAGGCGGTGCAGGCCGCGGTGCACGACGCCGGCGGCCCCGCGGGCGACCCCTCCGAGCGACTGGTGGGACAGTGGGTCGTCGAGGAGGCGCTGCTGCGCCTGAGCGAGCAGCACCGGGTGGCCATCGTGCAGACCCACCTGCGCGAGCGGCCCTACGACGAGGTCGCCGCCGAGCTGGGGGTGCCCGTGGGCACGCTGCGCAGCCGCGTCTTCTACGGGCTCAAGGCGCTGCGCGCCGCGATGGACGAGATGGGGGTGGCGCCGTGAACGACGCCCATGAGCACGGGCAGCAGGAGCAGCACGAGCGCCTGCGCGAGCTGCTGGGGGCGCACGTGCTCGGCCACCTCGTCGCGCCGGAGGCCGACGCGGTGCGTGCGCACCTCGACGGCTGCGCCGGGTGCCGCGCCGAGGTCGCCGAGCTCGAGCCCCTGGTGGCCCGGCTCGACGCCGTCGACCCCACCCACCTCGACGAGCGGCCCTCGCCGGCGGGCGACCTGGGCGCCCGCATCCACAGCGGGGTCGCCGCCGAGCGGGCCGCGCGGGAGGCCCGCGCGCGCGAGGACGAGCGCGCGGCCGCCCGCCACCGCTCCCGGCGTCGTACGACGCTGCTGGCCGCGGCCGCCGCCGTGGTCGTGGTGGCGCTCGCCTCGGGGATCGCCCTGGGCCGGGCCAGCGCACCGCAGCCGCCCGCCGTGCCGCTGGAGGCGATCAGCCTCGAGGTCGACGGGCCGGGGCAGCAGGGGGAGGGCGGCATTGAGCTCGAGAGCGCGGGCCTGGTCGCACACACCTGGGGCACCGAGCTGCGCTTCGTGGGGACGGGCTTCGAGGAGGGCGTGGTCTACCGGGCCGCCTTCCGCGACTCCGGGGGTCGGCTGACGCCGGCGGGGGAGTTCCTCGGCACCGGCGCCGCGGAGATGAGCTGCCAGCTGCAGTCGGCGCTGCTGCGCCCCGAGGTGGTGGCCGTGGTGGTCACCGACGCCGAGGGCGAGACGGTGCTCAGCAGCGAGGTCTGAGCGTCGGTCCCTGCCTCGACACGCTGGCTGGTCCAGACCAGCCACCGACGTGTGACCTGCGTTACAGAGTCGTGACCCGGGAATCCTTGACGCGGACGGTGCGTAAACGCTTGCATCATCTAAGCACCACTGTCCGGAGCACGTCAGAGAAGGGGACCCCAGATGCGCTCACGCAAGATCAGGCACGCGACGATCGCGGCCATCGCCACCGGCATCGTCCTGGCCGGTTGCGCCAGCGACCCGGCCAGCAACGAGGTACAGACCGCCGAGGGCACCTCGCCGGGCGAGGGCGTCGAGGGCTGTGAGGACCTGACCCAGTTCGGTGACCTCACCGGCACCGAGGTCTCGGTCTACACCTCGATCATCGCGCCGGAGGACGCGGCCCACAAAGCCTCCTACGAGAAGTTCACCGAGTGCACCGGGGCCGAGGTCGCCTACGAGGGCTCCAACCAGTTCGAGACCCAGCTGATCGTGCGCGTGCGTGGCGGCAACGCCCCCGACATCGCCTACGTCCCGCAGCCGGGCCTGCTCGGCACCCTGGTCGACACCGGTTCCGTGGTGCCGGCTCCCGAGCCGACCGCCGACAACGTCGACGAGTGGTGGGGCGAGGACTGGAAGGGCTACGGCACGGTCGACGACACCTTCTACGCCGCCCCGCTGGGCGCCAACGTGAAGTCGTTCGTCTGGTACTCGCCCAAGATGTTCCAGGAGAACGGCTGGGAGGTCCCCGAGACCTGGGACGACATGGTCGCGCTCTCCGAGGACATCGCCGCCAGCGGCACCAAGCCCTGGTGCGTGGGCATCGAGTCCGGCGAGGGCACCGGCTGGGTGCTCACCGACTGGCTCGAGGACGCGCTGCTGCGCGACGCGGGCCCCGACGTCTACGACCAGTGGGTCGAGCACGAGATCCCCTTCGACGACCCGCAGGTCGTCGAGTCGCTCGACCGGGTCGGCGACATCGTCAAGAACCCCGACTTCGTCAACGGCGGTCACGGTGACGTGAACTCCATCGCCACGACCACCTTCCAGGACGGCGGCCTGCCGATCCTCAAGGGTGACTGCGCGATGCACCGCCAGGCGAGCTTCTACGCCGCCCAGTGGCCTGAGGGCACCGACATCTCCGAGGACGGCAAGATCTTCGCCTTCTACCTGCCCACCACCAACGAGGACAACGGTCGCCCGGTGCTCGGTGGCGGCGAGTTCACCGTCGCCTTCGACGACCGCCCGGAGGTGCAGGCCTTCCAGACCTACCTCTCCAGCGACGTGTGGGCCAACGAGAAGGCCGAGGCCACCCCTGACGGTGGCTGGGTCAGCGCCAACACCGGCCTCGACGTCGAGCTGCTGAACAACCCCATCGACCGCCTGTCGGCCGAGACCTTCCAGGACCCCGAGGCCGTCTTCCGCTTCGACGGCTCCGACCAGATGCCCAGCGCCGTCGGCGCCGGCTCCTTCTGGAAGGAGATGACCTCCTGGGTCACCGGGGACGACAGCGAGGCCGTCCTGGCCAACATCGAGGACTCCTGGCCGAACTGATCGAGACGACCCGTACGCCGGGTCGCGGCACCCCCGCGACCCGGCGTACGGCCCCTCGGTCGGTGCGCGAGAAAGGTGTGGGTAGGACGTGACGACTCCCGAGAAGCTCATCCAGATGGTGATCGCCATCGCCCTGTTCGTGGGCGTGATGGCCGCCATCCTGCTCCTGACGGCTCGACTGAAATCGCGCAACGGCGAACGGGTCCAGGCCGTGGCCTTCGTCGGTCCGGCGCTCTTCCTGGTCGCGGTGGGGCTGCTGTACCCGGCCCTCAAGACGGCCTACCAGTCGTTCTTCGGCGCCAACGGCGACAACTTCGTGGGGTTCGACAACTACGTCGACATCTTCACCAACTCCAGCCTGCTGACCGTGCTGCGCAACACCATGCTGTGGGTGCTGCTCGTCCCGACGCTCTCCACCTTCATCGGCCTGGTCTACGCGGTGCTGGTGGACCGGTCCCGCTTCGAGAAGCTGGCCAAGGCGCTGGTCTTCCTGCCGATGGCGATCTCGCTGGTGGGCGCCTCGATCATCTGGAAGTTCGTCTACGAGTACAAGGGCACCGAGAACGAGCAGATCGGTCTGCTCAACGGTGTCCTCAAGGCCCTCGGCTTCGAGACCTACAACTTCTTGTTCTACGCGCCGTGGAACACGCTCTTCCTGATCGTGATCCTGATCTGGATCCAGGCCGGGTTCGCGATGACGATCCTCTCCGCCTCGATCAAGGCGATCCCTGACGACATCGTCGAGGCCGCCAGCCTCGACGGGGTGAGCGGGCTGAAGATGTTCTTCTTCATCACCGTGCCCAGCATCCGCCCCTCGCTGATCGTCGTGCTCACCACGATCAGCATCGGCACGCTCAAGGTCTTCGACATCGTGCAGACCTCGACCGGTGGTCGCTTCGACACCAGCGTGCTGGCCTACGAGTACTACTTCCAGTACTTCGTCTCGCTCAACCAGGGCCTCGCAGCGGCGCTGGCCGTGGTGATCTTCGCGCTGGTCACCCCGATCATCATCTACAACGTCCGTCAGATGCGTCGGCTGGAGGCACGATGACCACGACCCCCACCCCCGAGCCCGCCATGGTCGAGCAGACCCCGGGCCCGGAGACCGGCCGGAAGAAGGGCTCCAAGTCGGCCGCCTCGGCGGCCCGCGACGGCCTCAGCGGCCGCACCGCCTCCGCCATCAGCCTGGTGATCGCGCTGCTCTGGACGCTGCCGACCTTCGGTCTGTTCGTCTCCTCGTTCCGGCCCGAGACCGACGCCAAGACCACCGGGTGGTGGAACGTCGTCACCGACCCCAGCTTCACCCTCGACAACTACCGCGAGGTGCTCTCGGGCGAGGGCAACGCCGGGCTGATGACGTTCCTGGTCAACACCATCGTCATCACCATCCCGGGCGTGCTGATCCCGATCACGCTGGCGACCCTGGCGGCGTACGCGTTCGCCTGGATGAAGTTCAAGGGTCGTGACGCGCTCTTCGTGGCGATGTTCGCGCTGCAGATCGTGCCGATCCAGGTCACCCTGATCCCGCTGCTCTCGCTCTACACCTCACCGCCGTTCAACCTGCGGCCGCTGGCCGGGCGGGACGCGCCCGCGGGCGGTCTCTACGAGCTGTGGCTCTCGCACGCGATCTTCGCGATGCCGCTGGCGATCTTCCTGCTGCACAACTTCATGCGCGAGATCCCCGGCGAGCTCATCGAGTCGGCGCGCGTCGACGGCGCCGGCCACGTCGAGATCTTCACCCGCATCATGCTGCCGCTGATGGCGCCGGCGATCGCGGCGTTCGGCATCTTCCAGTTCCTGTGGGTGTGGAACGACCTGCTGGTCGCCCTGGTCTTCAGCGGGCCGGACGTCGCGCCACTGACGGTCAAGCTGGTCAACCTGGTGGGTCAACGAGGAGAGGACTGGCACCTGCTCTCCGCGGGCGCCTTCGTCTCGCTCGTCATCCCGCTCGCGGTGTTCCTGGGCCTGCAGCGCTACTTCGTGCGCGGGCTGCTCGCCGGCAGTGTGAAGGGATGAGCCTCCCCCCGGACCGGGGGGAGGCGAGCGGGTCAGGCAGGGCCGCTGGTGCGGCGCCTGCTGCGGTCGCGGGCGACGCCCGCCAGCCAGTCGTACGACGCCTTGGGCGTGCGCGTCTGGTCGGCGGGGTCGATGTGGACGAGCCCGAACGTCTTCGTGTAGCCGTAGGCCCACTCGAAGTTGTCGAGCAGCGTCCAGACCACGTAGGCGCGCACGTCGGCGCCGGCCGCCCGCGCCGCCTCGGTGGCGGCCAGGTGGTCGCGCAGGTAGTCGATGCGGTCCTGGTCGGCGACCCGGCCCTCCTCGACCCGGTCGTCGGCGCAGGCCGCGCCGTTCTCCATCACCAGCAGCGGCAGCCCGGTGCGGCGGTGGGTCTCGACCAGCAGCTCCTCGAGGCCCGAGGCGTCGATCTCCCAGCCGATGTCGGTGCGCGGGTCGCGTTCGACCAGGGTGAAGGGGGCGACGCCGGGGTAGGCACCGCCCTCGGGGTGCTCGTCACCGGCGCTCGTGCCGGCGACGTCGGGTCGCACGGGGGTGTAGTAGTTGATGCCGATCCAGTCGGCCGAGCCCTGCATCAGCGCCAGGTCGCCGTCGCGGACCAGCTCGGGGTCGGCCAGCTCGGGGGCCACCCGCAGCAGGCCGTCGTCGTACGCGCCGTCGACGAGGGGGGCGAGCCAGACCCGGTTGCGGATCGCGTCGACCCCGTCTGCGACGTCGGCGGCCTCGGGCCGCTCCGCCCACACGGGGGCGAGGTTGAGCACGATGCCGACGTCGTGTGCGCCGGCGGCGCGCATCCGCTCGGCGGCCATCGCGTGCCCGAGGACCAGGTGGTGGGCCGCCCGGTGGGCGGCGCCGCCCTCCTGGCGACCGGGGGCGTGGACGCCGGCGGAGTAGCCCAGGTAGGCCGCGCACCACGGCTCGTTGTGGGTGGCCCACAGGCCGACGCGGTCGCCGAGGCGCTCGTGGACGATCTCGGCGTAGTCGGCGAACGCCTCGGCGGTGCCGCGCTCGAGCCAGCCCCCCTGGTCCTCGAGGGCCTGGGGCAGGTCCCAGTGGTAGAGCGTGGCGGTGGGCTTCACGCCGCGCTCGAGCAGGCTGTCGACCAGGCGGTCGTAGTAGTCGAGGCCGCGGGTCTCGACGCGGCCGCGGCCCTCGGGCTGCACCCGGGGCCAGGCGATCGAGAAGCGGTACCAGTCGACGCCGAGCCCGGCGACGAGGTCGGCGTCCTCGGCGTAGCGGTGGTAGGAGTCGCAGGCCACGGAGCCGTCGCTGGCGTCGGCGATCGCGCCGGGACGAGCGGAGAACGTGTCCCAGATCGAGGGGCCACGGCCGTCCTCGGTCGCGCCCCCCTCCACCTGGTACGACGCGGTGGCGGTGCCGAGTTCGAGGTCGGCGTGGGCGGCGGGCAGACGGGAGGGCGTGCTCATGCGCCTACGGTAGACCAGGTGGTTGACCGGTACAATCGGGAGGCGGCATGACCAGCATCCACGACCTCGCCAGGGAGACGGGCGTCTCCACCGCGACCGTCTCGCGCGCGCTGCGCGGGCTGCCGCGCGTCTCGGAGGAGACCCGGCAGCGGGTGATGGAGGCGGCCGTGCGGCTGGGCTACGTGCCCTCACCTCACGCGGTCGGGCTGGCCAGCGGCGGCCAGACGCGCACGGTGGCGATCGTGGTGCTCTTCGTGACCCGCTGGTTCTTCGCCACGGTGATCTCGGGGGCCGAGCAGGTGCTGCGCGAGCGCGGCTACGACGTGCTGCTCTACAACCTCAACGACGACGAGGAGGCGCGGCGCCGGGTGCTCGGCACCCACCTGCTGACCAAGCGCGTCGACGCCCTGCTGGTGGTCGGGCTGGGCCCCACGCCGCAGGAGGTGCACTGGCTCAGCAGCCAGGGGATGCCGGTCGTGACGGTGGGCGCCCGGATCGCCCAGTGGCCCAGCGTGCGCGTCGACGACGAGCTGGTCGCGCGCACCGGCGTGGAGCACCTGCTCGCGCTGGGGCACCGCCGCATCGCCTACGTCGGCATGATCCACGACACCGGCATCAGCCTGGCCACGCCCCGTGCGCGGGTGCGGGGCTACCGCGACAGCCTGCGCGACGCCGGCATCGAGCACGACCCGGAGCTCGAGCTCGAAGGTCAGTTCACGCTCGACGGCGGGGTCGCGGCCGGGCGGCGCCTGGTCGAGCTCGCACCGCGCCCGACCGCGGTGTTCTGCGCCTCCGACGAGATGGCCTTCGGGGTGCTGCGCGCGGCTCGCGACGCGGGGCTGCGGGTGCCCGAGGACCTGTCGGTCGTCGGGGTCGACGACCACGAGATGGCCTCGTTCTTCGACCTGACCACGATCCGCCAGCCCGTCGTCGAGCAGGGCCGGTACGCCGCCCGGCAGGTGCTCGACCTGATGGCGCCCGACCGGCCGGGCCAGGGGGAGGACCCGGCCGTGGCCCACCACGTCGAGCTGTCGACCGAGCTGGTGGTGCGCGGGACGACGTCCGCCCCGGGGCTGCCGGCTCAGCGCAGCGAGTAGGTCGCCAGCGAGACCCCGATGTAGTGGGTGATGAAGGCCAGGATCGTGAAGGTGTGGAAGACCTCGTGGAACCCGAACCAGCGGGGGCTGGGGTTGGGGAACTTGAAGCCGTAGACCGCCCCGCCGAGCGTGTAGAGCAGGCCGCCGACCGCGATCAGCACGAGCACGCCGATGGCCATGCCGGTGCCGAGCCGCGAGGTGGCGCCGTCGATGAAGCCTGGGATGAAGAAGAGCGCCGACCAGCCCATCGCGATGTAGATCGGGGTGTAGAGCCAGCGCGGCGCATCGGTCCAGAAGACCCGGAACAGCACGCCCAGCACCGCACAGGTCCACACCGTGGTGAGCAGCACGACCCGTTCGGTGCCCTGCAGCAGGATCAGCGCCAGCGGCGTGTAGGAGCCGGCGATGAGCACGAAGATGTTGGAGTGGTCGAAGCGGCGCAGGAACGCCCATGTGCGCGGCGACCAGGTGCCGGTGTGGTAGATCGCCGAGACCGTGAAGAGCAGCAGCGCCGAGCCGGTGAAGACCGCCGAGCCGATGCGGGTGGTGGTGTCGGGGGAGAGGGCCACCAGGACGATGCCGGCCGCCAGCGTCAGCGGCGCCGTGGCCAGGTGCAGCCAGCCGCGCAGCTTGGGCTTGATCTCGTTGAGCTTGTGGTGCACCGACTCCTGGAGGTGATCGACGCTCTGCCGGACCGACTCGGGGAGATGGGCGCTCATGCCGGGACAACCTACCGCCTGCGCCCAGGTCACGCGTCGGCTCGGTCCCGCTGCGCGGTGAACATCACGTGTCGGTCACGGACCGGGGCGCCCAGGCCGTAGCCTGAGCAGGTGGCGGACTGGAAGCGGGGCGTGCGTCGGGTGCTCTACCCGGCGTACGAGGCACGACTGCTGCGCCGGCTGCCCGAGAACCTGCCGCGCCACGTCGGGGTGATGCTCGACGGCAACCGGCGCTGGGCGAGGGCCGTGGGCCACGACACCGCCCACGGCCACCGGGCCGGCGCCGCCAACATCGAGCCGCTGCTGGGCTGGTGCGACGAGGTCGGCATCGAGGTCGTCACCCTGTGGCTGCTCTCGACCGACAACCTCAACCGGCCGGCCGCCGAGCTCGAGCCGCTGCTGCAGATCATCGCCGACGCCGTCGACTCCCTGGCGGTGCAGCGCCGCTGGCGGCTGCACCCCGTGGGTGCCCTCGACCTGCTGCCGACCGAGACCGCCGAACGGCTCAAGGCGGCCGAGGAGGCCACCCGCGACGTCGACGGGATGCTGGTCAACATCGCCGTCCCGTACGGCGGGCGGCGCGAGATCGCCGACGCCGTGCGCTCGCTGCTGCTCGAGCACGCCGAGAAGGGCACCTCGCTCGAGGAGCTGGCCGGCATCGTCGACGTCGACATGATCGGCTCGCACCTCTACACCCGCGGCCAGCCCGACCCCGACCTGGTGATCCGCACCAGCGGCGAGCAGCGCCTCGGCGGCTTCCTGCTCTGGCAGAGCGCGCGCTCGGAGTTCTACTTCTGCGAGGCCTACTGGCCCGAGTTCCGCCGCGTCGACTTCCTGCGCGCCATCCGCGCCTACGCCCTGCGCGAGCGCCGGCACGGCACCTGACCGGCGCGTCGGCCGTGCGTCGCGCACAGTGGTCACAGACGACATGTCGGCGAGGCTCCTGGCTGTCACCAGTGACCACTCTGCGTCGCGGCCCCGTGCTCGTACGTCGTGTGGTTGCGGGGTCTCGGCGACGCTCGAGCCTTCGGCCCTCGCTGCTCGACCAACGGCGGCGTTCGTTGGTCGAGCAGGGACGAGCGCCAGCGAGGAGCGTCGTCGAGGCCCGGTGAGCGGCGCGTCGGTCGTGCGTCGCGCACAGTGGTCACAGACGACACGTCAGCCATGGTCCGAGCTGTCACCAGTGACCACTCCGCGTCGCGGCCCCGTGCTCGTCGTACGTCGTGTGGTTGCGGGGTCTCGGCGACGCTCGAGCCTTCGGCCCTCGCTGCTCGACCAACGGCGGGCCCTCGCTGCTCGACCAACGGCGGGGCCGCCACCGGGTGTTCACCGGCCGCTCGACGCGGCGTACCGGCGTGTTGCCCGGATCCTCCCCGGGCCCGGCGTAGGTTCGTGGTCATCGGTGAGTGGGGAAGCTCACCGCACCTGGAGGCCCGCTCGTGGACGTTCACGACTGCACCGCACGTCAGGCCCGCGCCTGGCGCGCGGACGGAGGCGGGCACTCCCGTCTTCGGGTCCCCTCCCGGTCCGAGATCAGGTACTAGGGCCGGGCGACGAGTGCGCGCCGCGACCCGTGAGGGGTAACCGTGCCGACCAAGGTCACGTCGCAGCAGTCGCAGTCGCTTCACACCGCGCGCACCTACGTCCTCGACACCAGCGTCCTGCTGGCCGACCCCGGGGCGCTGCGGCGCTTCGCGGAGCACGAGGTCGTGCTGCCCGTCGTCGTCATCACCGAGCTCGAGGGCAAGCGCCACCACCCCGAGCTCGGCTACTTCGCGCGCGCCGCGCTGCGCGCCCTCGACGAGCTGCGGGTCTCCCACGGCCGCCTCGACGCCCCGGTGCCGGTGGGGGAGGAGGGGGGCAGCGTGCGGGTCGAGCTCAACCACACCGACCCCGCGGCGCTGCCCTCGGGCTTCCGGCTCGGGGACAACGACACCCGCATCCTCGCGGTCGCCAAGAACCTCGCCGACGAGGGCGCCGACGTCACCCTGGTCTCCAAGGACCTGCCGCTGCGCATCAAGGCCTCGGCGGTCGGGCTGGACGCCGAGGAGTACCGCGGCGAGGCGATCTCGGAGTCCGACACCGGCTACTCGGGGATGGCCGAGCTCGACGTGCCCGCCGCCGACATCGACGTGCTCTACGAGGACGGCGTGATCGACCTCGACGAGGCCCGCGACCTGCCCTGCCACCAGGGACTGGTGATGCTCTCGGAGCGGGGCACCGCCCTGGGTCGGGTGGGCGCCGACAAGCGGGTGCACCTGGTGCGTGGCGACCGTGAGGCCTTCGGCATCCACGGCCGCTCGGCCGAGCAGCGGGTCGCCCTCGAGCTGCTGCTCGATCCCGAGGTCGGCATCGTGTCGCTGGGCGGCCGCGCCGGCACCGGCAAGTCGGCGATGGCGCTGTGCGCAGGTCTGGAGGCCGTGCTGGAGCGCCGCCAGCACCAGAAGGTCGTGGTTTTCCGTCCGCTCTTCGCCGTCGGCGGCCAGGAGCTGGGCTACCTGCCGGGCTCGGAGTCGGAGAAGATGTCGCCGTGGGGCCAGGCGGTCTTCGACACCCTGGGGGCGATGACCTCGCGCGAGGTCGTCGACGAGATCCTGGCCCAGGGCATGCTCGAGGTGCTGCCGCTGACCCACATCCGTGGCCGCTCGTTGCACGACGCGTTCGTCATCGTCGACGAGGCGCAGTCGCTGGAGCGCAACGTGCTGTTGACGGTGCTCTCGCGCATCGGGGCCAACTCGAAGGTGGTGCTGACCCACGACGTGGCCCAGCGCGACAACCTGCGCGTGGGTCGCCACGACGGCGTGGTGGCGGTCATCGACAAGCTCAAGGGCCACCCGCTCTTCGCGCACGTGACCCTGACCCGCTCCGAGCGCTCCCCGATCGCGGCGCTGGTCACCGAGATGCTGGAGAACGTCACTCTGTAGGGCCTGCTGAGGCTGCTGTGGCCTGTGGGGCGGATCTGCCGTGACGCGGCGAGATCCGCCCCACAGGTTCCGCCGTTCGGTTTGCGTGGCCGTGGCGGCTCCTGCACAGTGGCCCGTGATCGTTTCGTGACCTCGTCCTTCCCCCGTCGGGTCACGGCGGTGCCCGGCCCCGGTGCCTGGCGCCGCAGTCCTGTCCTCGAGCATCGCGAGCCCTCCCCTGTGTCGAAGAAGCCCAAGTACGTCGGCAAGCACGCCGCCCCGAAGTCCCACCGTGCCACCGCCGCGCCCCGCGTGGCGCTGCGCTCGACCATCGTGATGTCGACGATGGCGGTCGGGGCGACCGGCGCTGCGGTGACCGGCGGCGTCCTGGGCGGGGCCTCGACCACCGCCGGCGCCGAGACCCCGGCCTCGATCGTGCCGCTGGCCGCCGACGTCGTCTCGGCCGCCGACCGCGAGGTCATCCTGGGCGAGCGCGAGGAGGTCGTCTCGCGCACCGACCGGCGCGAGGAGGCGGACCCGGCCAAGAAGGCGGAGCTCTCGACCACCGACGGGCAGGCCATGACGCAGTCCGAGCGCCTCGCCGACGCCGACCCGCGCGAGATCGGGCGGGCCCTGCTCGACGACTTCGGCTTCTCCGACGACCAGTTCGGCTGCCTCGACGCGCTGTGGGTCAGCGAGAGCGACTGGGAGGTCGACGCCGACAACCCCACCTCGTCGGCGTACGGCATCCCGCAGGCGCTGACCCAGCTGCACGACCTGCCGGCCGACTACATGACCTCCGCGGAGAGCCAGATCCGCTGGGGTCTCGGCTACATCCAGGACTCCTACGGCTCCCCCTGCAGCGCCTGGTCCTTCAAGCAGGCCAACAACTGGTACTGATCGCCGGTCGCACGCCGCCCGCTGCGAGGATGAGGCGCGTGAGCGACGTCTTCGAGTGCGAGATCCAGGCGCGGGTGCGCGACATCAACCTCGGCGGCCACGTCGACAACGTCGAGGCCATCCGGATCCTCGACGAGGCGCGCATCCTCTTCCACCACCACGCCGAGCTCTCCCCGCCCACCGGTCCACGCCCCGGACTCCTCGGAGGCCTGCCCGAAGGTGTCGTCGAGCTCGTCGGCTCCCAGCGCGTCGACTACCACGCCGAGATGCGCTACGTGGCCTTCCAGCCGTTCCTGATGAGGCTGTGGGTCCAGCAGGTCGGCCGCTCCTCGTTCACCGTGGCCACCGAGATGCGGGTCGAGGCCGACCACGGGCCCGCCCTGGTGGCGGCCACCACGGTGGTGCTGTGGGACCACGCCACACAGGCCTCCTGGCCGATGAGCGACGACGTCCGCGCGACGCTGGGCCGGTACGCCGGCGCACCGGTCACGCTGCGCTGAGCCCACGGCCCCCGGAGGTGTGGGAAGGTCTCGGCGTGGACGAGAAGCTCGGGGACCTGGCTGCACGTGGGTACGACGTCGACAACGACCCGCGGGAACGCGCTCGCCAGAGCCGCCGCCGACGCCGGCTCCAAGCTCTCGGGGCGGTCGTCGTGCTGGGGCTGGTCCTGGGCGGCCTGGCCGTGCTCGACGAGGTGGACCGCCGCCGCGCCGAGGCCGTCCTGCCCGACCTGGCCCGGGAGCTGGCCACGCGGGTCGACGAGGCGCAGGCGCGCGATGTCGACATGCCGGTCGCCGAGGCCGCTGACGACTTCCGCGACGACCCGTCGCTGGAGCTGCCCGGCGTCGGCACCTACCTGCTGGCGTCGAACGGCCGAAAGCTCGCGGCGTGCGTCGACCTCGACCCCTGGCTGGGCGGTCGGCGCTACTCCTGCGTGCCGCTCGCCGACCCCGACGCAGAGCCCACGGGCTTCGAGGGCGGCGCCACGTTCTACGTGCTCGCTCCCGAGTAGCGCAGCCGGACCGGGGCGGGCAGGCGGGTAGCAGCGCGCCCGCTCACGGGTGGGTCATGCTCTCGACGTCGAGGGCGCTGTCGAGCTGCGCCTCGGTCAGGTCCCCGCGCTCGACGTAGCCCATCGCCAGCACCTGCTCGCGGATCGTGCGCCCCTCGGCCAGCGCGGCCTTGGCCACCTTGGCGGCCTCCTCGTAGCCGATGTGCTTGTTGAGGGGCGTCACCACCGAGGGCGAGGACTCTGCGTAGGTGCGCATCCGCTCGGCGTCGGCGGTGATGCCGTCGACGGTCCGCTCGGCGAGCACCCGCGACGAGGCGGCCAGCAGCCGCACCGACTCCAGGACGTTGCGCGCGATCACCGGCATGGCGACGTTGAGCTCGAAGGAGCCGCTGGCCCCGGCCGCGGTCACCGCCGCGTCGTTGCCGACGACCTGGAAGCAGACCATGAGCGTCGCCTCCGGGATGACCGGGTTGACCTTGCCCGGCATGATGCTCGAGCCCGGCTGCAGGTCGGGCAGGTGGATCTCGGCCAGCCCGGTCGTCGGTCCGGAGGCCATCCAGCGCAGGTCGTTGCAGATCTTCGTCAGCCCGACGGCGTACGTCTTGAGGGCGCCGCTGAGCTCGACGAGGGAGTCGCGGGTGCCCTGGGCCTCGAAGTGGTTGCGGGCCTCCGAGAACGGCTGCCCGGTGCGCTCGCCCAGCACCTCGATGACCCGGGCGGCGAAGCCGGCGGGGGTGTTGATGCCGGTGCCGACCGCGGTGCCGCCGAGCGGCAGCTCGCGGACCCGGGGGAGCACCGCCTCCAGCCGCTCGGCGGCGTAGCGCACGGTGGCGGCGTACCCGCCCATCTCCTGGCCGAGCATCACCGGGGTGGCGTCCATCAGGTGCGTGCGCCCCGACTTCACCAGGCCGGCGAACTTCTCGGCCTTGGCCTCGAGGGAGGCGGCCAGCGTGTCGATGGCGGGGAGCAGGTCGTCGACCACGGCGAGGGCCGCCGCGACGTGGATGGCGGTGGGGAAGGTGTCGTTGCTCGACTGGCTGGCGTTGACGTGGTCGTTGGGGTGCACCTCGGTGCCGGCCCGGGCCGCCAGCGAGGCGATCACCTCGTTGGCGTTCATGTTGGACGAGGTGCCCGACCCGGTCTGGAAGACGTCGACGGGGAAGGCGTCGTCGTGCTCACCGGCCGCCACCCGCTGCGCGGCCTCGGTGACCGCACGGGCCTGCTCGGGCTCCAGCACGCCCAGCTCGCCGTTGACGGTGGCGGCTGCGGCCTTGACCTGGCCGATGGCGTGCACCAGGGCCGGCTCGATCGGGGTGCCGCTGATCGGGAAGTTCTGCACCGCCCGTTGCGTCTGCGCGCGCCACAGCGCGTCGCGGGGCACCTCGACCTCGCCCATGGAGTCGTGCTCGATCCGGACCTCGGCGCTCTCGTCGTGCTCGCTCATGCAGCCACGCTAACGACTGCCGGACACCGCGCGCCTCACCGCTACGGTGGGGCCTGCTCACCAGGCGCACCGAGGTGGAGGACGGACCATGACGCAGTGGCTCGAGGACCTGAGCACGCTCCAGGTGCTGCTCCTGGTGCTCGCGGTGACCGTGGGCGGCTCGGTGCTGGCGGCGCTCCTCGGAGCGGTGCTCGTGCGGCTGGGGATGCGCCGGCCGTGGGTGCTGCGGCTGGCCAGCAGGCTCGCCTACAAGGGTCTCGAGATGATCAAGCGGCCGCTGACCATCACGGTGCTCGACGAGGTCGCGGCGGTCATGCGCACCGGCCACTACACCAAGAACATCTCCGACGCGCTGCTCGAGAACCACGACGAGCTCAAGGCGCTGGTGGCCGAGAAGGTCCGTGAGGACCCCAACGCCCGGCTGGTGTCGCGGCTGCCCGGCTACGACACGATCGTCTCCGAGGTCACCGAGACCACCCTGCGCGTGATGATCGAGATGCTGTCGGACCCGCGCACCGACGAGCTGGTCTCCGACCTGCTGCGCAACAACCTCCAGCAGATCCAGCGCGCCGTGCGCGACCGCGACCACGAGCGGCTCGAGGGCCACGAGCCGGCCGACCCGGTGCCGGCGAGCGCGCCGCGACCGCCCTCGTCGGGTCGGCCGGGTCAGTCGCGGGGGCCGGGGCGCGCCACGTAGAGCAGGTACTGCTCGTCGCGGTCCTGCAGCCGCACGTCGTGGCGGCGTACGTCGACCTCGGCGAAGACCGCGCGCAGGGCCGTCTCGAGGTCGGGGGCCTCGGCGGCCGACCAGACGACCAGCGCACCGCCGGGGCGCAGCACCGCCTCCACGGTGCTGAGGAAGGCCTGCTCGTAGAGCCCGGCGTTGCCCTCGTGGACCAGGTAGCCGGGCCCGTTGTCGACGTCGAGGAGCACGAGGTCGTAGGTCGCCGGCCGGGCCTCGGCCATCGCGACCGCGATGTCGGCCTGCACCACGGTGACCCGCTCGTCGGCGAGCAGGGTCGGGCCGTGGGGGATCGTGCCGTCGCGCATCCAGCCGACCAGCGCCTCCTCGATCTCCACCACCGCGCACCGCTCGACGCGCGAGTCGGCCAGCACCTCGTGCATCGTGTAGCCGAGGCCCAAGCCGCCGACGACGACCGCCCGCGGCTCCTCGACCAGGGCCAGGGCGGCGGTCGCCAGGGCCCGCTCGGTGGCGACCTCGACGGTGTCCATCACGAAGACGCCGTTGGCGCGCAGCTCGAGCGAGGCCGGTGCGTTGTCGTCACGGCGCTCGCTGAGCACCAGCTCCCCGCGCTCGGTCTCGGCCCGGGCGATCTCCACGTGCTCCACGCCAGCATCCTGCCCGACGTACGGGCCGGGCATGCGCGCCGCGGGGGTGAGGGCGCGCCTGGGAGCGCTTGGCTAGCGTCGAGGGGACACCGACACGAGGAGGACCTGTGAGCCAGGGCCAGCACGAGCGTGAGCAGGAGCGCAAGCGCGACAAGCAGCGCGACGCCGACGAGGGCGCGGCAGCCGAGGGCGGTCAGGTCTCGGAGGTGCAGAGCATGGACGACGCCGCCCAGCCGATCTCCGACGACCAGGCGGTCGCCGGGCAGCCGGACGCCGAGAGCGGACGCGTCGACGAGGGCCCCACCGGCCCCAACGCCCGCAGCGGCGCCGACAAGAACTGACCCCGAGCCGGCCGGTTCGAACCGGCCGGCTCGCGGCTACTGCGCGGAGCGGACCCGGATGCCCGAGATCGGCACGGTCACCGCGCCGCCGGGGTCGGTGAAGAAGTCGTTGCCCTTGTCGTCGACGACGATGAAGGCGGGGAAGTCCTCGACCTCGATCTTCCAGACCGCCTCCATGCCGAGCTCGGGGTACTCCAGCACCTCGACCGACTTGATGCAGTCCTGCGCCAGGCGGGCGGCGGGGCCGCCGATCGAGCCGAGGTAGAACCCGCCGTGCTCGTCGCACGACTCGGTGACCTGCTTGGAGCGGTTGCCCTTGGCGAGCATCACCATCGAGCCGCCCTCGGCCTGGAAGGACTTCACGTAGGAGTCCATCCGGCCGGCGGTCGTCGGGCCGAAGGACCCGGAGGCGTAGCCCTCGGGGGTCTTGGCCGGGCCGGCGTAGTAGACCGCGTGGTCCTTGAGGTACTCCGGCATGCCCTCGCCGGCGTCGAGGCGCTCCTGGATCTTGGCGTGCGCGATGTCGCGGGCCACGACCAGCGGCCCGGTCAGCGAGAGCCGGGTCTTGACCGGGTGCTTGGTGAGCTCGGCGAGGATGTCGGCCATCGGCTGGTTGAGGTCGATCTGCACCACGTCGGAGGCCGCCTCGAGGGCGTCGTCGGTGGTCTCCGGCAGGTAGTGCGCCGGGTCGGTCTCGAGCTGCTCGAGGAAGACGCCCTCGGGGGTGATCTTGCCCAGCGCCTGGCGGTCGGCCGAGCACGACACGGCGATCGCGACCGGGCAGGAGGCGCCGTGGCGGGGCAGGCGCACCACGCGCACGTCGTGGCAGAAGTACTTGCCGCCGAACTGCGCGCCGATGCCGAACGACTGGGTCAGCTCGAAGACCTGCTCCTCCAGCTCGAGGTCGCGGAAGCCGTGGGCGTCCATCGAGCCCTCGGTGGGCAGGTTGTCCAGGTAGTGCGCCGAGGCGTACTTGGCGGTCTTGAGCGCGAACTCCGCGCTGGTGCCGCCGATGACCACGGCCAGGTGGTACGGCGGGCAGGCGGCGGTGCCGAGCGAGCGGATCTTCTCGTCGAGGAACTGCAGCATCCTCGTGGGGTTGAGGATCGCCTTGGTCTCCTGGAACAGGAACGACTTGTTGGCCGAGCCGCCGCCCTTGGCCATGAAGAGGAACTTGTACTCCGGCTTCCCGCTGGTCTGCGGGGTGGAGTAGATCTCGATCTGGGCCGGCAGGTTGGTGCCGGTGTTCTTCTCCTCGTACGTCGTCAGCGGCGCGAGCTGCGAGTAGCGCAGGTTGAGCTTCGTGTAGGCCTCGTGGACGCCGCGGCTGATCGCCTCGCCGTCGTCGACGCCGGTCAGCACGCCCTCGGACTTCTTGCCCATCACGATCGCGGTGCCGGTGTCCTGGCACATCGGCAGCACGCCGCCGGCGGAGATGTTGACGTTCTTGAGCAGGTCGGTGGCCACGAACCGGTCGTTGCCCGACGCCTCGGGGTCGTCGATGATCTTGCGCAGCTGGGCCAGGTGGGCCGGGCGCAGGTAGTGCGCGATGTCGTGCATCGCCTCGGCGGTCAGGCGCTGGATCGCCTCCGGGCTGACCTTGAGGAAGGTCTGGCCCTCGACGTCGACGGTCGAGACGCCCTCGGTGGTGATCAACCGGTAGGGCGTGTCGTCCTTGCCGGTCGGCAGCAGGTCGGAGTAACGGAACTCGGCTTCGCTCACGAGCGCCCAGGGTACGCCGCTCGCACCGGCACTAGTCTGCCGCCCATGGGAGAGATGGAGGGACGCCCACCGGAGCCGTCGATGATGCGGATCTCGCACGCCGACCGCGAGCGCGTCGCCGAGCTGCTGCGCGTGGCCGCCGGCGAAGGCCGGCTCGACCTCGACGAGCTCGAGGAGCGCCTGGACCAGACCTGGGCGGCCAAGACGTACGCCGACCTGGTCCCGATCACCCACGACCTGCAGCCCGTCGACGGGTCTCGCACCCAGGTGCCGTCGCCCCGGCCGGGGGCGAGCCCGGTCAGGGCGCCCGAGCACCTGTCGTCGCGCGCGATCATGGGCGAGTGCAAGCGCCAGGGCGAGTGGCGGGTGCCGGCGCAGCACACCGCGTTCGCGCTGATGGGCAGCGTGCTGCTCGACCTGCGCGAGGCGGTCCTGGAGAGCCACGAGACCCGCATCCAGGCGAGCTCGGTGATGGGCGAGGTCAAGGTCGTGGTGCCGGCCCACGTGCGGGTGCTGGTCGACGGGACCCCGGTGATGGGGGAGTACTCCCAGGGCAAGGACAAGACGCCGCCCGACCTGGGCCCCGACTCCCCGGTCGTGCGGGTGGAGGGCGTGGCGGTGATGGGCTCGGTGACGGTGCAGCGGCTGCCCCCGCCGGGCACTCCGAAGAAGTATCTCGGCACCTACTGAGATCGGCCCGTCCACAGGTCGTCTCCTGGGTGGATCTCGTTGTCGGTGGCTGGTGCTTGAGTGGGTTCATGCTCGGGAAGCCGGTGGTGGGGGAGATGTCGGAGGACGCTGTCCTCGACACTGCTGCCTCGCTCGCGACCACCGCGCAGCAGGCGGAGGTGCAGATGCTGGTGGTGGCGTATCGGTGGGCGGTGCTCAACGATCCCGACCACAAGCTGGACCCGACCGAGTCCGCTAAGCCGGGGCGGGAGCAGGCCAGGCAGTACGGCGGTGTGGGGACGCGGCCGGTCAGTGAGTTCGCGGCGTCGTTGCTGGGGGCACGGATCGGGCGCAGCACCTATGCGGCGTCGGCGTTGATCGCGGATGCGCAGGACCTGCAGGACCGCCACCCGGTGTTGTGGGGGCGGGTGCTGGCTGGTGAGGTCCGTGCCTCCTATGCCCGGTTCGTGGCGTCGAAGACTCGCGAGCTCGACGCCCTGGAGGCGGGCTGGGTCGATGCGGAGGTGGCGGAGTCCGCGGACGGGCGTATCCCGTGGACCCGGTTCGAGGCGCTGGTGGTCGGGAAGGTCGCGGCTGCGGCACCGGAGCTGGCGCGGGAGAAGGAGGAACGGGCCCGGCGGGCGACGTTCGCGAAGAGGATCGGCACACCCGAGCACGGGATGGCCTCGTTCCTGATCCGCGCCCCCATTCCCGTGATCGAGCAGCTCGACACCGCCATCGGCGCCGTCGCGGAGCGGCTGCGCGAGCAGTTCCCCGATGATCCGCACGCGGCCGAGGTCCTGCGCCAGCCGGTGGGTGAGGAGCAGCCCGACGCCGCTCCCACCGCGGTCAACAACGACGAGCGGCGGGTGCTGGCGGTGCTGATGCTTGCCAACCCCGACACCCGCCCAGACGACCTGGACCTGACCGGTCTGGCACCCAGAGCAGAGATCGTGGTCCACCTCGACGGCCGCTCCATCGCTGATGCCGGCGAACCTCTGCCGCCGATCGGCCGCGTGGAGGGCCACGGCCCGGTGACCCGCGAGTGGGTCCGCGACGTCCTCGGACCCCACGCGAAGTTCACGATCCGCCCGGTGCTGGACCCGTTGGGACAGGTGCCGGTCGACGCCTACGAGATCCCGGCCCGACATAGGCGGGCCGTGCGGGTGATCTCGCCGGCCGACGTGTTCCCCTTCTCCTCCTGCACCAGCGACAGCATGCAGGTCGACCACACCGACCCCTGGGCACCCGGGGACGCCGGGGGTACGAGCGAGGTCGGGAACTACGGGCCGATGACCACCCTCCACCACCGCGTCAAGACCCACGGGCACATGCGGGTCAAGCAGCCCTACCCCGGCGTGTTCGTGTGGCTCGACCCCTACGGCGCGCTCTACCTCGTCGACCACACCGGCACCCGCCGCATCGACCACGCCGCCTGAGCCCTCGCGGTGTGGGGGAGAGGGCCTTGACGTCGGTCCCCACCCCCGCGCTAGGTTCGTCCTCGTCCACCACGGGAGCTCGCGGCAGCGGGCTGAGAGGGAGCTGAGCCGCTCCGACCGTCGAACCTGATCCGGGTAAAGCCGGCGAAGGAAGCGAGGAGCGATGGTGCTGCCACGTCTGTTCTGCCTGGTCGGTCCGACCGACGACCTGTCCGTCCTGCCCGACCTGGCCCGGCTGGGGGTGCGCGGCTTCCAGGTGCGCGCCAAGCACTGGTCGACCCGGGTCGACGACCGCATGGCGCTGCGCCTGGCCCGTGACGTGGTCGCGGCGGTCCGCCCGCACGGGGCCACCGTCGTCGTCGACGACCGTCTCGACGTCGCGCTGGCGGCGGGCGCCGACGGGGTGCACCTGGGTGCGCTCGACCTGCCGGTCGCCGACGCGCGCCGCCTGGCACCGGGCCTGCTCGTCGGCGCGACCTGCCGCGACGCCGACGACGTACGCCGCGCGACCCAGGACGGCGCCGACTACGCGGGCTTCGGCCCGGTCTTCGACACCCTGAGCAAGCCTGGTCTGCCGGCGCCGCTGGGGCTCGACGCGATCAGCGCGGCCACCGGCGACCTGCCGCTCCTGGCCATCGGCGGGATGGACGCGCCTCGCGCCCGTGAGGCGCGGTCGGCGGGCGCCCACGGCGTCGCCGTCATCGGCGCCCTCTGGCGACAACCCGACCCACTGCTGGCCGCCCGGGAGCTGCTCGACGCCGTCGCGTGAGCGCCCCCGGCACCACCCGGGTCGAGGTGCTCGGGGCCGGGATCGTGGGCCTGTCGCTCGCCGAGGAGCTGCTGCGCCGCGGCCACGACGTGCGGGTGATCGACCCGGCACCGGCGCGGGGCGCCTCGTGGGCGGCCGCGGGCATGCTCACCCCGGCCGCCGAGGTCTGGCACGACGAGCCCGCGCTCCTCGACCTGGGGCGCCGCAGCCTCGCCCTGTGGCCGGCGTACGCCGAGCGGCTGGGCGTCGCGCTGCGTCTCGAGGGCACGCTGCTGGTCGGCCGCGACGCCGCCGACCTGCAGGAGGTCGAGCGCCAGGCCGCGCTGGTGCGCCGGCTCGGTGGACGCGTGGAGGAGCTCGACCCCCGCGGGCTGCGCGGCCTCGAGCCGACCCTCTCGGGCCGGGTGCTGGGCGGCGTGCTGCTGCCCGACGACCCGAGCATCGACCCGCGCCGGGTCCTGGCGGCGCTGCTCGAGCGCGTGCCCGTGCAGCCCGTGCCGACCCCCGGCTGGGCCGAGGTGACGGTGCTCGCCACCGGCGCGACCCCGCTGCCGGCGGCGTACGCCGAGCGGGCCGGCCTGCCGCCCGGGTGCGTGCGCGGCGTGCGCGGCGAGGTCCTGCGCGCGCGCAGCGACGACCGCCGGCCCGCACGGTGCGCGGCTGGGTGCGCGGACGGGCCGTCTACGTGGTGCCCCGGGCGGGTGGCGAGGTCGTCATCGGCGCGACGAGCGAGGAGCACGACTCGCCGCCCGTGGTGACCCTGGGCGGGGTGCACGCGCTGCTCGAGGCCGCCCGCGAGCTGCTGCCCGGCCTCGACCGCGCCGAGCTGCTCGAGGCGTTGGCCCGGGACCGGCCGGGCACCCCCGACGGGCTGCCGCTGGTGGGCCCGACCCGCGACCCCGGCCTGGTGCTGGCCACCGGCCACTTCCGCCACGGCGTGCTGCTGGCGCCGCTGACCGCCGAGCTGGTCGCGGACCACCTCGAGACCGGCCGGGTCGACCCGGCCACCGATCCCCGACGACTCCGACCACTCCTGGAGAACCGATGAGACCCACCGAGCAGATCCTGCTCAACGGGCGGCCCGCGCCGCTCGTCGAGACCGTGCGCGACCTGGTGCCCGACCCCGACGGCCGGGCGGTGGCCGTCAACGGCGACGTGGTGCCGCGCGCCGAGCACGCCACCCGCCGGTTGCGACCCGGCGACGTCGTCGACGTGGTGACGGCGGTGCAGGGCGGATGAGCGACGTGACCACCACCGCTCCCGGGCTGCGGATCGCGGGGGAGGACCTGTCCTCCCGCCTGTTCCTCGGGACCGGCGGCCTGCCCCGCCTGTCCCTGCTGCCGGCCGTCCTCGAGGCCGCCGCCCCCGCGCTGGTCACGGTGTCGGTGCGGCGCACCTCGAGCACCGGCAGCGGCGGCCTGCTCGACCTGCTGCGCCGCGCCGGGGTGCGGGTGCTGCCCAACACCGCCGGCTGCACGTCGGCGCGCGAGGCGGTGCTCACCGCCCGCCTGGCCCGCGAGGCGCTCGGCACCACCTGGGTCAAGCTCGAGGTGATCGGCGACGAGACCAGTCTGGCGCCCGACGTCGTCGAGCTGCTCGACGCCGCCGCGACCCTGGTGCGCGACGGGTTCACGGTGCTGCCCTACACCACCGCAGACCCGGTGGTCGCGCGCCGGCTCGAGGACGTCGGCTGCGCCGCGGTCATGCCGCTCGGCTCCCCGATCGGCTCCGGCCTCGGCGTCCTCGATCCGCACGCCGTCGAGGCCGTCGTCGCCGCCACCAGCCTGCCGGTCGTCCTGGACGCCGGGGTGGGCACCGCCAGCGACGCGGCCCTGGCGATGGAGCTGGGCTGCGCGGCCGTGCTCGCGGCCAGCGCCGTCACCCGGGCCGAGGACCCGGTGGCGATGGCGGCGGCGCTGTCCCGGGCCGTGGAGGCCGGGCACCTCGCACGCTGTGCGGGCCGCATCCCGAGGCGGGCCGTGGCCCGGGCCTCGAGCCCCACCGCGGGGAGGATCGGGTGAGCGCCGGCCACGCCGGGTCCGGCCGGCCCCTGCCCCGGCTGCTGCTGCTCACCGACCGGGCCCAGCTGGCCAAGGGCCGAGGGCTGGCCGCGACCGTGCGCGAGTGCGCCGCCGCAGGGCTGGAGGCGGTCGTGGTGCGCGAGCACGACCTCGACGAGCGCTGCTTCGGCGCCCTGGTCGAGACCCTGCTGGCGGTCCCCGGCCTGACGGTGCTGACCTCGCGCCGGCCCCACCCCGGCGCCGCCGGGCTCCACCTCGCCGCCCACCAGCCGGCCCCGACGACCGGGCGCTTCGGGCGCTCGTGCCACGACGCCGGCGAGCTGGCCCGCGCCGCGGCCGAGGGTGCCGGCTGGGCGACCCTGTCGCCGTACGCCGCCAGCGCGAGCAAGCCGGGCCACGGCCCGGTCGTCGACCCGGGGCTGCTCGCCCACCCGGGCCTGCCGATCTGGGCGCTCGGCGGCATCGACGAGACCCGTGCCGCCGACGCGCTGCGCCACGGCGCGGCCGGGGTGGCGGTGATGGGCGCGGTGATGCGTGCCCGGGAGCCGGCCGGCGTGGTCGCCGCCCTGCTGGCGGCGCTCGACGGAGCGGACCGGTGAGCTCCGGGACGCCGCCGGTCGTGCTGAGCGTCGCCGGCACCGACTCGGGAGGTGCGGCCGGCACCGCCGCCGACCTCACCACCTTCGCGGCCCTGGGCGCCACGGCGCCTGCGTCGTGACCGCGGTGACCGCGCAGGACACCACCGGCGTCCGCGACGTGCACGCCGTGCCGCGGGCGAGCGTCGCCGCCCAGCTCGACGCGGTGCTCGAGGACCTCCCGGTGGCGGCCGCCAAGACCGGCATGCTCGGCACGCCCGAGGTGGTGCGGCTGGTCGCCGAGCGGCTCGGCGGGCGGCGCCTGGTCGTCGACCCCGTGCTGGTGGCCACCAGCGGGGCGGTGCTGGGCGGGGCCGACGTGGCCCGCGCCTACGTCGAGCACCTCCTGCCCGTCGCCGCCGTCGCCACCCCCAACGCCGACGAGGCCGCCGCCCTCCTCGGCCGCGACGCGGCGCCGCACGACCTGGCCTCGGCCCTGGCCGACCTCGGCTGCGCCGTCGTGGTGACCGGCGGGCCCGACGGCGACCCGGCGGGGGAGGCCTGCACCGACTGGCTGGCCCTGCCCGGGCACCCCCCGACAGCCCTGCGGCACCCGGCGCTGCGCACCACCAACGACCACGGCACCGGCTGCACCTTCAGCGCCGCCCTGGCGGTGGCCCTGGCCGGGCGCCGGACCCCCGCGGGCCTGCCGACCTCGAGGCAGCCGTCGCCGAGGCCGCCTCCCACACGCTCGCCGCGCTGCACCGCAGCCGGTGCTGGGACCTCGGCCGCGGCCGGGGCCCGATCGCCCACACCTTCCCGCACCCCACCGCCTCCCGAGGAGACCTCCGATGACCCAGCAGCCCGTCCACCCCGCCCACTCCCGCGTGCTCGTCGACCACGACGGCGTGCAGGTCCCGGTGACCCGGGTCGCGCTGACCAACGGCGAGACGTTCGACCGCTACTGCACGACCGGGCCGGGCGGCGACCCCGCCGTCGGGCTGCCGGCCCTGCGCGCGCCGTGGATCGAGGGACGCGGCGACACGACGACGTACGACGGGCGCGGCCCGGACCCGCTCGACGACGGGCGCGGCGCGGCTCGTCGCGGGGGCGCCCGCCAGGCCTGGACCGGCCCGCGCCGGCCCCCGCGGCGCGCCACCGGCGGCGCGGTCACCCAGATGGCCTACGCCCGCCGCGGCGAGGTGACCCAGGAGATGCGCTACGCCGCGGCGCGGGAGGGCTGCGACGTCGAGCTGGTGCGCAGCGAGGTGGCCGCCGGCCGCGCGATCATCCCGGCCAACCCCAACCACCCCGAGGCCGAGCCGATGGTCATCGGCAAGCGCTTCCTGGTGAAGATCAACGCCAACATCGGCAACAGCGCGGTCACCTCGAGCATCGCCGAGGAGGTGGAGAAGCTGACCTGGGCCACCACCTGGGGCGCCGACACCGTCATGGACCTCTCCACCGGCGACGACATCCACACCACCCGCGAGTGGATCCTGCGCAACTCGGCGGTCCCGATCGGCACGGTGCCGATCTACCAGGCGCTGGAGAAGGTCGACGGCGAGGCCGACCGGCTGACGTGGGAGGTCTACCGCGACACCGTCATCGAGCAGGCCGAGCAGGGCGTCGACTACATGACCGTGCACGCCGGCGTGCTGCTGCGCCACGTGCCGCTGACCGTCGACCGGGTGACCGGCATCGTCTCGCGCGGCGGGTCGATCATGGCCGGCTGGTGCCTGGCCCACCACGAGGAGAACTTCCTCTACACCCACTTCGACGAGCTCTGCGAGATCTTCGCGGCGTACGACGTCGCGTTCAGCCTGGGGGACGGGCTGCGCCCCGGCAGCGTCGCCGACGCCAACGACGCCGCCCAGCTCGCCGAGCTGCGCACCCTGGGTGAGCTGACGCTGCGCGCCTGGGAGCACGACGTGCAGGTGATGGTGGAGGGGCCCGGCCACGTGCCGCTGCACCTGGTCGAGGAGAACGTGGTGCTGCAGCAGGACTGGTGCCACGGCGCGCCGTTCTACACCCTGGGCCCGCTCGCGACCGACGTCGCGCCGGGCTACGACCACATCACCAGCGCCATCGGGGCCGCGGCGATCGCGATGCACGGCACCGCGATGCTCTGCTACGTCACCCCCAAGGAGCACCTGGGCCTGCCCGACCGCGACGACGTGAAGACCGGGGTGATCACCTACAAGCTCGCCGCGCACGCCGCCGACGTCGCCAAGGGGCACCCGGGCGCCCGGGCCTGGGACGACGAGCTGTCGAAGGCGCGCTTCGAGTTCCGCTGGCACGACCAGTTCGCGCTCTCGCTCGACCCGCCGACCGCGCAGGCGATGCACGACGAGACGCTGCCGGCCGAGGCGGCCAAGACCGCGCACTTCTGCTCCATGTGCGGCCCGAAGTTCTGCTCGATGCGGATCAGCCAGGACGTGCGCGAGCGGTTCCGGGAGAAGTCGGAGGAGTTCGTCGAGCTCGGCTCGACGGTGTACGTCGACCCGCTCGACCCGGCGGTGGCGGCCCGCGCGTGACCGCTCGGGCGGGCTCCCGGGGCACCGCTGCCCGGCGGGTCCGCCCCGGGCGCCCGGGTGCTGCCCGAGTGGTGGCACCCGGGCCGGGGGCCCTCGCGCGCTGCTAGGGTGATCCACGTCACCCCGTCTCGGGGTGCGTCCACTTCACTACGGATCGTCCGGCACGTACCTGCCGGTGAAGGAGATCGACATGGCTTCAGTGTCCTTCCAGAAGGCCCAGCGCTGGTATCCCGGCGCCGACACCCCCGCCGTCCCCGGCATCGACCTGGACATCAAGGACGGCGAGTTCATGGTCCTCGTCGGCCCGTCCGGCTGCGGCAAGTCCACGACCCTGCGGATGCTCGCCGGGCTCGAGGAGGTCAACGAGGGCAACATCTACATCGGTGACCGCGACATCACGCACCTGCCGCCCAAGGACCGCGACATCGCGATGGTCTTCCAGAACTACGCGCTCTACCCGCACATGAGCGTGGCCGAGAACATGGGCTTCTCGCTCAAGATGGCCAAGGTGCCCACCGACGAGCGCAACAAGCGCGTCGAGGAGGCCGCGGCGATGCTGGGCCTCACCGAGTTCCTCGACCGCAAGCCCAAGGCCCTCTCGGGTGGTCAGCGCCAGCGCGTGGCGATGGGCCGCGCGATCGTGCGCCAGCCGCAGGTCTTCTGCATGGACGAGCCGCTGTCGAACCTGGACGCCAAGATGCGCGTGCAGACCCGTACCGACATCGCCAAGCTCCAGTCCGACCTCGGCATCACCACCGTCTACGTCACCCACGACCAGGTCGAGGCCATGACGATGGGCGACCGCGTCGCGGTGATGAAGCTCGGCGAGCTGCAGCAGGTCGCGACCCCGCTGGAGCTCTACGACAAGCCCGCCAACCTGTTCGTCGCCGGGTTCATCGGCTCGCCGCAGATGAACCTGATGGAGGCGGTGGCCAAGGACGGCCGCGCCAGCATCGGTGGCTACGAGGTGCCGGTCGACCCCGCCGCCGAGAAGAAGATGCACGGCGAGATCACCGTGGGCGTGCGCCCCGAGGCCTGGCGGGTCGTCGGGCCGGGCGAGGGCCTGCCGGTGAAGGTGACGGTCGTCGAGGAGCTCGGCGCCGACAACTACCTGTACGGCACCTCCGACGTCGAGGGTGTCCCGAGCACCGTCATCGTGCGTGTCCACGGTCGCGACCACGCCCGCAAGGGCGAGGTCATGCACGTGACCACCGACCCGCACCACGTGCACGTCTTCGACACCAAGACGGGCGCGCGCCTCAGCGACTGACCCACCGACGAGTCGGCGCCACTTCCTGCAGGAGGTGGCGCCGACTCGTGCGTGCGGGCTCAGCCGGTGACGGCCAGCGCGTCGTCGGGGATCTCGCCGGCGTGCTCGCGGTCGACGGTGAGGTTCTCGCCGGTGGCGGGGTCGAAGAGGTGCATCTTGGCGGCGTCGACGTAGATCTCGGCCTTGTCGCCCTCCTTGATCCGGCTGGAGCCGTCGAGGGAGACGACGAGCTGGGTGCGCAGCCCCTCGCCGTCGAGGTCCGCCTCGAGCTCGCGCATCTTCGCCTCCACCTCGGGGGGCGCCTCGAAGGGGATGTAGGCGTAGGTCTCGTTGCCCAGCCACTCCACGAAGTCGATGTCGGCGGAGAAGGTCGAGTCGGAGCCGACCTTGTCGGCGATCTCGGCGTCCTCGAAGTACTCGGGGCGGATGCCGGCCATCAGCACCCCCTTGCCCTGGGCCCGCTCGGCCTTCTCCTCCGGGATCTGCACGGTGCCGAAGGGCAGCGTCACCGTGGTGCCGTCGACCTCGGCGGGCAGGAAGTTCATCGGCGGGGAGCCGATGAAGCCGGCCACGAACAGGTTGCCGGGGTTCTCGTAGAGCTCGCGCGGGGTCGCGAGCTGCTGCAGCAGGCCGCGCTTGAGCACCGCGACGCGGTCGCCGAGCGTCATCGCCTCGGTCTGGTCGTGGGTGACGTAGACGGTGGTGATGCCCAGGCGCTTCTGCAGCCGGGCGATCTCGGTGCGCATCTGCCCGCGCAGCTTGGCGTCGAGGTTCGACAGCGGCTCGTCGAAGAGGAACGCGTCGGCCTCGCGGACGAT
Organism: Nocardioides marinisabuli; assembly: GCF_013466785.1. Classification (NCBI taxonomy): domain Bacteria; kingdom Bacillati; phylum Actinomycetota; class Actinomycetes; order Propionibacteriales; family Nocardioidaceae; genus Nocardioides; species Nocardioides marinisabuli. The sequence continues at coordinate 2,495,646 of NZ_CP059163.1, forward strand.
CGCGCGCCCCATCGCGACCCGCTGGCGCTGGCCGCCCGAGAGGTTGCCGGGCTTGCGGTCGAGGTGCTCGTCGAGCTCGAGGGTCTTCGACGCCTCGCGCACCTTGCGGTCGACCTCGTCGTCGGACTCGCCGGCCAACCGCAGTGGGAAGGCGATGTTCTCGTAGACCGACAGGTGCGGGTAGAGCGCGTAGTTCTGGAAGACCATCGCGAGGTTGCGGTCGCGGGGTGCGAGGTCGTTGACCTTGCGGTCCCCGATCATCATCTCGCCCGAGGTGATGTCCTCGAGGCCCACGATCATCCGCAGCAGCGTCGACTTCCCGCAGCCCGAGGGGCCCACCAGGATGACGAACTCGCCGTCGGCGATGTCGATGGAGACGTCGTTGACGGCCGGGAAGCCGTCCCCGTACTTCTTGACGATGTTCTTGAGGGTGATGGCGGCCATCGGACCTGCCTTTCTGTGTCTGACTCAGCCCTTGACGGCGCCGGAGGTCAGACCGGCGACGATCTTGCGTTGGAAGACGAGCACGATGAGCACGATCGGGATCGTGGCCACCACGGCCGCGGCGGCCAGGAGGCCGGCGGGGCGCTGGAAGGGGTCGGGGCCCACGAAGAACGACAGCGCCGCGGGGATCGGGCGGGCGTTCTCGGTGGAGGTGAGGGTGATGCCGAAGACGAAGTCGTTCCAGGCGAAGAAGAACGTCAGGATCGCGGCGGTGAAGACGCCCGGTGCGGCCAGCGGCACGATCACCTTGCGGAACGCCTGCCACGAGGTGGCGCCGTCGACCTGGGCGGCCTGTTCCATCTCCCAGGGGATCTCGCGGAAGAACGCCGAGAGCGTCCAGATCGCCAGCGGCAGCGTGAACGACATGTAGGGCAGGATCAGCCCCGGCCAGGTGTCGTAGAGCCCGATCGTGCGCCACAGGTCGAAGAGCGGGCTGACCAGCGAGACGACCGGGAACATCGCGATCGCCAGCGCCGTGGTCAGCACCAGCTTCTTGCCCTTGAACTCCAGCCGCGCGATGGCGTACGCCGCCAGGGTCGCGATGATGACCGAGAGCAGCGTCGCGATCAGGCTGATGCCGATCGAGTTGATGATGGCCCGGCGGAACTGCTCGTCGGCCAGCACGTCGGCGTAGTTGGCGAAGCCGGTGAAGGAGTCGAGCGGCAGGAAGCCGGGGTCGGTGCCGCCCGAGACGGCCGCCTGGCTCTTGAACGACAGCGAGATGATCCACACGACGGGCAGCAGGCACCACACGAGCACCAGCCCCACGCCGACGACGAGTCCGAGCTTGCGCATCCCGGTCACTCCCCTCGGGCCTGGGCCAGGTCGACCTTGAACATCTTGACGATGAGGAAGGCCACCAGCAGCACGGACAGGAACAGCAGGACCGCCAGCGCCGAGCCCATCCCGAGCTGGAACTGCTCGATGCTCTGGCGGTAGGTCAGGAACGAGATCGACTCGGTGCCCTGGGCACCCGCGGTCATCACGAAGATGTTGTCGAAGATCCGGTAGGCGTCGAGGGCGCGGAAGAGCACCGCGACCATGATCGCCGCCTTCATGTTGGGCAGGATCACCTTCCACAGCCGTTGCCACCAGGTGGCGCCGTCGACCTTGGCGGCCTCGACCATGTCCTCGGAGACCTGCGCCAGACCGGCCAGCAGCAGCAGCGACATGAACGGCGTGGTCTTCCAGATCTCGGAGACCATGATCGCGATCACCGCCGGCACCGGTTCGCCGAACCAGTTGAAGTCGTCGCTGATGAACGGCAGCCAGCCGTTGACGAAGCCGTTCTGGTAGGTGAAGGCGAACTGCCAGGCGAAGCCGGAGACGACGGTGATGATGCCGTAGGGGATCAGGATCGAGGTGCGGATCAGGCCCCGGGCGAAGACCACGCGGTGCATCACCAGCGCGAAGGCGAAGCCGATGACCAGCTCGATCGCCACCGTCACGACCATGTAGAGCACGGTCACGCCGATGTCGCGCCAGAAGAGCGTGTCGGTCAGCGCCGTGACGTAGTTGGACAGCCCGATGAACTGCCGGTCCTCGGGTGCGGTGAGCGAGTAGTTGTAGAGCGAGAGGTAGAGGGCCCGCAGGATCGGGAAGGCGGTGACCACGAGCATCACCACCACCGCGGGGGCCACCAGGCGCTGGCCCAGCCGGTTCTCGTGGCGGGCCCGGTCGCTGACCTCGGGCGGGGCGGACGTGGGGCCCTTGCCGGCGTCGGTGGCCGGCGTGGCGACGGTCGCGGAGGTCACAGCAGCGCCTTCCCTTCCAGCACGGCCTGCAGGTACTCCTGCGACCTCTCGGGCGTGGTCTCGGGGTCGACCTCGCTGGGCGGGTGCCAGCGGGACTGGATGGCCCCGGAGATGGTGGCGTAGAAGGCGCTCTTGGGGCGCGGCCCGCCCTCGTCGACGCTGGTGCGGAACAGGTCGAGCAGGTCGGGCGGGTAGGCCTCGGCCAGCTCCCCGGCGTCGTACGCCGACTGGGTGGCGGGCATCAGGCCGTCGGTGACCGCCAGCTCGACCTGGTTCTCGACCGAGGTGATGCAGGCGGCGGCCTCGCGGGCGAAGTCGGGGTGCTCGGTGAAGGCGCCGACACCGATGTCGATGCCACCCACGGGGGGAGCGGACTCCTGGCCGTCGACGGTGCGCGGGTAGCGCGCCCAACCCAGGTCGTCGAACTGCTCCTTGGTGTAGTCGTTGGCGTCGGAGGGCTCGAAGTTCTTGTAGACGAACGTCCAGTTGACCATGAACGCGCCGGGCCCGTCGCCGTACATGTAGGCCAGCGCGGTGCCCTCGTTGGAGACCGACAGGTCGGCCTGGGCGGCGGGGGAGGAGGCCAGCTCGTCGACCACCCGGGCCGCCTCGCGGGCGGCGTCGGAGTCGAGGGCCACCTCGGCGTCGACGCCGGCCTCCGGGTTCTCCAGGATGGTGCCGCCGGCACCCTCGATCATCGCGTTGATCCACACCACGTAGGCCTCGTACTTGTTGGCCTGCACGCCGACCGTGGCCCCGTCGACCGACGAGGCCGCCTCGACCACCTGCGACCAGGTGACCGGCTGGCTCATGTCGAGCCCGGCCTCCTGGGCCAGGGACTTGCGGTACCAGAGCACCTGGGTGTTGGCCCACAGCGGCGCGGCGTAGATCTTGTCCTCCCAGCGCACCGTCTCGGCGATCCCCTCCAGGGTGTCGTCGGTGACCGTGTCGCCCGGCAGCTCCAGCAGCCAGCCCGCGTTGGCGAACTCGGGCACGAAGACCGGGTCGAGGTTCATCAGGTCGGTCTGGCTGTCCTCGGCGGCCAGGCGACGCGCCAGCTGCACCCGCTGGTCGGTGGCGCTGGTGGGCAGCAGCCGGGTCTGGATGTCGTACTCGTCGGTGCTGCACTGCTCGGCGAAGGCCTCGAAGGTGGCCTGGCCGTCGGGGTTGAGGTACCAGGTCAGCGTCGGCTTCCCCTCGGAGCCGCAGGCGCCGAGCAGGCCGGCCGAGAGCGCCACGGCGGCGGCGACGGCCAGCCCGCGGCGTCGGCGTACGCCGGGTGGTCGCCGGGGCGGCGACGGCGTGGTGGGGCTCTCGTGCGGCATGCGACCTCCCGAGGACGACGTGGGTCCACCGGTCTAGTCGCTGGGTAAAGCGACCACAACCCCCCTGTCGGTGCCGCGGGGGTGAGACGTCGGCCGGCTCAGGCCCGGTCGGCGGTGCGCCGGATCGCGGCGGCGAACGTCTCGTGCAGCGCGGCGGGCAGGTCGTGGCCCATGCCGTCGATCAGCAGCAGCTCGCTGCCGCGCAGGGCGCGGGCGGTCGCCCGCCCACCCGAGGGGTGCACCATCTTGTCGGCCAGGCCGTGCACGACCAGCGAGGGCAGGTCGAGGGCCTGCAGCGCCGGGCCGCGGTCGGGCTGGGTCAGGATCGCCACCATCTGGCGCAGCGTGCCCGCGGCGCTGACGCCGTGGTCGTAGGTGTCGGCGGCGCGCTGACGGTTCTCCTCGGCGCTCAGCGGGTAGCCCGGCGAGCCGATCAGGCGCCACAGGCGGGCGCTCTGCTTGATGTAGGCCTCCTTGCCCTGGGCGCCGCTGCCGATGAGCATCGGCAGCAGGGCGGGGTGCTGCCACCCCACGGTGCGCCGCCCGGTGGTCGACATGATCGAGGTCAGCGACCGCACCCGGGTCGGGTGCTCGACGGCCAGGGTCTGCACGATCATCCCACCCATCGAGGCCCCGGCGACGTGCGCGGACTCCAGGCCCAGGTGGTCCATCAGGCCGACGACGTCACCGGCCATGTCGCCCAGGGTGTACGGCGCCCGCGTGGGCAGGCCGGCGAAGGCGCGCACCAGCGTGGCCCGGGTGACCCGGCCCTGCCCGCGGCTGGAGCGGCCGGCGTCGCGGTTGTCGAAGCGCACCACGTAGAAGCCGCGCCGGGCCAGGTGCGTGCACAGGTCGTCGTCCCACCAGGTCAGCGGGGCGCCGAGGCCCATCACCAGCACCAGCGGGTCGCCGTCTGGGTCGCCGAAGGTCTGGTAGCACAGCTCGACCCGCGGCCCCACGGGGGCGCGGAGCTGGTCGGACACGGTCACCGGAGGGCGAGCAGACATGTGTCAAGTACACCGCATCGGGTATGTGGACCGGGCCTCCGGTCACAATTGGGTGTCACACCTCACAGGGTGGTGCACGTCACGCTAACGTTGAAGGATGAACGAGTCGCCGCTCGCCTCCTTCCTGCTCCCGGAGGGCTTCCGACGCCCTCCGGTGGTCGCCGTGCTCAACGAGGCCAGGATCGCGGGAGAGGCCGGGCGCTGGGCCACCAGCGCCGTCGGGGGGCGCCGCGAGCGCCGCCGGGCGCCGTACGTCGCGGGCGCGCAGCAGCGCGACCTCGACCCGGTGCTGCTGGTGCCGGGCTTCCTGGCCGGCGACTACACGCTGCGGCTGATGGCCGGGGCGCTGCGCGCCGAGGGGATGCGCACCTACCGCTCCCGCATCCTGGCCAACGTCGGCTGCACGCTCGACGCCGCGCACCTGATCGAGCAGCGGCTCGAGGTGATCGCGGCCAAGCGCGGCTCGCGGGTGCAGCTGGTGGGCCACAGCCTCGGCGGCATGCTGGCGCGTGGCATCGCCGTGCGCCGCCCCGACCTGGTCTCCGGCATCGTCACCATGGGCAGCCCGATGATGGCCCCGGCCGCCCACCACCGGGCGCTGACCGCGAGCCTGGGCGGCGTGATCGCGCTGAGCAAGCTCGGCGTGCCGCGCACCATGACCACCGACTGCGTCGGCGGGCCCTGCGCCCGACAGAGCTTCGAGGAGAGCCGCGAGCCGCTGCCGGCGGGCGTGGAGTTCACCGCGATCTACTCGCGCCACGACGGCATCGTCGACTGGCGCGCCTGCATCGACCCCGCGGCCACCACCCAGGTCGAGGTCACCACCTCCCACGTCGGGATGGCCATCGACCCGCGCGTCATCACCGCCGTCACCGAGGCGCTCGTGCGCCACCGCGCCGCGCGCGAGGAGGCGCAGAGCTGGGTGGCCACCGCCTGACCCCCACCCCCGTTGGTTGAGCAGCGAGGGCCGAAGGCTCGAGCGTCGTCAAACCGGGTGAGCCCATGGCGTACGGCGGGCGCGGTTCTCGCGGGGTCTCGACGACGTTCCTCGCTGGCGCTCGTCACTGCTCGACCAACGGAGGCCGCCGTTGGTTGAGCAGCGAGGGCCGAAGGCTCGAGCGTCGTCGAAACCCGGTGAGTCCATGGCGTACGGCGGGCGCGGTTCTCGCGGGGTCTCGACGACGTTCATCGCTGGCGCTCGTCACTGCTCGACCAACGGGCACCGCCGTTGGTTGAGCAGCGAGGGCCGAAGGCTCGAGCGTCGTCGAAACCGGGTGACCCCATGGCGTACGGCGGCCGCGGTTATCACGGGGTCTCGACGACGTTCCTCGCTGGCGCTCGTCACTGCTCGACCAACGGAGGCCGCCCGCACGCCGTACGCCGACCGGTCACCTCACCGGGTCTCGACGACGTTCCTCGCTGGCGCTCGTCACTGCTCGACCGACGGCGGAGGCCCTCAGCGGTCGAAGTCGACCGCGGAGTAGGCACGCAGCTTGTGCAGCTGGTGCTCGGAGTGGATCTGGCGGATCGTGCCGGAGCGCGAGCGCATCACCAGCGAGTGGGTGGTCACGCCGCCGGCGCCGTACCGCACGCCGCGCAGCAGCTCGCCGTCGGTGATGCCGGTCGCCACGAAGAAGCAGTCGTCGCCGGTGACCAGGTCGTCGGTGGTCAGCACCTGGCCCAGGTCGAGGCCGGCGTCGATGGCCTTGCGGGTCTCGTCGGCGCCCTGCGGCCAGAGCTTGCCCTGGATGGTGCCGCCCATGCACTTCATCGCGCAGGCGGTGATGATGCCCTCGGGGGTGCCGCCGATGCCGAGCAGCAGGTCGATGCCGGTCTCGGGGCGCGCGGCCATGATGGCGCCGGCGACGTCGCCGTCGCTGATGAACTTGATCATCGCGCCGGTCGCGCGGATCTCGGCGACGAGGTTCTCGTGGCGGGGGCGGTCGAGCAGCACGACGGTGACGTCCTCGGCGCGCTTGCCCTTGGCCTTGGCGACCGCGGCGATGTTGTCGGCGACGGGGGCCTCGATGTCGACGACGTCGGCGGCCTCGGGGCCGGTGACCAGCTTCTCCATGTAGAAGACCGCGGAGGGGTCGTACATCGAGCCGCGCGGCGAGACCGCGAGCACCGACACCGCGTTGGTCATGCCCTTGGCAGTCAGGGTGGTGCCGTCGATCGGGTCGACCGCCACGTCGCACTCCGGGCCGGTGCCGTCGCCGACCTGCTCACCGTTGTAGAGCATCGGGGCGTTGTCCTTCTCGCCCTCGCCGATCACGACGGTGCCGTTCATCCCGATGGTCGAGATCAGCACCCGCATCGCGTTGACGGCCACGCCGTCGGCGCCGTTCTTGTCGCCGCGCCCGACCCAGCGCCCGGCCGCCATGGCGGCCGCCTCGGTGACCCGCACCAGCTCGAGCGCCAGGTTGCGGTCGGGGCGGGAGGAGGGGCCGGTCAGCGGCGAGGTCGTCGTCATGGGCGCATGCTATCGGTCTGCACGGCCGTGGCCTTGACGCTCAGCCACACCTCGGCCCCCGCCTGCAGGCCGAGCTCGACGGCCGCGGCCGGCGTGACGTCGGCGATGAGCTCGGGGCCCGGCTCGCCGTCGCTGCCGGTGGCCACCAGCAGGCGCACCGCGTCACCGTGCGGCGCGACCGCGGCGACGCGCCCGGCCCAGCGGTGCCGGGCCGAGGTGGCCGGCGCGTCGTGACCGGTGCCGCCGACCGTCCCGCGGGGCGAGACGGTGACGGCGCTGGGGGCGAAGGAGCGCAGCTCGTCGCCCTCGCGCACCACGTTGAGCCCGACCAGGCGCGCGACGTGCTCGGTGCGCGGGTGGGCCGCGACGTCGCGGGGCGACCCGGTCTGCACCACGCGGCCCTCGTCGAGCACCAGCACCTCGTCGGCCAGGGTGAGCGCGTCGAGCGCGTCGTGGGTGACCAGCAGCGCGACGCCGCCGTACGCCGCCAGGTGGCGGGCCAGCTCGATGCGCAGGCCGGTCGCGACCCCGACGTCGAGGCCGGCGAAGGGCTCGTCGAGCAGCAGCAGCTCGGGCTCGCCGGCCAGGGCCCGGCGATGGCGACTCGTTGGGCCTGGCCGCCGGAGAGCTGGGCGGGGCGCCGGTCGGCGAGGTCGCCGACGCCGAGGCGGTCGAGCCAGGCCAGCGCGCGGCGGTCGGCCTCGCGCCGCGGCACCCCCCGGGCCCGCAGGCCGAAGGCGACGTCGTCGCGGGCGCGCAGGTGGGGCAGCAGCGAGCGGTCCTGGAAGACCACGCCCAGTCGGCGCTCGCGCACCGGCAGGTCGCTCCAGTCGCGGCCGGCGACCTCGACGCGGCCGGTGGCCGCGACGGTGCCGGCCAGGGCGCCGAGCAGGGTGGACTTGCCGGCGCCGTTGGGACCGATGACGGCGACGACGCGGCCGGGCGCGGCGTCGACCCGGGCGACCAGGCGGCCGGGCACCGTGACGTCGGCGTGCAGCCCGGGGGCGCTCACAGCGGCCTCAGCCAGCGGTGCCGCAGACCGGCCAGCACCCCGATCGAGACCACCAGCAGGATCATGCTGAGCGTGCGCGCGGCGGCCGGGTCGGCCTGCAGGGTGGTGTAGATCAGCGACGGCATCGTCTGGGTGGTGCCGGGGAAGTTGCCGGCGAAGGTGATCGTCGCGCCGAACTCGCCCAGGCTGCGGGCCCAGGCCAGCACCGCCCCGGCGACCAGCCCGGGCAGCGCGAGCGGCAGCGTGACCCGCCGGAAGGTCGTCCAGCGGGTCGCGCCCAGGGTGGCGGCCACCACGTCGTAGCGCTCGCCGGCGGTGCGCAGCGCGCCCTCGACGCTGAGGACGTAGAACGGCATCGAGACGAAGACGTGGGCCACGACCACCGCGGCGGTCGTGAACGGGACCGTCAGGCCGGTGGTCTCGCGCAGCAGCGAGCCGACCACGCCGTTGCGGCCCAGCGCCGTCACCAGCGCCACGCCCGCCACGACCGGCGGCAGTACCAGCGGCACGGCCACGGCGGCCCGCAGCAGCCCGCGGCCGCGGAACTCCACCCGCGCCAGCAGCCAGGCCAGCGGGGTGCCGAGCGCCACGCACACGACCACGGTGAGCCCGGAGGTCAGGGCGGAGAGGGCGAGCGCGCGGCGTACGGGCTCGGAGCGCAGCTCGCTCCAGAACGTGCCCCACGGGGTGTCGAGCACCAGCGTGACCAGCGGCAGCACCAGCAGCGTCGCGGCCAGCACCGCCGGGACCAGCAGCACCAGCGGCGGGCGGCCGAGGTGGCGGGTGGTCGTGGCGCTGCGCGGCGGCGGGGCGGTCAGCGTCACGGGACCCCGAAGCCGGCGTCGGCGAGCACCTGCCGACCGGTCTCGCCGAGCACCAGGTCGGCGAGCTCCTGGGCCAGGTCGGGCCGGCTGCTCTGCGCCAGCACCGCGATCGGGTACGACGTCACCTGCTGCTCGGCGCCCGGCAGCTCGATGGTCTCGACGGCGTCACCGGCCGCCACCGCGTCGGTGGCGTAGACGATGCCGGCGTCGACCTCGTCGGCGACCACGCGCGCCAGCACCGCCTTGACGTCGACCTCGAGGCTGGCCGGGTCGGCGTCGATGCCGTTGTCGGCGGCGAGCGCGGCCCAGGTCGCGCCGCAGGGGGCGGTCTCCACGCAGGCGACGTACCCCCCGTCGACCAGGTCGTCGACCGAGGTGACGCCCCCGGGGTTGCCGGCCGGGACGACCAGTACCAGCGTGTTGGTCGCGAAGATCTCGGGCGCGGCGGCGAGCGCATCGGCGGCCGACTCGATGGTGCGGGTGTCGGCGGTGGCCAGCAGGTCGGCCGGGGCGCCCTCGAGCGCCTGCTGGGCCAGGGTCGCGGAGGAGTCGAAGGCGAGGCTGACCTCGACGCCGGGGTGCTCGGCCTCGAACTCCTCGGCCAGCGTCGTGAAGGTCTCGGTGAGAGAGGCGGCCGCGAGCACGGTCAGGGTGTCGTCGGGGGCGGGCTCGCTCCCGTCGTCGGCGGCGCCGCCGCCGGCCGAGCAGCCGGTGACGGCGAGCAGCGTGAGCAGGGTGGCGGCGGCGCGGGCCCTCACGGGAGCTCCACCACGACGTTGGTCGACTTCACCGACGCCACGACCTTCGAGCCCGCGGCCAGGGCGAGGTCGTCGGCGGCCTCGGCCGACATCAGCGAGACCAGGCGGTAGGGACCGCAGACCATGTCGACCTGCGCCATCACGGTGTCCTTGCGGACCCGGGTGACGATGCCCAGCAGCCGGTTGCGGGCGCTGACGGCCGAGGCCCGGGCGGGGTCGGGGGCGTCGGCCAGCGACTCGGCCAGGGTCGCGAGGTCGGGCCCGGCGATGGTGGTGCGGCCCTCGCTCTGGCGCGCCGGGACCCGGCCCGCCTCGACCCAGCGCCGCAGGGTGTCGTCGCTGACGCCGAGCAGGTCGGCGGCCTCCGCGATCCGGTAGGTGCTCACACAGCGAGTATGCCGCATCTGCGGTTGGCAGCCCGGTGTTGATCCGCATCTGCGGGCTGCGAGCGCCCCGAGGGCCGACGGGCTGGGAGGACCCGGGACAATCGGTGACATGAGTGAGACGGGCCGCCCAGGGCGCTACACACGCTCCGCCAACGGGTTGGTGGGCGCCATGCTGATCCTGCTGGTCGCGGTCATCGCGCTCGGGCTCTTCCGCGACGCCTTCCGCAACGAGCCCGAGTACACCCCGCCCGACACCGACTACTTCGAGGTCGTGAGCGCGGTGCAGGGCGCGGACGGCGAGATCGTCTACCCCGCCGCGCTGCCCGAGGGGTGGGTGGTCAACAACGTCGACTACGAGCCCGGCGACCCGCCGTCGTTCTCACTGGCCCTGCTCACCGACGACGAGACGTTCGCCGGGTTCCTCGAGGAGGCCGACGACGTCGACGTCATCGTGGAGGCGTTCGTCGACGAGTCCGCGGTCGAGGGCGACCCGTTCGTCCTCGACGAGGCGTCGGCGGTGGCCGAGGAGTGGCGCACCTTCACCGACGACGGCGGCGACACGGCGTACGTCGCCGAGGTCGGCACGGGCGACGCGGCCCGCGTCGTGATGGTCTACGGCTCCGCCGACCCCGAGGACCTCCAGGCGCTCCTGGCCTCGCTCACCACCGCGCCCCTCACCTGACCCGGCCCATATCTCGCGCTGACCCGGCCCGAATCTCGCGCTGACCCGGCGCAGATCTCCCGGTTCAGGCGTCGGTGTCCTGCTCGAGGACCTCGTCGAGGCGGGCGCGGGCGCCGTCGAGCCAGCGCTGGCAGGTGCCGGCGAGGTGCTCGCCGCGCTCCCACAGCGCCAGCGACTCCTCGAGCGTGGTGCCGCCCGCCTCCAGGCGGCGTACGACGTCGACGAGCTCCTCGCGCGCCGCTTCGTACGACGGCTGCTCGGGCTCGCTCGCGCCGGCGGGGTCGGTGGTCGGCTCAGCCATCGGTCTCGTCCTCTGCTGGGTCTGCCGCGGTGTCGGCGGTGGGGTCGGCGGTCGGGTGGTCGAGCAGCGGCTCGAGCCGGGTGGTGGTGGCGTGCACGCGCCCGTCGGCGACCCGCACGCTGACCTCGGCGCCCGGTGCGAGGGCGCCGACGGAGGTGACGACGTGGCCGTCGGGGCCCTGCAGCACGGCGTAGCCGCGGCGCAGCGTCGCCAGCGGGGACAGGGCCCGGGCCCGGGCACGCTGGTGGTCGATCTCGTCGGCGGCCCGGTCGAGACGGTGCGAGAGCGAGCGGCGGGCCCGCTCGCGCAGCGCCGTCAGCTCCTCGACGCGGGCGTCGACCAGCGAGCGCGGGTCGGCCAGGGCGGGGCGGGAGCGCAGGGCGTCGAGCCCGGCCTGCTCGCGCGCGACCTGGGCGGCGACCAGGGAGCGCAGGCGGTCGCGGGTGCGGGCCACGCCGGTCAGCTCCTCGACGACGTCGGGCACCAGCAGCTTGGCGGCGTCGGTGGGGGTCGAGGCGCGCACGTCGGCGACCAGGTCGAGCAGCGGGGAGTCCTGCTCGTGGCCGATCGCGGAGACCACGGGGGTGCTCATGCGGTGCACGGTGCGCACCAGCGCCTCGTCGGAGAACGGCAGCAGGTCCTCGACCGAGCCGCCGCCCCGGGCCACCACGACGACGTCGACGGCCGGGTCGCGGTCGAGGCGCTCGAGCGCCTCCATCACCTCGCCCGCGCAGCGGGTGCCCTGCATGGTGGCGTGGGCGACCTCGAAGGCCACGGCCGGCCAGCGGCGGCGTGCGTTGTCGAGCACGTCGCGCTCGGCGGCGCTGCCGGGGGCGGTGACCAGCCCGACCCGACCGGGCAGGAACGGCAGCCGACGCTTGCGGGCGGGGTCGAAGAGCCCCTCGGCGGCCAGCAGCTGGCGGCGCCGCTCGAGCTGGGCCAGCAGCTCGCCCAGGCCGACCATGCGGATCTCGCGCACCTGCAGCGACATGCTGCCGCGGTTGGCGTAGTACGACGGCTTGGCGTGCACCACGACGCTGGCGCCCTCGACCAGCGGCGGGTTGAGGGAGTCGACCAGGGTGCGCGGGGCGGTCAGCGGCACCGACACGTCGGCGACGGTGTCGCGCAGCGTCATGAAGACCGTGGCCATGCCCGGGCGGCGGTTGACCTGCGCCAGCTGGCCCTCGACCCAGACCGCGCCGAGCCGGTCGACCCAGCCCGCGATCGCCGTGGCGATCTGGCGCACCGGGGCGGGCGCGGCGGCGGAGGTCTCGAGGGCCATGGCCGCGAGGTTAGGCCATCACGCCGACACGCCTACGATGGAGCACATGAGCACCGACGCATCGACCAGCACGGGCGTGAGCATGGGCATGCCTCCCGTCCTCAGCCCCGACGAGGCCGAGAAGGCCGTGCTCCTGGCCGCGCCCCGCGGCTACTGCGCCGGCGTCGACCGCGCGGTGGTGACCGTCGAGCAGGCCCTCGACCTGTACGGCGCCCCGGTCTACGTGCGCAAGCAGATCGTGCACAACAAGCACGTCGTGGCCGACCTCGAGTCGCGCGGCGCGGTCTTCGTCGAGGAGATCGCCGAGGTGCCGGCCGGCGCCACGGTCGTCTTCTCCGCCCACGGGGTCAGCCCCGAGGTGCACCGCCAGGCCGCCGAGCGCGAGCTCAAGACGATCGACGCGACCTGCCCGCTGGTGACCAAGGTCCACCACGAGGCCAAGCGCTTCGCCGCCGACGACTACGACATCCTGCTGATCGGCCACGAGGGCCACGAGGAGGTCGAGGGCACCGCCGGCGAGGCGCCCGAGCACATCCAGCTCGTGCAGAGCCCCGCCGACGTCGCCGACATCGTGGTGCGCGACCCCAGCCGGGTCGCCTGGCTCTCGCAGACGACGCTGTCGGTCGACGAGACCCTCGAGACGGTCGCGGCGATCCGCGAGCGCTTCCCCGAGCTGCTCGACCCGCCCAGCGACGACATCTGCTACGCCACCCAGAACCGCCAGCTGGCGGTCAAGGAGATCTCCGAGGGCTGCGACCTGCTGATCGTGGTCGGCTCGGGCAACTCCTCCAACTCGGTGCGCCTGGTCGAGGTGGCCCTCGAGGCCGGCGCCAAGGCGTCGTACCGCGTCGACGACGCCAGCGAGATCGACGAGGCCTGGCTCGAGGGCGTGCGCACCGTCAGCGTCACCTCGGGCGCGAGCGTGCCCGAGAACCTGGTCGAGGGCGTGCTGGCCTACCTGGCCGAGCGCGGCTACCCCGACGCCAAGGCGGTGCACAGCGCCGAGGAGTCGCTGATCTTCTCCCTGCCCAAGGAGCTGCGCCGCGACATGAAGGCCGCCCAGGCCGCGGCCCGCGGCTGAGGCGGGGCACCCCGATGGCCAGGTACGTCGACCTGCACCCCGTCGACCCGCAGCCGCGACTGGTGTCGCAGGTGGTGGAGGCGCTGCGCGACGACGCGCTGATCGCCTACCCGACCGACTCCGGCTACGCGCTGGGCTGCCGGATCGGCAACCGCGACGGGCGCGACCGCATCCTGCGGATCCGCGGTCTCGACGACAAGCACCACTTCACGCTCGTGTGCCGCGACTTCTCCCAGCTCGGACAGCTCGTGCACGTCGACAACGCGGCCTTCCGCGCGATCCGCTCGGCGACGCCGGGTCCCTACACCTTCATCCTGCCGGGCACCCCCGAGGTGCCGCGGCGGCTGCTGCACCCCAAGAAGAAGACCGTCGGGGTGCGCATCCCCGACCACGTGGTCGTCACGGCCCTGCTCGAGGAGCTCGGCGAGCCGCTGCTGTCGAGCTCGCTGATCCTGCCCGGTGAGAATGAGGTGCGCACCATGGGCTGGGACATCAAGGAAGAGCTCGAGCACCAGGTCGACATCGTGATCGAGGCGGGCGAGACGACCGCGGAGCCTACGACGGTCGTGGACTGGTCGGGCCCGGAGCCCGAGGTGCTGCGCCACGGCTCGGGCGACCCGTCGCGCTTCGAGTAGGCCACGCGATGGCCGCGCCGCGCCCGTGGGCGCGGGCGAACCGGTCGCGCACCACCAGCACGACCAGCGCCAGCGCGTAGCCGAGCACCAGGGCGAGGGCGTGGTCGGCGAGCCCGGAGAAGACTGCCTGCACCGCGCCGTCGTCGTCACGGGCCACCGAGCCGGGGCTGGTGGTGCCGAGCAGCACCAGCGCGGTGAGCATCAGCGGGGGCGGCAGCACGCCGACGGTGAAGAAGTCGCGGGGGCGCACCAGCAGCGCGCAGGCGGTGCAGACCAGCACGAAGGCGACGTCGTAGACCCAGCCCAGGCCGGGGGAGAGCACCAGGTCGAGGGCGACCGCCGTCAGGGTGAGCGCGAGCCCGAGCGCCACCACCGCGGCGCCGGGGGTGGTGCCCTCCTCCCACAGCGTGGGCGCGCGACCAGGACTGCTCACCGGTGTCGCACCTCCGCTCCGACGTGGGCGCTGCGTGGACGGGCCTCGAGGCCTACAGCGCCACGCTAGGGCGCTCGCCGGTCTCCTCGGTGTCGGCGCGCCGGTCGACCGCGCGCAGCTCGACGGTGCGCGGGGAGCCCAGCTCCTCGTCGGTGACCGCCAGGTCGGTGAACCGGCGCGCCGAGACCAGCACCCGCGACTCCAGCGAGGCGACCGCGCTGTTGTAGTGGCCCACGGCGGCGTTGAGGGAGCGTCCGACCGCGTCGACGTGGGTGCCCAGGGTGCCCAGGCGCCCGTGCAGGTCGCGCCCGAGGCGGTGGATCTCGCGGGTCTGCTCGGCCAGCGCCTCGTGCTGCCAGCCCTGCGCGACGGTGCGCAGCAGCGCGATCAGGGTGGTCGGCGAGGCCAGCACCACCTGGCGGGCGGCGGCGTGCTCGATCAGGCCCGGGTCGGCCTCGAGCGCGGCGGCCATGAACGACTCGGCCGGCACGAAGAGCACCACGAACTCGGGCGTCTGCTCCAGCGAGCGCCAGTAGGACTTGGCCCCGAGCTGCTCGACGTGGGTGCGCACCTGGCGCGCGTGCCGGGCCAGGTGGGCGCGCTGGACCTCCTCGTCGTCGGCCGAGGTGGCGTCGAGGTAGGCGTCGAGCGGCACCTTGGCGTCGACGACCACCTGGCGCTCGCCGACCAGCTGCACGACCAGGTCGGGGCGCTGCGCCCCGTCCTCGAGGCGCACCTGCTCGCGGAAGTCGCACCGGTCGACGAGGCCGGCCAGCTCGACGGCGCGGCGCAGGTGCAGCTCGCCCCACTGCCCGCGCACCTGCGGCTTGCGCAGCGCGGTGCTCAGCGCCCGCGTCTCCTTGCCGAGCAGGTCGGTGGTGTGGCGCATGTCGGCGACCTGCTGGTGCAGCTGGCCCTGCCACGAGACCCGGTTGTGCTCGAGGTCGCGCAGCTGGTCCTGGAGCCGCTCCAGGCCCTCGCGCACCACCGCCTGGTCGGCCGCGCGCTGGTCGAGCGCGGAGCCCACCCGGTCGTCGTACGGCGCCGCGGCGGCGGCCTCGGCGTGGCGCAGCCGGGCCCACAGCAGCCCCAGCACGGCCCCGATGGCCAGGCCGATCAGCAGGGTGGTGGTCAGTGCGGCGACCGTCGAGACGTCCATGTGGCCAGCATGGACGCGACCACCGACAACGGGCGGGACGTCACAGGTCCAGGAAGTCGGCCAGCCGTCGCGCTCGCGCTCGTCGGCGAGCCCGGTCAGGTGCTCACCCAGCGCCAGGTGGGCGGCGGCCGCCTGAGCCCTCAGGCGGGGTGCCCTAGGGTCCACTCCCGTGGAGAGGGATGCGACAGGTCAGGGGCACAAGACTCAGGTCATCGTCTTCAACCGTGGCGAGGACTGGGAGTCGATCGCCACCTGCAGCTGCGGGTGGAGGGAGTCGTGCCTCAGCGAGTCGAGCAGCGCCGCGGGCGCTCGTGCGTCCGACCAGGCCCGGGCCCACGTCGGTGCCGCAGACGTGGGCCCGGGCACAGACGCGGTGCGAGCGAGCGCGACGCCGTCCGGTGTCTGGTCGCCCGTGCTGCTGCTGGCAGTTCCGGTCCTGCTGGTGGCCGGACTCGTCTGGTACCTCACCAGCGACGGGGGCGACGGAGCCCCTGTCGCTGAGTCGAGTGAGCCTCCGTCCGTCTCTCCGCCGGCCACGGCAACGCCGACCCCGACGGCCGAGGCGCCGCGTGCCCGGAAGCGCCAGGTGAAGACACCTGCTCCCGCTGACAACGAGCTGGGACTGCCGCGCGCAGTGGTGGTGCAGCTCGGCCAGGTTGCTGACCTCTACGGCTACGGGCTCGGTCCGGGCACCAGCCTCGACTACGAGCAAGCCACCAACTTCGCCTACGCAGTGTCCATCATCTGCGACGGCCTGCGATCAGGAGCGATGACGCTGCAGGAGTCGATCGACGAGGACGTGGTGAGCGGAGCTCCGCCCGGTGACGCACGGGGCTTCAACCGCTACCTGAAGGGCGTGTTCTGCCCGGAGTACTACGCGGCTGGGAACTGAGTCCCGGTCGCGGTCGAACGCCGGTGCTCGCTCAGTCGGCCAGGTCGACGACCACGGGCGCGTGGTCGGAGGCGCCCTTGCCGGCCCGCTCGTCGCGGTCGACGAACGCGCCGGTCGTGCGTGCGGCGAGCGCGGGGGAGCCGAGCAGGAAGTCGATGCGCATGCCGCGGTTGCGCTCGAAGCGCTGGCGGTAGTAGTCCCAGTAGGTGTAGCTGTCGGGCTCGGGGGTGAACGGGCGGGCCAGGTCGGCGTACCCGTCGTCGAGGAAGCCCTGGAAGGCGGCGCGCTCGGGCGGGGTCACGTGGGTGCTCGTCTTGAACTGGGCGATGTCGAAGACGTCCTCGTCGCGCGGGGCGATGTTCCAGTCGCCGACCAGGGCGGTGGGGGTCTCGGCCCAGCCGCGCGCGGCCTCGCGCAGGCGGGCCAGCCAGTCGAGCTTGTAGGCGTAGTGCGGGTCGTCGACCTTGCGGCCGTTGGGCACGTAGAGGCTCCACACCCGCACCCCGCCGCAGGTGGCGCCGATGGCGCGCGCCTCGGGCTCGCCCTCCTCGCCCCAGCCGGGCTGCTCGGGGAAGCCGACCTCGACGTCGTCGAGGCCGACGCGGCTGATGACGGCAACGCCGTTCCACTGGTTGACCCCGGCGGCGGCGACCTCGTAGCCGGCCGACTGCAGGCCCATCAGGGGCAGCTGGTCGAGCCGGGCCTTGGTCTCCTGCAGCGCCAGGACGTCGACGTCGTGGCGGGCGAGGAAGGCCTCGACGCGGTCGATGCGGGAGCGGAGGGAGTTGACGTTCCAGGTGGCCAGGCGCACGCTCACAACGTACGGGGCGCGGTCGCCCGGAGGTCGACCGGGATGTCGCCGGCCCCGGTTATGGTCCCTGATGGAACCTCCGGTCCATAAGGAATCATCATGATGTCGCTGCCCAGTCCGTACACCCCCGGTGCCGCCCCCAGCGTGCTCGCCGGACGCCGCGAGCAGCTCGAGGCCGCCGAGGCGGACCTGGCGGTGGTGGCCACCTTCGCCCGCTTCCAGGGGCGGGTGCGGGTCGACATCGGGTCCCGGGGCGTGGGCAAGACCTCGCTGCTCAAGCGGGTGCGCGAGTCGGCGGCCGGGGTCGGCATGGTGACGGCCTGGGTGACCGCGCGCGGCGACGAGTCGCTGGTGACCTCGCTGGTGCACGCCCTGGCCGCCGAGCTCGACCGGATCGGGGTCGACGTCGCACGGCGGGCGCCGTGGCGCGAGCGCCTCGAGCGGCTCAGCCTCGAGCTCGGCGCCGGGCCCGCCAAGGCCGGCATCGAGGTCGATGTCAGCCCCGGCGTCCCGGGGCCGGGCCAGCGCGCCGCCTCCGCCGCGTTCGGCGAGCTGGTCACGACCGCCGCCCTCGAGGCGCGCCAGCGCGGCTCGGCCGGGCTGTGCCTGATCGTCGACGAGATCCAGGCCGCCCCGCGCGCCGACCTGCGCACCCTCGCCTACGCCTGGCAGGAGCTGCAGAACGCGGTCCCCGAGCCGCCTGCGGTGCTCTTCGCGGCCGGCCTGCCCAACGCACCCGACGTGCTGACCGCCGCCGTCACCTTCAGCGAGCGCTTCGCCTTCCGCACCCTGGAGCGCCTCGACGACGCCGACGCCGCCGAGGCCCTCGTGGTGCCGGCCGCCCAGCACGACGTCGCCTGGAGCCCCGACCTGCTCGAGGCGGTGGTCTCGCTCGCCCAGGGCTACCCCTACTTCCTCCAGCTCTACGGCGACGCGCTGTGGCGCCGCGCCCGGCCCGCGGCCGGAGGACGCCTGGGCCTCGCGGAGCTCGACGCCGCCCACGCCGACGTCGAGCGCGAGCTCGAGACGATGTTCCGGGCCCGCTGGGCCAAGGCCGCCCCGGGCGAGCGGCGGCTGCTGGTGGCGATGGCCGCGCTGGGCGACGACGCCGTACGCCGCGGCGACGTGGCGCAGCGCATGGGCGTGGGCACCAACGAGATCAGCGTCGCCCGGCGCAGCCTGCTCGACAAGGGCCTGATCGAGGTCGCGGCCCGGGGCATGCTGCGCTTCACCGTGCCCGGCTTCGCCGCCTTCGTGCGCAGCGAGTCGGGCGAGGAGGCCTGAGGCGCCGTACGCCATGGGGTCGCCGGGTTTCGACGACGCTCGAGCCTTCGGCCCTCGCTGCTCAACCAACGGCGGCGCCCTCGCTGCTCGACCAACGGCGGCGTCCTCGCTGCTCGACCAGCGGCGGGGGTGCTCAGACGAAGGCGCTCTCACCGGTGATGGCGCGCCCGACGATGAGGGTGTTGATCTCGCGGGTGCCCTCGTAGGAGTAGATGGCCTCGGCGTCGGCGACGAAGCGGCCGACGTGGTGCTCGAGCAGGATGCCGTTGCCGCCGAGCACCTCGCGCGCCCAGCCGACCGTCTCGCGCATCCGCACGGTGCTGTGCACCTTGCACAGCGAGGCGTGCTCGTCGCGCAGCAGCCCGGCGTCCTGCAGCTGGGAGGCGCGCACGTTCATCGCGGTGCCGGCGGTGACGTTGGAGAGCATCTTGACCAGCAGGTCCTGCACCAGCTGGAAGGAGGCGATCGGCCGGCCGAACTGCTCGCGCGCCTTGGTATAGCGCACGGCGTGCTCGTAGGCGCCGCGCGCGCAGCCGACGGCCTGCCAGGCCACGCCCATCCGGGTCACCCGCAGCACCTCGGAGGTGCTGGCGAAGCTGGTGGCGCCCTGGAGGCGGTGGGTCTCGGGCACGTGCACGTCGCGCAGGTGGATCTCGGAGTTCTGCACGACCCGCAGCGCGATCTTGTCCTGCTGGACCTCGAAGGTCATCCCCTCGGTGCCCTTCTCGACGACGAAGCCCTTGACCTCGCCGTCGTCCTCGTCGCGCGCCCAGATGATCACCAGGTCGGCGAAGGAGGCGTTGCCGATCCACTTCTTCTCGCCGTTGAGCACCCAGCCGTCGCCGTCGCGGCGGGCGGTCGTGGCCAGGCCCATCGAGATCGCCGAGCCGACGTCGGGCTCGGTGAGGCCGAAGGCGCCGATCAGCTCCATCCGCGCCATCGCCGGCAGCCACCGCTCGCGCTGCTCCTCGGAGCCGCACAGCTGGATCGAGCCCATCGCCAGCCCGCCGTGGACCCCCATGAAGGTGCCGATGGAGGGGTCGATGCGGCTGAGCTCCATCGCCACCATGCCGTCGACCAGCGCGCCCCGGGCCGGGCAGCCGGGGCCGTCGTAGGCCAGGCCGGCGATCCCCAGCTCGGCGATCGCCGGCACCAGCTGGTGGGGGAACTCGCCCCGGGTCCAGTGCTCGTTGATGACCGGCTCGACCTCGCGGGTCATGAACGCCCGCACCCGGCTCAGCAGCTCGCGGTCCTGCTCCTCGAGCAGCAGCTCGAAGCCCAGGAAGTCGGAGAAGGGGGAGTCGTGCAGGTCGGCGACCTCGGGCTCGTGGGCGTTCACGCGGGGGCCTTTCCGTCGGGTTCGATGTAGGGACGCAGGCCGAGCAGGAACTGCTCGACCACCGGCACCAGGCGCTCGGCCTCGGTGACGATGTCGAGGTGGCCGCCCTCGTAGAGGTGCAGCCGGGCGTGGGGGATCAGCCGCGCCTGCAGCCGCGGGTTGGCGACCGGGATGATCGGGTCGTCGGTGCCGCCCATCACCAGCGTCGGCTGCCGCAGCAGCCGCAGGAACGGCAGGCTCGTCCAGCCGGCCATCGCGCCCAGCTGGTAGTAGTAGCCGCGGCGGGGGCCCGACCGGGTCACCGAGTGCAGCAGCCGGGCGCCCTTGGCGGGGTCGGTGCGCATCGTGCCGCCGTAGATGTCGCCGGCGATCCGCGCGGCGTACTCGGGGTCGCGGTGGCGGCGCGGGGTCGACATCTTGAGCAGCACCGAGGGGTGCGCCGGCACCATCAGGGCGCCGGTGCCGGTCGCGACCAGCACCACGCGGCGTACCCGCCGACGGTGCTGGACCGCCAGCTGCTGGGCCAGCCCGCCGCCCCACGAGAGGCCGAGCACGTCGAAGCGCTGGTGCCCGAGCCCGGCCATCAGCCGGGTGACCCAGGAGGCCAGCGCCGCGATCGGGTACGGCGTCGGCGGCAGCGCGCTGCCGCCCACTCCGGGCACGTCGAAGCGCACCACGCCGCGGCGCGGGTCGAGGGCGTCGACCAGCGGCTGGAGCACCTCGAAGGAGACCCCGATGCCGTTGCACAGCAGCAGCGGCGGCTCGTTGACGAAGGGCCCCACGCCCTCGCGCACCGAGATCCGCGCGGTGATGCCGCGCACCGAGACCGAGCGGACCCGGTCGGGGGCGGCGTCGGACGAGGCGGGGGTGCCCACGGGCGGCTCAGCGGTCGTGGACATAGGTGCCCGGGGCCGCGCAGACCGGCTCGTAGGCGGCGGAGCCGGTGCGTCGCGGCCGGTTGCGCTCGGGTCCGCTGCGCTCGGCCAGCCAGTCGACGTAGTCGCTCCACCAGCTGCCCCTGACCTTGGTGGCGCCGGCCAGCCACTCGGCGGCCCCGGGCGGGTTGGTGTCGCGGGTCTGGAAGCTGGCCTTCTCGTTGCTCGGCGGGTTGACCATGGCGGCGATGTGGCCGCTGGTGGACAGCACGAACCGCGAGTCGCCACCCAGCAGCTGGGTGGTGCGGTAGCAGGACTCCCACTGGCACAGGTGGTCGGCGATGCCGGCCACGACGTAGGAGTCGACGTCGACCTTGCCCAGGTCGACCGGCGAGCCGAGCATCGTCGCGGCGTCGGGCTCGACCAGCGCGTTGCGCACCGCGAGGTCCATGAAGTCGCGGTGCATGGCCGCGGTCATCCGCACCGGGTCGGCGTTCCAGTAGAGGATGTCGAAGGCCTTGGGGGCGTGGCCCATCAGGTAGTTGTTGACCCAGTAGTTCCAGATCAGGTCGTTGGGCCGCAGCCACGCGAAGATCTCAGCCAGCGCCCGGCCGTCGAGGTAGCCCTTCTCCCGGGAGGCACGCGTCGAGGCGGCGGCGCCCTTGTGGGAGAGCAGCGCGCTGGGCAGGCCGGCCTGGTGCTGGTCGAGCACCGTGACGGCGAGGCTGAAGGCCGCGACCCGGCCCAGGTCGCCGGTGGCGGCGAGATGCGCCATCACCATCGAGGCGATCATCCCGCCCGAGCAGATCCCGAGCAGCGCGACCTGCTCCTGGCGCGAGATGTCCTGCGCGGCGGTCATCGCCTCGAGGATCGACTGGCCGTAGGTGTCCAGGCCCCAGTCGGCGTGCCGGGCGTCGGGGTTGCGCCAGGAGATGCAGTAGACCTGCTGGCCGGCCTGCACCAGGTGCTCGACCAGGCTGCGCTGCTCGGCGAGGTCGATGACGTAGTACTTGTTGATCGTCGGCGGCACGATCAGCAGCGGCACGCTGCGCACCTTGGTGGTCTGCGGGGTGTACTGGATGAGCTCGAAGACGTCGGTGCGCAGCACCACGTCGCCGGGGGTGACCGCGACGTCCTCGCCGACCGAGAAGGCGTCGGGCTCGACCATCGAGGGCACCCGGGGCGAGGTCGCGAAGTCCTTGACGAAGCGCCGCCCACCGGCCAGCAGGTTGCCGCCGCCGGTGTCGATGGTCCGCTTGAGCACCTTGGGGTTGAGCGCGGGGCTGTTGGTGGGGGAGAGGGCCTCGACGACGTTGTCGACGATGAAGCCCATCCGCTGGGAGTCGCCGTAGCCGAGGTTCGCGTCGGCGACCAGCCCGCGCAGCGCCTGCCCGGTGGCCAGGTAGCTCTGCAGGGTGCGCTTGAGGAAGGGGTTCTTGGCCCAGGCCTCGTCGGCGAAGCGACGGTCCTTGGGGTGGGGCCCGACCTCGGAGCGACCGACCTGCACGCGGGCCAGCTCGGCGGCCAGCCCCGCGGCCCGCCCGGCCACGGCGCCCGGACGGCGCGCCAGGCCGGCGGCCAGGCGCACCCCCGACATGCCGGGCAGGAACCGGCGCAGCGGGCCGCGCCCGGCCTCGGAGAGCAGCAGGTCGAGGGGGGTGCTGAGCTCGGAGGCCCCCGGTTCGTCGCGGGACCGGGCCTCGGCGATGCGGTCGTCGGCCCGGCGAGCGGGCTCGGTGCGGGTGGCGGTCATGGTGTTCCCTCCCGAGGACGTCGAGCCCCGGCACCGGGTCGGCACCAGGGCACGTCCCGAGTGTGACCCACACCACCACACCGGTGTCACCACCCCCGTCGTACGACGGGACGGGCGCGGGCACACTGGGCGCCGTGACCGACACCTCCACCGACCTGCCGGGTCTCGACGACTTCCCCGCCCGCAGCCGCGACAAGCTGCGCTACGGCGACACCGACCGGCAGGGCCACGTCAACAACGCGGTCTTCTCGACCCTGCTCGAGACCGGCCGCGTCGAGCTGCTCTACCCCGGTGACGGGACCACGATGAGCGACGAGGGTGCCGCGTGGGTGATCGTGCGCATCGAGCTCGACCTGGTCGGCGAGATCACCTGGCCGGGCAGCGTCGACATCGGCACCCGGGTGGCCAAGGTCGGCCGCTCCTCGGTGACCATGCAGCAGGGCCTCTTCCAGGACGGCCGCGCCGTCGCCCGCGCCACCACGGTGATCGTGCAGATGGACGACAAGACCCGCGGGTCCCGGCCGCTGAGCGAGGAGCTGGCGGAGCGGTTCCGCGCCCTTCAGGGGTGACCTGCGGGGGTGACCTGGGGGCCGGTGGGCCGACGTACGTTCGAGGTGACCCGACCCGCTCCCCAGGAGGCCCCGTGACCAGCAGCCACACCGACGACGAGCAGCGCGTGCTCGACCTCGTCAACGACGCGAAGATCGCGATGCTGACCTACGTCGACCCCAGCGGCAAGCTGCTGAGCAAGCCGATGGCCACCCAGGACACCGACGTCGACGGCTCGCTCTACTTCATCGCCGAGCTGCACTCCGAGAAGGTGCAGGCGCTGCAGGCCGACCCGCGGGTCAACGTCTCCTACAGCGACCGCGGCTCCTGGGTCTCGATCGCCGGCACCGCGTCGGTGGTCGACGACGAGGCCAGGCTCGCGGAGCTGTGGAGCGCCTTCACCGACTCGTGGCTGCAGGGCGGGCCGGACAACCCGGAGAACATCCTGATCGAGGTCGACGCCGAGACCGCGGAGTTCTGGGACGCCCCCGGCGGCTCCAAGGTCGTGCAGCTGGCCAACCTGGTGAAGGCGAAGGTCGCCGGCTCGCGCATCGAGGGCGACAACGAGACCGTCGAGATGTGACCGGGCGTCGCAGCGACACCTAGACTCACCGCCCGTGGCTCTCACCATCGGCATCGTCGGTCTCCCCAACGCGGGCAAGTCGACCCTCTTCAACGCCCTGACCAAGAACGACGTGCTTGCGGCGAACTACCCGTTCGCCACCATCGAGCCGAACGTCGGCGTCGTGGGCGTCCCCGACGACCGGCTGCCCCGCCTGGCCGAGGTCTTCGGCTCGGCCAAGCAGCTGCCGGCGACCGTGGAGTTCGTCGACATCGCCGGCATCGTGCGCGGCGCCTCGGAGGGCGAGGGCCTGGGCAACAAGTTCCTCTCCCACATCCGGGAGTCGGCCGCGATCTGCCAGGTGACCCGGGTCTTCCGCGACGAGGACGTCACCCACGTCGACGGCGAGGTGAACCCGCAGAGCGACATCTCGACCATCCAGACCGAGCTGATCCTGGCCGACCTGCAGACGGTCGAGAAGGCGATCCCGCGCCTGGAGAAGGAGGCGAAGGGCAACAAGGACCTCGCCCCCGTCGTGGCCGCGGCCAAGGAGGCGCTGGCCCACCTCGAGGCCGGCACGCCGGTCATCGACACCGACCTCGACACCGCGCTGCTGCGCGAGCTGTCGCTGCTGACCGCGAAGCCCTTCATCTACGTCTTCAACTGCGACGCCGACGAGCTGGCCGACGAGGACCTCAAGCAGCAGATGCGCGACCTGGTCGCGCCGGCCGAGGCGATCTTCCTCGACGCGAAGTTCGAGTCCGAGCTCGTCGAGCTCGGCGACGAGGACGAGGCCCGCGAGATGCTCGCCGAGATGGGCGTCACCGAGCCCGGCCTCGACGTGCTCGCCCGCGTCGGCTTCGACACCCTGGGCCTGCAGACCTACCTGACCGCCGGCCCCAAGGAGACGCGGGCCTGGACGATCAAGAAGAACGCCACCGCCCCCGAGGCCGCCGGTGTCATCCACACCGACTTCCAAAAGGGCTTCATCAAGGCCGAGATCGTCTCCTTCGACGACCTGATGGAGCACGGCACCATGCAGAAGGCCAAGGAGGCCGGCAAGGTGCGCATGGAGGGCAAGGACTACGTCATGGCCGATGGCGACGTGGTGGAGTTCCGCTTCAACGTCTGAGCGCGCCGCCTGGCGGGGAGCTGGCGCCGCCTCGCGCTCACACGCCGGCGAGGACCCGGGAGTGCACCTCGAGGACCAGCTCGATCGCGCGCGCCTCGAGGGCCGCGTCGAGCCGGAACATCGGGATGGAGATGCTGATGGCGTCGGTGGCCGGGCCGGGGGAGGCCGGCGGCAGCGCGGCCGCGAAGCACCGGATGCCCGCGCTGTTCTCCTCGTTGTCGGTCGCGTAGCCGTCGCGCCGCACCCGGGCCAGCTCGGCCAGCAGCGCGTCGTGGTCGGTGACGGTGTGGTCGGTCAGGGCCACCAGCTCCTCGGGCAGCATCGCCAGCACCGCCTCGTCGGTGTACGTCGCCAGCACCGCCTTGCCCAGCCCGGTCGCGTGCGCCGGCAGTCGGCGCCCGATGGCTGAGTAGAGCCGCACCGGGTGGGTCGAGTCGCGCTTGGCCAGGTAGACCACGTCGGAGCCGTCGAGGCGCCCCAGGTGCGTGGCCTCGCCGATCTCGGCGGAGATCCAGTCGAGGGTCCGCGCGGTGCGGGTGACCATGTCGTCGGTGTCGACGAAGGAGGAGCCCACCCGCAGCGCCCGCAGCCCCAGGCTGAAGCGGGTGCCGGTGGCGTCGCTGACCACCCAGTTGCGCTGGGTCAACGTGCGCAGGATGCCGTGCAGGCTGCTCTTGGGGATGCCCAGGTCACGCGACAGGTCGCCCAGGCTCGGGGGCTGGCGCGCGTCGGCCAGGGCCTCGAGCACCGCCAGCGTGCGATCGGCTGACTTGACCGGCTGGAAGCCGTCGATCTCGTCACTCACAGGGGGTCCTCTCGAGCGCGCGCGGCGCCGGTCGGTCAGGCATCGAGATTCAGTATAGGGATTGACATTCAGTATGACGTACGGCACATTCATGTCTGTGACCAACGTTCAAGAGTGTGAACCGGCTGCGAGCCACGACGTGGTGACCCTCGGTGAGCCGCTCATCTGCCTGACCGCCGCCGACGGACGCCTGCCCTCGACCAGCCACCTTGTGAAGTCGGTGGTGGGCGCGGAGTCCAACGTGGCCATCGGCCTGGCCCGCCTCGGCCGCTCCTCGGCCCTGGTCAGCCGCGTCGGGCAGGACCCCTTCGGCGACGAGGTCGTGCGCACCCTGCGCGGCGAGGGCGTCGACACCCGCTGGATCGTCCGCGACCCCGACGAGGTCACCGGCCTGATGATCAAGGAGCGCCGCGCGCCCGACGACATCCACGCCTACTACTACCGCCGCGGCTCGGCGGCGGCCGGCCTCACGCCCGCCGACGTCGACGAGCAGGCCGTGGCGGGGGCGCGCCGGGTGCACGTCACCGGCATCACCCTGGCCCTGGGCCAGGGCCCCCGCGAGGCCACCGCCCGCATGGTCCAGCTCGCCGGCGAGAGCGGCGTCCCGGTCAGCTTCGACCCCAACTTCCGGCTCAAGCTCTGGTCCGAGCAGGATGCCGCCACGATGAGCGTGGCCTTCCTGCCCTCGGTGAGCGACCTGCTCGTCGGCGAGGACGAGCTGCTGGCGATGGCCCAGGTCGGCGGCGCCGCCCGCGGCCTGCCCGCCGCGCTGCGCTGGCTGGAGTCCTACGACCTGTGCTCCGTCGTGGTCAAGCGCGGCGCCGCCGGCGTCGTGGGCGTCAAGGACGGCGTCTGCCTCGAGCGCCCGGCCTACCCCGTGGCCGCGGTGGTCGACACCGTCGGCGCCGGTGACGCCTTCAACGTCGGCTACCTGCACGCCACGCTCGGCGGCGCCGACCTCGGCGACGCCCTCGACTCCGGTCGCTGGGTGGCCAGCCGCGTGGTCTCCCACCTCGGTGACTACGAGGGCCTGCCCAGCGCCAGCGAGTACGCCGCCCACCTCGCCGAGGAGGAGGTGGCCCCGCGATGACCGCCACCACTGAGATCGCCAACGCGACCGGCCCCGACCTGCGCACCCTGCTGCCCGGCCCCTCCGTGCTGGCGGTGCTGCGCACCCGCACGGCGCGCACGGCCGTCGAGATGGCCGCCCCGCTCAAGGCCGGCGGCATCACGGTGCTCGAGGTGACCACCACGGTCCCCGACGCCGCAGGCGTGATCCGCGAGCTCGCGGGCGACCCGGAGCTGCTGGTCGGCGCCGGCACGGTCACCACCACCGCCCAGCTCGACGAGGTGCTCGCGGCCGGGTCCCGCTTCGTCGTCTCCCCGGGCCTCGACGAGGACGTCCTCGTGGCCGGCCTGGCCGCGGGCGTCCCCACCGTGCCCGGCGTCCTGACCCCGACCGAGGTCATCCGGGCGCGGGCGCTCGGCGCCGGCACCATCAAGCTCTTCCCGGCCGACACCGTCGGCATCGCCCACCTCCGGGCCCTGCAGTCGGTCTTCCCCGACACCGGGTTCATCCCCACGGGCGGGGTCGACGCCACGAGCATCGCGGGCTGGCTCGGCGCCGGCCCGGTCGCCGTCGGCGTCGGCAGCGTCCTGGAGAAGACGTACGTCGACCACGGAGCCGCCGCGCTGGAGGCGTTGGCGGCCGAGCTGGTCGCCCACCTCGAGAAGCACTGAGTAGCACCCAGCACCACCGAGCCACCCAGGCACAGCACCACCCACAGCCACACCCACAGCCACACCACAAGGAGCAGCAGAGATGAGAAGCAGGACAACCGGGGCCCTCGCGGCTCTCGCCGTGACCGCCGCCGTGAGCCTGTCGGCCTGCGGTGGCGGGGGCAACGCCGCCGACGGCACCACCGAGCTGAAGCTGCTCACCCCGATCTTCGAGGGTGAGAGCGGCAAGCAGGTGCTCGAGGAGGAGCTCCTGCCGCAGTTCGAGAAGGAGAACCCGGGCGTCACCGTCTCGGTCGACTACACCGACTACGGCAGCCTCAACGAGAAGCTGACCACCTCGATCGCCAGCGGCCTGGTGCCCGACGTGATGATGATGGGCGTCGGCTGGATCGAGGGCTTCGCCGACAAGGGCGTGCTCCAGGGCCTCGGCGAGTTCGGCATCGACTACGACGAGCTGTCCGACGAGGTCACCGCCGAGGTGCTCGACGCCGGCATGTGGGAGGACGAGCTCTACGCCGTCCCGATCATGCTCGACACCCGCATCGGCATCGCCCGCAAGGACCTGCTGGCCGAGGCCGGCTTCGACGAGCCGCCCGCCGACTGGGAGGAGATGCGCGAGTACGCCGTCGCCCTCACCGAGCGCGACGGCGACAAGCTCCAGCAGGCCGGTCTCGACGTGATGACCCTCGACCCGCGCCAGATGTTCGAGGTGCTGCTCTTCTCCAACGGCGGCAGCCTCTTCAACGACGACCTGAGCGCGCCGGCCTTCAACTCGCCCGAGGGCGTCGAGGCCCTGCAGTACGTCGTCGACCTGGTGCGCGAGGACCGCGTCGAGGACATCGGCTACTCCAGCGCCGACGTCGACACCTACCCGGTGGTCAACGGCCGCGCGGCGATGATGATCGGCCACAACGACGTGTGGGTGAAGGCCCAGGCCTCCAACCCCAAGGTCGCCGAGCAGCTGGTGCCCTTCATGGTCGACGGCACCGAGGAGGCCATGTTCCACGGCGGCACCCTGGTGGCCATGTCGGCCCGCTCGCAGGAGAAGGAGGCGGCCGCGGCCCTGCTGGAGTTCCTCACCAGCGCCGAGGCCTCGCTGGCCGCCAGCGAGCAGCGCGGCAACGTGCCGGCCCGCACCGAGCTGCTGGAGTCCGACTACGTGCAGTCCAACCCGATGGTGCAGTTCGCCATGGAGAACCTCGACAAGGCCCACCCCGAGGGTGGCGTGCCCGAGTGGCTCGAGATCCGTGGTGACTTCGCGGCGGCCGTCGAGGCCGCGCTCCTGGGCCAGAAGACGCCCCAGGAGGCGCTCGACGACCTGGCCGCGGACGCCCAGGCGGCGATGGACCGCTCCTGACGCCCGGCGGCGTGCCCGGACCCCGGGCACGCCGCCCCCTGACCCGACCACTTGAGGTGCACGATGACCCAGACAGCGCATGACGCGGCCCAGCTGGCCGCCCCCGCCGCCCGAGACGCCGGCCCGCCCCCGCGGGGCCGTGGCTCGATGGCGCGCACGCAGAGGCGGACCGGGTGGCTGATGGTCGCCCCCGCGGTGATCCACGTGGGCATGTGGATCGCCCTGCCGGTGCTCGCCACGATCGTCCTCAGCTTCACCGACTACTCGGTCTTCGACAGCCCGCGGTTCATCGGCCTCGACAACTACACCGAGCTCTGGAACGACGACGTCTTCCGCAAGGCGACGATCAACACGATCGTCTACACCTTCTTCACCGTCCCGTTCTCGATGGCCATCGCGGTGGTGATCGCGGTGCTGCTGAACCAGAAGCTGCGCGGCCGGGCGATCTACCGGGCGGCGTTCTTCCTGCCCCAGGTCACCGCCACCGTCGCGATCGCCATGGTCTGGCTGTGGATGTACGACCCGCAGTTCGGCCTCTTCAACGGGTTCCTGTCGTTCTTCGGCATCCCGGGCCAGGCGTGGTTGGCCAACCCCGACTTCGCGCTCGGCTCGGTGATCCTGGTCGGGATCTGGCAGGGCATCGGCCTGAAGATGCTGATCTACATCGCGGCCCTGCAGAACATCGACCCCGGTCTCTACGAGGCCGCCTCGATGGACGGCGCCTCGAGCGTGCGCCAGTTCTTCTCCATCACCCTGCCGATGCTCAAGCCGGCCACGTTCTTCGTGTTCGTCGTCTCGATCATCTCGGCGTTCCAGGTCTTCGACCAGATCTACGTGCTGACCAACGGCGGACCCGCCAACGCGACCACGATGATGACCTACGAGGTCTACCGCAGCGCCTTCCAGAACTTCCGGATGGGCATGGCCTGCGCGCAGTCGGTCGTCCTCTTCGCCTTCCTGCTGGTCCTGACCGTGGTCAACCGACGACTCACCGGAGGCGACGAGGCATGAGCACCACCGCACCCCACCTGGACGCCCCCGAGGCGCAGACCGCCCCGAGCGCACCGCCCCACGCCCCGCAGAGCCGGCGGCCCAAGCCGGTGGCCCGCGTGGTCCTGCACGTGGTCCTGGCGCTCTCGGCGCTGACGATGATCCTGCCCTTCGCCTGGATGATCCTGACGTCGCTGAAGACGCCCGCCGACCTGGCGCAGTTCCCGCCGTCGTTCCTGCCCGAGGACTGGGCCTGGAGCAACTACTCCGAGGCGCTGCAGGCGGCCCCGTTCGCCACCTACTTCCGCAACAGCATGATCATCTCGGTGGGCCACACCGTCATCACCGTCGTCTTCGGCGCGATGGCCGGCTACGCCCTGGCCCGGGTCCAGTTCCGGGGCCGCGAGCTGATCTTCCTGGCCTTCGTCGCGATGCTGATGATCCCGACGTACACCAAGATCGTGCCGCAGTTCCTGATCGTGAAGTTCATGCCGCTCTTCGGCGGCAACGACATCTTCGGCCAGGGCGGCAGCGGCTGGCTCGACTCCTGGTGGGCGCTGATCGTGCCCGGCGGGCTGAGCCCCTTCGCGATCTTCCTGTTCCGCCAGTTCTACCTCTCGCTGCCCAAGGAGCTGGAGGAGGCCGCCCGCCTCGACGGGGCCGGCGAGCTGGCGATCTGGGCGCGGGTCTACACCCCGCTCATCAAGCCGGCCATCGCCACGGTGTCCCTGCTGACCTTCCAGGACAGCTGGAACAACTTCCTGTGGCCGCTGCTGGTCACCACCCGTGACGACCTGCGCGTGATCCAGGTCGGCCTGGCGGTCTTCCAGCAGGAGGGCACCACCCAGTGGGCCTACCTGATGGCCGGCACCACCCTGGCGACCGTGCCGATGGTGCTGCTCTTCCTCTTCGCCCAGCGCTACTTCATCCAGGGCTTCACCAACGCCGGCATCAAGTAGCCGGCACGCCCCCCCCCGAGCACCACCCCGCACCACCAGCACGACCGCAGCACGACCACACCACGACAAGAAAGCGACTCATCATGACTCTCGACCTCACCGGACGCCGCGCCCTCGTCACCGGCGGCGGCAGCGGCATCGGCCGCGCGGTCGTCGCCGCCCTCGTCGAGGCGGGCGCCGACGTGGCCGTCCACTACGCCCACAGCTCCGAGGGTGCGGCCCAGGCCGTCGCCGACGCCGAGGCGGCCGGACGCCGCGCGGTGGCCATCGGCGCCGACCTGACCGACTCCGCCCAGGCGCAGCGCTGCGTCGAGGAGGCGACGGCGTACCTCGGCGGGCTCGACGTGCTCGTCAACAACGCCGGCCACCTGGTCGGCCGCAGCCCGGTCGAGGAGATGAGCGACGAGTTCTTCCGCCAGGTCATCGACCTCAACATCTCCACCGCCTTCTTCGTCACCCGCGCCGCCACCAAGGCGCTGCGGGCCTCGGGCAGCGGCCGGGTCGTCAACATGGCCTCGCTCGCGGCCGAGAACGGCGGCGGGCCGGGCTCGGTGGCCTACGCCACCGCCAAGGCCGGGATGCTCGGCTTCACCAAGGGCCTGGCCAAGGAGCTCGCCGGCGACGGGGTCACCGTCAACGCCGTGGCGCCCGGCTTCATCGGCGAGACCGCCTTCCACGAGACCTTCACCGCCCCCGAGGCGCGCGAGCGGATCGTGTCGGGCGTGCCGCTGCAGCGGGCCGGCACCCCGGCCGACGTGGCCGGCGCCGTGTGCTACCTGGCCTCCGACCTGGCCGCCTACGTGACCGGCGAGACCATCGACGTCAACGGTGGTGTGCTCACCCGGTGACTGCCCCGACCGCGGACGCCCCCACCCCGCAGCGCCCCGTCGTCCCGTCGGGGCGCGCCGGGTGGTGGCACGACTACGTCTGCCCCACCCACGGCACCGAGCTGCTCCACGACCCCGACCGGGTCGAGGGGGAGCCGCACCTGTGCCCGCACGGCTGCCGGCTCTCGGGCGCCGAGCTCGACGGCGCCTGGCGGGTGCTGTCCCACCAGGCCTGCGCCCGCACGCTGCGCACCAGCGCGCGCCGCTACCTGCGCACCGGTGACGCCGGCGACCGGGCGCTCGCGGTCGGCCTCGTGCACGACTACGTGGAGGTCTACCGCGAGGTCCTGGCCGCCGGCTGGAGCTCCTCGTCGCAGGAGTGGATGCTGCGCGGCAAGCTCTTCTCGCAGGCCCTGACCGAGTCGATCTGGGGGGTGGCCGTCGCCGACGGCGTGCTGGCCCTGGCGACCGGGTCGGCCGTGCACGGCCACGACGCGGCCGACCTGCAACCCGCGCGCGACCTGCTCACGCCGCTGGGCGAGACCGTGCACGCCGCGCGCCGCACCCTGGTCGAGGAGCGCGGCGAGCTGCGCAACAACTACACCGCCTGGCTCGACGCCGCCGGTGCCCTGTGTGCCCGCGCGAGCCTCGCCCTCGGCGACGAGGCTGCCGACCTCGAGCAGTGGCAGGAGGGCCCGCACGGCCTGCACGCCTTCCTCGAGGCCGCCGTCGGCGACGACGGCTGGGAGTGGGAGGGCTCGACGTACTACCACCTGTTCGTGCTGCGCGCCTGCCTGCTCGGCCTGGGCGGCAGCGCCCCCCGCTCGCTGCCCGAGCCGGTCGCCGACCGGCTCGAGCGGATGCTCGCGGTGCTCGTCGGGCTGGCCACCGAGGCCGGGGTGCTGCCGGTGCTGCACGACGGGCCGTACGCCCGGGTGCCCGCCCAGCAGGAGCTCCTCGAGGTCGCGGTGCTCGGTCGCCAGCTGGTCGACCTGCCCGGTCTCGACCGGCTCGAGGCGCACGCCCGCGCCGCCCTCACCCCGGCCGGCACGGGCCTCGAGGACGATCTCGACGGCTGGTTCGACGGGCCGCCCCGCGCGGCGCGCGAGCCCCGGCCGGCCCGGTCGGTGCACTGGCCCGAGGCCGGCTTCCTGGTGCTGCGCCCGCCCTCGGGCCGCTGGCAGGCCGTCGTCGACGCCGGCCCGCACGGCGGCAGCCACGGCCACCACGACAAGCTCGGGCTCTACCTCTACGGGCGCGAGGAGCAGTGGCAGCCGGCACCCGGCGTGCCGCCGTACGCCAGCCACCTGCGCCTGCAGCACTACGCCCGCACCCTGGCCCACCCCACCGTGCGCGTCGACGACGCCGATCAGGCACCCTGCACCGGTCGGGTGGCCCGCTGGGAGACCACCGAGCGGGGCGCCCGCGCGAGCGTGGCCGCCGACGACGCCTACGACGGCGTACGCCTCGAGCGGCACCTGGAGATGACCGAGCGCTACCTGCTCGACGCCGTCCTGGTGCGCGCCGAGACCCCGCGCACCCTCGACCTCGGCCTGCGACCCGCGGCCGGGATCGCCGTGCAGGGCGGCGCCGACCACTGGCGCACCACCTGGGGCAGCGGCGCCCAGGAGGGCTCCGAGCTCGTCGCCCTGCACGTCGCCTCCGGGCCCTCCGCCTTCCGGGTCGTGCCCGGGCGCGGGCCCTCCGACGACCCCGCCCGGGTGCTGCCCGTCGTCGACTGGCACGCCGAGGGCGACCAGGTCTGGTTCGTCTCGGCCTACCAGCCCGCCGACGACCCGCACGGCCCGCGCTCGGTGCAGGTGCGCACCACGCCCGAGGGCCTCACCGTCGAGGTGGGCCTGGGCGACGGCACCACCGAGACACACCGGCTCCACCCGCTCCCTCCGACCACCCCCACCACACCAGCAGAGGACCCCCAGTGAGCGACCCGACCACGACCACCACCCGCCCCGGCCCCGACGGCGGCTCCGACGACGGCGCCGGCCGGCTCCTGCTCGAGGGCCGTCTCGACGCGCTGCGCGAGGAGGTCACCACGGTGCGCCGGGTGCAGTTCAAGCGGCTGCTGGGGGAGTGCGAGCGCTACCGCTCGATGGAGCTGCCGACCGAGCACCCGAGCGCGAGCATCACCTACTTCGGCCCGGCCGCGGCCAACCTGGCGCTGGCCTACCGCCTGACCGGCCAGCAGCACTTCCTCACCGAGCTCGAGCGCTGGCTCGAGTCGCCGCTGGGCTTCCCGCACTGGGGCAAGGCCAACATGCCCGACCACGACCTCGACGCCGGGTGGATCCTGCACGGGCTCTCGCTGGCGCTGTCCTGGGCCGGCGACGCGCTGCCCGAGGAGACCCGCGAGCGCCTCGAGGCCAAGCTGCTGCTGCAGGGCCGCCGGCTCTACGACTTCGCGGTCGAGTCGGAGGGCGGCTGGTGGTCCTCGTCGTACTGGCAGAACCACAACTGGATCTGCTACGCCGGGCTGGCCACCGCCGGCTACGTGCTCGCGCCGCGCCACCCCGAGGCCAAGGCCTGGACCGAGCGGGCCAAGGAGAACTTCACCGAGGTGCTCGGGCTGCTGCCCGAGGACGGCTCCAACAACGAGGGCGTCGTCTACTGGCGCTACGGCGTCCCGTGGATCGTCAGCTACCTCGACGTGCTCGAGGCCGCCGAGGGCATCGACCTCTTCGAGGGCAGCGACTACCTGCGCCACACCTTCTACTACCGGCTCTACCAGGCCGCGCCCGACCTCGAGCGCATCATCAACCACGGCGACTGCCACGACCGGCGCAGCGGCCACAGCGTCTCGATGTACTACAAGCTCGCCTCGAAGTACCGCCTCGGGCACGCCCAGTGGCTCGCCGACCGGGTCAGCGAGCGCTTCTACTGGCGCGAGGCCTACGAGAGCGGGGTCAAGCCGGGCGTGCGCCCCGAGGCCTACCAGGAGCTGCTCTGGTACGACCCCAGCGTCGAGCCCGAGCCCGTCGACACCTTGCCGACCAGCCGGTTCTTCGCCGACCTCGGTCTCGTGGTCGGGCGCACCTCGTGGGACGACGACGCGGTGATGGTCTCCTTCAAGGCCTCGCCCGGCGGCGGGCACAAGGCGTGGGAGTCCTCGCACCGGCTCGACCGCGAGCGCGGCTGGCGCACCCTCAACGCCGGGCACCACCAGCCCGACGCCGGCACCTTCACGCTGCTGGGCCACGACGCCTACCTGGCGATCGACGAGGGCTACTCCAACCGCAAGCGCCACGGCCACCAGAACGGCATCCTGGTCGACGGGCAGGGCTTCGCCAACGAGGACCGCTACCACGTCTACGAGGACCTCGCCGAGCACCACGTCGCCCGGATCACCGAGACCGTCCTGGAGGCCGGCTGGACCTGCGCCTCCAGCGAGACCGGCGCCATGTACGCCGACGAGCTCGGCGTGCGCCGGGTCGACCGGCACCTCGCGCTGTCGCCGCGCGGCACCCTGCTGGTCGTCGACCACCTGGAGAGCGAGACCCCGCGCACCTGGTCGTGGCTGCTGCACGCCGACCACCCCTTCGACGTCGCCGACGGCACCGCCCTGACCGAGGCCGCCCCCGGCCGGCTGCGGGTCTCCGGCCCCGCGCCGGGCGACGCGACCTGGTCGACCCGGCCCACCGAGGTCTTCGCCAACCCGACCGCGAGCACCCCGAGCCTGGCGGTGCAGAGCGTGCAGCACACCCTGGTGCGCGAGACCGGGCCCACCACCCGGGCGGTCCTGGTCAGCGTGCTCGAGCCGCTCGCGTGGCACGACGACACGCCCTCCTCCGCCCACGTGCGCGAGCAGGACGGCACAGTGGTGGTCGGGATCAGCCGAGGAGGGGTCGTGGAGGAGCTGGCAGTGGCGCTGGAGGACGGCGCCGACGCGAAGGCCGCGCTGGCCGGGGAGTGCGCCGCCGCGGGCACCCGGATCGCCGTCGGCACGTCGTCGCTGGGCGGGTGAGCACGCTGCGTCGCCCCTCCGGCCGTGGTGCCGGTGCCGGCCCCGGTTGGGAGGGGGCGGCGCTGCGCTGGTTGGCCTACCCCGCCAACCTGGCGTTCGCCGGCATCGCCGGCTTCGTCATCGCGCTGGGCGTGGTGACCTGGCTGTGCGCCGCCGTGGCGCTGGTGCGGGCGCTGCAGCGCTGGCTCGAGGACGACCTCGACACGGTCTTCACCACCACCTTCCGCGAGCTCGCCGCCACCTGGCGGCGCACCCTGCCGCTCAGCGTCGCGGCCACGGTCGTGGTGGCGCTGGTGGTGGCCGACGTGGTCTTCCTGGCGACCCGGTCGTCGCCGTGGGCGGTGCTGCTGCTGGCCGCGCTGGTGCCGCTGGCGGCGCTGGGTGCCCTGGTGGTGGCCCACCTGCCGGCCGCGGCGGCGCTGGCCCGAGACGGCTCGGCGCGGCAGTGGCTGCGGCTGGCCCTGGGGCTGGTCGTGACGGCCCCCGCCCGCTCCGCGGGGGTGCTGGTCGTGCTGGTCACCTGGGTCGCGCTGTGCACGGTCCTGCCGACGCTGGTGCCGGTGCTGGGCCTGAGCGTGCCCGGCCTGGCCGCCCTGGTCGCGGCCCGGCGCACCGTGGAGCGGCACGGCAGCCTGCTCGGACGCCCCGCATGACCAGCAGCGACACGAGACCGGGCCGCACCCGCCTCGAGGCGCCGCTGCTGGTGCTGCTCGCCGACACCTTCACGATGGCGGTCGGCTTCTACATGCTGGTGCCGCTGCTGGCCTACCACCTGCTCAACAACCTGGCGCTCACCGTGGGCGTGGTCGGGGTGCTGGCCGCGATCCGCGGCGCCAGCCAGCAGGGGCTGATGCCCTGGTCGGGCCTGCTGGCCGACCGGCTGGGGCACCGGCGGGCGATCGCGACGGGCGTGCTGCTGCGCGCCACCGGCTTCGGGCTCTTCGCCGTCGTCACCACGGTGCCGGGGCTGGTCGTGGCCAGCGTCCTCGCCGGGCTCGGCGGCTCGCTGTTCCACCCCGCCAGCTACGCGGCGTACACGCTGCTCTCCGGCGAGCGCAACCGGGTGCAGGTCTACTCGCTGCGCGAGATCCTCAGCAACCTCGGGTTCGTCTGCGGGCCGCTGCTGGGCGGGCTGCTGGCCGGCTTCGACTTCCAGTGGGTCGCCGCGGCGTCGGCCGGGCTGTTCCTGGTCGCCTTCGTCATCACCCTGGTCGGGCTGCCCCGCGACATGCACGCCGAGGGCACCGCGCCCGACCCCGCCGGGCTGTTGCCGGTGCTGCGCGACCGGCCGTTCCTGGGCTTCTGCGCGCTGGTGGCCGGCACCTGGGTGCTGGTCTCCCAGCTCTACCTCGCGGTGCCGGTGCTGGCCCGCGACGTGCTGCCGAGCTCGGTGGGCCTGGGTGCGGTCTACTCGCTGGCGGCGGTGGTGATGGTCGTGGTGATGCTGCCGATGACCCGTGCGGCCGACCGCTGGCTGGCGCCGCGGCAGTCGCTGGCCCTGGCCACGCTCGGGCTCGCCGCGGGCCTGGTGGTGATGGGGCTGTGGCAGAGCGCCGTCGGGCTGTCGGTCGGCGTCGTGGTCTTCACCCTGGGCCAGGTGCTCTTCTCGCCGATCATGAACTCGGAGGTCTCGCGCTACGCCGACCCCTCCTCGGTCGCCTCCTACTTCGGCGTGCACGGCCTGGCGCTGGCGATCGGCGGTGTCGTGGGCAACCTCGGCGGCGGCTTCATGTACGGCCGCCTCGGCGGCACCGACGCCGCCGCGGTGCCGTGGCTGGTGCTCGGGGGCTGGGGCCTGGTGGTCTGCGCGCTGTTCCTGCGGCGCTCGCGCCCCGTGCCCGCCTGAGGCCGGGCGCCTGCGATGCTGGCGCGCATGACACGTCGATCCGTCCTGGTCACCGGCGCCGCCGCCGGCATCGGCCGCGCCGTCGCCCGCCGCTTCGCCGCCGAGGGCTGGCTGGTCGGGGCGTACGACGTCGACGAGCCCGGCCTGGCCTCGCTCGCCGCCGAGCTGGGCGATGCCGTCGTGACCGGCCACCTCGACGTGCGCGACGCCGACCAGTGGCGCGCCGGTCTCGCGACGCTGACCGCGCACACCGGCGGGACCCTCGACGTGCTGGTCAACAACGCCGGCATCCTGGTGGCCGGGCGCTTCGCGGACGTCCCGCTCGAGGCCCAGCAGCGCGAGGTCGACGTCAACGTGACCGGCGTGGTCAACGGCTGCCACACCGCGCACCCCTACCTGGCAGCCACGCCGGGCGCGCACGTGGTCAACCTGGCCTCGGCCTCGGCGATCTACGGCCAGCCCGAGCTGGCGACGTACTCGGCGACCAAGTTCGCGGTGCGCGGGCTGACCGAGGCGCTCGACCTGGAGTGGGCCGCCGACGACATCACCGTGCGCGCGCTGTGGCCGTTATTCGTGCAGACCGCGATGACGCAGGGCGTCGAGACCGCCTCGACCCGCTCGCTGGGCGTCCGGCTCACCGCCGACGACGTGGCCGCGGAGGTGCTCGCCGCGGTCCGCCCCGGTCGGCGGCTCAGCGCGCACCGCGCGGTCGGGCGGCAGGCGCAGCTGATGCTGGGCTCGGCCGGGGTGACGCCGAGCTGGCTGCTGCGGGCGGTCAACCGCCGCATCAACGCGGGCTGAGCCGCGCGGCGCCGCGTCGGTGCAGCAGCCACCCGCCGATCACCAGGAGCGCCCCGGCGGCCAGGAAGCCCAGGTCCCACGACAGCGGCGCGCCCAGGTCGTCGCGCACGTGGTGCACGCCCAGGAGCTGGTGGTTGACCAGGCCCTCGACCAGGTTGAAGACGCCCCAGCCGGCGAGCACCAGCCCGAAGTGGAAGCTCCAGCTCGGCGCGAGGCGCCCCTGCTGCCAGGTGCGGATCGCCAGCACCGAGGCGAGCAGCAGCAGCAACCAGGTGGCGACGTGGAAGAAGCCGTCGGCCAGCGTGTTGGCCTCCAGCCCCGCCAGGGTGGTGGTGGGGTAGTCGTCGACGTCGCTGACCATGTGGTGCCACTGCAGGATCTGGTGCAGCACGATGCCGTCCACGAAGCCGCCGAACCCGAGGCCGTAGACCAGGCCGAACGACCTCGAGGGCAGGCCGGTCGAGGTGCCGCTCGCTGTGGTGGGTGCGTCGTCCATGCTGGTCGGCTACCCGGCCCGCGCGGCGCGGAAACCACCCGTGGGAGCGGGGCGGGGACGGCTCCGGGTCGCTCGGGCCGCTCGGGATGAGGTGGCGCCACCGTCGGCGACGTAGGTTCGCGGTGACGTGCCGCACAGCCTTGGGAGGGGCCGGATGACGCTCGAGGACAGGACCACGCCGTGATCGGGCACCGCACCGAGCACCGGGTCGACCCGGTCGACGCGATCTGGCTCGGCATGGACCGGCCGCAGAACCTGATGGTCATCGAGTGCCTGATGTTCCTCGACGGCCCGCTCGACCGCGAGCGCTTCGACCGGGTCGTGCGCACCCGCCTCCTCGACGTCTACCCGGTCTTCTCCCGCCGGCCCGTGGCCGGCACCGGACGCCGGCGCCGCAGCAGGTGGCGCGACGTGCCCGACCTCGACCTCGACCAGCACGTGCGCGAGGTGCGGCTCCCGGCGCCCGGCGACGACGCCGCGCTGCAGGCCTACGTCAGCGGCTTCCTCGGCACCCCGCTGCGCCGCGACCGCCCGCTGTGGGAGATGCACCTGGTCGAGGGCCTCGACCGCGGCACCGCCCTCTACGTGCGCCTGCACCACGCGCTGGCCGACGGGATCGCGCTGACCCAGGTGCTGCTCTCGCTGACCGACGAGACCTCCGAGGGCGACCGCGACGGCACCCACGAGCCCGCGGCGCCGCACCGCGCGCTGGCCGACGTCGTGCAGGCCGCTCGCCGGGCCGCGCCCGAGGTGCCGGCGCTGCTGCGACCGGAGCGGGTGCGCCGCACCGTCCTGGAGGGCCTGCGCCTGGGCCTGAGCGGGGTGGCGGCGCTGCGCAAGCTGCTGGTGACCCGCAACCCCGACACCGGCCTGTCCGGCGACGCGGGGGAGCACAAGGTGGCGGTGTGGTCGGAGCCGATCGACCTCGGCGTCGTCAAGGACATCGCGCGGGGCTCGGGGGCCACGGTCAACGACGTGCTCGTCGCGGCGCTGGCCGGGTCGCTGGAGCAGTACCAGCTGGCCCACGACGGGCGCTCGGTCGACATCCCCACGATGATCCCGGTCAACCTGCGCCCGATGCACCTGCCGCTGCCGCGCGAGCTCGGCAACCGCTTCGCGCTGGTGCTCCTGCTGCTGCCCTCGGGGCTGCTCACCGCCGCCGACCGGCTGGCCGAGACCAAGCGGCGGATGGACACGATCAAGCGCTCCCCGGAGCCGGTCATCACGTTCGCGCTCATCCAGGGCATCGGCCGGCTGGGCGCCCGGCTGAGCCGGATGCTGGTGACCTTCTTCGCCGGCAAGGCCACCGGGGTCACCACCAACGTGCCGGGCCCGCGCGAGGCGCGCTACTTCGCAGGCACCCGGATCAGCGGGCTGCTGGGCTGGGTGCCCGGGTCGGGCGACCAGACGCTCGGGACCTGCATCTTCACCTACGCCGGCACCGTGCGGGTCGGCTTCAAGGCCGACACCCGCGTCATCCCCGACCCCGAGAAGATCCTCGAGGCCTTCCACACCGAGCTCGACGACCTGGCCCGGACGGTCGCCGCCACCGGCTGAGCCGGGCTCAGCCCTCGGCCAGCCGGGCGAGCATCTCGGCCTGCGGCACCACCGGCCGCACGTCGCCGCGCGAGCCGACCCAACCCACGTCGGGCTCCAGGCGGCGTACGACGCGCGCGGGGTTGCCGGCCACCACCGCGTGGTCCTCGACCTCGCCGCGGACCACCGACCCGGCGGCCACCACGACGTTGCGCCCCAGCCGGGCGCCCGGCATCACCATCGCGCCGTGGCCCAGCCACGAGCCGGCGCCGACGACGACCGGGTCGTGGGCGCCGAACTGCTTGCCGACCGGCATCGTGGGGTCCTGGTAGCCGTGGCTGGTGTCGGTGATGAAGACGCCCTGGCCGCAGAACACCCCGTCGCCGATCTCGATCGACTCGTGGGCGGTGAAGGAGCTGCGGGCGCCGATGGCGCACCGGTCGCCGATCACCAGCCCGCGGGGCGGGGCGGTGGGGTCGCCGGCGCCGTACCCGACCGAGAGCGTCACCGAGCGCCCGATGAGGGTGTCCTCGCCGATGTGGATCGAGGCGGGGTTGAGGATGGTGGCGGGCGCGAACCCGATGCTGCTGCCGCGCCCCAGGCTGCCGAACGCGGCGGCCGAGGGGGAGCCGGGCACGATCTCGCCGAGGCCGTCGACGTAGCGCCACGCGGCGTGCAGGCCCCGGTGGAGGCCCCGGTGGAGGCCTCGGTGGAGGAGCGCGCTGAGAGGGGTCACGGCGGCGACTGTAGTGGGCGCGGGCGTCGGCCGGGGCGCCTACGCTGCCAGGCATGGGCACGGATCGAGGTAGCAGCGGCCCGCGCGTGCTGAGCGCCCAGCAGGCGCGCCGGGTGGCGGTGCGCGCCCAGCTGCTCGACGCGCCGGCCCGGCGTCGCGGCCTCGACGTGCTCGAGGTGGTGCGGGCGCTGACGATGGTGCAGGTCGACCTGACCACGCGGGTGGCGCCGAGCGCCGAGCTGGTGCTGTGGAGCCGGCTCGGCGGGGGCCTCGACCGCGGCGAGCTGGCCGACCGCTGCGAGGAGCAGCGGCTGGTCGAGATCTCGATGCGCCTGGTGCACCACGCCGACGTCGCGCTGCACCGCGCCGAGATGGCGGTGTGGCCCGACCCCGACCTGCACGACGCCTACGAGCACCAGGCCTGGGAGTGGGTGCTCGACAACGGCGGCTGCCGCGCCGACGTGCTCGAGCGGCTGCGCGCCGACGGGCCGCTGCCGGCCACCGCGCTGCCCGACACCTGCGTGCGCCCGTGGGGCTCCTCGGGGTGGAGCAACGGCAAGAACGTCGCCAAGCTGCTGCAGGTGCTCGCGGCGCGCGGCGAGGTCGCGGTCGCCGGGCGCGAGGGCTGCGCTCCGCTGTGGGACCTCGCCGAGCGGGTGTACGCCGACGACGAGCTGCCGCCGGTCCACGACGCGCTGCACGAGCGCGCCGTACG
The DNA here is from genome assembly GCF_013466785.1 of Nocardioides marinisabuli. Taxonomy (NCBI): domain Bacteria; kingdom Bacillati; phylum Actinomycetota; class Actinomycetes; order Propionibacteriales; family Nocardioidaceae; genus Nocardioides; species Nocardioides marinisabuli. The sequence goes on from NZ_CP059163.1 coordinate 2,537,246, forward strand.
CCGCCTGCGGGCGCTTGGCCTGGCCCGGGAGCGCTCGGCGAAGGTGCCGGGCCCCGACCCCGACCACGTCGGCGCGGTGGGGGAGGCGGTGGTGGTCGAGGGCCTGCGCGGGCAGTGGCGTGCCGACCCCGACCAGCTCGCCGCCCTCGACGAGCCCTTCGAGGGCCGGGTGGCGCTGCTCTCGCCGCTCGACCGGCTGGTCTTCGACCGGAAGCGGATGGCCGAGCTCCTCGACTTCGACTACCAGCTCGAGATGTACAAGCCGGCCGCGAAGCGGCGCTGGGGCTACTACGCGCTGCCGGTGCTGGTCGGCGACCGGCTGCTCGGCAAGGTCGACGCCACCGCCGACCGGCGCGCCGGGGCGCTGGTGGTGCACGCCGTGCACGAGGACGAGCCCTTCGACGCCGCCACCCGCGAGGCGGTGCGCGCCGAGGTCGAGGACCTCGCCGGGTGGCTCGGCCTGGAGCCGGTGCTGCCCAGTTGAGGCGGCGGATCGAGGGGAGCCCACCCCTCCGCGCGCGTGGACGGGGCCCCGATCGGGTATGCAGGGTGGGCGAGCAACGGCCCCGCCAGGGGCGCCGAAGGGGGAACGGATGGCACCGGAGCTGATCGCGGGGCGCTACCGCGTCGAGCGCGAGCTGGGGCGCGGCGGGATGGGCGCGGTCTGGCTGTGCCGTGACGAGCTGCTGGGCCGCGAGGTCGCGGTCAAGGAGATCGGGGCGCTGCCCGGCGAGGCGGCCGACCTGGCCCGGGCGCTGCGCGAGGCCCGCCGCTCGGCGGCGCTGCAGCACCCCAACGTGGTCTCGGTCTTCGACGCCGTCGAGGAGGGCGACCACACCTGGCTGGTCATGGAGTACGTGCCCTCGCGCACGCTGTCGCAGCTGGTGCGCGAGGAAGGGCCGCTCGCACCGCGCCGGGTGGCCGCGATCGGGGCGCAGGTCGCCGACGGGCTCGCGCTGGCCCACGAGAGCGGCACCGTGCACCGCGACGTCAAGCCCGGCAACATCCTGGTCAAGGAAGGCGACCACGCGAAGATCTCCGACTTCGGGATCGCCCGCAGCGACACCCTCGACGAGCACCGCACCCAGACCGGGCTGATGACCGGCACGCCCGCCTACTTCTCGCCCGAGCTGGCCCGCGGCGCCGACTCCTCGCCCGCCTCCGACGTGTGGGCGCTGGGCGCCACCCTCTACTCCGCGGTCGAGGGCCGCCCGCCCTTCGCGACCCGCGAGAACGCCATCGCCACCCTGCACGCCATCGCCCACGAGCAGCCCGAGCCGCCCCGCCGGGCCGGTGCGCTCGCCGGGCTGCTGGGCCACATGCTCGAGCCCGACCCCCAGGCCCGCTGGTCGATGGCCCAGGTGGCGCGCGAGCTGCGCGCCGTCGCCGACGGCGGGGCGGGCGTCGAGGACACCCGCGTCGACGAGACCGGCGCCGCCACCCAGCTGTTCCCCGCGCCCGCTCCGCAGCCGGAGCCACAGCCGGAGCCGGAGCCGGAACCACGACCGACGCCCGTGGCCGCGGCCGCACCCGCCGCGCCCGCCCCGCAGGAGCGGCGTACGCGCCGGGCGGGGTGGGTGGTCGCGGCCGTCGTGCTGCTGCTGCTGCTCGCGGTCGGCGGGCTGGTGTGGGTCGCCACCTCCGGCGACGACGAGGGCGACGCCCCCTCGGCGGGGGAGAGCACGTCGGCGCCGTCGGGGTCGTCCGAGCCCACCGACGAGCCGACCGAGGACCCGACCGATGAGACCACCGGCCCCACGTCCGAGCCCAGCGGGTCGAGCGAGCCGCCGGCCGCGACCCAGGGGGTGCGCGGTCAGGAGGCCGTGGCGCTGCTGGAGGACTACTACGCGGCGCTGCCCGGCGACCGCGACGCGGGCTGGGCCACCCTGTCACCCGACCTGCAGGACCAGATCGGGCGCGAGAGCTACGACGGGTTCTGGTCGACCATCTCCACCGTCGAGATCATCGCCATCCAGGACGTCGGCGGCGGCTCCGTCGACGTGACCCTCACCTACGACGGCGGCTCGCGCGAGACCCGGCGGCTGCAGGTGGCCGAGGTCGACGGGGAGCCGAGAATCGTCGCCGACCGCGTGGTCGGCTGAGCCGGCCACCACCAAGGGGTGAGGTGGCATGACCCGGCGCGGCGCTGGGTAGGGGAGTGGGGTCCACGCAAGATCAGTCGGCGCAGCGCGCCGGCGAGGAGGGAGACACCATGATCGGCAGCATCGTGAGCAGGTTCCTGGGCAAGGGCGGCGGTCGTCGTCCGGCCGGCGGCGGCATGGGCGGTGGCATGGGCGCGGGCGCCGGCCGCGCCGGTGGCTCGAGCAGCGACGCGGCGATCGGTCGCGGCGTGAAGGGCCTGCTCGGCAGGTTCATGCGACGCTGAGGCACCCGCACCGACGATGAGCGAGCAGCCGCCCCTGGGGGTACGCGCGCTCGACGCGCTGTTCCGCGCCACGCCGGCGATGTCGGTGGCGCGGATGAGCGAGGAGCGGTTGCGCCGGGTCCAGGGGGCCACCATCCCCGCCCGGGGCCCGGCCAACCTGCTCCTGGGTCGCCCGCGCGGCGGGGTGCGCATCAGCACCCGCACCTTCCCCGCCAGCCACGGCGAGCTGCCGCTGCGGCTCTACGTGCCGCAGCGGCCCGCGCTCGGGCCGCGCCCCGTGGTGCTGCACCTGCACGGCGGCGGCTTCGTGCTCGGCAGCGCCCGCCAGGGCGACTGGCTGTGCAGCGCGGTCGCCGACGACCTCGACGCCGTCGTGGTGGCCGTCGACTATCGGCTCGCCCCCACCCACCGCTTCCCCGCCGCGCTCGACGACTGCTACGAGGCGCTGCTGTGGACCGTCGAGCACGCCCACGTCCTGGGCGCCGACCCCGAGCGCCTGGGCCTGATGGGCGACAGCGCCGGCGGCAACCTCGCCGCGGTGCTCGCGCTGCGGGCCCGCGAGGAGTCCGGGCCGGCGGTGCTGCACCAGGCGCTGCTCTACCCCGCGACCGACCTCACCGAGGCGCTGCGCGAGCACGCGTCGTACGTCGGCAACCGCGGCATCGTGCTGAGCAACGACGACCTCGAGATCTTCTACGGCCACTACCTGCCCGAGGGGACCGACCCGACCGACTGGCGGCTCTCGCCGGTGCACGCCCCCGACCTGGCCGGCCTGCCGCCGGCCGTGGTGGTCGTCGCCGGGCTCGACCCGCTGCACGACAGCGGGGTGCGCTACGCCGAGGCGCTGGTCGCCTCCGGCACCCCGGCCCGGGTGGAGGACTTCCACCTGATGCCGCACGGGTTCCTCAGCTTCCCCTACCTGGCGCGCAGCGCCCGGCCCGCGCTCGAGGCGGTGGTCGCCGACCAGCGCCGGCACCTGGGCGGGGACCCGCCGATCAGTGGGCACCGCTGAGGTTCAGCCCGACCACGCCGACCACCACCAGACCCAGCGACACGGCGCGGACCCAGCCCAGCGGCTCGCCCAGCAGCACCACGCCGACGACCGCGACCAGGGCGGTGCCCAGGCCGGCCCACACGGCGTACGCCACCGAGACCGGCATGGTGCGCACCACCAGCGACAGCAGCCACAGGGCGACGGCGTAGCCGGCGACCACCACGGCGGTCCACCCCGGTCGGGTGAACCCGTCGGTGCGCGGCAGGCTGGCCGTCGCGGCCACCTCGACCACGATCGCCAGCGTCAGGAGCAGGGCAGGCACCCCGCCAGTGTAGCGATCGCTACACTTGTCGGATGCCCCGACGCGAACAGCTGCTCGACGAGGTCACCGACCACGTCCTCGAGCACGGCCTGATCGGGCTGACGCTGCGCCCGGTCGCGGCGGCGATCGGCACCAGCGACCGGATGCTGATCTACCACTTCGAGAACCGCGACGCGCTGGTCTCGGCGGTCGTGCAGCGGGTCAACGAGCGGGCGGTGGCCGCGGTCGAGGCGCTGCCGTCGCGGCGCACGGTCCGGGCCGGGGTGCACGGGCTGTGGGAGGCGTTCAGCACCCCGCCGCTGCAGGCCCTGATCACCTCCTACGTGCAGGCCGCCGCCACCGGGCTGCTGGGCGAGGAGCCCTACCGCAGCGACGTGCAGGCCTCCAACGCCGAGTGGGCGGCCGCGCTGCGCGACTACTTCGTGCGCTGCGGGGCCCCGCCGCGACGCGCGCGGCGGGTCGTGCGCCTCGTCGACGCCTCGCTGGTGGGGCTGCACGTCGACCTCGCCACCGAGACCTCCGACCAGCTCGCCGGGGTCGTCGACGACCTCGCCCGCGCCGCCCAGGGCCTGGCCCACCCCGAGACCGTGGCGTGACCTGCGTCACCCCGGCGCGTTGAGCAGGGCATGACGGCACGTCCCCACGCCCTGCTGGCCCTGCTCGCCCCGTTGGTGGGCGCCCTGCTCGCCGCCCCCGGCGCGGACCCCGGCGTCGCCGCTGCCGCGCCGGCCGAGCGGCGGCTGCCGACGTTCACCGAGTACGTCGCGCTCGGCGACTCCTGGACAGCCGACGTGGTGCTCGTCGACCGCTACGGCCTGCCCGACACCACCCACGCCCCGATCGACTGCGCGCAGTCGAAGTCGAACTACCCCAAGATCGTGGCCGAGGCGCTGGCGGTGCCGGTCTTCCGCGACGCCTCCTGCGGCTCGGCCACCACCAAGCACTTCCGACGACCCCAGGAGGGCCTGCCCCTGGGCGGCACCAACCCGCCTCAGTTCGACCGGCTCACCCGCACCACCGACCTGGTCAGCGTCGGCATCGGCGGCAACGACGCCGGCATCGCCGGTGCCGGCCTCGACTGCCTCAACCTGATCCCGGTCGAGAACCCTGTCTCCGACAGCGGCCCCGGGCTCCCGCTCGGCGGCTGCAAGGCCAAGTACACCGCCGGTGGCGAGGACCAGCTGGCCCAGCGGATCAAGGCGTCCGAGATCAAGCTCGTCAAGGCGCTGCGCCAGATCCACCGCCGCGCCCCGCGGGCCCGGATCCTGGTGATGGACTACCTCGACGTGGTGCCCGACCACGGCTGCTACCCGACCCTGCCGGCCACCGACGAGGACATGGCCTACATCTCCGCCAAGTTCCGCCAGCTCAACAAGATGGTGCACCGGGCCGCGCGGCGCGGCGGCGCCGAGGTCGTCAACACCTACCGCCAGAGCGCCGGGCACGACCTGTGCCAGGCACCCCAGGTGCGCTGGGCCGAGACCTACGGGCCCTCGGTCAACGACCCCGCCGTCGGCGTGCCCGCCCACCCCAACGCCGCCGGCGCCCGCGCCCAGGCGGCGTACCTGCTCCAGCACCTGCGCGACACCGACCCCGACGTCTACCGCTGAGCGGGCGCCTTGCATGAGTCCCCGGCCGACCGGGGACTCCTGCACTTGTCAGGGGTTGCAACACCTGACAAGCGAGCGACTCGCCCGACCAGTGCGGCAGCCCGGTCCCGCCGTACGACGGCTCAGGCGCTGAGCGGGGGCGGCGAGAGCACCGCCCCGATACGTCGGGCGGTCGCGGGACCCCGCTCGAGGTCGGGCCAGTCCACCCGGACCGGTCGCCAGCCGGTGGCCTCGCACACCTCCTGCTCGCGCTTCTTCTCGCGCAGCACCGCGTCGGTGACGCTCTCGCCGGGGCGCAGCAGCTTGGTGTACTTCACCTTGCCGTCGAACTCCATGAAGACACCCAGGTCCGGCCAGGCGAAGTCGACCCTCGCCACGAGCCGGCCCCACCGGTCGCGCACCTCGTACTGCGGCACCGGCATGGGCAGCCCGTTGGCCCAGCACAGGTAGAGCAGCCGGCTCTCGCCCACCGACTCCAGCCGTGGGTCGCAGAGGCGCAGGACGATGTTGGCGGTCAAGGTGCCTGGCCAGTGGTCCATCGGCTCGGTGATGTCCTCTCCGAGGGCCCGGTAGCGCGTCTCGAGCGCCTCCCGGGTGGTCAGCCCGCGGTGCAGCAGGTCGTTGACCACGCACAGCGCGGCCTCGGCACGGCCGGTGGTGGTCATCTCGAGACCCAGCCGCGTCGGCGACGAGACGACCAGCCCGCCGCGGGTCGCCGTGTCCCCGGGCAGCAGCTTGCCGCGGTGCTGCTGGACGCCCGCCTCGCGACGCCCCGCCTTCCGGTCGGGCCTGGTCACGTGCACGTCGGTGAGGTCGAGCCCCCAGTCCGGTGCACCCCAGAACGGCACCGCCGAGGCGTGCGAGACCACCAGGTCGGTCCCGCCCTGGGCCACCACCGCACGAGCCCGCAACCCGTTGCGGCCCGCCTCGTCGAGGGCGTCGTACGACGCTCTGCTGACGTAGGCGCCCCAGCGGACCTTGGCCAGGTCGCCGCGCGCGACGGCGCGGGAGATGGCTCGGTCCGTCCAGCCGCTCGCGACGAGGTCCTTGCGGAGGTGGAGGGGAGTGAGCAACGGGTCGTGAGGAGTCAGTTCGTCCATGCCCCCGGTGCTGCCCCGGGCACCGGCGGGCCTACCTGGGTGGGTGCTGGCCTGTGGACGACGAGCCGTCGGGGAGGGGTTGGGGTCAGCTGGTGGCTCGACCCAGGTCTGGCCAGCGGCGTACTTGGTGGGCGAGTCCCTCACTTGTCAGGTGTTGCAACCCCTGACAAGTGCAGGAGTCCCCGGCTGACCGGGGACTCATGCAGCCGGGCTCAGGCCAACGAGGCGGCGAGGGCCAGCAGGTCGCGGTCGCGTCCGGGGGCGGCGGTGAGGCTGACGCCGCAGGGCAGCCCGGCGGCGGTGCGCAGCGGCAGGGTGACGGCCGGCATCGCGGCGAGCGGGGCGAGGCAGGTCAACGAGAGCGTGGGCTCGCGCAGGGCGGCGAGGTCGCTGCCGAGCAGCGGCGCGACCGACGGCGTGGTGGGGGTGACCAGCACCCGGTCGCCGACCAGCTCGCGCAGCCGGGCGCGGGCGGCCAGCACGACCTCCTGGGCGCGCTCGGCGGTGCGCTCGTCGATGCTGGCGGCGTGGCTGAAGCGGGCGCGGGCCTCGTGGCCCAGCACGTCGAGGCGGTCACGCAGCCAGGCGCCGCGCACGGTCCAGGCCTCCCACGACTGCTGGGTGACGAAGGCGCGCCGCCACTCGGCCAGCTCGCCGAGCGACCAGCTCTCGCGCACCACCAGCCCCTGGGTGGCCACCCAGCCCTCGACGGCCTCGCGCACGTCGGGCTCGGCGAGGTCGAGCAGCTCGGGCACCAGCACCAGCTCGCCGCTGCCACGGGCGGAGGAGTCGGGCAGCAGCACGTCGCCGACGAGCGCGAGCAGGTCGGCGTCGCGGGTCATCCAGCCGACGGTGTCGAAGCTCGGCGCCAGCGCCAGCACCCCGTGGGTGCCGATCGCGCCGTGCGTGGTGCGCACGCCGTACAGGCCCTGGTAGGCCGCGGGCACCCGCGACGAGCCGCCGGTGTCGGTGCCGAGCCCGATGGTGGCGTGGCCCAGCGAGACCGCGCTGGCCGGGCCCGACGAGGAGCCGCCCGGCACCCGGTACGGCGCCCGCGGGTTGGGCGGGGCGCCGAAGTGCGGGTTGGTGCCGAAGAGCGACCAGGCCAGCTCGTCGGTGCGCGCGATGCCGCGCAGGTCGGCGCCGGCCTCGACCAGGCCCAGCACCGCCTTGGCGTCGCCGCGCTCGATCGGGGCGGCCGCCTCCCACGCCGGGTTGCCGCCGCCGACGGGGTGGCCGGCCACGGCGTAGACGTCCTTGACCGCCACGCTCTCGCCCGACAGCGGCCCGCCGGGCGTGCCGGGCACCAGCGGGTCGCCGACCACTCGCCACACGCGGGCGTCGAGGGCCGGCGCCGGCTCGGAGGTGTGCGCGGCGGTGACCATCCAGCCGGCGTCGGTGCGCGCCCACAGCTGGGTCTGCTGCCCGCGCCCGCCCGAGGCGTGCTCGGTCACGGCCACCACCAGCGCGTGGTCGGGGTCGGTGACCTGCACGTGGGTCTGCACCAGCCGCCGCGGCCCGGGCGCGACGGCGTACGCGGTGATCGCGCTGCTGCCCACGAGCAGCCCGCGCGGGTCCCCGGCCAGGGTGCTGGTGCCCGGGGCGACGAAGCGGGCCAGCGCCGCGGTGTCACCCTCGGCGACGGCGCGCTCGTGGGCGCGGAAGGCCTCCACCAGCCCGTCGGGGACGGGCAGTGCTGGTCCGGGGGTCGTGCCTGGCTGCTCCACGCCGCCGAGTCTGCCCTGTCGAGGGGCCTGCGAGACTGCTGCCGTGCCCGTCGCCACCTCGTTGCTGCTCTTCACCCTGGCCGCCCTCGCCGAGATCGGCGGCGCCTGGCTGGTCTGGCAGGGGGTGCGCGAGGACCGCGGCCTGCTCTGGGTCGGCGCCGGCGTGGTCGCGCTGGGGCTCTACGGGCTGGTGGCCACGCTCCAGCCCGACGCGAACTTCGGGCGCATCCTGGCGGCGTACGGCGGGGTCTTCGTCGCCGGCTCGCTGGCCTGGGGGATGGTCGTCGACGGGTTCCGGCCCGACCGCTTCGACCTGACCGGCGCCGCGCTGTGCCTCGTCGGCGTCGCGGTCATCATGTACTCGCCGCGCGCCGGCTGAGCGCCGCTCAGTCGCTGTCGTCGACCCGCTCCTGCGGGGCGTGGAGCTCGACGTCGGAGTCGGGGTCGGTGGCGTTGAGCTGCTCGTCGGGGTCCTTGTCGAGCCGCTCCGCGACGTCGGCCTGCGACAGGCCCTCCTCGTCGGGCACGCCCTCGGTGTGGAGCGGCTGGTCGTCGCGGCCGTGCAGGGTGCCCATGTCGTCCTCCGGGTGCTCGGGTGCTGGGGTGCTGGTCGTCCCACCGTGGCCCGTCGGGCGGCGGCTGGCTACACCCCCTCGTCGGCGGGTCGGTACCTTGCCACCCATGACCACCCAGCAGGCCGAGTTCGACGTCGACACCACCGTGACCCCCGCCGGTGAGGGCCGGTACGCCGCGCAGCTCGCGCCGGGCTGGAAGGTCGGGGGAGGGCTCAACGGCGGCTACCAGCTGGCCGTGGTCGGCACCGCGATCAGCACCCACCTGGCCGACAAGCCCGACCCGGTCGCGATCAGCGCCTACTACCTCTCCGCCGCGGAGGCCGGCCCGGCCACCGTCGACGTCGAGGTCAAGCGCGCCGGCGGGCGGATGTCGACGGTCGCGGCCGAGCTGAAGCAGGGCGAGGCCACCCGGCTCACCGTGCTGGCGACCTACTCCGACCTCGACCGCTTCGAGGGCGACGTGCGCACCACCGCGACCGAGCCCGACCTGCCGCCGCGCGAGGAGTGCGTGGGCCGGGCCGACGTGCCGTCGTACGTGCTGGAGATGGCGCCGCTGATGTCGCGCTTCGACATGCGCTTCCCGCGCGACCAGGCGGGCTGGACCACGGGCCAGCCCAGCGGCCGGGGGCGCTTCCAGGCGTGGTTCCGGCTGGAGGGTGAGCGGGAGCCCGACCCGCTGTCGCTGCTGCTGGTGCTCGACGCGCTGCCGCCGGTGACCTTCGACCTGGGCGTGATGGGCTGGGCGCCGACGCTCGAGCTCTCCGCCCACGTGCGCGCGAAGCCGGCGCCGGGGTGGCTCAAGGTGCAGCACCGCACCCGCAACCTGGCCGGCGGGATGTTCGAGGAGGACTGCGAGGTCTGGGACTCCACCGGTCGCCTCGTCGCGCAGTCGCGGCAGCTGGCGCTGCGCCGCGCCCGGCCTGAGCCCCGCCCGGCCGACCGCGGCCCAGCGGGTCAGCGCGGCGCGGGCTCCGGCCCGAAGTCCTGCTGCTCGCACCGGCGTACGCCGGCGCAGTCGGCGAGCCGCTGGTAGCGGCGCCGCAGCTCGGTCCGCACTCCTCGGTACGACGCCTGCCCGGCGACGTTGCGCAGCTGGCCGGGGTCCCGGCGCCGGTCGTAGAGCTCCTCGAAGCCGTCCCACCAGCGCGTGTAGGTGTAGCGCCCGGTGCGGACCCCGCGCCAGGCCCAGCCGAAGGCGGCGAGCTGCCGGCGGTCGCCGGTGCCGGCCTGGATGAGCGAGGTGTCGTTGACCGGGGCGCCGCTGCGCCACACCGGGCGCAGGCTGATCCCGTCGGTGTGCCCGGCCGCGCGCACGTCGTCGAGCACGCCGGCGAGGTCGAGGAAGGTCGGCGCCAGGTCGACCAGCGTGGCCGTCGCCCGGCTGCGGCTGCCCGGCTCGATGCCGGGGCCACGGACCAGGAACGGCACCTGCAGCGCCTCCTCGTAGGGGAAGTTCTTGCCGAAGATCCGGTGCTCGCCTAGCAAGTAGCCGTTGTCGCTGACGAAGACGACCAGGGTGTTGTCGAGCTCGCCGGTGCTGCGCAGCGCCCGCACCATCCGGGCGTTGGCCTCGTCGATCGCCTGCAGCGACCGGGCCCGGTCGCGCACGTGGCGGGTCAGGTGGTCGAGCGGGAAGCGCTTGCGGCGGCGTACGACGCCGGGCTTGTCGGAGACGTCGTCCTCGTTGAAGGACTTCTTGGTGCGGTTGCTGACCTGGAGGTCGCGGAACATGTCGGCGTGGCGTCGGGCGGGGACCGCTGAGCGCCAGCCCTTGACGAAAGCGGTGTGCGGGCCCACGTGGGAGGCCCACAGGAAGAACGGCTCGGGCTCGGAGGCGTACTGCTTGATCAGCCGCACCGACTCCCCGCGCACGATGTCGGCGACGTACTTGCGGCCGAAGCCGCGGGGCTCGCCGTCGTTGTAGAAGGTGGTGCCGTAGTAGGAGTAGGTCTTCTTGCCGGTGGGGGAGTAGAAGTCCCAGCCGCGGGGGCGGGGCTCCTCGAAGGAGTAGCCGTTGAGGTTCTTGCCGATGAAGGCCGTGCGGTAGCCGGCGTCCTGCAGCCAGGGGCCGATGTTCTGCTTCTCGTTGCGGCGGATGAAGGCCGACCAGCCGCCGTGGGGGCCGTCGTTGTGGCGCACCCCGTTGTTGTGGGCGTACTCGCCGGTGAGGATCTCCGCGCGGGCGGGGCAGCACAGCGGGTGGGGGCTGATGGCGTCGGTGAAGTCGAGGCCCTGACGCCGCAGCAGCCGGCGGGTGCGCGGCATGAACCGCAGCTCGTCGTCGGTCTGGTCGTCGGTGGTGATCAGCACGATGTTGGGGCGCTGCGGCTCGGCGGCCGCGACCGGATTCTCCGCGCCCCGGGAGTCCTCGCCGGGCCGGGTCGTCTGGTCCGAGGCCCGGCTCGCGGGCAGGCCGCCCACCAGGAGGGCCAGCGCCAGCGCCAGCAGCAGGAGAGGCGTCAGGGCGCGCGCCGCGGCAGGGCGCAGTCGAGGGAGCACGAGGCGAGAGGGTGCCACGCCGGCGACGAGGCGGGTTCTTCTTCCCCGGATCACGCTCAGCGCGGTGAGGGGACGGCCCCGAAGTCCTGCTGCTCGCACTCGCGCACGCCGGTGCAGTCGGCGAGCCGCTCGTAGCGTCGGCGCAGCTCGCGGCGCACCCCCCGGTACAACGCCTGCCCGGCGACGTTGCGCAGCTCGCCGGGGTCACGGCGGCGGTCGTAGAGCTCCTCGAAGCCGTCCCACCAGCGCGTGTAGGTGTAGCGCCCGGTGCGGACCCCGCGCCAGGCCCAGCCGAAGGCGGCCAGCGCCTCGGGGTCGCTGGTGCCGGCCTGGATGAGCGAGGTGTCGTTGACGGGGGCGACCTCGGCCCAGACGGGGCGCAGGCTGATCCCGTCGGTGTGGCCGGCCGCGCGCACGTCGTCGAGCACTCCCGCGTAGTCCAGGAACGTGGGGGCGAGGTCGACCATGCTGGCGGTGGCGCGGCTGGTCGTGCCCGGCTCGATGCCGGGGCCGCGGGCCAGCAGCGGCACCTGGAGCGCCTCGTCGTAGGGCACGTCCTTGCCGAAGTAGCGGTGCTCGCCGAGCAGGAACCCGTTGTCGCTGACGAAGACCACGAGGGTGTCGTCGAGCTCGCCGCTGCGGCGCAGCGCCCGGATGGTGCGCGCGTTGGCCTGGTCGATGGCCTGCAGCGACCGGGCCCGGTCGCGGACCTGCTTGGTGAGCTTGACCAGCGACAGCTTGCCCCGCCTGCTGATGAAGGGCGGCTTGTCGCTGACGTCGGCCTCGTTGAAGGAGGCCTTGGCGCGGGTGCTGACCTGCAGGTCGCCGAAGAGGCCGGCGTGGCGCCGTGCGGGGACCGGCGAGCGCCACCCGTCGACGTACGCCGCGTGCGGGCCGACGTGGGAGGCCCACAGGAAGAACGGCTCGGGCTCGGCGGCCCAGGCCTTGATCAGGCGGACCGACTCGTCGCGCACGATGTCGGCGACGTACTTGTCGCCGAAGCCGCGGGGCCGGCCGTCGTTGTAGAAGGTGGTGCCGTAGTAGGAGTAGGTGCGTTCGCCGGTGGGGGAGAAGAAGTCCCAGCCGCGCGGGCGCGGGGCGGCGAAGGTGTACTCGTTGAGGTTCTTGCCCACGAACGCGGTGCGGTAGCCCGCCCGGCGCAGCCAGGGGCCGAGGTTCTCCTTCTCGTTGTCCGCCACGAACGCCGACCAGCCGCCGTGGGGGCCGTCGTTGTGGCGCACACCGTTGTTGTGGGCGTACTCGCCGGTGAGGATCTCCGCGCGGGCCGGGCAGCACAGCGGGTGGGGGTTGATGGCGTCGGTGAACTCGATGCCCGCGGCCCCCAGCAGCCGCCGGGTGCGCGGCATGAACCGCAGCTCGGCATCGCTCTGGTCGTCGGTGGTGATCAGCACGATGTTGGGTCGTGGCTGGCGCTGCTTCGGCTCGTACGTCGCCCGCTCGGGCTCGGCGGTGGTCTCGCGCTCCGCGGGGGCAGGGGGCGGCACCGCCCGCTCGCTGCGGCGGGGGCGCTGCGGCCGCTCGCCGTCGTCGGTCTGCGCCGGCCAGGTCGCCACGATCAGCGCCAGCACCACGGCCGCGACGACCACCAGCACGGCGCCACTGAGCCGCACCCGTGTCGGCAGTCGCGAGATCCTCACGCTTCCTAGACGGTGCTGGGGAGCGGTCGGTTGCCTTCGAGGCTCAACTTTTTCGGCGCGGGGTCAGGCGGCGGGCGTGTAGTCGTCGAGGACGATCTGCAGGCGGGGGTGGAGGATGTCGACCCGTGGTCGCGTTGGTGCTGCTGTGACTGGTGGGTCGCCGGGTGGGAGGTCGGGTGCCCTCGAGCGGACCTGGTGTCCGGTGGGGGTGGTCGTGACGACGGTGCTGCCCTCGGTGGTGGCGGTGAAGCCGGGGGCTTCCTTGGCCTGGTTGCAGGCCTCGCAGAGGCCTTGTCCGTTGGTGGCGCTGGTGGGGCCGCCGGCGTGGTCGGGGACCACGTGGTCGTGGTGCCGGATCGGGGCGTCGCACCACGGGGTGCGGCACGACTGGTCGCGCAGGTCGATGAACAGCCCCAGGCCGGCGGGGAAGGCGCGTGCCCGGGAGTCCATCGCGACCAGCGCCCCGGTGCTGGTGGTGTAGAGCCTGCGCAGCGTCGCCTGCGCCTGCTCGACCGCGGTGGCGACCAGCTCACGGGCGAACCCGGCTGGCACCGGCCCGTAGCCGGCGACCCAACCGGGCTGGTGGCCGCCGCCGAGGAGGGTGGCGTCGGAGACCGTCAGGTTCACCGCCACCGGCACCGCAGGAACTGGCGCCGGCTCGGCGGGGCGGTCGGTGAGCACGGAGGTGACCAGGGTGTCGGCCATGACCTGCCCGCGGGAGCGCTCATCGCCACTCGCACGGGCGGAGTCGGCGGCGCGGGTGAGCGCGGCGTAGGCAGCGACGCCTTGGGCGACCGGGAGCAGCGCGGTCAGGTAGGTCATCGTGTCGGGTGCGGGTCGCAGGGACACGTACCGCTCGCTCTCGGCCTTTCGGGAGCGCTTCAGCGCGGCGTGCGGGTCGACCTCGTAGGCGCGGGCCCGGGCCGCGGCGACCAGCCGCTTGTCGCCCCAGCCGTCGGTGGTCTCGGGGTCGGCCATCAGCTCCGCATCGACCCGGCGCCGGTCCTGCAGCGACAGGCACGCGGTCTCGCGGGCCAGGAGGGTGGCGCGCCACTCGCTGCACCAACCGGCGCGCATCGCGGCCAGGGTGTGCGGCATCTCGGCCACCAGCATCTTCGCCAACCCGAGGTGGCGAGCGCCCCGGTTGGGAGACTCCCGCCTCGCCAGCCCGACCTGCGAGGCCACCCCGACACCCTGCCGCTCAGTGGGCAATCCGGCCGCGGCGTGGCGGCGGCGTACGACCTCGTCGAGACGAGCAGTCAGCTCCACCTGCAGCGCGCCGAGTCGGCACTTCTGCTCCTCCGCGGCCCGCAACGCCTCGACCAGCTCGGCCTCGCCACAGGCGAAGTCGGTGGCGGGGGGAGCGGAGGTCATGCCCCGATTTTACTCGAACGTGAGTTCGACGGCTAGAGCTGTGTGAGATCTGTGGACGACTTCGTCCCACTCCCCAAGGCCGGCCTCGGTCAGGCAGCAGACCCGTTGCAGTCGTCGTCGCGCAGCACGGGTCCGGTCGTCCGCCACCACGCGGCCGCTCGTTGGGAAGCTCGGTCGAGGCCCGCGACCTCCTCCAGCCGTTGCGGCGCGACCATCCCCAGTGTCAGCGTGACCCCGTAGCGGACGTCGGGATCGCTGGTGCCTGCGGCCAGCGCGACGAGTGCGTCGGCCTCGGCGGCGGTGAGTGGGCGCGGCGACAGGCTCAGGGCGTACAGAGCCTCCCGCTGGGACTCGGAGACGGTCGTGGCGCAAGCGCGCTCGACCATCTCGTCGGTGCGACCGCCGTGCCCCAAGGCTCCGAGAAGAGCCCAGGCGCGCAGGCCCACGACAGGGTTGTCGTCCTGGGTCAGGCTCAGGGCCCGTTCGGCGACCACAGCGGCGTACGGGCTCGCGCCGAGCGTGCGGCCGGCCAGGGAGCGCCGCCAGCCGTGCACGTGGAACAACGCCTCCTGGACCAGGCGGTCGAGCATCAGGTCGGGCTCGGGCGTGGTGCGGGTCGACCCGGCCGTGTCGACCTGGGCACCCCAGCCAACGCGCTTCCCGATGCCGCGCGAGAGCTGCAGCGGCACCAGCGAGGCCTGCTCCCGGGCGCGGAGCACGGTCTCGCGGGTCCCGACGTGGCGGATCGCCGTGACCAGCCGGTCGAACGCGGCTGCGGGGAGGTGGGTGGCGAGGTCGAGGGTGGAGAGCGCCTCGCTGGTGCTGGTGGTGCGCGCGAGCCGGCGCGCGCACATCGCCTCCAGCTCGTGCTGCGCCGCATGGTCGAGATGGCCCCGAGCGAGCTTGGTGGTGACCACGCCGAGCGTGCCCGACCGCAGTCGTCGGCTCGAGCTCCGCAAGAGCTTGAGCACCAGGTCGGAGGCGCCCGGGCCGTCCACCTCGGCGAGCAGCGAGAGCACCGGAGTCACGACCTGCACGTCGCGTCGGGTCAGCCAGCGCCCGGCTGCGCGCAAGAGGTGCGGCTGGGCGACCGGGTGGTCGAGCAGAGTCACGCACGCCTCGTGCCGGCGGTGGTGGGCGACCCCGCGCGTGCGCGCCAGCTCCGAGACCAACCGGTCGCAGACCGCCTGCCACAGCGGCGACGGCATGTAGAAGTGGTGGAAGGCGCTGACCGCAACGGCCCAGGAGAGCCACTCGGCCCCGTTGACGCGCGCCCCGGCCCGACCCGCCCGGTCGAGGATGTCGTCGATCTCCGCCGCCGGAGGTGCGGGCACCTCGGCGAGAGCGGCACGTTCCTCGAGGTGGCCAGAGGACCTGGCCATCAGTCGCGAGATCGCCAGCAACCGGGCCCGTGGCTGGTCCGCCTCCTGCTCGTAGAGCGCCGTCACCGGTGCGGGCACCGCGTGGTTGCCCGACTCCCAGCGGCTGATGCGGCTCACGTCAGCGGTGATCTGCTCAGCGCGCAGTCGACGGGCCAGCTCGGCACGCGTGCGCAGCACGGCCGGCACCGTGCGGCTGGTGACGTGCAGCCACGAGGCGCGAGGCCATGCGCGGAATGAGCCGGCCGCCATCGGCGTGGGATCGACCGGCATCACGACCGGCCGCCCCGAGCGGCGCCGAGGCGTGCGAGCAGGGGGCGCCGGGTGCTGGGGATCAGGGGCTTCAGACGGCACGCGGAGCCTCCTCGGTGACTCGGGAACGGCGCAGGGGAGCAACGATCCGGCGCCCGGTCGTTGCGCATTAAAGCAAAATTCGTGGCGTGGCACACATATCCGACGCGTCGTGAGGAGCGCTGTTTGTGTCTCCCGGTGTCGGCGCCCTCGAGGGGCGCGGCACCGGTCCTCGGGGACCAGCACGTACGCCGGCGACGACGTCGCCGACGCATGTCCATCTCTCGAAAGGAACCACATGTTCAGCAGCGGCATGAAGCGAGGCCTCGCCTCGGGCGCCGTGTCGGCCCTGGCCGTCGCGGGTCTCCCGATGCTCGCCTCCTCGGCAGGAGCAGTGACCCACGCGAGCACCCTCGGCGCCGACGCCGTCGACCTGGTGCAGCCCGGGACGGACGTCTCGGCCAAGAACGACGGGCAGAACACGACCATGCGCCTGACCGCCCTCGGCGGGTCGAACGTCACGTCGGTGACGTTCGCCTACCGCATCGGGGCTGCCGGCCCGTGGGTCGAGATCGGCACCGCCCAGCGCGACGACCAGGGCGCGTTCGGCCTCGAGTGGAACCCCTCCAGCATCGCCGGCGCCACGGACGTGACGCTGCGCGCCACCGGCAACGGACCGGCCGCCAAGCCCACCGACGACTCCGCAGCCGTCGCGGTCGACAACAACCTCGACACCGTCAACGTCGACGAGGGTGACGCGCTCGACGTCTTCCAGGCGCCGTACACCAACGACGCCGCCAAGGGGCAGTTCGGAGTGCTCACCGGCACCTCCTCGGCGCCCGGCGCCACCCCGGCGCTGGACTTCTACGACCCCAGCGCGAAGGCGTGGCACGGCAGCAGCGACGCCACGACCAGCACCACGGCCAAGGGGGCCGCCACAGGCACCTGGCGCGGTGTCCTCGACATCACCGACTACGACTACGCCAGCGGCGGCACCGACGAGCTGCTGGTCAAGGCGACCGGGGCCACCGACGACGCCGAGTCCTTCGCGGTGAACCGGCAGAAGATCGACGCCGTCAGCGCCGAGCCCACCAGCGCCAACGTGCCGGGCAGCGGCAAGGCCGACATCACCATCACGGTGACCGACGCCGACGGTGACCCCGTCGCCGGTGCCGAGGTCCGTCGTGAGGGCGGCGCCTACGTCGGGCAGAGCGACGCCGACGGCAAGGTCACCACCCAGCAGGACGGCGGCACCGAGGCGTACTACTACGCCAACGCCACCGACAGCGACTCCTACGAGCCGGGGCTGGGCGACAAGAAGACCCAGGACGTGACGGTGGGGCAGTACGCCGCAGGCGCCGACAGCCTCGAGGCGGTCTCGGTGCACGGCGACGCCTTCGACGTCGACGAGCACGACGACCTCGACGACATTCAGGTCAAGGTCAAGGACCAGGAGGGCGAGGACTTCGCCACCACTCAGGTCGTGAAGTACTCCTGGAGCTTCACCGCCTTCGACGGCGATCCGAAGAGCAAGGACCTGACCGACCCCGACGGCACCACCGCGGCGGTCGCCGGCACGGCCAGCATCCCGTTCCCGGAGCAGGCCGAGGGCGGCACCTACACGCTGACCGCCTCGCTCGAGGCCGACCCGGCCACGGGCCAGGGTGCGGTCGCGGCCTCGGAAGTGCTCACCGTCAAGGCAGGGGAGTCCTCGGTCGTCTTCGCCGACGACCAGGAGTCCGCCCCCGCCGGCTCCGCGACCGAGGTCGCGGGGCGCCTCGTGCTGGCTGACGGCACCGGACTGCCGGGCCGTCCGATCACGCTCACCTACACCGGGGGCGACGCCGGCTTCGACCAGGAGAACGGCGCCGACGCCAAGACACGCTCGGTGCGCACCGGCGACGACGGCGGCTTCAGCGTCACCCTCGACGACGTCGAGCAGGACGACCAGAGCACCGAGACCGGCAAGGTCGAGGCCAAGACCGACGACTACGAGGACCCGAACACGGCGGGCGACAGCGACAACCCGGGTGCCAGCGGTGAGGTCGCGGTCACGTTCTTCAACGAGACCGCTCCCGACGGCGCCGAGGTCGAGGTCTCGGGCCTCTCCGGCACGGGCACCCCCGGTGCGCCGCAGTACGGCACCGCCCTGGTCACCGACAAGGACGGCAACCCCGTCGAGAACGTGGCTGTGACCCTCAGCGTCGACGGGGCCAGCTTCTTCACCAGTGGCCCGCAGAACGGGGCCGCGGGGCAGGAGGCGGGCGACCTGGCTGACAGCGGCCAGGAGATCACCCGTGTCACCGACGCTGACGGCAAGGTCTCGTTCGCGGTCGGCATCGAGCGCAGCGAGGAGTTCGACGGCAACGGCAAGGCCGCCGACCAGCTCGCGGCAGCCGTGGGAGACGCCACGGACACCGAGTCCGTCTCGTGGAGCACCGCCGACCCGCTCAACGGCGGGGAGGTCCTCATCGAGATGGCGGGTGCGTCCTACCAGGAGTCGGGCGTGCTGCCGAAGGCGCCGGTCACCGACGACGTCGCCTACGACGTCAAGGTGACCGACCAGTTCGGCAACCCGGTGGGCGGCGAGGACGTGGCAGTCTCCGCGGACGGCGGCGACGTCGTCAACGGTGCCGGCAACGAGATCGACTCTGTGCAGCCCGGGTTCAGCGACGCGCCCGAGCTCTACCTGTCGTCCGACGAGGCCTCCGAGGCGACCCCCAGCGGGTCGTGGACCACCGACTCCTCGGTGTACGCCGCCGACGGTGCAGACGCCGACGACGACGCCGACGTGGTCACGACCGCAGACAGCGAGACGGTGACCGGCGATGGGCCGGTGACCTCGTTCTACGAGGTCGACTTCGCAGCCAGCTCCTTCGAGCTGGGCCAGCTCGGTGACGAGCAGCGCGAGGTGGGCGAGACGGTCATCATGACCTACGAGGCGGCCGATCAGAACGGTGAGCCGATCGAGTTCGACGTCTCGTTCTTCCGGACCGGCCCTGGCGACGACAGCGACGGCGACGCCAACAAGACCGCGCCCACGGGCGAGGACGGCTCGGCGACGTACGTCTTCTCCGGGAGCCAGGAGGGCACGGCGAAGCTGTCGGCCCTCGGCTACCTGGACAACGAGGTGGTGCCGGAGTCGCGTGCGACCGACACCGTGACCTTCGGTCAGCTTGACGACGGCGACCCCAGCGACCCGATCGAGATCGTGATCGCTGGTGACAGCAACGGCTCGAAGAAGGACGTCGTGCGGGCCTCGGTCGACGAGAACGCTGCGGGCGAGACGATCAAGCTGTTCAAGATCCGCGGCAAGAAGAAGGACGGCAACAAGCGTCTCAAGCAGATCCGCCAGGACATCGTGACCGAGGACGGCCAGCTGACCTTCAAGGTCGCTGACCGCAACGGGAACCGCAAGACGCGGTTCATCGCCAAGGTCACGCGCGGTGGCAACACCAACAAGTCGAACACCCAGAAGATCCGCTGAGGTTCGACCCACTGACCGGTCCGGGTGCCCCGTTGCTGCTGGCGGGGCACCCGGATCGTCCCGTTTCTCAGCCGGCGTCGGCCAGGGCGGGCCCGACCCGCAGCCACCAGTTCGCGATCTCGCGCTGCTCCGCCGGCAGCGAGTCCATGCGACCCAGGCTGCCGGGGGCTCCGGTGCCGAGCGCCAGGAGGCCCGCGGACCGCACGCCGCGGTGCGTCGTCCTCAGCGTCGTGTCCACGACGCGGGCCGCTTCCTCCGTGTCAAGGGTGGTCCCGCTGCTGCCCAGGCAGGTCAGGGCGCGACGCTGCACCCAGGGACGACGCTCGTCGGCCGCGAGCCGAGCGATGTCGTCACGTCGGGTGCCGGTGCCGAGCTGCCAGATGGCCTCCCAGGCCAGGGCGCCGACGAACTCGCTGTCGCCCGAGGCCAGCGACAGGCAGGCGTCGGACACGGCCGGCCCGTACGGGCTGACGCGCAGCAGGCTCGTGGCCATCGACCGGCGTGCGCCGTGCACGTGGAAGAGCGCCTCGCCGACGAGTCGGTGCAGCAGGAGATCGGGCTCGGCGGCGTACAGCATGGGGGTGACCGACTGGGCCTGCGCCGCGATGTTGCGGCTGAGCGTGCGAGCAACCTCAGCGGGCAGCAGGCAGTGCGTCTCTCGGCTCGACTCGACCCGGCCGCGCAGCTGGGCGTCGCGTACGCTCCTCAGGACGCGCTGGTACGAGGACTCAGGCAGGCAGCTCATCAGATCCAGGATGTCGATCCCGCTCTGGCCCTGGGGGGTGACCAGCTCGCGGATGGCGCGCTGCTCCAGCAGGGCCAGCGCCACTCCCTGGAAGTGGCCGCGGGCGGACTTGGCGGCGGCCACCTGGACAGCTCCCTGGTTGAGGGGGCGAGCGTTCGCGTCGAGCAGGCGGAGCACGAGCTTGCTCGCGGCCTCGTTGCGGACGTGGTGCAGCAGCGAGAGGAGGGGGCTGACGACCTGTACATGAGGGTCGATGAGCCAGTCCCCGAGGGCGTTCACGACGTGACGCTGAGCGACGGGGTGGGAGATCAGGGTCACCGCGGCCTCGTAGCGACGCAGCCGGTCGCCGCCCACGGTGCGTGCCAGCTCGTTGACCAGTCGCCTGCAGACGGTGTCCCAGGTGGACTTGGGCAGCAGCACCATCTCGAAGCGGGTGACCTCGACAGCGAGGCGGAGCCAGTCCGCGCCCACCATCGGGGCGGTCGAGTCGGCAGCCTGCTCGAGCAGCTCGGAGACCAGCTTGTCGGGCGCGCTGTCGGCGTCGGAGAAGGCCACGGGCTCAGGTGCCGGGGTGGTCGGGTCGGAGACGCGCAGCACGGACCGTTGGGCGGCCAGCAGCACCCCGTCGGGCAGGCCGATCGCCTGTTCGTAAGCACGGACCACCTTGACCGAGACGCTTTGCGTGCCGGATTCCCACCGGCTCACCCGACTCAGGTCGGCGGCTACCCCGAGGTCGCGCAAGCGCTCGACGAACGAGCTGCGGCTCGCCAGTCCTGCGTCCGTCGAGCACGACCGACTGGTGGCCAGCAACCACGAGGTGCGTGCGACCGGGTCGGTGGTTCGGGAGGGCATGGAGCTCGGGTCGTCGGGCAGCTGGGTCGGCCGTCCCCGTCGCTTCGTGGGTGCGCCGCCGGGGGTCCTCGACCTCGACGGGCTGGGGCGGGCCGGGCGGACCGATCCTCGCAAGGTGACTCTCCTGGTGGTTTCGACGACGTCTCGCGGCCCCGATGCCGTGGCGCTATATACCCACAACTGGTGAAACGCGTCTCAGTTATTGCAAAGGAAGTTGCGCCCGACATTAAAGCCACATCAGGTCTCTTTACCTTCCTAGAGTCCGGATCGTCTTGCTGGGCGCTTCGTGCCCGGTGAGGCACACAGCGGCCCTTCGGGATTGCTGTGCCATGACCTCGTGCTCGGTCGAGGTCAGTCCTTACACACATCCGGAAGGATCTTTTCCACATGAACAGCAGCGGCATCAAGCGGGGACTGGCCGGCTCGGCCATCGCCGCCCTCGCAATCGCGGGCCTGCCCATGGCGGCCTCCGCGCAGACGGTCGGCCAGGGCGAGCCCGCCTTCGAGCTCTACTCCCAGTACTCCGGCGGCGCCTCGACGCGCAACGACGGCACCGACAAGACCGTGACCCTCTTCGCGGGCACGCCGGCCACCATCGGCGGCAAGACGGTCAACAGCGTCCGGTACTCGTACTCCACCGACGCGGGCGCGACCTGGACGAACATCGGCAACCTCGTCGTGCCGATCGACGGCATCGCGACCATCCAGTGGACCCCGCCGGCCCAGCCCCCGGTGGTGACGAACATCCGCGCCGAGGCCCTCGACAACGTCAACGACGTGCTGGCCACCCAGTCGCAGGCTGTCGTCGTCAAGACCGACGCCCCGGCGGTTAAGCTCGACGGTGCTCTGCGCTCCGAGGTCGGGCAGTGGCAGAACGAGATGGTCGTCACCGGTCGCACCTCGGCTGCGGCCGGTGCGCCGAACCTCTCCGTCAGCGCGCGTGGTCCGGTGAGCAGCAACGCCGCCGGTCCCGCTCCGTCGCTTGGCGACCCGGACGCCAACAACACCCGCAGCTTCAAGACCCACGTCGACATCTCGGGCAACCTGACTGCTGACCCGATCGACGAGGTCATCGTCGGCGCCACGGCGACCGACCTGCTCGGCAGCTCCGACGACGTCACCGCCTACAAGGTCTACGACCAGGTCGTCACGGGCATCACCGCGCCGCTGGCGGCCGGCTCGACCGAGCAGGTCCCTGCCGGTTCCGGCGAGGAGACGAAGTACGTCATCACTGCCGTCGACCAGAAGGGCGCGGCGATCCAGGGCCTCGACGTCTTCGAGGCAGACAAGGCCGGTGCGCCGGCCGCGGGTCCGAGCACCCCCGACGGCACCACGGAGACCAACGACGACGGCAAGGTGACCGTCACCTTCGACGAGGCCAACATCGCCGCTGGCTCCAGCAGCCAGACCGGCTACTACGTGGTCGACGTCAACGAGAACGGCACGTACGAGCCGGGCACCGACACCCTGCTGACGCTCAGCCAGAGCAACTACTCCGTCACCCCCACCAAGGTCGAGATCTCCTCGGACCTCGGAACGGCTGTGGACGACGACGAGACGGCGACGCTCACCTTCACGGTGACCGACCAGAAGGGCAAGCCGGTCCAGGGCGCCACGGTGCTGTGGAGCGACAAGCGCACCAACGTCGACAACAACGACAAGGTCGACTACCCGACCGACAACCCCGCGATCACCGGTCTCCAGTACGAGAACGCTGGTACGACCAACGCGCAGGGCAAGGTCTCCGTCACGTTGCCGAACCGCAACGACGTCAACGAGACCCACGACGTCGACGCCTACGTCAACCTGAACGGCACCCCTGCCCCTGACCAGGGCGATGTCATCGCGGCCCCCGTGCAGGTCAAGTCGGGTCTCGCCGACATCACCTGGGACAACGGCCGCAAGGCACAGGCCGGCAACGCGACCACGACGGTCCAGAGCGGCAAGCTCGCGCTGGCCAAGTTCGGCGACGCTCTCGGCAAGCGCAGCGTGGGCGTCGAGATCACCGACCTCGGTGACACGACCGCCGGCAACGACACCGGCAACGCCGTGCTGGCGCCGCAGTCGGCCCAGCCGGAGGGCACGACTCGCGGCAGCGACCTCAAGGCCAACGTGCTCACCCGCGCGGACGGCACGTTCGGTGTCGCGGTGCAGGACCCCGCCAGCCCGAACGGTGAGGAGCTCGACGTTGAGGTCACGGCGCAGGCTCCGACCCTGGAGAGCCCCGGCGACCAGACCGACGCAACCCTGTCGATCGACTTCCTGCGCTCGCTCACGCCCACGCGCGTCGAGATCCAGGACGACCTCGGCACCGTCGACCAGGTGGAGGCGCCGTTCGGCGACCTCGAGCCGGGCAAGTACGGCTACGGAACTGTGGTCGCCTACAACGCCGACGGCGTGGCGCTGACCGACCTGGTCGTCCCTGTGACGATCAAGGAGGGTTCGTTCATCGACCTGGACAACCCGTTCGACCCCGAGCCCAAGGTTGGGGAGCAGGCGGGCGAGTGGAGCTCGGCCGGCAAGTCGATCTCGGTGACCACCGACGACGACGGTGAGGGGTTCTTCGCCTTCAACATCGAGCGCAACGAGGGCTTCGACGACGACGGCCGGGTCAGCGACAAGATCAACGCCGGCACCGGTGCCGCGTCGTTCGAGTTCGACTTCACCTGGGACACCATCGGCACCCCGCTGAACCCGGGCGCCACCCCCCTCGTGGTCACGCTGTCCGACACGCAGGAGAGCAGCATCCTTCCTCAGGCCCGGGTGGGCCAGGAGGTTGCCTACGACGTCGAGACCTACGACCAGTTCGGCAACCGGACTCAGCAGAACCTGACGGTGCGCGACGACACGCCTCGTGCCGGGACCCAGGGCAGCTCCTCGGAGTTCGACCTCAACCAGCCGGCCATCATCGCGGAGGCAACCTCTGCGACCAGCCAGTCGCTCGAGGTCGAGCTCGACAACGCCACGAAGTTCCTGTACGTCGACAACAAGTCGAACAGCCAGTTCGACCCGACCAACCCGGCGGCCAACTTCGCGTCGTTCAGCTCGGCCGACATCCAGGAGACCACCGACGCCATCGAGTGGTACACCGTCGACGAGGCGGCCTCGAGCTTCTCGCTGATGCAGGAGGGTGACGAGACGGTCCCGGTTGGCACCACCGTGACCATGGTGGCCAACGCGGTCGACCAGAACGGCCAGCCGCTCTACGGCAACGACGTCCAGGTCAAGTGGGTCCGCTCGGGCCCCGGCGGTCAGGACTCGGACGGCCAGGGCATGGCTGACCCGACCACGGACATGAACGGCAACGCGTACTACGACTTCGCTGGCACCAGCGAGGGCACTGCCGAGGTCACGGCCATCATCACCGTGGGCGGTCAGCGTGTTGCCCGCCTCGTCGACACCGTCACCTTCGGCAAGAACCCCGGCGGTGGCGACCCGGTCGAGGTCGAGGCGCTGATCTCCGGTGACTCCAACGGTGGCGCGAAGGACGTCGTCCGGTTCCAGGTCGACGATGCCGCTGAGGGTGCGACGGTGAAGCTCTTCAAGATCCGTGGCAAGAAGTCCGAAGGCAACAAGCGCCTGGTCCAGGTCCGCGAGGACATCGTCCCCGAGGGCGGCACCCTGACCTTCAAGGTCGCGGACCGCAACGGGAACAAGAAGACCCGTTTCGTGGCCAAGGTCGGGAAGACGGTCAACAGCCTCGCGGCGAAGTCCAACACCCAGAAGCTTCGCTGATCCTTCTGGTCATGGGGAGCTCCGGGGCCGGGACGTAGGTTGTCCGACCCGGAGCTCCTCCCGGGAGCCACCAGGCGAAGCCAGGGAGGTTCCCGCTCCTGGGCACAGTCATCTGAGCACGATCCATGAGCCAGCTCACTGAGCCGGAGACACAGACGCGGTCCGGGCCATTCTCTGTTGCCGCTGCTTGAGAATGGTCCGGACCGCTTGTCCACCTTAGGACACAACGATGGTCCGGCTGCATCACCGGGGTCGCACACGGCGTGTGCGACCCCGGTGGGCATTTGCACGTCAGTGCTGCGGTAGCCGCACGACCCACCGCCGACGCGGGTGCTCGGTGACCGTCCACAGGTCGCCGGCCGCGTCGGCGTACAGGTCCTCGGGGCCCATCGGCATCGCCCACCGGCGGGCCTCGAAGGAGCCGGGGGAGCCGGTCCACAGCGAGCCGGGGCCCCAGGGGCCGTGCGAGGTCGTGACCGACCAGCGGCCCTCGCGCTCCACGACTCCCTGCATGCCGGCCACGCCCTCGCCCACGACGACCGGGGCGGAGCAGGGCAGGTCGGTGCGGGGGTCGACGTCGATGCGGGCCAGGCGCCGCGTCCTCTTGCCGCGGGCGTACTCACCCACGACGATCCCCGACGCGCCCGCCGACAGGAACGAGTAGCGCAGCGGTTCGACACCCTCGGGCGCCGAGGCGCGGTGCGCGTGGCGCACCGGCAGCACCGGCCCCTCGTCGGTGACGACGACGTCGTCCAGGTGTGCGGTGTAGAAGCCCTTCGCGGTAGCCGCGACGTGCAGCCAGCGGCCGGTGCGGGCCAGGCCGCCGGCGTGCACCTTGAGCGGCGCCAGCTCCAGGGCCCCCGAGTCGTCGACGCGGGGCACCGCCAGCCGCACGTGGGCGTACCAGCCCGCCCGGGTGTCGACCACCGAGATCCGTGAGCCGCCTGACTTCGCGTACCACGAGACCAGCAGCGTCGCGTCGGCCTCGGCGGCGTCGGTGACGCCCTGCGGCCACCACTCGCGGTCGATCCGGTCGGGCTTCTCCCACGTCCACGCGGTCATGCCCAGCGCGCGCAACGCCCAGCTGCGGCGCAGCTGACCCGTCAGCGGCACGGCCTCGATGCCGACGGCCCCCGGCACCCGCGGGTACGCCGCGCTGCGAGCCAGCCGCAGCCCGCTCGCCTCGTCGACCCACGCGGTCTCGGCCTCGGGCTGGCTCATGCGGTCGGCTCCTGGAGTCTCGCGGCTGCTGCTGTACGACGGGCGCGCCCGGCGCGGGTCGCGACGGCGACGCCCACCACCGAGAGTGCCAGCCCCACCACCTGGCGCGGGCCCAGGGTGTCGCCGAACGCCACCCAGGCCAGCACCGCGGTCACCGGCGGCATCAGGAAGAAGACGCTGGCCCCGGCGCTGGCCCCACCGCGGCGCACGAGCACGCCGAGCAGCAGCAACCCCACCACCGAGTTGATGCCCGCGATGTAGCCGACCGCGGCCAGGCCCAGCAGCGGGTCCTCGACCCCACCGGTGCCCTCGACCGCCAGCGCGACCACGCCCAGCGGCACCGCCGCGATGGCGCACTGCACCGTCGCCGACCAGATCGGGTCGGCGCTCACGTGGATCCAGCGCTGCCCCAGGGTGCCCAGGCTCAGCGCCAGCAGGCTCGCCACCCCCAGCACCAGCCCCAGGGGCCCGCCCGCCCCGTCGACGTCGGGCCCCAGCACCACCAGCACGCCCACCACGCCCGCCGCGAAGCCCAGCACCTGCACCCGGGTCAGCCGCTCGCCGAGCAGCAGCCCCGCCAGGACGACCGTCAGCACGGGGGACAGGGAGTGCAGCAGCGAGGCCAGGGTCGCGCCCAGGCCGAGCTCGAAGGCGACGTACATCAGCCCGAACTGCACGGCGTTGAGCACCAGCCCGACTGCCCCGACCCGCACCACCTCCTCGCGCGTCATCCGCATCGGCCCGCGCAGCCACCACGCCAGCGGGGCGAGCAGCAGCGCGGCCAGCGCGAAGCGCAGGGTGAGCAGCGTGAACGGCTCCACCACGCTCACCCCCGCCGGCCCGGCGATGTAGCCCGACGACCACACCAGCACGAACGCCGCCGCCGGGACGAGCGGTACGGCGCCGGGTGGGGGAGCGGAGCGGGTGGGGGTGCGGTCCCGAGAGGTCACGGGCCCAGCCTGCCTCATGGGGTGGTCCCGAGACGGTTGCTGCGCAACCTCCTCGACCAACGGGTCGATATCGTGCGGGCGTGGCTGAGCGGAGGCTGGTGGTGGGCGCGGCGATCGTGCGCGGGGCGCGCGTGCTGGCCGCGCGACGTACGACGCCGCCCGAGGCCGCGGGGCGGTGGGAGCTGCCGGGCGGCAAGGTCGAGCCGGGCGAGCGGCCCGCCGACGCGCTGGAGCGCGAGATCGCCGAGGAGCTCGGCTGCGAGATCGAGGTGACCGCCTGGCTGGGCGGCACCAGCGAGATCGACGACCACCTCGAGCTGCGGGTGGCGGTGGCCCGCATCGTCGAGGGCGAGCCCGCGCCCCACGAGCACGACCGCCTGACCTGGGTGGGCGCCGACGGGCTCGACGGGCCCGGAGGGCTCGACTGGATGGCGGCCGACCGGCCGTTCCTGCCCGAGCTGACCCACCTGCTGCGCGCCGCCGAGACCGAGCAGCGCCGCGCGGTGCTGCGCGCGGTCCTCTTCGACGAGGACGACGCCACCGCCGTGCTGCGGCGGCTGCGCGGCGACGGCTACGAGGCGCACCTCGAGCGCGAGCGGCTGGCCGGCGAGGACGACGACGAGGACCACCCCTGGGCGGTGCTCACCGACGCCCCGCAGTGGCTGGTCGAGGTGCTCGTCGACGACCACGAGGGCTGGCTCGACGACGACACCGTGGCCGCGACCCCGCCCCCGGCCGCGCCCCTCGACCTGCCGTCCGGCCCCCGGCGCATCAAGAGACCGGGCGCGCAGACCTAGGATCGAGCCCATGTCGACCACCTCCGGAGACCAGCGCCTGCTCCTGGTGCACGCCCACCCCGACGACGAGTCGATCGGGCAGGGCGCCACGATGGCCAAGTACGCCGCCGAGGGCCGCGGCGTCACGCTGGTGACCTGCACCGCCGGCGAGATGGGCGAGATCCTGGTGCCCGAGCTCGAGCACCTCGCCGCCGACAAGGACGACCGGCTCGGCGAGCACCGCCGCACCGAGCTCGCCGCGGCCATGAAGGCGCTCGGCGTCACCGACCACCGCTTCCTCGGCGGCTTCGGCCGCTTCCGCGACTCCGGCATGAAGTGGCACGCCGACGGCCACGCGGTCGCCGCCGACGACATCCACGACAACGCCTTCTGGCGCGCCGACCTCACCGAGGCCGCCGACCTGCTGGTCGAGGTGATCCGCGAGGTCCGCCCCCAGGTGCTGGTCACCTACGACCAGTTCGGCGGCTACGGCCACCCCGACCACATCCAGGCCCACCGCGTCGCGATGTACGCCGCCCAGCTCGCCGCGGTGCCGTCGTACCGCCGCGACCTCGGCGCGCCGTGGGAGATCGCGAAGATCTACTGGGGCGCGATGTCGGAGAGCCGGATGCGCGCCGGGCTGCGCGCGCTGCGCGAGGCCGGCGACACCACCAGCTTCGAGGGCATGGACCCCGACGGCCCGCTGCCGCACTTCATCACCCCCGACGAGGACCTCGCCTGCGCGGTCGACGCCACCGACTACGTCGACACCAAGATGGCCGCCCTGGCCGCGCACGCCACCCAGATCACCACCGACGGGCCGTTCTTCGCGCTCTCCAACAACGTCGGGGCCACCGCGTGGGGCCAGGAGTTCTACCGGATCGCCAAGGGCACCCTGGGCCCGGTGGGGGAGGACGGCCTCGAGACCGACCTCTTCGCGGGGCTCTGAGCACGCTCCTGCCCATGCCGCTGCGCGTGCTGGTCGTGGGCGCCCTCCTGCTGGCCGGTGCCGTGACCGGCCTGGGTGTGCTGCTGGTGCACGCCACCGGCTGGGGCCTGGCGCTCGGCGCGGCCGCGTCGCTGGCGGTGCTGCTGGCGCTGCCGCCCGGCTTCACCACCCGGGTCGCCTACGCGCTGGGGATGGCGCTGCTCCTGGTCGCCGCTGCGCGACCACGGCCCGAGGGCGACTACCTGATCGGCTCGGGCCTGCTCGGCTACGGGCTGCTGGGGCTCTCGCTGGTGCTGGTGGTGGCGGCCGTGGTCAGCGTGCCGCGGCGCCCGCACCCCAGCGCGCCACCCACCCCTCCCGGCGAGGATTCAAGGCTGTAGGTGCTGGCTCTTAGAGTGGAACGTGTGAGCCGAGACCCCAAGCGACCCTCCGACGACCGCGAGTCCAGCGGCGCCAAGGCCGTGGTGCTGATCCTCGGTGTCCTGGCCCTGCTGGCCGGCGGCGGCTACGCCGTGGCCGGCGCCGTGGCCGGTGACAAGGTGCCGCGCGGCACCACCATCGCCGGCATCGACGTGGGCGGGCGCAGCCCCGCGCGCGCCGAGCGCACCCTGGCCGCCGGGCTCGACGAGCGGCTCGGCTCGCCGCTGAGCGTCGCGCTGCCCGGCGGCGAGACCACCGAGATCGACCCGGCGCAGGCCGGCCTCTCGGTCGACACCGCCGCCTCGGTCGCCGACGCCGGCGGACGCCAGTCGTGGGCCCCCGACCGGCTCTGGGACTTCTTCACCGGCGGTGAGGACCTCGACCCCGTCGTCGAGGTCGACGAGTCCGCGCTCGACGCCGCCCTGGACGAGGCCGCCGAGGGTGTCGCCCAGCCCGCCGTCGACGGTCAGGTGCGCCTGACCGCCACCGGCGTGAAGACCACGAAGGCCAAGGTCGGCAGCGAGCTCGACGTCGAGGCCGCCCGCGAGGCCGTCGTGGCGGCGTACGTCGCGATGGCCGGCGGTGACGACGACGCGAGCGCCGAGCTCGTGGTCCGCGACGTCGAGCCCGACATCGACGACGCCGACGTCGACCGCGCCGTCGAGGAGTTCGCCAACCCCGCGATGTCGGCGCCCGTCTCTCTGGACTTCGGCGACGCGACCGTGAGCCTCGACCCGCAGCAGTACGCACCGATCGTGCGGCTCAAGGCCGTCGACGGCGCGCTCGAGCCGGCCGTGAACACCAAGAAGCTCGTCGGCCTCGTCGACGCCGCGACCGCCGGCGACGGCGCCCCGGTCGACGCCACCGTCGCGCTGGTCGACGGCAAGCCCAAGGTGGTGCCCGGCAAGCCCGGCGTGACCTACGACCCCGCCGACGTCACCGACGCGCTGCTCGAGGTCGTCGTGCGCCGCGAGGGCCGGCGCAGCGCCGAGGTCGAGGCCAAGGTCGAGAAGCCCGACTTCACCACCAAGGACGCGCGCGAGCTCAACATCCGCGAGCAGGTCTCGACGTTCACGACCTACTACCCCAACGCGGAGTACCGCAACGTCAACATCGGTCGCGCCGCCGAGATCATCGACGGCACCGTGCTCGCCCCCGGCGAGACCTTCTCGATGAACGACACGGTGGGCGAGCGGACCCGCGAGAACGGCTTCACCGAGGGCTTCATCATCTCCAACGGCATCCTCAAGGAGGACCTCGGCGGCGGCGTCTCGCAGATGGCCACCACCCTCTTCAACGCCGCGTTCTTCGCCGGCCTCGAGGACGTCGAGCACAAGCCGCACTCGTTCTACATCGACCGCTACCCGGTCGGGCGCGAGGCCACGGTCGCGTGGGGCGCCATCGACCTGCGCTTCAAGAACGACACGCCCCACGGCATCCTCATCGACACCAACGTCACCCCCGGCGACGCGACCGGCACCGGGGTGGTCACCGCGACCTTCTACTCCACCAAGTACTGGGACATCACCTCCAAGACCGGTGAGCGCTACGACTACACCCAGCCCACGACGCGCACCCTGTCGGGCGACGACTGCTACGCCTACGAGGGCTCCGCGGGCTTCTCGATCAACGTGTGGCGCTACTTCCGCCGCGCCGGGGAGTCGGAGCTGGAGCGCACCGAGAAGTTCAACACCGTCTACACGCCCTCCGACGGCGTGGAGTGCAAGCCGGCGAAGGCGGGCTCCGGGGGCTGAGCGTGGCCCTATCGTGAGCGGATGCTGGTCCACCTGCGGCTCACCGCACCCGCCGACCTGACCGACGCCGTCCGCGAGACGCTGTGCGAGCCCGACTGGGCCACCAACGTCACCCTGCAGCGCGACGTGGTCATCGACCCGCCCGGCGACCTGCTCGAGTGCGACGTGGCCCGGGAGAAGGCCGGGCCGCTGATCGACAAGCTCGAGCGCTGCGGGCTCAAGGAGCGCGGCTCGATCCTGGTGGTCGACCCCAGCGGCGCCCCCTTCGACCGGGCCGAGGAGCTCGAGGCGCTCGCGCCCGGCCATCCCGACGACGCGGTGATCTGGGAGCAGGTCGAGGCCGACGCCGAGGGCGGGGCCGACCCGACGGTCTCCTACCACCTGTTCCTGGTGCTCGCGGTGGCGCTCGGCGCCGTCGCGGTGCTCACCGACTCGGCGGTGCTCGTGGTCGGGGCGATGGTGGTGGGCCCCGACTTCGCGGTGGTGGCCAGCGCCAGTGCCGGCGTCGTGCTGGGCCGCTGGCGGCTCGTGCGCCGCAGCCTGCAGCTGCTGGTGCTGTCCTTCGTGCTCGCGATCGCGGTCGTGGGCCTGCTGTGCCTGCTCGGGCGGGCCACCGGGATGATCGACCTGGCCGACGTGACCGCCAAGCGGCCCAACACCGGCTTCATCTGGCGCCCCGACCAGTGGTCGCTGGTGGTGGCCCTCATCGCCGGCGCCGCGGGGGTGCTGGCGCTGTCGATCCAGAAGACCTCGACCATGGTCGGCGTCTTCATCAGCGTCACGACCGTGCCCGCCGCCGGCAACCTCGCCCTGGGCCTGGCGTTCCTCGAGACCGCCGAGATCCTGGGCTCGCTGGCCCAGCTCGGCATCAACATCGCCGGGATGCTGATGGCTGGCACGCTGGTGCTGGCGGTGCAGCGGCGCTGGTGGATCCCCATCACCGCCGGGGCCGAACGGGTCTTCCGGGCCACGTCGTACGGCAACGACGACGGGCGTGCCGGGTCAGCGGGACCTGGGCACAGCCGCGACGAGGGCATCGGCGTGCGCGACGAGGACTGAGGCGCCTCAGCCCGCGTCGCCGGGCACCAGGTAGCGCGTCACGTGGTGCACGGCCAGGCCGAGGCCGTCGTAGAGGGCGCGCGCGGCGGGGTTGTCGGACTCGACGTGCAGCCACACCGTCATCGCGCCGCGCTCGGCGCCCCACTCGAGCAGGGCGTCGAGGACCTCGCCGGCCAGGCCCTGGCGGCGGTGCTCGAGACGGGTGCGCAGACCGTTGAGCCCCAGCCAGTCGCCGTGCACCGCCCCGCGGCCCTCGGCGCGCGGCTCGGCGGTGCCCGGCACCACCACGTGCACCCGCTCGTCACGGTCGCCCTCGAGGGCGACCACGCCCAGGCCCCGGCCGCGCCCACGGCGGGCGCGGCGCACCGCGACCAGCGAACCCAGGCGGAACTCGACCTCGCCGTGCGGGTAGGGCCCCCACCCCCGCTCCCGGAACGCGGCCTCGACGTCGCCGTCGGCCTCGACCGAGACCATCGGGTCGCGGCCGCGCTTGGCGTAGAAGTCGAGCACCGCCCGCTCCGCCTCGGCGAACGAGCAGCCGGGGTCGCCCATCGCCAGCGCCGAGTTGGCGCGCTTGTAGAGCCGGCCGATCGGCGCCGGGTCGCTGCGCAGCACCCACTCTCCGACGTCGCGGCGCTCCACGTCGGGGAACAGCACGAACGAGTGGCCCTCGGCCTCGCGGGCCGAGACCCGCTGGCGCACCGACGCCCTCGGCGGCACCGGCTTGCCGGCGACGATGTCGGCGACCGGGATGGTCACCGGCTCGCCGTCGGCGGGCTGCACCACGCACACGCCCTCGCCCCAGGCCAGGCAGGTGCCCAGCACGTCGGTCAGCGCCGGGCCGCCGCTGGGGCCGGTCTCGACCTCGCCGGGCCCACCGTCGGCGCCGGGGCGGCGTACGACGCGGCGCACGACCACGCGGGTGCCCACGACGTGCGGGCCCAGGTGCGGCGCTCCCGAGGGGTGGGCTTCCGACGATGCAGGCACGGCGGGATACTAGGCTGCGCAACGGCGTCACCAGGATGCCGCCACCCTGCTGAACCCCCGCTGACCCCGCCTCCGAGGAGGAACCGGTGACCTACGTCATCTCCCAGCCGTGCGTCGACCTCAAGGACCGCGCCTGCGTCGACGAGTGCCCCGTCGACTGCATCTACGAGGGCAAGCGGATGCTCTACATCCACCCCGACGAGTGCGTCGACTGCGGCGCCTGCGAGCCGGTCTGCCCGGTCGAGGCGATCTTCTACGAGGACGACACCCCGGAGGAGTGGAAGGGCTACTACGACGCCAACGTGCACTTCTTCGACGACCTCGGCTCGCCGGGCGGCGCCGCGAAGATGGGCGAGATCGACAAGGACCACCCGATGGTCGCCGCGCTCCCGCCGCAGAACCAGGACTCCTGAACCAGCGTCGCCGGTCGGGGGGGCCGGTCTCGGCCCGCCTGCCCGACTTCCCCTGGGACCAGCTGACGTCGTACGCCGCCACCGCGCGCGCCCACCCCGACGGCATCGTCGACCTCTCGGTCGGCACCCCCGTCGACCCGACGCCCGAGGTGGCCCAGGCCGCCCTGCGCGCGGCGAGCGACTCGCCGGGCTACCCGGTCACGATCGGTCTCGAGCGCACCCGCCAGGCGTGCCTCGACTGGCTCGAGCGGCGCCACGGCGTGACCGGCGTGCCGGGGCTCGACCTCAGCGCGGTGATCCCCTCGATCGGCTCCAAGGAGCTGGTCGCGACCCTGCCGCTGCACCTGGGCGTGGGGCCCGGTGACGTCGTGGCCTACCCCGAGCTGGCCTACCCGACGTACGAGGTCGGGGCTGCGCTGTGCGGCGCGACCGGTGTGGCCACCGACTCGCTGACCTCCTTCGGCCCCGAGGCGCCGGCGCTGCTGTGGCTGAACTCCCCGTCGAACCCGACCGGGCGGGTGCTGCCGCCGGCCCACCTGCGCAAGGTCGTCGACTGGTGCCGCGAGCGCGGCACCGTGCTGGTCTCCGACGAGTGCTACGTCGAGTGTTCCTGGGAGGGTGAGCGGCCCGTCTCGGTGCTGCACCCCGACATCAACGGCGGCTCCCTCGAGGGCATCCTCGCGGTGCACTCGCTCTCGAAGCGCTCCAACCTCGCGGGCTACCGCTGCTCCTTCGTCGCCGGCGACCCGGCCCTGGTGGGCGAGCTGCTCGCGGTGCGCAAGAACCTCGGGCTGATCATGCCCGGGCCGATGCAGCACGCGATGGTCGCCGCCCTCGACGACGACGCGCACGCCGACGAGCAGCACGCCCGCTACGCCGCGCGGCGTACGGCCCTGCGCGCCGCGCTGGAGGGCGCGGGCTTCCGCGTCGACCACTCCGAGTCGTCGCTCTACCTGTGGTCGACCCGCGTGGTCGACGGGGTCGAGCAGGACTGCTGGGAGACCGTCGCCTGGCTCGCCGAGCGCGGCATCCTCGCCGCCCCCGGCGTCTTCTACGGCCGCGCCGGCGCCCGCCACGTGCGGGTCGCCTTCACCGCCACCGACGAGCGGGTCTCCGCCGCGGTGGCTCGGCTCGCGGCGGGCTGAAGGTTCATCGGGTACCCGATGGAACTGGCGCCGCCCGGCTGAGCGTTCATGGCGGCAGCGCGAGCTCCATCGGG
The DNA here is from genome assembly GCF_013466785.1 of Nocardioides marinisabuli. Lineage (NCBI taxonomy): Bacteria > Bacillati > Actinomycetota > Actinomycetes > Propionibacteriales > Nocardioidaceae > Nocardioides > Nocardioides marinisabuli. Next base: position 2,571,728 of record NZ_CP059163.1, read on the forward strand.
TACCCGATGAAACTCCCGCGGGCCGCTCAGACCGCCGCGCCCATCACCCCCAGCATGTGGTGGTCGAGCACGACGGTGTGGGCGTGGGAGGGGCTGAAGAGGATGACCTCGGCGTCCTGCTCGACGCGCACGCTGTGCCCGGCGCGCCAGCTGAAGAGGTCGCCGGTGGTGCAGCGCTCGGGGTCGCCGTCGGTGTAGGTCACGACCAGCGCGCCGGAGATGACGTACCCGACGTGGGTGGCCTGGCAGGCGTCGCCGGGCAGGCCCACGAGCAACGGGGCGATGTCGGTGCCGGCGGCCAGCGAGAACCACTCGGCGGCCAGCGGGCCCTCGGCGAGGCCGAAGTCGGGCAGCTGGCGGGCGGTGGCGCCGGGCACGTCGATCTTGACGGGCAGGTCGTGCTGCCGAGATGTGCATGGGAGTCTCCTGTGCGAGTGGGTGGCTGGGCTGTCACTCGTACGGCGTGACAATCGGTGTCACAGTGGGACAGTGACGCTCGACCGGGCCCGCGCGGCCCTCGGCACCGGCGCATGGACCGACGCCCTGACCGAGCTCGGGGCGCTCGCCGAGGACGACGGTCCGCAGCTGGCGGACGCCCTCGAGGTGCAGGCCGCGGCCTGCTACGGCGCCGGCGACCTCGAGCGCTCCCTCGGGTCCTGGGAGCGGCTGTACGACCTGCACGAGCAGCGCGGGGAGACCGAGCAGGCCGGGCGCGCGGCGGCGATGACCGCGCTGCACCTGCTCATCGACTCGGGCCTGATGGCCACGGTGCGCGGCTGGAACCGCCGCGCCGAGGAGCTGCTGGGCCCCACGCCCGAGTCGCCGGTGTGGGCGATGGTGGCCATGGTGGCCGGCTACGAGCGGTTCTTCAGCGGCGACCCGGTCGCCGCGCGCGAGCTCGCCCGCCGCGCCGTCGAGCTGGGCCGCGAGCGCGACGTCGTCGCCGCCGTCGTGGTGGGGCGTACGGCGCTGGCCCGGCTGCGCATCCTCGACGGTGCGGTCGAGGAGGGCCTCGAGCTGCTCGACGAGGTCGCCATCGAGCTGACCTCCGAGCGCGTCGACCCGCTGACCGCGGGGATGATGCTCTGCGAGCTCGTCTGCGCCGCGCAGGGCGTCGGGCGCCACGACCGGGCCCGGGAGTGGACCGAGGTGATGCAGCGCTGGCGCCCGGGCCGCGCCGTGGGCGGCATCAACGGGCGCTGCCGGGTGCACCGCGCCGAGATGCTGCGCTGGTCGGGCCCGGGGGAGGAGGCCGAGGCCGAGGCGGTCGCCGCCTGCGAGGAGCTGCGGCCCTGGATGCGGCGCGAGTACGGCTGGCCGCTGGTCGAGCTCGGCACGATCCGGCTGCGCCTGGGTGACCTGGTGGGCGCGGAGGAGGCCCTGCTCGAGGCCCACGAGCACGCCTGGTGCCCCCAGCCGGCGCTCGCCCTCCTGCGCCTGGCCCAAGGCCGGGGCGAGGAGGCGCTGGCCCTGCTCGACGAGGCCGTCGCCCACCCGCTCCCGATGCCCTCCAAGGAGCGCCCGCCCTTCGTCGAGCTGCGGGTCGCGCCGCTGCTGGAGGCGCAGGCCGAGGTGGCCGCCGTGCTCGGCCGGCCACAAGCGGTCGCGCGCGCGGCCGAGCGGCTCGAGGCGATCGCGCAGCGCTGGCCGGGCCCGGGCCTCTGCGCCGCCGCGGCGCTCGCCCGGGCCCGAGCCGAGCTGGCCGCCGGGCGCCCGGCCGTCGAGGCCGGCACGGCCGCGGTGGCGGCCTGGGCCGACGCGGAGGCGGCGTACGAGACGGCGGGTGCCCGCGAGGTGCTGGCCGCGGCGCTCGACGCGGCCGGTCGCCCCGACGCGGCGCGCCTCGAGCGCGACTCGGCGCTGGTGGCCTACCAGGCGTTCGGCGCCGCCCTCGACGTACGCCGCCTGCTCGCCGTCGCGGGTCAGGGCGAGGAGGAGCCGGGGGAGCGGGCTCCGGGGCCGCCGGTCGCGGTCTTCGAGCGCCTCGGCAGCAGCCGTCGGGTCGCGCTCGGCGGGGTCGAGCGGGTGCTGCCCGACCTCAAGGGGCTGCGCTACCTCGAGCGGCTGCTGGTCCGGCCCGGCGAGGAGCTGCACGTGCTCGACCTGGTCGCCGGCGAGGCCGACCCGCAGGCTCCCGAGGGGGTCGTCCGGGTCGACGCCCCGGGCCTCCTGGTGCTCGACGAGGAGGCCAAGGCGGCCTACCGCCGACGGCTGGCCGAGGTCGAGGACGACCTCGAGGAGGCGGTGCGCACGGACGACCTGGCGCGCCAGGAGATGGCCGCGCGCGACCGCGACTACCTGCTCGCCGAGCTCTCGCGGGCAGTGGGTCTGGGTGGTCGCGACCGGCGTACCGGCGGCTCGGCCGAGCGCGCGCGCACCAGCGTGACGCGCTCGCTGCGCTACGGGCTGGCGCGCCTGGCCGAGCAGCACCCCGACCTCGGGGACCACCTCTCGCGCCGGGTCCGCACCGGCACCTACTGCTGCTACGAGCCCGACCCGTTGAGCCCGGTGACCTGGCGGATGGGCCAGCGGGGCTAGCTGTGATGTCCAGCCAGGTTGTCCAACCTGGTGATGGGTGTCGCCTTGCCGATCGCTGAGTGGGGCCGGTGGTGGTTGTACTCGTGGATCCATGCTGGCAGAGCGGCGAGCCGGGCTGACTCGGAGTTGTAGAACTTCTTGAAGGCCCACCCCTCGGCGAGGGTGCGGTGGAACCGCTCGACCTTGCCGTTGGTCTGCGGCCGGTACGACCGGGTCCGCTTCGGGGTGACGCCGAGATCGGCGCAGGTCTCGCGCCACAGGTGCGACCTGTAACAGCCGCCATTGTCGCTGAGCACGCGGTGGACCGTGACGCCTCGCTCGGCAAACCAGGCGACCGCGTTGCGCAACACGGCAGCGGCGGTCTCCTTGGTCTCGTCGTCATGAGCCTCGACGTAGGCCACACGGGAGTGGTCATCGATCACGGTATGCAGGTAGCAAGTGCCGATGAGGGGGGCGCGATGCTTGCTCCGCGGGGCACCAGTGCGCACGACGGTCGCGGATCGGTTCTTCTCGCCCTGCTGGCGACCCACGTAGCGCCACCCGCCGCCGTCGGGGACGCGGCCGAGCTTCTTGACGTCGACGTGGATCAGGTCCCCGGGCGCTTCGTGTTCGTAGCGGCGGATCGGCTCGCCCGTGGCGCGGTCAATGTGGGTGAGTCGGCTGATCCGGCAGCGAACCAAGACGGCATGCACGGTCGAGGCCTGCATCCCGAGCCGGTCAGCGATCTGGACCGGACCCAGGCGGTGCTTCCAACGCAGGTGGACGATCTTGCGGACGACCGGGGCCGGGGTTCGGTTCGGTTGGCGGTGCGGCGCCGATGACCGATCAACCATGCCGTCGGGACCCTCGGCGAGGTAGCGCTCGGCCCACTTCTTCGCGGTCTTCCACGACACGTCGTAACGCTCGGCCGCTCGAGCCGGCGACCAGCCCTGGTCAATGATCAGACGCGCCAGCCGCAGCCGGGTGCGCGGCGTCAGGGCCGCATTGGAATGGGTAGCGTGGGACATGAAGACCTCCTGGTCGTGAAGCGGTTCCTAGATAGCTCCACTCCACACCGGGAGGTCTTCACCCATCTACACATCAGATCGTGTCGTCACACGATCTCGACCAACGTGCCTGGTCATCACAGCTGGCCCGGCTCGCTGGGGTCGGCGCAGGTCCAGCCGGGCGGCGTGTGGGCGTGGCTCAGCTGGTTCAGGAGCGTGGCCTGCTGCCGTTCGGTGAGCGTGTCCTCGACGTGGGCGAGGATGACGGGCCGCTCGGTCGAGGTGTGCCGGTCGAGCTCGGCCTGCAGGATCCGCGCCGCGGTGCGGACGTCGGGGGTGCCGGGCGTGGCCAGGTCGGCATCGAGCCGGTCGAGGGTCTCCCACAGCTGGTAGTGGTCGAGCGACATGGCGTGCACCGGGCCCTCCATCCCTGCCTCGCGCAGCAGCGGGAACACCAGCTCCTCCTGCACGTAGATGTGCTCCCGCAGCGCCGCGACCGCCTCCCCGAGCCGGCGGGCCGCGACGGTGGGGCCGCCGCGTCGGGCCAGGTAGTCGTCGATGTGCTGCTCGATGGTGCGGCAGCCGGCCTCGAGGACGACCGAGAGCCGCACGGGCGGCAACGGGTCGTGGGTCATGGGGCACCTCCGGGGGCGGGGTCCCCACGCTAGGCCTGGCCCGCTGCCCAGCCCAGGGCCGAAGGACCCAGCGGCGCGGGCCGGCGTCAGGGGTCTACTCGGTCGCGATCGCGTCGAGCACGTTCATCCGGGAGGCGCGCACCGCCGGCACGATGGCGGCCAGCACCCCGAAGACCACGGCGACGGCCAGGAAGGCCACCAGGCTCGTCCAGGGCAGCGCCAGCTCGGAGAGGTCCTCGCGCAGCGAGCGCTGCAGCAGCACCCCGATCACGAGACCCAGCACCAGGCCGAGGACCGCGCCCATAAGCGAGATGGTCACCGACTCCAGGGTGACCATCCGCCGCAGCCGGGGGCGGGAGAGGCCCACCGCGCGCAGCAGCCCGATCTCGCGAGTCCGCTCGAGGACGCTCAGGCTCAAGGTGTTGACGATGCCGATCACCGCGATCACCACCGACAGCGCCAGCAGCCCGTAGACGATGTAGAGCAGCTGGTTGATCTGCGCGGTGATGGAGTCGGCGAACTCCTCCTTGTCCTGCACGGCCACGATCGGCAGGTCGGCGACGATCTCGTCGAGCTCGTCCTGGACCGCCTGCACCTCGGTCGGCGACGAGCCGGCGGCGGTGTTGACGCTCAAGGTGGTGTCGACGCGGCGCACACCGGCCTCCTCGAGCACGTCGAAGCCGACGTTGACCGGCCCGGCCACGGGGGTGTCGTCGATGATGCCGGCCACCTCCACCTCGACGGGGGCCGCGCCGGGGAAGCCGAGCGCGAGCGTCGAGCCGACCTCGAGGTCGCGCTCGGCGGCGGTGTCGGCGCTGACCACGGCCTGGCCTGCACCCGGCTGCGCCGCGCCCTCGGTGACGCCCAGGTCGTAGACGTCGCCGAAGGCGTCGTCGGAGGCCACGATGTACGTCGGCTCGTCGTCGCCGCCGACGGTGGCCAGCACGCCCTGCTGGCGCGCCAGCACCGCCACCCCGTCCACCGCGGCCATCTGGTCGCCGATGGCCACCGGGAAGCTGCCGAAGACCGGTGACTGCACCAGGAAGTCGGCCTCGAACTGGTCGTCGACGAGCTTGTCGGTCGAGGCCGCCATCGACGCGGCCAGGACCCCGACCGCCGAGACCAGGGTCAGCCCGATCATCAGCGCAGAGGCGGTCGCGCCGGTGCGCCGCGGGTTGCGCAGCGCGTTGTCGCCGGCCAGACGACCGGTGGTGCCGAAGACGGCGCTGAAGAGCCGCCGCGCGCCGAGCAGCACCGGGCGACCCAGCACCGGGCTGATCGCGGCCGCGGTCAGCACCCACACCACCGCGCCCGCCCCGATCCACAGCGCGTCGTTGCCGGGGGCGCCGACCACGCCGGCCCCGGCTGCGCCCGCGCCCAGCACCAGCAGCACCACACCGACGGCGGTGCGCCGGCCCAGGCCCTGCTCGGGGGCGCCGGTGTCCTCGCGCATCGCCGCGACCGGCGCCACCCGCGAGGCGCGCCGCGCCGGCAGGTACGCCGACAGCAGTGTCACGCCCAGCCCGACGGCGTACGCCGCCGCGACCGTGCCGGGCGTCAGGGTCAGCACCGCGCCGTTGATCTCCAGGCCGAAGCTGCCGAAGAGCGCGGCCAGGCCACGGGCGAGGCCCAGGCCCAGCACCAGGCCGAGCGTGGACCCGACCAGGGCGGTGAGCCCCGCCTCGAGCAGCACCGAGCGGCGTACCTGCACCCGGCTGGCGCCCAGGGCGCGCAGCAGCGCCAGCTCGCGCACCCGCTGCGCGACCAGGATGGAGAAGGTGTTGGCGATGATGAACCCGCCGACGATGACGGCGATCACCGCGAAGGTGCCCAGGAAGATGTCGATGAAGCCGAGGAACTCCCCGACCGACGACTGCGACTCCTCGGCCACCTCGTCCCCGGTGACCGCCTCGAAGCCCGTGGGCAGCACCCTGCCGGCGGCCTCGACCAGCTCGGCCTGGGTGACTCCTGCGGCGGCGGTCAGCGTCACCGACGTGAAGACGTCCTCGCCGCCCAGGAACATGGCCTGCGCGCCGTCGGTGGAGAAGATCACGAGGGTGCTGCCGGCGGTGCCGGCGCCGCCGTTGAAGCCGGCCAGGCCGACCAGCTCGAGCTCCCGGGTGACCGGACCCGAGCCGTCGACCCCCGGCGGGATGACGGTGACCTGGTCGCCCAGCTCGTAGCCGGCGTTCTCGACGGCCGCGGTGTCGAGCGCGATCTCGTCGTCGGCCTCGGGCCAGCGGCCGCCGTCGAGGACCAGGATCGGCTCGCCGGCCATGTTGGGGCTCGCCGCGTAGTTGAAGGCCAGGGTGGGTGCACCGCCGGTGCCCACGAGCTTGTCGTCGGGGTCGAGCACGTAGAGGCCCAGGCCGTCGACGCTGCCGTCGGCGCGCGCCACCTCGGGCAGCGCGTCGAGTGCCGCGACCTCGGCAGGGGAGACGGTGGCCGTCGAGCCGGCCCCCACCGCCTCGAACGACGCGGCGCCCGCGGGGCGCACCACCGCATCGGACGTCGAGCCCTCGATGATGCCGGTGAAGGTCGTGGACAGGCCGCTGCTGAAGGTCAGCACCCCGCCCAGGAAGCCGATGCCGAGCACGATCGCCAGGGTGCTCATCGCCAGCCGCGCCTTGCGCGCCAGCAGGCTGCGCCAGGTCAGTCGCCACACGGCTCAGCCCGCCTGGTGCGGCACGGCCGGGCGCTGCAGCCGGCCCATCCGCTCGAGCACCGACTCGCGGTCGGGCTCGCGCAGCTCGTCGACGATGCGCCCGTCGGCCAGGAACAGGATCCGGTCGGTGTACGACGCCGCCACCGGGTCGTGGGTGACCATCACGACCGTCTGCGCGAGCTCGTCGACGCTGCGGCGCAGGAAGCCCAGCACCTCGGCGGAGCTGGTGGAGTCGAGGTTGCCGGTCGGCTCGTCGGCGAAGACGATCGCGGGCCGGCTCACCAGGGCCCGGGCGCACGCCACCCGCTGCTGCTGACCCCCCGACATCTCGCTGGGACGGTGCCCCAGGCGCGGGCGCAGCCCCACCGCGTCGACGACGGCGTCGTACCAGTCCTGGTCGGGCTTGCGCCCCGCCAGGTCGAGCGGCAGCAGGATGTTCTCGCGCGCGGTCAGGGTCGGGATCAGGTTGAAGGCCTGGAAGACGAAGCCGACCTTCTCGCGCCGCAGCGTGGTGAGGTCCTTGTCCTTGAGCCCGGCCAACGCCGTGCCGTCGACGACGACCTCGCCGCTGGTGGGGGTGTCGAGCGCCGCCAGGCAGTGCATCAGGGTCGACTTGCCGGAGCCGGAGGGCCCCATGATGGCGGTGAACTCGCCGCGGTGCAGGTCGACGCTGACGCCGTCGAGCGCGCGCACCTGCGCCTCGTCGGCGCCGTACACCTTGGTCAGGTCGTGGGCGCTGGCCGCGAGCGTGGGCGGCTGCGCGGCGGTGGGCTGGGCCATGCGCCGAGTCTGGCAGCGGTCGGTGCCGCGCGTCATCGGGAATACCCCGGATGGTGTCCCCGGGGTCCCCCCGACCACCCCTCAGGGAGGTGCCCCTCGACGAGGGTTGCGCCTACCTTCGGCGGAATGGGTAGGACTGCGAAGGACGTGACAGGAGTGACGGGCGGGGCGACGGGCGGTGACGGGCGGCGCAAGGGTGCGGCCGGGCTCGTGGCCGGCGCGGCGCTGGGCTACGTCGCAGGCTCGCGGACGCGACGCGTCGAGCTGCACGACGTACCGGCCGACGACCGGGACGGGGGCGAGCCGCGGAAGGGCCCCGGGCGCGAGGGGGTCGCCCCGGACCCCGACAGCGACCTCAAGCCCGACTCACCGGGTGACGTCACCGCACCGTCGTGGAAGTACGTGCTGCGCAAGACCGGCCGCGAGTTCGGCAAGGACCAGTGCACCGACCTGGCCGCCGCGCTGACCTACTACGGGGTGCTCGCGCTCTTCCCGGCCGCACTGGCGCTGCTCTCGCTCGTCGGCCTGGTCGGCGACCCGCGCGAGACCGTCACCACGCTGCTGCAGATCCTGCTCGACGTCGGCGCCGGCACCGCGGTCGAGACGATCGAGCCGACCCTGATGTCGCTGGCTCAGGCCGAGGGATCGGGGTTCGCGCTGGTGGCCGGTCTGCTCGCCGCGCTGTGGTCGGCCTCGGGGTACGTCAACTCCTTCAGCCGCGCGATGAACCGGATCTACGAGATCCGCGAGGGCCGCCCGGTCTGGAAGCTGCGCCCGGTCATGCTGCTGGTGACCCTGGTGATGGTGCTGCTCGCCGCGCTGGTGATGGTGGCGCTGGTGCTGACCGGCCCGGCCGCCGAGGCCGTGGGCGAGGCGATCGGGCTCGGCTCGAGCGTCGTGACCGTCTGGAGCATTGCCAAGTGGCCGGTGCTGCTGCTGGTCGTGGTGCTGATCGTGGCGATCCTCTACTGGGCGACGCCCAACGTGGAGCAGCCCAAGTTCCGGTGGATCAGCCTCGGCGCCGTCCTCGCGATCGTCACCTGGATCGTGGCCTCGGCCGCCTTCGGCTTCTACGTCGCCAACTTCGGCAGCTACAACAAGACCTACGGCTCGCTGGCCGGCGCCGTGGTCTTCCTGCTGTGGCTGTGGATCACCAACCTCGCGCTGCTCTTCGGCGCCGAGCTCGACGCCGAGCTCGAGCGCGGGCGCGAGCTGCAGGCCGGCATCGCCGCCGAGGAGTCGGTGCAGCTGCCGGCGCGCGACACCACCGGCATCGAGAAGGCCGACGAGAAGCACGAGGAGGACGTCGCCCGCGGGCGCCGGCTGCGCCTGTCGCGCGGGGCCACCCAGGAGACCGCCGACGACTGAGCCGTGGTGGGCCCGGCCGGGGGCCGCCGCCTCAGGCGAAGACGTCGACGTGCACGTGCTCGCGGTGCTCGAGGATCTCGGCCGTCGACTCGGCCACGCCCGAGGTGTCGACGTCGTACTCGCGCCAGCCCTGGGCCGAGCGGCGAGCGGTCCAGATCTTGTCGTCGAAGATGATCGTTGCGATCGCGAGCCGCTCGGCCTGGCTGACCAGGTAGTGCGAGATCGCCCAGCCGCGCACCTTGTTGGCATCCGAGACCGGGCGCACGAAGATGTCGACGGCCCGGCCGTCGTAGTGGGCCGAGCCCTCGCTGTGCCCGGTGCTGACGCCGCCGGGGGCGAAGCCGCCCAGCGGCAGCTCCCCGAAGACCGCGGTGACCTCCTTGCGCACCTGGTTGGCCCGGAAGGTCAGCCCGACGTCGCGCAGGTCGGAGTCGGAGGCCTCGACGTCGCCGGGCACCTCGCAGTGCAGCGCGGCGGGGGAGTTGCCGGTCAGCGCCGAGGCCAGCACCCGGGCGTCGGCCTCGTGGTCGGCGTAGGCGTTGGGGAAGCCCGAGCGCTGCACCGCCTGCGCCGCCTCGGTCACCTCCATCTCGCGGTAGCCCTCGACGTCGAGCAGGGCGTCGTAGAAGGCGTTGGTGGCGTAGACCGGGTCCTGCAGCTGCGCCTCGGTGCCCCAGCCCTGCGAGGGCCGCTGCTGGAAGATGCCCAGGGAGTCGCGGTCACCGGAGTCGAGGTTGAGGATCTTCGACTCCTGGTAGGCGGTGGCCAGCGCGATCGACACCGCGCGCGCCGGCAGCCCGCGGCGTACGCCGATCGCCGCGATCAGCCCGGCGTTCTCGGCCTGCTCGGCGCTGAGCTGGACCTCGAGGCCGTCGACCGTGGCGGTGCAGGTGCGGCTGGTGAAGACACCGCCGACCCGGTCGACCACCGCCCAGACGCCGAGCGCGATCACCCCGGCCAGAGCCAGGGTGATCGCGACGGCGGGGACGACCTTCCTCATGGGGACATCGTCCGTGACGACCCCAAGAGGACGCTGAGGCGGGGCCCGGCGCCGACCGCCGGCTCGCTCAGTTGGCGTGCAGGTCGGCGTTGAGGGCGATGCCCTCGCCCTTCCACGCCACGGCCTCGACGGCCCCGGTGACCGAGTTGCGGCGGAAGAGCACGTTGGAGGCGCCGGACAGCTCGGCGGCCTTGACCACCCGGGGCTCGCCGCCCTCGGGGTCGGTCATCGTGACCTTGGTGCCGGCGGTGACGTAGCAGCCGGCCTCGACGACGCAGTCGTCGCCCAGCGAGATGCCGATGCCGGCGTTGGCGCCCAGCAGGCAGCGCTCGCCGATCGAGATGACCGCGGTGCCGCCGCCGGACAGGGTGCCCATGATCGAGGCGCCGCCACCGATGTCGCTGCCCTCGCCGACCACGACGCCCGCCGAGATGCGGCCCTCGACCATCGAGGAGCCCAGGGTGCCGGCGTTGAAGTTCACGAAGCCCTCGTGCATGACCGTGGTGCCCTCGGCCAGGTGGGCGCCCAGGCGCACCCGGTCGGCGTCGGCGATCCGCACGCCCGCGGGGGCGACGTAGTCGGTCATCCGGGGGAACTTGTCGATGCCGTAGACCGCCACGTGGGTGCCGCCGGCCTTCATCCGGGCCCGGGCCATCTCGAAGTCGGCGACCGCGCACGGCCCGGCGGAGGTCCACACGACGTTGGTGAGCTTGCCGAAGACGCCGTCCATCGAGATGCCGTGGGGGCGCACGAGCCGGTGCGAGAGCAGGTGCAGGCGCAGCCACACGTCGGCGGTGTCGGCCGGGGGCTGCTGCAGGTCGGCGATCTCGACGAGGACGACCTCGCGGCGCACGCCGCGGGCGTGGTCGCTGCCCTCGAGGTCCACCAGGACCTTGGGAGCGGGCTCCTCCACGTCCGGGCGCGACCCGAGCCGCGGCTGCGGGAACCACACGTCGAGGACCGTGCCGTCGCCGGTGACGGTGGCCAGGCCGTGGCCCCAGGCGGGCCCGGTGGTGCGGGCGGGAGTGGTGGTCGTGGGCTCGTTGGTGGCGGTCACGACCCCACCCTAGGAAAGCCCGCCGACGCTCGGCGACCCCCTCCCTGCGGTGGGACGCCCCCGGGGGCGTTGGCACAGCGCTGCGCGGCGCCTACGCTGGGAGGACCTGCTCGGGGGGAGCGGGCCGGCGCCACGCGCCGTACGCCGACCGGAGGGATCGTCTGATGGCCTCCGCAGCGCGTCCCGGCACCCCCGTCTCCCCGCTGGTCCGCGGGCGCAACCGCGAGCTGGCGATCCTCGAGGTCGTGTGCGCGAGGTGCGCCCCGCGGTGGTGGTGCGCGGGCGCCCCGGCGTCGGGGTGAGCACGATGCTGCAGGAGGCCGCCCGGCGCGCCGCCGTCGAGGGGGTGCGGGTGAGCAGGCTGCGCCCGCGGCCCTGGGCCGCCTCGCCCCTCGACCTGGTCGACGACCTCGAGCCGATGCTCGCGGGGCGCGACAAGGTGCTGGTGGTGCTCGACGACGCCGACCTCTGTGACCCCGCGCAGCGCGCCGAGGTGGCGCGCCGGTGCCACCGCTCGCGCGCGCCGCTGCTGGTCGGCGCCCACGACGACGTGCCCGAGATCTCCGACGAGCGCGACTGCACCCTCATCGACCTGGCCTGCCTGGAGCGGGCGGGCGTCGCCGACGTGGTCGGCGACGCTCTGGGGGAGCGGCTCGAGGGCGCCTCCGGCCTGGTCTCGGCCTACCACCGCGCCAGCGCCGGCAACCCCGGCGTGCTCCGCGCGCTGCTCGACGAGCCGGGCCTGCGCGCCGAGTTCGCCGCCGCCGGCGCCGCCGGCGACCCCACCGACCTGGCCCCCCGCCTCGCCCACGCGCTGCCGGCCTCGGTGCACCGCCGCCTCGCGGCGCTCGACCCGCTGGCCCTGCTGGCCGTCGGGGTCGCGGCCGTCGCCGGCCCGCACATCCCGGCCGGGGTGGTCGAGGACGCCGTCGGCCCGGCCGCGCTCGCCCGCGCCGTCGAGTCGGGCCTGGTGGTGCACACCCCCGACGGCACCCCTGCCTTCCGCCACGGCGCGGTGCGCCGCCTCGTGCTCGAGGAGCTGCCCTCGGCCGTGCACTCCGACGTGCGCCACCGCCTCCTCGACGCCGCCCGCGCCCACGGGCTGACCGTGGTGCCCGACGACGTCCTCTCGCTGCGCTGACACGGCCCAGATCTCGCGTCGACCCGTCCCAGATCTCCCGCTGACCCGGCGCAAAACCGCTCGGCCGCGCCGCGCCGACGGCGTACGGTCCGGGCATGACGGGTGAGCTGCTGCTGATCACCGGACCGCCGGCGGTCGGCAAGATGACGGTGGGGCGTGCGATCTGCGCGCGCAGCGACTACCGCCTCTTCCACAACCACCACACGGTCGAGCCGCTGCTGGAGGTCTTCGGGCACGGCACGCCCGCCTTCGAGCAGCTCACCCTCGAGTTCCGGCGCCGGGTGCTCGAGGAGGCCGCCGAGCACGGGCTCAAGCTGGTCTTCACCCTGGTCTGGGGTGTCGACGACCCCGCGGACGCCGACCTGGTGCGGCAGATGATCGCGCCCTTCCGCGAGGCGGGGCTCCCGGTGCGCTGGGTCGAGCTGTACGCCGACCTCGAGACCAGGCTGGCCCGCAACTCCGGCGCCGACCGGATCGCCGCCAAGCCCTCGAAGGCCGACCTCGCCTGGTCGGACGCGCACGTGCGCGACGTCGACCGCCGGCTGCGGATGAACACCGACCCCGCCGACCCGACGCTCGCCGACGAGCTGCTCGCCGACGTCGAGCACCTGCGCCTCGACAACGCCGGGCTCACCGCCGACGAGGCGGCGCAGCGGGTGCTGGCCTGGCTCGAGCCGCACTGAGACGGCCGGGTCACTGACCGGTGCGGCCGTCGAGGCACTCCCGGACGAGGTCGGCGTGGCCGGCGTGGCGGGCGTACTCCTCGACGAGGTGCACCAGCACGTCGCGGACCTCGATCCGCTCGTCACCGACGCTGACGAGGTCGTCGAGGGAGGCAGTCGCGACCACCCCGTCGGCGTACGCGCACTCGCCGCGCCAGAGCTCGAACGCCTCGTGCACCGTGGTCTCGTCGGTCTCCTCGGTGGCGCCGGGGAGCGTGAAGCCGGCGTCGTCGCCCGGCTCGTCGAAGAGGCGGGGGAGGTCGCCGCGGCCCTCGAGGACCCGCCGGGCCCAGTGGTGCTCGACCCGGGCCAGGTGGCGCACCAGCCCGAGCAGGGAGATCGCCGACGGGGGCACCGAGGCCGTGGCGAGCTGGGTGGGGGACAGGCCCTGGCACTTCATGGCGATGGTGTGGCGGTAGGCCTCGAGGTAGCCGGTCACGCAGCCCCGCTCACCCCGGCTGCTGCCGGTGTCGCCGCGCGGGTCCTCGTCGGCCGGCACGAACATGCCGTGGTGGGAGGTCATGCGCAGCAGCCTGCCGCACGACGGGAGGTTCGGGCCGGGTCGACGCGAGATCCGGGCCGGGTCGGTGCGAGAAATGGGCCGGGTCAGGGGGTGGGGTCGTCGGGGGCGAAGATCTCGTCGACGGGGGTGTCGAAGAGCCGGCTGATCCGGAAGGCCAGCGACAGGCGGGGGTCGAAGTGGCCCTTCTCGATCGAGATCACGGTCTGGCGCGAGACGCCGAGCGCCGTCGCGCACTCGCTCTGCGACAGGCCGGCCCGCTCGCGCATCGCCCTGAGGTGGTTGTCCATCAGCCCTCGCGACGCTGCAGGACGACCAGGCGCACGGACAGGTCGCCGAGGCCGAGGACCACGAAGGGCCACAGCGGCACGTGGCCGGCGTCGAGGAGGGCGGTGAGGAAGGTGACCACGCCCAGGGCGACGACCAGGTCGTAGAAGGCGCCGCTGCTGGCGGAGCGGGCCCACTGGGACTCGATGGAGTCCTCGTGCTGCTCGGGGCGCTCGGTGCGGTCGAGGAGGACCGCCCCCAGGGCCAGGAAGCACCCGAAGGTCATCACGGCGAAGACGGTGAAGGAGACCTCGGCGGGGGCGTCGTCACGGACCCGGGCGGCGACGGCGCCGACGCCGGCAGCCAGGACCAGGGCCGGCGCGGTGGCGAGCAGCCACGGTCGGGCCGGGTGGGGAGCGGTGGTCGAGGGCATGGCGGCACGTCTCCTGATGTCAGAGTTCTTTGACACCTCCAGCATCAGGCCCGGCGCGCCATGGTGTCAAGTTTCTCTGACATGTCCTCCCGGAGGCGCGGTTGATCGGTGCGGCGGCGTACGATCGGGGCACAGGCGTCTGAGCCGTCATCAGCGGCGAGCCTCCGGAAGAAAGCCCTCGGGTGAGTAGAACCGGACGGGTGGGCCCGTCACAGCCAGCAACGAGCGGCCCCCGCAGCAGCACCCGCGGGAGCAAGCGAGGTGGTACCGCGGACCCCGGCAGGGGAGTCGTCCTCGTGGCAGTCAGCCCCGACGACCGACGTACCCCAGGAGCAGCCGTGACCTACCCGAAGGTCTCCACCGACCCCAGCGGCGCCAGCGCCGTCCCGTCGAGCCCGCGCTTCCCCGAGATCGAGGAGCGGGTGCTGGCCTACTGGGCCGCCGACGGCACCTTCCAGGCGAGCATCGACCAGCGCGACGCGGGCGAGCACGGCGAGAACGAGTTCGTCTTCTACGACGGCCCGCCGTTCGCCAACGGGCTGCCGCACTACGGCCACCTGCTCACCGGCTACGTCAAGGACCTGATCCCGCGCTACCAGACGATGCGCGGACGCCGCGTCGAGCGCCGCTTCGGCTGGGACACCCACGGCCTGCCAGCCGAGCTCGAGGCGATGCGCCTCAACGGCATCAAGACCACCGACGAGATCGTCGAGATGGGCATCGACAAGTTCAACGACGCCTGCCGCGAGTCGGTGATGACCTACACCGGCGAGTGGCGCGACTACGTGACCCGCCAGGCGCGCTGGGTCGACTTCGACAACGACTACCGCACCATGAACCCCGACTACATGGAGTCGGTCATGTGGGCGTTCTCGCAGCTGCACGAGAAGGGCCTGGTCTACGAGGGCTTCCGGGTGCTGCCCTACTGCTGGAACGACGAGACGCCGCTGTCGAACCACGAGCTGCGGATGGACGACGACGTCTACCAGAACCGCCAGGACCCCGCGGTCACCGTCGGCTACGCGCTCGACGCGACCGGTGAGGACGAGGTCCTCGACGACGCGCACCTGCTGATCTGGACCACGACCCCGTGGACCCTGACCTCCAACCTTGCGGTGATGGTCGGCTCCGAGATCGAGTACGTCGTCGTCGAGGCCGCCGTGCCCGGCACCGACACCACGGCGCGCTACCTGCTCGCCGAGGCCCGGCTGGCGTCGTACGCCAAGGAGCTGGGCTCGACCGACGACATCGAGGTGCTGGGCCGCTACCGCGGCGCCGACCTGGTCGGGCGCACCTACACCCCGCCGTTCTCCTACTTCCTGGGTCACGCCAACGCCTTCCGCGTGGTCGCCGCCGACGACGCCGTCACCACCACCGACGGCACCGGGCTGGTGCACACCGCCGGCGCCTTCGGTGAGATCGACAAGGAGGTCACCGACCGCGAGGGCATCGAGGCGGTGATGCCGGTCGGCAAGGACGGCCGCTTCACCCACCCCGTGGACGACTACGCCGGCATGCAGGTCTTCGACGCCAACCTGCACATCATCGACCACCTCAAGTCCACGACTCGCGGCGAGCAGGCGGGCGCGGTCACGCCCGGCACGATCCTGCTGCGCCGCGAGACCTACGACCACTCCTACCCGCACTGCTGGCGCTGCCGCGAGCCGCTGATCTACAAGGGCGTCTCGTCGTGGTTCGTCGAGGTCACCGCGATCAAGCAGCGGATGCTCGAGCTGAACCAGCAGATCAACTGGGTGCCCGACCACATCCAGGACGGCCAGTTCGGCCGCTGGCTGGAGAACGCCCGCGACTGGTCGATCACCCGCAACCGCTTCTGGGGCTCCCCGGTGCCGGTGTGGAAGAGCGACGACCCGGCGTACCCGCGCCTCGACGTCTACGGCTCCTTCGCCGACATCGAGCGCGACTTCGGCGACCTGCCGCGCAACCATGCCGGCGAGCCCGACCTGCACCGCCCCTTCGTCGACGAGCTGGTGCGCCCGAACCCCGACGACCCCACGGGGAAGTCGATGATGCGCCGGGTCCCCGACGTGCTCGACGTGTGGTTCGACTCCGGGTCGATGTCCTACGCGCAGGTGCACTACCCGTTCGAGAACGCCGAGTGGTTCAGCGGCACCGACGGCCACCCCGGCCACTTCCCGGCCGACTTCATCGTCGAGTACATCGGCCAGACCCGCGGCTGGTTCTACACGCTGCACATCCTGGCCACCGCGCTCTTCGACAAGCCGGCCTTCGAGAACTGCATCAGCCACGGCATCGTGCTGGGCTCCGACGGCAACAAGATGTCCAAGAGCCTGCGCAACTACCCCGACGTGCGCGAGGTCTTCGACCGCGACGGCGCCGACGCGATGCGCTGGTTCCTGATGTCGAGCCCGATCCTGCGCGGCGGCAACCTCGTGGTCACCGAGCAGGGCATCCGCGACTCGGTGCGCCAGGTGCTGATCCCGCTGTGGAACAGCTGGTACTTCTTCCAGCTCTACGCCAACGCCGGCTCCGTCGACGCGCAGGCCTCGACCGCGTCGACCGACCGCCTCGACCGCTACCTGCTGGCCAAGTGCGGCCAGTACGTCGAGCAGATGACCACCGCGCTCGACTCGTACGCCGTCGCCGACGCCTGCGACGCGACCCGCTCGTTCCTCGACGTGCTGACCAACTGGTACATCCGCCGCTCGCGCGAGCGGTTCTGGGACGCCGACGACTCCGCCCCGTTCGACACCCTCTACACGGTGCTCGAGACGGTCTGCCGGGTCACCGCGCCGCTGATGCCGCTGGCCACCGAGGAGATCTGGCGCGGGCTGACCGGCGAGCGGTCGGTGCACCTGACCGACTGGCCCACCGCCGGCGAGCTGCCCGCGGACGACGCGCTGGTCGCGGCGATGGACCAGGTGCGCGAGGTCTGCTCGGCCACCTCGGCGCTGCGCAAGGCCCGTTCGCTGCGCAACCGCCTGCCGCTGGCCGGGCTGACCGTGGTCGTCGCCGACCCCGCGGCGCTCGAGGGCTTCGAGTCGATCGTGGCCGACGAGGTCAACGTCCGGTCGGTGCGCCTGCTGGGCGCCGACGCGCCCGAGGCGGCGTCGTACGGCGTCTCGCAGCGGCTGAGCGTCAACGCGCGCGCCGCCGGGCCCCGGCTCGGCAAGGACGTGCAGCAGGCGATCAAGGGCTCGAAGTCGGGCGACTGGTCGGTGGCCGAGGACGGCACCGTGACCGCGGGCGGCCTGGCGCTGCTCGAGGGCGAGTACACCCTCGAGACCGTCGCCGGCTCGGCCGACGACACCGACGCGATCGGGATGCTGCCCGGCGGCGGCTTCGTGGTGCTCGACACCGTGGTCACCGACGAGCTGGCCGCCGAGGGCCTGGCCCGCGACCTGGTGCGCGCGGTCCAGCAGGCCCGCCGTGACGCCGGCTTCGAGGTCTCCGACCGGATCGTGCTGACGATCGCCGGCTCGGAGGCCGTGCAGGCGGCCGCGTCGACGCACCGCGAGCTGATCACCGGCGAGACCCTGGCGACGGCGTACGAGGTCACCTCGAACGTCGACCACCCGGGCACGCCGGTGACCGTGGGGGAGGGCGAGAAGGCGACCGTGGCGGTCGCGAAGGCCTGAGGCCGGCCTGCGCTGCCCGCCCCTCGTCCGGCCGCTCAGTCGAGCGGCGGCGGGGGCGGGGCAGGTAGGAGTGGGTCGACTGGCGGCCCCCGTCAATAGGGCGCAATAACTATTGTTCAGCGGCCGAAGAGGTGACCCTCAGTCGCGGTTCTGGGCGTTATAGGGGTGCTGGTCTGGACCTTCCGCGTAGGAGGGCGTCAAGCTGCCTCGGAACACGACCCACCGGTTTTACCTTTGCTGCTCCCTTCACCTCAGAGCAAAGGCAACCAGCAATGATCGTTCGCAGAGCGTCGACCTTGGCCGCAGCTGCGGCCATGGGGGCGATGTCACTATCCGCACTCACGGTCGGGAGCGCCGAGGCTGTTCCCGGTCCCGGCAACACCGCCACGACCTTGATCATCGACTCATCAGGATCGATGTCGTGGAACGACCCGGACGACTTGCGCAAGGACGGTGCGAGGACCTATCTGGGCGTGTCCCTGCCCGATGACGAGGTCGGTGTCGTCGACTTCGACTCGATCGTCCAGTCCGTCCAGGACCCGGTTGCCGTCGAAGCCAACCGTGGCACGCTCGAGGCCGCCATCGACTCCGTGGACAGCGACGGTGGGACCGACCTCGGCGCCGGCCTCCAGGCTGGCTGCGACTCCCTGGCGAACGCGACCGCGACCATGCGCGCAGGCATCTTCCTGACCGATGGTGACGGTTCCTACGCCGACGAGGCCACCTGCTTCGCAGACGCGGGCTGGCCCGTGTACGCGATCGCCCTGGGGTCGTCGACCGATGAGACCCTCCTGAGGGGGATCGCTGACCAGACCTCAGGTCGGTTCATCCCGCTGAACGACTCGACGCAGCTGGTGTGCATCTTCGGGCAGATCCGCAGCGAGATCGGCGGCGGCACCTACGACGAGTCGCAGTGCGACCCGTCGGGTGCGGTCGCGCAGGGCCAGACCAGCATCATCCAGATCGTTGTCGACCCCACCACGGGTCAGATCTCGGTCACGGTGAACTACGCCTTCGCCCCGACGGGCCCCGGTAACAGCCCTCGCTCGGCCCGAGCCGCGGCCACGGACCTGAAGCTGACGCTGGTGGACCCGACGGGTGCCCAGTTCAGCCGTGACAGTGCGGGACCGGGGGTGAGCGTCTCGAAGGGCCAGTCCTCCGAGACCGTCACCGTCCAGGCCCCTGTGGCCGGCACGTGGCAGGCGATGGTGTCGGGCGAGTCCGTGCCGAACGGGCAGTCGCAGCCCTTCAGCGTGTCCACCGTGCAGATCGCCGGCAACAACAACGGGGGCGGTGGAGGCGGCCCCGCTGTCGAGGCTCCGGGCGCCACCGTGCGGCCTGCCATCTCCGGCACGCCGAAGTTCGGTGAGACCCTCAGCGTCTCCGACGGTGAGTGGGACCAGCGGATCGACTCCTACTCCTACCAGTGGTTGCGTCAAGGCGCAGCGATCTCGGGTGCCACGGCTCCCACCTACACCACCGGTCTGGCCGATGTCGGCAAGCAGGTGACGGCGCTCGTGACCGCGCACCCCGTCGGCGCCCCGAGTGGCTCCGCGCAGGCCGACCCGGTCCTCGTGGACGAGGGGGATGCGGCTGTTGCTGCCACGGCCCCCTCGATCGAGGGCCTTGTCGCTGTGGACCAGGTGATCACCGCAGTGCCGGGCGCCTGGGACCTGGCGGGTCTCGACTTCTCGTACGCATGGATGGCCGACGGCAAGCCCATGCCGGGGCAGACCGGTGACTCCCTGGCGCTACGGGAGTCGGACCTCGGCAAGGTGATCTCCCTGGTCGTGACCGCGACGAAGCCTGGCCACGCCGACGGTGTGGCCACGTCCGGCGCTGCCACCGTGGCCGAGGCGCCCAACCCCGGGGCAACCGAGATGCCGGCCATCTCGGGTCTCCCGCAGCTGGGCAAGGTGCTGCACCTCAGCCGCGGCGAGTGGTCCCTTGACCGGCTCAGCTACAGCTACCAGTGGCAGCGCGACGGGGTCGACGTCCCCGGCGCCACCAACCTGTCCTACAAGGTGACCCGTGCCGACATCGGTCGACAGGTCTCCGCGGTCGTCACGGCAAGCCGTCACGGCTACCAGGACGGTCAGGCCTCCGCAGCCCCGGTGACGGTGGCCAAGGTCGCGCCGAAGATGGAGGCCGAGGTGTTCAAGGCGTCGAAGCTCCGCTTCCCCAAGAAGCCGCGGATCGTGGCGACCGTCCAGGCCGGCGAGGTCGACCCCAGCGGCACGGTCGAGGTCCGGATGGGGCAGGAAGTCCTTGGCAGCAAGTCCCTCAACCCGCGAGGTCGAGCCAAGGTCCGGCTCGCCAAGATGGCGCCCGGCACCTACGACCTGGTGGTTGCCTACACCGGTGACCAGCTGACCCAAGCGGTCGAGCAGCCGATCGTCGTGGTGGTGAAGAAGCGCAAGTGACCTGAGGGCGCGGGCCGGGCAGACGCCCGGCCCGCGTCGCTCAGTCGAGCGGCGGCGGGGGCGGGCCCAGCAGCTGGATCTGGAACTGGGCGCAGACCTGGGCGACCTTCTCGGGGTCGACCTCGGTCGGCTCCGGGATCTCGGCGCGGTCGGCCGGGGTGCCGAGGGTGCGCACGAAGTCGTCGAACTGCGCCGGGGTCGAGACCTGGAAGACCTTCGCGGTCGTCGACAGCACCTGGAACTGGTGCGCCTGCTGCTTGGGCAGGAACACGGTGCCGCCCTCGCCGACCACCTCGCTGATGTCGCCGGTGGTGAAGCGGATCTCGCCGGACAGCACGTGGAACAGCTCGTCCTCGACGTCGTGGCTGTGCAGCGGCGGCCCGAAGCCGCGCGGTCCCTCGAAGACGAGCGCCGTCATCGCGCCGTCGCTGCGCTTGCCGTCGACCTGCAGGGTCTGCAGCGTGTTGAGGAAGTGCCAGTGCTCGCCCTCGCCGGGGCCGAGGATCATCGGGGTCTGCAGGGTCATCGCGTTCTCCTTCGCTAGTGGTGGAAGAGGCGCTCGGCGTACCACTGCGAGAACAGGTGGGAGACGAGCTCGGTGCGGCTGGTGGTGCCGGTCTTGCGGAAGACGTTCTTGAGGTGGTCGCGCACGGTGTGCGGGGAGACGCCCACGCTCGGCGAGCTGCGCCGTGGACTCGCCACGGGCCAGGCCCAGCGCCACCTCGCGCTCGCGGGGCGTCAGGCCGTGGGCCCGGGCCAGCAGGTCGGCGACGTCGGAGGGGCCCGCGGGCTCGATGATGACCACCGCGTCGTCGCTGCCCCAGGCGCGCGAGGCGTGCAGGGTGACCCAGCGCCCGTCGGCGGCGCGGGCGCGGACCCGTGTCACGTCGCCGGGGCCGCGCAGCAGCGCCGTCATCGTCAGCAGCGCCGAGTGCACGTCCTGCTGCTCGCCCGGCGCGAGCAGCTCGAGCCAGGCCGCGCCGGCCTCGGTGCCGGGCCGCACCTGCCCGTCGCGGGTCAGGTGCACCAGGCCGGGCGTGCTCACCCCCGCCCCCTCGAGGCAGGCCCGGGCCAGCGCCTGGCGGCGGATGCCGCGGGCCACGACCGGTCCCAGTGCGGCCAGCAGCGCGAGCTCGTCGTCGCCGAAGTCGCGGGCGCCGCTCTCGCGGTGCACCTCGATCGCCCCCCACGTGCCACTCGGGTCGTCGGCGGTCAGGCGCACCTCGGCGTCGAGACCCTGCGGGCGCATCACCTCGCGGTGCCGCGCGCTGTCGGCGACCGGGTCGGTGCAGGAGCGGGAGAGCAGCGCGACCCGGCCGGTGCCGGCGAGGTCGCGGAAGAGGTTGACGTCGTCGACGTTGATCTCGTGGTGGAACCACGGCGCGCACGTGTCGAGCCCGAAGCCGTCGACGCAGGCGTCGGTGAAGAGCGTCGTCGCGGGGTCGGTGGTGAAGAAGACCCCGGTGTCCCACCCGACGACGGGCTTGACCCGGGCCGCGACCCCGGCCAGCAGGTCGGTCTCGACGCCCGCCGCCTCGCAGAAGCGGCGTACGCCGTGCAGGGTGCGCTCGGCCAGGTCGGTGCTGATCGTCATGGGCGGCTCCTTCGCCGGTCCCACCACGCTAGGCGGGTCCCGCGGCGAGGGCACTCCCTCAGATGGGGGGTTCGCCCCGGCCCGGCCGGTCTAGCCGAGCAGCGGCTCGGGGGCCAGCCCCAGGCGCGCGGCCAGCCGGTCGAGGCTGGCGAGCACCTCGTCGGGCTCCTTGTCGGGCACGCCCCAGATCAGCTCGGTCGCCCCCGCCTCCGCCCACGCGGCCAGGTCGTCGGGGTCGGGTTTGAAGGCGATCAGGACCCGTACGTCGGGCCGGCCCTCGCGCCCCGCCTCGCTCCAGGCCCGCTGCAGCGCCCCGATCTGGTCGGTGATGTCTCGCTGCTGCGGGGTGGTCATCCAGCCGTCGGCGTGCCGGGCGATCCAGGCGAACGTCCTGGGCCCGGCGCCGGCGCCGATGACCAGCGGCACGTGGCGCGCCGGCTTGGGCCAGGCCCAGCTCGGCCCGAACGAGACGAACTCGCCGTCGTAGGCGGCCTCCTCCTGGGTCCACAGCGCGCGCATCGCCTCGACGTACTCCTTGAGCACGGTGCGGCGCCGGTCGGCCGGCACCCCGTGGTCGGCCAGCTCGTCGGTGTTCCAGCCGAAGCCGGCCCCGATCTCGACCCGCCCGCCCGAGAGGTGGTCGAGGGTCGCGACCTGCTTGGCCAGGGTGATCGGGTCGGACTCCACCGGCAGCGCCACCGCCGTGGAGAGGCGGATGCGGCTGGTGACCGCGGCCGCGGTGGCCAGCGAGATCCACGGGTCGAGGGTGCGGGTGTAGCGGTCGTCGGGGAGCGTCGCGTCGCCGGTGCCGGGGTGGGCGGCGTCGCGGCGTACGGGGATGTGGGTGTGCTCGGGCACGTAGAAGGTGTCGAAGCCGCGCTCCTCCGCGGCCGCCGCCAGACGTGCGGGGGTGATGCCGCGGTCGGAGGTGAACAGGACGAGGCCGTTGCGCATGCGTGCCACACTAGAACGTGTTGCAGTTCGGGGGTAGCGGGAGTTTCATCGGGTACCCGATGGAACTCGCGGCACCTACATGAACCTTCGGTGTGGTGGCGCCAGTTCCATCGGGTACCCGATGAACCTTCGGGGTCGGCGGCGCGCACCCACCCCGGGGCGGGGGAGCGGCTGGTTGGATGGGCCCCATGACCAGCCCTGACGCGCGTACGACGAGCGACGCGACCCCGGTGCTCGACCTCGACGCCGACGTGGTGACCCTGACCCGCCAGCTGTGCGACATCGAGTCGGTCAGCCGCGACGAGCAGCGCATCGCCGACGCGGTGCAGGCGGCGCTGGAGGCGCTGGGCCACCTGAGCGTGACCCGGATCGGCCACACCGTCGTGGCCCGCACCGACCTGGGCCGCGGCGAACGGGTGGTGCTGGCCGGCCACCTCGACACGGTCCCGGTCAACGGCAACTTTCCCAGCCGTCTCGACGAAGGGGCCGGCCTCCTGCACGGGCTCGGCACCTGCGACATGAAGGGCGGAGACGCGGTGATCCTGCGCCTGGCCGCCACCGTGCGCGAGCCGGTGCGCGACGTGACGTTCGTGCTCTACGAGGCCGAGGAGATCGAGGAGGAGCACAACGGGCTGAAGAAGGTCGCCGAGCAGCGCCCCGACCTGCTCGAGGCCGACTTCGCGATCCTGATGGAGCCCTCCAACGCGGGCGTCGAGGCCGGCTGCCAGGGCACCCTGCGCGTCGACGTGCGCACCACCGGCGAGCGCGCCCACTCCGCCCGCTCCTGGAAGGGCGTCAACGCCATCCACGGCGCCGCCGACGTGCTGGCCCGGCTCAACGCCTACGAGGCCCGCCGCCCGGTCATCGACGGCCTGGAGTACCACGAGGGCCTCAACGCGGTCGCCATCCGCGGCGGCGTCGCCGGCACGTGGTCCCCGACGAGTGCGTCGTGGAGGTCAACTTCCGCTTCGCCCCCGACCGCTCCACCGACGAGGCCGAGGCGTTCGTCCGCGAGGTCTTCGAGGGGTACGACGTCACGCTCACCGACCTCGGCGCTGCCCGCGATGCCCGGGCTCGACCGGCCCGCGGCCAAGGAGTTCGTCGCGGCGGTCGGCGGGCAGGTCGCCCCCAAGTTCGGCTGGACCGACGTCGCGCGCTTCACCGCGCTGGGCGTCCCGGCGGTCAACTACGGCCCCGGCGACCCGCTCTTCGCCCACAAGGCCGACGAGCACGTGCCGGTCGCCGAGATCGAGCACTGCGAGCGCGCGCTGCGCGCCTGGCTCACCGGCGGCGCCGAGCGGGCGGGGGCCTGAGGTGTCGAGGCTGCGCGGGCGCTTCAAGGGCCCGGTCTTCACCCGCACCGAGGAGACCACCACCACCGACCAGCGGCTCCTCGACTCGCAGGGCGGGTCGGAGTGGCTGCATGCCGATCCGTGGCGTGTGATGCGTATCCAGGCCGAGTTCGTCGAGGGCTTCGGCGCGCTGGCCGAGCTGGGGCCCGCGATCGCGGTCTTCGGCTCCGCGCGCACCCCGCCCGACCACCCGTCGTACGCGCAGGGCGAGCAGGTGGGTCGGCTGCTGGTCGAGGCCGGCTTCGCGGTCATCACCGGCGGCGGGCCGGGCGCGATGGAGGCCGCCAACAAGGGCGCCTGCGACGCCGGCGGCACCTCCGTCGGGCTCGGGATCGAGCTGCCCTTCGAGGCCGGGCTCAACGAGTGGGTCGACGTCGGCATCAACTTCCGCTACTTCTTCGTGCGCAAGACGATGTTCGTGAAGTACTCCCAGGGCTTCGTGGTGCTGCCCGGCGGCGTGGGCACCCTCGACGAGCTCTTCGAGGCGATCACGCTGGTGCAGACCCGCAAGGTCACCCGCTTCCCGATCGTGCTGGTCGGCGTCGACTACTGGAGCGGGCTGCTGGACTGGATGCGCGACACCGTGCTGGCCGACGGCAAGATCTCGCAGGGCGACCTCGACCTGATCCACGTGACCGACGACGTCGAGGAGGCGGTGCGCCACGTCGTGGCCGCCCAGGAAGGGGCCGAGCGATGATCGAGCGATGATGTGGTTCTTCGCGATCCTGCTGGTGCTGGTGATGGGTGCGATCGCGATGGTCGCCGCCGGGCGCGGCACCCCGCTCGCGCCGACGTACGACGACCGCCCCGACGTCAGCGTGCCGGCGGGCACGCTGCGGGGTGACGACCTGCGCCGGGTGCGGTTCTCGCTGGCCTTCCGGGGCTACCGGATGTCGGAGGTCGACGCCCTGCTCGACCGGGTGGCCGCCCAGCTGGAGGCCGCCGGGGTCGACGGGGTCGGCGGAGCCGACGGGGTCGGCGAGGTCGACGGGGAGCGTGGCGCGCGCCACGAGCCGTAGGGCACACTCACGCGGGTGTCCTCCCAGGTCGTCGTCTACGTGCTCACCGCCCTCGCGGCGGTGGTGGTCGTGCTCACCCGTGCCCGTCTGGGCCGCAGCGACGGCGCCGCCCGGCGCGCCGACGTCGGGCGGCGCTGGCTGGCGGCGCACACCGGGGCCGGTGCCCTGGCGCTGGTGCTGTGGCTGACCTTCCTCGTCGCCCCCGCCGACACCGCGCTCGGCGGGTCGCTGCTGGGCGTCGTGGCGCTGGGCCTGTGGTGGGTCGTGGCGCTGGTGGGCCTGCTGATCCTCGCGCGCTGGCTGCCCTCGAAGGGCAAGCACGCCCAGGCCGGCACCGAGGACTCCTGGTCGACCGGTCCCGGCCTCTCGGTGCTGGCGCACGTCGGGATGGTCGTCGGGGTCGCCGTCTTCACCTGGGCCTACTGGTCGGCCGTGGTCTGAGCGACCTGCGTCAGCGGCCCTCGAACTGCGGGCGCTGCTTGGCCACGAACGCCTCGACCGCGGCGCGGTGGTCGGCGGTCGCGCCGGTGCGGGTCATCTGCTCGCTCTCGAAGGCCAGCGACTCGGCGAGGTCGTGGGTGGCGGCGTACGCCACCGAGCGGCGCATCGAGCCGAAGGCCAGGGTCGGGCCGGCCGCGAGGCGGGTGGCCAGCGCCTCGATCTCGCCCGCGAACTCGTCGGCGGGCACCACCGCGGTGGCCAGGCCGAGCTCGAGGGCCTCCTGGGCCGGCACGGTGCGGGGGAAGTAGAGCAGCTCCATCGCCTTGGCGCGCCCGACCAGCTGGGGCAGGTGCACCGAGGCGCCGGTGTCGCAGGAGAGCGCGACGCCGGCGAAGGCGAGGTTGAAGCCGGCCCCCTCGGCGAGCACCCGCAGGTCGCAGGCCATCGCGATGCTCGCGCCGGCGCCGGCCGCGACCCCGTTGACGGCCGCGACGACCGGCTTGTCGAGGTCGGCGATCGCGGTGACGATCGGGTTGTAGTGCTCGTCGACGGTGGTGAAGAGCGCGTCGCTGCCGCCGTTCTCGAGCAGCGAGATGTGCTCCTTGAGGTCCTGGCCGGTGCAGAACGAGCGGCCGGTGCCGGTGATGACGACGCAGCGCACCGCGTCGTCCTCGCCCACGCGGCGCAGCGCGTCGAGCAGCTGCACCTTGGTGGCGATGTCGAGGCTGTTCATCGCCTCGGGACGGTTCAGGGTGATGGTCGCGACGCCGCCGGAGACGTCGAGCAGCACGGTCGCGGGGGCGCTCTGGGAGGTCATGCGCCGAGTCTGCCCGACCCTGTGGTGCCTATCACCAGGGGGATGGGGGATACTAGGCACTCACGTGCCTCCCGGGTCCTCGGGTGCGCACCCCTGCACGCACGAATGGAAGAGGTGCCGGATGGCGGCGATGAAGCCGCGGACGGGCGACGGTCCGCTGGAGGTCACCAAGGAAGGGCGCGGCATCGTGATGCGCGTCCCGCTCGAGGGTGGAGGCCGCCTCGTCGTGGAGCTCAACGCTGACGAGGCCACCGCTCTCGGGGACGCCCTCAAGGGCGTCGTCGGCTGAGCCGGCTGCTCCCCTCGATGCCCCAGACCCCCGCCGCCCCGCTCCCTCACCAGCTGGCCCCCGGCCTGGCACCCCAGGTCACCCCGCCCGACGTCGCGCTCAGCGACCTCGGGCCGGACGCCGTCCTGGGCGTCGACGTGGTGGCCGTCCCGGTGCTGCCCGCCGAGGACGACACCAGCACCGGCCCGGTGCTGGGCCCCGGCGCGGCCGAGCTCTCCGACCAGCTCGGTCTCGACCTGCTCGCGGTGCTCGAGCTCGAGGAGGCCACCGGCGCGGCCGGCGAGGTCACCCGGGTGCCGGTGCCGCTGGGCGGGCCCGACAACGCCGAGCTGCGCTGGGTGCTGCTCGTCGGCGTCGGCCAGCAGCGCCCCGTCGACCTGCGCCGCGCCGGCGCGGCGCTGGCGCGGGCGGTGCGCAACCGTGACGCGGTCGCCACCTCGGTGCCGGCCGTCGCGGGCCCCGAGGGGCTCGAGGCCGGTCTCGAGGCGTTCGTCGTCGGCCTGGTGCTCGGCTCCTTCGGCTTCCGCTGGTCGGGCCGCGAGCCCGAGCAGCGCCCGGTGGCACGCGCGGTCCTCGCCGGTGTCGGCGACACCGAGGCCCACCGCGCGGTGCTCGCGCGAGCGCTCGCCGTGGCCGGGGCGGGCTGGCAGGCCCGCCTGCTGGCGACCGTCCCCTCGAACCTCAAGAACCCCGCCTGGCTGGCCGCGCAGGCCGTCGAGACCGCCACCCGCGCCGGCCTCGAGGTCGAGGTGTGGGACGAGGAGCGGCTGGCCGCCGAGGGCTGCGGCGGCATCCTGGGCGTCGGGCAGGCCTCGGCCAGCCCGCCGCGCCTGATCCGCCTCGACTACACCCCGGCCCGCGTCACCAGGAAGACCCCGACGGTGGTGCTGGTCGGCAAGGGCATCACCTTCGACACCGGCGGCCTGTCGATCAAGCCCGCCGAGGGCATGGCCACGATGAAGCGCGACATGACCGGCGGCGCCGTGGTCATCGCCACGATGGCGGCGCTGCGTGCCGTCGGCTGCCCGGTGCGCGTCGTCGGGCTGGTGGCGGCCGCCGAGAACGCCGTCTCCGGCAGCGCGATGCGCCCCGGCGACGTGGTGCGCCACTACGGCGGGCGCACCTCCGAGGTGACCAACACCGACGCCGAGGGCCGCCTGGTCATGGCCGACGCGCTGGCCTACGGCGTCGCCCAGCTCGACCCCGCCGCCATCGTCGACGTCGCCACCCTGACCGGGGCGATGAAGGTCGCCCTGGGGCTGCGCACCGGCGGCTTCTTCGCCGACGACGAGGCGCTGGCCGCCCACATCGCCGCGGCCGGCGAGACCTCCGGCGAGACCCTGTGGCGGATGCCGCTGGCCGACGTCTACGAGGAGCGCATCGCCTCCGAGGTCGCCGACGCCGACAACGCCGGCGGCGGTCCGGGCGCCATCACCGCGGCGCTCTTCCTGCGCCACTTCACCGGCGACGTGCCCTGGGCCCACCTCGACGTGGCCTCGGTCGGCGACTCGCCGGTCGACGTCGACGAGTGGAGCGCCGGCCCGACCGGCTTCGGCGCCCGCGCGCTGCTGGCCTGGCTGGGCTCCGAGGACCCGCTGGCCGGGGTCGGCGCCCAGGGGGACGCCTCGTGAAGGGCCTGACCGTGCGCTGGTCGCTCGCCGAGGCGCCGGAGGGCGTCGAGGCCGAGCTCGCGGCGTACGTCGAGGGCACCTCGCACGCGAAGTTCACCGGCATGTCGGGCCTGCAGTTCAAGACCTGGCGGATGCGGGCGGGGGAGTGGTTCGAGGGCGTCTACGTCTTCGCCAGCGACGAGGCCCGCGCCGCGTTCGAGGAGAGCTTCACCGCCGGCGCCGCCGACGCCCCGGGCTCGGCGATCATCGGCAGCGCCCCGGTGCTGATCGAGCCCTGCGACGTCCTCGCGGTCGCCGAGGGCTGGGACGGCTTCAGCCCCGTCGCGCGCGACGAGGGCTGAGGCCCGAGCAGGCCCGCGCAGTTCCGAGCAGGCCGGGCGCGGCGAGGTCAGTCCTCGTCGTCGGGGCTCCACACCTTCTTGGCGCACAGCAGGCCGTCGCCGACGGGCAGCAGCACCGAGAGCAGGCCCTCGTGCGCGGCCACGGTGCGCCCGAGCTCACGGATCGCCACCGTCTCCTCGTCGCGCTGCGCGGGGTCGGCGACCCGGTCGTGCCACAGGGCGTTGTCGAAGGCCACCACGCCGCCGGGGCGCAGCAGGCGCAGCGCCTCGGCGAGGTAGGCGGAGTACTCTCGCTTGTCGCCGTCGCAGAAGACCAGGTCGTAGTGGCCGTCGGTCAGGCGCGGCAGCACGTCGAGCGCCGAGCCCGAGATGGTGCGGGCGCGCTGCGAGGCGACGCCGGCCTCGGTGAAGGACTGGCGGGCCAGGCGCTGGTGCTCGGCCTCGATGTCGACGGTGGTCAGCACCCCGTCACCACGCATGCCGCGCAGCAGCCACAGGCCGGAGACCCCGGTGCCGGTGCCGATCTCGACGACCGCGCGGGCCTCGAGGACCGAGGCCAGGAAGCGCAGCGAGGCGCCGCCGCCGGGGCTGATCGGCACCACCCCGACCTCCTCGGCGCGGGCGCGGGCCGCGGCCAGGACGTCGTCCTCGGGGACGAACGCCTCCGCGTGGGACCAGCTGGCGGGGGTGATCGGCGTGGTGATGACGGGCCTCCTGCAGACGTGGCGCGCGGTCACTCGCCGCACGGTCGGGCCCAACCTATCGCGGGGCGGGCCCGCGCCCCGGGAACCCCGCTGCCGGGCCGCTCGTTGGAGGGGGCGACGACGTTCACAGGCTCCCCTCAGCAAGGAGCCCTAGCGTGGAGGACCACACACCGTGCGCACCCGGCGCCACCAGCAGGAGACCGCGATGACCAGTCCCGAGCACCCCGACGGCGCCCTGACCTGGGCGCAGATCGTCGAGGACCACTCCGACCGGGTCTACCGCCTGGCCTACCGCCTGACCGGCGACCGGCACGACGCCGAGGACCTCACCCAGGAGGTCTTCGTGCGGGTCTTCCGCTCCCTGGACTCCTACTCCCCGGGCACCTTCGAGGGCTGGCTGCACCGCATCACCACCAACCTCTTCCTCGACCAGGCCCGCCGCAAGCAGCGGATCCGCTTCGACGCGCTCTCCGACGAGCGCGCCGCCCGGCTGACCAGCAGCTCGCCGGCCCCCGAGGCGGCGTACGCCGACCAGCGCTTCGACGACGACGTCGAGCGCGCCCTGGCCACGCTGCCGCCCGACTTCCGCGCCGCGGTGGTGCTCTGCGACGTCGAGGGGCTCAGCTACGAGGAGATCGCGCAGATCCTCGACGCCAAGCTCGGCACCGTGCGCAGCCGCATCCACCGCGGCCGCGCCATGCTGCGCACCGCGCTGGCCCACCGGGCCCCCGGCAACGGCCGGCTGCGCTTCGCCGGGCCGGGGCTCGAGGTCGGGCGGGACACCTCGGGCGCCACCACCCTGGGTGGGTCCGTGGGGGGCGCCCGGTGATCGGTCACCTCGGCACCCGCGCCAGCGCCCTGCTCGACGGGCGCCTGGGCCCCGACGAGGCCGACCGGCTGTGGGAGCACGTGCACGGCTGCCACCAGTGCCGCGACCTGGTCGAGCGGCTGGGCGCGGTCAAGACCCGCCTCGGCGGCCTGGGTGCGGCGCCCTGCGCCGGTGCCCCCGACCACCTCAAGGGTGCGCTGAAGAGCGGCCTGGCGCCGGGCTTCCCCGCCGCCGGCCCCGGCCCGGCGTCCGCCCCTGCGCTCACCCGGGCGAGGTCTACCTGGCGCTGGGCGATCGGCCCACCGGCCGCGCCCGCCGCGCGGGCGGGGTGGTGGCAACCGTCGGCAGCGCCGCCGGCGTCGCGGTGCTGGGGCTGCTGGCGCTGGGCGCCGCGCCCGCCGACGCCCCGACGGCCGACCGGCAGGTGCCGGTCACGTCGGTGACGGTGCCCTCCTACGGCCCAGGCGTGGTGCCGGTGCGTGGGGTCGTCGGTCCCTGATCCAGGGCATCCGGTGCCCGGGTGGGGCGGGGCTCAGGACCCCCGGGGGATGATGGGCCGGTGAGCGACGAGGAGCAGACCGCGCAGGACACCGCGCAGCAGCCCGCGCAGCCGGCACCCCCGCAGCACGGGGCCTGGTTGCCGCCGCAGCCGGGACCGTGGGCGGGTGCGCCGTACGCCGGCCTCGGCCAGCAGGTGCCGCCGGCCCGGCCCGCCCCGCGGGCCCGGGTGAGCGGCTGGGTGTGGCCGGTCGTGATGGTCGTGGCGCTGGTGGTCGGCCTGCTCGGGGGCGCGGTCGGCGGGGCGCTGGTGACCGCGGTCGAGCGCAACGGGCTCGGCCCGGTCAGCGAGGGCCTGGCCGGGGTCGACACCATCACCCAGGCGCCGCTGCGCGCCGAGGACGGCACGGTCGCGGCGGTCGCCGAGGCGCTGCTGCCGGCGACCGTGCAGATCGTCGCCGAGCTCGGCGGCGACGACCAGGGGGCGACCGGGTCGGGCTTCATCCTCGACCGCCAGGGCCACGTCATCACCAACAACCACGTGGTGGCCGACGCCGCCGACGGCGGCCGCATCCAGGTGGTCGACCAGGAGGGCGCGCGCTACGCCGCCAGCGTGGTGGGCCGCAGCCCGGTCTACGACCTGGCCGTCCTCGAGGTCCCCGACCTCGAGGGCACCGACCCGGCCGCGCTGGGCGCCTCCGCCGCGCTGCGCGTGGGCGAGACGGTCGTGGCGATCGGCTCCCCGCTGGGGCTGAGCTCGACGGTCACCTCCGGCATCGTCAGCGCCCTCCAGCGCCCGGTCACCACCGGCGACTCGGCCAACGAGTCCTCGTACATCAACGCGGTGCAGACCGACGCCGCCATCAACCCCGGCAACTCCGGCGGCCCGCTGGTCAACCTCGTCGGGCAGGTGGTCGGGGTGAACTCCGCCATCGCCACCACCGGCGGGGGCGGCTTCGGCGGCGGCAGCTCGGGCAACATCGGCGTCGGCTTCGCCATCCCGATCGAGCAGGTCAAGGTCACCGCCGACCAGATCCTCAAGATCGGCGAGGCGCGCTACCCCGTGATCGGCGCCCAGGTGCGGACCGGCCGCGAGGACGGGCGTGGCGCGCGCATCGAGGAGGTCGTCGGCGGCAGCGCCGCCGAGGAGGCGGGCCTGCAGGAGGGCGACCTGGTGGTCGAGGTCGAGGGCGACCGGGTCACCGACGGGATCGCGCTGATCGTCTCGATCCGCTCCCACCAGCCCGGCGAGACGATCGAGTTCACGGTGCTGCGCAAGGGCGTGCGCGAGACCGTCGCGATCACGCTGCGCGCTGAGGTGGGCTGAGGGCGCCACCCGGGATTTCATCGGGTGCCCGACAGAGCTCGCGCCACCCGGCTGAAGGTTCAGCCAGGCAGCGCCAGTTCCATCGGGCACCCGATGAAACTCCCGGAGGGCTACTCGGGGCGCTCGGCCTCGACGTAGGGGTGCTCGTCGACGAAGGTGCGGGTCTCGGCGTACATCCGCTCGATGAACTGCTCGAGCTGCGCCGACTCCACCCGCCACTGCCCGCGACCGCCGATCTTGATGGCGGGCAGGTCGCCGCGGCGCACCAGCGCGTAGACCTGGGCGCTGGAGGTGTTGAGGACCTCCGCGACGTCGGCCAGGGTCAGGAAGCGGGGCGTGCCGGGCATGGGGCCATGCTCCCACCTGGCGGCCCGCGACGGCGCAGCCCACCCCGGGCTGTGGAGAAGCAGGTGAGAGAGCGCGCCCGAGTGGGCATGATGCCCGCCGTGACGACCGACCAGCAGACCAGCAGCGCGCCGACCGCCGCCGGCGCCGTCCCCGGCGCGACCCCCGGCGCCGTCCCCAGCGCCGTACGGGCCGGGCGCCCCGGGTGGCGCGACCCGCGGCTGTGGGTCGGCGTCGCGCTGGTCGCGGCCTCGGTGGTGCTCGGTGCCCGCCTGCTCGCGGCCGCCGACGACATGGTGACCGTGTGGTCGGCGGGCAGCGACCTGGGGGTGGGTCAGCGCCTGGAGCCCGACGACCTGGTCGCCCAGCGGGTGCGCTTCGACGACGCGCTGGCCCTGGAGGGCTACCTCGGCGCCGACGACGAGCTGCCCGCCGACGCGACGCTGCTGCGGCCGGTGGCGGCCGGCGAGCTGGTGCCCGCGGCCGCGCTCGGCTCGGCGCAGGACTCCGGGCGCGTCGAGCTGCCGCTCTCGGTCGACCCCGAGCGCCTGCCCGACCTCGGTGCCGGGATGACCGTCGACGTCTACCTGCTGGCCACCGGTCGCGACGCCGACGGGCGCAAGGTCGAGCTCGACCCCGGGCCGGTGCTCGCCGACGTGACCGTCGTCGACGCCAGCACACCCGACGGCGGCTTCGGCTCCTCGGGGCAGCGACGGGTCGTGGTCGCGGTGCCCGAGGACGACGCCGACGCCTACGTCGCGCTGCTCGGCCGGCTCGGCGAGCCCACGGTCCTCGTCTCGCGGGCCCAGCAGTGAGCCCAGCGGCCGGCCCGGGGGTGGGGCCGGGGGTGGGGTCCGAGCCGGTCGTCGTGCTGGTGGCCGCCGCCGGCGCGGCCTGGGAGTCCACGGCCGTGGAGGCGCTCAACGCCCGCAGCGGCGTGGTGCTGCTCAAGCGCTGCGTCGACGTCGACGACCTGCTGGCCGCCGCGTCGGCCGGGCAGGCCGACGCGGCGGTGCTCGGGCTCGACGCGCACGGCCTCGACGCCGCGGCCGTCGACCTGCTGCGCCGCTACCGGGTGCGCCCGGTCGCGGTGGTGCCCGCCTCGGTGGCCCCCGACACCGCCAGGCTGCGGGCCTCGCGCATCGGGGTGCGCACGCTGGTGCCCGAGGGACGCGTCGACACGGTCGCCGACGCGGTCACCGCGCCCGAGGCGAGCCCGGAGCCGACCCGCGTGGCCGACCGGGCGGCGTACGCCGGCGGGCCGGGCGCCCCGCCGCCCCCGGGCCCGCCGAGCGGACCGCCGCGGGTGCTGGCCCCCCTCGACGCCGAGGGGAGCCAGGACGCCGACGGGGCTCCCGCACCCGGGCGGGTGCTGGCCGTGTGGGGCCCGGCCGGGGCTCCCGGTCGCAGCACCGTCGCCGTGGCGCTGGCCTCCGAGCTGGCCCGCCGCCGCAGCACGACGATGCTGGTCGACGCCGACCCGCAGGCCGGCAGCACCGCCCAGCAGCTCGGTGTGCTTGACGAGGTCTCGGGGCTGCTGGCCGCGGCCCGGCTGGCCACGGCCGGCGTGCTGGAGGAGCGGCTGGCCTCGGTGCAGCGGGCCCTCGGGCCGCACCTGCGGGTGGTGACCGGGCTGCCGCGCTCGGACCGGTGGAGCGAGGTGCGCGCCGGCTCGCTGGAGCTCCTGCTCGAGCTGGGCCGCGAGCAGGGCCACGTGGTGGTCGACACCGGCGCCTCGCTGGAGGACGACCCGGCCGCCGACCTGGGCGGCCGGCCCGGCCGCAACGCGCTGACCCTGGGTGCGCTCGACGTCGCCGACGAGGTGCTGGTGGTGGGCACCGCCGACCCGGTGGGGCTCTCGCGGCTGGCCCGGGGGCTGGTCGAGCTGGGGGAGCGCTGGCCGGGCACCCCGGTGCGGGTGGCGGTCAACCAGATGCGACCCACCCTGGGCTGGACCCGCGAGGAGGTCGCCTCGATGGTGCACGGCTTCGTGGCCCCCGCCTCGCTGCACTTCCTGCCCGAGGACCGTGCCGGTGTCGACCGGGCCCTGGTGGCCGGGCGCACCCTGCTGGAGAGCGGCGAGTCGCCGCTGACCCGCGCGGTCGCCGAGCTGGCCGACGCCCTGGTCGGGGCGGCGCCGGCCGCGGCGCCCGCCGGGCTCAGGCAGCGAAGAGGAGGAAGAGCCCGCCGGCGGTGAAGCCGACCATCAGCAGCAGCAGCGGCAGCTGGCCGGTGAGCTGGTGGCGCTTGGGCAGCAGCGAGATCGCCCGGTCGTGGGCGGCCACCACCGCGACCACGTGACCCAGCACGACCCCCAGCACCTTCAGGTTGGCCAGCAGCGTGGGGTGGTAGGAGAGCCAGTAGTTGACGCTCCAGTCGCCGGTGCCGAGGTGGTCGGCGCCGGTGCTCATCGGGTCGCTGGCCTTGATCAGGGTGTCCTGGCCGACCTCGAGCCAGTACGACAGGTAGTGCGCGGCGATGTAGCCGACGATGATCGGGATCATCGTGTGCGCGAACTGCGAGGGCAGGTGCCGGCGCCGCTGGCCGTGGCCGACCCCGGTCAGCATGGTGCCCAGGGCGAAGAGCAGCCCGACCCCGCCGCAGAAGACGAGCAGCGCGATGTTGTCGGCCACGGTGGCCGCCCAGTCGCGGCTGGCGATCGCGTCGGTGTTGAGCAGGAACCGCACCCAGGTCGGCGACTCGCGGAAGGAGTCGAAGCCGGTGCTGCCGAAGAGCACCGCGACCACCGCCACCAGCCCGGGGCGCACCTCGGTGGTGGCCAGGTTGGCCAGCGGCGAGCGGACCGCGACCCGCCCGTCGCGCTCGCCCCACACCGACAGCTTGGCGACCAGCGAGGAGTAGACCTCGAAGGGGTCGGCCCGCTCGAACCAGGTGTCGCCGAAGAGCGCACCGCCCAGGAGCATCACCGCGACGTACACCGACGCCCACAGGCGCACCGGGCCCAGCTCGGTGGAGTAGGGGTAGACCAGCTCGAGCCAGACGAACGCGAACAGGCCCAGCGCGGCCGGCCAGTAGCCGAGGCGGGCCGGGTAGGCCAGCACGCCGCGGGCGGGGTCGGAGCCCGAGACCTTGGCCAGCAGCAGGTGGAAGGTGCGCACCGGGCTGACGGCCTTCCAGACCGGGCCCAGCAGCAGGGAGGCCGGCACGAGGCCGACCCACAGCCACACGTAGAACATCCCGAAGAACGGGTTGGTCAGCAGGTCCTGGCCCGCGACCGCGGCCAGCGCGGCCCAGCCGAAGAACAGCAGGCCGACGACCCGCAGCGCGCCACGCCAGAGCGCCGAGTCGAGGACGTCCTGCAGCGCGTCGGGCAGCAGGTGGCCCCCGCGCGGCGGCACGTCCTGGGAGGCGTAGCGCGGGGTGCGCCAGGCCAGGGCCAGGACGGTGAAGGAGATGGTCAGCGCCGCGACGGCGCCGGCGATGGCCAGCTCCGGCGAGATCGGCAGGTCCTTGGCCCCGCCGATGCCGTGCGCCTCGACCGTGCGCGCCGCGTCGTCCAGCCTCAGCCCCACGTCAGGAGACTTCGAGCTGGACGATCAGCTGGTCGGGGTCGTGCGCCTCGACCTCGACGACACCGGGACGCTCGAAGGTCAGCGTCTCCTCGGTGGTGCCCTCGGTGTAGTCGAAGGTGACCTCGGGGGTCGAGTGCACGTGCACCGAGCCGGCGACGTCGGAGGTGACGGTGAAGACGACCTCGTCGCCGACCCCGACCTCGATCCGGTCGCCCTTGGGGGTGATCGCCCCGTCCTCGACGGTGATCTCGATGGCGACGGGCTCCTGGGCGCCGTCGGCGCCGCTGTCGGGCTCCTCGGAGCCGCAGGCGACCAGCGCCAGGGGCAGCACGAGGGCGGCCAGGGCGGCCAGGCCGCGGGACGAGGGACGGGTCGGGACGCGGTGCATGAGGCTCTTCCTGTCGTGGCCGGTCGGCCGCGGGGGGTCGTCTCTGACAGAATCCCATGCACGACAAGGGCGACGGCGAGAGGGGCCCCACCAGATGACCACCCGGGTGCAGGCGCGCGACCTGGCCTTCCTGGCCGAGGAGACACCCTCGACGCCGCGTCACAACGCCACCGTGGAGGTCTTCGAGCCCGGTGCGTCCGGCTTCGACCACGAGCAGCTGCTCGCGCTCATCGAGGACCGCATCTCCTTCGTGCCGCGCTACCGCCAGCGGCTGCAGGCGGTCCCGGGGCGGCTGGCCAACCCGGTCTGGATCGACGACCCCGACTTCGACCTGGGCTACCACGTGCGCCGCTCGGCGCTACCGCGCCCCGGCACCCCCGAGCAGCTGCGCGAGCTGGTGGCCCGCATCGTCTCGCGGCCGCTCGACCGCTCGAAGCCGCTGTGGGAGGTGTACGTCGTCGAGGGTCTGGCCGACGGCCGGGTCGCGCTGCTCTACAAGGCCCACCAGGCCCTGGTCGACGGGGTCGACACCGTCGACCTGGCCCAGGTGCTGCTCGACACGTCGCCCGAGCCCAAGCTGCTCGGCGGCGACGACTGGGACGCCTGGAAGCGGCCCTCGGTGCCGAGCCTGGTGGCCGGTGCCGTGCGTGACAACCTGACCCGCCCCGACGTGCTGGGCCAGACGCTGCGCAGCACCTCCGCCGCGCTGGTGCGCGGCGCCGACGCCGCCGGCGAGCGCGCCGGCCAGGTGCTCGGCGCGCTCACCGGCCGCGGCGGCGAGCGGGAGACCCCGATCAGCGGCCGGCACTCCCAGCAGCGTCGCGTGGTGTCGGTGCACACCACCCTGGCCGACCACCAGCGCATCCGCGACGGGCACGGCGGCACCGTCAACGACGTGGTGCTCGCCACGGTCTCCGGCGGGCTGCGGGCCTGGCTGATGACCCGGTCGGAGTCGATGGCCGGGCTGCGGCGCGTGCGGGCGGTCGTGCCGGTCTCGGTCATCGACAGCGAGCTGGAGGCGACCTCCCTGGGCAGCCAGATCGCCGCCCACGTGGTCGACCTGCCGGTGGGCGAGCCCAGCGCCGTGGTGCGGCTGCACCAGGTCTCCTACTCCTTCCAGAGCCACGCCGAGACCGGCCGGGGCGTGGCCGCCAACCGCCTCGCCGGCATCGCCGGCTTCGCCCCGAGCACCTTCCACGCCATCGGGTCACGCGTCGCGGCCTGGGAGGCCGGGCGCGGCGCCCAGCTGATCGTCACCAACGTGCCGGGCCCGCAGTCGCCGCTCTACGCCGCCGGGGCGCGGATGGTCGAGACCTACCCGGTCCCGCCGCTGCTGCCCGGCCACCTGCTCGCCATCGGCGTGACGTCGTACGACGGGCAGGTCTCCTACGGCATCACCGCCGACCGCGACAAGGTGCCCGACGCCGACGTGCTGGGCCAGTGCCTGGCCGAGGCCCTCGACGAGCTGCTCGACACCGTCTCCGGGGTCCGCCCGCGCGCGCCGCGCGGTCGCCGCAAGAAGAGCGTGAAGCGCTGATGACCCGCCTCTACCTGCCCTCGAGCCTGGAGCTGCTGGCGCGCCTGCACGCCGGCGAACCCCTCACCACCGACACCGCCGTCGAGGCCGACGACGACAGCGAGGACGCCGAGTACGCCGCGCTGCTCGAGGCCGCCGAGGCCTCCGCCGGCATCGTCGGCGCCGGCCGGCGCCGGGTCGTGGTCGTGGCCGAGGTGGCCCGCCGCGGCGACCCGGTCACGGTGCGCGAGGTGGCCGCGGTGCACGTCGACACCGAGGAGGGCGCCGCCCCCGACGACGACCTGGCGTGGTTCGCGACCCAGGAGATCGGTCAACTGGTCCAGGGGGCCCCGGGCGCCTAGGGTCGGGCCATGGACGCCATCTCCTTCCCGCCGGCTCCCGTCAACGAGCCGAACCTCCACTACGCCCCCGGCTCCGCGGAGCGCGAGGCGCTGCTCGACCAGATCGCGGTGCTCGAGAAGGAGCCCCGCGAGCTGCCCGCCTACATCGGTGGCCAGTGGCGCCAGGGCGGCGGCGCGGCCATCGACGTCGTGCAGCCCCACGACCACCAGCACGTGCTGGGCACCACCCACAACTCGACCCGCGCCGACGCGCAGGACGCCATCGACGCCGCCCTCGCGGCTGCGCCGGCCTGGCGTGCGATGTCCTTCGACGACCGCTGCGCGATCATCCTCAAGGCCGCCGACCTGCTGGCCGGCCCGTGGGCGCCAGCGGCTCAACGCCGCGACCGTGCTGGGCCAGTCGAAGACCGCCTTCCAGGCCGAGATCGACTCGGCCTGCGAGCTCATCGACTTCTGGCGCTTCAACGTCCACTACGCCAAGCAGATCCTGACCGACCAGCCGATCGCCAACAGCCCCGGCATCTGGAACCGCACCGACCACCGCCCGCTCGAGGGCTTCGTCTACGCGATCACCCCCTTCAACTTCACCGCGATCGCCGGCAACCTGCCCACCGCCCCGGCCCTGATGGGCAACGTGGTGCTGTGGAAGCCCAGCCCCACCCAGCAGCTCTCGGCCTCGCTGATCATGGAGCTGCTCGAGGAGGCCGGGATGCCGCCGGGCGTCATCAACATGCTGCCCGGCGACGGCCTGGAGGTCTCCGAGGTGGCGCTGACCCACCGCGACCTGGCCGGCATCCACTTCACCGGCTCCACGCCGACCTTCCAGCACCTGTGGCGCACGGTCGGCGAGAACATCACCGGCTACCGCTCCTACCCGCGCATCGTCGGTGAGACCGGCGGCAAGGACTTCATCGTCGCCCACCCCTCCGCCGACCCCGCCGTGCTGCGCACCGCCATGGTCCGCGGCGCCTTCGAGTTCCAGGGCCAGAAGTGCTCGGCGGCCTCGCGCGCCTACGTGCCGGCCTCGGTGTGGGCCCGGATCAAGGACGACCTGGTCGAGGAGGTCGAGGCCATCAAGGTCGGCGACCCCACCGACCTGTCGAACTTCATGGGCGCCGTCATCGACGAGCGCGCGTTCGCCAAGCACGTCGCCGCCATCGAGCGGGCGCAGTCGACCCCGGGCCTCGAGGTCGTCGCGGGCGGCCAGACCGACGACTCCGTGGGCTGGTTCGTGCGGCCCACCGTCGTGGTCTCCGACCAGCCCGACGACGAGATGTTCGCGACCGAGTACTTCGGCCCGATCCTGGCCGTGCACGTCTACGACGACAGCCAGGACGGGGCCTTCGAGTCGGTCGTGGAGCAGATGGAGTCGTTCGCGCCGTACGCGCTGACCGGCGCGATCATCAGCCAGGACCGGGCCGCGGTCGCGTGGGCCCGTGAGGCGCTGCGCTTCGCGGCCGGCAACTTCTACATCAACGACAAGCCGACCGGTGCCGTGGTGGGCCAGCAGCCCTTCGGCGGCGGTCGCGCCTCGGGCACCAACGACAAGGCCGGTGCCGCGGTCAACCTGCTGCGCTGGACCAGCCCGCGCTCCATCAAGGAGACGTTCGTGCCGCCGACCGACTACCGCTACCCCTACATGGGCTGAGGCCCACGACGACGAGCGCCCCGCCCGGGAGACCGGGCGGGGCGCTCGTGCGTCACGAGTGGATCAGCCGGGCAGGCACTGGCTGCCGGCCTGGCCCTGGCCGTTGATCGAGATGTCGTAGTCGATGCAGATGCTCGCGGCCGAGGCCGGAGCGGTTGCGGCGACCAGCGAGAGACCGAACGAGAGGGCGAGGACGGCGACGAGGCGCTTGGCCATGTCGGTACCACCTTTCCGAGACGTGGCCGGACCCGAGCGACCCGGCCTTGCCCCGGTGAACGAACGGTGCGGCGTCAGGTCACGCCTCGAGCGCGGGGTAGTCGGTGTAGCCCTCGGCGCCCCCGCCGTAGAAGGTGGCGGCGTCGGGCTCGTTGAGCCCGGCACCCTCGGCCCAGCGGCGCGGCAGGTCGGGGTTGGCGATGAAGAGCCGCCCGACCGCGACCGCGTCGGCGAGGTCCTTGTCGAGGATCTCCTGGGCCGACTCGGCGGTGGTGACCTCGCCGAAGCCGTCGTTGGCGAGCACGACGCCACCGAAGGTCGAGCGGAGGTCCTGCACCAGGTCGAGGCGGGGGTCGGCCAGGATGCTGAGGTAGGCCAGGCCGAGCGGCGCGAGCTGCTCGACGAGGTGGGTGTAGGTCGCCTGCACGTCGGCGGCGTCCTCCTCGGTGGCGCCCTGGATGTTGTGCGCGGGGCTGATCCGGATGCCGACCCGCTCGGGGCCGACGGCCTCGGCCACGGCCCGGGTCACCTCGACGGCGAAGCGGGCGCGGTTCTCGGGGGAGCCGCCGTACCGGTCGTCGCGGGTGTTGGAGCCCGGGGCCAGGAACTGGTGGATGAGGTAGCCGTTGGCGGCGTGCACCTCGACGCCGTCCAGCCCGGCCTCGACGGCGTTGCGGGCCGCCCGGGCGATGCCCTGGACGACGTCGGGGATCTCGTCGGTGGTCAGCGCCCGCGGGGTCGGGTGCGGCTTGGCGCCCGTGGCGGTGAACATCTCGCCGGGGGCGGCGATGGCCGAGGGGGCCACGACCTCCTGGCCGCCGGTGTTGTCGGGGTGGGCGATGCGCCCGGCGTGCATCAGCTGGGCGACGATCCGTCCGCCGCGCTCGTGCACGGCGTCGGCCACGCGGCGCCAGCCGGCGAGCTGCTCGGGGGAGTGGAAGCCGGGGGTGTTCGGGTAGCCCTGGCCCTCGGCGGTGGGCTGGCTGCCCTCGGTGATGATCAGCCCGGCGGAGGCGCGCTGGGCGTAGTACTCGACCTGCAGGTCGCCGGGCACCGTGCCGGTGGCGCGGTTGCGGGTCAGCGGCGCCATCACGAGGCGGTTGGGCATCGTCAGGGCGCCGGCGGTCAGGGGCTCGAAGAGGGAAGGCATGTCTGTCCCAACCGGCCGGGGTGCCTGCCGCATTCCGCCACCCAGGGGTGAGCGACAATGGTCACGATGACGACCCAGATCCACCTGGTGGCCCTCCACCTCGGTGCCCTGCACCCCGTGGAGCGCGCACTGACTCTGGCACTGGCCTTCGGGCCGTTCGTGGTGCTCGGCGTGGTGGTCTGGTGGCGCTCGCGCCACGAGCAGGACGAGCACGACGACGGGCACGGCCCGGTCGAGCTGCCCGAGGACCCGGTTCAGCGCGACAGGTAGTCGCGCCCCACCTTGTGCTCCACCCGCAGCGCCTTGCGCAGCATCTCGGTCACCAGGCCCTCGACCTTCCCGCCGACCAGCGGGATCGAGACCTTGACGGTCAGGTCGACGGTCTCGGTGGTCACGCCGTCGCGCTCCACCAGCGTGATCGTGCCGCGCATGTCGCCGGGCTTGCCGGGGATCGTCATCGTCACCTCGCCCGCCTCGGGGCCGGTCCAGCGCTCCTCCTGCACGATCGTGATCTCGTCACCGATCAGCTTCTTGGCGAACGACGGCACGCCGGCGGCGTCCTGGACCTGCTCGACGCGCACCTCGAGCACGTCGCCGGAGGAGTCCACGCGCACGTCGTGGCGCAGCACCCGCTGCCGCTCGCAGACCTCCTCGCGGAACGCCGGGTCGGCCAGCATCGCCGCGACCGCGGCGAGGGGGGCGTCGTACGCCAGCTCCTCGACCAGGCGCTTCGACATCAGCGCTCACCCGCCAGCCAGGCGGTGCCGACGCCCTGCTCGACGTCGAGGTTCTTCCTGATCTGCTCGGCGAGCATCGACTCGAGCTTGCCGCCCACCAGGGGGACCTTCACCTTGGCGTCGAGCGTGACCACCT
Source organism: Nocardioides marinisabuli (assembly GCF_013466785.1). NCBI lineage: Bacteria > Bacillati > Actinomycetota > Actinomycetes > Propionibacteriales > Nocardioidaceae > Nocardioides > Nocardioides marinisabuli. The sequence continues at coordinate 2,613,710 of NZ_CP059163.1, forward strand.
CGCGGGTGCCGCTGCCGTCGGCCTCGAGGGCCACGGTGCCGCCGATCGAGGTCGGCTTGCCGGGGGAGAGGATCGTGACGGTGCCGCCCGAGGGGCTCGTCCACTCCTCCTCCACCACGGCCTGCGTGGTGTCACCGGTGATCTTGCGGGCGATCGAGGGCAGGTCGCTGGTGTCCTGCACCTGGTCGACCACCAGGCTGAAGCCGTCGGCGCCCCGAGGGGTCAGGGTGACCTCGGCGGAGACGACCCGCTGGGCGGCGCACACCTTCTCGCGGAAGGCGGGGTCGCTCAGCATGGCGTAGACGTCGGCGGGGGAGGCGTCGTAGGTGAGCTCGTGGGTGAACTTCATGGGCGCCATCATGCCGTGGGTATGTCGCTACGCGGGGCAGGAGCGCAGGTCCTGCTCGAAGGTCGCCTCGTCGACCTCCTCCAGCACCTCCCCGGGGCCGGGCGCGGTGATGGAGACCGGCGCGCCCACGTCGGCGAAGCGGGCCTCGAGCGAGCCGTCGAGCACCTCCTCGGCGGTCCGGGCCGCCTCCCCGCCGGAGCGCCGCAGCTCGCGCAGGTCCGCCAGCGCCTCGGCAGCGACCCCGGCCCCCTCCAGGGCCGGCAGCAGGTCGCGCACCCGGACGGAGATGCTCTCCAGCACCCCGTCGGAGAGCGTGACGGTCGCGGGCACGGGGATGTCGCTCTCGGGGTCCAGCTCGCCGGTCACCAGGGACTTGCTGCTCAGCAGCTGGACCAGCGTCACGAGGTCGGCGGTGGCCAGGAAGGTCCCGGGGCCGACCTGCTCGCGACCCACCAGGTACGACGCCGCGATCACCGGCGCCGGGTGCGGTGCCCCCGCGCCCTGGACGCCGATCGTGGCCTGGAGGGCGCCCGCGCCCACCCAGCAGCCCCAGCCGGGGGCGTCCATGCGCATCCAGCTCGTGGCGTCGACCGTGAGCATCTCGGCGGTCAGGTCCTGGCCGTCGACGTCGAACGTGCGGGTCGCTGCCCAGGCCTGGCCGCCGATGTCGTAGCTGCCCTCCTCGCGGGTGCTCGCCACGGGGGCGAGGTCGGCGCGCACGGTGAAGGTCCCGGTGCCGGCGGTGAGCAGCGCCCGGACCGCCCGGGCGACGGCCTTGCGGGCCGCCGGGTCCTTGGCGAGGTCGCCGACGGCGAGGGCCTCCGGGGTCGGGGTGGAGGTGGGGCCGGACGTCGGGCTCGAGGTGGGGCTGGACGTCGGGCTGGGCGTCTCCGTGGAGCCTGCCGAGCTGGTGGTGCCGGAGCCGGCGCACCCGCCCAGCCCGGCGACGAGCACCCCGGCCGACAGGGTGCTGAGCAGGGCGGTGGGACGGCGGCCGGGACGACGGTGGGGACGACGGAGGTGGGAGGAGCGCACCGCGGGACCCTAGGCGGCGCGCCGACCCTCCACCAAGACCTCGCCGTGACGCTGTGCGAGGTTGGGGCCATGAGTGGTCAGCCAGGTCAGGGTGCGGCGACGCGGGGCGACGAGACGTTCGTGTCCTTCGGTGAGCAGGGGGCGCAGCTGACCTACGGGTCCTACCTGCGCCTGCCCCAGCTCCTCGACAGCCAGCACCTCGAGTCCGACCCGCCGGCGCACGACGAGCTGCTGTTCATCACGATCCACCAGGTCTACGAGCTGTGGTTCAAGCAGCTGCTGCACGAGGTCACCGCCGCCCGCGACGCCCTGCTCTCGCCGCCCGGCACGGGTCGGGACCGGCTGTGGTGGGCCCAGCACCTGCTGGCGCGCGTCCACGTCATCGAGCGCACCCTGGTCCAGCAGGTCGACGTGCTGGAGACGATGACCCCCCAGGACTTCCTGGAGTTCCGCCAGCGGCTCGCGCCGGCCAGCGGCTTCCAGTCGGTGCAGTTCCGCGAGCTGGAGTTCCTCTCCGGCGCCAAGGACCCCGGCTACCTCGACCGCTTCCGCGGGCTCAGCGACGACGAGCAGGAGCGGCTGCGCCGCCGGCTCGAGGAGCCGACCCTGTGGGACGCCTTCGTCACCGCCCTGGGCGGCGCCGGCTTCGACGTCGGCGACGACGAGCAGGTGGCGCGGGCGCTGCACACGGTGGCGCACGACCGCGACTCCCACGCCGCGCTGTGGGCGCTGGCCGAGGCGCTGCTGCAGCACGACGAGCTGGCCGCGTCGTGGCGGGCGCGGCACGTGGTGATGGTGGAGCGGATGATCGGGGCGAAGTCGGGCACCGGCGGGTCCAGCGGGTCGACGTACCTGCGCTCGCGGCTGCCGCTGCAGTACTACCCGCTGCTGTGGGAGCTGCGCTCGCAGCTCTGAGCCCCCAGCAGACCTCCGCACCACCCCGGGGCCCGTGTTGTCCGCGTCACGTCGGGGTCCTAGGGTCGGGAACGTGTCAACGACGACGCACGATCTCGACAAGTCCGAGCTGATCTCCAAGGCCGCGGAGCTGGCGCGTGCCGGCCGCGGCAGCGGCGGCCCGCCGCACGCCGAGGTGGGCGACCTGCTCACCGCCTACTACCGCCACGTCGCCCCCGAGGACCTCGCCGAGCGCGCCGAGAGCGACGTGTGGGGGGCCCTGGCCAGCCACTACCGCCTGGCCCAGCAGCGACCCCAGGGCCGCGCCTCGGTGCGGGTCTTCACCCCCACCCTGGCCGAGCACGGCTGGTCGGCCGGCGGGCACAGCGTCGTCGAGGTCGTCACCGACGACATGCCCTTCCTCGTCGACTCGCTGACCATGGAGCTCTCGCGCCAGCTGCGCGACGTGCACCTGGTCGTGCACCCGCACTTCGACGTCGAGCGCGACATCACCGGCGAGCTCCAGCGCGCCCGGGTCGTCGACGACGGCGCGATGGAGCCCCAGGACTCCTCGGTGCGCGAGTCGTGGATGCACGTGGAGATCGACCGGCTCGCCGACGACGACGACACCGAGCAGATCGTCGAGGACGTCCAGCGGGTGCTGCGCGACGTGCGCGAGGCCGTCGAGGACTGGCCGCGCACCCGGCAGCGGATGCTCGACATCGTGCGCGGCCTGCGCGAGGACCCGCCGGTCGAGCTGACCGCCGAGGAGGTCCGCCAGGGCGCCGAGCTGCTCGAGTGGCTCGTCGACGACCACTTCACCTTCCTGGGCTACCGCGAGTACCGGCTCGAGACCGTGGAGATCGACGGCGGCGAGGACGACGTCCTGCGGGCGGTGCCGGGCACCGGCCTGGGCATCCTGCGCGCCGACCAGGCCCACAGCACCTCCTTCGCCCGGCTCCCCGAGCCGGTCAAGGTCAAGGCCCGCGAGAAGTCGCTGCTGGTCCTGGCCAAGGCCAACTCGCGGGCCACCGTGCACCGCCCGGCCTACCTCGACTACGTCGGGGTCAAGACGTTCGACGAGCGGGGCGAGGTGACCGGCGAGCAGCGCTTCCTGGGCCTGTTCTCCTCCACGGCGTACGCCGAGTCGCTCACCCGCATCCCGCTGCTGCGCGAGAAGGCCCGCGAGGTGCTGCGCCGCAGCGGCTTCGACCCGCGCTCCTACGCCGGCCGCGCGCTGATGGACACCCTGGAGACCTACCCGCGCGACGAGCTCTTCCACACCGACGTGAGCCAGCTCGCGACGATGGCCGAGGCCGCGATGCACGCGCGCGAGCGGCGTGCGGTGCGCGCGATCATCCGCCCCGACACCTACGGGCGCTACGTCTCGGTGCTGGTCTACCTGCCCCGCGACCGCTACAACACCGCGGTGCGCGAGCGGTTCAGCGACATCCTGCTCGAGCGCCTGGGCGGCGAGTCCATCGAGTTCACCGTGCGGATCAACGAGTCGACGACCGCGCGCGTGCACTTCGTGGTGCACCTGCCGCGCGGCGAGAGCGACCCGACCGTCACCGGCCAGCTGCGCGCCCTCGACACCACCGACCTCGAGCGGCGCCTGGCCGACGCGTCGCGCTCGTGGCGCGACGACTTCCTGGCCGCCGTGCTCTCCGAGTACGGCGAGCAGGCCGGGGCGGTGCTGGGCCGGCGCTACGCCGACTCCTTCCCCGAAGCCTTCAAGGAGGACTACTCGGCGCGCACCGCCGCGGTCGACCTGGGCCGGCTCGAGGCGATCGAGGGCGACGAGGGCCTCGACCTGGCGCTGCACGAGAACCTCGACGCCGGTCGCGGCGAGGTGCGCCTGAAGGTCTACCGGGTCGGCAGCCCGCTGTCGCTGTCCGAGGTGTTGCCGATGATCTCCAGCCTCGGCGTCGAGGTCGTCGACGAGCGCCCGTACGAGATCGACGGCCTCGAGCGCGCCTCCTACATCTACGAGTTCGGGCTGCGCTACGGCCGCTCGCTGCCGGAGCGCTCCCGCGACCTCTTCGTGCAGTCGCTGCGCGCGATCTGGGACGGGCGCACCGACACCGACGGCTTCAACGTGCTGGTGCTGGCCGCCGAGCTGAGCTGGCGACAGGTCTCGGTGCTGCGCGCCTACGCCAAGTACATGCGCCAGGGCGGGTCGCCCTTCCAGCTCGACACCATCGAGGAGGCGCTGAGCAGCAACGTCGACATCACCCGGCTGCTCGTGCAGCTCTTCGAGGTCCGCTTCGACCCGACCTGCGAGGACCGCGAGCAGCGCGAGGAGCAGCTGCGCGAGCGGCTGGCCGGCGCGCTCGACGACGTCGCCAGCCTCGACCACGACCGCATCCTGCGCTCCTACCTGACCCACATCGGCGCGACCCTGCGCACCAACCACTACCAGTGCACCGACGACGGCGAGCCCAAGTCGTACCTCAGCCTCAAGCTGGAGCCGTCGGCGATCCCCGACCTGCCGCGCCCGCGCCCGGAGTACGAGGTGTTCGTGCACTCCCCGCGCGTGGAGGGCGTGCACCTGCGCTTCGGCTCGGTGGCCCGCGGCGGGCTGCGCTGGTCCGACCGGCGCGACGACTTCCGCACCGAGGTGCTGGGCCTGGTCAAGGCGCAGATGGTCAAGAACACCGTCATCGTGCCGGTGGGCGCGAAGGGCGGGTTCTTCGCCAAGCAGCTGCCCGACCCCTCCGACCGGGAGGCGTGGATGGCCGAGGGCATCGCCTCCTACCGCACCTTCATCAGCGGTCTGCTCGACATCACCGACAACCTCGTCGACGGGCGCACCGCGCCGCCGGTCGACGTGGTGCGCCACGACGGCGACGACTCCTACCTGGTGGTCGCCGCCGACAAGGGCACCGCGACCTTCTCCGACATCGCCAACGAGCTGTCCAAGGACTACGGGTTCTGGCTCGGCGACGCCTTCGCCAGCGGCGGCTCGGTCGGCTACGACCACAAGGCGATGGGCATCACCGCCCGCGGCGCCTGGGTCTCGGTGCAGCGCCACTTCCGCGAGCGCGGCATCGACTGCCAGACCGAGGACTTCACCTGCGTTGGCATCGGCGACATGTCCGGCGACGTGTTCGGCAACGGGATGCTCTGCTCCGAGCACATCCGGCTCGTGGCCGCCTTCGACCACCGCGACATCTTCCTGGACCCCACGCCCGACGCCGCGACGTCGTACGCCGAGCGCAAGCGGCTCTTCGAGCAGCCGCGCACCAGCTGGCAGGACTACGACACCTCGCTGATCTCCGAGGGCGGCGGGGTGCACTCGCGCTCGAAGAAGTCGATCCCGATCACCCCGCAGGTGCGCGAGGCGCTCGGCATCAGGGACGACGTGTCGTCGATGACGCCGGCCGAGCTGATGCGCGCCATCCTCACCGCGCCCGTCGACCTGCTGTGGAACGGCGGCATCGGCACCTACGTCAAGAGCCGCGAGGAGACCCACGCCGACGCCGGCGACAAGGCCAACGACCCGATCCGCGTCGACGGTCGCGACGTGCGGGCGCGCTGCATCGGCGAGGGCGGCAACCTGGGCCTGACCCAGGCCGGGCGCATCGAGTACGCCCGCCTGGGCGGCGACCCCGACAGCGGTGGCGGTCGCGTCAACACCGACTTCATCGACAACTCCGCCGGGGTGGACACCTCCGACCACGAGGTCAACATCAAGATCCTGCTCGACCGGGTGGTCGCCGACGGCGACCTGACCGGCAAGCAGCGCAACGAGCTGCTGGCGGCGATGACCGACGAGGTCGCCGCGCTGGTGCTGCGCGACAACTACGAGCAGAACCTGGCGCTGGCCAACGCGCTCTCGCACGCGCCGTCGCTGCTGCACGTGCACGAGGAGTTCATGAAGCGCCTCGAGCGCGAGGGCGTCCTCAACCGCGCGGTCGAGGGCCTGCCCACCAGCCGCGAGGTGCGTCGCCGGGCCGACAAGAAGGAGGGTCTGACCGCGCCGGAGCTGTCGGTGCTGCTGGCCTGGACCAAGATCGTGCTGGCCCAGGAGCTCATCGAGTCCGACGTGCCCGACGACCCCTACCTCGACCAGGACCTGCTGGTCTACTTCCCCACGGCGATGCGCGAGCGCTTCACCGAGCAGATCCGCAAGCACCCGCTGCGCCGCGAGATCATCGTGACCCAGGTGGTCAACGACCTGGTCAACGGCGCCGGCATGACCTTCTGGCCGCGCCTGGGCGGCGAGACCGGGGTGGGGGCCGCCGAGCTGACCCACGCCAACTTCGTGGCCCGCGAGATCTTCGGGTCGCTGCCGCTGCGCGAGGAGCTGCACTCCTACGACAACAAGCTCGACGCCTCGGTGCAGACCCGGATGCGCCTGGAGATGCGCACCCTGGTCGAGCGGGCCACCCGCTGGCTCGTCGCCAACCGGCGTGCCCCCCTCGACAGCAGCGCCACCGTCGAGCAGCTGGCCGGGCCGGTCCAGGAGACCGTGGCCCAGCTGCCCGAGCTGATGACCGGGCGCGAGCTGGCGGCCTTCGAGCAGCGCCGCGACCGCCTGGTCGAGCGCGGCGTGCCCGACGACCTGGCCGCGCGCGTGGCGGTCCTGCCGCCGGCGTACATGGTGCTCGGCATCGTCGACGCCGCCACCCGCGAGGGCCTCGACCCCGCCGAGGTCGCCCGGGTGCACTTCGCCCTGGGCGAGCGGCTGGGGCTGCCCGCGCTGGTGCTGCGCATCCTCGCGCTGCCGCGCGAGGACCGTTGGCAGACCATGGCGCGCGCGGCGCTGCGCGACGACCTGCACTCGGTGCACCTGCAGCTGACCCTGCGGGTCATCGCCGCCACCGGCGACGACGAGTCGGCCACCGCCCGGATCTCGACCTGGGAGGACGGCGACGCCACCGCGGTGGGCCGCGCCGCCAGCACCCTCGGCGAGATCTGCTCCGACGAGGACGCCGACCTCGCGCGGCTCTCGGTGGGGCTGCGGATCGTGCGGGGGCTGCTCACCAGCTGACCCCGTCGTCGGTCGCGGGGTGTCGACGACGCTCGGCCCTCGGCCCTCGCTGCTCAACCAACGGCGGCCTCCGTTGGTCGAGCAGTGACGAGCGCCAGCGAGGAACGTCGTCGAGACCCGGTGAGAACCGCGCCCGCCGTACGCCATGGGCTCACCGGTTTTCGAGGACGCTCGAGCCTTCGGCCCTCGCTGCTCAACCAACGGCGGCTTCCGTTGGTCGAGCAGTGACGAGCGCCAGCGAGGAGCGTCGTCGAGACCCCGTGAGGTGCCCGCCTCCTGTACGCCCTGCGACGTTCGCGCCGATACCGGGTCGGGGGGTGAGGAAACCCGGTCGTGGAGTGTCGGTGGACGCACCTAAGATCGGTGTCGATGTCAACGACTCTCGGATCTCGTGGTGGCACCGACGCGCTCGGTCCCGACCCGGACAGCCCGCCGCCGGCCGGCGTCCACTCGCTGTGGCGCCTGCGCGGCTACCTGCGCCCCCACGTCGGGGCGCTGGCCATCATGCTCGTCGCCTCGCTGGGCGGGGTCGCCCTGGCGATCGGCATCCCGCTGGTGACCCGGGCGATCATCGACGGGCCGGTGACCGACCGCGACCTCGGGGCCCTGCTGCCGCTGGCCGGGCTGGCGCTGCTGCTCGGCGTGCTCGAGGCGGTGCTGGTGTGGTGGCGGCGCTGGGTGCAGTCCAACGCGGTCCTGGGCCTCGAGACGACGATGCGCCGCGACCTCTACGCCCACCTGCAGCGGCTGCCGATGGCCTTCCACACCCGGTGGGGCTCGGGCCAGCTGCTGTCGCGGGCCACCACCGACCTGGCCGCGATCCGCCGGTTCTCCGGGTTCGGCCTGCTGTTCCTGCTGATCAACGTCGTGCAGCTGGTGGCGACCACCGCGGTCCTGCTGCACATGTACTGGCCGCTGGGACTCGTGGTGGCCGCGGCCGCGGTGCCGATCGTGTGGCTCTCGATGCGCTTCGAGAAGCGCTACGTCGTCATCTCGCGCCGGGTCCAGGACGAGCAGGGCGACCTCGCGACCCTGGCCGAGGAGGGCGCGGTCGGCATCCGGGTGGTGAAGTCCTTCGGGCGCAGCGCCCACATCGGCGAGCAGTACGACGTCGCCGCCCGACGCCTGCACGCCACCAGCGTCGAGAAGGCGAGGCTCTCGGCGAAGTTCTGGACCTTCCTCGAGGTGATCCCCAACGTCGCGGTGGTCGTGGTGCTGCTGCTCGGCGCCCTCGGGGTCGGGCGCGGCCAGCTGACCCTCGGCGAGCTGGTCGCCTTCATCACCCTGCTGCTGAGCCTGGTGTGGCCGGTCTCCTCGCTCGGGGTCATCCTGGCGATGGCCCAGGAGGCGATGACGGCCTCGGCGCGCATCCTGGAGATCTACGACACCGAGCCCTCCATCGTCGGCGGCGACCGGGTCGTCGACGACCCGCGCGGCCACCTGCGCCTCGAGCAGGTCGACTTCGCGTTCCCCGACGCCCCCGACGAGCCGGTGCTGCGCGGCGTCGACCTCGACGTGCGCCCCGGCGAGACGGTCGCCCTCGTCGGCGCCACCGGCTCGGGCAAGACCATCCTGACCGCGCTCGTCCCGCGGCTGTGGGACGTCACCGGCGGCCGGGTGCTCATCGACGGCGTCGACGTGCGCGAGCTGCGCACCGACCACCTGCGCACCCTGGTCGCCACCGCCTTCGAGGACCCCACGCTGTTCTCGATGAGCGCGCGCGAGAACCTCACCCTGGGCCGCGCTGACGCGACCGAGGCCGAGATCGAGCAGGCCCTCGAGGTCAGCCAGGCACAGTTCGTGCACGACCTGCCGTGGGGCCTCGACACCCGCATCGGCGAGCAGGGGATGGCGCTCTCGGGCGGGCAGCGCCAGCGGCTCGCGCTGGCCCGTGCGGTGCTGGCGCGCCCCCGCGTCCTGGTGCTCGACGACACCCTGTCCGCGCTCGACGTGCACACCGAGGCGCTCGTCGAGGAGGCCCTGGGCCGGGTGCTGTCCTCGACGACGGCGATCGTGGTGGCGCACCGGGCCTCCACGGTGCAGCTGGCCGACCGGGTCGCGCTGCTGCAGGACGGCACCATCACCCACGTCGGGCCGCACCGCGAGCTGCTGGCGACCGTGCCGGCGTACCGCGACCTGCTCGCGGGCGACGACGACCTCGACGACGAGCAGGCTGAGGAGGTGTCGGCATGAGCACCGCACAGACCTGGCGCGGCGAGGCCGAGGTCGACCAGGACGAGGCGGCCGAGCGGCTGACGGCCGGCTCCCTCGGGGGCGGCGCCAAGCGGTTGCTGCGCGACCTGCTGCGCCCCTACAAGCGGGCCCTGCAGGTCCTGGTCCTGATCGTGCTGGTCGAGAACGCCGCCCGGCTGGCGATCCCCTACCTGGTCAAGGTCGGCATCGACTCGGGCATCCCGCCGATCCGCGAGCGCGACGACCTCTCCACGCTGCTGACCGTGGTGGCCGTGGTGCTGGTGGCCACGCTGACCCAGGCCGTGGCCCGCAACCGCTTCCTCGTGCGCCAGGGCCAGATCGGCCAGGACGTGCTGCTGGCGCTGCGCCGACGGGTCTTCGGGCACTTCCAGGCCCTCAGCCCCGCCTTCCACGACACCTACACCTCGGGTCCCGCCTTCCACGACACCTACACCTCGGGTCGGGTGATCTCGCGCCAGACCTCCGACGTCGACGCGATCCACGAGATGCTCGAGACCGGCTTCGACGGCCTGGTCACCGCGGCCATCACCCTGGTCGGCACCGCCGGCATCCTGCTCTTCCTCGACGTCCGGCTGGGTCTGGTCGCGCTGCTGTGCGGGCCTTTTCTGGCGCTGCTGACCAACTGGTTCCGCAAGGCCTCGGCCAGCTCCTACCGGGTCACCCGGGAGAAGGTCGCGCTGGTCATCGTGCACTTCGTGGAGTCCATGGGCGGCGTCCGCGCGGTCCAGGCTTTCCGCCGCGAGGGGCGCAACCAGGAGATCTTCGACGACGTCAACGACCAGTACCGCCGCGCCAACCTGGTCGCCTTCCGTCTGGTCGCCTGGTTCATGCCCGGCATCCGCCTGATCGGCAACATCACCATCGCGGTGGTGCTGCTCTACGGCGGCTACCTGGCCTACCAGGGCGACGTCACCGTCGGGGTGCTGGCCGCGTTCCTGCTCTACCTGCGCCAGTTCTTCGAGCCGATGATGGAGATCAGCCAGTTCTACAACACCTTCCAGTCCGCCTCGGCGGCGCTGGAGAAGCTCGCTGGCGTGCTCGAGCAGGAGCCGGACGTCCCCGAGCCCACCTCGCCGCGCCCGCTGGCACAGGCGTCGGGGGAGCTGCGCTTCGACGCGGTCCGCTTCGAGTACGTCGAGGGGCGTCCGGTGCTGCCGGGCCTCGACCTGGTCGTGCCCGCCGGCCAGACCGTGGCGCTGGTGGGCACCACCGGCGCCGGCAAGACCACCCTGGCCAAGCTGGCCACCCGCTTCTACGACCCGACCGGCGGGCGGGTGCTGCTCGACGGCATCGACGTGCGGGACCTGGCCAGCGACACCCTGCGCGACCACGTGGTGATGGTGACCCAGGAGAACTACCTGTTCTCGGGCACGATCGCCGACAACATCCGCTTCGGCCGGCCCGACGCGACGATGGAGGAAGTCGTGGCCGCCACCACGGCGCTGGGCGCCCACGACTTCATCGCGGCCATGCCACAGGGCTACGAGACCGACGTCGCCAACCAGGGCGGCCGCCTCTCGGCAGGCCAGCGCCAGCTGGTCGCCTTCGCCCGCGCGTTCCTGGCCGACCCCGCGGTGCTGATCCTCGACGAGGCGACGTCCTCGCTCGACGTGCCCTCGGAGCGGCTGGTGCAGCAGGCGCTGCGCACCGTGCTGGCCGGGCGCACCGCGGTGATCATCGCCCACCGGCTCTCGACGGTGCAGATCGCCGACCGGGTGCTGGTGATGGAGCACGGCCGGGTCGTCGAGGACGGCAGCCCTTCGGAGCTCGTGGCCGCCGGCGACGGCCGGTTCTCGGCGCTGCACGAGGCCTGGCAGGCCTCGCTGGCGTGAAGGGGCACGGGTCGTCGGTAGTCTCGCGCGCATGATCCGAGGCGCGGCACGGCTGCTGAGCACCCCCGTGGCCCGCCTCGACAGGCTCACCCGTCCGCTCACCGGGCGACCCAGCCCGCTGCGCGGCACCCACGTGGTCATCACCGGCGCCTCCTCGGGCATCGGCGAGGCCACGGCGTACGCCGCCGCTGCCGCCGGCGCCCACGTGCTGCTGGTGGCGCGGCGCGCCGACGAGCTCGAGCGGTGGCCGGCCGGGTGCGCGAGCGGGGCGGCCTGGCGACGACGTACCCCTGCGACCTGACCGACGGTGCGGCCGTCGACGCGCTGGTCGCGCGGCTGCTCACCGAGCACGGCCACGTCGACCACCTGGTCAACAACGCCGGGCGCTCGATCCGGCGGTCGCTGGCGCTGAGCGGCGACCGGTTCCACGACGTCGAGCGCACGATGGCGATCAACTTCCTGGCCCCGGTGCGCCTGACCATGGGGCTGCTGCCCTCGATGCGCGAGCGCGGCTCGGGCCACGTGGTCAACATCGTCACCTGGGGCGTGCAGCTCAAGGCCCCGAAGTTCTCGGCCTACATCGCCTCCAAGACCGCCCTCGACGCCTGGAGCCGGGTCGCGGGCCGCGAGACCTGGGGCGACGGTGTCACCTTCACCTCGATGCGCTTCGGGCTGGTCGAGACCGCGATGACCGCGCCCACCGAGGCCTACGCCGGGCGCGGCGCGAGCCCCGAGCAGGCCGCCGCGCGCGTCGTACGCGCCCTGGAGGAGCGGCCGGTGCTGGTCAGCACCCTCGCCGGCAACCTCGGCGAGGTGCTCAACCTGCTCGCGCCCCGGCTCACCGACGTGCTCTTCGCCCGAGCCGACCAGATGTTCCCCGACTCCGCCGCGGCCCGCCCGGGGGAGGGGGAGGCCGCGAAGGTTCATCGGGTACCCGATGAAGCTGGCGCCACCTGACCGAAGGTTCAGCCGGGTAGCGCGAGTTCCATCGGGTACCCGATGAAACTCTCGCCGGCCTCGCCTCAGCTCGCCTTCTTGGCCGCCGCCGCCTTCTTCGTCGCCGTCTTCTTGCTGGTGCTCTTCTTCGCGCTGGTCTTCCTGGCCGCGCTCGACTTGCTGGTGCTCTTCTTGGCCGTCGACTTCTTCGCGGCCGTCTTCTTGGCCGGCGTCTTCCTGGTGGCGCTCCTCGCGGGCTTCTCGCCGGCCTCGGAGTCCCCGGAGTCCTCCTCGGACTCGTCGCTCTCACGGCGCCCCGACTTCGCGGCGTCGACGGAGCGCTGGAGGGCGGCGAGGAGGTCGACGACCTCGCCGGAGGACTTGGTCGAGGTGGGGGTGCGCTTCATCTCGCCGCCCTCGATCTTGGTCTTGACCATCATCTCGACGGCCGCGGCGTAGTCGTCCTCGAACTCGGAGGCGTCGAAGTCGCCGGCGAGGGTCTCGACGAGCATCGTGGCCATCTTGGTCTCGGCCTCCTTGACCTCGCCGGCCTCGACCGAGAAGTCGGGGGTGCGGATCTCGTCGGGCCACATCATCGTCTGCAGCACGATCACGTCGTCGCGCACCCGCAGCACCGCGATGGTGGTGCGCTGGCGCAGCGCGACGGTCACCACGGCCATCCGGTCGGCCTCGAGCAGCGCCTGGCGCAGCAGGGCGTACGGCTTGGCGCCGGACTTCTCGGGCTCGAGGTAGTAGCTCTTCTCGAAGAGCATCGGGTCGATCTGGTCGGAGGGCACGAACTTCTCGACCGCGATCTCGCGCGACGACGTCGACGGCAGCTCGGCCATGTCGTCGTCGGTGAGGATCACCATCTCGCCGTCCTCGGTCTCGTAGCCCTTGGCGATGTCGGCGTAGGGCACCTCCTCGCCGTCGATCGAGCAGACCCGCTGGTAGCGGATGCGCCCGCCGTCCTTGGCGTGCACCTGGCGGAACGACACGTCGTGCGACTCGGTCGCGGAGTAGAGCTTGACGGGCACGCTGACGAGCCCGAAGGACACCGCACCCTTCCAGATCGCGCGCATGGGGAAGCCTCTCGTTTCGCGGACACCACCAGTGTGACGGGTGGGACGCCGGTTCGTCATCGCCCGGGTGGGGGCGCGGGCGCGCCCGCTCGGGCAGGATGGCCGGGTGCCACCGCTGCGCCCGATGCTCGCGACCAAGGCGAGCAGCCTGCCCACGGGCGCCGAGTGGTCCCACGAGGTGAAGTGGGACGGCGTGCGCATCCTCGCCGACCTCACCCCCGCCGGCGGCGGCTCGGCGAGGCTGTGGAGCCGCAACGTCAACGAGGTCGGCGTGGCCTGGCCCGACGTGGTCGAGAACGCCGTGGGTGCGCGCGACCTGCTCGTCGACGGCGAGGTGATCGTGCTCAACGGCGCCGGGGTGCCCGACTTCCGGGTGCTCCAGGAGCGCCTGCACGTGAGCCGGGCGAGCACCGCCGAGCGGCTCGCCGGCAGCCTGCCGGCGACCTTCATGGTCTTCGACCTGCTGCGGCTCGACGGCACCGACCTGAGCGACCTGCCGCTGCACGAGCGACGCGCCCGCCTCGCCGACCTCGACCTGGGCCGCTGGCAGGTGCCGGCGGCGTACGACGACGGGGCGATGCTGCACGCCGCCACCCTCGAGCAGGGGCTCGAGGGCGTGGTCAGCAAGCGCCTCGACTCCCGCTACACCTTCGAGCGGCGCAGCCCGCACTGGCTCAAGCTCGCCCACCGGCACCGCCGCTCCTACGTCGTCGGGGGCTGGCGGCCCCAGGAGGGCAGCAGCGACCGGCTGGCCGCGCTGCTGGTGGGGGAGCCGACCCCCGACGGGCTGGCCTACCGCGGTCGGGTCGGCAGCGGCATCGGGGCGCGGGTCTCGCGCCAGCTCACCGCGCTGGTCGCCGACCTCGCGCGCGACCGCAGCCCCTTCGCCGACGAGGTGCCCCGGCTCGACGCCCGCGGCACGCACTGGGTCGAGCCGGTGCTGGTCGTCGACGTCGACACCCACGGCACCGGCCACGCGCGCCTGCGCCAGCCGTCCTACCGCGGCCTGCGCGAGGACCTGGCCCCCGCCGACCTGCCGGACCAGTCGTGAGGCCAGTCGTGAGGGGCGGGGACTGATGGCGGGCGAGGAGGTGCTGGTCGACGTCGAGGGCCGCACGCTGCGCATCAGCAACCTCGACAAGGTGATGTACCCCGCGACGGGGACGACCAAGGGCGAGGTGCTGCAGTACTACGCCCGGATCGCGCCCACCCTGCTGCCGCACCTGGCCGACCGCGCGGTGACCCGGATCCGCTGGCCGCACGGCACCGGCGGCAGCAGCTTCTTCGAGAAGAACGCCCCCTCGGGGACGCCGTCGTGGGTGCGCACCGTGTCGGTGCCCACGACCGGCAGCCGCGGGGAGTCGCGCCACGGCGACCGCCTGGTCTTCCCGGTGGTCGACGACCTGGCGACGCTGACCTGGCTGGCCAACCTGGCCGCCCTCGAGCTGCACGTGCACCAGTGGCGGGTGGGGCGCAACGGCCGGCCGCGCAACGCCGACCGGATCGTCATCGACCTCGACCCGGGTGACCCGGCGGGGCTGCACGAGTGCTGCCAGGTGGCGCTGCTGGTGCGCGACCGCCTGGCCGAGCGCGGCCTGGAGGCGCGACCGGTCACCAGCGGCAGCAAGGGGCTGCACCTCTACGCGACGCTGCCGCGGCGCCTGCCACCCGCGGAGTCGACCGAGCTGGCCAAGCAGGTCGCCGAGGAGCTGTCCGCCGCCCACCCCCGGCGGGTCACCGCGACCATGACCAAGGCACGCCGCGGCGGCAAGGTCTTCCTCGACTGGTCGCAGAACGCCGGCTCGAAGACCACCATCACGCCCTACTCGCTGCGCGGTCGCGACCGGCCGTACGTCGCCGCGCCGGTCTCGTGGGACGAGGTCGAGGCCGGCGCCGAGGACCCCCTGGGCCTGGAGCAGCTGCGGCTCGAGGAGGTCCTGGAGCGCGTGGAGGAGCGGGGCGACCTGTTCGCGGAGCCGCGCTGAGGGTGCTGCCGAGCGGTGTTACCGAACCGTGGACCGGTCGTGGTCGAGGCGTGGCCGCGCCGTGCGCGCCGGGTCCTACGGTCACAGGGACCGGGCACCCGACCGGTGCGCGACCAGGGGAGGACCCGCCATGACCTCGATCCAGCTCCAGCGGCACGGACAGCCGCAGCTGCCGAGCCTGAGCAGCTCGCAGCTGCGCACGGGTGGCGTGTTCCTGGTCGTGCTGCTCGTGCTCGCGGGCACCGTGTGGCTCAGCGGCATCCCGCTGCGCGGCAGCGAGACCGACGCGGGCGCCGGCATGTCGCTCTCCGCCGGCGAGCAGGGCACCACGCTGAGCGTGACCAGCCTCGAGGCGGGGGCCAGCGCCAGCCGCACCGTGACGATCCGCAACCCCGAGAGCAGCGAGGTGCGCCTGGCGCTGGTCGAGAACGCCGCGCCCACCACGGCCGCCGGTGGCGCGCTGGTGCTGCGCATCGAGCACGACGAGCGGGTGGTCTACGAGGGCCCCTTCGGTGCGATGGCCGACGTACGCCAGGACATGGGCTGGGTGCCGGCGCGCGGGGAGAGCACCTTCCGCTTCACCGTCTCGCTCCCTGAGACCGCGCCGCCCTTCTCCGCGGGCGGGCAGGCCGCCACAGCCACGTATGCGTGGGAGAGCACTCCCTGACGGGGAGGGGTCCGGGGTGTCGCGTCGTCGAACTGCCGTGTTGGCGCCTCGCCCTGATGCCCGGGGCCCTATGCTTCGGACCATGGCTCAGCGTGTCCTGGTGGTCGAGGACGAGGAAGACATCGCCTTCCCCCTCGTCCGCACCCTCGAACGTGAGGGCTACGAGGTGTCCTGGGTCGACAGCGGTCAGCGCGCCCTCGACGACCTGAGCGGCATCCCCGCGGACGTGGTCATCCTCGACCTGGGCCTGCCCGACATGGACGGCCTCGAGGTCTGCCGGCGCGCCCGGGAGGCCGGCTACGAGGGTGCGATCATGATCGTGACCGCCCGCGCCGGTGAGCTCGACCGGGTCGTGGGCCTCGACTACGGCGCCGACGACTACCTGGCCAAGCCCTTCGGCCTTGCTGAGCTGCAGGCCCGGGTGCGGGCGCTGCTGCGCCGCACCGCCAGCGGCTTCTCCGCCTCGGGCGACCCCGACCCCCACGGGCTGCGCGTCGACGTCGCGGCCCGCCGCGTCTACTGCGGCGAGCAGGAGGTCCCGCTGACGGGCAAGGAGTTCGAGGTGCTCAACATCCTGGCCTCCCAGCGCGACAAGGTCGTGGCCCGCGGCCGGCTGATGGCCGACGTGTGGGACGAGAACTGGTACGGCTCGACCAAGACCCTCGACGTCACCATCGGTCGCCTGCGCCAGAAGCTCGAGAGCGTCGGGGTCACCGACAAGATCGTCGCCGTGCGCGGGGTCGGCTTCCGTCTCGAGGGCGCCGCGGCCCCCTCGACCAGCTCGGCCCCCTCCTCGGCCGACGCCTGAGCCGGTGGCCGCGCCCCCGCAGGACCCCGCCCAGCACGACCAGCCCGACCAGCACGACCAGGCAGCCCCGCGCCGCGAGGTGCTGACCTGGCTGACCGACATGGACGGCGTGCTGGTGCACGAGGAGGTGCCGATCCCCGGCGCCCAGGAGTTCATCGAGGCCCTCCAGCGCTCCGGGCTCGGCTTCATGGTGCTGACCAACAACTCGATCTTCACCCCGCGCGACCTGCGCGCCCGCCTGCTCGGCAGCGGCATCGACGTGCCCGAGTCGGCGATCTGGACCTCCGCCCTGGCCACCGCGCAGTTCCTGCACGACCAGCGCCCCGGCGGGTCGGCGTACGTCGTGGGGGAGACCGGGCTGACCACGGCCCTGCACGACGCGGGCTACGTGATGACCGACCGCGACCCCGACTACGTCGTGCTCGGCGAGACCCGCACCTACTCCTTCGAGGCGATCACCCGCGCGATCCGCCTCATCGACGACGGCGCCCGGTTCATCGCGACCAACCCCGACCCCAGCGGGCCCAGCCAGGACGGCAAGCTGCCCGCCACCGGCGCGGTCGCCTCGCTGATCACCACTGCGACCGGGCGGGCGCCCTACTACGTCGGCAAGCCCAACGCGCTGATGATGCGCAGCGCCCTGAACCGCATCGACGCGCACTCCGAGACCACCGTGATGGTGGGCGACCGGATGGACACCGACATCATCGCCGGGCTCGAGGCGGGGCTGCGCACGGTGCTGGTCACCAGCGGCTCGACCCGCCCCGACCAGGTCGGCACCTTCCCCTACCGCCCCACCGTGGTGCGCGAGTCGGTGGCCGACCTCGTCGGCCTCGTCGACGAGTGGGCCCGACGGGTGTGAGCACGCCCCCGCGACGTAGTCTCCGCGCATGACGTCCGGCCCCCCCGATGCCAGGCGGCAGCGGGTCCTCCTGGTCGTCGCCACCGTCGTCGCCGCCGCCGTGCTCGTCGTCTTCTGGTCGCTGCTGGCGTCGTCGCTCTCGCTGGAGGCACGTGGGGGTGTCAGCGCCCTGGGCCTGGTCGTGGCGGGCGCGCTGGCCACCGCGAGCACCGCTGTGCGGGCCCGGTGGTCGACCGGCGGGCGGCGTCGCGCCTGGCGGCTGCTGTCCCTGGCCGGCCTGACCGCGCTCACCGGCAACGTGCTGGCGATGCTGCTGGGGGACTCCTCGAGCGCGGTGTCCTCGCCGGTGGGCGACACCGCGATCGCCCTGGCGCTGGTGCTCGCGATCGTGAGCCTGACCTGGTTCACCCAGGTGAACCGCAGCCGGGTCGACCTGGCGGTGATGGCGCTCGACGGGCTGATCCTCGGCACCGCGGTGCTGATGATCGCCGCCAGCCTGGTCTACGACCAGCTGCTCGCCTCGGGCGAGAACGTCTCCCTGCTCGCGGGCACGGTCATCCCGATCCTCGACGTCGTGCTGGCGACCGTCGCGCTCATCCTGCTGCGCCGCACCCGCGGCCCCGACCGGGTCGCCCTCGGCCTGGTCGCGGCCGGCTTCATCGTCTACACGATGACCGACCTGGGGTACGCCGTGCGGGTCGCGGCCGGCACCTTCGACTTCGGCACGGTGCTCGACCTCGGCTGGATGGGCGGCTACCTCCTGCTCGCCCTGGCGGCCTGGTGGCCCAGCCGGGTCAGCGACGTGACCCGCGAGGACGGGGTCGCGGGCGCGGAGGACTGGGACACCGCCGTCGTCTTCGGCGTGCTGCTGGTCGCGACCATGGTCGAGGTGATCGGCGAGGGCGCCGGGGGCCTGCTCAGCGTCGAGGCCGTGCTGTGGATCCTCCTGATCGGCGGGGCGGGGCTGCGCCAGGGGCTGATCGCGCGCGACAACCGGCACCTGCGCGCCAACCTGGAGGACCAGGTGCGCGAGCGCACCGCCGACCTGCGCCAGATGGGGCGCGAGACCGAGGTGCTGCTGTCCTCGGTGGCCGACGGCATCTACGGCGTCGACCTCGAGGGCAGGGTCACCTTCGTCAACCCCTCCGGCGCCCAGATGCTGGGCTACGAGGTGGCCGACCTGACCGGGCGCGTGGCCCACGACGTCTTCCACGCCCCCGACGAGCAGGGCAGGGCCTACCCGGCCGAGCACTGCTACATCGCCGACGCCGTCGGCTCGCGCCGGGTCACCCACAGCGAGGACGACCGCTACCTGCGTGCGGACGGTGAGGCGTTCCCGGTCGAGATCACCGCGAGCCCGCTCGTCGACGGCGACACCGGCGAGGTCCGTGGCGGGGTCGTGGTCTTCCGTGACGTGACCTCGCGCCACGAGGTCGAGCGGGTCAAGAACGAGTTCCTCTCGGTGGTCAGCCACGAGCTGCGCACCCCGCTGACCTCGATCCGCGGCTCCCTGGGGCTGCTGGCCGGTGGCGTGCTCGGGGAGCTGCCCGAGCCCGCCTCGGCGATGGTCGACCGGGCGCTGATGAGTTCGGAGCGCCTGACCCGGATGATCAACGACATCCTCGACCTCGAGCGGATCGAGTCGGGCAGCCTGGCCCTCGAGGTCGCGCCGCACGACGTCGACGACCTGCTGGCCATCGCCGAGCGCGAGATGACCGGGCTGGCCGAGAGCCGCCAGGTGCGCCTCGTGCGCGGTGCCGGGTGCCCGGCCCAGGTCCTGGCCGACCACGACCGCATCGTGCAGTCGCTGACCAACCTGATCGGCAACGCGCTGAAGTTCTCCGCGCCTGGCGCGGTGGTCGAGCTCGACGCGCGGCTGGTGGGCGGCGAGGTGGAGATGCGGGTGCGCGACCAGGGCCGGGGCATCCCCGCCGACCAGCTCGACGCGATCTTCGACCGGTTCGTGCAGGTCGACTCCTCCGACATGCGCCAGGAGGGCGGCTCGGGCCTGGGCCTGGCGATCTGCCGCGGCATCGTGGAGCGCCACGGCGGCCGGGTGTGGCTCGAGAGCGAGGTCGGCGTCGGTACCACCGCCCACCTGAGCCTGCGGGCCGCGCCGGTGCGTGGACCCTCCGAGGTGCCGGTCTGAGCCGCGGGGCAGAATCGGCCCGCTCGCCGGCGGGGACAGCCCCGCACCACCGTCCCGCTGCCTCGGAGGCTCCCTTGGACACGACCCCACCGCCCGCCGCGCCCCGGATCACCGTGCGCACCGGCAGCGGCACCGGCCGCACCCGGCTCTCGGCCTTCGACGCCGCGCTGCGCGAGGCCGGGGTGGCCGACCTCAACCTGGTCACGCTGTCCTCGGTGGTGCCGCCGGGCAGCACGGTGGTGGAGTCGTACGAGCCGTTGGAGCACGACCACGGGGACCGGCTGTGGTGCGTGCTGGCCTCGGCCGGCGCCGAGCAGCACGGCGAGGTCGTGTGGGCCGGTCTGGGCTGGGCCCGCGAGACCACCAGCGGTGCCGGGGTGTTCGTGGAGCACCACAGCGGCAGCGAGGAGGCCCTGCGCACCCAGATCGCGCTGAGCCTGGAGGACCTGTGCGCCTCGCGCGGCTGGGGCGAGGTCGAGAGCCACACGGTCGTGGCCAGCGCCCACTGCGTCGACGACCCGGTCTGTGCCCTGGCCGTGGCCGCCTACGAGGTCCAGGGGTGGGGCACCGGTGCCTGAGCGGACCCTCGAGGGGCTGACCGTGACCATCGAGGTCGAGACGGTGCTCGAGCCCGAGGTCGTCGAGCGCTTCCACGCGCTGTACGCCGCCACCTTCGAGCCGCTGGCCACGCGCGCCGTGGCGCGCCAGGTGCTGCACCGCGAGGAGTTCGTGGAGGAGATGTCGGACCCGCGGGTGATGAAGTACGTCGCCCGCGACCTCGACGGCGAGGTGGTCGGGCTGACCACGCTGACCCGCGACCTCGAGACCGTGCCGTGGATCAGCCCCGACTACTTCGCCGCGCACTACCCCGAGCACACGGCCCGCGACGCGGTCTACTACCTCGGCTTCACCCTGGTCGCCCCGCAGCACCGTCGCACCCACGTCTTCCAGTCGATGATCGAGGAGGTCGTCGAGCTGGTCCGCGACGACCGCGGGGTCTGCGGGTGGGACGTGTGCGCCTACAACGAGCAGCACCTGGGCTTCTCGACGATGATCGGGGCGCTGCTGCACTCGCGGGCCGACTGCACCATCGAGCAGGTCGACACCCAGACCTACTCGGTGGTCCAGATGCACGGACCCAGGGGCTCCTGAGCGCTCCTGGGGATGACCGGCGGGGGTGCCGCCCCGGGTATCGTGGGCGCTCGCGGTCGTCCGGGGCCGTGACCGTCGAGAGGGAACGATGCCGAGCGTGCTGGTGGTCGACGACGACGACGACGTCCGCATGGTCACCTGCATCTCGCTGAGCAAGGTCGGCGGGTGGGACGTGCTCGAGGCGTCGCGCGGTCGTGAGGCGCTCGAGCTCGCCGCGAGCGCCCGGCCCGACGCCATCCTGCTCGACCTGATGATGCCGGACATGGACGGCATCACGACCTTCCGCCTGCTCCAGGACGACCCCGTGACCAGGGACATCCCCGTCATCCTGCTGACCGCCAAGAGCCGGGTCGGCCCCACCCAGCCGTGGGACGGACTGGCCGTGACCGGGGTGCTGGCCAAGCCCTTCAGCCCGATGGAGCTGCCCGGCGACGTCGCGGCGCTGCTGGGCTGGAGCGCGCCGGGCGCCTAACGTACGGCCATGCGGTCGTTCCGGTGGCACGGCAAGACGTTCGGCGGGGTCCCGCGCGAGCACTGGCGGTGCGTCAACGACGCGCTCGACCCCGAGACCGACTTCGTCGAGATCTACCGCAACGCGGTGGTCCACGAGTTCCCGTGGGACATGAACCAGGCGCTGTCCTTCGCGCTGTTCCGCACCTACGCGGTGCCGGGCATCGGGCGGCTGCTCGCCGAGACCGGCGCCTTCACCGAGCAGGTGCAGCGGCGCTACGACGACACGGCGCTGCTGCTCGAGCAGCCCTCCCTCAAGGGCTTCGACCACCCCGACGCCCGGGCCGCGATCCGGCGCGTCAACCAGATGCACCGCGCCTACGACATCCCCGACCACGAGTTCCGCTACGTGCTGTCCACGTTCGTGGTGGTGCCCAAGCGCTGGCTCGACGACTACGGCAAGCGGCCCCTGACCAGCACCGAGCTGCGGGCCTCGGTCAACTACTACCGCACCCTCGGGCGGCACATGGCGATCCCCGACGTGCCCGAGACCTACGACGGCTTCGCCCGGCTGATGGACGACTACGAGGCCGAGCACTTCGGCCCCGACGCCGGCGGTCGGGCGGTGGCGGCCTCGACGCTGGCGCTGATGCTGACCTTCCAGCCCCGCATCGCCGCACCGGCGGTCGAGGTGTTCTCGCGGGCCCTGATGGACCCGCCGCTGCTCGAGGCGCTGGGCTACGCCGCACCCCCGCGACCGGTCGTGCTCGCCGCCCGGGCCGGGCTGCGAGCACGCGGGCGGGTGCTGCGGTTGTTCCCGGCGCGGATGAGCCCCCAGACGGTCGCCGACCTGCCGTGGGTGCGCTCCTACCCCGACGGCTACGAGATCGAGCAGCTGGGCACCTTCCCGACGCCGGGCGTGGCCGGCTGCCCGGTCAGGCACGCTCCTGGGCCAGCAGCTCCCGCACCCGGGGGATGACCTCGGTGCCGTAGAGCCGGATCGACTCCGCACGCTGGGCGTGCGGCAGCGCGCCGACGGCGTACTTCATCTGGAAGCGCGAGAGGCCCAGGGTGCGCACCGCCCAGGCGATCTTGGTCGCCACGGTCTCGGGGGAACCCACGAAGAGCGCGCCCTGCGCGCTCGCGCCCTCGTCGAAGGCCGCCCGGGTGTAGGGGCCCCAGCCGCGCTCGCGCCCGATCCGGCTGAAGGCCGCCGCCTGGTGGGGGTACATCTGCTCGCGCGCCAGCTCGTCGGTGGCGGCGACGTGGCCGGGGGAGTGCATGCCGACCGGCAGCTCGGGACGCTCGTACTCGGTGAGCGCGCGGCGGTAGAGGTCGGCGAGCTGGGTGAACCCGGCGGGGGAGCCGCCGATGACGGCCAGCACCAGCGGCATGCCGTACGCCGCCGCCCGCACCACCGACTGCGGCGTGCCGCCGACGGCGATCCAGGCGGGCAGCAGCCCGGCCTCGGTGCGGGGGTGCACGACCTGCTCGCGCAGCGGCGGGCGGGTCGTGCCCGACCAGGTCACCGGCTGCTCGGTCTGCACCGCGGCGAAGAGGTCGAGCTTCTCGTGGAAGAGCACCTCGTAGTCGGACAGGTCGTGGCCGAAGAGCGCGAAGGACTCGGTGAAGGAGCCGCGGCCCAGCTGCACCTCGGCGCGCCCGCCGCTGATCGCCGCGAGCGTGGCGAAGCGCTGGTGGACCCGGATCGGGTCGTCGGAGGAGAGCACCGTGACACCGGAGCCGAGACGTATCCGCGAGGTCTGCCCGGCGATCGCGGCGAGCACCACGTCGGGGGCGGAGACCGCGTAGTCGTCGCGTGGTGCTCGCCGACCCCGAGGTAGTCGACCCCGACCTCGTCGGCCAGCACCCCCTCGGCCACGACCTGGCGGATCGCCTCGGCCTCGTGCACCGGTCGCCCGTCGGGGCCGAGCTCGAGGTCGCCGAAGGTGTCGAGGCCGAAGGTCGGGTGCGCGCCGGGTGCCGAGGCGGGCCAGGGCATCGGGCAGGGCGTCGGGCTGGGCGTCGGGCTGGGCGGGCGGGACCGGGGGAGTGCTCACCCCTCGAGCGTACGAGCGGCGGTCCGTACCGGTCGTTGACAGGAGTCAGCCCTGTGGCTACGGTCACGTCATGAGACCTGAATCACCCGTCAGGTTGGACGACGAAGGAGAAGTCATGACGCAGCGCACCCCGGCCCGACAGGGCGGACGACGAACCCTGGCAGTGGCCGCAGCAGCGGTCGTGGGCGTGCTGGGCCTCAGCGCCTGCGCGCCCGACAGCGGCTCGGCCTCGGCGGGGGAGGACGGCGAGGGCGCCGCGGTGCCCGTCTCGATCATCTACTCCCAGAGCGGCCCGCTCGCCGCCTACGGCGAGGCCTACCGCAACGGCCTCGAGGCCGGCATCGACTACGCCACCGACGGCAGCGGCGAGGTCGACGGCCGCGAGATCGACCTCGACTTCGTCGACGACGCCGGCGACCCCGCCAAGGCGGTCGGCCTGGCCAAGGACGCGATCGGCTCGGGCACCCAGATCATCGCCGGCACCGTCTCCTCGGGCGTCGCGCTCTCGCTGGCCGAGCAGGCCGAGCAGAACGAGGTGCTCTACATCTCCGGGCCCGCCGCGGCCGACGCCGTGACCGGCATCAACCGCTACACCTTCCGCTCGGGCCGCCAGACCTACCAGGACGTGGCCACCGCCGGCTCGCTGATCGGCGACCTCGACGGCAAGAAGGTCGCGGTCTTCGCGCAGGACAACGCCTTCGGCCAGGGCAACGTGGCCGGTGTCGAGGCCGTCCTGGGCGGCGCCGGCGCCGACGTCGAGCCGGTGCTCGTGCCCGAGGACGCCACCGAGTTCACCCCCTTCGCGCGTCGCATCCTCGACGCCGAGCCCGACCTGGTCTTCGTGGCCTGGGCCGGCGACACCACCAGCGCCATGTGGCAGTCCCTGGACCAGCAGCAGGTCTTCGACGAGGTGCCGGTGACCACCGGGCCTCGGCGACATCGCCAGCTACGGCGCCTACGGCGCGGCCAGCGAGCAGATCACCTTCCTGTCGCACTACTTCGCCGGCGCCCCCGACAACGAGGTCAACGCCGCGATGGTCGAGTCCCTCGAGGAGGCCGGCGCCGAGGCCGACCTGTTCTCGCCCGACGGCTTCGTGGCCGGCCAGATGATCGTGCACGCCATCGAGGAGGGCGGCGGCGACGACGTCGACGCGATGATCGAGGCGCTCGAGGGCTGGGAGTTCGAGGGCCCCAAGGGCACCACCACGGTGCGCGCCGAGGACCACGCGCTGATCCAGCCGATGTTCGCGGCCACCCTGACCAAGGAGGGCGGCTCGTTCGTGCCCGAGCTGGCCGACCAGGTCGAGCCCGACGCCGTCGCACCCCCGGTCGCGACCTCGTGAGCGAGCCCGGCCCGGTCCTGGCGGTGCGCGACCTGCACCTGAGCATCGGCGGCGCGGTCATCATCGACGGGGTCTCCCTGGCGGTGCCGCGCGGTGAGATGCTCGGGGTGATCGGCCCCAACGGTGCGGGCAAGACGACGCTGTTCAACCTGCTCTCGGGCGTCATGCGCCCGACCGCGGGCACGGTGCACCTCGCCGGCGACGACGTCACCGCCCGCTCGGTCGACGCCCGCGCCAGGGCCGGGCTGGGACGCACGTTCCAGACCTCGAGCCTCTTCGACGGCCTCACCGCCGTCGAGAACGTCCGCCTGGCCGCCCAGGCCGCCCTCGGCGGCGCGCTCAGCCTCGTCCGGTTCCCCGGGCGCGGCGGCGCCGCCACCGAGCGGGCCCGCGACCGGCTCGACCAGGTGGGCCTGGCCCACCACGAGCACACCGTCGCCGGCGGGCTGGCCCACGGCGACAAGCGCAAGCTCGAGATCGCCATGCTGCTGGCCAGCGACCCCCACGTCATCCTGCTCGACGAGCCGATGGCCGGGGTCGGCAGCGCCGACGTCGAGGGCCTGATGGACCTCATCCGCCGGGTGCACCGCGAGCACGGCACCACCGTGCTGATGGTCGAGCACCACATGGACGTCGTGCTCGGCCTGGTCGACCGCCTCGCGGTCATGCACCACGGCCAGCTGCTGGCCTGCGACTCCCCGGAGGCCGTGATGGCCGACCCCACCGTCCAGAGCGCCTACCTCGGAGCGACCGCATGAGCACCCCCCGTACGACGCCGCAGGCGCAGCCCGTGCTGCGCGTGCGCGGCCTCTCGGCCCGCATCGGCCAGCAGCAGGTCGTCGAGGACGTCACCCTCGAGGTGCCCGCCCAGGGCGTCACCGCGCTGCTGGGCCGCAACGGCGTCGGCAAGACCAGCACCATCAAGGCGGTGCTCGGCCTGGTCGAGCGCAGCGGGGTGGTCGAGCTCGACGGCGAGCGCATCGACACCCTGCCCACGCACCGCATCGTGCAGCGCGGCGTGGGCTACGTGCCCGAGGACCGCGAGGTCTTCGGCTCGCTGAGCGTCGAGGAGAACCTGCGGCTGGCCGAGCGCACCTCGAACCCGCGCCGCGAGCTGGTCGCCGACCTGTTCCCCGACATCATCGCCCGCAGCCAGCAGGCCGCCGGCACCCTGTCGGGCGGGCAGCAGCAGATGGTCGCGCTCGCCCGCGCGCTGCTCAACGAGAACCGGCTGCTGCTCGTCGACGAGCCCACCAAGGGCCTCTCGCCCAAGCTGGTCGGGGAGGTCACCGAGGCCCTCGAACGCGCTGCTCAGGTGGTCCCGATCCTGCTCGTCGAGCAGAACCTCGTCGTGGCCCGCCGCCTGGCCGACCGCGCGGTCGTGATGTCCGACGGCCGGGTCGTGCACACCGGCGACGCCGCCGAGCTGCTCGACGACGAGCAGCGGGTCGTCAGCCTGCTCGGCGTCGGCTCCACCGGCGAGTCCCACTCCACCCACAGCCAGGAGGTCCCCTCGTGAGCACGATCGTGCTGCTGCTCGCCACCGGCCTGGGCCTGGGCGCGCTCTACTTCCTCGTCGCCTCCGGGCTCTCGCTCATCTACGGCCTGATGGGCGTGCTGAACTTCGCCCACGGCTCGTTCCTGACCCTCGGTGCCTTCGCCGGCTGGGAGACCGCCCGCCGCCTCGGCGGCGACTCGTGGGGCTCGCTGCTGCTCTCGCTGCTGGTCGGCGCCGGCGTCGGCGCCCTGGCCGCGGTGCTCACCGAGCTGCTGCTGATCCGGCGGCTCTACGAGCGCCACATCGAGCAGGTGCTGGTCACCGTCGGCCTGGCCCTGGCCACGGTCGCGCTCTTCGACGGCATCTGGGGCACCGACGCCATCTTCGTCACCGGCCCGGCCTGGTTCAACGAGACGACCACGATCCTCGGCGCCCGGGTGCCCAACGACCGGTTCGTGCTGATCGGCGTCGCGCTGCTGGTGCTCGGCGGCATCATCGCCTTCCTGCGCTTCACCCGCTTCGGCCTGGTGATCCGCGCCGGCGTCGAGAACCGCTCCATGGTCACCGCCCTGGGCATCGACGTGCGCCGCGCCTTCACCGTCGTCTTCGCCATCGGCGGCGCGGCCGCCGGCCTGGGCGGGGTGCTGGCCTCGCACTACTTCGGCTACGTCTCGCCGCAGCTCGGCGGGTCGCTGCTGATCTTCGCCTTCATCGTCACCGTCATCGGTGGCCTGGGCTCCCTGCTCGGCGCGGCGATCGCCTCCGTGGTGGTCGCGGTGCTCCAGCAGATGGCCAACTTCTACCTCTCCGGGACCGGCGACCTGGTGGTCGTGCTGCTGCTGGCCACCGTGCTCCTCGTGCGTCCCTCCGGCCTGATGGGAGCCCGCGCATGAGCACCGACACCACCACCGGCACCAGCCCCACCCCGACCGCCGACGCCCCGGCGTCCCCGGCCCCGGCCGGGTCGGGCGCCGGGCCGCGCCGCGGGCCCGGCCTGCCGCTGCGGCTGCTGGGCATGCTCGGCCTCGTCGCTCTGCTCGCGGTGCTGCCGCTGGTCAACCTGAGCATCCCCGGCGTGCTGCCGGGAGCGACGTACACGCCCGGCACGCTGCAGCTGATGGCGCTGGCGCTGGTCTTCGCCTCGCTGGCGCTGACCTACCACGTGATCTTCGGGGTGGCAGGGCTGCTGAGCTTCGGGCACGCGCTCTACCTGGCCATCGGCGCCTACGGCCTGGGCATCGTCCTGGACCGCACCGACCTGGGCCTGGTGCCGGCGATGGCGCTGACCCTGGTGGCCGGCGCGGTCGTCGCGCTGGTGCTCGGCGCGGTCGGGCTGCGGGTCGGCGGCATCTCCTTCGCCATGGTCACCCTGGCCTTCGCGCAGGCCGGCTCGGTGCTGATCCGCCGCAACAGCGACGTCACCGGCGGCGAGGAGGGGCTGCGCCTCGACACCACCCACGTGCCCGACGCGCTGGTCGGGGTCACCGACACCCGCAACCTCTACTGGGTGGCCGTGGTGCTGCTCGTGGTCGTCTTCGCGCTGGTCACCTGGTTCGAGCGCTCCCGCGCCGGCCACGTCGCCGCCGCGACCCGCGAGAACGAGCTGCGGGTGCGGGTGCTGGGCCTGCGCCCCTTCGCCGTCAAGCTGCTGGCCTTCGTGACCGGCTCGGTGCTGGCCGTCGTGGTCGGCATGGTCTACCTGCTGCTGCAGAGCGGCGCGACCCCGCGGATCGCCTCCGCCGACTTCACCCTCACCATCCTGGTGATCGTCGTGCTCGGCGGGCTCGGCTCGCGCTGGGGAGCGGTGGTCGGCGGCATCGTCTACACGCTGCTGGACCAGCGGCTGACCGCGCTGGCCGCCTCCGACGCCGTCGAGGGGCTCCCGGGCGTGCTGAGCGTGCCGCTGGGGGAGCCGCTGTTCATCCTCGGCACCCTCTTCATCCTCGTGGTGCTCTTCGTGCCCGGCGGCCTGGTCGGCCTCGGCGCCCGCCTGGCCGGGGCGCGCAGCCGGGCCGGGCGCCCCGCGGTCGCCGCGGGTGAGGATGGCCCATGACCACTCCGCGCCGCGACGGCCTGCACACCCTGGGTCGCTGGACCACCGACCGGGCCACCTCCACCCCCGAGCGGGTCGCCATCGACGACCGCGGGGTGGTGCTGACCTACGCCCGGCTCGACCAGCGCGCCGAGGACCTCGCCGAGCGGCTGCTCGCGGCCGGCTACACCGCCGGGGACCGGCTGGCCACGCTGACCGGCAACAGCGCCGACCACGTGGTGCTCTTCTTCGCCTGCGCGAAGGCCGGGCTGGTGCTGGTGCCGCTGTCGTGGCGGCTCTCCCCGCGCGAGCTGGCCGGCCAGGTCGAGGAGGCCGACCCCGCGCTGCTGCTGGTCGAGGAGGAGTTCACGGCGCTGGCCCGCGCCACCCTCGACCTCGTCGTCGGCACGGTGCCGGTGGCCGCGATGGGCACCCAGGGCGTCGAGCAGCACGCCCCGGCTCCCGGCGGGTCCGAGCGGGCCCGCGGCGAGCGGCGTACGACGACCGGCGGGGCGGCCCGCCCCGTGGGCGACGACGACCCGCTGCTGATCATCTTCACCTCCGGCACATCCGGGCAGGCCCGCGGTGCGGTGCTGACCCACGCCAACTGCTTCTGGACCAACCTGTCGCTCTCGCGCACCGCCGAGATCACCAGCCGCGACGTGGTGCTGGCGCTGATGCCGCAGTTCCACGTCGGCGGGTGGAACGTGCAGCCGTTGCTGGCTTGGTGGATGGGCGCCACCGTGGTGCTCGAGCGCACCTTCGACGCCGGGCGGGTGCTGCACCTGATCGCCGAGCGCCAGATCACCACGACGATGGGGGTGCCCGCGACCTACCTGATGCTCGCCGAGCACCCCGACTTCGCCGACGCCGACCTGACCAGCCTGCGCCACGCCATCGTCGGCGGGGCACCGATGCCCGAGCCGCTGCTGCGCACCTGGCACCGGCGCGGGGTCGCGCTGACCCAGGGCTACGGGCTGACCGAGGCCGCCCCCAACGTGCTGTGCCTGCCGCCCGAGGAGGCCACCCGGCGCGTGGGCATGGCCGGCACGCCGTACCCGCACGTCGAGGTCGAGCTGGTCGACCCGGCCACCGGCGCGCTCGTC
Organism: Nocardioides marinisabuli; assembly: GCF_013466785.1. Lineage (NCBI taxonomy): Bacteria > Bacillati > Actinomycetota > Actinomycetes > Propionibacteriales > Nocardioidaceae > Nocardioides > Nocardioides marinisabuli. Next base: position 2,643,160 of record NZ_CP059163.1, read on the forward strand.
GAGGGCCCCGGCACCGGTGAGCTGGTGGTGCGCGGGCCCAACGTCTTCGCCGGCTACTTCCGCGAGCCCGAGCACGAGCGGGCCGAGCAGGAGCGGCGCCGCGGCCTGCACACCGGCGACCTGGCCACCCGCGACGCCGACGGCTACTACCGCATCGTCGACCGCATCAAGGACATCTTCATCACCGGCGGCGAGAGCGTCGCGCCCGCCGAGGTCGAGCAGGTGCTGCTCGCGCACGCCGCCGTGGCCGACGCCGCCGTGGTCGGGGTACCCGACGAGCGCTGGGGCGAGGTGTGCGCGGCGTACGTCGTGCTGCGCCCCGGCGTGGCCACCGACGAGCAGGACCTGCGCGAGCACTGCGCGAACGAGCTGGCCGCCTTCAAGGTGCCGCGCCACGTCGCGGTGGTCGCCGAGATCCCGCGCTCCTCGAGCAGCAAGATCATGCGGCGCGCGCTGGCCGACCGGTGGCGCGAGCAGGAGGTCCGGGCATGAGCGAGAGCGCACGCAAGCCGCCGAGCACCAAGCGCGGCACCGCGACCCGCAAGGCGATCATCGACGCCGCCGAGCACGTCTTCGCCGAGCACGGCTACGCCGACGCCTCGATCACCCGTATCACCGAGCGCGCCGGGGTCGCCCAGGGCACCTTCTACCTCTACTTCGACTCCAAGCTCACCGTCTTCGAGGAGCTCGTCGAGGACCTCAACCGGCGGGTGCGCCACGCCATGAGCGAGGGCTCGGCCGGGGCCACCACCCGGCTGGAGGGGGAGCGGGCCGGCTTCCGGGCGTTCTTCGCCTTCACCGCCGAGCACCCCGCCCTCTACCGCGTGGTGCGCGAGGCCGAGTTCGTCTCGCCGCGGGCGCTCAAGCTGCACTACACGCGCATCGTCGAGGGCTACATCGCCAACCTCGAGCGGGCCCGCGAGGTCGGCGACGTCGGCGAGATCGACCCCGAGGTCGTCGCGTGGGTGCTGATGGGCATCGGCGAGATGGTCGGGATGCGCTGGGTGCTGTGGGGCGACGAGCCCGGCCGCACGCTGGGCCCCGGCGCCACCGCCACGGTGCCTGACCACGTCTTCGAGCAGGTGATGGCCTTCATCGAGCGCGCCCTGGCCGCCGGCCACCCCGCCACCGACCCCGCCGACCACCCCGCCGACCACCCCGCCGCCGACCCCGCCACCGACCCAGGAGCAGACCAGCGATGACCACCGCCACCCGGCACCCCTCGGGGCCCGCCGCCCCGACCGACCCGGCCGGCCCGCGCACGGTCCGTGTGCCCGTCGACGGCGGCGAGCTGACCTGCGGCGTCTGGGGGCCCGAGGACCCCGAGGCTCCGGTGGTGCTCGCGGTGCACGGCATCACCGCCCACCACCGCTGCTGGCCGCTGGTCGCCGAGGCGATGCCCGGTGTCCGGGTCGTCGCCCCCGACCTGCGCGGCCGCGGCCGCAGCGCGGGCCTGCCGGCGCCGTACGGCCTCGAGCGCCACGCCCGCGACCTCGAGCAGGTGCTCGACCACCTCGGGGTGCGCGAGGTGACGCTGGTGGGTCACTCGATGGGCGCCTTCGTGGTGCTCACCCTGGCCGCGCTGGTGGGGGAGCGGGCCACCGGGCTGGTGCTCGTCGACGGCGGCCTGCCGCTCGCGGCGCCCGCCGGGGGCGTGCCCTCGCCGACCGCCACCCCCGACGACGTGCTCGGGCCGGCCGCGCAGCGGCTGCGGATGACCTTCGAGAGCCACGAGGCCTACCGCGACTTCTGGCGCGAGCACCCCGCCTTCGCCCACGACTGGAGCCCCGTCGTCGAGGGGTACGTCGACTACGACCTCGAGGGCGAGGCGCCGCGACTGAGGCCCTCGGCCGCGGTGGCCGCCGTGGCCGCCGACGCCGCGCAGCTCTTCGGCGGGCCGACCTACGAGCAGGCGATGCGCTCGCTCACGCTGCCCACCGTCTTCCTGCGCGCCCCGCGCGGGCTGATGGACGAGCCGCAGGCGCTCTACGCCCCCGACGCGGCCGAGCGGGCGCGCGCGCTGGTGCCGCACCTGCGCGACGTCGAGGTCGACGACGTCAACCACTACACGATCGTGCTGGCCCCGCGCGGGGCCGAGGCCGTCGTCGCCGCCGTACGAGACCTGCACGCCTGAGCCGACCCGCACCACCTGTTCCACACCTGTTCCACACCTGCACGTCATGCCTGGCCCTACTCGGAGGAGCACCATGAACGACGTACCGACCCCGTCCCTGCCCACCAGCACAGCCGCGGCGCGGCGCCGGGGCGTCCCGGCCGCGCTGGCCGGCGTGCTCGCGGTGGTGCTCACCGCGGTCGCGCTGGCGCTGGCACCCGGGGCCACCACCAGCGCCCGGGCCGCCGGCAGCTGGACCAGCGAGACCATCGCCGGGATGAACGTGCGTCTCTACGTGCCGACCACCGCGCCCGCGATCGCCGACGGCCGGGCGCTGATGGTCAACCTGCACGGCTGCGTGCAGACCAACACCGACCTGCAGACCGCCGGCAACTGGCAGGCCACCGCCGACGACTACGGCATGGTGGTGGCCGTGCCGGCCGCGCCCGGCGGCGGCGTGATCGCGGGGTGCTGGGACTACTACGACGGCAACCACAGCCGCAGCGCCCCGGCGCGCCACGACGACAACCTGCTGGCGCTCGTCGAGACCCTGCTCGGCCGGACCACGCTGGGTCTCGACGCCGACCAGGTCTACCTCTCCGGTCTCTCCTCGGGCGGCGGCGAGACGATGGTGATGGGCTGCCTGGCCCCCGACGTCTTCGCCGGCATCGGGATCAACGCCGGCCCCACGGTCGGCACCACCTCCTCTCAGATCTCGACGGTCTCCACCACGAAGTCGGCCGCGACCTCGACCTGCACCCGCTTCGCCGACAGCCACACCGCCGGCTTCGACACCCAGCTCACCTCGGTCATCCACGGCAACGACGACTACACCGTCGCCACGGGCTACAACCTGCTCAACGCCGAGGTGATGGCCGGGCTGTACGACGCCACCGCGACCTCGCCGGTCGCGATGTCGACGCTGCCGGGCACCAGCACCGCCGGCAGCGGCACGGTCTGGTCCGACGCCGAGGGGCCCCGGGTCTCGCTGCTCACCAACACCGGCCTGGGCCACAACTGGCCGGCCGGCGGCGGCCCGGGCGGGCGCTACATCAAGGCCACCAGCATCGACTACCCGCGCTACGTCACCTCGTTCTTCTTCGCGAACAACCGCCGGGTGAGCGGCACGACGGGCACCCCGACGCCGACCCCTACGCCGACCCCCACCCCGACCCCGACCCCGACCCCGACACCCACGGCGACCACGCCGCCGCCTGCGGTGGACTGCTGGACCACCAGCAACGCCACCCACGAGGACGCGGGGCGCGCGGTCAGCTACGGCAACGACCCCTACAACCCCTTCTACGCCCTCGGCAGCCAGGACTACCTGGGCCAGGGCGACGCGACCGTGACGGCGGTGCGCCGGACGGGCGAGGGCGTCTACCGCAAGGTCACGGCCTGCTGAGGGCGTCGCGGCGACGGCGGCCTAGCCTGGGCGCGTGAACCCGCTCCGCACCGTCGTCGTCGGCCTGCTGCTCGTGGTGGGCGACCTGCGCATCGGCGACGGGGAGGTGGCGCCCGACCTCCTGCCCGACCCCGTCGGCTGGGTCCTCGTCGCGGTGGCGCTGGGTCGCCTCGCCCACCTGCACCCCGGGTTCGGCGTCGGCGTCGTCGCCGCCTGGGTCGGGGCCGCCCTCTCGGTGCCGCTGTGGCCCGGGCTCGCGGGGCTCCGCGAGGTCGAGCTGCCCCTCGACACCGCCACCGGGATCGTCGACCTGGTCGTGGTGGTGGCCGTGCTGACCGGCGTGATGGCCGTGGTGCCGACCCGCAGCGCCGGCGCCCGCTCGCTGCGCACGACGTACGTCGTGGCGGCGCTGGCCTTCGGCGCCCTCGCCCTGGGCTCGCTGGGCAGCATGGCGCTCGCGGTGCTGGCGCTGATGGCGGGGCTGGTCAACCTGGTGGTGCTCATCATGGTGCTGGTCTTCCTGGGCAGCGTCTCGAAGGAGACCCCCCACCCGGCCCCCGCCGCCCCCGCCCCACGCTGACCAGGCGCAAATGTCGCGCTGACCCGGCGCAAATGTCGCGCTGACCCGGCGCGGATCTCCCCCGGTCGGTGGCCCCGGCACGCGGGCGGTGGTGATGGGCCACGATGGGTCGATGGACGACCTCGGCTTCTACCTCGGCCTGCCTCTACTCGGCGCTGTGGCGATCGTGGTCTCCACGATCGTGCTCTACCTGGCGATCACGGCCCTGCTCTCGCACGCGGGTCAGCGGCTCCACGCCTCGCCCTCGAGCCTCGATCTCGCCGTCGTCACGGTGCTCGGCGCGATCGTGGGTCGCTCGATCCTCGGCCAGGTGCCGACGCTCAGCGGTGGCCTGCTGGCGCTGGCGACGTTGCTGGCGGTCGAGGGCGTCGCCGGGCGGGTACGTCGCAGCGAGCGGATGGTGGCGCGTCGGCGGCACCGGGCGGTCGCGGTGATGGTGGCCGGGCAGGTGCAGCGCCACGAGCTGACCCGGCTCGGCCTCGACGAGACCGGCCTGTGGAGCGAGCTGCGCGCCGCCGGCGTCCGCTCACCGCAGGAGGTGGCGGTCGCGGTCGTCGAGCCCGACGGGCGGTTCACGGTGCTGCGCCGCGGCGAGGACGTGCACCCCGCCGCGCTGACCGGGGTCAAGCAGTCGGGGGAGCTGCTCGAGCGGCTCGCCCGCGACTGACCCGGCCCCGGTCCCGCGCCGACCGGTTACTGCTCGAGCTGGGCGGCCTCCTCCTCGGAGATGATGGAGACGAACCAGTGGTGGCCCCACTCGGACCCCCGTACCGGGTCGCCGGCCTCGATGCCCTTGCGCGGCACGTCCTTCGGTGCCGGGACGGACCCGACGACGTAGATGTTCCACTGCTGTCCGAGGTGCTCCTCGGTCGGAGCCAGCGTGAGTGCGGCATCGGGAGCGTGCTCGACCCAGGGCAGCGGGTAGCCCTCCTCCTCGTACCAGCCGAAGCCGCCGTCCTCGTTGAGGTAGCGGTCGACGCCCTTGGCGAACTGGATGCCGTCCTGCCACTCGCCCTCGTAGGCGACCGAGTAGGTGCGCCCGGCGACCAGGTAGTCCTTGCCGTCGGCCTCGATCGTCTCCAGCCGCGCCATGTCCGGGTGGGCCACCGGGGTGGGGATCGTGTACTTCTTCGCCTTGCTCGTGCGCACCAGCTTCTTGCGCTTGTACTCCTTGACGACGAACTTGTAGGTCTCGCCGTACTCGAAGTCGTGGTCGGCCCGGGAGAAGATGGCGGTCCCGTAGGACTGCGTCGCGGTGGCCTCAGCGCCGCCCTTGATGAACGCCCGGTAGGTGTGGCCTTTCTTCACGCCCGTGAACCGCATGCCCACGACGTACCAGCCCCAGAGGTAGCCGGCGCCGCCGCACTCGCAGGAGACCCCGGGCGACTTGATCCGCAACGGCTTGGTGCGGGCCCGGTCCTCGGTCGACGACACGGCGGGCGTGCCGGCCGCTGGTCCGGCGGCCTGGGCCGGGGCCAGGCTGAGGCCGCCGGCGAGCAGGGTCAGGGACGTGGCCACGCCGGCCAGGCGGGTGAGACGTGCGGGGGACATGCAGGCTCCTTGGGGTCGGGGGAGCCCCATCGTGGTGAGCAGCAGCCGCCGCTGGGGCCGGACCGGGTGATCCCGGACGATTCCGAACAGGCTGGAGCGCAGGCACGCGCCGGCTCGGCGCGAGATCTGCGCCGGGTCGGCGGGGCGGGAGGTTCTCCACAGGTTAAGGAGTGCCACTTCCCGGGTAGGTAAAGGACTGCGTAGCGTCAGCGACGACGCACTCCCACCTCTCGGATCCCTACTCGGAGGGAGCCTCCATGGCGATGACCCACGCCGACGCCCGCCGGGCGTCGGCTCCCTCCCGGCTGCCCGGTCACTCCGAGACGCTCGAGCAGCTCGACCACGCGCTGCGCGAGGCGGTGCGACGCGAGGGCGTCGACCCCCAGCGCGACCCGGGCGTCGTACGCCGCCTGGCTGAGGCGCTGGTGCGGGCGCACGACGACAGGAGCCTGACCGGGGCGGTGGCGCCGGTCGGCGACCTCGAGGCGATGGTCGACGAGCTGGTCGCGCGGGTCTCGGGCTTCGGGGCGTTGCAGCCGCTGCTGGACGACCCGAGCGTCGAGGAGGTGTGGATCAACGACCCGAGCCGGGTCTTCGTGGCCCGCAACGGGCGCCACGAGCTGACCAACCTGATGCTCACCCAGGCACAGGTCGCCGAGCTGGTGGAGCGGATGCTCAAGTCCAGCGGGCGGCGCGTCGACATGAGCCGCCCCTTCGTCGACGCGATGCTGCCCGAGGGACACCGGCTGCACGTGGTCCTCGAGGGGATCAGCCGTGGCTTCTCCGCCGTGAACATCCGCAAGTTCGTGCTGCGCGCGGCCCGGCTGGGCGACCTGGTCGAGCTGGGCAGCCTGACCCCGCAGGCCGCGGAGTTCCTGCAGGCCTCGGTGCGGGCCGGGCTCAACATCCTGGTCTCCGGCGGCACCCAGGCCGGCAAGACGACGATGCTGAACTGCCTGGCGGCCGCGATCCCCGGCAGCGAGCGGGTGATCTCGGCCGAGGAGGTCTTCGAGCTGCGCTTCCCGCACCCCGACTGGGTGCCGCTGCAGACCCGCCAGGCCGGGTTGGAGGGCACCGGAGAGATCCGGCTGCGCGACCTGGTCAAGGAGACGCTGCGGATGCGGCCGAGCCGGGTGATCGTGGGGGAGGTGCGGGCCGAGGAGTGCCTCGACCTGGTGCTGGCGCTGAACTCCGGGCTGCCTGGCATGTGCACCCTGCACGCCAACTCCGCGCGCGAGGCGCTGGTGAAGATGTGCACGCTGCCGCTGCTGGCGGGTGAGAACATCGGCTCGCGCTTCGTGGTGCCGACCGTCGCCTCGTCGGTCGACCTGGTGGTTCATCTGGGTCTCGACCACCGGGGTCGGCGGCACGTAGAGGAGATCGTGGCGGTGCCGGGGCGCACCGAGAACGACATCATCGAGGTCGAGCCGATCTTCCGGCGTACCCAGGGCGAGCTGCGCCGCGCGCAGGGGATGCCGCCGCGCACCGAGCTCTACGAGCGTCACGGCATCGACGTACGCCGCCTGCTCGCGGTGGGCGCGGAGCAGGAGGTCTGAGCGTGGGCGCGCTGGTGGGTCTCGGGGTGGGGGTCGGGCTGCTGCTCATCTGGTCGGCCTTCACTATGCCGCGGCGACCTCGCGCGACCTCGACCGGACCGGGGCGGCTGGAACGGCTGCTGGGCTCCGCGGGGCTGCGGGGCGTGTCCTCGACGTCCTTCGTGCTGATGTGCGCGGTTGCGGGTGTCGGGGCCGCGCTGCTGGTGCAGCTGGTCTCCCGGACCCCGCCGGTCGCGGTCGTCTTCGGGGTGCTGGCGGCCTACCTGCCAGTGACGGTGGTCGCGGCCCGGGCGCGGCGGCGGCTGCGCGAGTTCGCCGAGGTGTGGCCCGAGGCGGTCGACAACCTGTCCTCCGCGGTGCGCGCCGGCATGTCGCTGCCCGACGCGCTCTCGGCGCTGGGCACCCGGGGGCCGGAGCCGCTGCGCGAGGCGTTCACCGGTTTCGCCCTCGACTACCAGGTCACCGGCCGGTTCGGCGAGAGCCTCGACCGCCTCAAGGACCGCCTGGCCGACCCGGTCGGCGACCGTGTCGTCGAGGGCCTGCGGGTGGCCCGCGAGGTCGGCGGCGGCGAGCTGGGCCGGCTGCTGCGCAACCTGTCGGGCTACCTGCGCGAGGACGCCCGCACCCGCTCCGAGCTCGAGTCGCGGCAGGCCTGGACGGTCAACGGGGCCCGCCTCGCGGTCGCGGCGCCGTGGGTGGTGCTGCTGCTGATGTCGTTGCAGAGCGACGTGATCCGCCGCTACGCCTCACCGGCCGGGGTCGTGGTGCTCGCCGTCGGGGCCGGGCTGTGCGTGCTGGCCTACCGCCTGATGATGCGCATCGGCCGGCTGCCCACCGAGAGGCGGATCCTGTCGTGAGCCTGACGATGTGGGGTGCCCTGCTGGGGGCCACGACCGCCGCCGGGCTGCTGCTGGTCGCGGCGCGGCTGCGCGTCGTACGCCGCCCGCAGCTGGCCGACCGGGTGCTGCCCTACCTGCGGGACCTGCCGCAGGCGGGGCGCCCGGCCGCGGGGCCGAAGCTCGAGGGCGGGTCGTCGGTGGTGGTCGCCGTCTTCGGACCGGTGCTGCGCTCCCTGGCCCAGAGCGTGGAGCGGGTGCTGGGTGGCGCGACCTCGGTGCGCCGGCGGCTGGCGCGGGCCGGCATCGACAGGAGCGTGCACGAGTTCCGCGTCGAGCAGGTCCAGTGGGGGCTGGTGGCGTTCTCGCTGGCGGCGGCCTGGGGGCTGCTGCGCACCCTGGGCGACCCGGGAGCGGTGGTGAGCTCGGCGCTGGTGTGCGCCATCGCCTTCGTGGTCGGTGTGCTCGCCCGCGACAACCACCTCTCGGCCCAGGTCCGCACCCGCGAGCGCCGCATCCTCGCCGAGTTCCCGACCGTCGCCGAGCTGCTCGCGCTGGCGGTGGCCGCCGGGGAGAGCCCGGTCGGCGCGCTCGACCGCGTGGTGAGCCGCTCCGGCGGCGAGCTGTCGGCCGACCTGGCCCGGGTGCTCGCGCAGGTGCGCACCGGTGAGCCGGTCGGCTCCGCCTTCGACACCCTGGCCGCCACCAGCGGCCTGCCGCTGGTCTCCCGCTTCGCGCAGGGCATCGCCACCGCCGTCGAGCGCGGCACCCCGCTGGCCGACGTGCTGCACGCCCAGGCCGCCGACGTCCGCGAGGCCGGCCGGCGCGAGCTCATCGAGTCGGCGGCCCGGCGCGAGGTGCTGATGATGGTGCCCGTCGTGTTCCTGGTGCTGCCCGTGACCATCATCTTCGCCTTCTGGCCCGGCGTCGTCGGGCTCGACCTGACGACCCCATGACCCTCTCGGGAAAGGACACCCACATGACATCCCTCCTCGCGCACCGACTGGTGCTGCTCTGGCTCGCCCTGGTGGCACCCGCCCACCGCAGCGGCCCGCGCCGCGACGAGCGCGGCGACGTGCCCGGGTGGGTGCTGGTGACCGTGATGTCGGCCGGCATCGTGGTCGCGATCGGCTCGATCGCCCAGGACGAGCTGGGGCAGATGCTGCGCAACGCGCTCAACAAGGTGAAGTAGTGCCGCTGCTGCGTCGGCGCAGCTGCCGCGGCGCGGCCATCGTCGACTTCGTCCTGGTGCTGGTCGTGCTCGTGCCGCTGGTGCTGGGCATCCTGCAGGTCTCGTTGGTGCTGCTGGTGCGCAACACCCTGGCCTCGGCCGCCTCCGAGGGCGCCCGGTACGCCGCCACGGCCGGTCGCGGCGAGGGCGACGGGATCGCGCGCACCCGCAGTCAGATCGACGGCGCAGTCTCGGGCCGCTTCGCCCAGGACGTCACCGCCCGCACCGTGCTGGTCGACGGCGCACCCACCGTCGTGGTCACCGTGCGGGCGACCGTGCCCGCGCTGGGCCTGGGAGGCCCGGGGGTGGGCATCGAGGTCGCCGGCCACGCGGTCGAGGAGGAGCAGTGAGCCGGCGGCCGGTGGGTCGGCGGTACCGCGACGAGACCGGCAGCGCCCTGGTCGAGCTGGTCTGGCTGGGCGTCCTGCTCCTGGTGCCGATGCTGTGGATCGTCGTCAGCGTCTTCGAGGTCCAGCGCGGTGCCTTCGGCGTGGAGTCGGCAGCCCGGTCGGCGGCGCGGGCCTACGCCCTGGCCCCCGACGACGCCAGCGGCCACGACCGCGCGAGGGCAGCGGCCCGGCAGGCGCTGGCCGACCAGGGCCTCGACGACGTCCCCGTCACCGTGGACGTGCGCTGCGGCGAGCTGGCCGACTGCCACTCCGGGACCGCGGTCATCACGGTGCGTGTCGACTCGAAGGTCGAGCTGCCCTTGATGCCCGACGTGCTCGGCGGGGGAGCACCCAGCTTCGCGCTGGCCTCCAGCCACACCGTCCCGATCGGGCAGTACCAGGAGATCACCCGATGAGGCCCCGACCCACGAGCCGGCGCGACGAGCGGGGCCAGGTCAGCGTGCTGATCGTCGGGTTCGCCTTCGTGCTCGCGCTGGGGGTGGCGGTGGTGGTCGATGTCAGCGCCGCCTACCTGCAGCGCTCCGGGCTCAGCACCCTGGCCGACGGCGCCGCGCTGTACGGCGCCGACGCGGGCGCGACCGGGGCGTCGACGTACACCGAGGGCGTGCCGCAGGACCAGCTCGCCCTCGACGCCGGGGTCGCCCGGGCCGGGGTGGCCGACTACCTGCGCAGCGTCGGTGCTCACGAGGAGTACCCCGGTCTGCGGTTCGTGGTCGTCGTCGACCAGGCCCGCTCGTCGGTGCAGGTGCGCCTCAGCGCCCCGCTCGACCTGCCGCTGAGCATGCCCGGCGCCCCCGAAGCGCCCGCGGTCTCGGCCGAGGGGTCGGCCGTCTCCGACGTCGAGCGGTGAGCCCGGCCCTGGCGGCAGCCGTCAGACGAGGGCCTCGCTGCCTTCCTCCAGCCGTCGGAAGTGCTCGATCGGGAGCTCGGCCTCGGCGTACCGAGCCCAGACCAGGACGTCCCAGTCGGCCTCGGCGGCGGCGAAGGTCCACCCAGGCGGCATGTCCTGTCGACGCAGCCGGTGGTCCTCCTCCACGGTGACGACGGCCATGGGCAGGCGCAGGAGCCGCAGGAGCACGGTGGTGTCGGTCAGCCGGCCCGACTCCGCGAGCTCGAGCAGGTGCTTGCTCACCACCCGCATCGGCACCACGTGCTCGCCGGTCGTGCCGACGACGCTGCCGTCCTCCGCCCTGGTCCGCGGCTGGTCCTTGAGCCGCATCGCATCCGGCGACCACCAGGCGCCGGCCGACCGCCTGCGGTGGCCCTGCTGCGTCTCCCGCGGCTTGGCCCAGATGTAGTCGATGTCGTCACGGATGATCTTGGTCCGGTTCAGGTCGGGGCGCCCCACGAGCAGGTGGACCATGCCCAGGATCAGGGCGGCGTCCTGCTCGTCGTCGGGCGTCGGGCGCGTCACGGGACGGAGCCGTCCGCCGTGCCGCGCTTCTCGGCCAGCCCGGTGACACCCACGACCAGCAGGCCCAGCAGCAGCAGGCTCAGTCCTTTGACGAAGGCCAGGGCGAGGGTCAGCCACGGGGACTCGGGCCACACCGTCTGGGCCTGTCCCAGGGAGATCGGGGACAGCACCGTGTCCGTGGCGTACAGCAGCGACCACGCGCCCCTGTCCATGAAGGACTCCCACCACCCGTCGGGAAGCGTGGACGGGTTGGCCAACGGTGACTGGACGAACTGGTGGGCGAAGGAGAAGGTCACCACAACGGCGACGACCAGCAGACCCAGCAGCCACCACAGCGCCCGGACGTTGCTGTAGAAGTAGCGGACGGTGGGCCCCAGCACCAACCGCTCAGCCCACCCCCATGGCTCGTGCCGGGTGCGTGCCTTGGCCCCCAGCACACCGAACTCCGTCGCGGCACGCGCCCTCCCGGACCGGCGCAACGCCTGCTCGAGCTGGTTCCAGACCTCCTCCGGCAACGAGGCGGACGATGCCGTGAGCCAGTCGTGGAGGCGACGGGCGGCCGCCGCGTCGGACTTCTTGCCCGGGGTGTCCTCGACGTCGGCGAGACCCACGCTGCCGATCCTGACGGACCTGCTCACCTCGAACGGGATGGCGCCCTCGTCCGGCGGGATCCAGAGCTTCCCGAAGCGGGCGCCGTCGATCACCGTCCGGAACGTCGTCGCAGTCGAGGAGGAGGACGCCTCCGGGTTGGCCGGTGAGAACTCGCCGATCACCGCGTCGGGGATGAACAGCTGTCCGAGGCCTCGACATCCCCAGAAGCGCAGGCTCGACGCGACTTCGATCGAGGAGGCGTTGAGTGCCCCCCGCTCGCGGTGGAACGCCTGCCCGACGGGGGTGAAGTCGCACGAGTCGAAGGACAGCCACGGCACCACCAGGTGGTTCGCGCTCACCCAGTGGTGGAAGTCGCAGCCCTCGAAGCCGAGCGGGAAGTCGAGTCGCAACCAGTTCAGGTTGAGCTCTCCGCCGATCACGACCTCACGCAGCCTCAGACCCTGGGGGTTGGCCACCTGGCCGCTGGCTCCCGTCGCGAAGTCGGCGAGCACGCTGCGCAGGACCTCCGCGTCGATGTACGCCGTGGCGGTGGGGGTCTCCAGGAAGGCACCGCTGACGTCCTCGTCGCTGCGCACCGGCAACGGGTCCCCGTGCTCGTCGACGGCGTTCACGATGGTGCCCGTGACCAGCGCGCGGCTGATCTCCTCGGGCGAGACGACCCGCAGCTCGTCGAGGTACTCCTGCAAGGACGAGGCCTTGGTCCGGGCCAGGCGTTGCCCGTACTCCTTGGTCTCGAGCAGCTGCTGGACGACCGGCACGTGCTGCGGGGCCAGGTGCGAGACGTCCGCGAGGAAGTCGCGGTACCCGGGGGAGCCGAGCAGCGTGGTGAGGTCGGGCAGGCCCGAGCCGTCTGCCTGCGACCGCTCGGCGACCAGAGTGGTGGCGGGCTTGAAGGACGCCGGCTCGTGGCAGCGTCGCATCAGGTCGACATAGGTGGGCAGCGAGATGGCGCGCAGCGCCACCAACATGTCCAGGTGCTGCTCAGCAAAGCTCACGAAAGGGTCCTCGGGGCGGTCAGGGGCGCCCTGCTGGCGTCCGCGTGGGACCACCCAAAGCGCCACGGAACCCTGGAGGAGCGACGTCCGGACATCCCGGACAAGTCCGTACAAGTGGAACCAGGCAGCCTGGGCTTCCGGAGGCCGATCCCCCCAGCCCGACGGGCGCTTGATCACACCTGTCTAGTCAGGTCACAACCCACCGGCACTTCTGTGTGAGCCGGGCACATACCTCTCCGGCCAGAGCGTGCGTAGCGTCACCCTGATGCACGAGACCGCCGTCACACCCCGCGACGGCGGTCGCCCTGAACGGAAGGAACCCCGCCCATGATCGGGCTCTTCGGAATCATCCTGTCGCTGGCCCTGTTGATCTTCTTCGCCTACCGCGGCGTCAACGTGATCATCCTGGCCCCGCTGATGGCGCTCCTCGCCACCGCGTTCGCGGGCGGGCTGCCCATGCTGGCCACCTACACCCAGGTGTTCATGCCGGCACTGGGCAACTACCTCATCACCTACTTCCCGCTGTTCCTGCTCGGCGCCCTCTTCGGCAAGCTGATGGACGACAGCGGCTCGGCGCGCGCGATCGCCTACTTCATCGTCGAGAAGCTCGGCGACACGAAGGCGATCCTCGCGATCGTGCTGGCCTGCGGCATCCTCACGTACGGCGGGGTCTCGCTGTTCGTGGTGGCCTTCGCGGTCTTCCCGATCGCGGCCGCGCTCTTCCGCGAGGCCGGGGTGCCCAAGCGGCTGATCCCCGCGACCATCGCGCTCGGCTCGTTCACGTTCACGATGACCGCCCTGCCCGGCACCCCGCAGATCCAGAACGCCATCCCGGCCCCGTTCTTCGGCACCAACGCCTTCGCCGCCCCCGGGCTGGGCATCATCGCCGCCATCATGATGTTCGGCGGCGGCACGGCCTGGCTGATGTACCGCGCCAAGAAGCTCACCGCCGCCGGCGAGACCTACCTGCCCGCCGAGGCACCCAAGGGTCCCGGTCTGCTGGCCCGCGTCACCGGCAAGGGCACCGACCGCGACGAGCGGGGCAGCACCTCGACCGGCACCTCGGGCGGCACCGCGACCGGCACCGCCCCCGAGGGTGCCGGCACCGCGACGGCCACCGCCGCGACCGGGGAGCCGGTCGCCACCGACCAGTCGACCCTGCCGCGACCCAGCGTGCTCGTCGCGTTCCTGCCGATCTTCGTGGTCATCGCGCTCAACTACGTGCTGGTCACCTGGGTCTTCCCGGCCATGGACACCGACTACCTGGCCGGCGACGCCTACGGCAACACCGACATCGACACCGTCGGCGGCATCTGGGCCATCGTGGTGGCCCTGGTCGTCTCGACGCTGGTCGTCGTCGCCTTCAACCTCAACCGCTTCGGCGACGTCAAGGAGTCGGTCAACACCGGCACCATGGGCTCCTTCCTGCCGATCTTCAACACCGCCAGCGAGGTCGGGTACGGCGCCGTCATCGCCTCGCTGCCCGCCTTCCGCACCGTGCGCGACTCGGTGCTGGGCATCTCCGGCAACCCGGTCATCTCGCTGGCCGTCGCGGTCAACGTCCTGGCCGGCATCACCGGCTCGGCCTCGGGCGGCATGAGCATCGCCCTGCAGACGCTGGGCGAGCAGTTCCGCGGGCTGGCCGACGCCCAGGGCATCAGCCTCGAGCTGATGCACCGCGTCACGGTGCTGGCCGCTGGCGGCTTCGACGCCCTGCCCCACAACGGCGCGGTCGTCACGGTCCTGGCCATCTGCGGCCTGACCCACCGCCAGTCCTACAAGGACATCTTCGTGGTGGCCGTGGCGATCCCGGTCGTCGCGCTCGTCACCGTGATCACCCTCGGCACGCTCTTCGGCGGCTTCTGAGCCACCGAGCGGACGCCGGCACCCTCACCGGCACCGGGCTCAGAGCAGCCCGGTGCCGGTGAGCGCCGTCCAGATCTGCTCGCGCTGCTCGACGAGGTAGGTCGCGGTCACGTGGGTGGGGTTGAACCACACGACGGTGCCGTCGACGACCGGCAGGCAGACCGGCGCGTCGGGGCAGATGACCGGGTTGAGGTCGACCACCCCGGCGGACTCGGTGTCGATCGCGGCCGTGTCGTACATCCCGTCGGCCAGCGGACGCCCCAGCGGCACCGTGACGACGCAGTCGCCCAGCACCCGGGCCCGGGCCAGGCAGTCGAGGGGGTCGAACCCGCCGAGGTCGAACCCGCCGGTGCCGATGATGCTGCGCACCATCACGGCGCTGGCGCCGGCGGCCTCCACGAGGTCGACCGTGCGGCGTACGCCGTCGAGCTGCATGCGGGCCAGCGGCAGCTGCTCGCCCTCGCGGGAGCGGATCTTGCCCTCCCAGGTCCGGTCGCTGCGGGGCAGGTGCACCAGGACAACGGCGTCGGCGTCCATGCGGGGCAGGGTCTCGGTGTAGAAGTCCTCCCGTGCTGTCGTGCAGGCCTCCTGCACTGCGGTGGGGTTGCGGGTGTTGAGGAGGCCGTCCTGCCACGGGCACCCCGTCACGATGCTGACCGAGAGCCGCAGGCCCTTCTCCTCGGCCAGCGCCTCGAAGGCGGGCGTGAGCATCTGGGCGTGGCTGTCGCCGACGAGGACGACGTGCTGACCGGGACCGTCGACCACGAGGCAGTCCTCGGGGGCGTCGGGGGTGCAGTAGACACCCTCGGGCCCCTTGTCCTCCGCCACCTCGGCGTAGTCGATGGGCGGCACCGGCCGGCCCAGGCGGCGGTTGGTCAGGGACTCGTCGACCCGGGTGGTGGCGGCCGAGGCGGTCGCGATCGGGGTCCTGTCGCTCCGCAGCAGCGCGGGCGCCACCAGGAGCGCGGCCGCAAGACTGACGGCCAGGCCACCGGCGACGGTGGGCCACCACCAGCCGTCGAGCGAGCGCGCGCGCCGTACGGGGTGCTCCAGCAGGTGGTAGGACATCGAGGCCAGGCCCACCGACAGCACCGTCCCGACCGCGGCCGTGAGGGCGGGGCCCACCTCGACCACCCGGCCGACCGCCAGCAGCATCGGCCAGTGCCACAGGTAGATGCCGTAGGAGATCCGGCCCAGGTAGGTCAGCGTGGGCAGCGACAGCAGCCGGGAGAGCCAGGCGCCCGGGGCGAGGTAGACGCCCACCACCAGGGCCGCCAGCAGCGGGGTGGCCACCAGGTTGCGGGTGGTGGCGGCCATCGCGAGCAGCTCGGAGGCCACGACCGCGACACCGATGGCCCCGGCGGTGGCCAGCAGCGCCGCGCCCCGGGCGGTGGTGGCCCTCGTCCGCACCGCGCGCCGCGCGCAGCCGCAGCAGCACGGCGAGCGCCGCACCGGTCATCAGCTGGTAGAGCCGGGCGTCGGTGGCGTAGTACGCCCACGAGGGGTTGACCTGGGCCCAGACGAGCTGGTTGACGGCCGAGGCGACCACCAGGCCGACCAGCACGCCGAGCAGCACGACCTCGTTGCGACGGCCCCAGCGCCACCACACCAGCAGCACCAGGGGGAGCAGCACGTAGAACTGCTCCTCCACCGAGAGCGACCAGAAGTGCAGGAACGGCGACTCCTGCACGTCGCGGGCGAAGTAGTCGGCGCCGTCGAGGATGAACTGCCAGTTGGCGACGTACAGCAGCGCCGAGCGGGCCTGCGAGACGAGCTCGAGGCGCTCGGGCTTCGAGGCGAGCAGCACGAAGAGGGCGCACGTGCCGAGGACGGTGACGACGGCGGCCGGCAGCAGCCGACGGGCGCGACGCGCGAAGAACGCCCCCAGCCGCAGCTCGCCGCTGGCGCTCGCGCCGTGCAGCACCACGGTGGTGACCAGGAAGCCGGACAGCACGAAGAAGAGGTCCAGGCCCAGGAAGCCGTTGGCGAAGCCGGGCAGCTCGGCGTGGAAGAGCAGCACCAGCATCACCGCGACGGTGCGGATGCCGTCGAGCTGCGGGCGGTAGGCGAGCGGGGCGGCCGTCGGCCGGGGCGCCGGCGCGGACGTCGGCGCCGGGCGGGTCGTGGTCGTCACGGACCGCACCTTAACTTTGCGATCGCACGGACCCGGCCCCGCACCGCCGCGCCCGACACCACCCGGTCGGTCGCGGTAGTTTCGAGCGCGTGACAGCCGACCTCGTCTACCTCGTGGCCGGCGCCAGCCTGCTGCTGGCCATCGTGCTGCCCAGCGCGCTGGGCCGGCTGCCGCTCACCTCACCGATGGTCCTCGTGGGCCTGGGCATGCTGCTGGGCGCCACCCCGCTGCCCGACGACCTGCCGCTGAGCCCGCAGGACAACCGGGCCGCGATCGAGCACATCACCGAGCTCACCGTGCTGATCGCCCTGATGGGCGTCGGCCTGGCGCTCGACCGGCCCCTCGACCCGCGCCAGAAGGCGTCGCGCCGGGCCTGGTCGCCGACCTGGCGGCTGCTCGGCATCGCCATGCCGCTCTCGATCGCCGGGGTGGCGCTGCTGGGCTGGTGGGCCGGGCTGGCCCCCGCGGTGGCGATCCTGCTCGGTGCGGTGCTGGCGCCCACCGACCCCGTGCTCGCCTCCGACGTGCAGGTCGGCGGGCCCGCGACCAGGAAGGTGGTCGGCGAGGAGGCCGACGACTGCGCACCGATCGACGAGGACGACGAGGTCCGCTTCGCGCTGACGGCCGAGGCCGGTCTCAACGACGGGCTGGCCTTCCCCTTCGTCTACCTCGCGGTCCTCGTCGCCGGCGGCGGCGCGCTCGGCGCCACGGCGCTGGAGTGGGTCGGGTGGTACCTGCTCGGCAAGACCGCCATCGGGGTGCTCGCCGGCGTCGCGGTGGGCCACGTGCTGGCCCGCTTCGCCTTCCGTGCGGTCAGCCCCACGCTGCGCATCGCCGACCGCGGCGAGCCGCTGCTCGCGGTGGCCGCGCTGACGGCGTCGTACGGCGCGGCGGAGGTGCTCGGCGGCTACGGCTTCCTGGCCGTCTTCGCCTGCGCGATGACCTTCCGGGCCTCCGAGCGCCGCCACGACTACCACCGCGCGATGCACGAGGTGGTCGAGCGGCTCGAGCGGCTGCTGACCCTCTTCGTGCTGCTGGTGCTCGGCATCGCCCTGACCCGCGGGCTGCTCGAGGCCCTCGACTGGCGCGGGGTCGCGATCGGTCTGGGCCTGATCCTGGTGGTGCGGCCGCTGGCCGGCTACCTGGCCCTGAGCGTGCGGCCGGTGCCGCCGGGGGAGCGGGGCGGACTGACCCGGGCCGAGCGGCTCACCGCGGCGTTCTTCGGGGTCCGCGGCGTCGGCTCGCTGTTCTACCTGGCCTACGCCGCCGGTGAGGTCGACGACTTCGGGCAGAGCTGGCTGTGGTCGACCGTCGGCTTCACGGTCGTGGCCTCGGTGCTGGTGCACGGCGTGCTGGTCGGCCCGGCGATGGACCTGCTCGAGCGTCGCGAACGGGTGCCGGCGGCCTAGCAGCCCGTACCCTCCCGGGTATGCGATCCCCCCTCGCCGCCCTGCTCGTCGTGCTCCTGACCGTCGTCGGAGGCGTCGCCGCCCCCACCACCGCCCACGCCGCCGGCGCGGCTGCGTACGAGAAGTCGGTGCACAAGAAGACCAACGTGCAGCGCACCAAGCGCGACCTGGTGGGGCTGCGCAAGCAGAGGTGCGTGCAGCGCTTCGCCGACCGGCAGGCCCGCCGGATGGCGGACCAGGAGCGGATGTTCCACCAGGACCTCGGTCCGGTGCTGGAGAAGTGCGACCTGAGCCGGGTCGCCGAGAACGTCGCCTACGGCTACTCCAGCGGCAAGGCCGTGGTGAAGGGCTGGATGGGGTCCCCGGGCCACCGCGCCAACATCCTCGACGGCCGCTTCCGGCTGCTGGGTGTCGGTGCCAGCAAGAGCGACGACGGCACCTGGTACGCCGCCCAGGTCTTCGGCCGCAAGTAGGAACCGCCCGACGGGGCCTCTTCTTCACCCGAGATGCTCGAATCGCGAGACACAGCCGCTCGCCTGGTCCACTCTCCTCACGTGAACCGTGGACCCCGCAGGCCCCTGGCCGCCCTGGCCGTCGTCGCCGTACTCATCGGTGCCGGGCCGGTCGCGACGACGACTGCGCAGGCCGGCCCCGGGCCGGCGGCACCGGCCGACGGGGTCGTGCAGTCCGCGAGCCCGCAGCGATCCGCGGTCGCGTCGACGCGCGCGGAGGTGCTGGGCGACTACGAGGACGTCTGGTTGCCGCTGCAGGACGTCCCGACCGAGTGGCAGGGCGGCGACGTCGCATCGTGCCGCGAGGGTCGGACCGGGGAGCAGACGCAGGAGGGCATCATCGGGGCCGTCAACTACGTCAGGGACCTCGCCGGCCTGCCGTCGGTGGTCCTCGACGCGGCATGGTCCGCCAAGGCGCAGAAGGCTGCGCTGATGATGCATGCCGCCAGCCGGCTGAGCCACAGCCCGGACAAGTCGTGGCCGTGCTGGAGCGAGGAGGGCGCGGAGGCGGCGTCCAGGTCGAACCTCTACCTCGGTGTCACCGGGGTGCCGTCGATCGGTGGCTACATCAACGACCCTGGGTCCAACAACGGATGGGTCGGGCACCGGTGGTGGATCCTCCACCCGACACTGACCCGCGTGGGTGCCGGGAGCACCTCGCGGGCCAACGCCCTGTGGGTGGTCGACGACCCGTGGCGCGAGGTCGACCGGGTCGAACCGGTGACGTGGCCGGTGGCGGGGTGGTTCCCGCGGCCGCTCCTGCCGGACTCCGGGCGGTGGTCGCTGTTCCTGGCGTCCGACGACCAACGCAACCTCGAGAGTGCGAGGGTCACGGTGAGCATCGACGGACAGCCACCCGTCGCCGCGGACGTCGAGACCGCAGCATGGGACCGGGTGGTCTTCTCCGTGCCCGACCTCGGCTCCGAACCCGGCGACCGGACGGTCTCGGTCACGGTGTCGGGCGCCCGGCTGGGGGACACCTCGACCGACGACCTCTCCTACGAGGTCCGGCTCCTCGACCCGGACTCGGAACCCACCGATCCCACTCCGACGCCGACCCCGACGCCGACCCCGACGCCGACGCCGACGCCCACCCCTGGCCCGAGCGCGGCGGCGTACGAGAAGTCGGTGCACAAGAAGACCAACGTGCAGCGCACCAAGCGCGACCTGGTGGGGCTGCGCAAGCAGAAGTGCGTGCAGCGCTTCGCCGACCGGCAGGCCCGCCGGATGGCGAACCAGGAGCGGATGTTCCACCAGGACCTCGGTCCGGTGCTGGAGAAGTGCGACCTGAGCCGGGTCGCCGAGAACGTCGCCTACGGCTACTCCAGCGGCAAGGCCGTGGTGAAGGGCTGGATGGGGTCCCCGGGCCACCGCGCCAACATCCTCGACGGCCGCTTCCGGCTGCTGGGTGTCGGTGCCAGCAAGAGCGACGACGGCACCTGGTACGCCGCCCAGGTCTTCGGCCGCAAGTAGGAACCGCCCTGGGAGGTGCGTAGTCTTGCTCCTTGTGGCAGGCATCGACTACGACCTCGAGATCAAGCAGCTCCAGGCGACCATGCGCACCGTCGAGCAGGTGCTCGACATCGACGCGATGCGTCGTGAGATCGCCGAGCTCGGCGAGCAGGTCGGCGCGGCCGACCTGTGGGACGACCAGGCCAACGCCACCCGCGTGACCGGGCGCCTCTCGCTGCTGCAGGGCCAGGTCGACCGCTTCGCCGAGCTCTCGGGCCGCATCGAGGACCTCGAGGTCCTCGTCGAGCTCGGGGTCGAGGAGGGTGACGCCGACTCGATGGCCGAGGCCGAGCGCGAGCTGGCCCGGGTCAAGAAGGCCGTCGAGCAGCTCGAGGTCCGCACCCTGCTCTCCGGCGAGTACGACGCCCGCGAGGCGCTGGTGACCATCCGCGCCGGCGCCGGTGGCGTCGACGCCGCCGACTTCGCCGAGACCCTGATGCGGATGTACACGCGCTGGGCCGAGCAGCACAAGTACCCCGTGGAGGTCTTCGACACCTCCTACGCCGAGGAGGCGGGCCTGAAGTCGGCCACCTTCGCCATCCACGCGCCCTACGCCTACGGCACCCTCTCCGTCGAGGCCGGCACGCACCGCCTGGTGCGGATCAGCCCCTTCGACAACCAGGGCCGCCGCCAGACCTCCTTCGCCGCCGTCGAGGTGGTGCCGGTGCTCGAGCAGACCGACGAGATCGAGATCCCCGACGAGGAGATCCGCACCGACGTCTACCGCTCCGGCGGTCCCGGCGGCCAGTCGGTCAACACCACCGACTCCGCGGTGCGCCTGACCCACATCCCCACCGGCGTGGTCGTCTCGTGCCAGAACGAGAAGTCGCAGCTGCAGAACAAGGCGTCCGCGATGGTCGTGCTGAAGGCCAAGCTGCTGGCGCGCAAGAAGGCCGAGGAGAAGGCGCACCTCGACGAGATGCGCGGCGACGTGCAGGCCTCGTGGGGCGACCAGATGCGCAACTACGTGCTCAACCCCTACCAGGTGGTCAAGGACCTGCGGACCTCCTACGAGGTCGGCAACCCCCAGGCCGTCTTCGACGGCGACCTCGACGGCTTCCTCGAGGCCGGCATCCGCTGGCGGATGGGCGCCGAGAAGACCGACGCCTGATGGTCGGCTGGGACGACGTGCGACGTCGTCTCGAGTGCCGTCTCCGGGAGCTGCCCGAGGGTGGTTTCGTCGTGCTCGGCGAGGCTCCACGCGTCCTGGGGCGCCGGGCGTGGTGGCGTCGACAGGCGCCGACGGCGCCCACCAGGTACGTGCAGGCGCGCCGCGACGGGGCGCACGTGTACGTCGAGTGCGTCGGGGCTCGTTCCTTCGGCGGCGGCTGGGAGATCGACGACACCGCCCACACGCGGCTGCGGCGGCTGGGCTGGTTGGTGCCCGGCGAGATGGACGCGACGGGGGTGCAGCCCTCGTGGCCGAGCTACTGGCGGGTCCTGCCGGTCTCCGAGTCCGCGGCGGCGGCACGGCTGTGTGTCGCTGCACTGGACGTCCTCGGGGCCTCGCCCGACGCGGTGGACCTCCAAGCCGGACCCTGAGCCCGCGGCTCGGAGCCCCCGGGCGAGCGCGGGAGCGGGTCGGCAGACGGCAGCAGCGTCGAGAACACCCGGTAGAGCGAGGTCGCATCGACCGGGCGGAGCAGGTCGGCGCCAGGATCTGCCAGGAAGGGGCCGTGCGCTCCGTCGACCGCCACGACCTCGACCCGTCGGCCGGGTGAGGACACCTCCAGCCGCCAGGCGCGCGAGGCGCCGGCCAGCTCGAGGGCGTCGGCGCGGACCGCCGGGTCGGTGGACAGGAGCCGATCGAGCTCCCTCGCCGGGTAGACGCGTTCTACGCGCGGGCCACGACGTGCGACACCCGGGCGCGTCAGGCGGACCAGCGAGACGGCCAGGTGCGAGGGCGGGAGCATCATCACCTGGTGCAGTCCCGGCTGCACGGCGAGCACGACCGCCATCCGGTCGGGGGCCGCCCAGGCGCGGTGCCGCAGGAGGGTCGGCCCGGCCACCACCAGGTCCACCGCGACCGCGTGCTCACGCGCCACCTCGGCGACCGGGTGGCCGGAGAGCAGGAGCGCGGCGAGACCCTGGTCGTCGACGCGCTGCCCCTGGGCGGCAGTGGACGGATCAGACATCGGCGCTGTTCCTCCGGCGGCCGCTGACCGGTCGCCACGCCGCAGCGACGTCTGCGCAGCAGTCGGCGAGGGCGTCGTAGGACCAGGTCTCGAACGTCGCGGTCAGCGACCAGGCGTGCCGATCGTCCTCGCGCACGAACCACTGCTCCATGGTCAGGGCCCGCCCCTCGAGGTCGACGTGGTGCGCCAGCCGTCGCCCGCCCGGCAGGTCGTCGATGCGCAGCCGTTCGATCTCGATGAGGTGGTAGTCACGCAGGGTCCGGGGCAGGAGCTGGGCGGTGCCCACCTGCCAGTCGCGGAAGCTGAGCCCGTGCAGGTCGTCGCAGGTCAGCACGAGGTTGGCGCGAAAAGACCCCCGCTCGGCCGGCCCGCCCGCTCCGGCCGGGTCACCGGCCTGCACCGCGGCCCAGAGCGCGCCCACCGGCGCCAGCGCCAGCTTGTCCCACCCCGGTGGCACCTCCGGGGCGGCGTACGACGGGGGAGCGGGGTCAGTCACGCGACCGGCCGTCCGGCGACGTGGGCCGGTCGCGGTACCACCGCGGCTGGACCGCGGAGGGCACGGGCAGCGGAAGCGCGGCGAAGCCCACCCAGGCCACGAGGACGAGTCCCAGCAGCAGCGCCACCGGTGTGGTCGGGCCGCCCGCGCGCTGCAGCCCCCCGAGGGCGGCGCCCAGCAGGAGGGCGGCGGCGAGCAGCGGCCACAGGATCAGCACGTTGCGCTGGGCGAAGTCTCGGTGGGTGCCGTGGGCCCATCGTCGAGCGGCGCTCGAACGACCGCGTCGCTGCCAGGTGTTGAACCCGGCCGCAGCCGTGCCGCTGAGCAGCATGAAGAGGTAGATCACGATCAGTCCCAGAAGGTCAGGGCGTCACCGACGTCGTCCAGGCCCTCGCCGACGTCGGGGAGACGGTCACCGGTCCGCGATGTCGCGGACCTCGTCCGCCACCGCAGCCACCGCCTGGGCCAGCGCGCCCAGCGCCGTGGCCAGCTCGTCCGACGAGGCCCCGGCGTCGGGTCGTCCGTCGAGGTCCGGAGCCACCGACGCCAGCGACCCCGCCGTCGAGTCGAGGAGGCGTGCGGCGGTGCGCAGGTCCGCCGGCTCCACGTGGAGACGCCCCGGCGTGCGGCTCGCGGAGGTGGTCACGAGGCGATCGTCCCACCTGGGCGGGTGGGTCAAACCTCCCCCGACAGCACCGCGGCACACCATCGGTCGGCGCGTTCCTCGAGGTCGGCGCGCTCCACCGACCGGGGCGCGCTGAGGCTGCAGGTCACCCACGCGTCACCGACCAGCCCGGCGTACCTGGTCTCGCGCAGCGGGCCGCTGCGACAGGTCTGCGCCACCGACGGGTCGCCGTACGCCGCCGCGTCGGGGACGTCGCGGCACCTGCGGCCGGCGCCGTCGAGGGCACTCTCGGCCAGCTCCTCGGCGCGGGCGGGGGAGACCGGTGGGGTGAAGACCCAGGCGGCGGCGCTGGTGCGGGCGGGGCCGTCGAAGCGGCAGCCGTCCTCGTGGGCCACGTCGCGCACCTCGGCGGACAGGCGGGCCTCCTCGCCGTCGGCCCAGGTCTCGCTGCGGCGGGCCTCGCCGCCGAGAGCGGCCTCGACCGCCGCGACCGGCAGGCCGTCGCACAGACCGACGCGCGGCACCACCAGGTCGGAGGTGTCGATGTCGGCGAGCGCCACCGTGCTCACCGCGGGCTCGGTCGGCTCGGCCGGCTCCGCAGCATCGTCGGCTCCGGGCGCGGTCGGCTCGTCGCTGCACGCGGCCAGCAGCAGCACCAGGGCAGGGAGCAGTGCGAGGAGGGAGCGGGACGGCACCCGCCCACCCTACGGACGGGGCGCGGCCCGAGGAGTCCGGGTTGTCAGGCGTCCTGGCGTAATCTCGACCGGGTGATTCGCTTCGAGAAGGTCACCAAGACCTACCCCGGCACCGGAGGGCCCGCCCTCGACCAGGTGTCGGTCGACGTCGAGAAGGGCGAGTTCGTCTTCCTGGTCGGCAGCTCGGGCTCGGGCAAGTCCACCGCCCTGCGCCTGATCCTGCGCGAGACCCGGCCCACCTCGGGCCGCGTCTACGTCGCCGGCAAGGAGATCAACCGCCTGGCGGGCTGGAAGGTGCCGCGGCTGCGCCGCCAAATCGGCACCGTCTTCCAGGACTTCCGGCTGCTGCAGTCCAAGACCGTCGCCGAGAACGTCGCGTTCGCCATGCAGGTGACCGGCCACTCGCCCAAGGAGGTCCGGGCCCTGGTGCCCGAGACCCTCGAGCTGGTGGGCCTCGACTCCAAGGCCGACCGGCTGCCCGACGAGCTGTCGGGCGGCGAGCAGCAGCGCGTCGCGGTGGCGCGGGCCTTCGTCAACCGGCCGATGATCCTGATCGCCGACGAGCCGACCGGCAACCTGGACCCCACCACCTCGGTGGGCATCATGAAGCTGCTCGACCGGATCAACCGCACCGGCACCACCGTGGTGATGGCCACCCACGACCACGGCATCGTCGACCAGATGCGCAAGCGCGTCATCGAGCTCGACCACGGCAAGGTGATCCGCGACCAGGCGCAGGGCGCCTACGGCTTCCAGCACTGAGTCCCCAGCACTGACTCGCTCGCGCCGTACCCAGCGCACCTCCTCCACCGGCCCCCTACAGGCAGAGAGTCCCTCCCTCCATGCGCTACGTCTTCTCCAACCTCGGCCAGGGGCTGCGTCGCAACCTCTCGATGCACCTGGCGGTGATCCTGACCCTCTTCGTCTCGCTCACGCTCGTGGGCGCCGGCGCGCTGCTCAACCGGCAGGCGGAGAAGACCAGCGACCAGCTCGGCAGCGAGCTCGAGATCACGGCGTACCTGTGCCGTGACGACGACCCCAACCAGAGCTGCCAGGGCGAGGTGACCAGCGCCGAGAAGAAGCGCATCCTCCAGGCGGTCGAGGACAACCCCGAGGTGGCGTCCTACCGGGTGGAGTCGAAGGAGACGGCCTTCGAGAAGGTCAAGGAGCTCTACGGCCCCGAGGAGGCCGACCGCTTCGAGGGCCCCAACGCGATCCTGGGCGCCGAGGACCTGCCCGAGTCGGTGTGGATCACGCTGGAGGACCCCGCCGAGTTCGAGGGCATCACCTCGGCGATCGTCGGGCTCGACGGCGTCGCCAAGCTCGTCGACCAGCGCGAGACCGCCGGCAAGATCATCAACACGATGGAGGCCATGCAGCGCGCCGCGCTCGGCATCGCCCTGCTGCTGGTGGTCTCGGCGCTGCTGCTGGTGGCCAACACGATCCGGTTGGCGGCCTTCGCGCGCCGCAAGGAGATCGGCATCATGCGGCTGGTGGGCGCCTCGACGCTCTACATCGCGCTGCCCTTCCTGCTCGAGGCGCTGGTCACCGCGGTCGTCAGCGTGGTGCTCGCGGGTGGAGCGCTGGCGGGCTTCCAGTACTTCGGGGTGCAGCAGCGCTTCAGCGACTACCTGGAGTTCATCCCGTGGGTCGGCTGGGACGACTACCTGGTCGCGCTGGGCGTCGTGGCGGTGCTCGGGCCGGTCCTCACGCTGCTGCCGACACTCGCGCTGACCCGCAAATACGTCAAAGTCTGAGTCGCGCGCCGTACCGTTCGATCGACTCTTCCCCGACGTCGAAGGCAATACGGTGCGCTCCTTCCCCAGCGCCTCGCGCCACCGCCTCGCATCGGCCGCCACGGCCGGTGCGCTGGTCCTGGGTGCCCTGGCCATCCCACTCGCTCACGCAGACGACGACCTGAAGGATCAGCAGAAGAAGGTCCAGAAGGAGATCCACAGCGCCACCGAGGACCTCGAGCACTCGAGCAAGGCCACCCGCAAGGCGTTCGAGGCGGCCGCGCAGGCGCGCGCCGAGCTCGACTCGGCGAAGGCCGAGCTGGGCACCGTGCGCAGCAAGCTCGACGAGGCCAGGCTCGAGGACGCCCGCATGGAGCAGCGCCTGGCCGCGGCCCAGCTGCGCCTCGAGACCGCCCGCGACGACCTGGTCGTGGGCCAGGAGGCGCTCGAGACCCAGCGCGACGTGGTCAAGGACCGCATCGCCGACACCTACATGCAGGGCAGCCCCGATCTGCTGGTCCTGGGCAGCCTGCTCAACTCCAGCTCCACCAGCGACCTGACCCGCCAGCAGGCGGCCAGCAGCGCCATCGTGGGCCGCGAGACGTCGATGTACGACGACCTGGACGCCGCCGAGGTGCTGCTGCAGGTCCGCGAGGACGAGGTAGAGGCCGCCAAGGACCGGGTCGCCGACGAGCGGGCCGCCGCCGCGGCGCACCTGTCGAAGGTGAAGTCGCTGACCGCTCAGGCGGTGCAGGTGCGCGACGAGGTGCGCGGACTGGTCGACAAGCGGCTCGCGGCGCGCAAGAAGGCCACGGCCGCCAAGCAGGCCGACCAGGCGGCGCTGGCCGCGCTGCGCAAGCAGGAGGACCGCATCAAGGCCCGCATCGCTGCGGCCGCCCGGCGGGCGCGCGGCACCTCGGTGGCGGCCAAGCCGTCGGGCTACCTGCTGCGGCCGGTCGGCGGCGCGGTCACCTCGCCGTTCGGCATGCGCACCCACCCGATCTACGGCTACCGCGGCATGCACGACGGCACCGACTTCGGCGTGACGTGCGGGCAGCCGATGGCCGCCTCCGGCACCGGCACGGTGATCGCGAAGTACTACTCCTCGGTCTACGGCAACCGGCTCTTCCTCAACCTCGGCCAGGTCAACGGACGCTCGCTGACCGTGGTCTACAACCACGCGCGCAGCTACCGCTTCAACGTCGGCGACCGGGTCTCGCGCGGCGCCACGATCGGGTACGCCGGCAACACCGGCTGGTCGACCGGCTGCCACCTGCACTACACGGTGCTGGTCGGCGGCAACCCGGTCGACCCGATGAACTGGCTCTGAGCAGCGGCTCGTCGGTGGTCCCGCCGCAACCGCGTTGACCTGACCTGGGAGAATGGACGGATGGCCAGGGAGCAGGGACAGAAGATGGTGGCGCAGAACAAGAAGGCGCGCCACGACTACGCCATCGAGGACACCTTCGAGGCGGGCCTGGTGCTGCAGGGCACCGAGGTGAAGTCGCTGCGGATGGGCCGCGCCAGCCTCGTCGACGGCTTCGTCGACATCGACCGCAACGAGGCGTGGCTGCACGGGGTGCACATCCCGGAGTACTCCCAGGGCACCTGGACCAACCACGCCGCGCGCCGCAAGCGCAAGCTGCTGCTGAACCGGGTCGAGATCGACAAGATCGAGCGCCGGGTCAGCGAGAAGGGCCTGACGGTCATCCCGCTGGCGCTGTACTTCGTCAACGGCCGCGCCAAGGTCGAGATCGGCCTGGCGAAGGGCAAGAAGCACTGGGACAAGCGCCAGTCCATCGCCGAGCGCACCGCCAAGCGCGAGGTCGAGCAGGCCGTGGGGCGCCGCCTCAAGGGCATGCGTGACTGAGGCCGACCAGCAGGAGGTGACCTGGGCCCAGGAGGTCCGCGACGCCACCGCCTTCTGGGAGCGGCTCGGCCTGCCCGGGCTGCTCGACGTGCACACCCACTTCCTGCCCGAGCGCATCCAGCGCCGGGTCTGGGCGCAGTTCGACGAGGCCGGGCCGAAGATCGGTCGGCCCTGGCCGATCCGCTACCGCGGCACCACCCAGGAGCGGGTCGAGCAGCTGCGTGCGCTCGGCGTACGCCGCTTCTCGTCGCTGCCCTACGCCCACCGGCCCGGCATCGCCGGCTACCTCAACGAGTGGGGGGCCGAGTTCAAGCTGCTGGCGCCGGAGTCGCTGTGGTCGGCGACGTTCTACCCCGAGCCGGAGGCCGGCGCCTACGTCTCGGCGGCCCTCGAGGCCGGGGTGGAGATCTTCAAGGTGCACGTGCAGGTGGGCGAGTTCGACCTCGACGACCCGCTGCTCGACCCGGTCTGGGGGCTGCTGGCCGAGGCCGGCACCCCGGTCGTGGTGCACGCCGGGCACGCGCCGGTCGGCAACGACTTCACCGGCCCCGCGCCGATGGCGCGGGTGCTGGCCGCGCACCCGCGGTTGTGCCTGGTGGTCGCGCACCTCGGGGCGCCGGACTACCTGGACTTCATGTCGTTCGCCGACACCTACGACCGGGTGCACCTCGACACGACGATGACCTTCACCGACTTCTGGACGACCACCTACCCCGACGGGATGCTGGAGCGGCTCGCCGACCTCGGCGACCGGATCCTGCTCGGCACCGACTTCCCGACGATCCCGTACCCCTACGCCCACCAGCTCGAGGGCCTCGAGCGGCTCGGGCTGGGCGACGACTGGCTGCGCGCGGTCTGCTGGCACAACGCGGCCGCGCTGGTGGGCACGCCGGGCCCCCCGATGTGATCGAGGTTCGATAGCTAAGCGCGCGGATCGCGGCATGTCCGGACGCTTCATGGGCGTCAGTTGGAGAACAGCGACCTGTTCCTCTCGATCCACTCGATCTCTGCCAACTCCTCCTGCTCGACGCTGCCGTCGGCGATCCACGTCTTCTGCGGTTCCTGCCCTTGGTCCGCGAGGAACCGGACGTGCTCGATGGTGTACCGACGCCGTCGCACGACCGCGTCGGCGACGTCAAAGCCAGTCGCAGTGCCGTACTCGTCGAGGAAGGCCTCGATGCGGGCGCGTCGATCGGGGACTTGAGGGAAGTGGTGCCAATTTAAGGCTGCATCGTCGGCTCGTAGCGGAGCGAACCACAGCAGGGCGTAGGCCACGTCGCTGAGTCTGGGTGCGCGGTGGAGGAAGTCCCAGTCGATCAGAGCGACGGCCTCACCGTCCCGCCACACGAAGTTCCAGGGTCCGGGGTCGGCATTGACGAAGACGTCGCCGCCGTCGACCGCCGGTGCGGCGAAGACTGCATCGTCGGGTGGGACCCAGTCAGCGGAAGCGTCATGGAGACGTCGCAGGAGGCGTGCCGCAGACCGCAACCCCTGCTCGTCGTGCTGGTGCTTCCACCCGTCACCGCCGCTCTCGCCCTCGATGAAGCGGAGCGTCTCAGTCTCGCCGTCCAGCGACACGGGCTCGGGAACGCAGTCCAACCCCTTCGCGCGAACGTGCCGCAAGAACGAGTGCACAGTCGCGGTGTGCGTCCCGGCCGGACGAGTGACCGTCTCGGACGTCAACACGATCGGCCGGAACTGCTCGTTCACTTCGGCTGCTCGGTTAAGTGCCTCGTCGTTCGCCATGCTGGGACCGTTGCGCGACCACCGGACTGGACACCAGCGAGTTTCGTGGAACGCCAATCCATCGGCACGACCGCGCGGATCGCGGCTACTTGTTCCATTGACCCCAGGAGCGGACGTTGAGCGCCTGCAACGATGGACGCATGCGCGCCGAAGTCCGCTCTATCCGGCTTGACCCTCATCCGTTGACGCTAAGCGCCAACCCTGCTGACTTCGCGTTCGAGGCACGGTTGCTTGTTGGGCCTGTGAACGCTCCTGGCGAGGAGTCCCTGGACGTGACCGTCTGCTCGCCGGAGTGGTTGGCGCGCAAGGCTGGTGGGGAGCCGTACTCGGGACGACACCACGTCGTCGTCGACGTCGAATCGTTCGACGCAGCCCAGTTGGAGTCGTGGCTGCGCCAGCAAGTGCACGCCGTGGCAGCGGAAACCTGGGCTGAGGTCGGGCAACAGCTGAACCGTCTTGGCTACTGGGAGTTCGAGGACTACACCGGCTAGGTGGTGCTTCCGCTCATCGGCAGCTTGTTCCATTGACGTAGGACCGGTGGCCCCTGTGCCGATCTGTCACACCTCAATCGCATAGGGGGCGCCCGGCTG
Organism: Nocardioides marinisabuli; assembly: GCF_013466785.1. Lineage (NCBI taxonomy): Bacteria > Bacillati > Actinomycetota > Actinomycetes > Propionibacteriales > Nocardioidaceae > Nocardioides > Nocardioides marinisabuli. The sequence goes on from NZ_CP059163.1 coordinate 2,673,189, forward strand.
ACACCGACCGACGGCGCGTCAGCCCCGCGTGCGGCGACGCGCCTTCAGCTCCCAGCCGCGCAGGGGGTGCTGGCGCAGGTGCCACCTGGGGTCGTGGGCTCGGTGGTGGTGCCAAGAGCAGAGGGGGATGCCGTTGTCGAGGTCGGTGTCGCCGTGGTGGGACCAGGGGAGGAGATGGTGGATCTCGGTCCAGGCGAAGGGTCTTTCGCAGGTGCCGATGGCGCAGGTGTCGTGGACGAGTGCCAGGGCTTTTCGTTGGTGGTGGGTGTGGAGCCGTTTGGTCCTGCCGAGGTCGAGTGGAACTGACTGGGAGTTGAGGACGGCGGGGACGAGGCCTGCTTCGCAGGCCAGGCGGCGCAGGTCGCCGGCGGCGACCCGGGTGCCGGTGTCGAGCTTTGCGGTGCCGGTCTCGTGGGGTCCGTGCCAGTCGGGCCAGGTGGTGGGGTCGAGGTCGCCGGTGGCGGCGAGGTCGCGGGTGAGGTCTTCGGCGGTCATAGTGACGAGGAGGGTGAGGGCGTTGGCGCCGTTCCAGCCGTCGGTGGGCAGGTGCTCGATGAGCTCGCACAGCGCATTGCCTGCGACCTCCCAGCCCGACAGGCCGTGGTCCGGCCCGGTGGGGGCGGACTCGTCGTAGCCGGAGAAGTTCTCGCCCTCTGGGCCGGTACGCGCCTTGTTGAGGCGGCGGGGTGCCGACAGGGTCTCGAGGGCGGTGCGCAGCAGGGAGCCGTGGAGCTCGGGGATGGTGAACTTCCCGGAGTAGGTGCCGTCGCCGTTGTCGTGCAGCGCCAGGTAGGTCTCGTGCTTGGCTCGCCGTGACTCGCGGCCGAGCATGATCGCTTCGTGCTTGTCGGCGAGGTCGCGGTCGACGACGTCGAGCATCCGCCGAGCGGCCTGTCGGAGCCGCTTGGCGTTCATTGGGCGCCCCGAGCGGGTGCCGACCCCGGTGGCCTTGTTGACCAGCATCTCCTCAGCGGCGGCGAGCTGCTCGGGGGTGGTCTCGAGGGGTGCCTGCTCAGCGGCGCGAACGACCACCCGGACTTGGTCGGCGCGCAGCTGGCCGGCGGCGTACGCCTCGCGCGTGTGGTGGTACTTCGTCTTAAGCAGCTCGGCCAGGTGCAGGCCGCCCGCGTTGACCTCGCGGGTGGTGCCGGTGAGGGCGGCCGCCCAGGCATCGGTGCCCGTGGCCGCGTCATCGGCGGCGACCTGGCGTCGTTCGGCCTCGGCGAGGACCTTGAGGCGCAGCGACTCGGCCTGCGACTCGACGACGGCCAGCGTCTCGAGCAGCCGGCCCAGCTCCTCGCGGGCCACATGCTCGAGGGCGATGGCGTGCGCCTCGCCCAGGGCGGCGCTCGCGCCGGCCACCGCGGGGGCCGCGGTGGGGATCGGGAGCGTCGTCAACGTCATGCCTCCATGACCCCAGAGCAAAGGCCGCATGGGAACACCAGTTCGAAGATCTGTGGAGAACTTCTCGAGGTCCTGTGGCGGCGCGATCGGGACCTTCGTCGCTGCCCTAGCGCGCGTGCGCGCGCTGGACTGTTGTCATGAGGGCGCAGACCGCTGACCTCCGGCCGAGACCCACGTCGCGCTCGGCGGACCGGCCCGGTCTGGGCGTCTGGGTGGCCGCGCTGTCGCTGGCCGAGGCGGTCGGCCTGGCCGCCGCGGCCGGGGCCTCGCGCCTGGTGGGGTCGTGGTCGGCGGAGCCGGGGGTGCGGGGCAGTCTCGGGTTCGGCCTGCTGCTCGTGGTCGGTGCCGGCCTCGTCGAGGGGCTGGCTCTCGGGTCGGCGCAGGCGTGGAACCTCGGGTGCTGGCTCCCGCGGTTGCGGCGGGCGCGTTTCGTCGCGGCCACCGTCCTGGTGGCCGGCCTGGGCTGGGCGGCGGGGGCTGCCCCAGGGGTGCTGGGCCAGGAGGCGGGGGAGGCCGTCGGCAGCCCGTCGCCGGTGGTGCTGCTGCTCGCGGCGGTCGGCGTCGGGGTGGTGCTCGGACCTCTGCTCGGGCTGGCCCAGGCGTCGGCGCTGCGGCCAGCGGTGGGTCACCCCGGCGCCTGGGTGCTGGCCAGCGCGCTGGCCTGGCCGCCGGTGATGGTGGCGATCTTCGCTGGGGCCTCGCTGCCTGGGCAGGACTGGTCGCCGGCGGAGGTCGTCGGCGCTGGGGCTGCGACCGGAGCCGTCGCGGGCGGCCTGCTCGGCCTGGCGACGTACTGGGCGCTGGGGTCGATGACCGGCGTCCCGCTGTGGGACCGGGTGCTGCTGCGCCTGCTCGGCTCCTCGTGGGGGTGGCTCGACGGTGACCTGGTGGGGGTCGAGGTGCGGGGTCGGCGGACCGGGCGGACCCACCAGGTGCCGGTGCGCTACGCCGTCGACCTCGAGGGCGCGCTCGTCGTCGTGCCCCGCGACGGCACGAGCTGGTGGTGCAACGTGCACCGGCCCACCGCGGCGGTCGAGGTGCTGTGGCAGGGCGAGTGGCTCCCGGCGTACGCCGAGCCGCTGGTGCCCGGCCACCCCGACCACGAGGAGGCCTGGGCGACGTACTCGCTGCGCTGGCCGCGCGCGCACCTGCCTGCGAACGGGGTCGTGGTACGGGTGTGGGGGTCGGGCGGGAATGCCGCGTGACCTCGGGTGGTTGGGCCAGGTAGCCTGTGCATGCAGGTGAAAACTCAAGAGGGGCTGATCGGTTTCGACTTGGGACGTTAGTTCCTGGAGAAGCGGGTCGAGAAGCCAGCGCCATCTCGTAAACGATCGCTGGAAACCAATAACTGCCAACACCAATCGCAGTTCCTTCGCTCTCGCTGCCTGAGCAGTGATCGAAGCGTCAGACCGGGCACCTGTCTCCGTCCCGGAACCTGGCGTCGACTAGGAGACTTGCTGATCAACTGCAGTCAGAGTGGTTGATCGGGACTCAAATCTGACTGAGCCCGTCGGTGACGTGTCTGTTGCGAGCACCGGGGCTGAGAAAACGACATCACAGACTGCACCCGGAGAAGACCAGGTTCGACGCTCGAGGACGCGGGTTCGATTCCCGCCAGCTCCACTGACTGACTGATGCAACGGGCCCGCGGCGACGCCGCGGGCCCGTTGCCGTCCGCGCCACCGACCAGGAGTCGAACGGAAGCGCGGTGGCTGGCGCAGTGGGTGGGGACTAGGAGTCGGCCATCCGCTGGAACATGTCGGCGACGGCGTCGAGGTCCAGCTCGCCGACGTGGTCGAAGATGTGGGTGCGTGCGCTCGCCAGGTGCACCACCCACGCCTCCCGGAGCTCCTGGAGCCCGACATCGGTGAGGACGGCGTCCCAACCCCGCCCGTCGTCGGGGGAGCGGTCTCGCCGCACCAGCCCCGCCTTCTGCAGCCGGTCGATGACGCGTGAGATCCCGCTCATCGACATGGCGGCGCCTGCGGCGAGGTCGCTCATCCGCATCCGCTGCTCGGGCGCCTCGGACACGTGGACGAGCACGAAGTAGTCGGTCGCCGAGATCCCGGTGCTGCGGACCAGGTCCGCATCGAGCTTGCGGGGCAGGACTGCCAGCAGTCGGGTCAGCGACCGCATGAACCGCTCCTCGACGGGGGTCAGCGGGTCGCGTGCAGGTGGTGGTGTGGGCACGCTCACAAGATAGTTGCTTGCTCAAGCACTTGTCTAGGCATAGTGTTTGTTTCACGAAGCAAGTAACTGACGAGTGGAGGAGCGTGACGTCGAGATGGACGCCGGACGAGTAGCAGTGGTGACCGGGGCCGGGAGCGGGCTGGGTCGGGAGATCTCCTTGGGGCTGGCCGCACGCGGCTACCAGGTCTTCGGGACCGCCCTCGCGGCAGCGGAGATCACCGACCTCGATGCCGCCTCGGGGGGTGCCGTGCGGCTGGCGGTCGTCGACATCGTCGACGACGCGGCGGTCGCCACCTGGGCCGAGGGCGTGCAGGACCACGTGGCCGGTGTCGACCTCCTGGTCAGCAACGCCGGCATCCTCACCCCCGGCCCCGTCGAGCTGCTGGCGATCGACGACGTACGCCGCGAGTTCGAGGTGAACACCTTCGGGCCGCTCCGGGTGATCAACGAGTTCCTGCCGGCGCTGCGCGCCGCGCGCGGGCGCATCGTGCAGATCAGCACCATCACCGCGACGGTGCCGCTCCCCTTCAACGCCGCCTCGGGGGCTTCCAAGGCCGCGGCGGAGGTGTTCGCCGACGTCTACCGGGCCGAGCTGAAGCAGTTCGGCATCGACGTCACCATCGTCTCGCCCGGGAGCATGCTCACCGGCGGCCCGGCGAAGTCGGCCGCGGCGTTCGAGCGGCTCCTCTCCGCCATGACCCCCGAGGGACGTGAGCTCTACGGGGCGCCCTTCGAGCGGTTCGCGGAGCAGTTCAACGCCAAGCAGGGCGAGGGGATCACCGCGACCGACGCGGCCACCCAGGTCATCGAGGCGGCTGAGGAGCAGCCGGCCCCGAGCCGACGGACCGTCGGACCCGACGCCGCCGCGCTGCTGCACGCCTCCAAGACCATGACCGACGACGAGCTCGACGCGCTGCGACTGCAGCTCGGCGGTCTCGTCTGAGCCCGACCCTTCCAACCACCGCATCACCAACGACAGGAGACAACATCATGATCGAGATCGTGGACACCACCGACGCCCAGGCCGTGCGCAACAAGGACAACCTGATCGCGTTCTACCGCCGCGCCATCAACGACAAGCAGCCCCGCGAGGCCGCCGCCGCGCTCGTCGCGGACGACTACGTCCAGCACAACCCGCTGCTCCCCGACGGTGGGGCGATGCTGGGCGAGACGTTCGCCGCCGTCGTCGAGGCCCACCCGCTCGCCCGGGTCGAGATCCACCGCATCATCGCGGTGGGCGACTGGGTGTGGGCGCACGTGAACTTCCTCAACCTCTACAGCGACGACCCCGACGACCTCGGGATCGCCGGTGTCGACATCTGGAAGATGGACGCCGACGGGGTGGCGCTCGAGCACTGGGACGTCCTGCAGCCCGTGGTCGCCGCCGCCGAGACCGTCAGCGGCCACAGCGTCTTCTGAGCCTGAGGACCCCCACATGACCGACTACCTGCACGACCTCCAGTTCGGCTCGTTCCTGACCCCGTCCGCCGGCAACCCCGACGACGCCGTGGCGCTCGCCGTGCTGAGCGAGCAGGTCGGCCTGGACCTGGTGACCTTCCAGGACCACCCCTACCAGCCGGGCTTCCTCGACACCTGGACGCTGCTGTCCTACGTCGCCGCGCGCACGTCGACGGTGCGGCTCTCGCCCAACGTCGCCAACGTGCCGCTGCGACCACCGGCGGTCCTGGCGCGCAGCGCGGCCTCGCTCGACCTGCTCTCGGGTGGTCGGGTCGAGCTGGCCCTCGGGGCCGGTGCGTTCTGGGACGCGATCGTCGCGATGGGCGTGCCGCGCCTGAGCCCGGGAGAGAGCGTGGTCGCGCTGGAGGAGGCGATCGAGGTGGTGCGCCAGACCTGGGACGCCGACGCGCGCGGGGGTGTGCGGGTGGACGGCGTCCACCACCAGGTGCTGGGGGCCAAGCGTGGTCCGGCGCCGAGCCACGACATCGGTCTGTGGGTCGGCGCCCTCAAGCCCCGGATGCTGCGACTGATCGGTCGCAGCGCGGACGGCTGGCTGCCGTCGCTGTTCTACCTGCAGCCGGGCGACCTCGCCCGCGGCAACGCCGTCATCGACGAGGCCGCGACCGAGGCGGGCCGCGACCCCGGTCAGGTGCGGCGCCTGCTCAACGTGGCCGGCACGTTTTCCACCACGGCACGCGCGCAGCTGGACGGGCCTCCCGCGCACTGGGCCGCCGAGCTGGCGCAGCTGACCCTCACCGAGGGCGTCAGCACGTTCATCCTCGCCAGCGACGACCCGCGACAGCTGCGGGTCTTCGCCGAGGAGGTGGCGCCGGAGGTACGCGAGCTCGTCGGAGCGTCCCGGGCCGGGGCCGTCAGCACCCCGCGCCCCGCGGCCGCGGTGCCGTTGACGAGGACAGCCCTCGCTGTGCGTGCGACGCCGGCGCCGGCCCCGCGGGGTGAGGCGTCGGTCCTGGACGAGGCGGCGCGTCCCGTCGGTCCCACGCCCGACCCCGACCGGCGCTACACCCCGCACGAGCAGGCCACCGGCCAGCACCTCGTCGACATCCACGACCACCTGCGCGCCGAGCTCGACCAGCTCCACGACCTCATCGAGCAGGTGGCCACCGGGATGCTCGGTGCCGCGGCGGCCCGGTCGCACATCCACGCGATGACGCTGCGCCAGAACAAGTGGGTCCTCGGCGGCTACTGCGAGAGCTACTGCCGCGTGGTGACGACCCACCACACGCTGGAGGACGAGGGGATCTTCCCGCACCTGCGGCGTCGGGACCCTCGGCTGGGGCCCGTGGTGGACCAGCTGCGGGTCGAGCACGAGCAGATCCACGAGGTCCTCGAGGAGGTGGACCGCGCGCTGGTGGCCTTCGTCTCCGTCGAGGACGGGATGGAGGACCTGCGCCGCGCGGTCGACCTGCTCTCCGACACCCTCCTGTCACACCTGTCCTACGAGGAGCAGGTGCTCGTCGAGCCGATCGCGCGGCTCGGGCTGGGCTGACCTCGTCAGCCGCCCCGTGCTCAGCCGGCGGGACGCTGCATCACACCGAGGACGTTGCCGAACGGGTCGACGACGCTGGCGCCGACGTACCCCGACCCGAAGTCCCGCGGGGCCCACTGGGTCGTGGCGCCCATCGCGAGGAGCCGTTCGTACGCCGCCGTGGCGTCCTCGACCTGCCAGTAGGCGATGACGGACCCGGTGCCGTCTGCGCGGTGCTCGGGTGCGAACGCGGCGTCCAGCAGGCCGAGCTCGCGCTCGTGCGGGCCGACCCGCCACTCGACGTACGGCCCCTGGTCGAAGTAGGGCTCGGCGCCGAGGAGCTCGGTGTACCAGGCCCGGGCCGCGGCGGGGTCGGCGGCGAAGTAGACGACCGTGCTGACCCCGGTCGTGAAGCCGGGATCCGAGGGCGTCCACGGCTGCAGGAAGCCCAGGTCGCCCATTCCCTCCGCGGCGGCGACCAGCGGGTACATCGTGGCGCCGTCGAGGGTCTCGCGGATGATGTCACCGTGGCCGGCGTGCCGGGCCAGCTCCTGGACCAGGTGGCCCCAGACCCACCGCACCGACCAGTGCTCGACGTCCTTCGGGAACCACGGCGCGTCCGGCACCGGGACGGGGGTCTCGAGGTCGACCCGCCGGGCCGCGTCGAGGGCCCGGTCGGCGACGTCGTCGTACTGCGCCAACGCGGTAGCCAGGGAGTCGCCGGCGACGAAGCCGCGCTCGAACTCGGCCACGCGTCGTTCGATCTCCGCCACCGGGGCGAGCGCTGGCGCGTGCTGCACCGAGTCGACCCAGTTGGCCGTCACGACGGTGACGTGGCGGACCAGGCCGCCGATCGAGAAGGCGCTCGCGCTCGGGGTGGCGGCGGCCTGCGCGTCGGACAGGCCGTGGGCCAGGGCCCGGAAGGCGTCGAGCTGCATGGACAGGTAACCGGCCAGGTTGTCCTGCTCGGTGGGGGCGGGTGGGGCCAGGAACGGCATCGGGGTCCTCCTCGGTCGTGAACTGCTGTCACTGCCCACGCTGCACCCGAACTAGGACAGATCCTGTCCGCAACCTGTGGCAGATTGTCGGCATGGCTGCCCCCTCGTCCGGTCCCACCGAGCGCGTCCTGCGGCTGCTGGCCCTGCTGCAGCAACGGCAGACCTGGAGCGGCAGCGAGCTGGCCGAGCGCCTGGGTACGACGACGCGCACGGTCCGGCGCGACGTCGACCGCCTGCGCGAGCTGGGCTACCCGGTCAACGCCACGCAGGGGGTCACCGGTGGGTACCGCCTCGGCGCGGGGCGCGCCCTGCCGCCCCTGTTGCTCGACGACGCCGAGGCGGTCGCGGTCGCGGTGTCGCTCCGGCTCGCGGCCGGCGGGACGGTCGCGGGCGCCAGCGAGGCGGCATTGCGAGCCCTGACCAAGCTCGACCAGGTCCTCCCGTCGAGGCTGCGCCACCGGGTCCACGGCATCCACGGCTCGATCTCGATCCTGGCCGGCGCGGCGCCCGCGGAGACCGTCGACGCCGACGCCCTGGTCGAGATCGCCGGTGCCTGCCGGGACCTGGTCCGCCTGGAGTTCGCGTACGCCGACCGCTCCGGCACGAGCACCCGCCGGCGGGTCGAGCCCTACGGGCTCGTGGCGACCGGGCGGCGGTGGTACCTGATGGCCTACGACCTCGACCGTGAGGACTGGCGCACCTTCCGTCTCGACCGGCTCCGGGAGGTGCGGGTCAGCACGTGGCGCTTCACGGCCCGCGAGCACGAGGACCCGGTGACCTACGTGCACCGGGCCGTCACCTCGGCGCCGTACCCCCACCGGGTGCTGGTGCGCTTCCACGCCGCGGCCGAGGTGGTGCGGGCGGTCTACCCGGTCGCCGCGGTCAGCGTCGAGACCGAGACGGAGACCACCTGCCTGCTGCGCACCGGCGGCGAGGACCTCGCCATGGTCGCGGTCTACCTCGGCGTGGCCGGGCACGACTTCGAGGTGCTCGAGCCGCCGGAGCTCGCCGAGCACTGCACGGCCATCGGTCGTCGTTTCGAGCGCGCCGGACGGTGAGCCGCCGACGCCGGCGGACGCCTCAGGTGCCGGGCCCGGGTGGGGCGACCTTCGCGTCGTTCCTGCCGGAGCGGGCGGGACGCGACGCTCGCCTCCTTTCCCGGGTCGACGACCAGGAAGCAGACGTCGCCCGTCCCTGGACCAGCGCCTCGAAGGACTCGCAAGCTGCGTGATCGGGAGGTCCGGGCCGGGACGGCGCGAGATATGGGCCGGGTCGGCACGAGATGTGCGACGGGTCGGCGCGAGATATGGGACGGGTCGGCGCGAGATTTGCGCCGGGTCAGCGGCGCTGCAGGAGCACCACGCCGTCCTTCATGGTCGCCGTCTGCCGGCCGTCGGGGCCGGTCGCCTCGCGCTCCCGGATCTCGCACAGCACCACCGACCAGGCGTCCGGGTCGAGGGCGAGCTCGGCGACCTCCTCGACCGGCGTCAGCAGCTCGGGCATCGGCGAGGAGTGCTTCCCGTGGTCGTGCCCGTCCTCCTTCCGTGGCGCCCACGGCGGGAGGTCGGCCTCGGACTCGAAGACGTGGGAGACCAGCAGCAGGTGGCCGCCGGGCCGCAGCCGCGAGGCCGCGCGGCGCAGGACCTCGGTGCGGGGCAGGGCGACCTCGGAGTGCAGGAACGACGCCGTCACGAGGTCGAAGGTCTCCTCGGTGCGCCAGGTGGCGAGGTCGTGGGCGTGCCACTCGACCCGGTCGGCCACCCCGCGGGCCGCCGCGCCCTCGGCGCCCCGGGCGGTGGCGGTGTCGGAGATGTCGACTGCGGTCACCCGCCAGCCCTGCTCGGCCAGCCAGACCGCGTCGCCGCCCTCGCCGCAGCCGAGGTCGAGCACGTCGCCGACCGGCAGGGTGGCCACGACGTCGGCGGTCGTGGCGTTGACGCGCCCCGACCACTTGCGCGGCGTGTCGGCGTAGAAGCCCTCCCAGTGCTCGGCGACCTGGTGCGCGGCCACCTGGGCCGCGTCGAAGTCCTCCTCCACCAGCACGGCGTTGACGACCGCGCCGGCCTTGGCGCCCGCCGACATCACCATCGGCACGGCGGCCATCGGCTCGACCACGTTGCCGACCGCCCAGACCCGCTCGTGGCTGGTGCGCCCGGTCGGGTCGACGGTCAGGAAGCTGCCGAACTGGCCCTCCTCGCGCCCGAGCGCCAGGCCGTCCAGGAAGCCGTCGTGGGGGGCCGGGTGCCCGATCGTGAAGAGGGCATCGACCTCGACCACCTCGTCGGCGGCGGTGCGCACGCCCGTCAGGGCGGCGCCGTCGCCCAGGACCTCGACGACCTCGTCGGGGACCACGCGCACGCCGCGGCTGGCCAGCCGCTGCACGACCGCCTCCTCGAGCGGCTCCATCGCGGCGCTGAGGAGCACGACGTCGTCGCTCCACTGCCGCAGCAGCTGCGCCTGGTGCAGACCCCACGGGCCCGTCGCGAGGATCCCGATCCGGCGCCCGCGCACCTCCCATCCGTGGCAGTAGGGGCAGTGCAGCACGCTGGAGCCCCACCGCTCGGCCAGCCCCGGCACCTCCGGCAGCACGTCGGTGATGCCGGTCGCCACCACCAGCGCCCGGGTGCGCAGCGAGGCGCCCGAGTCCAGCCGCACCAGCAGGGCGGCGCTGTCCTCGGCGAGGTCCTCGACCGCCTCGACCCGGCCCGCGCGCACCTCCACGTCGTACGCCGCCAGCTCCTCGCGTCCGCGGGCCACCAGGGCCGCGGGCTCGAGGCCGTCGTGGCCCAGCACCCCGTGCACGTGCGCGGCGTACCGGTTGCGCGGCTCGCCCGCGTCGACCACCAGCACCCGGCGTCGGGCCCGGCCCAGCATCAGTGCGGCGGACAGGCCCGCGGCCCCACCGCCGACCACGACCACGTCCCAGCTCTCGTCGTACTCGTTCCCCGTCATGCGACCAGTTGACCCGGCCGCTGCTGATGTCGCAATACTCCTTGCGGATATGGCAAGATGTGTCGACAAGGACGACACGGAGGAGGAGCGCTGGTGGTCGACGAGCTCGCCCAGGTGGGAGCGCGGTTGCGCGCGGCCCGCAACGACCGCGGCTGGACCCTCGACGAGCTGGCCGAGCGGGCCGGCATGTCACCCAGCACGCTCTCGCGCCTCGAGTCGGGCAAGCGCCAGGCGAGCCTGGAGCTGCTGGTGCCGCTGACCCGCCTGCTCGGCATCCGGCTCGACGACCTGGTCGCGGCGGAGACGCCCGACCCGCGCGTGCGGCGCCCGCCCATCCGCCGCGAGGGCATGCTGATCCTCCCGCTCGCGCCGGAGGGCTCGCCCATCTCGACGTACAAGGTCAGCTTCCCGCCCACCAACGACCCGCCCGCGCTGCGCGTGCACGACGGGTACGAGTGGCTCTACGTGCTGTCGGGTCGGCTGCGGCTGCTGCTGGGGGAGCAGGACCTGGTGCTGACCCGGGGCGAGGCGGCGGAGTTCGACACCCGCACGCCGCACAGCCTGTCGGCCGTCGGTTCCCGCCCGGCCCAGGTGCTGAGCATCTTCAACGACGCCGGCATGCGCATGCACACCCACACCGCCGAGCCGGGGTAGCGCGCCGGGGCGGCGACGGGTCGGCGCCCGCCCCGGAGGTCCGGGACGGGCGCCGAGGGTGGAGCGAGGCGTCAGCGGACCCTGCGGGTCCTGCTGGTCAGCGTGCGCTTGGCGTAGCCGCGCTCGTTGACGACCACCCGCACCGAGAGCCGTGCCCCGCGCATCGAGCGGGTCAGGCGCAGCTCGTCGCCCTTCTCGCCCCGCACCACCCGGCCGTCCAGCAGCCAGCGGTGGCGCAGCGACACCGACGAGGGGGCCCAGCGTCCGGTGACGGCCGAGACCGTGCGGCCGACCTTCACGGCCCCGCGCACCTTGGGCCGTTCGCCCTCGATGCGACCGGTGCGCACCTGGACCGGCCCCGCGGTCCGGCTGCTGGGCTCGTGGCCCGGCAGGGTGCCGGTCACCTCGACCGACACGTCGCTGCGGACGTCCCGACCGGTCAACCGGTACGACGCCCCGGTCGCGCCGGGGACCGGCTCGCCGTCGCGCAGCCACTGGTAGGCCAGGGCGGCGCCGGGCGCCCAGGTGCCGGGGTCGACGTCGAGCCGCTCACCACCACCGCGCCGTGCCGACGAGCCGCGGCGTGCCGGCCTCGACGTCGGGCCGCGAGACCGGTGCCGTGGACGCTGAGGTGCGCGTCCGGCTCGCATAGCCCTCGAGCGTGCCCGTCACGGCGACGCTGAGGCGGCGACCCACGAGCCCGTCGGCGACCTCGAGGGTCGCCCCGTCGGCACCTGCCACGGGCTCACCGTCGGCCGCCCACTGGTAGGTCAGGCGCGTGCCCGGCGTCCACGCGCCCGGCACGGCCGTCAGCGTCGCGCCCACGACCGGCTCGCCACTCACCGACGGCACGGGGGCGACCAGCTCGCCCTCGGCCACCGGTGCGCTCGGTGCGGAGGTCCTCGACGTGGTGGCGTACCCGGCCTGGGCGCCGGTCGCCGTGACCGTCACGACCGCACCGACCAGGTCGGGCCCCAGGGCCAGGCTCGCGGCGTCGGCGCCCGCGACGGGCTCGCCGTCGGCCGACCAGCGGTAGGTCAGCCGCACCTCGGGGTCGGCCGGCGCCCAGGTGCCGGCGTCGGCGGTGAGGGTCTCGCCGACCCGGGCGGTGCCCGAGAGGACCGGCGTGGGGGCCTCGGTGAACTCGGCCGGGCCCTGCGCCGCGAGCGCGGTGAAGGTGCGCACCTCGGAGAGGTCGCGACCCTCGAACGGGCCGGTCGTCTCGACGTACCAGCCGTGCTCGCCCTCGGGGACGCCGCGCCAGGTGGCGCGCGCGGTGCTGCCCGAGGCGACGTCGCGCTGCACCTCGATGTCGCGGCTGGTCAGCACGTCGGCCCGGAAGGAGTCCGTGGCCAGCGTCTTGACCGCCGGGCTGATGCCGACCGCGGCGTAGGGGATCTCGAACTCCTGGTGCACCTGGTCGAGCGAGGGGTCGTCGGAGTCGTGGTCGCGCAGGGAGGGGGAGTAGGTGCGCACGAGCACGCGACCACCCTGGTTGTCGAAGTGCATCAGGCGCAGGTAGCCCAGGCCGCCCTCGGCCAGGCCCTGGTAGTCGAAGAGCATCGAGTAGACGGTGCGGTCGGCCTCGCCGTCGCCGTCGTCGTCGAAGTCGTCGGTGCGGGTGTAGGCGTCGTGGTAGTGCCCGGAGGACACCGCGAAGACGTTCGGGTTGGGGGCCACGACCTCGTCCATGATCCGTTGCGGCATCGGCCCGAGACCGCCGGTGGTGAGCATGAACTCGTGGACGTTGATCCACACCTTGCGCTCGGGGTGGTCGGCGATCACCTGGTTCATCCACTCCAGCTGCGCGTCACCGGGCGCCCAGCCCATGTAGAGCATCAGGAAGTCGATGCCGCCGGCGCTGATGAGGTCGTAGTGGCCGCGGTTGTCCTGGTGCGACCCGCCGTACCAGGGGTTGCCGGCGAAGCGCGCCTCCCCGAACCACCGGCTGAAGGCGCTGTAGTCGTTGTCGTGCTGGCCCACGTCGTGGTTGCCGGCCAGCACGCCGTAGGGGAGCCCCGCCTCGTCGAACAGCCGGTACGCCGGGTCGGCGTTCTGCCACTGCCGCGGCTCGCTGGCGACGTTGACGATGTCGCCGGTGTGGATCACGTACTGCAGGTCCAGCTCCTCGCGCTGGTCGACGAGGAACTCGTTGATCGCCAGCTGGTGCTTGTTCCAGTCCTGGGTCTCGTTGTAGTACTGCGTGTCGGACTCCCACCCGATGGTGAAGTCGTACTCCGAGCGCGGCGTCGCGCCCGGGTGGTACGGCGTCGGGGTGTCCTCGCGCGTGGACTGCACCCGCCCGGCGAAGCCCTCCGAGTGCTGGACCAGGACGGTGATCTCCCCGTCGACCGCGTGCTCGGCGGCCGGCACCAGCGCCTCGAGCGTGAAGGTCCCGGCGTCGTCGGTGACCCGGCGGGCCACCTCCTGCCACCGGCCCGAACCGGCGCGCTGCACGTGCATGAGCACCTTGGCCCCGGCGTTGGCCGAGCCGGTCCAGCTCAGGCGTGCGCGGGCGTCGGAGCCGGCGTCGGCGGGCACCGCGACCGTGAACAGCTGGTAGGGCAGCGCGTCCGCGGAGGAGACCTCGTGGGTGACCCCGTCGGTGCCGGCGATCTCCGCCCGCTCCTGCTCGTCGAGGGCCACCCGCTCGGGGCGGTCGGTGGCCAGGGCGGTGCCGGTGGCACCCCCGAAGGCCTCGACCTGCGCGTCGGCGGCGGTGAAGGTGTGCCCCTCGCGGAAGCGGACCGTGAGGTCGTCACCGGCCGCCGAGTCGACCAGGGCGGCCAGCGGCACGTCGCCGGCGGGCACCGTGGACTGGTGGTCGGGGGAGACCAGCGCGGTGCTGGGCTGCTCGTCGACGGTGGTGAACGTGATGGTGCGTGCGGTCTGGTTGCCGACCCGGTCGCGCGCGGACAGCACCAGCGTGTGCTCACCTGCAGCCAGCTCCAGCGAGCTGGTCTCGTGGGGCAGCGTGACGGCGACGCCGTCGAGCGTGGCGCTCAGACCGCCCTGCGGGAGGCCGGCGCCGGCGTCGGTGGCCGAGGCGTCGAGGGTGAACGGTCCGCGGGGGGACGAGCCGTCCGCGATGCTCGACTCGACCTCGGGTGCGGTGTTGTCGACGAGCACCTCGCGCTCGACGCTGTCGCGCACGGGGTCGCTGCCGAGGATGGCGGAGACGCGGTGCGCGCCGTCGGTGACGGTGGTGGTGTCCCAGTCGTGGGCCACCGAGTCGAACGCGTCGTCGGGCACCTCGAAGGTGGCGGTGAAGTAGACCTGGGAGGCGTCGGTGAAGCCGACCCGGTCGGTGGGCTGCGGGCAGGCCCGGGCGGTCTCCTCCTGCCCCTCGCCGGCACCGGCGCAGCGCACCGGGCGCAGCACCCGGCCGTCGGGCAGCGCCAGGCGCAGGTTCATCGCCGAGAAGTCGTCGTTGTTCTCGTCGAGGTCGGGGCGGGGCCAGGCCTTGGTGCCGGCGTAGATGCCGACGGTGACGTCCTCGCCCCGGGTCAGGTGGCGCAGCGGCACGGGCGTGCTGACGGTCTCGACACGGTCGTAGAAGCCCTCGTCGAAGATGGTCAGCACCTCCTCGCCGATGCGCACGCCGTTGCGGAAGAAGGCGTCGGTGCTGGTGGCCTCGAAGGCGAACAGCGGCTCGGCCTCGAGGGTGGGCACCGTCGGCGAGACCCGTGTCCCGTCGACGGCGATGCCCAGGTCCTCGGTGCCCCCGGTGTCCTGGGTGTCGCCGGAGGCGGTCGCCGACAGCCTGGTGGTGGCGCCGACGTACTGGCCGTCCTGGACGTTGAGGCGCAGCGGGGCCTGGTCGTCGGGGCTCAGCTGCACCCGCACCGGGCCCAGCGAGCTGGTGTTGGTGCCGTCGGAGGTGCGCACCGAGTACTCGACCCAGCGCTTGCCGTAGAGGTCGACCGCCGGCACCTCGTAGGAGTAGCGGTCGGGGGCGCCGAACTCCAGGTAGCGGCTGCTGGCGGTGTCCTGGTCGGTCTCGAGGGTCAGCTCGACGGTGCGGACCAGGCGGTCGTCGCCCACCTCGAGCTCGAGGGCGAGACCGTCGGTGGCGGGGGCGTCGTCGCTGCCGGTCAGATCGGTGATCCGGGGCGCGGTCGTGTCGTCGGGGGTGGCCACCAGCCCGGCCGGGACCTGCTCGGGCGCGGCGTAGCCGGGGGTGGCGGTGCCGGTGCCGCGCTTGGTCTGCACGGTGCCGGACCCCCACGCGTACTGCAGGGGCTGGTCGGAGACGGTGTCGGCGTCGTCGTGGTAGTAGGCGCGGCTGACGTCGTGGCCGGTGTTGGTGCGCACCTGGATGCCGCGCAGCCCGCCGTTGGCCAGACCGGGGGAGTGGATCTCGACCAGGTCGACCCCGGCGGTCAGCCGGGCGCCGAAGTGGGCGTTGAAGTCGGCGGCGCCCAGGGCGTCGTTCTGGCTGTTCTTGATCCACAGCACCAGGGTGCGGCCGGGCGCGATCACCGGGTCGGCCGGACGGGCCGGCCACAGGGTGGCGTTGAGGGTGACCTCGTTGGCGTCGGTGTAGAGGTAGTTGACCACGTAGTCGGCGAAGGAGACGGGCCGGTCGGAGGCGTTGTAGACCTCGATGAACTCGTAGCCGTCGGCGCTGCCGACGTTGGTGGTGTCGGGGGCGACCTCGGTGACCTGCAGGAGGGGTGCGTCCAGGGCCGGGTCGGTGGCCGGGGGCGGGCCCTGCTCGGGCACGCCCGGGCCGCCCGGGGTCTCGGTCGGGGTCTCGGTCGGGCCCTCGGTAGGACCGGTGGTGGGGTCGGTGGTGGGGTCGGCGTCGAGCTGGGCGGCGGTCGTCGTGCCGGGGGTGGGGGCGCCGTCGGCGAGCGGCACGGCGGCGTGCCGGTCGCCCGCGGTGCTGCCGGGCGACGGGACGGGCGGGACCCGGAAGTGGGTGGAGATCGCCGGGGTCGTCGGCGAGCGGCCGGGCAGGTAGGACCAGCTCACGACGGACAGGGCGTCGGGGCTGCTCGCGTCGACGAGGCCCAGGCCGCGCAGGCCGCCGTTGGCGATCCCGGCCTGGCCCTCGACGCGGACCACGTCGGTGTCGGCGGGGACGTCGCCGTAGAAGCCCCGGAAGTCGGCCTCGGAACGGGCGTAGGTGTCGACCTTGCCGCTGGCGTAGTCGAGCCAGAAGACGGTGCTGGACCCGGCGGGCACCACCACGTCGAGGGGGCCGGGGACGGCGGGGGTGGTCGGGTCGCCGTCGGAGAGGGCGAGGTCGAGGGCGTCGGCCATCGCGGTGTCGCTGGGGCTCGAGGTGGTCGCGTACGACACCCCGATGCCGGCCCGACCCAGGTCGATGTCGGCGTCGGTGGTGTTGGTGACCTCGAAGAACTCGTAGTCGTCGTCGATGTTGGCCGGGTCGCCGTTGTCGGGGTGGATCTCGGAGATGAAGAGGTCCTGGGCGCTGGGACGGGTGGCGCCGGGTGCGCCCGTGGGGTCGCCGCCCTGCGTGGGCTCCGGCTCCACCGTGGTGGTCGGCGTGCTGCTCGGGCCCGTCGTCGGCGACGGCGTGCTCGACCCGGTGGGCTCCTGCGTGGGCTCTGCTGTCGGCTCTGCCGTGGGCTCCGGCGTGGTGGGAGCGGGTGCGAGCTGCTCGGGGTCCACCGTGCCGGGGCTGAGCATCGTGGTGGGCTCGGTGGCCCCGTCGTACCAGACGGGCGCGGAGGTCCCGGTCGTGGCGGGCAGCCGGAAGTGCACGGCACCGTCGGCGACGCTGGCCGAGCGGGGTGGGACGTAGGAGCGGGTGAGCTCGGTGCCGCCGCCGTCGAGGACCCGGATGCTGCGGCCGCCACCGTTCGCGAAGCCGTCCTGGCCGGTCAGGTGCACGAGGGGGACGTCGTCGTCGAGACCGTAGTGGGTGCGGAAGTCGTCGTCGGTCTTGGCCAGGTAGGCGGGTCCGCTGTTCTGGAACCACAGCACGAGGGTGCCGTGGGCCGGCAGCACCGTCTCCACCTCGGGCAGCGGGATCGTGCTGCCCTCGCCGCCCCGGGTCAGCGCCTTGTCGCTGGACGGCGGCGCGCTGCCGCCCCGGTCGTCGTCGGACAGCGAGTAGCTCAGCTCGATGCCCTCGGCGTCGAGGTCGACGGCCTCGTCACCGGGGTTGTGCAGCTCGACGTACTCGAAGTAGCCGGTGCCGGCGTTGTCGCCGTTGATCTCGCTCACGAACAGGCGCGGCGCCTCGACGGCGCTGGGCTCAGAGGCGGTGGGGGCGCTCGGCTGTGGGGAGCCGGAGGCGGCCACCGCTCCGCCCGTACCGGTGGCGAGCAGGGTGATGAGCGTGCCGATGACGGCGCGCGACAGGGTCGACCGACGCATGAAGAGTCCTCTTGTCTGTGGGGTCCGGCGGGACCCTGTCAGAGGCGAGGTGAACGGCGGAGAACGTCGGGTGGCCGGGTGGTGGCCGCCGGTGGACGACTTGCCGAGCGCGCTGGGGCGGTCGGCGGTCTTGCAAAAGATAGTACCTTTGGTGCACCCTCGTCGTGACCGACCCCACACTGCTCACGCCGCCTGGAGACCCGATGGAAGCGATCGCTCCCGCCCACGGCACCGCCACCCTGCTGCTCATCGCAGCCGCCGCGGTCGCCGTCCTGCTGTTCCTCATCATGAAGGTGCGCCTGCACGCCTTCATCTCGCTGGTGCTGGTCAGCCTGCTGACCGCGGTCGCCGCGGGCATCCCGCTGGCGCTGGTGCCCACCGCCCTGACCAGTGGCTTCGGCAGCACCCTCGCCTCGGTCGCGCTGCTGGTCGGCTTCGGCGTGATGCTCGGGCGCCTGCTCGAGGTCACCGGCGGCGCCCAGGTGCTCGCCGACACCCTCATCGGCCGCTTCGGCGAGGCGCGGGCACCCTTCGCGCTCGGCGTCGCGGCGCTGCTCTTCGGCTTCCCGATCTTCTTCGATGCCGGCCTCGTGGTCTTCCTGCCGATCATCCTCACCGTCGCCCGCCGCTTCGGCGGCTCGGTGCTCTACTACGCGCTGCCCGCGGCCGGTGCCTTCGCCGCGATGCACGCGATCGTGCCGCCGCACCCGGGCCCGGTCGCGGCCGGCACCGTGCTCGGTGGCGACATCGGGGTCGTGCTGCTGGTCGGCCTGCCCGTCGCCCTGGTGAGCTGGTACGTCGGCGTCTACCTGGTCTCGCGCCAGCTCGGCGCCCGGATCTACGTCGCGCTGCCCGACCTGCTGCTCGGCCCGGTCAACGGCGGCGGCAGCACCGACGCGCCGACGTCCGACGTCGACGGCTCCACCGGCACCGGTGCCGGCACCGCCACGACGACCGAGACCCGTCCTGCCCCGCCGGCGTTCTCCACCGTCCTGGGGCTGCTGCTGGTGCCGCTGGTGCTGATCGCGCTCAACACCGTGCTCACCACCCTGGTCACCTCGGAGGTCATCGGGGAGGGCAACGGTCTCGTCGAGGCGCTCCAGCTGGTCGGCCAGACGCCGGTCGCGCTGCTGATCACCCTGCTGCTGGCCATCGCCACCCTCGGCCGCCACGGCCGCACCCTCTCCGAGACCACCCAGCTGCTCGACGACGCGCTGGGCCCGATCTGCTCGATCATCCTGATCACCGGCGCCGGCGGCATGTTCGGTGGCGTGCTGCGCGCCAGCGGCATCGGCGAGGCGCTGACCGGCTCGCTGTCCGGCCTGGGCATGCCGCTGCTGCTCCAGGCGTTCCTGATCGCCACCGCGCTGCGCGTCGCGCAGGGCTCGGCGACGGTCGCGCTCACGACCGCGTCGGGGCTGATCGCCTCGCAGGCCGAGGGCCTGCACGACGTGCGCATCGCCCTGCTGGTCGTCGCCGTGGCTGCCGGGGCCACCGTGCTCTCGCACGTCAACGACTCCGGGTTCTGGCTGGTCAGCCGCTTCTTCGGGATGGACGAGAAGACCACCCTGAAGACCTGGACCGTCATGGAGACCACGCTGGGCCTCACCGCCTTCGCCGCCGCGGTCGTGCTGTGGCCGCTCAGCGGCCTGCTGATCTGACCCACGCCGGGCCCGGCCCGCTCAGACGTCGCGCGCCCGGCGCAACCACAACGGTGCGTCGATGCGGGCACAGGTCCGGACGGCCGCGGCCCGGTGCCGCTCGGCGAGGGTGTCCTCGCCGAGAAGCCGGGCCATCTGGGCCAGGTGGAGGTCGACCGGGCCGGCACCGATCGTGGCGTTGTCGGCGAGCAGGCCCGCGTAGGGCGTGAGCGCGTCGTACAGGACCCTGGCCATGTCGGTGCGTCCGACGGCCCGGCACGCCGAGCACAGGTAGGCGACGCCCTGCAGCCACAGCATGTCGTAGGGCAGCGAGTGGAGGTCGGTGCTCACGAACTCGTCGAGGATCTTCTCGGCATCTGTTGGGCGCCCCACCTCGGCGAGTGCCAACGCATGAGCGGCCCGCCAGGCCGGGATGCCGTCGGCCTGGGTGGCGACCTGCGTCTCGATCTCGTCGATCAGCTCGTGCAACCGCCCCTGCATCCAGCGGATCGTGAACAGCTGACCGGCGAACCAGGTCATCGCGTCGGGCTGGTCGGTGGCCACTCCGAGATCGAGCGCGGCGGCGGCGGTGTCCTCCGCCTCCACGAGGTGGCCGCGCAGCACCAGTCGCCCCGCCTGCCAGGTGCGCACCATCCACAGCCGGGAGTGGTGGCTCAGTGCGGTCGCGCTCCGGTCGGCACGCTCGAGGAAGTCGTCGGAGGTCTCCAGGTCACCGAGCATCAACGTGGCCTGGGTGTGGCCGACGGCCGCCATCATCTGCAGGCCGTCATCGCCGCTCCGGGTCGCGACCTCGAGCAGCTCGGCACTGATCCGCGCGCAGCCGCGAGGATCGCTGAACGAGGCGTAGGTGACGGCGTAGTGGTCGGCGAGCGTCCTGCCCAGCATGAGGTCGTCGCCGCACCGGCGCGCCAGCTGCAGCGCCTCGGTGCTGCGCCGGACGGACTCGAGGCGGCGCTCCGGGTCGCGCACGGTCTCCAACGACCACCCGGCGAGCAGTCGCGAACGGGTGGCGGGGTCCGCTTCGGTGTCGGCTGCGAGGGCGGCTTCGAGCACGGCGACCCGTTCGTCGTCGATCTCTGCGGTGCTCGACCACCAGCCACGACTGTTCGCCACGGCGGCGGCGGCCAGCCTCGCGGTGTCGCCCTCGGCCCGGGCGAGCTCGGCCGAGCGCAGCAGCGTGGTGCGGTACTCGGGGCGGCCGGCCTGGAGCTGGGCGATCCCCAGCTCGGTGAGCAGGTCGGACTCGCGGGCCGGGGGGAGCGATCCGGGGCTGAGGCCCAGTGCCCGGGTGTAGTGGTCGACCGCCACCGCCGGGGCCCGTTGCTCGAGCGCGGAGCGCCCGGCCAGGACCAGGTAGTGGATCGCCTCGGTCGTCGGTCCGACCACGGCGGCGGCCGCGAAGTGGTGGGCCAGCTGGTGGTAGTGCGACGCCAGGTCGACCAGGTGACGACGCTCGAGCGAGGTGGCGACCAGGCGGTGCAGCTCGGCCCGGCGCAGCGGGGGCACGGCGTCGTACAGGGCGGCCCGCACGACGTCGTGGGAGAACACGTACTCCAGCCGGGGACCCGTCGACGCCTCGATCAGCAACGTGTACGCGGCCGCGTCGAGGCGGGCGTCGAGGTCGGACGCCTCGAGGCCGAGCGCCTCCTGGGCCAGGGTCGGGTCGAAGCTCCGCCCGATCACGGCCGCGCAGGTCAGGAGCTCCTGCACCGGTGGGGGCAACCGGCCCACCCGCTGCTCGACGAGCTCGCGCAGGCCCTGCGGCAGGCCCGTGGCGGGGGCGCCCGCCGGACCGCGGGTGTCGACCGTCTGCCGTGCCAGCTCCAGGGCGAACAGGGGGTTGCCGCCGCTGGCCGCCTCGATCGACACGGCGAGGTCGCCCGGCGTGGGACCGGTGTCCGAGCCGGTCTCGATGCGGTCCGCGAGCAGCTCTTCGAGGTCGGCGCGCGACAGCCCGGCGAGGGGGACCCGGGAGACCTGCTCGGAATGGCGCACGAGGTCGGCGATGGCGGCGGTGGTGGCATGGGCGGGCTGGTGCTCGCGGTCGCGGTGCGTCGTGACGATCACCATCGGCAGCGGGGTCGGGCTCCGCAGCAGACGGCGCAGGAGGAGCAGGGTGGCCTCGTCAGCCCACTGCAGGTCGTCGATGACGACGAGGAGCGGCTCCGTCACGCACGCGTGGGCCAGCCACTCGGCGACGGCCTCGAAGAGGCGGTAACGCTCCGTCTCGGGGTCCGACGCCGGACCAGGGACGACCTCGGCGGCCAGGAGGGTCGTCAGGCGGGGGAGCAGCCGCACGAGAGGCCCGGGCGAGCGTCCCAGGCACGAGGGGAGGTCGGCCGGCGCGCACGAGTCGACGTAGTCCTGCAGCATCTCCATCAGCGGCTGGTAGGGCACGGCGATCGTCTCGTCGCAGCGTCCGAACAGCACCCGGGCCCCACGTGCGCCGCAGCGGGCCGCGAACTCGGCGGCGAGCCGGGTCTTGCCGATGCCGGGTTCGCCGCTCAACGCCACCAGCCCGGGCCCCCGGTCCCGGCGCCGCCAGGCGGCCTCGAGCTCCGCCAGCTCCGGCAACCGTCCGCTGAACGGCGCCTGCACGCGTCGCGAGACCTCCTCGGGCAGGGTGCGACGCCCGTCACGCGGTGGCGCTCGGCGCACCGGGACGCCCGTCGGGGCCCGCGTGGCGCCGCCGTCGTCCTGCAGCACGGCTCGGTGCGCCTGCACGAGCTGCTGACCGGGCTCGAGTCCCAGCTCCTCGACGATCACCGTGCGCGCCTCCTGGTACGCCGCGAGCGAGTCGCCGCGGCGGCCGTCCTGGTGCAGGGCACGCACCAGCAGGGCCCACCACTGCTCCTGGAGCGGGTGCCGGGTCACCAGGGACCGCAGCTCGCCGAGGACTGCGGCCTGGTCGCCGCACGCGATCTCGGCCTCGATGCGGTCGGCCAGCACCCGGGTGCGCCGGCTCTCCAGCCCCGCCGCCACCGGACGCAGTCCGCTGACGTCGGACAGGTCCCCGAAAGCGGGCCCGCGCCAGCACCCCTCGGCGGCCCGCAGCGTGGCTGCGGCGCGCTCCGGCGGGCCCGCTGCGAGCTCGGCACGGCCCCTCTCGGCCAGCGCGGCGAACTCTGTCGCATCCAGGGTGGAGGCACCCGGCGCGAGACGGTAGCCGCCGCTCGACGCCTCGACGTCGACCGGCAGGGTGGCGCGCAGGCGCGAGACGTGGGCCTGCAGGGCATGGACCGGGTCGCGTGGCGGGTGCTGGCCCCAGAGGTCGTCGACGAGGTGGTCGGGCGACACCGGGTGGCCCTCGCTGGTCGCGAGCCGGGCGAGCAACGTCTGCTGCTTGCGTCCGCCGATGCGCAGGTGCTCGACGCCGACGCGGGCTTCGACAGGACCGAGGACAAGGACTTGGAGCATGGCACCTGGGATGACGACGTCGGGTCCTCGACCGTAGCGCCCCCGGCGCACCCCTGTGAGCGTTTTGTGAGGGCTCGGTGAGCGCCGCCTGCTCGGATGAGGGCCGGACCTCGGGGTGAGGACGCGAGGACGTGGACGAGAGGAGCCCGACAGCATGACGACACGAGCGAGCAGGAGGCGTGCGGCGCCCCCCGACGGGGGACCGGTGGCCGGCCCCACACCCAGGACCGCCCTCGGCCTGGTTCTCACCGCCGTCCTGCTCGGCGCCGGCCTCCTCGGCGGCTGCTCGACCGACACGCTCGCCGAGAAGGGCATGGAGAAGGCGATGGAGGCCGGGTCCGGGGGCGACGCGGTCGTGGACGTCGACTCCGACGCCGGGACGGTGACGATCGAGGGCGAGGACGGGTCGCTCTCCGTCGGGGGCGGCGAGCTGCCCGAGTCCTTCCCCGAGGACGTGCCCCTGCCCGACCAGGCCTACCAGGTCGTCTCGGCCATGGAGCTCGGCGGCGACGAGGAGATGATCATGGCCGCGCTGCTCGTGCCGGGGGGCGACGTCGCCAGCACGGTGGAGCACCTCGAGGCCGGGTTCGAGGAGGCCGGCTACGAGCAGACCGGCAACCTGCGGCAGGACCTGGACGGCAACCACTACGTCCAGCTGCAGTTCACCGACGGCAGCACGACCGTGTCGTTGAACGTGGCCGGGTCCGACGACGAGGAGCTGTCGGTGAGCTACACGATCGGTTCGGCCGACGAGCTCTGAGGCCCAGGCCCCGTGGCGCCGGTGGCCCGCAGCACCTCGGTGCAGATCGCGGTCATCGCCTCCCGGGCCGACTCGGGCTCCCCGGCGGCGACCGCCTGCGCCACCAGCAGGTGCAGCCGCCGGGCCTCGGGCTTGGGGTGCGCCGGCATCAGGTCGTGGTCGGTGCGCCCGCGCAGCACCTCCTCGACCACGTCGCAGAGCCCCGCGAACATCTGGTTGCCCGACAGGTGCAGCAGCCGCCGGTGGAACTCGACGTCGTGCTCGAGGAAGGCCAGCAGGTCGCCGGCGGCCCCGGTCGTCTCCATCTCTCGGGCCAGGCGCAGCAGCTCCTCGCCGTCCTCGGTGCCGGCGCGCTCGGCCGCCAGCGCGGCCGAGGCCGGCTCGACCGCGGCCCGCAGCTGCGAGAGCTCCTGCAGGTGGGCGCTGCGCTGCGTCCCCTCGAGGCGCCAGCGCACCACCGCGGGGTCGTAGGAGTGCCACTCCGTGCGGGGCCGGATGCGGATGCCGGTGCGGCGCCGGCTCTCGACGAGGTTCATCGACGCCAGCACCTGCACGACCTCGCGCGCCACGGTGCGCGAGACGGCGTACTCGCAGCCCAGCCACTCCAGCGTGATCGTCGAGCCCTCGGCCAGGGAGCCGTCGACGATGCGTGGGCCCAGGCTCGAGAGGACCTCCTCGTGCATCGTCGCCATGGCGCGAGCCTAGTCCCGCGACGTGGTCGCAGGGCGCGGCAGCCGCCGGGATGGTCCCGGGCGGGGCGCGAGCGGGTAGGACTGGGGCGTGCCCCACGACCCGAGCGACCACTTCGTCCACGTCCGCGGCGCCAGCGAGCACAACCTGCGGCACGTCGACGTCGACGTGCCGCGCGACGCGATGGTCGCCTTCACCGGGGTCTCCGGCTCGGGCAAGTCGTCGCTGGCCTTCGGCACGATCTACGCCGAGGCGCAGCGCCGCTACTTCGAGTCGGTCGCGCCGTACGCCCGCCGCCTGCTGCAGCAGGTCGGGGCGCCGCACGTGCAGGAGATCACCGGCCTGCCGCCGGCGGTGGCGCTGCAGCAGCGCCGCGGGGCGCCCAGCTCGCGCTCCAGCGTCGGCACCCTGACGACGCTGTCCAACCTGCTGCGGATGCTCTACTCGCGCGCCGGCACCTACCCCGAGGGCGCGGCGCGGCTGGGGGCCGAGGCGTTCTCGCCCAACACCGCCGCCGGCGCCTGCCCCGAGTGCCACGGGCTGGGGGAGGTCCACGACGTCGCCGAGGACCTGCTCGTGCCCGACCCGTCGCTGAGCATCCGCGACGGCGCGATCGGCGCCTGGCCCGGTGCGTGGCAGGGCAAGAACCTGCTGCGGGTCGTCAAGGCGGTCGGCATCGACGTCGACGCGCCCTGGCACACGCTGGCCGAGAAGGACCGCGACTGGCTGCTCTACACCGACGAGCAGCCCCGGGTCCTGGTCGACCGGCGCGGCGAGCCCGACGACTCCACCGGCCGCGACTACCACGGCACCTTCTGGAGCGCCCGCAAGCACGTGCGCCACGTGCTGGCCGACACCAAGAGCCAGATGATGCGCGACAAGGCGATGCGCTTCGTGCGCGCCGTCAGCTGCGCGACCTGCGCGGGCACCGGTCTGCAGCCGGCCTCGCTGGCCGTCACCTTCCGCGGGCACTCGATCGCCGAGGTCAACGCGCTCTCCTTCCTCGAGCTCGTCGCGCTGCTGCGGCCGGTCGCCGAGCTCGACGAGGCCGGTGCCGCGACCTCGTCGGCCGAGTCGGGGGAGGCCACCGAGGTGGCCGTGCGGCTGTGCGCCGACCTCGTCTCGCGGGTCGAGGTGCTGCTCGACCTCGGCCTGGGCTACCTCTCGCTGGGGCGCAGCTCGACCACCCTGTCGCCGGGCGAGGCGCAGCGGCTGCGGATCGCCACCCAGCTGCGCTCGGGCCTCTTCGGGGTCGTCTACGTGCTCGACGAGCCGTCGGCGGGCCTGCACCCGGCCGACGCGGAGCCGCTGCTCGACGTGCTCGACCGGCTCAAGGAGGCCGGCAACTCGCTCTTCGTCGTCGAGCACGACCTCGACGTCGTGCGCCGCGCCGACTGGGTCGTCGACATCGGGCCCGGCGCCGGCGAGGGCGGCGGGCAGGTGCTCTACTCCGGGCCGGTCGCCGGTCTCGAGCACGTCGAGGAGTCGGTCACCGGCGCCCACCTCTTCGGCCGGGTCGAGCCCGAGCAGCGCCAGCGCCGCACGCCGCACGGCTGGCTGCACCTGCGCGGCATCAGCCGCCACAACCTCGACGACCTCTCGGTCGACCTGCCGCTGTGCGCCCTCACCGCCGTCACCGGGGTCTCGGGGTCGGGCAAGTCGACGCTGGTCACCCAGGTCCTCGCCGAGCTGGTGCGCCGCCACCTGGGCCAGGCCCCCGACGACGCCGAGGACGACGCCCTCGAGATCGACGTCGACGACGCCACCGGGCTGGAGTCCTTCGACCGGCTGGTGCGCGTCGACCAGCGACCCATCGGCCGGACCCCGCGCTCGAACCTGGCCACCTACACCGGGCTCTTCGACGCGGTCCGCAAGCTGTACGCCGCCACGCCCGAGGCGCGCGAGCGCGGCTACGGCGCCGGCCGGTTCTCCTTCAACGTCGCCGAGGGCCGCTGCGAGACCTGCCAGGGCGAGGGGTTCGTCTCCGTCGAGCTGCTCTTCATGCCCGGCACCTACGCCCCGTGCCCCGCCTGCGGGGGTGCCCGCTACAACGACGAGACGCTCGAGGTCCGCCACCGCGGCCTGAGCATCGCCGACGTGCTGGCCCTCTCCGTCGACGAGGCCGCCGAGGTGCTGGACGACGTGCCGGCGGCGGCCCGCAGCCTGGCCACCCTGCGCGAGGTCGGGCTGGGCTACCTGCGCCTGGGCCAGCCGGCCACCGAGCTCAGCGGCGGCGAGGCGCAGCGGATCAAGCTCGCCACCGAGCTGCAGCGCGCGCGCCGCGGGCACGCCCTCTACCTCCTCGACGAGCCGACCGCGGGGCTGCACCCGGCCGACATCGCGCTGCTCGTGGCCCAGCTGCACCGTCTCGTCGACGCCGGCAACACCGTGGTCGTGGTCGAGCACGACCTGGCCACCGTCGCCGGCGCCGACTGGGTCGTGGACCTCGGACCCGCCGGCGGCGACGGCGGCGGGCGGGTGGTGGCCACCGGCACCCCCGACGACGTCGCGGCGGCCGAGGGCAGCGCCACCGCGCCGTACCTGGCCCGGCACCTGCAGGAGCGGGCCGGCACGACGTAGCCGCTGGAGGGACCGGGTCGGGACCCGGATCCGGGGCGACCTGCGGCGTTGCTATGGTCCAGCCATCCGCGGGTCGCCAGCGACCCGGACAGTTCCTCGTAGGAGTCGTCGACCGATGCGCAACGGTGCGCGTCGACGCCCTGTGCCCCCCTTGTACGCAGCCGCCCCCAGGCCGGCGCGACGGGCAGCGCGATGCGCAGGGTGTGCCGACGCGCGCCCTGCGACCAGCGTGGAGGAGGTGGCGCATGATCGGGCTCGACTCGGCTCCGTTCGGCGCAGCGACGGCGGTCGGACTGATCGTCTTCTTCTACGGGGGCACCTTCTGGGTGTCCTCGCGGATCGGCAAGAAGCAGGAGAACGCCGACGACTACATGACGGCCGGCAACAGGGTCGGCTTCGGGATCTCGGCGGCCAGCATGACCGCGACCTGGATCTGGGCCTCGTCGATGTACGCCTCGGCGACCTCGGGCTACACCTACGGCATCTCGGGCCCCATCCACTACGGGCTGTGGGGGGCGCTGATGATCCTGTTCATCTACCCCTTCGGCAAGCGGATCCGCGCCGTCGCGCCGCGGGCGCACACCCTCGCCGAGGTGATGTACGCCCGCCACGGCCGCTCCAGCCAGCTGATGCTGGCCGGCTCCAACGTGGTCGGCAGCCTGATCAGCCTGATGTCGAACTTCATCGCCGGCGGCGTGCTGATCTCCCTGCTGACGCCGTTCGGCTTCATCCAGGGCGTGGTCACCGTGGCGGCCGGCGTCCTGCTCTACACGCTGTGGTCGGGCTTCCGGGCCTCGGTGCTCACCGACTTCGTGCAGGTGATCGGCATGCTGGGCGCGGTCGCGGTCATCGTCCCGGTCATCTTCCTCGCCGCCGGCTTCCCGGCCGCCTTCGAGACCGGGGCGGCCAACCTGACGCCCCAGCAGGGCAGCTTCTTCTCCAGCGAGGCGTTCCTCAACCAGGGCGCCCCCTACATCGCGGCGGTCCTGGCCTACGCGATCGGCAACCAGACGATCGCCCAGCGGCTCTTCGCAGTGCGCTCCGACCTGATCAAGCCGACCTTCATCACCGCGACCGTCGGCTACGGGGCCATGGTCATCGGCGTCGGCATGCTGGGCGTGCTGGCGCTCTACCTGGGCTTCGAGCCCGAGGGCGGCGACTCGAACAACCTGATCCCGGGCATGGCGGCGCAGTACCTGCCGCCGGTGCTGCTGGCGGTGTTCTTCGTGATGATCATCGGCGCGCTGTCCTCGACCGCCGACTCCGACCTCTCGGCGCTGTCCTCGATCGTGATGACCGACGTCTACGGGCAGAACGTGGCCGGCAAGGCCGACGCGGACCCGCGCACGATGCTGCTGATCGGGCGGGCCACCATGGTGGTGGCCACCGCGGCCGCGGTCGCCTTCGCCAGCCTCGAGCTGAACATCCTCGACCTGCTCGTCTTCGTCGGCGCGCTGTGGGGCGCCCTGGTGTTCCCGGTACTGGCGAGCTTCTACTGGGACAAGGTCACCAACAAGGCGTTCACCGTGTCGGTCGTGGCCGCGCTCGCGGCCTTCCTGCCGGTGCGCTTCGGGTGGGTCCCGATGACCGGGCCGACCGGGCTGCTGGTCGACGTCCTGAGCGTCGTGGGCATCGGGGTGGTGCTGGGGCTGATGGTCTTCGGCTTCCTCGGGACCCGCCCGGCCCAGGTCGTGGGGGTGCTCGCGATGGTGGTCTCGGCGCCCTTCGTGATCGGCTTCCTGCACGACTACGCCACGCTCAGCGGCTCGCTGGTGGCCTACGCGGTCAGCACCGTCGTGTGCTGGGCGATGTCGGTGGGCCAGGAGGAGCGCTTCGACTTCGCCCACATCGCCGAGGCCACCGGTGACTTCGACCGGGCCGCCCCCAGCGACGACGACCCGCACGCCTTCAGCGAGGAGATCCGATGAACCCCACCGCCCTGACCCTCTACGTCCTGATCTGGCCCGCGGTGGTGGCCGCGGTCCTGTTCATCATCGGGCGGGCCTTCGCCCGGGAGTGGGCCGAGGCGCGTCGCGAGGGGCGCGACCTGGTCTGACACCACGCCGGCCGGCCCGGGCGACCTCAGTCGCCCGGGCCCCCGAGGTCGGGGGAGACCAGCACGAGCGGGGTCCGTCGACGCAGCACCAGCGGCAGCATCGAGCAGGCGACCAGCGCGAGGAAGCCGCTGATGATCTTGTCGCCCAGCGAGACGACCAGGTTGGCGAGCGCGATGGCGGCCTCGCGCACCCCGGTCAGCTCGAAGAAGGTGACGGTGAGGAAGTTCTGGGTGTGGTTCACGCTGCCGAGGTACCAGAGGATCAAGGGGACGGCCAGCGCCGAGCAGACGAGGGCCACCACCACGTTGAGCCCGAGGAAGCGCGGCAACGAGCGGCCCATGGCGAAGCGGCGCACGCCGTAGCCCCACGCCAGCGCACCCGCCATGTTGACCAGCGCGAACGGGATCGAGTCGGGGCCGCTGACCGCGGCGCCCGCCAGGTTGCTGGTCAGGCCGACGCCAGCGCCGAACCAGGGGCCCAGCGCGATGGCGGCGGTGGCGGTGCCGACCATGTCGAGGTGGATGGGCAGCTTGAGCTGGACGACCAGGAAGCGCCCGACGAGGTTGGCGACGACGCACAGCGCCATCAGGACCAGGACCAGGCGCAGCGAGGGCGGTGACCACACCGCGGCCGGGGACTCGGGCGGGGACTCGGAAGCGGTCGTCTCGTGCGGGGTCGGGGTGACAGGTGGCTCGGGCCGGCGGCGGCACTCGGCCACCCACGTGTCGACGTCGTGGTCGTCGCCGCCGAGCACGGCCGCGATCTCGCGGACCAGCTCGAGGTTCACCCGCGCCCGGCCGGTGCGGAAGGCGTCGTAGACGGTGGTGCGGGCCACCGCGCCTCGTGCTCGCTGCGCCCGGCCTCGCTGCGCAGGCGCGCGACGCGCCGCGCGATCTCGCCGTACGACGGCTCGCCGGCCTGGACGCGCAGCTGCTGGAGCCGCGTGGTGAGGGGGTCCCACTCACCGGTGTCACGCGACTCGGTCGGCGTGTCGGTCATGACCACGTCCTCCTCGAGCCGGGCGCCGGGCGGTCCGGGGGTGCCGTCCGTGCCCACCCACTGTACGGAGCCGCGTCCGGGTTGTTCGGATTCGTTCGGGACTTTGCTGACGCTGGTGGAAATCGCAGGTCAGGGCCTAGAACTGGTGGTGTCGGCGTCGCGGGGCCGGGGGGCCCGTGACGACGACAGGCGCCCGCATGCCCCGCCGAACGCCCCGCGCGCCCCGCACGCCACATCTCCGAGGAGCTGCATGAGCATCACCGCCACCGACCCGTCCGGGGTCACGTGGTCGTCCCACGAGTTCACCGCAGACCTGAGCCACCTCGTCTTCGACGAGGAGGTCGAGGCCGACCGCGAGAACCTGGTGCTGAGCCACGAGCTGCGCGTCGACGAGACCCACCTGCACTTCGCGGGCTCCGGCGGGTCGCTCTTCTACTGGGTCTTCTCGTTCCGCTGGCAGGGCGAGCAGTGGCACGGCCAGCTGCACGAGTCGCGGCACCGCGACCTGCTCGTCACCCAGGCCCGCGCGGTGATGGCCGGCTTCCTGCCCTTCAGCCGCTTCAAGGCCACCGCCGCCGAGGTGCGGTCCGAGCAGCAGGACTACACCACTGACGACCTGCGCGGCTTCGGTCGCCGCTACCGCCTGGCCAAGCTCGGCTGGTAGCCGACCCGGCGCAGATCTCGCGCCGACCCGGCCCGAACTTCGCACCGACCCGGCGCAGATCTCCCACCGACCCGGCGTCGGGGTGGCCCGGCCCGCCGCGCGCGGCGGGCACACTGTGCGCGTGCATCTCGGAGCCGCACGACCCTGCCGCCAGCCCACCCCCGCCCCCCGCCTGCTGCTGGTCCTCGCGACCGCCGCGACGCTGCTGGCGGTGCCCGTCCCGGCCCTCGCCGGGGTCGAGGACCCGGTGCCACCAGGGCCACCCGGGCCGCCCGCACCGTCCGCGACGGTGCTCGAGGCCTCCGCGCCCGCCCGGTACGCCGGTGACGCCGTGCCGGTGCGACTGGTGCTGACCGGCGCGGCGGGAGCACCGGTCACGGCGCCCCGCTGCGTCTCGAACGGCGCGTCGGGGCGCGTGGAGCGAGGTGCCGGTCACGGCGACCGACGAGAGCGGCGCGGCCACCGCCCAGGTCGAGGCGGCGCGGGCGCCGAAGGACAACCGGGTGCGGGCGACGTACGACGGCGACGAGACGCACGAGGGCTCGAGCACCGGGCTGGTGCGCCTGGCGCTGCGCCGGCGCAACGCCGACGTGCGGCTGCGCGGGCCCGGCAGCGTCGTCGACGAGCAGTCGGTGGTGCTGCGGGTGCGGGTGACCACGGGAGCCGGCGACCCGGTCGAGGGGCCGGTGCAGCTGCTGCGGCGCGCCGGGAGGCGCTGGGTCGAGGAGCGGGCCCTGCGCCTCGACGAGCGCGGCCGGGCTGACGCCGAGGTCGCCCCGCGCGTCGACACCCGCTACCGGGCCAGGCTCGCGCAGCGGCCGTGGCTGGCTCGGGGCACCAGCACGGTCCACCGCCTCGACAACCGCCCGCCGGGCACCCCGGTGCGCCTGCCCGCGGGCGCACCAAGCCCGCGCCGCTCGCTGCCGGCCCAGGCCCGAGCGGTGGGGGAGGGCCCCAACGCCGAGGTCTCGCGGATCCCCGGCGGGGTGTGGAAGCAGATGACCGGCCGCAGCTGGCACGCCGGGTGCCCCGTGGGGCGCGACTCGCTGCGGCTGCTGCGCATCAACTACTGGGGCTACGACGGCTACCGCCACCGCGGCGAGCTCGTCGCCCACGCCGACGCCGTGGGGCGGATGAGCCGTGCGCTGAGCGGCATGTACGCCCGCGAGCTGCCGATCCGCTCGATGTACCGCGTCGACCGCTTCGGCTGGTCGAAGCGGCTGCAGGGCGCCGACGACCACGCCTCGATGGCCGCCGGCAACACCTCGGCCTTCAACTGCCGCCAGGTCGTGGGTCGGCCCGGGGTGCGCTCGCCGCACTCGTGGGGCCGCTCGCTCGACCTCAACCCGTGGGAGAACCCCTACCGGACCTCCGGCGGCTGGCTGCCCACCGGCTGGTGGGTCGGGCGCGACCACCCCGAGGTCGCCTGGCGCTCGGGCTCGCACGCCGTCGTGGCGCTGCTGCGCACCCACACGCTGCGCTGGACCTACGGCACCGCCGACGCCCACCACTTCGACGCGCGCGCCGCCGGCCGGACCGCCGGTCGCGGGGACCGGCCCGACCTGCCGCCCGAGTGCGACCACGTGGTCTGCCACTGATCGCCCGGCGCGACCACCGCTCCGACCGCTCACGTTCACCCGCCGCCCGCCCCACGGTCACCCGACGGGCGGCCGGAGGCCCGAAGGTCTGCCCATGACCTCTCGGACATCTCGGTTCCCCCTGCCCTCCACCGCGCCGACCACCCGCCTGGCCACCGGCCTGCTCGGCGGTCTGAGCGCCGTCCTGGCCGGCTCCCTGCTGCTGGCCCCCGGTGCCGCGGCCGCCCCCGACCAGCGCACCCGTGCCGTCGAGCAGCTGGCCACGCCCGTCGTCGTGGCCCACCGCGGCGCCTCGGGCTACCGGCCCGAGCACACCCTCGCCGCCTACCGCCTCGCGATCCGGCTCGGCGCCGACTACATCGAGCCCGACCTCGTCTCGACCCGCGACGGCGTGCTGGTGGCCCGCCACGAGAACGAGATCTCGGGCACCACCGACGTCGCCGACCACCCGGAGTTCGCCGACCGGCGCACGACCCGCACCATCGACGGCCGCGAGACCACCGGCTGGTTCACCGAGGACTTCACCCTCGCCGAGCTGCGCACCCTGCGTGCGGTCGAGCGGCTGCCCGGCGTCCGCCCCGACAACACCCGCTACGACGGCCGCTTCACGGTGCCCACCTTCACCGAGGTGCTGCGGTTGGTACGCCGGGAGTCCAAGCGCACCGGACGCACGATCGGCGTCGCGCCCGAGACCAAGCACCCCACCTACTTCGACTCCGCCGGGCTCAGCCTGGAGGAGCCGCTGCTGGCGGCCCTGGAGCGCTTCGACCTGGACCAGAAGCGCAGCAAGGTCCTCATCCAGTCCTTCGAGACCACCAACCTGCGCGAGATCGCCGCGCTGACCAAGGCCCCCGTCGAGCAGCTGATGAGCGGCTCGGGCGCCCCCTACGACCTCGTGGCCGCCGGCGACGACACGACGTACGCCGACCTCGCGACGCCGGCGGGCCTCGCCGAGGTCGCGACGTACGCCGACTGGATCGGCCCCGAGAAGTCGATGGTCGTGCCCCGCACCGCCGACGGGGCGGCCGGCGAGCCCACCGCCCTGGTCGACGACGCCCACGCCGCGGGCCTGCGGGTGGTCGTCTACACCGTGCGGGACGAGAACCAGTTCATGCCCACGACCTACCGCCGCGGGGTCGACCCCGACGCCAAGGGCGACGTCTTCGCCGAGATCACGGACCTGCTCGACGCCGGCATCGACGGCCTCTTCGCCGACCACCCCGACTCCGGCGTCTTCGCCCGCGACGAGTGGGTGCGCGACCGCGGCTAGCCTGCGGGGCATGACCGACTGCGTCTTCTGCAGCATCGTCGCCGGCGACACGGAGGCCGACCTCGTCCTCGAGACCGAGGACCTGGTCGGCTTCCTCGACCAGCGGCCCGTCTTCAAGGGCCACGTGCTGCTGGTGCCGCGCCGGCACGTGGTGACCCTGCCCGACCTGCCGGCGGCCCTGCGGGACCCGTTCCTGGCCGCGGCGCAGCGCATCGCCGGCGCCGTCGTCGACGAGCTCGGGGCGCAGGGCAGCTTCGTGGCGATCAACAACACCGTCAGCCAGTCGGTGCCCCACCTGCACCTGCACGTGGTGCCCCGCACCAAGGGCGACGGCCTGCGCGGCTTCTTCTGGCCGCGCCAGAAGTACGCCGACGGTGAGCGGGCGGCGTACGCCGCGAGACTGCGCGCAGCCCTCGACTGAGTCGCGGCTATCGTGCAGACGGCGCGGTGAGCCCACCGCGCGAGCGCGCCGCGGGCGCGCCGCCGCAGACTTGAAGGAGTTGGACAGCAGATGGGTCGTTTCGACGGACGCGTCGTCGTGGTCACCGGAGGCGCAAGAGGCATCGGCTTCGGCACCGCCACCCGTTTCGCCGAGGAGGGCGCCTCGGTCGCCATCGTCGACCTCGACGAGGCCGCCGCCTCCGAGGCCGCGGGCCGCCTGCCCCTCGTCGACGGTGCCAAGGCTGCCGGCATCGGCGCCGACGTGAGCAACGGCGACTCCGTCGAGGCCGCGGTCACCCGCGTCGTCGAGGAGCTCGGCGGCATCCACGTGGTGGTCAACAACGCCGGGATCACCCGCGACAACCTGCTCTTCAAGATGACCGAGGACGACTGGGACCTCGTCATGAACGTGCACCTCAAGGGCGCGTTCCTGATGACCAAGGCCGCCCAGAAGCACTTCGTGGAGCAGAAGTACGGCAAGATCGTGAACATCTCCAGCGTCTCGGCGCTGGGCAACCGCGGCCAGGCCAACTACTCCGCGGCCAAGATGGGCATCCAGGGCTTCACCCGCACCCTGGGCATCGAGCTGGGCCCCTTCGGCATCAACGCCAACGCCGTCGCGCCCGGCTTCATCGCCACCGAGATGACCGACGCCACCGCCGCCCGGCTCAAGATGGACGTCGACGAGTTCCGCGCCCTCTCGGCCGAGGCCAACCCGGTCAAGCGGGTCGGCTTCCCCGAGGACATCGCCGCGGCCGTGGCGTTCCTGGCCAGCGACGAGGCGTCGTACATCACCGGTCAGACGCTGTACGTCGACGGCGGCGCCAAGCTCGGCTGAGCCCGCACCACCGCACCACCCGTCGCCCCCACCCCCTGTCGCCACCCCTGATCGGAGCCACCGTGCGCACTGCCCGCACCCGACCGGCCCTGCGCCGCCGACCGCACCGCCCCCTGCGGGCGGCGGCGGTGGTCGCCGTCGCCTGCCTGGGACTGGCCGCCTGCTCCTCCGACGAGGGTGGGGGCGACGAGCCCGCCGCCGAGGGCCCCGAGAGCCAGAAGGTCAGCAAGGGCGCCACCATCGACGCGACCTGGCCGCTGACCGGGCTGTCGGTGACCGGCTCGGAGTCGGCCGCCCAGGACCACCCGGTGATGGTGGTCAAGATGGACAACACGCCCTCCAGCGCCCCGCAGCGCGGGCTGGGCTCGGCCGACCTCGTGGTCGAAGAGCTCGTCGAGGGCGGGGTCACCCGGCTCGCGGCGTTCTACTACTCCGACATCCCCGGCACCGTCGGCCCGGTGCGGTCGATGCGGGCCAGCGACATCGGCATCGTGGCGCCGGCCGACGCGGCCGTCGTGACCAGCGGCGCCGCCCCGGTCACCCTGCAGCGGGTGCGCGGGGCCGGCATCACGTTCTTCTCCGAGGGCGCCAAGGGCTTCTTCCGCGACAACAGCCGCGCGGCGCCGTACAACCTCTTCACCGACCTCGCCGCCACCACCACCCTGGTCGAGGGCGAGGAGGCGCGCCCCGACGACTACCTGCCGTGGGGCGAGGCCGAGGACCTGCCGAAGGGCAAGCCGGCGACCTCGCTGGCCGCCGACTTCGGCAGCCAGACCACCACCTGGAGCCACGGGCCGAAGGGCTGGACCAACACCAACTCCTTCGCCGCCGCCGACGACCGGTTCCCGGCCGACACGGTGCTGGTGCTGCGCGTGCAGGTCGGCGACGCCGGCTACCGCGACCCGGCCGGCAACCCGGTGCCCGAGACGAAGCTCGAGGGCAAGGGCCAGGCGCTGCTCTTCCACGACGGCCGCGTGGTGAGCGGGCAGTGGTCGAAGGCGACGCTCGAGGCGCCGCTCGCGCTCAGCGTGCGCGGCAAGAAGCTGACGGTGCCCGCGGGTCGTACGTGGGTCGAGCTCGTGCCCGCCGCGTCCGGCGCCGTGAGCTACTCGCCGTAGGTCACCGGGGCTGCTCGGGCGACTCGGGCAGCTCGACGCCCGCGTCGGCCAGCGCCTGGAAGCCGCTGATGATGAAGCCGATCGCGGTCTCGACCCGAGCGGCGGCGGCGACCGCGTCGTCGGAGCCGGCCACGGCCTCGCCGGCCGACGACATCGCCCCGAAGAAGATCCGGGCGAAGGTCTGCTGCATGTCCTCGTCGAGGTCCCACGGGCCGGCCTCGAGCACGGCGCGCACGATGTCGAGCACGTTGGCGAAGGTGGAGCGCTCCTCCTGCTCGCGGAAGCGCTCGTAGCCGAGCACCGAGGGCCCCTCCTGGATCACGATGCGCCGGTACGTCGGGTCCTGGACGACCACGAGGAAGGCCTCGAGGCCCGCCCGGGCCTTCGTCCACGGGTCGGGGTTCTCCTTGAGCGACTTCTGGATGGCGCGCGAGGCCTCGGCCTCGACGCGCTCGAAGACGGCCTCGAAGAGCGCCTGCTTGCCCGAGAAGTGGTGGTAGAGCGCGCCCTTGGTCACCTCGGCGCCGCCCACGATGGCGTCGAGGGAGGTGCCGGCGTAGCCGTGCTGGGTGAAGAGCTGCTCGGCGACGTCCACCAGACCGCGCTTGGTCGAGGCGGAGTACTGCTGTCGGCGGGTGCCCCCGACCCCGGGCACGCCCGGCACCTTGGGCACCAGCTTGTGGACGGAGGGCTTCGGCATGGGTCCACCCTAAGGAGTGCGGTGTGCCGGGCGTCACGACGCCCTGACGGCGGGGCCGGACCCGCCCCGGGTCCCGGTGGTCAGCATCACGCCCGGACCACCCCTCCGGCCGTTGCATACCGTCGGTATGACTCCGTACTCTCGGTACGTACTCAAGGTATGTGAACCTTGACCGACACAGGAGACACCTCATGACCTGGAACTCGTATCGCCACCGCG
The DNA here is from genome assembly GCF_013466785.1 of Nocardioides marinisabuli. Lineage (NCBI taxonomy): Bacteria > Bacillati > Actinomycetota > Actinomycetes > Propionibacteriales > Nocardioidaceae > Nocardioides > Nocardioides marinisabuli. The sequence goes on from NZ_CP059163.1 coordinate 2,709,697, forward strand.
GGGAGACCCTCCGTCGTGTGATCGCCAGCGCCGATCTCCGACGCGACGGCCGCCTGCCGATGGACGTCGACGGCGTCGAGGACGCCTTCGGCTCCGAGCTCGACCTCCTCGGCGCCCTGCAGCTGCGCTGGCACACCCGCCTCGCCGGCCGCATCGAGCGCGAGCTGATGAACGACCCGATGGACCTCGAGCGCGCCGTCGTCGCCGCCTGGCGCGCCACCGCCGACGAGCTGCCCGGCGTGCGCGCGATCGTCGACGCCCACCGCGCCCACCCGCTCGACGACGAGATGGCCGCCGCGATGGCGCGCGCCGAGACCAAGGAGCGGGCCTTCCTCGCGGTGATGGCCGGCCGGGCCAGCGCCTACGACGCCGGCGCAGCCGGTGTCGGCGCCCGCCTCGAGGCCACCGCCCGCGAGGGCTGGACCCCCGCTCCCGTGGGTGCGGAGCTCGAGCGCCCGACCCTGCTGCACCGGCTCCGGGCGGCGCTCGCCGCCTGACCCGCCCCCCTGACCGACCCGGCCCCTCCCTCCGGGTCGCAGACGGCCCCCGCCGCCGCGGCTCCCTCCCTCCTTGCCGCGGCGGACGGGGGCCGTCGTCGTCCGCCCTGCCGACGCCGGTTCCCGCCGTACGACGGTCCGTTGGTCGAGCAGCAAGGAGCGCCAGCGACGCGCGTCGTCGAGACCCCGCAAGAACCGCGCCGACCTCGCCGTACGCCATGGGGGGCACCGGGACCTCGACGGTGCTCACCCCCCGGCGCGCGCCGAGCCGGCTCGTTCGAACCGGCCGGCTCGCGGCGCGTCCACGCAGCCGAACAAGGGTGCGCAAGTGACCGGTCGATGGTTCAAAGGTGACTGCTCGGCCATGATGGGGCCATGGCGAGGGAGGCGCGTGCGGGGATGCTGCTGGTGGCGAGCCCGGCCCTGCTCGACCCCAACTTCGCGGACACGGTGATCCTGCTGCTCGACGCCGACGAGGACGGTGCGCTGGGGGTGGTGCTCAACCGGCCCACGCCGGTGCCGGTCGCGGAGGTGCTGGCCGACTGGAGCCCGGTGGTGGCCGAGCCCGAGGTGCTCTTCCAGGGCGGGCCGGTCAGCACCGAGGGTGCCCTGGCCGTCGCGCACCTGGCGGCGGGGGCGGGGGAGGAGCCGCTGGGCTACCGGGCCGTCACCGCGAGCCTGGGCCTGGTCGACCTCGACACCCCCGTGGAGCTGCTGGCCGAGCACCTCGACGCGCTGCGGATCTTCGCCGGGTACGCCGGCTGGGGTGCCGGCCAGCTCGACGACGAGATCGCCGAGGGCAGCTGGTACGTCGTGCCCGCCCACGACGCCGACGTGTTCCGCGAGGAGACCACCGAGCTGCGTCGCGAGGTGATGCGCCGCCAGCCGGGCGAGCTGGCCTGGCACTCCACCCGCCCGGCCGATCCCGACCTGAACTGAACGCGCTTCTCGCGTAGGGTGGTCTCTCGTGAGCAGCTTCGGATTCGGGACCGGTACCGCCGTCGAGGAGGACCTCCGGCAGGACCGCCAGACGGTCCCGACCGACGAGGGCGACCACGAGCGCTTCTCGCACTACGTCGACAAGGACAAGCTGACCGAGGCGATGGTGATGGGCACGCCCGTCATCGCCCTGTGCGGCAAGGTGTGGGTGCCGAGCCGCTCCCCGGAGAAGTTCCCGGTCTGCCCCGACTGCAAGGAGGTCTGGGAGTCGTTCAACGACGGCGGCTCCTCGGGCGGCTCCGGTGGTCCCGGCGGCCAGGGCGGTTCCGACGCGTGACGGGCTCCGACCAGCCGGACCTCTTCCTCGAGGATGGGTCCGGCCCCTCGCTGACGCCCGCACTGCCCCCCGCCTGGCCCGAGCGCGCCGCCTGGGGCACCGCGCCCTCGCTGCGCGCCTGGCAGCAGGCGGCGATGGAGAAGTACTTCACCGAGCAGCCGCGCGACTTCCTGGCGGTGGCGACGCCCGGCGCCGGCAAGACCACCTTCGCGCTGTCGGTGGCCGCCGAGCTGCTGGGTCGCCGGATCATCGACCGGGTCACGGTCGTGGCCCCCACCGAGCACCTCAAGACCCAGTGGGCGCAGGCCGCCGAGCGTGCCGGCATCCCGATCGACCCGACGTACGCCGCCGGCAAGGGCCGCACCTCGCAGGACTACGTCGGCATCGCGGTGACGTACGCCGGCGTGGCGGTCAACCCGCTGGCGATGCGCATCCGCACCGAGCGGTTCAAGACCCTGGTGATCCTCGACGAGGTGCACCACGCCGGTGACGCGCTGTCGTGGGGCGAGGGCGTGCGCGAGGCTTTCGAGCCCGCGACCCGGCGCCTGGCGCTGACCGGCACGCCGTTCCGCTCCGACGTCAACCCGATCCCGTTCGTCTCCTACGCCCCGGGGCCCGACGGCATCCCGCGCTCGGCCGCCGACTACACCTACGGCTACTCCCACGCGCTGGCCGACCACGTGGTCCGTCCGGTGCTCTTCCTGGCCTACTCCGGCGAGATGAGCTGGCGCACCCGCGCCGGCGACGAGGTGGCCGCCCGCCTGGGCGAGCCGCTGACCAAGGACCTGACCAACCAGGCGCTGCGCACCGCCCTCGACCCGGAGGGCTCGTGGATCCCCTCGGTGCTGGCCGCCGCCGACAAGCGGCTCTCCGAGGTACGCCGCCACGTCCCCGACGCGGGCGGGCTCGTCATCGCCACCGACCAGGACAGCGCCCGCTCCTACGCCAAGACGCTGCGCAAGATCACCGGCGAGTCCGCCACCGTGGTGCTCTCCGACGAGAAGGCCGCGTCGAAGAAGATCAGCGCGTTCGCCGCCGACGAGTCGCGCTGGATGGTCGCGGTGCGGATGGTCTCCGAGGGCGTCGACGTGCCCCGGCTGGCCGTCGGCGTGTGGGCCACGACCACCTCGACCCCGCTGTTCTTCGCCCAGGCGGTCGGGCGCTTCGTGCGTGCCCGGACCCGCGGCGAGATCGCCTCGATCTTCCTGCCCTCGGTGCCGCGGCTGCTCTCCTTCGCCTCCGAGATGGAGGTCGAGCGCGACCACGTGCTGGGCCGCAAGGTCACCGACGAGGACGACATCTTCGCCGCCGAGGACGACCTGCTGGCCCAGGCCAACGCCAGCGAGTCGGCCTCCTCCGAGGAGCAGTCGCTCTCCTTCGAGGCGATCGGCTCCGAGGCCCGCTTCGACCACGTGCTCTACGACGGCGCGACCTTCGGCCACGAGGGCGAGGTGCAGGTGGGCTCCGAGGAGGAGATGGACTTCCTGGGCATCCCGGGCCTCCTCGAGCCCGGGCAGATGCGCGACCTGCTGCGCCAGCGCCAGTCCGACCGGGCCCGCAAGCAGAAGCCCGCGGTCGCGGCGGCCGCCCCGGCGGTGCCCAGCGTCGAGCAGGTCTCCACCCACGAGCAGCTCGCCGTGCTGCGCCGCGAGCTCAACGGCCTGGTGGCCGCCTGGTTCCACCGCACCGGCCAGGCCCACGGCATCACCCACGCCGCGCTGCGCAAGGAGTGCGGCGGGCCGGCCGCGGCCATCGCCAACGCCGAGCAGCTGCGCGCCCGCATCGACCGGGTGCGCGAGTGGGCGGCGCGCAAGTCGGGCTGAGCGCCCTAGACTCCACCCCGTGCCGGCCGAGACCTCCCAGACCCTCGACCGTGGGCTGCTGGTCCTCGAGACGCTCGCCGGCTCGGCCGGCGGCCTGACCGTCACCGAGCTCGCCGCGCGGCTCGAGGTCAACCGCACCGTGGTCTACCGGCTGGTCGCCACCCTCGAGCAGCACACGCTCGTACGCCGCGACGCCCGCGGCCGCCTGCACGTCGGGCTCGGCGTGCTGCACCTGGCCTCGGCGGTGCAGCCGGTGCTGCGCGACCTCGCCGGCCCAGTGCTGCGCCGCCTCGCCGAGACCGTCGGCTGCACCGCCCACCTGACCGTCGCCGAGGGCGCCGAGGCGCTCGCGGTCGCGGTGGTCGAGCCGTCGTGGACCGACTTCCACGTCGGCTACCGGGTCGGGACCCGCCACCCGCTGGCCCAGGGCGCCGCGGGCCGGGCCGTGCTGCTGGCGCGCCGCGGGCGCGCGGGGGCGGCGTACTCGGTGACCGAGGGCGAGCTGCAGACCGGTGCCCGCGGCCTCGCCGCGCCGGTGCGCGACGTCGACGGCCTCGAGGCCAGCGTCGGCATCGTCACCCTCGGCACCCTCGACGAGCGGCTGGTCAGCCAGGCCGTCATCGCCGCCGCCGACGAGGTCGCGGCGCTGCTCTCGGGGCGCGAGGGCTGACCCCGCCACCGGCTCGGCTCAGCGCCCGGCGGCGGCCCGGGCCAGCGGCAGGGTCCGGTAGCCCACCTGGGTCGCGAGCGCGATGACGGTGGAGGACCGGGTGATCGCCGGGTGGGCCAGCACCCGGTCGATGACGCGCTGCAGGTCGGCGTTGGAGCCGGCCACCACCCGTGCGAAGAGGTCGCCGGCGCCGGTGATGGTGTGCACCTCCAGCACCTCGGGGATGCGCGCCAGGTGCTCGCCGACCAGGTCGTGGCCGCTGGCGCCGGGGTCCTCGCCGGCGTCGGGCGTGCCCACGTCCTGGCGGATCTCGAGGGTCAGGAACGCGGTGACCGGGTAGCCCAGCGCCGCGGGGGAGAGGTCGGGGCCCCAGCCGGTGACGACGCCCCGCTCGACCAGCTTGTCGAGGCGCGCCTGCACGGTGCCGCGGGCCACGCCGAGCCGACGCGACGCCTCGAGCACGCCGATGCGCGGCTCGTTGCTGAAGAGGTCGATCAACCTGACGTCCAGGTCGTCCACGTGGCGCCTCCTGACTGTGCAACCTGACCAGCGTGTCGGCGTACTGTTGCACACTCTGCCCTGCCCGGCCACGCTGCACCCATGACCACCACGCACGAGACCCCCACCACCGGCGGCGCCCTCACCGAGGACGAGCTGAAGGCCGACCTGACCCTCGAGCAGCTGCGCCAGCTCGTCGGCCTCGTCGAGTACGACGCCAGCAGCGACCCGTTCCCGGTCACCGCGATGGACGCCGTCTGCTTCGTGGTCGGCAACGCCACCCAGACCGCGACCTTCTACCAGCTGGCCTTCGGGATGGACCTCGAGGCCTACCGCGGCCCCGAGAACGGGCTGCGCGACGCCAAGGTCTACGTGCTGCGCTCGGGCAGCGCCCGCTTCGTCTTCGCCGGTGGCGTCACCCCCGACAGCCCGCTGCTCGAGCACCACCGCAAGCACGGCGACGGCGTCGTCGACCTGGCGCTCGAGGTGCCCGACGTCGACCGCTGCATCGAGCACGCCCGCTCGGTGGGCGCCACCATCCTCGACGAGCCCTACGACGTCACCGACGAGCACGGGACGGTGCGGATGGCCGCGATCGCGACGTACGGCGAGACCCGCCACACCCTGGTCGACCGCTCGCGCTACGACGGGCCCTACCTGCCCGGCTTCGAGGCGCGCAGCACCGCCGTGACCCGCCCCGAGGGCCACCCGCGCCGGCTCTTCCAGGCCGTCGACCACTGCGTCGGCAACGTCGAGATCGGCCGGATGGACGAGTGGGTCACCTTCTACAACAAGGTCATGGGCTTCACGAACATGGCCGAGTTCATCGGCGACGACATCGCCACCGACTACTCGGCGCTGATGTCGAAGGTCGTCGCGAGCGGCAACCACCGGGTGAAGTTCCCGCTCAACGAGCCGGCGATCGCGAAGAAGAAGTCGCAGATCGACGAGTACCTGGAGTTCTACGACGGCGCCGGCTGCCAGCACATCGCCCTGGCGACCAACGACATCCTGCGCTCGGTCGACATCCTGCGCGCCAACGGCATCGCCTTCCTCGACACCCCCGACTCCTACTACGACGACCCGGCGCTGCGCGAGCGCATCGGCGAGGTCCGGGTGCCGATCGAGGAGCTGAAGAAGCGCGGCATCCTCGTCGACCGCGACGAGGACGGCTACCTCCTGCAGATCTTCACCAAGCCGATCGGCGACCGGCCCACGGTCTTCTACGAGCTCATCGAGCGGCACGGCTCGCTGGGCTTCGGCAAGGGCAACTTCAAGGCGCTCTTCGAGGCCATCGAGCGCGAGCAGGAGCTGCGCGGCAACCTGTGAGCCCCGGGCCTGCGTCCGTGACCCGCATCACGGACGCAGGCCCCATCCGGTCGTGGGGTGCCACGCGAACCACCTGTGTACGACGCCACAGCCTCGACACAGACAGGGAGTGCACCCATGCGCTCGACCACCAGCACCTTCCGCACCACCCACCGCGCCCGTCGCATCCTCGGGGGCGTCGCAGCCACCGCGCTGGTCGCCCTGCCCCTCAGTGCCTGCGGCACCGAGAACGACACCGCTGAGGCCGCGTCCACCTCGGAGTCCAGCCAGAGCGCCCCGGAGCCCGTCGCGGCCATCGACGCGCTGACCGGCGAGGACACCCAGATCACCCTCGACCAGGGCTTCCTCGACGCGCTGGGCCAGCTCAAGCTGACCCCCGGCACCATCGGCGAGGCCACCCTCGAGGGCGCCGAGCTCTCGTTCCCGATCACCGGCGGCAACGTGACGGTCTTCGAGCCCGGCACCGTCTCGCCGTACGTCATCGGCCAGCTGCAGCACGTCAGCTCCGGGCTCTCGCTCAGCGCCGGCGACACCACCGTGCAGCTCGAGAACCTCAACGTCGACCCGGGCGTCTCGCGCGTCTACGGCGACGTGTCGGTCAACGGCAAGACCGCCGTCGAGAGCGCGTTCCTCTTCCAGCTCGACGGGCGCACGCTGAACCCGCTCCAGGTCGAGGACGGCCAGGCGGTCCTGGAGGGCACCGAGGTCAAGATCTCGGAGCCCGCCGCCGGTCTGCTCAACGACACCTTCGGCACCGACGCGGTCAAGCCCGGCCTGCTCGTCGGCGTCGCGGAGATCACGGTCGACCTGCCCGCCTGAGGCACGACCCATCCGCGAGGGGGGACGGTGACGAACAGTCACCGTCCCCCTTCTGCTCCCTCCGAACGGATCTCCCCATGGCTCTGCGCCCGTCCTCCCGTCACCTGCGCCGGCTCGCCGCCGGCGCCGCCGTGCTCGCCCTCGCCCTGCCCCTGTCGGCCTGCGGCGACGACGCCGACGCCTCCGGCGGCGGCGCGCCGCAGCCGGTCGCCGAGATCGAGGCCGTCAAGGGAAAGACCACCGCGATCAAGCTCGACGAGGGCTTCGTCGAGGCGCTCGGCAGCCTCGGGCTGACCCCGGGCGTCACCGGCGGCGCGCGCCTGGTCAAGGGCTCGCTGGTCTTTCCGATCAGCGGCGGCAACGTCTCGGTCTTCACCCCCGGCGAGGTGTCGCCGTACGTCATCGGCCAGCTGCAGCACGAGGGCTCGGGCCTGACCCTCACCGCCGGCGGCACGACCGTGCGGCTGAGCAACTTCAACGTCGACCCGGGCGTCTCGCGCGTCTACGGCGACGTGGCGGTCAACGGCGAGACTGCCGTGACCAGCGCCTACCTCTTCCGTCTCGACGGGCGCACCCTGCAGGACCTCACGACCATCAAGGACGGCCGCTTCGCGGTGCTCGAGGGCACCAAGGTCTTCATCTCCGACGTCGCCGCCGGCCTGCTCAACGACACCTACGGCACCAAGGCGGTCACCGACCAGCTGCTCGTGGGCATCGCCAAGATCACCGTCAACACGACCTCCGCCTGAGGTCCGCCTGAGGTCCGCCTAAGCCCTGCCGCTGGCGCGCCACCCGCGCCGGCGGCAGGATCTCGCCCATGAGCACCCGGATCGCCCTCCTGCGCGCCATCAACCTCGGCGCCAAGCGGAAGTTCCCCCGCGACGACGTCGTGGCCGCGGTGACCGCTGCCGGGTTCTCCGACGTCGAGACCTACCTCAACACCGGCAACGTCCGCCTGACGACGTCGATGCGCTCCACCCCGCGCATCGAGGCGGCGCTCGAGGCGGCCTTCCTGGCCGACCGGGGCTTCGAGGTGCCGACCCTCGTGCTGACCCCCGAGGAGCTGCGCGAGGTCGACGCGGCGGCCGCCGCGCTGGACCACGACGGGCACCACTACGTCACCCTGCTGCGCGACCTCCCCGACCCCCAGGCGCTCGCCGCCCTGCAGGAGCGGGCCGGGCCGGGGGAGCGCGTGGTCCTCGGCGGTCGCGCCGTGCACCTGCTGGTCGGCGCCGACGGCGTGCACGGCACCCGGCTGGGCAACGCCCTCGTCGAGAAGGTGCTCGGCACCGTCGCGACCACCCGCAACCCGACCGTCGTACGCACGATGGTCGAGCGGTGGTGCTGAGTCAGGGCACGGCGGGGGCCACGACCTCCGGCTCGCGCGCCAGGTCGCGGACGCTGCGCGAGAGCAGGGTCAGCAGCGCCACCGCGGACAGCAGCAGACCGGCGACCAGCATGACCCGCTGCAGCCCGAAGGCCACGGCCAGCGGGCCGGCCAGCAGCTGACCCAGCGGGATCGCCGCGAACGAGCCCAGGGCGTCGTACGAGAACGCGCGCGAGAGCATGTCGGGCGGCACGTTCTCCTGCATGGCCAGGTTCCAGGCGAGCTCGAAGACACCGATCCCGGCGCCGGCCGCGAGCGCGGCCAGCAGGGCGATGCCGAGGTCGTCGGTCAGGCCGAGCGCGACCAGCGGGGCGCCGTAGACGGCCGTGCCGAGCATGCCCCAGAAGAGCGGACGCTCCAGGCGCACCCGCAGCAGCACCAGGCCGGCCACCAGCAGGCCGAGCGCCTCGGCCGACAGGATCAGCCCCCAGCCGCGCTCGCCCAGGGCGGAGCCCTTGGCCAGGGCCGGGCCCAGGGTGAAGAACCCGCCCTGGTGCACCGCGCAGATCATGGAGAAGGCCAGCACGACGATCCACAGCCAGGGCGTGGTGCGGAAGTAGGTCCAGCCCTCACGCAGGTCGGCGAGGGCCGAGGAGCCGGCCGCGCGCACCGGGCGGGGCAGGCGGATGCGCGAGAGCAGGGCGGCTGCGCCGAGGTAGGTCACCGCGTCGACCGCCAGCGCCCAGCCGGGCCCGACCCCGACCACCAGCAGGCTCGACACGGTCGGCCCGGCGACCGCCAGCCCGCCCCCGGCCATCGAGACGAGCACGTTGGCCTGCTGCAGCTGGGCGCGCGGCACCAGCTGGGGCAGCACCCCGGCCAGGGCGGGCAGGGCCGCCGCGGCCGCGACGCCGTTGACGGCGGTGAGGACGACGACGTGCCAGATCTCGGCCCGGTCGGTGATGACCAGGACCGCGATCGCGCCCTGGCTGAGGCCCGCGACCACGTTGGAGGTCTGGATCACCAGCGTGCGCCCGAAGCGGTCGGCCAGCACGCCGCCGGCCAGCAGGAAGACCACCATCGGGATGCTGTGCGCGGCCAGCACCACCCCGAGCGCGGTGGGGGAGTCGCTGATCTGCAGCACCGCGAAGGCGAGCGCCACCGGCGCCATCAGGGCGCCGAGCAGGTTGACGATGCGCGAGGAGAAGTAGAGGCGGAAGTTGCGCTCGCGCAGTGGGGCGAGGGCGCCGGTGGTGCTCATCGCCCGGTCCCGTCGGCCCCGTCGCCCCCGTCGTGCATGCGGAAGGCGAGCGTGGTCGCGCTGACGTGCACCGTGCCCTCGGTGCGCGGCGGCCGGTTGCGCTCGTGCAGCAGCCGGGCGGCGCGGGTGACGAGCTCGAGCGCCTCCTCCCAGGTCGCCTCGTCGACCCAGCCCTCGAGGTCGCTGCTCAGGCCCTGGCTGGCCGGCACCCGCGACCGGCTGCGCCGCTCCAGGTCCTTGCCGAGCGCCCGCAGGTAGCCCGTGGGGGCGCCGGTACGCGCGGGGGCGCCGGCCTCGGGGGGCGTCAGGTCGCGCTCGTGGGGGTAGCGGTAGCGCTTGGCCACGCCCCCGCGGATCTTCTCCCCGCCGTCGACGACCAGCTCGTCGGCGTCGGCCAGCAGCCGCAGGTGGTAGCTGGCGTTGGCGTGGGTCAGCCCCAGCTCGCGCGCCACCTCCGCCGCGCTCATCGCCGTACCCGTCAGCAGCGAGAGGATGCGCAGCCGCATCGGGTGCGCCAGCGCCCGCATCGCCGTGATCTCGTCACCCGTCATACCGACCCTCCAAGAAGTGTTGGACAGTAGTAGACGCCCGCCAGCCCGCGACTGTCAAGCAGTTCTTGGGGGGTGGCCGGCCGAGCGGTCACTTGTGAACCCTCGAGCAGTCACTTCCGACCCGCGACGGGGTGCAGAAGTGACCGGTGGATGGTTCAGAAGTGACTGCTCGGCCGGCCGGGCCCTACTCGCCGCGGAAGACGGGGCGGCGGCGCTGGGAGAAGGCGGCCATGCCCTCGGCGACGTCGCTGGTGCGCATCAGCACGCTCTGGCCGGTGCGCTCGCGCTCGAGGGCGTCCTCGAGGGGGAGCAGGGTGGCGGCGTTGACCGCCTTCTTGGTGGCGGCCAGGGCCAGCGGGGGGCCGGCGGCCAGGCGACGGGCCAGGGTGGCGACCAGGTCGGCGAAGTCGTCGTCGGCGGCCAGATGGCTGACCAGGCCGGCGTCGTAGGCCTCCTGGGCCGAGAGCGGCTCGGCCAGCAGCGCCATCCGCATCGCGCGCGCCCGCCCGACCGCGGCGGCGACGGTGGCCGAGGCGCCGCCGTCGGGCATGAAGCCGATGCGGGTGAAGGCCAGCAGGTACGACGACGAGGCGGCCGCGACCGTGAGGTCGGCGGCCAGGGCGATCGAGCAGCCCACCCCCGCGGCGATGCCGTTGACCGCCGCGAGCACCGGGCGGTCGCAGGCCACGACCGCGCGCACGACCCGGTTGGTGACGTCCATGGCGCGCACGTCGAAGCGCTCGTGGGCGGCCTCGCCGCTGATGTCGGCGCCGGTGCAGAAGGCGGCGCCGGTGCCGGTCAGCACCACCACCCGCACGTCGTCGCGCGCCGGCACGGCCTCGAGCAGGTCGGCCAGCGCCAGCATCATCTCGCCGGAGACGGCGTTGAAGACCTCGGGCCGGTCGAAGCGGGCGGTGAGCACGCCGTCGGCCAGGTCGACGGCCAGCCCCGGCACGCCCTGCTCGGGGGCGGTCCGGTCAGGCGACGTCGACACCGTGGGCCTCCAGCTCGGCGAGGGCCGCCGTGGTCGTCTCGGGGGCCACCCCGGCGCACAGGCCGGTCAGCAGCCGGGTGCCGAACCCGGCGCGCACGGCGTCCAGTGCGGTGGCGCGCACGCAGTGGTCGGTGGCCAGGCCGCAGACCTCGACCTCGGTCACCCCGCGCCCGCGCAGCCAGTCGGTGAGGGAGGCGCCGTCGGCGTCGTGGCCCTCGAAGCCCGAGTACGCCGCCTCGTGGCGTCCCTTGAGGAAGACGGCCTCGAACGGCGTCGGGTCGAGGTCGGGGTGGAACGCCTCGCCGTCGGTGCCGACCTCGCAGTGCACCGGCCAGGACGTGGCGTAGTCGGGGTCGCTCGACCAGTGCGCGCCGGGGTCGACGTGGTGGTCCTTGGTGGCCACCACGTGGTCCCAGTCGGGGGCGTCGGGGCCACCGGCGGCCCACCGCTGGACGAGGGCGTCGACGTCGCGGGCCACCTGCGCGCCCCCGGTGACGGGCAGCGACCCGCCCTCGCAGAAGTCGTTCTGGACGTCGACGACGATGAGTGCTCGCACCATGGGCCCGACCCTAGCCACGCACCGTCGAGGCCGCGTCCACCCGCTCGGTGGGCAGGACCGGGCCGCCGCGGCCCAGCGACTGCGCGGCCAGCGGCAGCTCCTCGCGCGAGGCGTGGTGGCGGGCCCGCGCGTCGGCCAGCGGCTCGCGCCCCACGCCTCGCCGCGCGCACCAGCTCGCGCAGCAGGTCGCGCGCACCCTCGCCCGGCGCCGGGGCCTCGCCGGTGCCCACGACCTCGGCCTCGGCCAGGCCGTCGGCCCCGATCCGGCGGTGCGCCCACTTGCGCCCGCCGTACGACGCCTTCTTGCTGCTGCGCTTGGCCACCGGCTCGAGCCGCCCGTCGCCGCCCTCACGCGCCACGAGCTTGTAGACCATCCCGCAGGTCGGGTGCCCGCTGCCGGTCACCAGCTGGGTGCCGACGCCGTAGCCGTCGACGGGCGCGGCGGCCAGCGAGGCGATCGCGTACTCGTCGAGGTCGCTGGTCACCACGATCCGGGTCTCGTGCGCATCGAGCGAGTCCAGCTGGGCGCGCACCTGGTGGGCCAGCACGGCGAGGTCGCCGGAGTCCAGGCGCACCGCGCCCAGGCCGGGGCCCGCCACCTCGACGCCCAGGCGCACCGCCTCGGCGACGTCGTAGGTGTCGACCAGCAGCGTGGTGCCGACCCCGAGGGAGTCGACCTGCGCGCGGAACGCGTCGCTCTCGCTGTCGTGCAGCAGCGTGAAGCTGTGCGCCGAGGTGCCGGTCGAGGGCACGCCCCAGCGGTGGCGCGCCGCGAGGTTCGAGGTCGCCTCGAAGCCGGCGACGTACGCTGCCCGGGCCGCGGCCACCGCCGCCTCCTCGTGGGTGCGTCGCGAGCCCATCTCGATGCACGGGCGCGCACCGGCGGCGCGGGTCATCCGCGAGGCCGCGGCGGCGATCGCTGAGTCGTGGTTGTAGATCGAGAGCAGCACGGTCTCGAGGAGCACCGCCTCGGCGAAGCTCGACTCGACCACCAGCAGCGGCGAGCCGGGGAAGTAGGTCTCGCCCTCGCCGTAGCCGTGCACGTCGCCGGAGAAGCGGTAGGAGGCCAGCCACGTCAGCGTGCGGTCGTCGACCACGCCGTCGAGCGCGGCCAGCGACTCCTCGTCGAAGCGGAACGACTCGAGCGCGTCGAGCGCCCGCCCGACGCCGGCGAGCACGCCGTAGCGGCGCCCGTCGGGCAGCGAGCGCGAGAACAGCTCGAAGACGCACCGCCTCTCGGCGGTGCCGGCGGCCAGTGCAGCCTGCAGCATCGTCAGCTCGTAGTGGTCGGTGAGCAGCGCGGTCGACCCGGTCACGTGCCCACCCTAGGGATCGGCTGCCGATGCTGTGCAAGCATGGTGGTGTGTCCGCGCCCAGCCCGGTCGAGGTCGAGCCGACCACGACGCCCGACGAGCTCCTCAGCCCCGCCACGCCGTGGGTGACGATCGTGTGGAACGACCCGGTCAACCTGATGAGCTACGTCGCCTACGTCTTCCGCACCTACTTCGGCTACTCCAAGAAGAAGGCGGAGAAGCTGATGATGCAGGTGCACGAGGAGGGCCGCTCCGTGGTCTCCTCGGGCAGCCGCGAGGAGATGGAGCGCGACGTGCAGGCCATGCACGAGCACGGCCTGTGGGCCACGATGCAGAAGGACGACTGAGACGCCGTGAGCGCCTTCGCACGCCACCGCCGCAGCAAGCGGGTCATCGCCACCTTCACCGGCTTCGAGGCCGACCTGCTGCGCTCGCTGGCCTCCCAGCTGGTCGAGCTGCTGCGCAACGAGGCGGCCGTCCCCGACGACGACCGCGACCCGCTCGAGGCGATGATGGACTTCTCGGGCCCCACCACGGCCCCCGAGGACCCGGTCCTGGCACGGCTCTTCCCGACCGCCTACACCGACGACGAGGAGGCGGCCGGCGACTTCCGCCGCTTCACCGAGGGCTCGCTGCGCGACAGCAAGGCGGCCGCGGCCTGCACCATCATCGACACCCTCGAGGAGGCCGGGCTGCCGCCCGAGCTCGACGAGGACGGGCTGATGATCGACGTCGAGCTCGAGCACGACACCGCCACCGCCTGGCTGCGCTCCTTCGCCGACGTGCGCCTGGCGCTGGCGACCCGGCTCGAGGTCGAGGACGGCGACGAGGACTACTGGCTCTCGCTGCCCGAGGACGACCCGCGCTCGCAGGCCCACGACATCTACGAGTGGGTCGGCTACCTGCAGGAGACCCTCGTCGACGCGCTCAGCCACTGAGCGGGGACGTGCCCGTGATGAGCAGGTGGACGGGCGTGCTCGCCGCGGCGGTGGCCACGCTCGTGGGTGCGGTCGCCGCCACCGCGCTGCTCGTCGCCTGGACGGTCGTCGACGACCCCTGCCCGGACTTCGCGAGCGAGGGGCCGATGGTGGCGCCGGCCTCGCCGTACGCGCAGGTGATGTGCGAGCCCGCGGTCACCCTGGCGCCCGACTCGATGAGCCAGGTCGAGGTGCCGCCCGCGCTCGTCGTCGTGCTGCTGGTGGCCCTGGCGGCCGGGCTCGTCGCGGCGCTGCGGTCCGTACGCCGCCCCGCCCGCTCCCGCCGCTCGGTCGCGCTGGGGCTGGCCGTCGTGCTGCTGCTGCCCTCGCTGCTGGTGGTGCTCGCCCAGCACACGCTGCCGCGCGACTGCCTCGGCGAGCGCGCCGGCGGCGACGACCGCGACTGCGCGCGCGACCGCGAGGTCCGCTGAGGCGGGCCCGTGCGCGGCTCGGTCAGCGGGTCGCTGCGAACTCCCTGATGAGCGCTGCGACGTCCGCGTCGAGCCCCGCGCACAGGTCGTCGAGGTCGTCGACCAGGAAGGACCGGGCCCCGCACCAGTCGGACTTCACCACGACACCGTCGACGCACCAGTGGGTGTTGGTCGGGTGCCCGGCGACGACCAGCCGGACGCGCTCGGCCTCCACGACGGAGCCGTCCAGCAGCTCGGTCGCCTCCCGCCCCTGCCTTGTCAGCCGCGCCGGGAGCGCCCCCGCCGCGGGCTCGCCCTCGTCGAACTGCCGGTAGGACACGACGTCCTCCCGGTCCTCGAGCATCCGGGCCAGGACCAGGTGCTCGCCGTAGGCGCCGACCGCGTGGTCCAGCCCCGGTGCGGGCGCCCCGTCCACGTGGACGCTGCCGTCGGGGGCGCGCGTGCCGGCGTGCCGGGTCCCCGAGCCGGGGGCGTCGTACTCGAACCGCCGCCACCGGCGCAGGTCACCGTCGTGCTCGACGCAGTGGTCCACGAGGTAGACCGGCGAGCCCGCGCCCATCCGGAACACGGTGCGGGTGCGCAGGCTCCGCGGCGCCACGTGGCGGAGGATGGCGCCGCAGCGGCCCTCGTCGCCGTCGACGAAGGCGTGGTGCTCGGCCCGCACGACGTCCGCCTCAGACCACGCCGAGGGCCAGCATCGCGTCGGCGACCCGGCGGAAGCCGGCGATGTTGGCACCGGCCACGTAGTCGCCCGGCGTGCCGTACTCCTCGGCGGCCCCGGCGCAGCTCTCGTGGATGCCGGCCATGATCTGGTGCAGGCGCTCCTCGGTGTGGGCGGCGGTCCAGGAGTCGCGCGAGGCGTTCTGCTGCATCTCCAGCGCGCTGGTCGCCACGCCGCCGGCGTTGGCGGCCTTGCCCGGGGCGAAGAGCACGCCGCCCTTCTGGAAGACGTCGACGGCGTCGGGGGTGCAGGGCATGTTGGCGCCCTCGGCGACGGCCAGCACGCCGTTCTCGACCAGGGTGGTCGCGGCGTCGGCGTCGAGCTCGTTCTGGGTCGCGCAGGGCAGCGCCACCTCGCAGGCCACCTCCCACACGTCGCCGCCCTCCACGAACCGGGCGCCCTCGCGCTCGTCGGCGTACGCCGAGATGCGGGCCCGGTCGACCTCCTTGACCCGACGCAGCAGGTCGATGTCGAGGCCGGCCTCGTCGACGACGTAGCCCGAGGAGTCGGAGCAGGCCACCACCTGCGCGCCGAGCTCGGCGGCCTTCGCAGCGGCGTAGATCGCCACGTTGCCCGAGCCGGAGACCACGACCCGGCGCCCCGAGATGCCCTTGCCGGCGGCGGCGAGCATCTGCTCGGTGAAGAACACGGTGCCGTAGCCGGTGGCCTCCTTGCGCACCTGCGAGCCGCCGTACGCCAGGCCCTTGCCGGTCAGCACGCCCGACTCGTAGCGGTTGGTGATGCGCTTGTACTGCCCGAAGAGGTAGCCGATCTCGCGCTCGCCGACGCCGATGTCGCCGGCCGGGACGTCGGTGTACTCGCCCAGGTGGCGGTAGAGCTCGGTCATCAGCGACTGGCAGAAGCGCATCACCTCGCCGTCGCTGCGACCCTTGGGGTCGAAGTCGGAGCCGCCCTTGCCGCCGCCGATCGGCATGCCGGTCAGGGCGTTCTTGAAGACCTGCTCGAAGCCGAGGAACTTCACGATCCCGAGGTAGACCGAGGGGTGGAAGCGCAGCCCGCCCTTGTAGGGGCCGAGCGCGGAGTTGAACTCGACACGGAAGGCCCGGTTGACCTGCACGACGCCCTTGTCGTCGACCCACGGCACCCGGAAGATCAGCTGGCGCTCCGGCTCGCAGATCCGCTCGATGACCGACTGGTCGGCGTACTCGGGGTGGCGGCGCACCACGGGGGAGAGGGTCTCGAGGACCTCGAGGACCGCCTGGTGGAACTCGCGCTCACCGGGGTTGCGAGCCAGGACCGTCTGGTAGTGGTCGTCGAGGACGGGATCGAGGGAGGCCATGCCCGCACCCTAGGAGATGAGTGGCCGGCGCGTGCGCCACCATGGGGTGGTGCCCATCCCGGACTTCGTCGTCGAGCTGCGCCGCATGGTCGGCACCCACCAGCTGTGGCTGCCCGCCGTCACCGCCGTGATCGTCCGCGACCGGCCCGGCGAGCAGGCCGGCACGCGGGAGGTCCTGCTCACCCTGCGCGCCGACAACGGCCGCTGGGCACCGGTCACCGGCATCCTCGACCCCGGCGAGGAGCCGGCCGTGGCCGCGGTGCGCGAGGCGCGCGAGGAGACCTGCGTCGACATCGAGGTCCAGCGCCTCGCCTCGGTGAGCGTGAGCCCGCCGATCACGCACGCCAACGGCGACCTCGGCATCTACCTCGACCTCACCTTCGCCTGCGCCTGGACCGGGGGAGAGGCCGCGGTGGGCGACGACGAGAACACCGAGGTGCGCTGGTGGCCGGTCGACGCGCTGCCCGAGATGAGCCCGTGGCTGCTGGAGCGGGTGCACGCGGGGCTCTCGGGCGAGACCGCGACGGCCTTCCGGACCTGACCCCCTAGGCTGGTCCGGTGCTGAGCATCGACCAGAGGACCTACGACGCGATCGTCGCGCACGCCAGGCGCGACCATCCCGACGAGGCGTGCGGCATCGTCGCCGGCCCCGAGGGCAGCGACCGGCCCGAGCGCCTGGTCGAGATGGTCAACGCCGCGGGCAGCCCCACGTTCTACGAGTTCGACTCCACCGAGCTGCTCGAGCTCTACAAGGAGATGTGGGACAAGGACGAGGAGCCGGTGGTGATCTACCACTCCCACACCGCCACCGAGGCCTACCCCAGCCGCACCGACATCGGTCTGGCCAGCGAGCCCGGCGCCCACTACGTGCTCGTCAGCACCCGCGAGTGCGGGAATAACGAGGGCCCTGTGGAGTTCAGGTCCTACAGGATCGTGGACGGCGAGGTGACCGAGGAAGAGGTCGCGGTCGTCGACGCGCTGCCCTGAGGCGGCCGATCCCAGCACGACCCTGCACGAGTCTCACCACCAGCAGCACGATCCCCCGAAGCAGATCCCCGAACGAGCTAGGAGCACCTGTGTCCATCGAGGTCCGTATCCCGACCATCCTGCGCACCTACACCGGAGGCGAGAAGGCCGTGAACGGTGACGGTGCCAGCCTGAGCGCCCTCATCGACGACCTCGAGGCCCACCACCCCGGCATCAAGGACCGCCTCGTCGAGGACAAGAACGGCAAGGACGACCTGCGCCGCTTCGTCAACATCTACGTCAACGACGAGGACGTGCGCTTCATCGGCGGCCTCGAGGCCCCGCTGAGCGACGGCGACCAGGTCGTCGTGCTGCCCGCCGTCGCCGGCGGCTGCTGAGCGGCTCGCTGTGACCGGGCGTCGCACCTTCGTCATCGTCGACGGCGAGAACATCGACGCGACGCTCGGCAACTCGCTCCTCGGGCGTCGACCGACCCCCGAGGAGCGGCCCCGCTGGGAGCGGGTGACGACGTACGCCGAGCACCTGTGGGGCCAGCCCACCCAGGGCCTGTTCTTCCTCAACGCCTCCAGCGGCCAGCTGCACACGCCGTTCGTGCAGGCGCTGCTGGCGATGGGCTACCGCCCGGTCCCGCTGTCGGGCGGGAACGACGTGAAGGTCGTCGACGTCGGCATCCAGCGCACGCTGGAGGCGATCGCCCAGCGCGGCGACGACGACCCGGTCGACGTGCTGCTGTGCAGCCACGACGGCGACTTCGCGCCCCAGGCCGGAGCGCTGCTCGACGCCGGCCACCGCGTGGGCCTCGTGGGCCTGCGCGAGTTCATGAGCACCGCCCTGACCGGCCTGGGTCTCGAGGTGCACGACCTCGAGGACGACGTCGCCGCCTTCCTCTCCCCGCTGCCGCGGGTGCGGATCATCCCGCTCGAGGAGTTCGACCCGGCCTACTTCCTTCGCTGAGGAGCCTCCGCCACACCATGCGCTACGACAACCTGCTCGCCTCCGTCGGCGGCACCCCGCTCATCGGGCTGCCGCGCCTCTCGCCGAGCCCCGACGTGCGCCTGTGGGCCAAGCTGGAGGACCGCAACCCCACCGGCTCGATCAAGGACCGCCCGGCGCTGCGGATGATCGAGGAGGCCGAGCGCGACGGCACGCTGCGCCCGGGCTGCACGATCCTCGAGCCGACCAGCGGCAACACCGGCATCTCGCTGGCCATGGCGGCCAAGCTCAAGGGCTACCGGATCGTGTGCGTGATGCCCGAGAACACCTCCGAGGAGCGGCGCCAGCTGCTGCGGATGTGGGGCGCCGAGATCATCTCCTCGCCCGCCGCCGGCGGCTCCAACGAGGCCGTGCGCGTGGCCAAGCTGACCGCCCAGGAGCACCCGGACTGGGTGATGCTCTACCAGTACGGCAACGCCGCCAACGCGCTCTCGCACGAGGACACCACCGGTCCAGAGCTGCTCGCCGACCTGCCCGAGATCACCCACTTCGTGGCCGGCCTCGGCACCACCGGCACCCTGATGGGCACCAGCCGGTTCTTCCGCCGTGCCAAGCCCGAGGTGCGGATCGTGGCCGCCGAGCCGCGCTACGGCGAGCTCGTCTACGGGCTGCGCAACCTCGACGAGGGCTTCGTGCCCGAGCTCTACGATGCCGACCTCATCGACTCGCGCTTCTCGGTCGGCCCGCGCGACGCCGTGCGCCGGGTGCGCGAGCTCCTCGAGCTCGAGGGCATCTTCGCCGGCGTCTCGACCGGCGCGATCCTGCACGCCGCCCTGGGTCAGGCCGCCAAGGCCGTCAAGGCCGGCGAGTCGGCCGACATCGCCTTCATCGTCTGCGACGGCGGCTGGAAGTACCTGTCCACCGGCGCCTACGAAGGCACCGTCGACGACGCCGAGGACGCCCTCGAGGGCCAGCTCTGGGCCTAGGGGTCCAGCCCCGGCCCGCCACCCAGGTCGGCGGCCTGCGAGCGCACCAGCGTGGGGTCGCCGGCGCCCGGGACGTCCATCAGCTCGGTCATCATCCGGCAGGCCGCGGCCAGGGTCTGCTGCACGTAGTCGGCGGCGCGCACGTGGTCGCCCAGCTGGCCGGCGTACAGCGCCGCGGTCAGGCCCTGCACCACGTTGTCGTTGATCTCGGAGGCCTGCCGGCGGCGCTGCTGGACCTCGCCGAGCCGTCGGGCGGCCTCCTCGCGCTCCTGCTCGGCCAGGACCCGCTCGGTGACGTCGATGCAGGTGCCCCGGAAGCGCAGCGGGGTGCCGCTGGCGTCGCAGACGACCTGGCCGTTGCTGGAGAGGTGGCGCACCTCGCCGTCGGGGCGCACGATCCGCTCGAGCATCTCGTAGGGCTCGCCGGTGGCGTAGGCGTGGCGGTGCACCTCCGTGACCCGCTCGCGGTCGTCGGGGTGCACGTGCTCGAGGAAGACGGCGTACGACGGCTCGATGCTGCCCGGCTCGTAGCCGTAGATGCGGTAGAGCTCGTCGGACCAGGTGTTGGTGTCGGTGGCCACGTGCCAGTCGTAGTCGCCCATCGTGGCCAGCCGCTGCGCGTTGTCGACCCGGGCCACCAGGTCGGCGAGCTGCTGCTCGGCGAGCCGACGGGCGGCGCGCTCCTGCGCCAGCTGCTCCTGCAGCGGCTCGGTGGGGTGCTCGTGGGCGGTCATCGCCCCCACTGTGCGCCGTCGCGGGCCGTCGCGCGGCCCCTTCGGGCCAGATTTGTCCGACGGCACCCGCGACCGCGCGGGGGCTCGTACGCTGCCGGGATGAGCCCCGCGCCCGACCTGCCCCGCGGCGTCGCGGTGCTGGTGGCGCTCCTGCTCGTCGTGCTGCCGGCCGCCCACAGCGCCGCCGATGACCCGGAGCCCGAGCCCGGCCCGACGCTGAGCAACCAGGCCCCGCCGCGGGTGGTGGGGGAGACGACGTACGGCAAGCGGCTGCGGGCCGAGCGCGGCACCTGGCTGCACAGCGACCCCGAGGCCGAGCTCCGCTTCACCTACCGCTGGCTGCGCGACGGGGAGCGGGTGCGCGGCGCGCGCGAGCAGACCTACCGGCCCGGCCTCGACGACCTGCGCCACCGCCTCGCCGTCGAGGTGACCGCCCACGACGAGCAGGGCGCGCGGGCCCGCGCGGTCTCGGAGGAGACCGGCCCGGTGCGTCGCGCCGACCTCGAGCCGCGCTCGGCGCCGCGGGTGCTGGGCACCCAGCGCTTCGGGCGGGTCCTGCGCGGCGACGCCGGGCGCTGGAGCAGCCGGCCGACCCGGGTGCGCTGGACCTGGCTGCGCGACGGCGAGCCCGTCGCTGGGGCCCGGGCCCGCAGCCGCGCGGTCGCCCCCGGCGACGTCGGTCACCGGCTGCGCGTGCAGGTGCGCGTCGACGCGTCCGGCCACCGCCCCGCGACGGCCACCTCGCCGGTCACCGCGCCGGTGCGCCACCGCGTCGACCTGCGCCGCACCGTGGCCTACAGCATCGCGACCCGCGGGCGCACCACCACGCCGGTGCGCGACTTCGCGCGCCTGGCCCAGCAGACCTTCGACGACCCGCGCGGCTGGCGCGGCGCCGGGGTCGGGTTCCGGCGGGTGGCCGAGGGCGGGGCCTTCACGCTGGTGCTGGCCGAGGCCGCCACGCTGCCGTCCTTCCACCCGGTCTGCTCCACGCAGTACAGCTGCCGGGTGGGGCGCTACGTCGTCATCAACCAGGACCGCTGGCGCACCGCCACCGCGCCGTGGAACGCCGCCGGCGGCAGCCTGCGCGACTACCGCCACATGGTCGTCAACCACGAGACCGGCCACTGGCTCGGCCTCGGGCACGGCTCCTGCCCCGGCGCCGGGCAGCCGGCGCCGGTGATGCAGCAGCAGTCGAAGGGCCTGGGCGGCTGCCGCTTCAACCCCTGGCCGCTGGCGGGCGAGCGCGATCGGGTCTGAGCCCCGGGTGGTGCCTCAGGAGGCGGCGACGTCGAGGTCCTGCTCGTCGTTCATCTGCGAGCCCGGCACCGGGCCCAGCCCCAGCAGGTCGAGCGAGAGGTTGGCCAGGTCGCCGTTGCGCACCGGCTGGCGGGCCCGGCCGTAGCCGGGGCGCCCGTCGCCCGGGTCGCGGTAGTCGGGGTTGAGGTCGTAGAGGTCGCCCGCCGCCACGCCCGGCCCCCAGACCACGAACGGCACCGTGTAGTTCACCGCCCGCCGGGCGTCGTCGTGCCGCAGGCCGGTGCCGCCGTGGTCGGAGGTCAGCACCACCCGCACGCTGCTCGCCAGCCGCGGCTCCGACTCCACCCGGGCCAGCAGCCGGCCCACCAGCCGGTCGGCCTCGCGCACCGCGTCGTCGTACGCCGTCGACCCGAAGCCGTGGGTGTGCCCGGCGGCGTCGGGGTCGGGCAGGTGCACGAACGTGAACGCCCGGTCCTGGCGCGCGAGGTCGCGCCCGGCCCGGCGCACCAGCCTGGGCGGGTCGGCCTCGAGCACGAACCGGTCGACGGCGCGCGGCCAGGAGCGCTGGAAGAGGGTGAGCTTCTGCTTGGCGACGAAGAGCGCCACCTCGCCGCCGCCGCGGTGCACCTCGCTGAGGACCGAGCGCACCGGGCCCCCGGCGGCGCGCCGCACGGTGCTGCCGGGGCGGTGCTCGTTCCAGGTCACGCCGTGGCCGCCGCGCGCGGCGTCGACCCGGCGCCCGGTCAGCTGCGTGGTGTGGTCGGGCAGCGTCTCGGTGCGCTGGCGGGCGGTGCGGGCGTTGAGGGTGCCCGCGCCCTCGGCGAGCAGCCGGTGCAGGGTCGGGGTGCCCTCGGGGCCCAGCCGCTCGACCACGTCGGGGCGCAGCCCGTCGACCGAGATCGCCAGCACCCGCGGCTCGGGGATCTCGGCGCTCGACGGGGCCGGGACGACGCGCGGCGCGGGGTCCGAGCGGGAGCAGGCGGCGGCCGGGGCGACGGCGAGCAGGACGGCCAGGGCGGGCGCGACGAGGCGGCGTACGAGCACGCGGCGACCGTACCCGCCGCGCACCCGCTCGGCTCCGTGCGCGGTCTCCCGCGACCGCCGGGCGACGTGACCTGCCTCGCGCCTGCGTGCGGACGCGAGGATCTGCGCCTACCCTTCACCCGTGCCGCCAGAGTCCGCCCCGCCGTCGAAGGACGCCCCGATCGGGATCTTCGACTCCGGGTTCGGCGGGCTGACCGTGGCCCGCTCGGTGATCGACCAGCTGCCCCACGAGTCGGTGGTCTACCTCGGCGACACCGCTCGCCAGCCCTACGGCCCCCGGCCGATCGGGCAGGTGCGGGAGTACGCGCTGGAGTGCCTGGACCACCTCGTCGAGACCGGGGTCAAGGCCCTGGTCATCGCCTGCAACTCCGCCAGCGCCGCGATGCTGCGCGACGCCCGCGAGCGCTACGACGTGCCGGTGGTCGAGGTGATCTACCCCGCGACCCGCCGGGCGGTGGCGGCCAGCCGCAACGGGCGCATCGGCGTGATCTGCACCCGCGCGACCGCCGAGTCGATGGCCTACGACGACGCGTTCGCCGCCGCCCCGCACCTCGAGCTCAGCACCCGGGCCTGCCCCCGCTTCGTCGACTTCGTGGAGGCCGGCGTCACCGCGGGCGACGAGCTGCTGGAGGCCGCGCACGAGTACCTCGACCCGCTCAGCGAGGCCGGCGTCGACACCCTGATCCTGGGGTGCACCCACTACCCGCTGCTGACCGGCATCATCTCCTACGTGATGGGCGACGGCGTGACCCTCGTGAGCTCGGCGGAGGAGTGCGCCAAGGACGTCTTCAAGATGCTCGTGGTCAACGACCTGCTGCGCGAGGGCGGCGAGCCGCGCCACACCTTCCTGACCACCGGGGAGCCGGAGGAGTTCGCGGCCGTCGGGCGGCGCTTCCTGGGCCCCGAGATGGCCGCGGCCACCAGCCTCGCCGGGAGCCTGGCGTGAGCACCCGGCCCAGCAGCCCGCCCAGCCCTCGCCCCAGCGTGCGCCTGACCGTCGTGGGCTGCTCGGGCTCCTACCCCGGCCCCGACTCGCCCGCCTCGTGCTACCTGCTCGAGGCCGAGCACGACGACGGCAGCGGCCCGCGCACCTGGCGGGTCGTCCTCGACCTCGGCAACGGCGCCCTGGGGGCGCTGCAGCGCTACGCCGACCCGCTGGCCATCGACGCGGTGCTGCTGAGCCACCTGCACGCCGACCACTGCCTGGACATGTGCGGCTACCACGTGCTGCGCCGCTACCACCCGAGCGGCCCGCAGCCCCTGCTCCCGGTCCACGGGCCCGCCGACACCGCCGACCGCCTGGCGCGCGGCTACGACCTCGAGGTCGACCCCGGCATGCGCGAGGAGTTCGACTTCCGGGTCTGGGGCGAGCCGGTGCGGATCGGGCCCTTCCACGTGCGCGCGGTCCCGGTCGACCACCCCGTCGACGCCTTCGGGCTGCGGATCACCGTCGGCGACGTCACCATCGGCTACTCCGGCGACACCGCCCCCTGCGCTGGCCTCGACGAGGTGGCCGACGGTGTCGACCTGCTGCTCGCCGAGGCGTCGTTCCGCGCCGGCGACGACAACCCGCCCCACATCCACCTGACCGGCACCGACTGCGGCGACGTCGCCCGGCGTGCCGGCGTCGGACGCCTGGTGCTCACCCACGTGCCGCCCTGGTTCGACCCCGCCGACGCCCTCGCCGAGGCCACCGCCGTCTTCGACGGCCCCACCGTCCTGGCCACCCCCGGGGCGGTCTACGAGCTCTGAGGCCGGCTGCATGAGTCCCCGGTCAGCCGGGGACTCCTGTACTTGTCAGGTGTTGCAACCCCTGACAAGTGCATGAGTCACCGGTCGACCGGGGATTCATGCACGGCGCCACGCCGGGTCGAGGTGCGCGACCGGCCCCGGTTCGGGCAGGGTGAGAGCCATGATCATCGTGGATCACCTCACCAGGAAGTACGGCGGCTTCACCGCCGTCGACGACGTCAGCTTCACCGCGCAGCCGGGCCGGGTCACCGGCTTCCTCGGCCCCAACGGCGCCGGCAAGACCACCACCATGCGGGTCATGGTCGGGCTGACCCCGGCCACCAGCGGGTCGGTGACCATCGGTGGGCACGCCTACCGCGACATCCCCAACCCCGGGCGTCACGTCGGGGTGCTGCTCGACGCCTCCGCCCAGCACGCCGGCCGCACCGGCCGCGAGGTGCTGACCATCGGTGCGCGCACCATGGGCCTGCCCGACAGCCGGGTCGAGGAGATGCTCGAGCTGGTCTCGCTGACCGGCCCGGAGTCCAAGCGCCGGGTCCGCAACTACTCCCTGGGCATGCGCCAGCGCCTCGGCATCGCCCACGCGCTGCTCGGCGACCCGTCGGTGCTGATCCTCGACGAGCCCGCCAACGGCCTCGACCCCGCCGGCATCCGCTGGATGCGCGGCCTGCTCAAGGGGTACGCCGACCGCGGCGGCACGGTGCTGCTCTCCAGCCACCTGCTGCACGAGGTCGAGCAGATCGCCGACGAGATGATCCTGATCGGGCGGGGCCGCGTCGTGGCCCAGGGCGACAAGAAGAGCCTGCTCGAGGGCCAGGCGGCCAGCTCGATGGTCACCGCCACCGACAACGCCCGGCTGGCCGAGGTGCTGCGCGCCCAGGGGGTCGCGGTGTCGACGGCCGGGGAGGGGCTGCGGGCCGACTGCGCCACCGTCGACGTCGGCCGCGCCGCGGCCGAGCACGGCATCGTCCTGACCGACCTGCGCAGCGGCTCGGCCGGGCTCGAGGACCTGTTCCTCGAGCTGACCGCCGGCACCCAGCGCGAGGGCCACCCCGCCGCCGCCACCCAGCAGAGCCAGCCGACCCAGCAGGGAGCCCCCGCATGAGCGCCACCACCGCACCCGTCCCCGGCACCCCCGGCATGATCGACATCAGCTCCACCCCGCGGGTCCCGCTCGGCCGCCTGGTCTCGGTCGAGCTGCGCAAGAGCCTCGACACCCGTGCGGGGCGCTGGTTCACCGGCTCGATCGTGGCGCTGTGCCTGGCGATCGTGCTGATCTTCGCGCTGATCGCCGACGGGGTCGGCCTGACGTACGGCGACTTCCTGCTCGTCTCGGGCAGCGTGCTGGGCTACTTCCTGCCGATCCTCGTCATCTTGATGGTCACCAGCGAGTGGAGCCAGCGCACCGGCCTGGTGACCTTCACCCTCGAGCCGCACCGTCCGCGCGTGGTGGCCGCGAAGTTCCTGGCCGCGCTGGTGCTGGGCGCGGGCCTGATCGTGCTCGCCGCCGTGGTCGCGGCCCTCGGCGTGCTGGTCGCGGGCGCCGACTGGAGCGTCGAGACCGGTCTGCTGGTCAACGGCTTCGTGGTCGCCAACCTGATCGGCATCCTGCTCGGCTTCGCGATCGCGATGCTGCTGATGAACACCCCGGCCGCGATCGTCGCCTACTTCATCTACACGCTGGTGCTGCCCATCGCCGTGGGCATCCTCGGCGCGTTCCAGGAGTGGTTCGCCGACCTCGCGCCGTGGATCGAGTTCAACACCGCGCAGGCCACCCTCTTCGAGGGCGACTACGTGCCCACCGGCGAGGAGACCGCCCAGCTCGTCACCTCCGGGCTGATCTGGCTGGTGCTGCCGCTGGTGCTGGGCCTGCTGCGCCTGCTGCGCGCCGAGCCGAAGTAAGTCTTCACCCGGTCGTCGCCCCGACGTCGACCAGCCGCGGCCCCCACGTTCCTCGCGCAGCGAGGGTGGGGGCCGTGGCGCTCCCCACCCCGTCCTCCGACCGGCACGGCACCCGCTACCTGCGCTTCGCCGCCCTCGGCGACAGCACCACCGTCGGGCTCGGCGACCCCGTCGCGACCTCGGTCTCGCCGACCGGCTGGCGCGGCTGGGCCCGGCTGCTCGCCGACGCCCTCGCGACGTCGTACGACGTCAGCTTCTGCAACCTGGCCGTCACCGGCGCCACCGCCGGCTGCGTGGTGGCCGGGCAGCTCGACGAGGCGGTGGCGCACCGCCCCGACGTGGCCTCGCTCATCGTCGGGGTCAACGACACGATGCGCTCGACCTGGGACCCGGTGCGGCTGCGCGAGGACCTGATGGGCACCGCGGAAGCGCTGCACGGCACGGGCGCGCTGCTGCTGAGCGCCCGCTTCCACGACCACGGGCGGGTCCTCGGGCTCCCGGCGGTGCTGCGGCGGCCCCTGGGGGCGCGCATCGAGGCGGTCAACGAGGTCTACGACGAGGTGCACGCCACGTTCGGCGGCCTGCGCATCGACCTGGGGCTGCAGCAGGAGGTGCTCGACCGGTCCTTCTGGTCGGTGGACCGGCTGCACCCCTCCGAGCTGGGGCACCGGGTGCTCGCCCACGGCTTCGCCCGGCTGCTGGTCGCCGAGGGGCTCACCCTCGCCCCGGTCGCGACCACGGCCGAGGGCGGGCTGGCGACCTCGTGGCGCAGCGACCTGCGCTGGTGCGTGGCCGAGGGGGCGCCGTGGATCGGACGCCGCGCGCGCGACCTGGGGCCCTGGGCGGTGCGCACGGCCTGGCACGAGGCCCGCGCCCCCCGCGGGCCAGCCGGGCGCGCCGAGCCCCGGGCGCTGCCCGCGCGTGCCGGGAAGTAGCCTCGCGGCCATGACTGCACGCGAGGACGGCCGCGCCGACGACGAGCTCCGCCCGATCACGATCACCCGCCACTGGCTCGACCACGCCGCCGGGTCGGTGCTGGTCGAGTTCGGCCGCACCAAGGTGCTGTGCGCCGCCTCGGCCTCCGAGGGCGTGCCGCGCTGGCGCAAGGGCTCGGGCCTGGGGTGGGTGACCGCGGAGTACGCCATGCTCCCGGCCTCGACCAACACCCGCTCCGACCGCGAGTCGGTCAAGGGCCGCATCGGCGGACGCACCCACGAGATCAGCCGGCTCATCGGGCGCTCGCTGCGCGCGGTCGTCGACTACGAGGCGCTCGGCGAGAACACCATCCAGCTCGACTGCGACGTGCTGCAGGCCGACGGCGGCACCCGCACCGCCGCGATCACCGGCGCCTACGTCGCCCTGGCCGACGCCGTGTCCCACCTGCGCTCGACCGGCGCGCTCAAGGGCGAGCCGCTGACCGGGTCGGTCGCCGCCGTCTCGGTCGGCATCATCGACGGCACCCCGCGCCTGGACCTGCCCTACGTCGAGGACGTGCGCGCCGAGACCGACATGAACGTCGTGATGACCGGCGCCGGCTCGTTCGTCGAGGTGCAGGGCACCGCCGAGGGGGCGGCCTTCGACCGCGCCGAGCTCGACGCCCTGCTCGACCTGGCGGCCCAGGGCTGCGTCGACCTGACCCGCCTGCAGCAGGAGGCGCTGGCTCGATGAGCGCCGGCCGGCAGCGGGTCCACCTCGCCTCGCGCAACGCCAAGAAGATCGCCGAGATGCAGCGCATCCTGCGCGAGCACGCGCCCGACCTCGAGGTCGTCGGCCTCGACGACGTGGCGGCGTACGACGAGCCGGTCGAGGACCAGCCCACCTTCGTCGGCAACGCGCTGCTCAAGGCCCGGGCCGGCCACGAGGCCACCGGTCTGCCGACGCTGGCCGACGACTCGGGGCTGTGCGTCGACGCCCTCAACGGCATGCCGGGCGTGCTCTCGGCGCGCTGGGCCGGGCCGGGCAAGGACGACGCGGCCAACAACGCGCTGCTGCTCGCCCAGCTCGCCGACGTGCCGGAGGTGCGCCGCGGCGCCCACTTCGCCTGCGCCGTGGCGTACGTCGACGGGCCGGGGGAGGCCGGCCAGCTCGTGGTGGAGGGCCGGATGGACGGCACCGTCATCGACGAGCTGCGCGGCGAGGGCGGCTTCGGCTACGACGCGCTGTTCGTGGCCGACGAGCACAGCGAGCCCGAGCGCACCAGCGCCGAGCTCGACCCGGCCGAGAAGGACCGGGTCTCCCACCGGGGTCGCGCGCTGCGCGAGATCGCCCCGCTCGTCGCGCGTCGTCTCGCCTGAGCCGCGTCCCGGTCTGAGAGGCTGCCCCCGTGACCCGTCCCTTCCTCCTGCGTCGTCCGCTCCCGTCTGCTGCTGCGCCTGGTGGGCTGGCGCACCGTGGGGGAGGTGCCGCGCAAGGGCGTCCTCGTCGGCGCCCCGCACACCTCGAACTGGGACTGGGTGCTGACGCTGCTGCTGGCCTGGGACAGCCGGGTGACGATCCGGCTGCTGGTGAAGAAGGAGTTCTTCAAGGGCCCGATCGGCTGGGTGCTGCGCGCGACCGGCGCGGTGCCGCTCGACCGGTCGAACCCGGGTGCGACGATCCGTGAGCTGATCGCCGACGCCGAGACCGACGAGACCTTCCTGCTCGGCATCGCCGCCGAGGGCACCCGCAGCAAGGGCGAGTACTGGAAGTCGGGCTTCTACCGGATCTCCCAGCAGACCGGCCTGCCGATCACGCTGGCCTTCGTCGACAAGCCCACCCGCCGCGTG
Organism: Nocardioides marinisabuli; assembly: GCF_013466785.1. NCBI lineage: Bacteria > Bacillati > Actinomycetota > Actinomycetes > Propionibacteriales > Nocardioidaceae > Nocardioides > Nocardioides marinisabuli. Next base: position 2,738,403 of record NZ_CP059163.1, read on the forward strand.
GGCTGGGGCCCGACGTTCCCGCTCAGCGGCGACGTGTCCGCCGACATGGATCGGATCCGCGCGTTCTTCGCCGACAAGACCGGCCTCAAGCCCGACCAGGCCACCGAGCCCCGCCTCAAGGAGGAGGGCCCCGCCTGACGGCCGAGCGGTCACTTCTGAACCACCGAGCAGTCACTTCCGCCCCGGCCGCATGGTCGGCCCGACCCCTCGCTGGCCGGGATCGACCGGCCGAGGGTGCGGAACTGACCGGTCGATGGTTCAGAAGTGACCGCTCGGCCGTCGGTGCCGGAGGCGGGACTTGAACCCGCACGCCCTGGGGCACAGGTACCTAAAACCTGCGTGTCTGCCTGTTCCACCACTCCGGCTGCAGGTGGGAGTCTAGGAGCGATGAGGTGCACGCGTCTGGCGGGCCTGCTGCTGCTCGCGCCGGTGCTGCTCGGGGGCGGCTGCAGCGACCCCGGGCCCGACGCCGCGCCCAGCCCGTCGTCCAGCCCCTCGAGCAGCCCCTCGACCGGCCCGTCGACCGGCCTGGCGGCCGAGCTGCGCCAGTCGTCGCTCGACGTGGCGCGCGGGCAGATGCAGGTGTGGGTGGAGAACGGCACCGGGGCGCCGCTGCTGCCGACCTCGGTGCGCTACGTCGACGACCGGCTGGGCCGCCCGATCGCGGGGGAGCGCCTGCGCGAGGTGCCTGAGGGGGCCCGGTTCGGGTTCGTGCTGCCACTGCCGCCGCGGCCAGCCTGCGGCCCGCGGGCGCAGGACCGCGGGGTCCAGCAGGTGCAGGTGCGCGCCGCCCAGGGGGAGTGGCGGGCGCCGGTGGCCGACGAGACCGACGTGCTCGGACGCCACCTCGCGGCCCGCTGCCTCGAGCGTGCCGTGGCCGAGGCCGTCGACCTGCGCTGGCTGCCGGTGCGCCACGACGGCCGGCGCGGCAGCACCGCCACGATGGTCCTCGAGGCCCGGCCCACGGGCGAGCCCGGCCACCGGCTCGTCATCGACACCGTCAGCGGTACGCCGCTCCTGGGCGCCGCGCGCGCCCCGCACTGGTCCCCGGGGGTGCTGGTGCGCAGCGACGGGGCCGTGGTGCGCCTGCCGCTGGAGGCGCAGGCGGCTCGGTGCGACGACCACGTCTTCATGGAGGGCGGCGGGTCGACCGCGTTCCGCGTCGGGCTGCGCCTCGACGGTCAGCCGGGCCAGCTGCTGGTGCGCATGAGCGAGCGCGTCTCGGCGACCGCGGTCGCGTTCGTGCGCGAGAGCTGCGGGCTGTGAGCGCGACCGGGGCGGCCCGCGCCCCCGAGCCGTGGTCGGGGCCGGGCGTGGTGCTGCGGGCCTTCGAGTGGAGCGACGAGGCGGACCTGGCCGAGGCGTTCACCGACCCCGCGGTCGCGACCTGGAACCCCGGCCCCGCCGAGGGGGCGCTGGCGTTCATGCGCGAGCGCAACGACTGGAGCGCCGGCACGCACGCCTCGTGGGCGGTCACCGAGACCGCCGCCGGGCCGGCCGGGTCGGGGCGGCTGCTGGGCTCGGTCTCGCTGCACAAGATCGACCGCGACCAGGGCGACGCCGAGGTCGGCTACTGGGTCGCACCCTGGGCGCGCGGACGCCGGCTCGGGGCGGCGGCCGCCGCGGCAGCGGCGGCGTACGGCTTCGAGCGGCTGGGCCTGCACCGCGTCTACCTGTTCCACGCGGTGGAGAACCCGGCCTCGTGCGCGGTGGCCCGGCGGGCGGGCTTCCTGCTCGAGGGCACGCTGCGCCAGTCGTTCCGCTACCCCGACGGGCGCCACCACGACGAGCACCTGCACGCCCGGCTGGTCACCGACCGCTAGATGTTCTGACCACGGACGTTAGGTACGGCGGGTCGGCTGGACCATGACGAAGACCTCCGGGTGAGGTGTGGAGCTACCACAGCAACCACATCCACCACGGAGGTCTTCATGACCCACGCTAACGCCACCCTCACCCCAGCCGGGCGACTGCGTCTGGCCCAGCTCGTCGTCGACCACGACTGGACCTACGCCCGTGCCGCCGAACGGTTCTCCGTCAGCATCACCACCGCCCGCCGCTGGGCCCTGCGTTACCGCGAATCCGGCAGGGCCGGCATGGTCGACCGGTCCTCACGACCGCACCGCTGCCCAAACCAGCTGCCCCGACGAACCGAGCGTCGGATCGTGAGCCTGCGAGTCACCCGGCGCTGGGGACCGGCCCGGATCGCCTACCACCTCGGGCAGAACCCCTCGACCGTCCACCAGGTCCTGCGCCGCTACGGCTGCCCACGGCTGAAGTGGACCGACCCCGCCACCGGCACCCGGATCAAGACCTCCTCGCGGGACAAGCGACGCTACGAGCACGCCGCACCGGGCGATCTGGTCCACGTCGACATCAAGAAGCTCGGCAAGATCCCCGACGGCGGCGGCTGGCGCGTCCACGGCCGCGGATCAGCCCAAGACCGCAGCGCCGGCGCCACACGCGACCGGGCCGCCCGCTCCGGTGCCACACCCTCGCGCGGCTACGTCTACCTCCACCACGCCGTAGACGACCACTCCCGGCTGGCCTACTCCGAGATCCTCACCGACGAACGCAAGGAGACCGCCGCAGGGTTCTGGCAACGCGCCCGCGCCTACTTCGCCGAGCACGGCATCGCGGTCAGCGCCGTCTTGACCGACAACGGCTCCTGCTACCGATCACGGCTCTGGGCCGCGACCCTGGGCCAGGACGTCAAACACCGCCGCACCCGCCCCTACCGGCCCCAGACCAACGGCAAGGTCGAACGCTTCAACCGCACCCTGCTCGAGGAATGGGCCTACGCCTGCGCCTACACCTCAGAAGCCGACCGCGCGTCCGCCTACCCGGAGTGGCTCCATCACTACAATCACCACCGCGGCCACACCAGCCTCAAAGGCAAGTCACCCATCGACCGCGTGCCCAACCTCCCCGGGCAGAACAGCTAGAGGGAGAGGTCGCGGCGCAGCTTGGCGACGTGGCCGGTGGCCTTGACGTTGTACTGGGCGACCTCGACGGCGCCCTGCTCGTCGACGACGAAGGTGGAGCGGATGACGCCCTGGACGACCTTGCCGTACAGCTTCTTCTCGCCGAAGGCGCCCCACGCGGTCATCACGGACTTGTCGGGGTCGGAGAGCAGCCGGATGCCCAGCGCCTCCTTGTCGCGGAAGCGGGCGAGCTTCTCGGGCTTGTCGGGGGAGATGCCGAGCACCTCGTAGCCCTCCTCGCGGAAGGCGTCCTGGGTGGCGGTGAAGTCGCAGGCCTGCTTGGTGCAGCCCGCGGTCATCGCCGCGGGGTAGAAGTAGACGATCACCTTGCGGCCGCGCAGCGAGGAGAGCGTGACCTCGGTGCCCGTGTCGTCGAGCAGGGTGAAGTCGGGGGCGGGGTCGCCGGGGGCCAGGCGCGGGGCGGGCGTCGTGGTCAAGGGGTCCTCCTGGTGCGTTCGAGCCGGGCACAAATCCGGTACGGGGCTTGTTGCGAACTCTTTGCAACAACGTAGGGTGGGCGACGATGCCCGACCGGCGTCCAACCTAGTCCCACCCACCGACCTGAGCAGGAGCGGCCATGCACGTGCCCGACGGGTTCTTCGACGCCCCCACCTCGATCGCGACGGGCGTCGTGGCCGTCGCCGCCATCGGGGTGTCCCTGCGCGGGGCCCGCCGTGAGCTCGACGACCGCACCGCCCCGATGGCCGGCCTGGTGGCCGCCTTCGTCTTCGCCGCGCAGATGCTCAACTTCCCGGTCGGTGCCGGCACCAGCGGCCACCTGATGGGCGGGGCCGTGGCCGCGGTCCTGGTCGGGCCGTGGACCGCCGTCCTGGCCACCAGCGTCGTCTTCGTCGTGCAGACCCTGATGTTCGCCGACGGCGGCATCACCGCCATGGGCACCAACATCACGGTCATGGGGGTGACCACCGTCGCGGTCGGCTACGGCGTCTTCCGGCTCCTGCAGGCCCTGCTGCCCAAGCGGGTCGCGCTGGTGCCGGTGCTCGCCGGCATCGGTGCCTTCGTCTCGGTGCCGGTCGCCTCGCTGCTCTTCGTGGCCCTCTACGCGGTCGGCGGCGCCGCCCCGGTGCCGCTGGACACGCTGACCACCGCGATGGTGGGGGTGCACTCGCTGATCGGCGTCGGGGAGGGCCTGATCACCTTCCTGGCCGTCGCCGGCATCATCGCGGTGCGTCCCGACCTGGTGCGCGGCGCGCGGCCGGTCCTGGTGGCGCGCACGCTCGAGATCCGCACCGAGACCGCGGGAGCGTCCGCGTGAGCGCCCGCACCGCCCAGGGCGTGAGCACCCGCGCGGTCGTGGTCGGGGCGCTGCTGGTCTCGCTGCTGCTGGCCGGCGTCGTGAGCTTCTACGCCGCCTCCACCCCCGACGGGCTGACCAAGGTCTCGCAGGAGCAGGGCTTCGCCGAGACCGAGACCGAGCACGGCGCGGCCGAGGGCCCGTTCGCCGGCTACGACGCCGGCTTCCTCGACGGCGACCGGCTCAGCGGGGGAGTGGCCGGCATCGCGGGCGTGCTCGTGGTGCTGGTGCTCGGCACCGCCCTGGCCTACGGCGTACGCCGCCACAGCGACGCCAGCAACGACGCCGGCACCGACGCCGGGGCGCCGCGCGACCAGACGCAGGTCTGAGGTGGGCGCCGGGCACGGGCACCGCCTGCACTACCACGCCCACTCGCCGCTGCACCGGGCCCCGGCGCACCTCAAGCTGCTGGCCCTGCTGGGCTTCATGCTGGTCGTCGTGGCCACCCCCGACGACTGGTTCGCCGCCTTCGGCGCCTACCTGCTGGTGCTGGTCGGGGTGGTCGCGGTCTCCCAGGTGCCCCCGACGTACCTGCTCAAGCGGATGGTCGTCGAGGTGCCGTTCGTGGTCTTCGCGCTGGTGCTGCCCTTCGTCGCGTACGGCGAGCAGGTCGAGGTGCTGGGCGTCTCGCTGAGCAGGCCGGGGCTGCTGGCCGCCTTCGGCATCCTGGCCACCGCCACCCTGGGCGTGCTGGCGTCGCTGACCCTGGCGGCGACCACCGAGCCGCAGGCGCTGCTGGTGGGCCTGCAGCGGCTGCGGGTGCCGAGCCTGCTGGTGCAGATCATGGCGTTCATGGTGCGCTACCTCGACGTGGTCACCGGCGAGATGCGGCGGATGCGGGTGGCGCGCGAGTCGCGCGGCTTCACCGCCCGCGACCCGCGGCAGTGGCCGGTCATCGCGCGTTCCACCGGCGCCCTGTTCATCCGCTCCTACGAGCGCGGCGAGCGCGTGCACCTGGCGATGCTCTCGCGGGGCTACACCGGCACCATGCCCGAGCAGGGGGTCCACCGATGAGCGCCGGGGAGCCGCCGGTCCTCGACGTGCGCGGGCTGGCCTACGCCTACCCCGACGGCCACCAGGCGCTCTACGGCGTCGACCTCCAGGTCCGGCGCGGCGAGCGGGTCGCGCTGCTGGGCCCCAACGGGGCCGGCAAGACCACGCTGGTGCTGCACCTCAACGGCATCCACACCGCCGGCGCCGGCTCGGTGGCGGTCAGCGGGCTGGCCGTGGGCAAGGAGCACCTGCAGGAGGTCCGCCGGCGCGTGGGCATCGTCTTCCAGGACCCCGACGACCAGCTCTTCATGGGCAGCGTGCGCGCCGACGTGGCGTTCGGCCCCCACAACCTGGGTCTGCGCGGCGCGGCGCTGGAGGCGCGGGTGATGGCCGCGCTCGAGCAGGTCGGGATGGCGGCGTACGCCGACCGGCCCCCGCACCACCTCTCCTTCGGCCAGCGCCGCCGGGTGGCGGTCGCGACCGTGCTGGCGATGGAGCCCGAGGTGCTGGTGCTCGACGAGCCGTCCTCCAACCTCGACCCGGCCTCGCGGCGCGAGCTGGCCGACGTGCTGCGCTCGCTCGACGTCACCGTGCTGATGGTGACCCACGACCTGCCCTACGCCCTCGAGCTGTGCCCGCGCTCGGTGGTGCTGCACGACGGCCAGGTCGTCGCCGACGGCCCCACCTACGACGTGCTCACCGACGACGCGCTGATGCGCGCCAACCGGCTCGAGCTGCCCTTCGGCTTCGACCCCCGCACCGTCGGCCCCCCGCCGGGTGCCGGCGGGCCCGGCCCCCGGGGTGGTCACGGGGTGGGGCCCGGGGTTGATAGCGTGACGACGTGACCACGGACCCCAGCGCCCTCGAGCGTGAGATCGAGGAGACCCGCGAGCGACTGGCGGGCACCATCGACCAGCTGCTGCACCGGGCGAGCCCCAAGACGATCGTCGGCCGCGAGATCTGGACCATCAAGGCCCACTACGTCGACCCGCAGACCGGCGAGCCGCGCACCGACAACATCCTCAAGACCGTCGGCGCCGTCGTCGGCGTGGTCGTCGCGTTCGTCGCGGTCCGCAAGATCACGTCCTGACCGCCCCGACCGACCCGACCTCCCCACAGCAGCGGCAGCCCATGAGCGAGAAGATCCCGATCAAGATGCTGCACGACCGGGTGCTGGTCGAGCTCGACGCCGAGGCGGGCGAGCGCCGCTCCTCGGGCGGCATCGTGATCCCCGCGACCGCCGCGATGGGCGCCCAGCGCCTGGCCTGGGCCCGCGTGGTCGCGGTCGGCCCCCAGGCCCGCGCGGTCGAGACCGGTGACCGGGTGCTCTTCGGCCCCGAGGACAAGGCCGAGGTCGAGGTGCACGGCGAGACCTACGTGGTGATGCGCGAGCGTGACGTGCACGCCGTGGCGGCCGAGCGCGTCGGCGACCAGTCGACCGGGCTCTACCTCTGACCCGACCCCGCCGGGGTGCGCCGCGTAGGCTGGCACGAGGACCACAGGGGCGACAGGGGGACACGTGCGCGAGACGGGCAACGACCTGCCGCTGACCATGCTGCGCGAGCGGGTGCGGCTGGCCCGCGACGAGGTGGCGCTGCGTCGCCAGGACCCCGGTCGTCGTGACGACCTGAGCCGTGCCCACCTCGAGCTGCGCCGCTCCCTCGAGGCGCTGGTGCACGAGCTCGAGCAGCGTCGCCTGCCGGTGCCCTACGCGCTGCACGCCGAGCTGCGGCTGCACCAGGACATCGACCCTCGCTAGGGAGGTGTGCGTAACGCACGTCACTGCGCGGCGTTAGGGCAGTCATGCCCCCCGTCCGCCGGCGCTCCCGGCTGCTCGCCCCGCTCACCGTCGCCGTGCTGGCGCCCCTGGCCACGCTCCTCGCGACCGTCCCGCTCACCCACGCCGCCGAGGAGCCGTCGACCCCGACCGGCGCGTCGGCGCGCGGCCCGGCCGGCCTGCGCGCCGAGATCACCTGGACCGAGCACGGCATCCCGCACATCGAGGCCCGCAACGTCACCTCGCTCGGCTACGGCAGCGGCTACGCCGCCACCGAGATGACCGCCTGCACCCTCTTCGACACCCTGGTCACCGGCCGCGGCCAGCGCTCGCGCTGGTTCGGTGCCGAGGGCCGCTACAACGACCAGGTGACCCTCGACGCGACCAACCTGCAGGTCGACACGCTGGTCACCGACCTGCGCGACCGCAAGGTCGTCGAGACCCTGCTCGCCGACGAGGCGCGCGGCCCGGGCCGCGAGTCGCGCCAGCTGGTCAAGGGCTACGTCGCCGGTGTCAACGACTGGGTGCGTGAGAACGACGTGCGCGACGAGGCCTGCCGCGGTGCCGGCTACCTGCGCCCCGACGTGACCGCCACCGACCTCTGGTACGGCGTCTACCTGGCCAACCTGCTCGCCTCCACCGGCGTCTTCGTGCCGCAGATCGCCGACGCCGCGCCGCCGAGCCCGGGCGACCCAGGCCTGCCCACGCTGCCGGTCAAGGCCTCCCAGGTCGACCGTGACGCGCTGCTGACCGCGCTGGGTCGCGACCCCGAGGCGCCGTTCGGCTCCAACGCCACCGCCGCCGGCTCGGCGGCCACCTCGACCGGTCGGGGCATGCTGCTCGGCAACCCCCACTTCCCCTGGCGCGGGCGCTACCACTTCACCCAGCAGCACCTGACGATCCCGGGGCGCTACGACGTCGCCGGCGCCTCGCTGGTGGGCTCGCCTGCGGTCAACATCGGCTTCAACGACCACGTCGCCTGGAGCCACACCGTCTCGACCGCCTACCGCTTCACGCCCTACGAGTACGTCACGCTCGGCCCCACGACGTACCTCACCGACGCCGGGCCCGCCGAGATCGAGCACCGCGAGGTGGAGATCGAGGTGCTCGGCGACGACGGGCGCGTCAGCACCGTGACCGAGGACCTCTACCGCACCGCGGAGGGCTACGTCGTCGACTCGCCCGACACCCTGATGCCCTGGGGGCCGGCCTCGGTGTGGGCGCTGCGCGACGCGAACGCCGAGCACCTGCGCACCATCGACACCTTCTTCGACATGGGCAAGGCCACCGGCGTGCGCGACCTGCTGCGCCGCCAGGACGCCGGCGGCGGGATGCCGTGGGTCAACACCACGGCCGCCGACCGCGACGGTCGGGTGCTCTACGCCGACCACTCGGTGGTGCCCAACGTGCCCGACGCGCTCGCCCAGCAGTGCATGACGCCGGTGGGCCGGCTGCTCGAGCAGGTCGCCGGGCTGCCCGGCCTCGACGGCACCCGTGCCTCCTCCTCGTGCGCCTGGGGCAGCGACGACGACGCCCAGCGCCCCGGCATCTTCGGCCCCGAGAACCTGCCGTCGGTGGTGCGCCGCGACTGGGTGATGAACGCCAACGACTCCTACTGGCTGCCCAACGACGTGGTGCGCCTCGAGGGGTACGCCGCCATCATCGGCTGCGAGCGCTGCGAGCGGACGATGCGCACCCGGGTCGTCGCGGCGTACGTCGCCGACCGGCTCGCGAAGGGCCGCAAGGAGACCCCGCGCAGCTTCCGCGGCCACCAGTACGAGAACCGGGTCATGATCGGTGAGGTGATGCGCGCCGATGGCGCCCTCGACGCGGTCTGCGAGCAGACCGGCGAGACCGAGGCGTGCGCCGCGCTGGCCGCCTGGGACGGACGTTCCGACAAGGGCTCGCGCGGGGTCCACCTCGTGGAGGAGTTCGTGACCCGGCTGCCGACGGTGCCGCTCGATCTCGTCGAGACGGTGTGGCGCACGCCGTTCGACCCCGAGGAGCCGCTGACCACGCCGCGCGACCTCAACACCGACAACCCGCAGGTGGTCGAGGCCATGCAAGCCGCGATCGACGCCGTGCGCGACCAGGGCCTGGCCTTCGACGCCCGGTGGGGCTCGCTGCAGGTCGCCGGCGACCGTGGGGCCCGGCCCTACGGCCTGGGCGGCGGCACGGGCGACGCACTCGGCAACGCCAACGCCCTGGCCTCGCGCGACGTGCGCGACCACGCCGACCGCTACCGGCCGATCACCTACGGCTCCTCGCACATCCAGGCGATCAGCTACCGCGGGCGCCGCGGCGTCGATGCGCGCACGATCCTGACCTACGGGCAGTCCGAGGACCCGCGCTCGCCGTTCTCGCGCGACCAGACGCGTCTGTTCTCGCAGGAGAAGTGGGTGCGCTTCGCGTGGACCGACGCCCAGATCCGCAAGGACCGGATCCGTCGGCAGGTGGTCGCCCGCTGACGGACCCGGTCCGGGTCGAGGTGGGGGTCCGCCGTCAGCGGCGGACCTTCACCTTGAGCACGCTGCTGACCGCGCCGGTCACCGACTCGGAGCCCGGCACCACCAGGCGGTAGCGCGAGGTGCCCTTCCTGCGCTCCTTGGGGTAGGAGACGAGGACCCGGCCGGAGTCGGCGGGGAGGCTGTCCTTGGTCGTCCAGTCGCCCTTCTGCAGGCGCTGCAGCTCGACGGACTCCAGGCCCGGCTGGTCGATGCTGACCAGGTCGGTGGGGGCCCGCTGGCCGCGGCGCAGCTTGACCTTCGCGTCCTCGAAGTCCGCGATGGCGGTCACGGCGCGCGGCACGTCGAGCGTGGTGTCGTCACCGTCGGCCTCGAGCAGGCAGCGCAGGCCCTCCTCCCAGTGGTAGTTGGTGCCGGCGACCTGGATCCACTCGACCGTGTAGTCGGTGGTCCCGGCGGGCCAGCCGCGGTGCTGGGAGTAGGGGAAGGCGCGCGTGCCCGACCAGGTGCCCTCGTTGTTGTGGTAGTTCAGCGTGATCTGCCCGCTGGGCGTCCGCAGCCGGATGTTGACGTCGTTGGACTGGCCCTGCGGCAGGTCGCTCGGGTAGGCCACCACGAGCCCGGCGCAGGTCGGGTCGGCGTACTTCCAGTTCCAGTCGAACGGGCCGCCCGGGTTGGTCGGCGGGTTCGGCGGGATCGTCGGGGGCTCCGGCTGGGGCTCCGGCTGGGGCTCCGGGTCGGGCTCCGGCTCCGGCTCAGGCTGCGGGTCGGGGACTGGCTGCGGATCGGGGGCGGGCTCCGGGTCGGGAGCGGGCTCCGGGTCCGGCTCGGGCGCGGTGACCGGGGTCGTGGAGAAGGAGTAGTGCGACACCGCGCGGTACTTCGCGGCGGCGGTGGAGTAGTAGGTGATGGCGATGGAGGGCAGCGGGGTGTCGAGGGTGACGTACTGGGGTCCGTCCCCCTGGTTGATGCTGCCGCCCTTCACGCAGTAGTCGGTGATGAGCATGCCCGCGGGGGCGGTGAGGACCACCGTCATCGGGTCGCCGGTGGTGTCGATCTTCGTCGAGCTGAGGGGGGCGCAGACCTGGTCGCGGTCCGGCTGGCCCTGCGCGATCGCCGTGCCGGCGGTGAGCGCCGTGACGGTGCCGAGCGTCAGCAGCGCGCTCAGGCCCGCGGCGAGCGCGGTGGTGCCTCGCGGGCGGGTGGTGGTGGGGTTCTGGTGCACGGCGGTCTCCTCGATCAGCAGGTGATGAGGCGAGCCTGGCAGCCCCGACGGCCCCGGGCGGCCTGCTTGCGCAGACCTTGTGGACCCGGCCGCGGACCTTGAGGATTCCTTGCAGAAGGGTGCGGGGTTCAGCGCGAGGGCGCGGCCGCGACGTTGCCGAGCTCGGCGTTGTCGGCGTCGGCGAGGGCCCCCGCGGTGCGCTGCTCGTGGGAGTCGGGGATGCGGGCCCCGGCCACGGCGGCGAGCACCATCGCGGCGGCGAGCACCAGGAAGCCCACGACGTAGGCGTGCTCGGTCGGGTAGCCCGAGGCCAGCACGTCGGCGGTGAGGATGCCGGCCATCACCGCCGAGCCCACGGCGCCGCCGATGGTGCGGATGTTGGCGTTCATGCCGCTGGCCACGCCGGTCTGGTGGGCGGGGACCGCGCCGATCACGACGCCGGCGAGGGAGGAGAAGACGAAGCCCGAGCTCAGGCCCTGGAGGGTGGTGGCCAGGTAGAGCTGCCAGGTGTGGTCGTGGAAGAGCCCGAAGGAGGCGAAGGCGACCGCGTTGCCGAGGGTGCCGGCGACGATGACGCCGCGCGCGCCGAAGCGGCGCACGAGCCGGGCGGTGACGAAGCCCACCAGGAAGCTGGCGACCGCCGAGGGCAGCAGCAGCGTGGCCGACTCGCTGATCGAGGCGCCGAAGCCGTAGCCGGTCTCGACGGGGCTCTGGAGGAACTGGGGCAGGAAGCCGAAGGAGGCGAACATCCCGAAGCCGACGAAGGCCGCCACCGCGTTGGCCGTCCACACGCCGCGCTGGCGCATCATCGTCATGTCGATCAGCGGCACCGGCACCCGCGTCTCCACCCGCACCCAGGCGAGCACCAGGACGACCGCGGCCACCAGCAGGCCCAGCACCCGGGCGGAGCCCCAGCCCCACACGTTGCCCTGGCTGACGCCCAGCAGCAGGCAGACCAGCCAGCCCGCGAGCAGCACCGCCGGCAGCACCGGCAGCCGGCCGGGGGTGCGCACGGGCGACTCGGGCACCAGCGCCACCGCCCCGACCGCGGCCAGCGCGGTCGCGATCATCGGCAGCCAGAAGAGCCAGGTGAAGCCGAGCGCGTCGACGACGGGTCCGGCGGTGACGATGCCGACACCGAAGCCCACCGCGGTCAGCGAGGCCATCACGCTCAGCGCGCCGTTGACGCGGGTGGGGGAGAACTCGTCGCGGATGATCCCGAAGGCCAGCGGCATCACCCCGCCACCGACGCCCTGCACCGCCCGGGCCGCGATCAGCCAGCCGATGGTGGGGGCGAGCGCGGCGAGGGCGGAGCCGACCGTCAGGAGCACCAGGGCGACCACCAGGACCCGTCGCTTGCCGACGGCGTCGCCGAGGCGCCCGACCAGCGGCGTGGCGATGGAGGCCGAGAGCAGGTAGGCGGTCAGCACCCACGTGACGGTGGCCTGGTCGGTCTCGTACTCGACCTGGAGCTGGGCCAGCACCGGCACGACGAGCGACTGCAGCATCACGAACGAGGCGACCGCGACCGCCAGGACCGCGAAGGTCGTGCGCTCGTCGCCGCGCCGGCGCAGGGTCGAGAGCGACGGCACCCGGGTCCTCCTCGAAGATGGTTGTGCCTGACAACCAAGCACGCAGGGAGTGTAGCCGGGTCCGGCGCCTGCTCAGCCCTTGCGGTCGACCAGCAGCGCGACCGCGTTCAGCGCGCCCCAGCCGAGCGTGACCGCCATCACCTTGCGGCGCACGTCGCCCTCGGTGCGCGCCGACAGCAGGGCGCAGTCGCCGAGGTCCATGGCGATCCGCACGGCCATGGCGGCCTTGACGACCGACGGCGAGCCGAAGACACCGGCCGCGCTGATGGCGAGGTCACGCACGCCGTAGGACTGCGCCAGCAGCTCGAGGCCGTCGCGGTCGGCGGCCTGCGAGCCGAGGGCGTCGGGGAGGTGGGAGGGCCGGGCGAGCGCGAAGGCGCCGTACGACGCGGTGGCGGCGGACAGGGTGCGGGACAGCTTCATGGTGGGCATGGCCTCGACGGTAGGTCGCCCGGCCGGTCGGGCGCTCACCCGTCGGGTGCGGCCCGCCCCAGCAGTGCTCGTACGCCGGCCCCGGCGCGCACGGGGGCGTGCAGCCGGTGGTGCAGCAGCGCGGCCCGGGCGGCGTTGGCGCCGGGCGCGCCGTGGACCCCGCCGCTGGGGTGCGCCGAGCTCGAGCCCAGGTAGAGGCCACCGATGCCGGTCTCGGGGCGCCCCAGGCCGGGCACCGGGCGCAGCACCAGCATCTGGTGCAGCTGGGAGGTGCCGCCGTTGACGGCACCACCGATGAGGCTGGCGTTGCGCTCCTGCAGGTCGCGCGGGCCCAGGACCCGCCGGGCCAGCACCCGCGACCCGAAGCCGGGGGCGAGCTCCTCGAGGCGCGACTCGACGCGGTCGCCGAAGCGCTCCACCTCGTCGCGCCCCCACGCGGCGCCGACCGACTGCGGCACGTGCGTGTAGGCCCACAGCGACTCGGTGCCGGCGGGGCTGCGGGTGGGGTCGGTGGTGGTCATCTGCCCCGCGAGCAGGAAGGGCCGCTGCGGCACCCCGCCGGCGGCGACCTCGGCGAGCGAGCCCTGCAGCTCGGCCAGCGAGTCGCCGACGTGGAAGGAGCCCGGCGCCACGGCGGGTGCCTGGGCCCAGGGGATCGGCCCCGACAGCGCCCAGTCGACCTTGACGGTGGCGGGGTCGAGCTCGAAGGACGACATCCCCCGCACAACCCGGGCGGGCAGGTCGTCGGGGTCCAGCAGCCGGCCGAAGAGCAGCGGCGCCGAGACGTCGGCGACGACGGCACGCCCGGCGGCGTACCGCTCGCCCTCGCGGGTGCGCACCGCGACGGCCCGCCCGCCCTCGACGTCGATGGAGGTGACCTCGGTGCCGAGCAGCACCTGGCCGCCACGGGTCTCGAGCCGGCGCGCCATCGCCTCGGTGAGCCGGCCGGCCCCGCCCTCGGGCACCGGGAAGCCGACGTGCTGGGCCAGCATCGTCATGATCAGCCCGAAGGCCCCCGAGCCGGTCGCGTCGAGCGGGATGTCGGCGTGGCCCGCGCTGCCGGCGATGAGGGTGCGTGCGCCGCGCCCGCCGAAGCGCTGCGCGCCGAACGAGCCGGCCGGGGTGAGCAGCTCGCGCACCAGGTGCAGGCCGCCGGCCCCCGGCAGCCGCGACAGCAGCCGGGCGCCCCGCGCACGGGCGGGAAGGGGTCGAGCAGCGCGCCCAGCAGCGGACCTCCGACCCGGTCCCAGGTGCGGCACAGGTCGAGCCACGCCTCGCCGTCGCCGGGGTGCTCGGCCTCGAGGCCGGCCGCGGTGTCCTCGCGGTCGGGGTGCACCAAGGCCCAGCCCCCGTCGGGGAAGGGGTGGCCCAGCGGGGCCGGCGGGTGCTGCCAGCGCAGCCCGTGCTCCTCCAGCCCGAGGCGGGCGATGACGGGGGAGGCGGCCGCGAACGGGTAGAACGCGCTGAAGGTGTCGTGCACGAAGCCCGGGTGCACCTCGGTGTCGCTGCGCACCGCGCCGCCCACCTGGTCCTGCTGCTCGAGCACCAGCACCGACCAACCCGCGTCGGCGAGCAGGTTGGCGGCGACCAGGCCGTTGTGGCCGGCGCCCACGACGACGGCGTCGTGACCGCGGCTGCCGGGGCTGCCGGGACTGCCGGGACTGCCAGGAGTGGGGGCGCTCACGGGCTCCACGGTGCCAGCCGGCCGGTGACCGCGCACCACCCGGCGAGCCGCCTCAGGCGGCGGGCAGCTCGAACCACAACGCCGCGCCGGCGCCCTCGGGGAGGTCCTCGACGCCGCACCGGCCCCCGTGGGCGTGCACGATCCGCGCGACCGTGGCCAGACCGATGCCGTGGCCCTGCGCCTCGCCGGAGCGCGCGAAGAGGTCGAAGACCCGGGAGCGGTGCTCCACCGGGATGCCCACGCCGGTGTCGCGCACGGTCACCCGCACCCGGTCGCCCTCGCGGGCGGCGCGCACCGCGACCTCGGGCGGGTGCCCGGGCCGGGCGAACTTACGGGCGTTCTGGAGCAGGTTCTGCAGCACCAGGGTCACCTGGGCGGGGTCGCCGACCACCCGGGGCAGCGGGCCCACGTCGACGCTGCCGCCGGTGCGGTCCCACTGGTCGTGCTCGTCGGCGACCAGCTGCTCGACGAGGTCGCGCAGGTCGACGACCTCGTGCCGCGGCGGCTCGTGGGCCAGGTCGTGCAGGCGCAGGGTGCCCTCGACCATGCCGCTCATCCGCTCGACCGACCGGACCGCCATCGCCAGCACCGAGGCGTAGGTGGCCGCGTCGAGGCCACCACCCTGCAGCATCCCCAGGCTCATCGTCAGGGTCGCCAGGGGCGACTGGAGGTCGTGACTGACCTGGGCCGCGACCGCCAGGGCGTCGGCGGTGGGCACCTGGGTCGGCGCCAGTCGGCGCAGGCGCAGCTCGAGGATGCGGTTGGCGGCGACCGCCAGGGTGCTCACCACCCGCCGCTGCTCGCCGTCGAGGTGGTGCGGGCGGCTGCCGAAGAGGGAGAAGCGCCCGACCTCGTCACCCGCCGCGGTGCTCAGCGGCACCGAGGCGTAGTAGCGCACCGACGCCACCTCCCCGGTGACGAGGGGAGAGTCGCGCAGGTCCGGGTCGAGCGTGGTGTCGGTGACCTCGACGAGACCGGGGACACCGCGGGCGAGGCGGCACATCGCCTCGGCGGAGGCCATGGCGGAGGGGTCGGTGCCGACCGTGACGGGGTAGTGGAACCGGTCGTCGTCGGCGACGGCCAGGGCGGCCACCTCGACGCCGGTCAGGTCGGCGGCCAGGGCGAGCAGGTCGGCGAGGTCGGCGTCGGAGACCGTGCGCAGCGCCGTCAGCGCCCGCTTCGCGGTGCCGGCGTCGGCCAGGCTGCTCCGCCCGGCCCGCGGGCCGGTGTCCGCCGTGGCGGTGCCGCGCTCGTGCGCCATGGGTCCTCCCAGCCCCGGGTGCCGCCCCGTCCCTCCACGTGGTGGCTCGGCCCCGAGGCTACGGCGTCGAGGGCCGCGCCACCGGCAGGACGGTAAAGCCGCCCCGACCGGACGTGGACCGGTCCAGACCGCCGGGGGCCGAGGTCGGGAAAGCACTCGAGGCCCACCCGCATCTCTGCGTGGTGGGCCTCGAGCGTGGAGATCTGTACGGCATCAGGGACTCGAACCCCGAACCCGCTGATTAAGAGTCAGCTGCTCTGCCAATTGAGCTAATGCCGCGTGGTGAAGCGATGAGAACGTTACCAGCGGGCGGCGCGGAGTCGAAATCGAGGGTGGGTGCCGGCGTCGGGCCGGCTCAACGCGCGGCCAGCACCGCCTGGGCGGCGTTGTGCCCGCCCAGCCCCGACACGGCGCCGCCACGACGGCTGCCGGACCCGCAGAGCAGGACCTGGTCGACACCGGTGGCCACGCCCCACTGCTGGGCGGGGGTGTCGAGCCGGGCCCGGTTGGGCGCCCAGGGCCAGTCGAGGTCGCCGTGGAAGATGTGTCCGCCGGGCATGGCCAGGTCGGCCTCGATGTCCTGGGGGATCTTGGCCTCGATGCACGGGTTGCCCTCGGCGTCGCGGGCCACGACCGACGAGATCGGCTCGACCAGGTGCTCGTCGAGCGCCGCGAGCGCGCGCTCGACGGCCAGCTGCTTGGTGGCCGCGGCGTCGCGCTCGAAGAGGGTCGCGGGGGTGTGCAGGCCGAAGTAGGTCATCGTGTGCGTGCCCGGGGCCGCCGACCCCAGGATCGAGGGGTCGCTCAGCGAGTGGCAGTAGACCTCGCCCGGCATCTGGGTCGGCACGCGGCCGGCGGCGGCGTCGGCGTAGGCCCGCTCGATCTGCGAGTAGTCCTCGGCGAGGTGCAGGGTGCCGGCGAACGCCTCCTCGGGGTCGACGCCCGAGCGCAGTCGCGGCAGGCGCTCGAGGAGCAGGTTGATCTTGAGCTGGGCGCCCACCGGCTTGGAGGCGGGGTCCTCGCCCTCGCCGAGCAGGATGCGCAGCACCCAGGGCGCCACGTTGGCCAGCACCGTGTCGGCCGTCAGGGTCAGCGGCCCCGCGCCGTTGTGGACGTCGACCTCGGCGGGCCCGCCCTCGCCGGGCCGGATCGCCGACACGCCGGCCGAGGTGAGGACCTCGGCGCCGGCGCCGACCGCCGAACGGGCCAGGGCGTCGGTGACCGCGCCCATCCCGCCGACCGGCACCCGCCACTCGCCGGTGCCGTTGCCGATCAGGTGGTAGAGGAAGCACCGGTTCTGCACGAGCGACGGGTCGTGCAGCGAGGCGAAGGTGCCGATCAGGGCGTCGGTGCCGACGACGCCGCGCACGGTGTCGTCGTGGAAGCGGCGCTCGATGGCCTCGGCCAGCGGCCGCTCGACGACGTCGCGCCAGATCGTGGGGTCGACCTGCTCGCGCAGGTCGCGCTCGTGGGGCAGCGGGGAGAGCAGCGTCGGGGCGACGGCCTCGGCGAGGCGGCCCACACCGGCGTAGAAGTCGCACCAGGCGGCGTACTCGTCGTCGCCGCCGGTCAGGTCGCGGAAGGAGCGGGCGGTCTCCTCGCCCTCGGGGCGCTGGACCATCAGCCCGCCGGGCGTGCCCCCGCGCAGGGTGGGGGTGTACGACGCCGTGCGGCGCGAGGCGAGCCGCACGTCGAGGTCGAGGTCGCGCATCAGCTCGTCGGGCATGACCGAGACCAGGTAGGAGTAGCGCGAGAGCCGCACGTCGTGCCCGCTGAACGCGGGGGCGGAGACGGCGGCGCCCCCGGTGTGGTCGAGGCGCTCGAGCACCACCACCGAGAGCCCGGCCCGGGCGAGGTAGGCGGCGGCCGTGAGGCCGTTGTGTCCGCCGCCGACCACGGCGACGTCGTAGTGGCTGCGAGAGGGGGTGGCGGGGCTCATCGGGACAACCTAGACGAGCCGGGGACCGCCGGGCCCCGCCCGGGTGGGTCCGCGCCCGGGGCCGGTCCGGGAGCCCGGCCCGTCCCGCCTCGTCCGTTCGGGTGGGACAAATGACCGGTGTCGGTCATGGGCGCGCCACGCCGCAGGTGCCACGATGTCCGGGCGCGACGGGGGAGTCGCCACCGACCTGGGAGGGGACGGCGTGCCGACGAGCCCGAGCGTCACCGGCTGGACCAGCCGCTGGCAGGTCCGCGTCGCCGCGCTGCTGGCCCTGATCGTCGTGCTCGGCCTCGGCGCGGTGCGCGCCTCGTCGGCCGACGGGCACGTGATCGGCATCTGGCCGGTCGGCGCCGCGACCGGGGTGCTGGTGCTCGCCCCGCGCCGCCGTGCACCGGTGCTGCTCGCCGTGGTGCTGGTGCTGGCGCTGCTGACGCTCTCGGTGGCGCACCGTCCGCCGGCGGTGGTCGTCGGCTACGCCGTGACGATCGCGGTGGAGACGTGGGTGGTCGCCCGGCTCCTGCTGGCCGGCGGTGAGGGCGCGTGGCGGCTGCGCACCGACGCCGACCTGCGCCGCTACCTGGGCGCCTGCCTGCTCGGAGGGCTGCTGGCCCTCGTCGGCGGTGCGCTGACCTCGGCGGTCGCCGGCTTCGGCGACCCGGGCTTCGTGGGGCTGGCCCTCGGTGCCTCGCACGTCGCCTCGCAGCTGGCACTGACCCCGTTGTGGGCGCGGCTGCCCACGCACGGCTCGATCGCGCGGCGTCCCGAGCAGGTGCTGCAGTGGAGCGTGCTGCTGGTCGTCGCACCCGCCGTCCTCGTGCCCCAGATGGTGCCCTCGGTGGTCTTCGTGCTGGTCCCGCTGCTGGCGTGGAGCGCGCTGCGGGTCAGCCCGCGGGCGGCCCTGGCGCAGATGGTCGCGGTGCTCGCCTTCGCGGTGCTGATGACCACGGCCGACCGCGGCCCCTTCGCCGACGTCCCGGTCCTGCTCGACCTGCCGCGCGACGTGCGCGCCGTCCTGCTCGCCGCGTTCGCCGCCACCTGTGCCCTGATCGTGGTGCCGCTGCTGCTGCGCGTGGGGGAGAGCGTCGAGGCCGCCCGCGCCGCAGCCGCCGAGCGCGACACCCTGGACCGCATCGTGCGCAGCGCCACTGGGATGGCCATCGTCGGTGCCGACCGGGACGGTCGCATCACGCTCTTCAACCCGGGGGCCGAGCGGCTGCTGGGCTGGTCGGCCGCCGAGGTCATGGGCTGCTCGACACAGGTCCTGCACACGCCCGCGCAGATCACCGCCAAGGCACGCGAGCTCGGGGTCGCCGACGACTTCGCAGCCGTGTCGGCGCGGATGATGGAGCCCGACATGGCCGGCGGCGACATCGGCTTCGTGCGCAAGGACGGGGTCGAGCGCACCCACTCGATGACCCTGGGGCGCATCACCGATGAGGCGGGCCGCGTGCTGGGCTACGTGAGCACCTCCGAGGACGTCACCGACCGCGTCGCCGCCGAGGAGGCGCTGCGCGACGCCCTCGCCCGGATGCAGGAGGTCGATGCCGTCAAGGACGCCTTCGTCTCGAGCGTCAGCCACGAGCTGCGCACCCCCATCACCAGCATCCAGGGCTACCTCGAGCTGCTCGACGACGGCTCGTTCGGCGAGCTGACGCCCCCGCAGCGCACGGCGGTCACGAAGGTCGCGGCCAACAGCGGGCGGCTGCTGACCCTCATCGACGACCTGCTGACCCTCTCGCGGGTCCAGGAGGACGGGCTCGGCCTCGACGACAAGGTGCTCGACCTCGGCGAGGTCGTGCGCACCGGCTGCGCGGTGGTGGCGCCGGGCGGCGACCGCGCCGGGGTGGCGCTGAGCGTCGAGGCGCCGGGGGAGCCGGTGCCGTTCCTGGGCAACCGCGACATGCTCG
Source organism: Nocardioides marinisabuli (assembly GCF_013466785.1). Classification (NCBI taxonomy): domain Bacteria; kingdom Bacillati; phylum Actinomycetota; class Actinomycetes; order Propionibacteriales; family Nocardioidaceae; genus Nocardioides; species Nocardioides marinisabuli. Next base: position 2,757,977 of record NZ_CP059163.1, read on the forward strand.
AGCGGGTCGTGATCAACCTGGTGGGCAACGCGGTCAAGTTCACCCCGCGGGGCGGCCGGGCCGACGTGGCGCTGCGACACGACGCCCGGGGCAGCGTCCTCACCGTCTCCGACACAGGGATCGGCATCCCGCTGGCCGAGCAGGAGCGGCTCTTCACCCGGTTCTTCCGCTCCTCGCTGGCGCAGGCGCAGGCCATCCCGGGCAGCGGCCTGGGGCTCTCCATCGCCCACTCGGTGGTCACCCAGCACGGCGGCACGCTGCGGGCGGAGTCGGAGCCCGGGGCCGGTGCCACCTTCGTCGTCGAGCTGCCGGCGATGGTCTGACGAGGAATATCAAGTATTCAACTACCGTTGGAACCGGTGTCCCCGTCCCTGTACCCGAAGCGAGGTGGGCCCCGTGCCTGCGATCACCGTCGACGACCTCACCACCCTGGCCCGCCTGCGCCCGCCGGGGCTCGGCGACCAGCCGCGCCCGGTGCTCCAGGTCAACACCGCGCCGCAGGGCCACGAGGGCGAGGGGTTCCCGGTGCGCCGGGCCTTCGCCGGCATCGACCTGGCGCTCCTCGACCCGTTCATCATGATGGACCAGATGGGCGAGGTGGAGTACGCGCCCGGAGAGCCCCGGGGCACCGCCTGGCACCCGCACCGCGGCTTCGAGACCGTCACCTACATGATCGACGGCGTCTTCGACCACCGCGACTCCCACGGGGGCGGCGGCTCCATCACCAACGGCGACACCCAGTGGATGACCGCGGGCTCCGGCCTGCTGCACATCGAGACCCCGCCCGAGTGGCTGGTGCAGTCGGGCGGCCTCTTCCACGGCATCCAGCTGTGGGTGAACCTGCCGCGCGAGGCCAAGATGAGCGACCCGCGCTACCAGGACATCCGCTCCGGGGAGGTGCGGCTGCTCTCGACCCCCGACGCCGGGGCCCTGGTGCGGGTCATCGCCGGCACCGTCGACGGGCACGCCGGCCCGGGGGCGACGTACACGCCCATGAGCCTGGTGCACGCCACCGTCGAGCCCGGGGCACGTCTGGACCTGCCCTGGGACGTCGAGCACAACGCACTGGTCTACGTGCTCAGCGGCCAGGGCACGGTCGGGGTCGAGGGGCGCCCGGTGCGCACCGGCCAGACCGCCGTGCTCGGCGCCGGCGACTACCTCAGCGTCAGCGCCGACGCCCGCCAGGACAGCCGCACGCCGGCCCTCGACGTGGTCGTGCTCGGTGGGCGGCCGATCCGCGAGGCGCTCGCCTGGGCGGGGCCGTTCGTGATGAACACCCGCGCCGAGGTGATGGAGGCCTACCAGGACTTCCAGAGCGGGCGCTTCGGGCACATCCCTGCCTGAGCCCCGTCAGTCGAGGCGCTTGGCGAAGAACGCCTGGGCGTAGGGGTTGTCGTTGTAGCGCTCGACGCGGTCGTAGCCGGCCCGGTCGTAGAGCGCCAGCGCCTCACCGAGCGTGAGGTGGGTGTCGAGCAGCACCCGACGGTGCCCCAGCTCGCGCGCCAGGTCCTCCAGCGCGCCCAGCAGCAGCCGACCCAGTCCGCTGCCCCGGGCCGACGGATCGACCCACATCCGCTTCACCTCGGCGGTCGGGACGTCGTCGGTGCTGGGCAGCGCGCGCACCCCGCCGACGCCCACCGCGTCGACGGCGCCGTCAGCGCCGTGGTCGGTGCCGGGGTCGGTACCGGGGCGCAGCGCCAGCAGGTAGTGCCCGCCGGGGTCGACGAGGTCGGCCTCGGTGACGGCGAAACCACCGGGGAAGCGGGCGTCGAGCTCGCCGACGTACCGGCGTACCGCTGCCACGACCCGGGGGTCGTCGTGGTCGGCGCGCTGGAGGGTGACGGGAGGCGGGGGCACCCACGCAGCCTAGGTGGCGGGTGCGGACGTGCGTCGGGCCCCTGCTCCGCACGAGTGCGGGGCAGGGGCCCGACGGCAGTGGGGTGAACGACGGGGCTTGAACCCGCGACCCCCGCGACCACAACGCGGTGCTCTACCAGCTGAGCTACGCCCACCATGATCCGGCCGTGGCCGGAACGACGCAGAGTCTAGGGCACACGACCCGGCGGTGCAGAATCGGGCTCGTACGCCGGGCGGGTGCGGCTCAGGAGGGCTCGCCGAGACCCGTGATCGAGCCCCCGTGGCGCTGCGCCACCTCCTTGGCGCTCGCGCTGTCGGGGCCGGGGGCGGGCACGAAGACCGCCTCGCGGTAGTAGCGCAGCTCCTCGATGCTCTCCTGGATGTCGGCCAGCGCGCGGTGGTTGCCGCGCTTCTCAGGGGCGGCGAAGTAGGCGCGCGGGTACCAGCGGCGCGAGAGCTCCTTGATGGAGGAGACGTCGACGATGCGGTAGTGCAGGAACGACTCGAGAGCGGGCATGTCGCGGGCCAGGAAGGCCCGGTCGGTCGCCACGGTGTTGCCGGCCAGCGGCGGGCGGCTGCCGTCGGCGCAGTGCTCCTTGATGTAGGCCAGCACCTTCTCCTCGGCCTCGGCGAGGCTCACGCCCTGCTCGAGCTCGACGAGCAGGCCGGACTTCTCGTGCATCTCGCGCACGAAGGGGATCATCTGCTCCAGCGCCTCGGCGGGCGGCTTGACGATGATGTCGACGCCCTCGCCCAGCACGTTGAGGTCGAAGTCGGTGACCAGGGCGGCGACCTCGATCAGGGCGTCGGCGCCCAGGTCCAGGCCGGTCATCTCGCAGTCGATCCACACCAGTCGGTCACTCATGGGGCCACACCCTACGCGCGCCGCCGCCCGCCACCGGGTCCCTCTCCCGGTGCCTCGGGTCGGGCCCTCTCTCAGTGCGCGCTCAGCCGGCTCTCCTAGGCTCGGGGCGTGAGCACCGCGGCCAAGGAGTGGATCGGGCTGGTGGCACGCCTGCTGACCGGCGGGGTCTGGATCGTCGCCGGCGCGGTGAAGCTGCCCGACCCCTACGAGTCGGTCGCCGCCGTGCGCGCCTACGACCTGCTGCCCGAGGCGGTCGTGCCCACCGTGGGCCAGCTGCTGCCGGTCGTCGAGGTGGTCATCGGCCTGGCCCTGGTGCTGGGCCTGCTGACCCGGGGCGCCTCGGTGGTCTCGGCGGTCCTCTTCGTCGCGTTCATCATCGGCATCGCCTCGGTGTGGGCGCGTGGCATGACCATCGACTGCGGCTGCTTCGGTGGTGGCGGCACCGACCCCGACGCGGCCTCGAAGTACCCCTGGGAGATCGCCCGCGACACCGCCCTGCTGGCGGCCTCGGTCTACCTCGTCGCCTGGCCGCGCACCCGGTGGGCCGTCGACAACCTCTTCTGGGCGCCCCGACCCGGCCCGGACACCAGCCCCGACCACGCTGAGCCCGACCACGCTGAGCCCAGCGACCTGACCCACGAGGGAGAACGATGAGCAAGAGCAAGGCCAAGGCAGCCGACCGCGCAGCCGAGCGCGCCGCCCGCGCCCAGCAGGCACGCGCTGAGCAGGAGCGCGCCGAGCGGCGCCGCAAGATGCTCTCGGTGGGCGGCGTGGTCCTGGCGATGGTGCTGATCATCGGGGTCGGCTTCCTCATCCAGCGCGACCGCGACACCAGCACCGACGTGGCCGCCCCCGCAGCCGGCCAGGGGGAGTACGGCGTCGTCGTCGGCCCGACCGACGCACCCCACGACATCGTGATCTACGAGGACTTCCTCTGCCCGTTCTGCGGCGCGCTCGAGGCGGAGTCGAGCGCCGACCTGGCGCGGCTCGCCGAGGAGGGCAAGGTGACCGTCGAGTACCGGCCCTTCAACCTGCTCTCCCGCATCGGCGACTACTCGCAGCGCGCAACCAACGCCTTCGCGGTCGTGCTCGAGGAGTCCGGTCCCGAGGTCGCCAAGCAGTTCCACGACCTGCTCTTCGAGAACCAGCCCTCCGAGAGCGGCCCGTTCCCCTCCGACGCCGACCTGGTGGAGCTTGCCGTCGAGGCCGGCGCCGAGGAGGACGCGGTCGCCGAGGGGATCGAGTCGGGTGCTCGCAACGACTGGGTCGAGGAGGCCACGCAGGCCGCCCAGGACGCCGGGGTGCGGGGCACCCCGACCGTGCTGCTCGACGGCGAGCCCGTCAACGGCGGGTCCGTCGAGGAGATCGCGGCCGCCCTGGTCGCGGGTGTGGAGTGAGCGCGCTCGAGGCGTTCGTCGCCGGTCTGCCCAAGGCCGAGCTGCACGTGCACCACGTCGGCTCGGCCTCCCCGCAGATCGTCTCCGAGCTCGCGACCCGCCACCCGGGCGTGGTGCCCGCCGACCTCGACGAGCTCCGGCGCTTCTTCGAGTTCCGCGACTTCGCGCACTTCATCGACGTCTACCTCGCCGTGGTCGACCTGGTGCGCACCCCCGAGGACGTGCGCTACCTGACCTACGAGGTGGCGCGGGAGATGGCCACCACCCAGCAGGTCCGCTACGCCGAGCTCACCTGCACGCCGTACACCTCGGTGCGCCCGCACGAGAGCGGCGTGGGGATGGCGGTCGAGGCCTACACCGAGGCGCTCGAGGACGCCCGGGTCGCCGCCGAGCGCGACTTCGGCCTGGTGCTGCGCTGGATCTACGACATCCCCGGCGAGGCCGGGCTGCCGGCCGCGGAGAAGACCCTCGAGTACGCGCTCGAGCACCGCACCGACGCCCTGGTCGGCTTCGGGCTCGGCGGCCCCGAGATCGGCGTGCCGCGCCCGCAGTTCCAGCCCTACTTCGACGCCGCCCGGGCCGCCGGCCTGCGCAGCGTCCCGCACGCGGGGGAGACGACCGGCCCGCAGACGGTGTGGGACGCGCTGCACCTGCTGGGTGCCGAGCGCATCGGGCACGGCACCTCGGCGGCCCAGGACCCCGAGCTGCTGGCCCACCTGGCGCGGACCGGGGTGCCGCTGGAGGTCTGCCCCTCCTCCAACATCGCGACCCGGGCGGTGGCCACGCTCGACGAGCACCCGATCCGCGCCTTCCGCGACGCCGGGGTCACGGTGACCGTGCACTCCGACGACCCGCCGATGTTCGGCACCACCCTCAACAACGAGTACGTGATCGCCGCCGACCTGCTCGACCTTGACGAGGAGGGGCTGCGCGACCTGGCCCGCGCCTCGGTGCACGCCTCCTTCGCGCCCGCCGACGTCGCCCGGCGGCTGCTCGACGAGATCGACGGCTACACCGGCTGACGCAGGGCCTCGTCGGCGCCGTCGCTCGGTCCTTCCGGGGCGGCGGCGCTGACCACGAGGTGCTCCACCGCGACGGTGAAGTGCGCCAGCATCGGCCCCGAGAGCGCGGGCGGGTCACCGGGGGAGAGGGCGCGCAGCTGGCTGGCGTGGGCCCGGATGGCGGCCAGCTTGGTCTCGAGCACCTCGGGGTCGAGGTCGAGGCGCACCATCTGCTCCCAGGGGGCCTCCTCGGGCCCGCTGAGGCGCCACATCAGCAGGGGGTACTCCACCAGGCGCGCGCCGCTGAGCAGGGCCACCTCCGCCGCGGCGCGGCCGGCCGCCTCGTGGTCGGGGTGCCCGTCGTGGCGCCAGGGGGCGACCAGCAGCGTGCGCTCGCCGTCACCGACGATGTCGCGCAGCGCGACGACCATCTGGTCCTCGACGTCGGCCGCGCCGCCGTCGGGGGCGCCCAGGAACACCACGGGGGTGCCGGGGGCGAGCAGGGCGACCGCCGCCTCCATCTCGGCCAGCCGCTCGGTGGCCAGCGCGTGGCGCGTCATCTCCCGGCCGGGCGGGTGCGAGGCCTCGCCGGCGGTGAGCAGCACGACGTACACGTCGAGGCCGGCGCGGTGCGCGGTGGCGATCAGGCCGCCGACACCCAGGCTCTCGTCGTCGGGGTGCGCCGAGACGACGACCAGCCGGTTCACGCCGTCGGGGCCGCCGTCGAGCTCCAGGGGCGGGACCTGCCCCCACGCCGGATGCTGCTGCCACGTCTTCGACAAGGCCTACCCCCACGGTCGTTGGGGCCGAGAGTAGGTAAAGGCCTTGCTCCGCGCATCCTCCTCGGGGGTGAACTTCCCTATCCTGGGCCCATGCCAGCCCAGGGCGCGCCCGTGCGGGTCGCGATCGTCAACGACCACCCGATCGTGGTGGCCGGGGTCGCGGCGGTGCTCGAGCCGTACGCCGACCGGGTGCGCGTCGTCGAGATCGTCGCGGGGGCCGAGGTGCTCTCCGAGGTCGAGGTGATCCTCTACGACACCTTCGGGCAGGACCAGGGTGACGGCGTCGACCTGCCCACCCTGGTCGACCACGGCCGGGCCCGGGTCGCGGTCTTCAGCTGGAACACCGAGCCCGAGGTGGTCGAGCGGGCGCTGGCCCTCGGCGCCAGCGGCTACCTGTCCAAGCAGGTGACCGGGCAGGAGATGGCCTGGGCGCTGCAGCAGATCGCCGCCGGCGTGGTGCTGCGGCCCGAGGACGTCGGCGACTGCACCCTGCCGGAGGTCGGCTCCTGGCCCGGGCGCGAGCGCGGGCTGACCGCGCGCGAGGCCGAGGTGCTCGCCCTGATCTGCGCCGGGCTGTCCAACCAGGAGATCGCCGAGCGCACCTACCTGTCGATCAACTCGGTGAAGACCTACATCCGCACCGCCTACCGCAAGATCGGCGCCGGCTCGCGCTCGCAGGCCGTGGCCTGGGCGATGCAGAACGGGTTCCGCCCCGAGCGCGTGCGCGTCCTGCGACCCTCGGCGCAGGATCCGCGCAGCGGCTGACCCGGCACCCGGAGGTGCCGGCGCCGCGACGAGCGCCCCCGGCAGGACTCGAACCTGCGACCGGCGGATTAGAAGGCCGCTGCTCTATCCAGCTGAGCTACGGAGGCGGGGGATCGGGGGCGGTCCGGCACGACGTCCGGGAGGACGACGAGGCTCCGGGCGTGAGCCCCGACCCGGGGCACAGTATGCCTCAGGCCGTCCGTCGGCTCCCCGGCCTCCGCGTCGCGCGGGCACGGACCCGCACCGGCCGTCGGCGTGGCGGCCACGCAAGGGTGGGATCGGGGCCGGCCGAGCAGGGGTAGCGTGTGCACCCCTGTCGGGAGGAGAGCCACCGTGGTCGAGTCGTACGAGTTCCTGTCGCTGGTCCCGCCGCTGCTCGCCATCGGTCTCGTGGTGGCCACCCGCAAGGTCCTGCTCAGCCTGGGTCTGGGGGTGCTCAGCGCCGCGTTCCTCGTGGCCGACGGGTCGCCCTGGGAGACCGTCAGGCTGGTCGCGACCGCCTTCGCCGAGATCTTCTGGGTCGACGGGGGCCTCAACACCACCTACGTCTACATCCTGGTCTTCACCCTGACCCTGGGCGTGATCACCGCGTTCATCCTGATGTCGGGCGGCACCAAGGCGTTCGCCGACTGGGCCCACGAGCGCATCAAGACCCGGCGCGGCGCGGTGCTGCTGCCTGCCCTGCTCGGCATGGCGATCTTCATCGACGACTACTTCAACGCCCTGACCGTCGGCCAGGTCACCCGCCCGGTGACCGACCGGCACCGGGTCTCGCGGGCCAAGCTGACCTACCTGGTCGACTCCACGTCGGCGCCGGTGGCGGTCCTGGTCCCGTTCTCCAGCTGGGGCGCCTACATCCTCGGCGTCATCGCGCCGATCATGGACGAGTCCTCGCTGAGCATGAGCGACGTGAGCGCGTTCCTGCGGGCCGCCGGCGCCAACTACTACGCCTACGCGGCGCTGCTCATGGTCGCGCTGGTGGTCCTGCTGGGCGTCGACATCGGCCCGATGCGCCGCGAGGAGCGCCGGGCCCTGGTCGAGGGGGAGACCTACGACCGCAGCGACGACATCCCCGGGCAGCTGTCCGAGGACCTGCCCACCCACCGTCCCGGCGCCAAGCGCGCCCTGGTGGTGCCCTTCGGGCTGCTCGTGCTCGGGGTGCTCGGCGGCATCGCGGTCACCGGACGGATGGGGGCCGGCTCCTGGTCGCCCATCGACATCCTCGCCGAGACCGACGTGACGCTCTCACTGCTCGTCGGAGGCTTCCTGGGGCTGGCGGGCTCGCTCTACTACTACGCGCGCGACACCTCGTCGAACCCCAAGTTCGGCGCCAGCACCTTCGGCCGCGGCTGGGCCGAGGGCATCCGGTCGATGTGGCCGGCGGTGAGCATCCTGCTGCTGGCCTGGATGCTCGGCTCGCTGATCGCCGCCCTCGGCACCGGCGAGTTCCTCGGCGGCCTGGTCGAGGACTCCTCGATCTCCCCGTCGTGGCTGGTCCCGACGGTCTTCCTCATCGCCGGCGCGATGGCGTTCGCGACCGGCACCTCGTGGGGCTCCTTCGGCCTCCTGCTGCCGATCGCCGGCGGCATCGTCAACGCCGTGGACGCCCCCGAGCTGCTGCTGCCGGCGCTGGGTGCGGTGCTGGCCGGTGCCGTGGCCGGCGACCACGCCTCGCCGATCTCCGACACCACGATCCTCAGCTCCACCGGAGCGGGCTGCAACGTGATCACCCACGTGACCACCCAGCTGCCGTACGTCGTCATCTCGGTCGTCGCCGCGACGCTCGGCTACGTGACGGTCGCCCTCGCCGGCTCGGTGCTGCTCGGGCTCGGCGTCACGCTGGGCGTCGGCGCGCTCGTCCTGCTGACCGCGCACCGCCTGGCCGGCCCGCTCGAGGACGACATCGACGCGGCCGACGTGACGCAACCGTCCACGCCGTGAAGGCCTGCAGGACGCGTAAAGATCGCTAGGCTCCTGCTGTGGACGGGTCCGGGGAGTGGCGCTTCCTGGTCGTCGACGACCAGGAGGACATCCGCGACATCATGGTCCGGATGCTCACCCGCCTCGGGCACGTCGCCGACGAGGCCGCCGACGGCCAGTTCGCCGTCGAGGCGCTGGCCGCGTCGACGTACGACGTGATGCTGCTGGACCTGTCGATGCCTCGGATGAGCGGCGAGGACGTCGTGCGCTGGCTGCGCGAGCACCCCGACGTGGCCCCCGGCCTGCGGGTCGTGGTCGTCAGCGCCTGGGCGGGCGACAAGCGACCGGTGCTGCACGAGCTCGGCGTCGACGCCGTGCTGCCCAAGCCGTTCCGCAAGCAGCAGCTGCTCGACCTGCTCGACGAGCTCGCGCAGCCGCGCTGAGCCCACCGGAGCGCTCGATTCCGTGGTCGGGGTGAGCCCGGCCTCACTAGGATGAGGCCAGCCGCAGGGACGGGAGGGTCCAGGCGGTCGTTCTCGGGACCTCCGAGGACCCACTCTAGGGAGGGAGCACACCGATGTTGAAGCTGATCCAGAAGCGTCGTGCCGCACGCCAGGTCTCGGCGTTCTACATGTGGCGTCCGGGCCGCTGACCGCGACCCGACGCCGGACGGCAGGCGGATGACGTCTGTCCTCGAGCGCGGCACCGAGCAGGCCGACGGCCGGCTCGGTGCCGTGCTGCGTGCGGTGGGTCGCCCGCAGCCGGTGGCGCTGGGCCGCCACGGGCCCTGGGTGGTCACCACCCTCGAGCACGCGCGCTCGGTCCTCACCGACCCGGGCGCCTTCGACTTCCCGGTCGACGTGAGCCGTCGCTCCCTGCCCCGGGGACAGGAGCGCGACCGCGACGCCGGCTTCGTGCCGCTGCCCCGCGCCCGGACGGCGGTCGCCGCCGACGTCCTCGTCGACGAGCTGCGCGCGGCCGTCCGATCGGGCGCGGGCGCCGAGCACGACGCCATGCGGCTGCTGCGCCGTCCGGTCGCCCGCGCCACGGCCGCGGCGGTCCTCGACGGCGTCGCCGACCCCGAGCGCGACGCGGTCGCCGACGCCGTGCTCGCCTGGATCGACGCGCTGGCCCCGGTCATCGCGGCCGTGCGCCCCCCGTCTCGCTGGTCGCGGGTACGCCGCCACGAGGACGCGGCGCGCACCCGCCTCGAGTCGCTGCTCCGGGCCCTCGACGACCCGGAGCCGGCGCGCACGGCCACCATGCTGGCGGCCGGCACCCAGGTCCCCATCGCCGCCGGGGCGTGGCTGCTGGTGGCGCTGGCCGAGCGACCCGCGCTGCAGCAGCGGCTCGGCACCGGTGACCTCGAGCCGTCCTCGGTCGTCTGGGAGGTGCTGCGGCTGGCCCCGCCGACCTGGGTCACCGCCCGGGTCGCCCGTCGCGCCGTCGTGCTCGGGGGCGAGCGGGTGCCCGAGGGCGGGGTGGTGCTGGTCAGCCCCCTGCTGCTGGGTCGGCTCGCCGAGCTCGTGCCGGCCCACGAGCAGGAGTCCGGCGACACCCGAGGTGCCTTCGCCCCCGACCGGTGGCAGGACCCGCACGCCCGGCCCGGGGCCTGGCTGCCCTTCGGTGCCGGCCCGCACGCCTGCCCGGGCCGCAGCGTGGGCCTGGCCCAGCTGGTCGCGCTCATCACGTGGGCCGGTGGCGTGCACCTCGAGCTGGCCGCACCGGTACGCCTGGACCAGTCCCGCGGTATCTTTCCGCGACCGGCACGGTTGGCCGTCACGGCCCGCGACGAGGTGGAGGGGTGAGCAGCACGATGGAGCCCGCCCTCCAGGAGGTCGCCGAGGATGCCCGGCCCAGCGCCTTCGGCGTCCGCCTGGCCCAGCAGGTGCTCCTGGCCGAGACCGAGCTCGTCGCGGCGCTCGAGCAGCTGGCCGAGGTCGTCCTGGAGGACCCGCGCGTCGAGGTGCTCGCGGTCGCCCTGACCACCTTCAGCCCCACCGACCCCGAGCAGTGGTTCCACCTGGGGGAGCGTGCCTGGCTGCGCCAGTGGCAGCGCCCCGGCGCCCGGTGCACCGTGCTGCCCGGAGGCGCCCGCGACGCGCAGGACGCGCTCACCATGCCGTGGCTCTCCCAGCGCTCGCGGCGCGAGGCAGTCGTGGTGCGCGACGCCGAGCTGCTCCCGCCCGAGGCCGCCCAGGACGCCCGCGAGATGGCGCGCTGCCACGTGCGCGCCACCGTCAGCACCGCGATGCTCTCCGGCGGCTCCATGTTCGGCTCACTCTCGGTGGGCAGCGAGCAGCCGGGGGACTGGTCCGAGACGCTGGTGGCCGACCTGCGCCTGCTCAGCGCCGCCTTCACCGCACGGATGGCCGTGCAGGCCGCGGAGCGCTCGCTGGCCGACGCGATCGTGCGCGGCGACCAGGCCAGCGCGGTGCAGCAGCAGTTCTTCGCCGCCACCGGCCACGAGCTGCGCACCCCGATCAGCGCCGTGCTGGGCTACGCCGAGGTGCTCCAGAACGACGCCGAGGACCTCGAGGGCGTGCTCGACCCCGAGCAGCTGGCCGAGTTCGTCACCCAGGTCCGCAAGGACACCGGGGTCATCGTGAGCGCCGGCGAGCAGCTGCTCGCCATCGTCGAGGACCTGCTGAGCACCGCGCGCCTGCTCGGCGACGGGAGCCGCGGCCCGGTCGTGGTCTCCGAGGCCGTCCAGGACGTCGCCCACTGGGTCCGTACGCCGGCCGCGACCGCCGGGGTGGAAGTGACCTGCGCGATCGAGCCGGACCTCGCGGTCGAGGCGACCGCCTCGGGCGTGCGCCAGGTCCTCACCAACCTCGTCGGCAACGCCGTGGCCCACAACCGCCCCGGCGGCACGGTCACGGTCACCGCCGCCCGCACCCGCGGGGAGGCCGGCGAGCCCCGGGTGCGGATCAGCGTCAAGGACACCGGCCCGGGGCTCACCCAGCGCCAGCTCGACCAGGTCTTCGAGCCGTTCGTGCGCTTCGCGGAGGCAGGCGTGCGCGGCACAGGCCTGGGCCTGTCGTTGGCGCGCTCGGTCGCCGAGCGCGACGGCGGCTGGCTCGGCGTCGACTCGCGCCCCGGCGAGGGGTCGACCTTCTGGGTCGACCTGCCCGCCCCGCCCGACTGAGCAGCGGCTGCGCCGCTGGTCGGGCGGTGACGAGCCCCAGCGATGAGCGTCGTCGAGATCCCGGTGAGAACCGCGGTCGCCGTACGTCGTGTGGTCGCTGGGTTTCGGCGACGCTCGAGCCTTCGGCCCTCGCTGCTCAACCAACGGTGGGGCGACGCCGACCCGGCTGGTTCGAACGGGCCGACTCGGCGTACAGGAGCGCGGTCGTCGTACGCCGTGTGGTCGCGCCCGTTGGTCGAGCAGTGACGAGCGCCAGCGAGGAGCGTCGTCGAGACCTGGTGAGGTGCGCGGTCGCCGTACGTCGTGTGGTCGCTGCCCGTTGGTCGAGCAGTGACGAGCGCCAGCGAGGAGCGTCGTCGAGACCCCGGTGAGAACCGCGGTCGCCGTACGCCGTGGGGTCACCGGGTTTCGGCGACGCTCGAGCCTTCGGCCCTCGCTGCTCAACCAACGCTGGGGCCCTCGCTGCTCAACCCACGGTGTGGGGGCGGGTCCTAGAGGCGGGCGCCCATCCAGGCCTCGACGTCGTCGGCGCTGCGGGGGAGGGCGGCGGAGAGGTTGCGGTGCCCGTCGGCGGTGACCAGGACGTCGTCCTCGATGCGGACGCCGATGCCGCGCAGCTCCTCGGGCACCAGCAGGTCGTCCTCCTGGAAGTACAGGCCCGGCTCGACGGTCAGGACCATGCCCTCGGCCAGGGTGCCCTTGGCGTAGGACTCCGGGGCCGCGGCGCCGCAGTCGTGCACGTCCATGCCGAGCATGTGGCTGGTGCCGTGCAGGGTCCACCGGGCGTAGACCTTGCTGTCGGGGTCGAGGGCCTGCGCCGCGGGGACCGGCAGGAGCCCCATGTCCTCGAGCCCGTGGGCCAGCACCGTCATCGAGGCCGTGTGCACGTCGGCGAAGGGGGTCCCCGGGCGCACGGCCTGGATGCCGGCCTCCTGCGCGGCCAGGACCAGGTCGTAGAGCTCGCGCTGGGCGCCGGTGTAGGTGCCGTCGACCGGCAGCGTGCGGGTGACGTCGGCGGTGTAGAGGTTGTGGCCCTCCACGCCCATGTCGAGCAGGACCAGCTCGCCGGGGGTGATCGCGCCGGAGTTCTCGATCCAGTGCAGCGTGGTCGCGTGCTTGCCGCCGCCGACGATCGAGTCGTAGCCGATGTCGTTGCCCATGGCCCGGGCCCGGCGGAAGAAGGTGCCCTCGATCCAGCGCTCGCCGTACTTGAGCACGTTGGCCCAGTCGGAGACCGAGTCCTCGAAGCCCAGGGTGGTGGCGTCGCAGGCGGCCTGCAGCTCGGCGACCTCCCAATCGTCCTTGACCAGGCGCATCTCCGAGGCCACCCGCGCGAGCTCGCCGTCGAGGCCGGCGTCGCCGCCGACCAGCCGGTCGACCTGGGCGGACACGCCGCGGTGCACCCGGGTCTTGGGGGAGCTGACCGCGAGGTCCTCGGCGAGCCGGTCGACGTGGCGCACCTCGATGCCCAGGGAGTCGGAGATCTCGCGGGCCGAGGGGCGGCGACCCGCCCACAGCTCGCCGTACTGGCGGTCGCGGAAGAACTCGTCGCTCTCGCGCGAGGAGCGCGGACGGGCGTAGAGCACGGCCTCGCCGTCGGTCATGACCAGCACCGCGTCGGAGGTCAGGTTGCCGGTGAAGTAGGTGTGCGCGGTGTCGCTGCGGAAGCGGTAGTCGGTGTCGTTGGCCCGCACCTTGTAGGTGCCGGCCGGCAGCACCAGCCGCTCACCGGGGAAGGCCTCGACGAGGCGGGCGCGGCGCTGGGCGGCGAGGTCGGCCACCGGGTGGCGCGGCAGGTCGAGCTCGCGCTCGCCCCAGCCGGTGCGCATGAACTCCGAGTAGGCCGCGGGCACGGCCGGGTCGTGCGACTCGGTCTTGGGCTCGGCGGACTCCGGGGTGCTCTGCTCGCTCATGCACGCCATGCTACGTGCCGACCCGTCGAGCGTCGGTGCCGCTCGACGCCGCCACCGACGCCGCCACCCGGGCCTGCCGATAGGCTCTGCTGCCATGGTGCCGGCCCGTCGTGACAACGTCGCCTTCACCGTCGTCGTCACCGCCCTGGTCGTGCTCGGTGCGCTGCCGATCCTGCTGGTCATCGCCCTGTCCGGCGGCCCCGGCTCGCTGGTGCTCGCCACGGGTCTCGCGGCCCTGCCGGTGGGGCCGCTGGTGGCCTGCTACCTGTGGCTCGACCGGTACGAGCCCGAGCCGCGCTCGCTGCTGCTGCTGGGCCTGCTGTGGGGTGGTTTCGTGGCCACCGCCGCGGCCCTGCTCGTGCAGGGCGTCGGCGGCTTCTTCGTCGGGGTGACCGAGGCCGCCAGCCTCGCCGTGGTCGCCCCCGTGACCGAGGAGCTCTCCAAGGGCGCGTTCCTGGTGCTGCTGCTGTGGTGGCGCCGCGCCGAGCTGGACGGGGTCCTCGACGGCATCGTGTACGCCGGCATGGTCGGCATCGGCTTCGCCTTCGTCGAGAACATCCTCTACCTCGCCGCCGCCTACAACGGCACCGACGGGATGGGTCCCGGCGGCACCGAGGCGCTGACCGCCACCTTCGTGGTGCGCTGCCTCTTCAGCCCCTTCGCCCACCCGTTCTTCACCACCTTCATCGGCATCGGCGTCGGCCTGGCGGTGGGCTCGCGCTCCCCGGCGGTACGGGTGCTGGCGCCGCTGGGGGGCTACGTGCTGGCCGTCCTGGCCCACGGGCTGTGGAACGGCTCGACCATCTTCGGGGTCGGCAGCTTCGTGGTGGTCTACCTCGTGCTGATGTTCCCGGCGCTGGTCGGGCTCTTCGCGATCGCCGTGTGGGCGCGCCGCTCGGAGCGCACGATGCTGGCCGCCGCCCTCGGCGACGCGGCGCAGCGCGGTCTGCTGCCCGCCACCGACATCGGCTGGGTCGTCGACCTCGGGGCGCGTCGCCGGGCTCGCCGCCACGCCCGCCAGGCGGGTGGTGCCGCGGGCGAGGCTGCCATGCGTGACTACCAGCAAGCGGTGATCGAGCTCGGATTCCTGCATCATCGCTACCTGCGGGGCACCCCTCCGCCAGACTTCGCACTCCGAGGACAGCACTACGTCGCGCGTATCCGCGCCGTACGACCGTCCATCGCCTTCCCCGGACAGGTGGTTCCGACCCGATGACAGCCCCGCACGACGCCAGCCCCGACGGCCCCAGCGGCCCGAGCGGGGTCGACGACGCGCAGATGCTCACCGCGCTGGTGCGCCTGCGCGGCGCCCTCCAGGCCGCGACCCTGCCGCTCGACCTGCCCGGGGTCGAGGAGGTGCGCACCTCGCACCAGGAGATGGTCGACCAGCTCGAGGACTACGTGATCCCGCGGGTCATGACGATCGACGCGCCGCTGCTGACCGTCGTGGGCGGCTCGACCGGCGCCGGCAAGTCGACCCTGGTCAACTCGCTCGTGGGCCGTCGCGTCACCGAGCCGGGGGTGCTGCGCCCGACCACGCGCTCGCCGGTGCTGGTGCACCACCCCGACGACGGGCACTGGTTCGGCCAGGACCGGCTGCTGCCCGACCTGCGCCGGGTCGAGCACTCGACCAACGACCCCGACGCGCTCCAGCTGGTGGCCTCCGACACCGTCCCGCAGGGCCTGGCCGTCCTCGACGCCCCCGACGTCGACTCGGTCGAGGAGCGCAACCGCACCCTGGCCGCCCAGCTGCTCGCGGCCGCCGACCTGTGGCTCTTCGTCACCTCGGCCGCCCGGTACGCCGACCAGGTGCCTTGGGGCTTCCTCAAGCAGGCCGCCGACCGCTCGACGGCCGTCGCGGTCGTGCTCGACCGCACCGCGCCCGACGCGGTGCAGACCGTGTCGACCCACCTCGCCCGGATGCTGGCCTCGCGCGGGCTCAAGGACTCCCCGCTCTTCGTGGTCAACGAGGGGCCGGTCGACGAGGCGGGGCTGCTGCCGCCCGGTCACGTCGCCGACGTGCGCGGCTGGCTGGAGTCGCTGGCCGCCGACGCCGGCGCCCGGGCCGCGGTGGTCAAGCAGACCCTCGACGGCGCGGTCCGCAGCATCACCCACCACGTGCACCCCGTCGCCGACGCCGCGGCCGTGCAGGTCGACACCGCGGCCACGCTGCGCCACGAGGCGGAGCGGGCCTACGAGCGCGCCGCGGCCGACGCGGTCAAGGCGACCGCCGACGGCACCCTGCTGCGCGGCGAGGTGCTCGCCCGCTGGCAGGAGTTCGTCGGCACCGGCGAACTGCTGAAGTCGCTGGAGAACCGGGTCGGCTGGCTGCGCGACCGCGTGGTCAACGCCGTCAAGGGCAAGCCCCAGCAGGCCGAGCGGGTCACCGTCGCGGTCGAGTCGGGCCTCGAGCTGCTCATCCTCGAGCACGCCGAGCAGGCCGCCGAGCGGGCCGAGGCCGCCTGGCAGCAGCACGCCGCCGGCGTCGGCCTCCTGGCCCAGGCCGGGCCCGACATCGGCCGGGCCTCGCGCGACCTGCGCCGGCGGGCCGAGCGCGCCGTGCGCGAGTGGCAGGGCGACGTGCTCGAGCTGGTCAAGGCCGAGGGCGCCGACAAGCGCTCCACCGCGCGGTTCCTGGCCTTCGGCGTCAACGGGCTCTCGGTCGCGCTGATGGTGGTCGTCTTCACCCACACCGCCGGCCTGACCGGGGCCGAGGCCGGGATCGCGGGCGGCTCGGCCGCCCTGGGCCAGAAGCTCCTCGAGGCGGTCTTCGGCGACCAGGCGGTGCGCGGACTGGCCGAGCGGGCCCGGCGGATGCTCGAGGAGCGCATCACCGGGCTCCTCGACGCCGAGCGCCGGCGCTTCACCGACCTGGTCGACGCGCTGGGCCTGGCACCAGACGCCGCCGAGCAGCTGCGCCAGGCCGCGCGCCGCGTCGACGACGTCCGCTTCGCCGCCGCACCCAAGCCGGGTCGGCCCTGACCACGAGACTGCCGGCGCGGCCCCCTAGGGTGTCGCCCAGCACTGACCGCACGCTGAGTGGGAGAACATGACGTCCTTGCTCGAGGGGGCCAAGAAGCTGGTCACCCGTGGGACCGACACCGGCGCCCGCATCGATGGTCTCGCCGCCGCCGCCGAGGCGGCGCGCGGGCGGCTCGACGACGCCCTCGTCGACGACGCCGAGAAGGTGGTCGACCGGGCCACCAGCCGGCTGCGCCTCTCGGCCGCGCACACCGTGGTCGCGATCGCCGGCGCCACCGGCTCGGGCAAGTCCTCCACCTTCAACGCCCTGACCGGGCTGGAGCTGTCCGCGGTCGGCGTACGTCGACCGACCACGTCGTGGGCCACCGCCTGCGTGTGGGGCAGCGACGGCGCCGGTGAGCTGCTCGACTGGCTGGGCATCCCGCCGCGGCACCAGACCACCCGCGACTCCATGCTCGACACCCGGCGCGAGTCGCAGGCGCTCGAGGGCGTGGTCCTGCTCGACCTGCCCGACCACGACTCGACCGAGGTCTCCCACCACCTCGAGGTCGACCGCCTGGTGGCGCTGGCCGACATGCTCGTGTGGGTCCTGGACCCCCAGAAGTACGCCGACGCCGCGATCCACGACCGCTACCTGGCGCCGCTGAAGACCCACGAGGGCGTCATGGTCGTGGTGCTCAACCACATCGACACCGTGCCGGCCGAGGGCCGCGAGGCGATGCTGGCCGACGTACGCCGCCTGCTCGAGGCCGACGGTCTGGGCCGGGTGCCCGTGATCGGGATCAGCGCCCGCCAGGGCCTGGGCCTCGACGAGCTGCGCGGTGAGATCGAGTCGCGGGTGCGGGCCAAGAAGATGACCGCCGAGCGGATCGAGTCCGACGTGCGCGCCGCCGCGGCCCGCCTGCAGGAGGCCGGGGGTGCCGCGCCGACCCGCGCGCTGTCCGACCAGCGGGTGCACGCGATGCAGGACGCCTTCGCCGAGGCCGCCGGGGTGCCGACCGTGGTCGAGGCCGTCGAGCGCTCGACCCGGCTGCGGGCCGGCCGGGCGACCGGCTGGCCGCTGGTCTCGTGGACCAGCCGGCTGCGTCCCGACCCGCTCAAGAAGATGCAGCTCGACCTCGGCGGCTCCGCCAAGGCGCTGCGCGGTCGCGAGAGCGCGGTGCCCCAGACGACGTCGGTGCAGCGGGCCCGGGTCGACTCCGAGGTGCGCTCCCTGGTCGACGAGGCGACGCAGGGCCTCGGGCGCCCCTGGGCCGACGCGGTGCGCCGCGCCTCGGTGCATCGCCTGCCCGAGATCGGCGACCGGCTCGACGACGCGCTGCGCGGCGTCGACCTGCAGACCTCCCGCATCCCGGTCTGGGCCGGGGTAGTGCGGGTGCTGCAGTGGGTGCTGGTCGTCACCGCGCTGGTCGGCGGCGCCTGGACGGTGGCCACCGCCCTGTCCGGCACCCTCGACGACACCCCCGTCTACGCCGGGGTCGCGCTGCCGCTGCTCCTGCTGCTCGGCGGGGTCGGGCTCGGGGTGCTGCTGGCACTGGTGTGCCGGGGACTGGTGGCCGGCACGGCCAGACGGCGCGCCTCGGTGGCCGACACCCGGCTGCGCGAGGCGGTCGGCGCGGTCGCCCACGACCTGGTGGTCAGTCCCGTCGAGGCCGAGCTCGCGGCGTACACCCGCGCGCGCGGCGGGCTGTCGAAGGCGCTCGCCGAGCGCTGAGCGCGCGCCCCGCTCGCGCGGGGGCCCGGGCGGGGGACCCCGGGGAGCCGGGGCGGGGCCGAGCAACTAGGCTCGGAAACATGGCGGAATATGTCTTCACACTGCGCAACGTGCGCAAGGCCCACGGTGACAAGGTCGTCCTCGACAACGTCACCCTCTCGTTCCTTCACGGCGCCAAGATCGGCGTGGTGGGCCCCAACGGCACCGGCAAGTCGTCGCTGCTGAAGATTATGGCCCAGCTCGACCACGCCAACAACGGCGACGCGATCCTCGACCCCGGTGCGACGGTCGGGATGCTCCAGCAGGAGCCCCCGCTCACCGAGGGCAAGACGGTCCTCGAGAACGTCGAGGAGGCGGTCGCCGAGACCAAGGCGAAGATGGCGCGCCTCGACGAGCTCTACATGATGATGGGCGACCCCGACGCCGACCAGGACAAGGTCGCGACCGAGGCCGGCGACCTGCAGAGCGAGCTCGACGCGGCCAACGTCTGGGACCTCGACAGCCGGCTCGACCAGGCGATGGACGCGCTGCGCTGCCCCCCGGCCGACGCCGTGGTCGACAACCTCTCCGGTGGCGAGCGCCGCCGGGTCGCGCTGTGCAAGCTGCTGCTCCAGCAGCCCGACCTGCTGCTGCTCGACGAGCCCACCAACCACCTCGACGCCGAGTCGGTGCAGTGGCTCGAGGGGCACCTGGCCAGCTACCCGGGCGCCGTCCTGGCCGTGACCCACGACCGGTACTTCCTCGACAACGTCGCCCAGTGGATCCTCGAGCTCGACCGGGGCCAGGCGCACCCCTACGAGGGCAACTACTCCACCTACCTGGAGACCAAGAAGGACCGGCTCAAGGTCGAGGGGCAGAAGGACGCCAAGCGCGCCAAGATGCTCGAGAAGGAGCTGGAGTGGGTGCGCTCGAACCCCAAGGCGCGCCAGGCCAAGAGCAAGTCGCGGCTCGCGCGCTACGAGGAGATGGCGGCCGAGGCCGACCGGATGCGCAAGATCGACACCTCCGAGATCAACATCCCGGCCGGGCCCCGGCTTGGTGACGTGGTGCTCGAGGCCAAGGGCCTGACCAAGGGCTTCGAGGGCCGCACCCTCATGCACGACCTGTCCTTCTCGCTGCCCCGCGCCGGCATCGTCGGCGTCATCGGCCCCAACGGCGTCGGCAAGACCACCCTGTTCCGGATGATCACCGACCAGGAGCAGCCCGACGAGGGCTCGCTCGACGTGGGTCAGACCGTCAAGATCTCCTACGTCGACCAGAGCCGCGGCGGCCTCGACGCGACCAAGAACGTGTGGGAGGTCGTCTCCGACGGGCTCGACTTCATCAAGGTCGCGAACTTCGAGATGAACTCGCGCGCGTACGTCGCCTCGTTCGGCTTCAAGGGCCCCGACCAGCAGAAGAAGGCCAACGTCCTGTCCGGTGGTGAGCGCAACCGCCTCAACCTGGCGCTGACGCTGAAGATGGGCGGCAACCTGCTGCTGCTCGACGAGCCCACCAACGACCTCGACGTCGAGACCCTGTCCTCGCTCGAGGACGCGCTGCTCGACTTCCCCGGCTGCGCCGTGGTCACCTCCCACGACCGGTGGTTCCTCGACCGCGTCGCGACCCACATCCTGGCCTGGGAGGGCGACGAGGACGACCCGGCGAGCTGGTTCTGGTTCGAGGGCAACTTCGCGGCCTACGAGGAGAACAAGATCGAGCGCCTGGGCGTCGAGGCGGCGCGGCCGCACCGCGTCACCCACCGTCGCCTCACGCGCGACTAGCAGCCCGCTCGGCCCGCCGGCCGGGACCGCTCAGCGGCCCGGCTGGCGGATCTCCATCTCGGGGTGGCAGGCCACCAGGGCGTCGGAGACGGCGTTCATCACCCGTCCCATCGCCGCGAGGTCCTCGGCGGGCACGAGGTCGACGAGGTGGTCGCGCACGCCGTTGACGTGCACCGGTGCGCTCCGCTCCAGCAGCTCGCGCCCGGCGTCGGTCAACCAGCACATGATGCCGCGGCCGTCCTCGGGCGAGGAGCGGCGCTCGACCAGGCCGGCCCGCTCCATGCGGGCCACCGTGTGGGTGACCCGGCTGCGGCTGTGCGCCAGCGCGTCGGCGAGCTGCGCCATGCGCAGGCGCCCGTCGCGCTCGGAGAGGCGCACGAGGATCTCGTACTCGGTCAGCGAGAGCCCGCAGCCCTGCCGCAGGTCGTCGTCGAGCCGGTCGAAGAGCAGCGTCGAGCCAAGCACGAGCGCACGCCAGGCGTGCTGCTGCTCGGTGTCGAGCCAGCGCCCGGTGACGCGGGCGGGGGAGCTGTCGGTGCTGGTCACGCCCCACACTGTAGTGCGGCCCCCATGCCGCGCGGCACACCCAGGACGGGCGAGACCCCCGGCACCGAGGTGCCGGGGGTCTCGTCGAGCGGGCCGTGCGGCCCGGTTGAGCGGGTGGCTCAGAGACGCTCGAGGATGAGCGCCATGCCCTGGCCGCCACCGACGCACATGGTGATCAGGCCGGTGCTCTTGTCGTGCCACTCCAGGCTGTTGAGCATGGTGTTCTGCAGGCGGGCGCCGGTCATGCCGAAGGGGTGGCCCACGGCGATCGCGCCACCGTTGACGTTGAGGCGGTCCAGGTCGATGCCGAGGTCCTGGTAGGACGGCACCACCTGCGCGGCGAAGGCCTCGTTGATCTCGACGAGGTCGATGTCGCCGATGCTCATGCCGGCGTGCTTGAGGGCGTTGCGGGTCGCCTCGACCGGGCCGAGGCCCATGATCTCGGGGGACAGGCCGCTCACGCCGGTGGAGACGATGCGCGCCAGCGGCTTGAGGCCGAGCTCCTCGGCCTTGGTGTCGCTCATGATGACGACCGCGGCGGCGCCGTCGTTGAGGGCGCAGCAGTTGGCCGCGGTCACGACGCCGTCGGGACGGAAGACCGGCTTGAGGTCCTTGATCGCGTCGTAGGTGACGCCGGCGCGCGGGCCGTCGTCGGCCGAGACGACCGTGCCGTCGGGCAGCGTCACCGGGGTGATCTCGCGGGCCCAGAAGCCGTCGTTGATTGCCTTCTCGGCGAGGTTCTGGCTGCGGACGCCGAACTCGTCGAGCTCCTTGCGGTCGAGCCCGCGCAGCCGCGCGACGTTCTCGGCCGTCTGGCCCATGGCGATGTAGACGTCGGGCAGCGCGCCGTTCTCGCGGGGGTCGACCCAGTCCTGGCCGCCCTCGGCGAGCTTGTCGGTGCGGGCCTTGGCCTCGTCGAAGAGGTGGTTGTGGGTGTCGGGCCAGTGGTCCGAGGTGCCCTTGGCGAAGCGCGAGACGGTCTCGACGCCCGAGGAGATGAAGACGTCGCCCTCGCCCGCCTTGATGGCGTGGAAGGCCATCCGGGTGGTCTGCACCGAGGAGGAGCAGTAGCGGGTGATGGTCGCGCCGGGCACGTCGTCCATGCCGTTGAGGACGTTGACGACGCGCGCCAGGTTGTTGCCCGACTCGCCGCCGGGCAGGCCCACGCCCATGTAGTGGTCGTCGACGCTGTTGGGGTCGAGCGCCGGGACCTTGTCGAGCGCGGCCTTGATGATCAGCGCGCTCAGGTCGTCGGGACGCATGTCCTTGAGCGAACCCTTGTTGGCGCGGCCGATGGGCGAGCGGGCGGTGGAGACGATGACTGCCTCAGGCATGGATGGGGACCGGCTCTCTGTTCGGGGACGATGAAGTCGCTGCCACCCTAGTCG